>CAWCRN010000001.1:0-28875 GCA_963797835.1 uncultured Solirubrobacterales bacterium
CATCGGGCCATACCGCCTCGTCTTCGACGGCCGAACGCTGATTAAGCGCCGGATCGTCGGCCTGCGCCTCGACGTCTGCGACGTTGCGAAGCGGATCGGCAGGCAAACGATCCTCCACCCCACCACCTTCTCGGTCGCACCAGGAGAGTTCGTGGCCATCATCGGCGCCAGCGGCACCGGGAAGACGACGCTGTTGCGGATGCTCGCCGCGACTGACGAGCCCGACGGCGGCGTGGTTGCGCTGGGCGGGGAGCCGATCGCCGTGCGGCGCCAGGACGTCGGCTACGTTCCGCAGGACGAGATCGTCCACCGTGAGCTCTCGGTCGGCGAGGCGCTGCACTTCGCCGCCGCCCTTCGGATGCCCGCCGATGCGGAACTACGCCGCATCGCCGACGCGGCCCGAGCGATCGCTGAGGACCTGGGCTCGCGAACACGGCAGACCTTCGTCGGGAATTCCGGCGGCCAGCGAAAGCGGGTCGGTGTCGCCACCGAACTCGTTAACGAGCCCGCGGTCCTGCTGCTCGACGAGCCCACTACGGGCCTCGATGCCGGGCTCGAGCGCAAGGCAATGCGCCTGTTCCGCCAGCTCGCCAGTGGCCAGCGCTCGGTCGTTCTCGTCACCCATTCGACTCGCAACCTTGATTTCTGCGACCGTGTCCTAATTCTTGGCCCCGGCGGGCGCGCGTGCTTTTTGGCCGCCCCGACGAGGCGCGGCAGTTCTTTGGCGTCGCCGAGCTCGCCGAGGTATACGACACGCTCGAGGCGACGCCGAGCGAAACCTGGGCGACCACGTTCGAGGCCGAGCCGCGGCGTTCCCAGGAGCGCGCCGAGACTGAGTTGGCGGCGTCTGCCGTCTCAGGCCCGGCGATCCCGCGGCGCCGGCGGCGACTGGCGCTGCCCCGCGAGTTCGCGACGCTGGTGTCGCGTTACGCCCGGGTATTCACCCGCGATCGCAAGAACCTCGTGCTGCTGTTGGCGCAGGCGCCGATTCTCGGCCTTCTCGCAGCCTTGATCTTCCCGAGCGGCGCCTTAGATTCGGTCGACAGGGCTCTCGACGCCAGCAACCAGATCTTCCTTCTGACGACGATCGCCGTCTGGCTGGGCGCGATCAGCGCGTCGCGCGAGATCGTACGCGAGCGCGCGCTACTTCTGCGCGAGACCGCGATCGGAGTGCGGACGTCGGCCTACCTGGCCTCAAAGCTGGTTGTGCTCGGCGGCCTGGTGACGCTGCAGGTGACCGCGATGGCGTTATGCGCGTTCGTGCTCCAGCCCCCCGACGTGGGACTCATTGCGGCGAGCGGGATGCTTGCCTGCCTGCTGATCGCCGGCTGGGTCGCCGTGACCTTGGGGCTGATGATCTCGGCCTCCGCGACCACGGAGAACCAGGCCACGAGCCTGATCCCGCTGACACTTATCCCTCAGCTGCTGCTCGGCGGTGCGATGGTCACTGTCGCGTCGATGTCGGCGCCGATGCAGGGCGTGGCGTCGCTCGTGTTCACGCGCTGGTTCTTTGCCGGGACTGGGTCCGCGTTCGACCTCAGCGAGCGAATCGCTGAGGATCCGGTCTTCGGCGCGGTCAACACGTATGGCAGTTCGTTCTTCAGCATTCCGCTGGCGAACGTCCTCGCCATCGGGGCGGCATTCGCGGGCGGGATGCTGCTCGTCACCGCACTGCTGATTCGCCGCCGCGGGCGTCCCGGATCAAGTCCGGAGGCGCGGTCATGAGCCCACGCCAGCGCCGTGTGCTCGCGGACTGGGAGGCGATCCGCGCCGAGTACTCGGGCCATGCAGCGATCACCGTCGAGCCTGTCGGCCCGACCCCGCCTGAGGAGTACGTCGTGACCTATCGAGTGCCGGGGCTGCGCCGCGAGGGCGATCGACCCATCCTCGCGGAAGAGCACGAGGTCCGGATCCAGCTGCCGCTCGACTACCCGCGCCAGGCGCCGTACTGCACGCCGATCACACCCGTCTTCCATCCCAACATCGCCGCGCACTTCTGCATCGGGGACTACTGGGCCGCCGGGGAGCGCCTCGTCGATGTGATTGCGAAGGTCGGCGAGATGCTCCAGTACAGGCTTTTCAACGTAAACAACCCGCTCGACGCCGTCGCCGCCGAGTATGCGCGCGAGAACCCGGAGTTCTTTCCGGTCGGAAATGTCGAACTGGGAGCGCCCGAGATCGAGATCGTCACGGGAGGTTCGAAGTGAAGTGCCTCGCCGCGGTCGTTGGCGCGATCGGACTGGGCCTGATCGCGGCACCGCCGGCCGGCGCCGCCCTCGCCGACGAGGCGGCGACGAGTCTCGTCGTCGTCGAGACGTCCGACGCGGAGGGAGTCGGTTTCGCGCTCGATCATCCGCGTCGCATAGTCACCAGCTCGGAGGTCGTCGGCGATGCCGGAAGCGTCAAGCTGACTCGTGGTGACGGATCGGCAGCAAGTGCCGACGTGCTCGCGGTCGACACCGACAGTGGCCTGGCGATCCTGCGCTCGAACACCGCGATTCCGCCGCTGGAGGAGACGGAGGTCGCGGCGCAGGCCGAGGATGCCGTCGTCGCGGTGGCGATAACCCTGGACGAGAAGGTTCTCGAGCAGCGAACGGTCTTGCGGGGTCCGCAGCGGCGAGTCCGGCGAGTGGATGGCGAATGGAGATCGACGAGGTCGATGACTACGCCGGCGCCCCCGTGCTCGACGACGCGGGCGACGTCACGGCGGTGGTCGGAGCTGGCGCGGCCGAGGGAACCGGGATTCCCGTACGCCGCGTCGCCTCGCTCGAGGGGGAGGCCGGCGTCGGCGAACTGTTCCCGGAGCGGGACGGGTTTGGGAGCGCTCCCTTCGTGGTCGCACTCGCCGGGCTCGCGCTCCTCGTCTTCACGATCTGGCTCTGCGCCGGCCTTCTGCGGCCGCGGATGCGCAGACGCTTCGCACTGATTGCGGCCCCGCCGCCGCCGCCGGCGCTTCGGCCACCGATGAAGAGCCGCTCGTCGTCCTGAAGAACACGAACAACAAGAGGTAAGGAGAAAATGGACATCACCGTTATAGATGCCACTGGCAGCAAGACCGAGGATGCCTCCGTGCCCTCGAACGCGGCCGCGGGACGGATCGTCTCGCGTCTCGTCGAGCTGATGGCGCTGCCACGAGTAGGCCCCGACGGCCAGCCGCTCTCGTACAAGTTCCACCACAAGCAGAGCGGGCGCCAGATCAACGACAACCAGTCCTTGGTGGACGCCGGGGTCGCCGAGGGCGACGTCGTCCGGCTCGTCCCGGAAATCACGGCGGGCTAGCCCGATGAAGCGATCGACGTGATCGAGGTCATCGAAACCGAGGATCGGTACCACCGCCAGTCGCTGATCACGTGGTGGGACCAGGAGCGTCTCGCCGCGAGCCGGATGCTGGTGGTCGGCGCCGGTGCGCTCGGCAACGAGATCGTCAAGAACCTGGCGCTGCTGGGTGTTGGCTCAATCGTGATCGTCGACCTCGACGAGATTGAGCCCTCGAACCTCGCCCGCTGCGTGATGTTCCGGACCGAGGACGAAGGCCGCGCCAAGGCCCCGCTGCTCGCCGGACGCGCAATGGAGCTGAATCCGGACGTCCACGCGGTCGGGGTCCACGGTGACGTCCGCCACTCGCTGGGACTCGGAGCCTTCATGGACGCTGACGTCGTGCTCGGAGCACTCGACAACCGCGAGGCGCGTTTGTTCCTCAATGCTGCGTGTTGGAGGACCACGACTCCGTGGGTGGACGGGGCGATCGAGGGCCTGATGGGGGTAATGCGCGTCTTCGTCCCGCCGCACTCGGCCGACTACGAGTCGACCCTGAGCGACGAGGAGCAGGTACTGCTCGCACGGCGCCGCGCCTGCACGCTGCTGAGCGAGGAGGACGTGCAGTCCGGGAAGGTCCCGACCACGGCTACGTCAGCATCGGTGATCGCCGGGATGCAGGCCCAGGAGGCCGTGAAGCTGCTGCACGCCGACCGCATTCCGAGTGATTTCGCCGGCAAGGGATTCATGTTCAACGGCATTACGCACGACAGCTACGTCGTCACCTATACGGCACGCGACGACGTGATGTCACGCGACACCTACGACCTAGACGGCGTTGAGCCGGTGACAGCCGCAACGACGTTCGCCGAGATGCTCGAGCGGGCGTCGGCCGAGCTCGGTCGCGATGCCCATCTCGAGCTCGAGCGCGAGGTGCTTCACGCGCTCCGCTGCTCAACCTGCGACACGAGGGAGTCGGTCGACCTGCCAATCACCGCGGTTCGACGCGGTGCCGCGATCTGCCCTGGGTGCGGCGGCGAGCGCAGACTCGAGCTCGTCCACCAAATCACCGAGGGATCTGACCTGCTCGATCGGACGCCGCGCGACGTCGGCCTCCCCGGCGGCGACGTCGTCGCGATGGTCAACGGCGCCGCACGGCGCTTCCTGCTCGTTGACCCCGACGCCTCCCCGTTTCGCGGTCATGTCTGAGCGGGCGCTTCGACGGGTGATCGTCCTGGACGACGCGATCGGCGACGAGATCTATCGGCACGTATTTCGAAGTCTTGATCGCGAGGTGGGCGGCGTTCTGGTCGGGAGGCCGGCAGACCACTACTCCGTAGCCGTTTGCGGCGCGATTCCCGCGCTCGACGCGGTCCAGCGAGCTGCGGCCGTGACGTTCACCCACGACGCATGGGAGCAGGTCCATCAAGAGCTGGATCGCCGGTTCGCCGGAGAACAGATCGTCGGCTGGTACCACAGCCACCCTGGCTTCGGGATCTTCCTCTCCGACGCCGACCAGTTCATCCATCGGAGCTTCTTTGACTCCTGGTGGCAATTCGCCCACGTCATCGATCCCATCTCCCGCCAGGAGGGCACGTTCGTCTGGCGCGACGGCGAGGTCGTGAAGCGACA
The DNA here is from genome assembly GCA_963797835.1 of uncultured Solirubrobacterales bacterium. Lineage (GTDB taxonomy): Bacteria > Actinomycetota > Thermoleophilia > Solirubrobacterales > 70-9 > JBDTSW01. The sequence goes on from CAWCRN010000001.1 coordinate 4,888, forward strand.
CGAAGCCAGAGTTGATTTCGAGCCCACAATGACAACCACTACTCCGGAGTGACCATGACTACAGCCGTAAAGCAGCACTGTCCCTATTGCGCGGATGCGGCGCCCGATGGCGGCGCTCACGACTGCCCCACGTGCGGCGCTCCGCACCACGAGGATTGCTGGCAGGAAAACGGCGGATGCGCCGTGTTCGGCTGCGCGTCAGCGCCGCGTGCGGACACCCAGACCGCGGAGCTGCCACCCATTTCGCCCGAATCGGCGGAGGAAGTGCCGCGACGGCGCTCGCGTTCGCGCGGCGTTCTGATCGCAGGCGGGGTCATCGTGCTTCTGATCGCCCTGGCCGCCGCCGGCGGTGTCGCGGCGCTGACGCTGCGCGACAGCAATAAGACGGGAGTTGCTCCCGACGGACCTTCCGAGCATGCCGCGGTCACGAGCGAACCTGCGAGCGGCGGTGAAAGCACTGACCGCGGCACAACGGCGCCGCCGTCGCCGGTTGAGCACGTCGAATACACGACCTACGTCCCGAGCGACGAGGGCTACTACTACGCGGCGCAGATCCCGAGCGGCCCCGACTGGTCGGATCCGTCGGAGTCGTTCCCGACCGGGGGAGCGCTACTTCGTACAACCGTGAACGGGCCCGACGGCAGCACCTTGGTGATAGACCGCACGCCGTACGAGGTGCCTCAACTCGGGGGTAGCTACCAGAGCATGCGAAGCGTCCCGCACCCGGCGTTCGGCAACGCGACCGAGTATGTCTTTTCGACGAGCGAGTTGCTCCCGGAATGCAACGGCCAGCCGTGCGTTGACTACCTGGTCGAGGACGGCCAGGGCGGTGGCTGGGGCGTGCTCGCCTCGGGGCCAGACTTGAGCAGGGGGAAGCAGATTGCCCGCAAGGTCATGGAGTCGGTCAGCCTCGCAGACGTGTAGCGTGCGACGCTCGCCGCGTAGGCAGGCAGCCTTGATTCTCAGTTCAGGTCGGGCGGTAGACGGTGCGCCACTCGGTCGGGAGGCCGTTCTCGCGGCTGACTCGATGACGTAGCGGTACATCACGGCCCAGGATCGCAGGCGAGACAGGCGTGGGAGTGGTAACGCCGGAGCTCGCCTCGCCTCGTCGAGCAGATCTTCGGGTTCGCCGTCAGCGGCTGGCCCTGGACGCCCTGCTGATATTGGACGTGATCGCAATCTGCTCGGTGCAGGCAGCCGCGAGCCGGGTCCCGATCCGCATACAAGGCCACGACGAAGCCGTCGTGCCCGTGCTCGTGCTGCCACTGGACATAGCCGTCGTCGTCGTTCTGGAACTCGATTACGCTCACCGCTGCTCCTCTCTTTCTAGCGCCATCGCCCCGGGACTCCGACCGGTCGTGACGCGCTCATGGATGCTCAGTGAGCAGATCGGGGCATCGACCCGGACGCCCTGGGGACCTAGATCTGCAGGCGCTTGAGCGCGGCCCGAATCTGCTCCTGGCTCTCCTTGTCCAGGACCGGATCGTGCTCGAGCCACAGGACGAAGGCGTGAAGCCAGAGCAGCCGCACGTCCATGTCGAGCTCGCTCGCGTAGGCCATCAGGACCTCCTCGGGCTGCCGCGGCCACGCGATGCCGTCCTCGAAGCGCGCGATCGTCGCCTGGTTTACCTCGATCGCCGCCGCGATCTTGACCTGGACGACGCTTCGGTCCTCTCGCGCCTGGCGACAGGCGCGCCCCAGCCAGGGCAGTAGGGGACGCGCGACCTCCTCGGCCTTCATGCCCGCAGTTCTATCCGACCGGCGCGACATGAGCTCGGGCGCCCGCAGATCCTGGGCTCATATGCGTTTCGTATTCTTGTCTGTAACAAATGCACCCTGTCGTGTAGTTACAACCAACACGATACAACATCAGACGTGAGAGCGGTGCGGAAGCACGCCCGGGGAGACGCTCTCATCGATGGGGAACGGGACGGGCTGGCTTTTCGCTGGCCCGTCCCAACTCCCCATTCGCACGCCCGAGTGAGCCGAAACCCCTACGTGCATGCCCTCGCCGCCAGCAAGCGGGCCGCTTACAGTCACGCCGAGAAACGGGGGCTAAGCGAGGGAATTGAGTCCGGCCGCCACCAAGGTGCTTCAGCGGGTGAACCACGTGGCGGGGGTGCCGGTCGCGCCAAAGCTGAGGCCGAGATGGCGGCGGCTGCTGAGGCCGCGGCCGCAGCCGAAGCCGCGGCCGCAGCCTCAGAGGAGACCTTCTGTCCACTGGCCGCCGATAACTCAGCGACAGCAGCGGACTGTCAGGCAATCAGTGACACGGAGGCGTACTGCGGAGGGTTTGATCCGGCCCAGGTTCAGCCAGACGGCTCCTACCTGCCGAAGCCGGGATGCTGACGACCATGCGCGTGGCGGAGGAGTTCATCGCCTACCGCCGTTGATGGGTTCGACCGTCCTTACGGCCCGACCGACCACGCGCTCTTAGGCGAACGCGCTCCGCGCGACCCGAAGTGCGCTACCGCGCGTGGTAGTGCAGGAGCTGCAGCTCCACCCGCTCTGATGGACTCGACAGCAGCGGCCCGATCCTGTCGTTGAAGGAAGCGAACTCGGGGTCGCTGTTGACGTCGTCTGCGGCCTCCCGATCCGTCCACACCCCCACGCCGCGCACCACACCGCCCGCCTCGTCACCGAGGATCAGCACCGTCTCGAGTGCAGGATGCTCGCTGAGGAAGCCGGCGGCGAACTCGGAGTAAATTTCCGCGACCTGCTCGAAATGGCCGGGCTTGGCGTGCAAGGTGAATTCGGCGACGTACATGGCGTGAGACCCTCCTCTGCGTTGTCCCGCTTCCGGCGTGAAAGCGGAGCGCCATCCTAGTCGCGCTTGTCCCCCGTTTAGGGTGCAAGTAGTGGATGAGCAGGGGGCATCGTCTAGGCCATATCGCCTTCTCCCCTAGCTAGCACCGTCACGTTCGCGCTGGTGCGGGTCCACGCATGACCGTCAGCGGAGTACCGCTTCTCGTCCGAAGCGCTACTCCCGCAGCCCGGCGGCTTCGAGGGCTTCCGCATGAGTCAGAAAGTCGCGGACGCGAACGGCCTTCCCCCCTCGAAACTCGATGAGCGATCCGACCTCCTGGCTGAACTCGATGCCGGTCGTCCGGGCGGTGAGGTCCGCCTGACCCAGCACCAGGACGGATTCGCCGAGGTCGCGGACCTTCTGAGGCCGCATGGTGAGGCGCTCCCACGCCTCACCGCGGTACTCCCGCCATGCCCTTCGCACACCGTCATGACCTTGGTAGATGGTTGCCTTTCCCTCAAGGCCCGGCTCGATCGAGGGGTGGTACTCGACGTCGGCATCGAGCTCGGCCAAGAAGGCGTCCAGATCATCGGCATTCCACGCCTCGACGGCGCGTTGGCTGGCCTCCACGTTCTCCTGCGACATCGCCCCCGCAGTATCCCGCGACACCGAATGTGCTGCTTTCCATGCAAAGCGGCAGTTTGGGCCGTGGAGTAACCAAGTAGGAGCTACTAGACGACCAGAACGACTCGCACGCGCACCGCCATTCGTCGAAGCCCTTACCCCCGCAGCCCTCGGGATTTAGGCGGATGAAGGTTGGCCCCGACGCTGGCCGGGGCCAACCGGGGTGTCTCAGTTGCTGCCCCCCTGCAGCCGTTCTCGAAGAACCCGGGAATGCCGGTTCCGTGACCGGGAACGCCGGGAGGCGTAAGCCCCGCGAGCATGAAGTGGCCGGGAGTCTGGACGATCCTGTTGGTTGGCCCCTGGCCCACGATCATGTCATTCAGCCCGGAGAAGGCGCACACCGAGTTCGCATGGGCGGGCGCTGCAGTCGGGCCCGACGTACCCGGGATCGGGGGCGACGTCTCAGTACTTGGTTTCCCCGGAGGGCCCTTAACCTCACCCGCCAAGGCGGCACTCGCACTTGCACCCGCAAGGGCGGCGGTACAGACCGCAACCGTGAGCAATGACTTCCTGCGCATTGATTACCTCCCAATCTAGGCCCAGGCGCCGCAAGCGTCGCCGGGGCCGAGTTGTTGTAGCCGACACGGCGAGTCTATTTGGGCGACTTACACCCGGTGGAACGTCGACGAGCGCGCCATCAGGACAGTTGCGCGTTCCATGCAAAGCGCAGCTTCTCCGCGAATCGGCGACGGCGATCAGCCCCGTAGCTAATGCGTGCTAGGTAGGACGCGCCGCTAAGGCATACACCGCCTCCCGATATGTTGAGCAGGGGCTAGTCCAGGTCGTCGACCTCAGCCTGGTACTGGGCCATGCCGCGGGCGATCCCCTCGCCGATCGCAGCGTCGACGACGCCCTGGGAGTCGATGATGAGGTCGGCCCGCGCGACGCGCCGCTGGAACTCCTCGTCGTCGCGCAGCGCACTCATCTGGTCCTCGCTGCCGCGCAGCAGCGCGAAGCCCCCCAGGTCGCCGCCGTGCGGCGCCAGCAGGACCACCTCGAAGTCCTCGATCTTGCCGTCGCCCTGGAGCCCTCCCCAGTACTCGACGCTCTCGTTGAACACCTGCACCGCGCGCTTCTCGCGTCCGCGCACCACCTGGCCCCATCCGATGAACAGTGCGGCATCAGCCATCGTCTCCTCCTTTGATCGACCGCGCCTTTATCTATTCCACACCTGCTGTCAAGCGTTGTGGCTATGGGCAGGACGCGCCGCAAGGGCATGGACGAACGGGATGTTCGCTTTTCGTCCTAAGCGTCCAATCGGTGCCGTAACCAATTGCGCGAGCCTCAGCTAAGCCATTCGCTCGGCCAGTCCGATGATGATGCCCTCAGGGCCACGCAGAAAGCAGAGCCGGTAGATGTCCTCGTACTGCGCGATCTCGCCGACGAGTTCGGCGCCGTGGCTGCGCAGGCGGGCAACGACGTCGTCGATGTCGTCAACGGCGAACATGATGCGTCGTATGCCGAGCGCGTTCGCCGGCGCGCTTTCGGGCTCGGCTCTGACCGCCGGCGGCGTGTGGAACTTCGTCAGCTCAACCCGGCCGTGGCCGTCCGGGGTCCGCATCATGGTGATGTCGGCCCGGACGTCGTCGAGCCCGATGACCTGGCCCACCCAAGGCCCCTCGACCTGCGTCTCGCCTTCCAGCTCCATACCGAGTTCGGCGAAGAACGCCTTGGCAGCCTCGAGGTCGTCGACCACGATGAGAACGTTGTCCATCCGCTGAATCGTCATATCCCGGAGCCTAGGGTCGGTTCGCTGTGCCAGGTCGACTTAGACGCTTTCCATGCGAAGCATCCATTTCCGGCGGGGCATCAATTCGGGCATCAATCTGAGCGCAAGTGAGCGCAACCCAGAGCATCCCCCCGTGCCTGGCGACGCCTGAGCGCGTGCCAACACTCCGCCATAGCTCGATCTCATAACCCGGAGGTCGCGGGTTCAAATTCCCCCCCGCTATGGCCGGAGGCCCTGCTAACGCGGGGGTTTCGGACAAACCCCCTCGGACGCTAGGAGGCTGCCTGTGTCAGCGCCTTGCGGTCCTGGATCTCGGAAACGACCTCGCGCACCATCCGCATCGACGCCTCATCGAGCACGTTGCCGAAGTCGATCACGTCGACGCGCCCGTCGACCGCCTCGCGGAGCTGTGGCATCTCGGTCGGGACGACGATCACGTCGACCACCTCCAAGTCCTCTTCCAGGTTGTCCGGTGAGAGAACCTCGATGTCCTTGAGGCCGGTCTGCACGAGGGAGTCCCGGATCCCCTCCGCTTGGTCCTGGGTGGAGTAGAGGATCCCGACCCGCTGGCTCTTCTTAACCTGCGCCAGCTGAACCAGAGTGCGCACGTGGGGTGCGACCACAATTGCCACAACCTCGGCGCCGCTGGAGCGCGCCAGCCGGCGGACCTCGGTGAGGTGGAAGAACGTCGTCAATACCAGGTCGACCTGGAACGCTTCATCTGGATCGAACTCCTCCAGCACCAGCGGCTCGACGCCGAGGTCGAGACGGCTGGAGAGCTCCTCAGCGAAGTAGTCGGCCCGATCCCGGTTGCACTCCACGAAGCAGATCCTCACCTCGAGCTGCTCGGCATGGAGCCCGAAGTGGTAGGCCAGGGACGAGATCTCCTCCGCGGCAAGTCCGAGCCCGACGCACTCCCGCGTCGCCGTGGCGAGGACCGAGCGGGCTCGGACGCGCGCCTGAGCACGGTCGCGCGCCTTGGTAGCGCCGATTACGACCATGCCGCGACGGCGTTGCGACTCCACGTAGCCCTGCTCGCGCAGGTCGCGATAGGCACGGGCCACGGTATTCCGGTTGATGCTGAGGTTCTTGGCGAGCATCCTGCTGCTCGGGAGGCGATCGCCGTCGGAGAGCTGGCCCGCCTCGATCATGAACTCGATCTGCTCGACGATCTGCTTGTAGATCGGAACCCCCGACGTGTGGCTAACCCGGATCGAGGTCACGCCCGGCGATCATAGCGTTTGGCCCGTGGTGTGGGGGCTTCAACTAGGCCAGTGCTTGCGCTCCTCCCAGGGAGCCGGGTCGCGCTGGCTGGTCGCCGAGTCGTAGCAGTGACCGCCCGGGGACCTTGACAGCATCGTCACGGTCGGATAGCTTGCGGCACAGTTCACTAGGCCATATTGCGGATGCCTCAAGATAACCAAAACGTGGCAGGCGCCGCCGTCATACGCCTGCGCTTCGCCCCCCCGGATGCACGCTACGGCAACGGCTTGATCGCCGGCGCCAGGGTGATGGAGATCTTCGGCGACCTCGAGACCGAGATCGCGATCCGCGAGGGCGGCGACGAGGGCCTCTGCGTCGCCTACGAGTCGGTCGAGTTCATCGAGCCGCTGTTCGTCGGCGACTTCGTCGAGGGCCGCGCCCGGATCGGGTCCACGGGGCGGACCAGTCGACGGATCGATCTGGAGCTCTACCGCGTCATCGCCGGATCCCCCGATGGGGCCGGCACCCCGCTCGATCCGCCCGTGCTCGCGGCTCGCGCCCGAGCAGCGATCGTGGTGGGGACGCGGGACCGGGTCGAGACGGCGGCCCGCGAGGGGCGTGGCTGATGGCGCCCGTCTCGATACCGGACTGGATCGCGGCCGTCGTCAGAGGGCAGCCGGGCCGGCCCGCCGTTTTCGACGGCGCCGAGGTGTGGAGCTACGCGGAGCTTTGGGCGCGTTCGGGCCGTGCCGGAGCCGCGCTGCTCGCCGAGCCGGCGTTCTCCGCCGGGCGCCGGGTCGGGATCGTCGGCGCCAATGCCCCTGGTTACCTGGCCGGGTATCTGGGAGTCCTGCGCGCCGGTGGCGTCGTCGTGCCGCTCAACGATCGCCTTCCCCCCGAGGAGCTGCGGGAGCAGCTCGAGTTTGTCGACGCGGCCGGCTGCATCCTCGCCGACGCCGACCAGGAGCTGGCCGATGCCTTTCTGCCCCAGCCCACCTGGGCGGTTGACACGCTGGAGGCGGAGCCGCTTCGCGAAGGGCCGGCGGTCGCTCCGGACGCCGAGGCGACCGTTCTGCTGACGAGCGGCAGCACCGGCGCCCCGAAGGGCGTCGTCCACAGTCACGCGACCCTGTTCCATGCAGCGGTTCAGGTTGCCCTGGCCTTGCCGTTCTCCCGGTACGACGTGAACCTGGCGTTCCTGCCCTTCTTTGCCTCGATCCCCGAGCAGGTGCTGCCCACCTTGCTTCACGGCGCGGCACTCGATCTGCTCCGCCGCTTCGACCCGGAGGCCGTGTCGCGGGCCTGCGAGCGGGCAACGACCCTGGATGCGGTCCCGACGATCGTCGCGCGCCTGCTCGAGCACGGCGACCACGAGCAGCTCAACCGTCTGCGCTGGATCGCGTTCGCGTCGGAGCCGATGCCACCTGCGGTGCTGGAGCGCTGGTGGGAGCGGGTTCCCGATGTGAGCACGTACGAGTTCTACGGGATGACGGAGATGCTGACGATCACCCATGCAGGCCCCGAGGAGCTCCGTGCCGACCACTCGACAGTGGGCGTGCCGTATCCAACTTCCCGGGTGGAGATCGTCGACACCAGCCTCGACCCGGTGCCCGAGGGTGAGGAGGGAGAGGTCACCTGCATGAGCCCCGCGAGGATGTGCGGCTACCTACGGGATCCCGAGGCCACCGCCGCCGCGCTCACGCCCGACGGGGCGATTAGGACGGGCGACCTCGGCCGGGTCGACGAGCGGCGGCGGCTCCGCCTCACCGGGCGGCTGAAGGATCTCATCATCAGCGGGGGCATGAACGTCGCACCGGCGGAGATCGAGGCCGTCGCTTGCCGGCACCCGTACGTTGCGGCGGCGGCCGCGGTCGGGATCCCCGACGCGCGCTGGGGGGAGACGCCGGTGGTGGTCGCCGTCCCGGCCCAGGGGAACACGCTGTCCGCGGCGGAGCTGTTGGCGCATTGCCGCGCCGAGCTGGCGAGCCACAAGCGCCCCTCCGGGGCGGCGGTCATCGCCTCGCTGCCGGTGACCGGCATCGGCAAGTCCGCTAAGGCCGAGCTCCGCGATGCGATACTCGATGGAAAGGTGGAGGTTGTCCGAACGGGCTGACGATATCGCCGGGTCTGAACGAAGCGCGCATGAGAGCGCGCACCCCGGGGGCGGGAACGGCGCCGTTCAGCGCTGGCGGCGCGAGCGGCTGGATCCGGACCGCGAGCGGGTGCCGCAACGGCGCGAGAGGTTTCGGACTCTGTCCGGGCTTGAGATCGACGATCTGTACACGCCGGCCGACGTCGCCGAGGTCGACTACGACCGCGACATCGGCTACCCCGGCGAGTACCCCTTCACCCGCGGCGTGCATTCGACGATGTACCGTGGCCGCCCCTGGACGATCCGCCAAGTGGCCGGCTTCGGGCGCGCTGAGGACACAAACCAGCGCTACAAGTTCCTGCTGGAGCACGGTGAGACGGGACTCTCGACAGACTTCGACCTACCGACGCTCCTCGGGCATGACTCCGACCACCCGACGTTCACCCGCGAGGTGGGGAAGATCGGGGTCGCCATCGACACCGTGGTCGACGCGCACGCCCTCTTCGACGGCATCCCGCTGGAGCGCGTCTCGACCTCGCTGACGATCACCGCCCCGGCGGCGGTGCTGATCGCGATGTATCGGGTCGTGGGCGACGAGCGTGGCCTGGCGGCGGAGGCCCTCACGGGGACCGCTCAGGCCGACATCCTCAAGGAGTACACGGCCCAGAACGAGTTCATCTTTCCACCGGAGCCCTCGGTCGAGCTGGTCGTGGACGCGATGGAGCACTGCGCCCGCGAGATGCCCCGGTTCAACCCGGTGAGCGTCAGCGGATATCACATCCGCGAGGCCGGCTCGACGGCGATCGAGGAGCTGGCACTGACGCTGGCCGCCGGCCTGACCTACCTCGAGCACGCGGCGGCGCGGGGGATCGACGTCGACTCGGTCGCCCGCAGGCTGTCGTTCTTCTTCGACGTCCACAACGACCTGTTCGAGGAGGTCGCGAAGTTCCGGGCCGCGCGCCGCCTGTGGGCGAGGCTCACCCGTGAGCGCCTCGGCTGTCGCGACCCCCAGTCCTGGCGCCTGCGCACGCATGCGCAGACGGCGGGCGTCTCGCTGACGGCTCAGCAGCCGCTAAACAACGTCGCCCGGACGACCCTTCAGGCGCTGGCTGGTGTGCTCGGGGGCGTCCAGTCCATGCACACCAACTCGCTCGACGAGGCCTACGCGATCCCATCCGAGGAAGCGATCAAGGTCGCCGTCCGCACCCAGCAGATCCTGCTCGAGGAGAGCGGGGCGGCCGACGTCGTCGATCCGCTGGCCGGCTCGTACTACATGGAGTCGCTGACCAACGAGGTGGAGGGACAGGCGGCGGCGCTGATCGAGCGGATCGACGAGATCGGAGGCCTCATCCCGGCGATCGAGTCCGGGTTCGTGAGGCGGACGATCGGCGAGTCGGCCTGGGACCAGCAGTCCGAGGTGGAGAGCGGCGAGCGGATCATCGTCGGGGTGAACGCGTTCGAGGACGAGGACCGCTCCACGGCCGGGATCGAGCTGTTTCAACTCGATCCCGAGGCACGGGAGCGCCAGCTCGAGCGCCTCGCCCAGGTGAAGCGCGAGCGAGAGGAACGCCGCGCTGGCGACGCGCTTCGCGCGATCGAGACCGCCGCGGGCGATCTGAGGGTCAACCTGATGCCGCTGATCGAGGAGGCGGTTCGCGCACGCGGCACGGTGGGGGAGATCTGCGACACGCTGCGGTCGGTTTGGGGCGAGTACCGGCCACCGACGGAGATCTGAGGTGAGCACCGGCCGCGGACATCCGATCAAGGTCGTCGTCGCCAAGCCCGGTCTCGACGGTCACGACAGGGGCGCCCGCGTGATCGCCCGTGCCCTTCGCGATGCGGGGATGGAGGTGGTCTACACCGGCATCTTCCAGACCCCGGAGGCGATCTTCCAGACCGTGGTCCAAGAGGATGCCGAGGTCCTGGGTCTGTCGAGCCTGTCCGGGGCGCACCTGGAGTACGCGCGCGACCTCGCCGGGCTGCTGCAGGCGCACGGTCTCGAAGACGTGTTGTTCGTCGTCGGTGGGACGATCCCCGGCCGCGACGCGGACGCGCTACGCGCGATCGGCGTCGCCGAGGTCTTCGGGCCGGGGACGCACACCGACGACGTGATCGAGTTCATCGAGCGTCGGGCGCCAACCCGCTCGGCGGTCTGAGGAGGTTGGCATGGAAGCAGATGGCCAAGGACAGATGACCGCGGAGCTGAACAGCGAGGTGATCGAGGCGCTGCCCGACGCGGCCTCTGACGGCGAGCGCCTGGGAGCGCTCCGCGAGGCCGGTGTCGACACGCTGATCATCGGCGCCGCCGACACCAACGCCGAGTTTCGCTCCAAGCGCTTCGCGTTGGAGCTGTTCGCGCGCGAGGAGGTCGAGATCGGATTCAGCGACTACCTGTTCGCCTGCGACTGGGTCGACGAGCTGATGACGCCGCGGCCGACCTACAAGGGCTATTTCCCGACCGTCTCCACCGGCCTCCCCGACGTCTACGTACGGCCCGACTGGACCACCCTGCGGATCCTGCCCTGGGAGCCTGTCACCGCGGCCGTGATCGGCGACTACTACACCCATCAGGGCGTGGAGATGGTGATCTCGCCGCGGACCGCGCTGCGCAAGGTCGTCGAGCGTATCCGCGACCTCGGGTACGAACCAATGGCCGGCTGCGAGTACGAGTTCATGGTCTTCAGGGAGGAGCCGGGCAAGGCCCGACAGGACCCCGTGGACCTCGAGCCACTTGCCTACGGGCCCGCGTACGGCAACACCCGTGGCGCGGCCGAGGAGCCGGTGCTGGGGCTGGTGCGCCGGATGCTCGACGCGGCGAGGGTCCCGGTCGAGGCGGCGAACGCCGAGGCGATGCCGGGCCAAAGCGAGATCACGATCCGCTACTCAGACGCGATCACCGCTGCCGACAATGCCTTCCTCTACAAGCACTTCGTGCGCGAGCTGCTCGCGCGCGAGGGGCTGACAGCTTCGTTCATCGCGAAGTACGACGCTGCCGGCTACGGCTCGAGTGGCCACTGGCACATGAGCCTGCGCCACGGCACGGCCGACGGTGAGCAGGCGATGCTGGCCCCCGGGGGCGGGCTCTCGAAGGAAGCCCACCACGCGATTGCGGGCTTTCTCGCAACCCTCCGCGAGTTCACGGCGTTCTACGCACCGAACGTGAACTCCTACCGACGGTTCCAGATGGACCACTCGTTCGCGGGGGACACCGTCACCTGGGGGCTCGACAACCGAAGCTGCGCGCTTCGGGTGCTGGAGACGACACCCGCAAGCACCCGAATCGAGAGCCGGGTGCCCGGCGCCGATACCAACCCCTACATCTCGCTGGCGGCCTCGCTGGCAGGGTTCGCGCACGGGCTTGAGAACGAGCTCGAGGCGCCCGATCCGGTCGACGGCGACGCGTACGTGCTGGAGGGGATCGAGCAGATCCCGAAGGATCTGCCGGGCGCGGTCGCGCTGCTGGACGACAGCCGCCTGGCGCGCGAACTGCTGGGCGAGGAGTTCGTGAACTTCTACGCGGAGACCCGTTTCTGGGAGGCGGACCAGCACCGCCTGGCACTGACGCCGTGGGAGATAAGCCGCTACTTGTAAGGCCGAGAGGGAGAGGAGAGAGCGATGCCGAAGGACGGACGATTCGCGGGCCGGGTGGCCCTCGTCACCGGCGCCGGCTCGGGCAATGGGGCGGCGATCGCCCGGCGCCTCGCCGATGAGGGCGCGGAGGTTGTTCTGCTCGATCGCCGCCCCGACGGGCTGGAGGAGGTGCTGGCCTCGTGGCCGGCCAAGGCGCGCGAGCGCTCGCGCCCGGTGACTGCGGATATCACTCATGAGGATGAGATCGCAGCGGTGTTCGCGGGCCTCGAGCAGCTCGACATCCTGGTCAACAACGCCGGCATCGTCGATCCGGGGACCTTCCCCGAGCTCGACACCGAGGGGTTCGAGCACGTGCTCGACGTCAACCTGCTGGGACCGTACCGCTGTACGCGTGCCGCCTACGAGCTGCTCTGCGCGAGCGACGCGGGACGGGTCATCAACATCACCTCGATGGAGGCGCACTGGCTCCTTGTCCACGGGCGGGCACGTCCAGCCCCACTACAACGCCTCGAAGGCGGGCCTCGACCTGATGACTCGCGCACTCGCGTTCGAGTTCGCCTCCGCGGGGGTTACGGTGAACGCGATCGCGCCCGGGGATCATCGAGACGGCGCTGACGAGCCAGACACTGGCCCAGGACGATGCCGCCCGCTGGATCGTGGACTGCATCCCCCTCGATCGCGTCGGGAGGCCCGAGGACGTGGCTGCCGTGGTCGCGTTTCTGGCCTCCGATGACGCCGAGTACCTGACCGGGATCTCGGTCCCGGTCGACGGCGGCCTGACCATGGGCTGGTTCCGGCCCATCGAGCGCGCGGCAGGCGCGGGCTCGACGGCTCCCGGCTCCGCTGCGGAGGCGGCGGCGTAGGACGGACGCCCGATGGCACCCCTGATCGGAATCACCACTTACTCGGAGGTCGTCCGCCATGGCCGCTGGGAGGAGCCGATCGCGTTCGCGCCCTCGACCTACGCAGGGGTGTTGGCGAGCGCCGGTGCAAGCCCGGTGCTGTTGCCACCGCAGCTGAACCGCGGCGAGGCGGCGCTGGGGGCGCTCCTCGACCGGCTCGACGCGTTGGTGATCTCCGGCGGCGAGGACGTCTGTGGCCTCGAGTACGGTCGCGAGGACGGTCCCGGGGAGCACGAGCGGGAGCTCCACAACCCCGTCCGCGACCGGTTTGAGATCGATCTGGCGCGCCTTGCGTGGGAGCGGCGGACGCCGACCTTTGCCATCTGCCGTGGGCTCCAGGTGCTGAACGTGGCCCTCGGCGGGACCCTGATCCCCGACCTGGCGGCGGCGGGGGCATCGCCCGAGCACCGGCTCCGGCCGGGCATGTTCGACGATCACGAGATCAGCTTCGAGCCGGGGACCCGGATGCATCAGCTGCTCGGGGCCGCGGCGGCCGCGCCGTCCCATCACCACCAAGCGCTCGACCGGGTTGCCGACGAGCTTCGGGTCAGCGGGCGGGCAGCCGACGGCGTGGTTGAGTCGGCCGAGGCGATTGATCCCGATCACTTCGCGTTCGGCGTCCAGTGGCACCCGGAGGAGGCCCGCGACGGGACCCTGTTTCAGGCCCTCGTAGAGGTCGCGGGAGGTGTGCCATCGCCGCGGTAAGCAGCACCCAGCGGGCCGCGGCCGAGCGCCTGGTCGTGATCGAGCCGGCCAGCGAGGAGGTGCTGGCGGAGCTTCCTCGCGATGAGGCGGATCGGCTCGATTCGCGAGTTGAGGCCGCTCGCCGGGCGCAGCGCGAGTGGCGGAGCATCTCGCTCGACGAGCGCGCCCGGATCCTGTGGGCGGTCGCCGAACGGATCGACTCCGAGGCGGAGGAGCTGGCGCAGCTCGAGGCGCGCAATGTCGGCAAGCCGATCCGAGAGGCTCGGGGCGAGGTCGGCCTCGCGGCGCGCACCTTCCGCTATTACGCAGGCTCCATCGACAAGCACTTCGGCCAGACGATTCCGGCGGGGGAAGGCGCGTTCCACTACACGCTGCGGCGCCCGATCGGGGTGGTTGGTGCGATCGTTCCCTGGAACTTCCCGCTCGTCCTGGCGTCGTGGAAGGTCGCTCCGGCGCTCGCATGCGGCAATGCGGTTCTGCTGAAGCCCGCGGCGCTGACGCCGATGACGGCGCTTCGCCTGGCCGAGATCTGTGCCGAGGCCGGAGTGCCCGAGGGCTGCCTCCAGGTGCTGGTCGGAAGCGGCTCCACCGTCGGCACGGCGCTGGTCGAGCATCCAGATGTGCGCAAGATCTCGTTTACGGGGTCGACTCAGGTCGGGCGTGAGGTGATGGAGCGAAGCGGCGCCGGCTTCAAGCGACTGACCCTCGAGCTGGGCGGGAAGTCGGCGAACGTGATCTTCGCGGACGCCGACATCCAGCACGTCGCCGGCGAGGCCGTGAACTCGGCGTTCGCGAACGCCGGCCAGGACTGTTGCGCGCGGAGCCGCGTCCTCGTCGAGCGCGGTGCCCACGAGGAGCTCGCGACCGCATTGCGGGAGCGGATCGAAGAGCTCGTCCTCGACGATCCACTCGAGGAGGGCACGGAGATCGGGTCGCTGATCTCCGCCTCGCAACGCGATCGGGTCGCTGCCTACATCGAGGCCGCCAGGGCCGAGGGGGCGAAGGTCCTGTGCGGGGGCCGGCGACCCGAGCGGAGCGGTTTCTACCTCGAGCCGGCGCTGATCACCAACGTCTCTCCCGAGATGGCAGTGATGCGTGAGGAGATCTTCGGCCCGGTGGTCGCCCTGCATCCGTTCTCCAACGAGGCGGAGGCGATCGCGATCGCGAACGACAGCGAGTACGGGCTCTCGGGCTCGGTGTGGACGAACGACGCCGGTCGCGCCGCGCGCGTCGCGCAGGCCCTCGACACCGGCGTCGTGTCCATCAACTCGAGCGACTCGGTGCACGTGACGGCGCCGTTCGGAGGGCTCAAGTCCTCGGGTCTCGGGCGCGAGCTCGGGGCGGCGGCGCTTGACGCCTACACGGAAACGAAGACGGTCTATCAGGCAATCGGTGGACCGGAAGGAGATGACTAATGGCTACCAACGGGGCAACGGCAACCACGGGCGCGAAGGAGGAGCAGTACTTCCACTTCACGCGCGAGATGATGGCCGGGCCGATCTATCGCAAGTACGAGAAGGCCATCAACGGGATCTGGAACCCGCGCGACTTCGACTACTCGCAGGACATCGAGGATTGGAAGGGGCTCTCCGAGGAGCGCCGCAAGGCCATGCTCGGGATCACGGTCCGGTTCTTCGCCGGCGAGCAGATCGTCGCGGAGGACGTGATTCCGATGCTGGTTGCCGCGCGTGCCCTGGGTCGCTACGACTGGGTGATGTTCCTGGGTACCTTCGCGATGGAGGAGGCCAAGCACGCCGAGTTCTTCGCCCAGTGGCACGAGCGGGTGGTCGGCATTCTCGACCCACCTGAGGTCGTGCCCTACTTCCTGACCCGCGGTAAGACGGTGGACCCAACTGGGCGCTTCGAGGTCAAGGAAGTGGCGCACGAGGACCTGCCGCGCTACGGTCGCGAGTTGGAGGCCGCCCTTCGCGAGGGTGACGAGACCGAGGTAAAGCGCCGCCTGCTGCGCTACATGACGCTGTACTGCGCGTTCGTCGAAGGCGTGCTGTCGATGCCGTCGTACGAGATCGTCGTCGACGCCTGCACCCTGTGGGGTGCGCTGCCAACGCTGCAGCATGGGTTCCGCAGGATCCTTTCCGACGAGGGGCGCCACATCACGTTTGGCACCCACGCGATCCGGCTGCTGTTGGAGGAGCACCCCGAGTGGGAGGACGAGGTGGCGCAGGTGTTCGATGAGTTCCGGGGCTCCGTGGTCGGCCTGGTCGAGTACCAGAAGACGATGTCTGAGCTCGACCTCTCCAAGTACCAGGAGCGCAAGGTGCGTGACTACCGGAATCGCTGCCGCGAGATGGGCGTGACGCCCGATGAGACGCTCGTCGAACAGATCCTCGACCCCGAGATCGACTTCGTCGTCGGCGTGGTGGCCGGGTGAGGGAGGAGGCAGCTGCGATGAGCAAGAAGTCGGTGGCCCTGCGCTATGAGTGCCTCGACGCCGGGTGCGATTGGAAGGTCGAGGTCGGCTCAGAGCAGGAGCTGTTCGAGGTGGTCAACGAGCACATGGCGAGATGCCCATGGCAGCTTCGAGCTCGAGGACGTGATCCTCGACAACGCTCTCGCCACGACCAGGGACTCGATCGAGCCGAAGGAGGGTTAGGCGGGGCCGAGCGCGGCCTCGATCAGCGGCACCACCGTCTCGGGGTCCTCGAGGTGTGGCCAATGGCCCACCGCCGGGACCAGGTGCGTCTCGAGGCCCCGCTCGAACCACGACTCGAGGCCGCCGAAGGCGACGGGCCGAATGCACCCGTCCTGCCCGCCATGGATGACCGTGGCAGGCACGCGCACCGGCTCCAGCTCGAGCTCGGCGTCCAGGTCGGACCGGTAGTAGGCGCACACGGCCTCCGGCACGCCGGGCTGGGCAAGGAACTCCGCCACCTCCGGCCACTCGGGCCAGTGGAAGCCCGGCGACCAGCTCTGCACCAGCGCCGTCAGCCAGCGGCGGTCGCGAACCACCCGCGCGGCGCCGGGCGCGTAGCCGAGCAGGATCGCGTACCACGCCGTGCGCTGCTCCGCGAACACGGTCCGGCGCACCTCGAACCCGGCGGGGTGTGGCGCCGCCAGCGCAACCAGTGCCTCGAGGCGCTCGGGATGGCGCGCGGCGAGGTGGTAGCCGAGGCACGCGCCCCAGTCGTGGCCCACTAGGGCGACGCGATCGAGTTCAAGGCGATCGAGCAGGTCGATCAGGTCGGCGACGACGGCCGGAATCGAGTAGTCGCCGTTCTCGACCGCCGAGGACGGCCAGTATCCGGGCAGCGCGGGGCAGATCACTCGGTGCCCGGCGCCGGCCAGCGCCGCGACTACCGGCATCATCCCCGCTGGGTGGTCGGGGAAGCCGTGCAGGCACAGGATCGGCGGTCCCTGGCCGGCCTCCCAGTAGGCGATCTCGCCCCTCCGCGTGGCAACGCCGCGGGGGGATCCGGCCGGGTCGAGGCGGAGGCCGGGCGGTGCCAACTCAGAAGAAATAGCCCGGGGGCGGCGGCATCGGTGTTCCCGTTTCGGCGTGGTAGCGCTCGATCTCGGCCTTCCAGGCGACGCAGTCACGCACCTCGACCGGGGTGTTGTCGGGGTTCAGGAACTCCAGCGGCCCCTGGCTCCAGACCAGCATCAGCACCCCCTTCTCGCTCAGCTCGACATGGGTGTTGCCGGGGGGCTCGAACACGTAGGTGCCCGGGCCCGCGATCCAGTCCTCGTCGACGAAGTTCAGCTCGCCCTCGAGCACGTAGAGGTTGAGGCCGCCATGGTGCTTGTGGTAGGGGACCTGCTGATCGGACTCGATGCGCGCGAAGAGGACCCACTCGCCGGTGGTCAGGTTGAGGCGCACGTACTTCTGCTCGCCGTAGAAGGTAGGGATCCAGGGCCGGTCGTCGGGGAGGACCGGCATCCCGCGGATATCGGGGTCGATGACCGAGGCGACCGGCTCCGCCGGCTCCGGGGGCACCGCAGTGAAGGCCGACTGGCCTAGCGGTCTAGGTCTATCGGGGGCCATGAAATCTGCCTCTTGACACCGGGTGACTATATCGGCTAGGGTCGCATTGTCCTAATCAGCTAGGCCGCGATTGTCGGCTAGAGGCACGAGGAGAGGGGACGAAAAGAATGAGCACGCCGCCTGGAGCCACCACCACGCCGGGAGCGGAAGCGTCCGAGGCCGAGATGATCGAGCGGCTGGGCTACCAGCCGGTCCTGCGACGGGTGATGGGAGTGGTCCGATCGACGGCACGTCAACATCTCGACCTCGTCGGTGACCACGGCCATATTCACGCTGTTCGCGTTCGGCCTCCTCACCGGGGGCACCGCCTTCATCTGGACCTGGGCAGTGGGCTTCGGGATCCTGCTCCTGGTCACGCTCGTGTTCGCCGAGCTCGGCTCGACGATGCCGCTCGCCGGGGCGCTCTACCAGTGGGCCAGCCGCCTGGTCGGCCCCCGTTACGGCTACTTCGTGGGGTGGCTCTACGCTGCCTCGCAGATCGCGATCGTTGCCGCCGTGTGCTTCGGGATCGCGCCCATCGTCGCATCGCTGTTCGATGAGGTCCTGACCACCGGACAGCAGGTCGGGTGGGGGCTCGGGATCCTCGCCTTCTGCACGATCATCAACGTGGTCGGGATCACGCTCGCGTCAACCGTCGCCTCCGCCGGGGCGATCGCGGAGGTGATCGCGATGGTCGGCCTGACGATCTTGCTCTTTGTGGTCGGGTTCGGGAACCAGGATGCCGACGTCGTCTTCACCAGCGGCGGGGCGTTGCCGCCGGGCTCGGAGTTCCTGCCGGTCGCCCTCGCTGCGATGCTGTTCGGCTCCTGGCCCTACACCGGCCTCGAGATGACCACCGACATGGCCGAGGAGACGCACGACGCCCCGCGGGTCATCCCCAGGGCCGCCGTCACGTCACTGGTGACCACGTTCGCGGTCGGGATGGCGTTCCTGCTCGCGGCGGTGTGGGCGATCCCCGACGTGGCCGAGGCGCTGGCGGCGCCGGTGCCGCTCCAGTACATCATCGAGGGCACGCTCAGCCCCGCGATCTACGACGTGTTCCTTGTGTTCGTGATCGTGGCGGTGTTCGTGTGCACCATCGCCAACCAGGCGCTCACCTCGCGGATCGTCTTCTCGCTGGCGCGCGACGGGAAGTTCCCGTTCGCGCGCTTCCTCCAGACGGTGCCCGAGAGCACCCGCGTCCCGGTCGCCGCGACGATCCTGGTCGCGGTGCTCTCCGGGATCATCATCATCAACACCGACGGGATCGCGATCATCGCCGTCGCCTGTCTGAGCGCGCTGTTCTTCGCCTACCAGATGGTCGTGTGGCCCGCGACGTTCAAGCGACTCAGCGGGCGACTGGAAGCCCGCCAACTGGTCGCTCGGCGCCTGGGCTCCGCCGGTCTACATCGGGGCGATGGTGCTGGGCACCGCGCTGCTCGTCAACATTGCCTGGCCCAGGGGTGAGGACGTCTGGTACAACAAATGGTCCGGAGTCGTCTTCATCGCGGGAACCTTCATCGTCGCGGCGATCTACTACCTGATCAGCGGCCGGGCGAGCCGCGAGCGGATCGATATGCATCTTCCGCACGCGGCCGAGTTCGACGAGGCCGGGGAGCCGGAGCCGGTCGCGGCGAGCCCGGTTTCGCCGGGCGTGGCGCCCGGCAAGGGCTGAGCGACGCTGGCGGTCTCACCGGCCGGCCCGCTCTTCCCCGGCCGGCCGGTGACCCCGCCGCCGATGCGCCACTCTCCAGCAGCATGAGCACGAGAAGGGCACCTGAAGCCGCGGCAGCGAGCCTGCCGGCCGAATTCCTCTCCCGTCCCGAGACCGTCTCCCATGCGATCGCCCGCCTCGTCGCCGCCCGCGGGCTGGAGCGGGTCTACGGCCTTCCCGGCGGGCATGTGAAGCCGATCTGGGACGAGCTCGACCGGGCGGGGGTGCGGATCGTCTCGACCCGCCACGAGTGCGCCGCGGTCCATATGGCGCAGGCCGAGGCCGACCTCACCGGCGAGCTGGCGGTGGCGGTGGTGACCACCGGCCCGGGGCTGACCAACGCGGTCACCGGAATCGCCTGCGCCGATGCGGCGCACTCGCCGCTGCTCGTGATCTCCGCCATCCCGCCCGCCGCGCAGGCCGGGATGGGTGCCCTGGAGGAGGCGCCCCAGGTCGGGATCGTCGCCCCGGTGACCCGGCTCGCGCGCACGGTGGCGGATCCCCGCCACGCGCTCGGCGCGCTCGATCTGGCGATCTCGCGGGCGATCGGCGACGAGGGCCCCCCGGGCCCCGCCTACCTCGACTTCCCGGCCGACGTGCTGCGCGCGCTGGTGCCGCCGCCATATGGGCGCGAGGAGGCTTTCCGCCCCCGTCGCCGGGCGCCGCTCTCGCCCCAGCTCGAGGCGATCTCCGAGGCGGCTGCGCTGATACGCCGCAGCCGCCGGCCGCTTGTGATCGCGGGTGCCGGCGTCAGGGACAACCCGGCCGCGCTTTCCGAGTTCGTCGAGGCAAGTGGGGCGCTCTGCCTTGACACTCGCGAGAGCAAGGGGGCGGTGCCCGCGGAGGCCGAGGCGTACGTCCCGGCAGCGCGGGCGAGCGCGATGAGCGGCGCCGACCTCGTGATCACCCTCGGCCGCAGCCTCGACTTCGAGCTCGCCTTTGGCTCCGCCGCCGTGTACATGCCCGGGGCGAGGTTCCTGCGCGTTGGCCGCACCTTCGACGAGTTGGCCCGGAACCGGCGCCCCGAGGTCGAGCTTCGCGCTGACGTCTCCGCGGCGCTCGCCGACCTGACCGCGCTCGCCCCCTGCCCCGAGAACCCGGACCGCGCTTGGCGGCGCGCCGTCATTGCCGAGAACGCCGAGAAGGCCGACCGGCTTGCCGAGCGGCTTCGCAACGAACCTCCCGGTGAGGACGGCCACATGCACCCCTACAGGCTGATCGGCGTACTCAACGAGTTCATCGACCCGGAGACGATCGTGATCGCCGACGGAGGCGACATCCTCGCGTTCGCCAGGGTGGCGCTGCGAACGCCCACCTACCTCGACCTCGGCCCGTTCGGGTGTCTCGGTGTCGGGGCGCCGTTCGCGAACGCGGCGGCGCTCGCCTTCCCCGGCCGGCGCGTGATCGCGGTGATCGGCGACGGCGCGTTCGGACTCAACGCCATGGAGGTGGAGACCGCCGTGCGCGAGAGCGCCGACGTGGTCTTGGTGGTGGTCAACAACAGCGCGTGGAACATCGAGCGCCACGACCAGCTCGAGAACTACGAGGGGCGTGTGCGGGGGACCGAGCTCGGGCCCGCCGCCTACAGCATGCTGGCGGAGGCGCTGGGCGCCCACGGCGAGCGGGTGCAGGAACCGGGCGAGCTTCGCCCGGCGCTGGAGCGGGCGCTGGAGAACACTCCGACGGTCGTAGACGTGACCGTGACCCGCGACGCGGTCTCGCCCGACACGCGCAGCGGGCTGGCCACAGTTCCGCCGATGCAGGCGATCCGGCCATGGGACGACGCGGAGCGGCGGTGGCTGCGGGCAAACGAAGCGGAAGGAGCAACAATGGGTGTCAGGACTCACGAAGTGCAGGAGCGGGAGCGACCCCGCGGGTACAGCGACGTCACCAGCGGCGCCGGGATGGTCGCGATCGCCGGGCAGCTTCCGGGCGAGGAGGCACTCGCAGGCGAGGGTGGATTGGAGGAGCAGTTCGCCTCCGCGATGGCGCGCTTCCTGGAGGCGCTGGGCGCCGTCGGGGCAGGTGCCGACGACATCCTGCTCATGCGGATCTACGTCACCGACGTTGAGGAGTATCGCGCCAAGCTGAAGGAGTTGGCGCCGGTGTTCCGAGACACGTTCGACGCCCAGTACCCGGCCAGCACCCTGGTCGAGGTAAGCGGCCTGATCGACCCACGCGCCAGGGTCGAGATCGAGGGCCTGGCGGTGAAGCCGTAGCCTCGGCCGCGCGATGCCAACGCGCGGATTGATCATCGAGCACCACGAGGTAGGCGCGGCGTGCCTGTTCGGCGATTGGCTTCAGGCGCGGAGCATCGAGCACGACGTCGTGCGCAGGGAGCGCGGGGAGAGGCCCCCCACCGATCCCCGC
Organism: uncultured Solirubrobacterales bacterium; assembly: GCA_963797835.1. Taxonomy (GTDB): domain Bacteria; phylum Actinomycetota; class Thermoleophilia; order Solirubrobacterales; family 70-9; genus JBDTSW01. Next base: position 26,606 of record CAWCRN010000001.1, read on the forward strand.
GAGGTCGCGTGGCTCGCAGCCTTCGGCTCCTGGCACTCGGCGGCCGACACCGAGCCGGGGTGGATCGGTGAGCAGATCCGCCTTTTCGAGCGGGCCACTGACGAGGGAGTGCCGGCGCTCGGGATCTGCTTCGGCAGCCAGGCGCTCGCCGTCGCGCTCGGCGGTGAGATCTCGCTCGCCGAGGCGCCCTTTATTGGCTGGTTCGAGCCCGAGAGCGCCGATCCCGATCTCGTCCCCGTCGGCGCCTGGTACCACCACAACTACGAGGTGTTCTCGCTGCCGCCCGACGCCACCGAGTTGGCCCGCTCAAACGGCACGCCGACCGTGTTCGCGCAGGGTCGCAGTGTCGGAATCCAGTTCCACCCCGAGGTCACGCCGGACGTCGCCCAGGGCTGGGCGCACGAGGACGAGCGCTTTGCCGAGTTGGGCATCGAGCTGGACTCGCTGCTCGACCCCGAGCTCGAGGCGACGGCCCGGAGCAACGCCTTTCGCCTCTTCGACGCTTGGCGCAAGCGCTTCCTGTCGTAGATGCTCAACTCCCGGGTTGGAACTTCGCGGCCGCGTGGTGCCAGCCGAGGTACCAAACGGAGCGCACCTCAGCTGACCTGAGACGACCTCATCGTGCCTGAGAGCAGGTCACAGCGGCTGGTAGAGCCGCCTCGAGGGATCTCCTAACCCGGAGGTCGCGGGTTCAAATCCCGGACCCCCATCGGACTTTCCTGAGAACGGGGACTCAGCTCACCATGCCTCCGACGAGCACTCCCGAGCCGAGGTGGGTGCCGAGCACCGGTCCCACCTGCGTGCAGAACAGCGGCCCAGCGCCGAAGATCGCGGTGCCCTGGGAGACCAGACGCTCGGCGTCCTCGCGCGACTGGGCGTGCTGCACGATCCAGTCCTCCGCGCCGCGGTCGTGCAGCTCATCCAGGTAGGCGCCCATCCGCTCCAACCCCCGGCGCCGCGTTCGGACGCGGCCGACCGGGGTGATCTCGGTGCCGAAGGTCAGGATCGGCTTCACCTTGAGCGCCGTCCCCAGCATCGCCTGCGCCGCGCCGATGCGTCCGCCGCGGCGCAGGTATTCGAGAGTGTCCAGGCAAAACCACATCTCGAGGTGCTCACGTGCGTCGCGAACGGCATCGACCACGGCGTTGAGCTCTGCGCCTTGCTCGGCTGCGCGCGCCGCGATCACGACCAGGCAACCCAGACCGCCCGCGCCGGTCTGGCTGTCGACCACCTCCAGCCGCGCCCGGGTACCCCTTGTCAGCCACGATCTGCGCTGCCTCGGTCGCGGCTCTCGCACGTCCCCGACAGGCCGCTGGCCAGGTGGATGGAGACAACGTCCCGTCCCCCGCTGACGAGCGGCTCGAAACAGGCGACGAAGTCTCCCACCGAGGGCTGCGATGTGGTGGGCAGCACGGGCGACTCGCGCAGCCGCGCATAGAACGCATCGAGATCGCTGTACTGATGCTCGGGCCGAAGGTCACCGTCCCAGCCGACATACAAACTGACCTCGCGAATCGCCCACCGCTCGACCAAGGCCCGGGGTAGGTACGAGGTGCTGTCGGTCACGACGGCGACGCCGCCCCGCTTGTCGGGTGCTCGCACGTCTCGAGTATGGCTCACGCGAGGCCAAGCCTACGGGCCCCATGCCCGGCGTCCACACGCGGCTGCGGCGCCTAGGACCCGCGCGCGATAGCCGGTCCATCGCTTCGAGCGGGCTCTCGATCACCTTGCCGTGCCCGGGTGCCGCCGCGCGGGCTCGAGGGCGCGCAAAGATCGCGCGCTCTCCAGCTCCGTCGGACGGTGCCAGGTCGACAGTGCCAGCGGGAAGAGCGGGTTCAGCTTCGCCGAGGTGGCGGTGCCGCCGACGGTCGAGTAGACATCTCCGCAATACACCGTGCGGTCCCGGGAGTCGAGGAAGGCGACGTGGCCGGGAGTGTGGCCCGGCGTCGCGATCACCTCGGCGAGCCGACCGATCTGCGGCCTCGACGGTACGGTCAGGCTTCGTCTTGGCGCCCGGGTAGCCGCCGCGGAGCTTGTCCTTCGGCTCGTCCGGATCGAGGCTCATCTCCTTCGCCAAGAGCCGTGCATCGCGGCCGAGATCATCACCTCTGCCTCGGGAAGCTCCTCCTTCAGCGGGTCGAGCGAGCCGATGTGGTCGGCGTCGGCGTGGGTGAGGACATGCGGACGATAAGCGTACCGCTTGCCTCGGCGCCGGCGATGTCTTGCCATCGGAGCCCCCGAGCATCGTGTCGATCACGGTCAGCCCGTCG
>CAWCRN010000002.1:0-19112 GCA_963797835.1 uncultured Solirubrobacterales bacterium
CTCGCCCTCGATGATCAGCAGCGGACCACGCTGGGGGTTCCTCGGATCGAGCTTCGCCTCGGTGCGCAGGTTGAGGTTTGCGTTCGCCATCTGCATCAGGGCAACGCCGGGCGTGGCAACGTGGTACTCGTCGTACAGCTGCTTCGCCTCCTCGTCGGTGAGCGCGTTTGCCCAGCCGTACTTGAACTGATCGAGGGTGAGCGTGATCGCGCGGCCGCGATTGAGCGGATTTCTCGAGCACCGGCCAGGCCGACTTCAGCGCCGATAGCGGAAGCGGGAGCACGCCGCGAAACGGACCGGGGCGATGGGGCAACCGTGGCGGCGGAGAGGCCGCGATCGGCGATCATCTGCGCCAGCAGACCGCCAGTTGAGTGGCCCAGCACAGCCGGTTGGCGGTCGAGCTGCCCGATCACGTCGGCGGTGTGGTCGGCGACCTGGCCGAGCGTCTTTTTGGCGAAGACGTCCGGATTCGCCCTCGCCTCCTCGACGGTCTCGGGGTCGTCGGGCCAGGAGGGGGCTGAACGGCCGAGTAGCCGGCTTCCTCGAAGACCCGCGCCCAATTGTCCCAGCTCGAGGGCAGGAGCCAGAGCCCGTGGATGAAGACGACTGATTGGTTGCCGGATTCGTTTGCCCGCTGAACCTGCGCGGCTTCGCGGTCGGTGAGGCGTACCGGTCGACTCGCCGCTTCCGGGACGGGCAGGGGCCCCGGTCATCATCGCGCGTCCTTTCACTCCTCCGAGTGGTAGGCCCACCCTATCGGGAGTTGGCGAGGGCTACCGCTCTGAGGCGAACGGCGCAATCCTGCCCGGCGTTGTGGTGTCCTTGATGGTCGCAAGGCGATCGACGAAGTGACCGTCGCGGGACCGGCCGGTGGCTGCCGTCAGGAGCGACGTCAGTGTTCAGGCAGCTTGCGAACTGCCCCGACCGCCGTGCGCATCAATCCGCGCGGGAGCGCTGACCGGCTTCCCTCCGCCGAGGCCTGCGGCCGCGTGCGACCTCCGTCGCCAGGGCGTCAAGCGGTTGCGAGAACTGCCCGAGGGGATCGGCGAGCTCGGTGAGCCACGCCCGGGCGGCATCGAGCCCGGCTTCGTCCAGAGCGTAGAGCCTCCGCGTGCCCTCGGCGCGCACCGTCACCAGCCCGGCCTCGCGGAGCGCCTTCAGGCGCTGCGAAACGCCGGGCTGCGAGATCGGCGCCCGAGCCTGGAGCGAGGCGACGACCGCGCCCGCCGGCTGCTCACCCGCGGAGGAGCAGCTCGAGGATGTGCCGGCGCGTCGAGTCGCCGAGAGCCTCGAAGGTTCGGTTCACTCAGCCTCCGGACCGTCCTCGGGCGGAGTTGTGTAGAAGGCCTCCGCGCGGCCAGCCGCATCCTTCGCCGCGTCCGGCTCGTCGCCATCGGCGACCGCGGCGTCGGCCCACTCCGCCGCCGCCCGCCGGAAGAATCGACGCCGTCGGGCGAGGTCGGGAAGGCGGCGCCCTCGGACGGGTCGACCGCGGCGCCGCTCTCGAGGTGGAGCCCCAGACCCATGAGCGCGAGATCCCAGCCGAGTCCCACCGCACCGGGGCCGAACTCCTCCCAGAGGGCGGGGTCGACGTGCGCCTCGTGGACCAGCTCGAGGCTGGTGCCGGCGTCGCCCGGGGTGAGCATGACCTCGAGCGACGACACCATCGGTCCCATTTCCCAGGTCACTGCGAACGACCTGGGCTCCTCGCAGCTTTCGACGACGCCTCCGGCGTTGCCCTCGAGCTCATAGCGGCCGCCAACTTGGAGGTCGCCGCTGACCGGCAGGAACCAACGGGGGATGCGTTCAGCGTTCGTGAGCGCGTCCCAGAGATCGGCCTGGTTGGTGGGGTACGTCCGGCGCGCTACGGCAATCTTGGTCGGTGACCCGTTGCGGGAACCGCTGCGGACCTCGCGGCTCGCCAGATCGGCGGTGCCCTCGGGATCGGTGATCATGTTGCTCCGTTCATAAATAAGTAATGACTGATATATGAATACTACCACGTGGACGGGTGCGCGGTTAACTCGTCACCTCAGCTTCGGTAACCAGGTGCGTCAAGGTGGTCGTGAGATCCGTCGCGGACGGTGCCGTGCGTCCAGGAAGAGAATGGGACGATGGTGGGACGACGGAGTACCTACCGCGGCCTGTCATACAAACGAGAACCCCCTGATTCACAGGGGGTTCTCTGTATAGCGGGGGCGGGATTTGAACCCGCGACCTCCGGGTTATGAGATCGAGTCATCGCGTGGTGCTCGCACGCGCTCGGGCGTGGATCAGGCACGGCGCGATGTCCCGAGTTGCTCTCACTTGCGCTCAGATTGATGCCCGAATTGATGCCCGCCGGAAATAGATGCTTTGCATGGGAAGCGGACATTCCGAGAGATGATGTGCAGGCGATTGTCGGAGGCAAACGTCGGGTGGTGAGGGCCTTCTTCGCTGCCGCTGGATATATGGAGGGCGTTGAGTGTATGGTCGGCGTACCGAGGGTCGTTCGCGAGCTGAGTCTCGTGTCGGGGGCGAAGGACCCGCAGTCACAACCTGTTGAAGGGAGCTGATATGGCTCTATCGGATGAACTGACCAAGCTGTCCGCACGCGCCAAGGAGGCGGAAGACCACGCCGCCACGGCGCAGAGCAAGGCCAAGGCCGACCTCGAGGCCAACGTCAAGAACGCCCGCGCATCGGCTCAGGCCCAGGCCGACAGGCTGCACGAATCGGCCGACGCGAATCGGGCCCGAATCCCGCCTGGTGGCACGACGTGCAGCGCTCATGGAGCCAGCACGTGGCGGCATTGAAGGAGGACATGACCGACCGCAGGGCCGAGCATGACCTCGACCGGGCGAACAAGAGGGCGGAGAACGCCGAGGGTGACGCCGCCTTCGCGATCGACTACGCCGTCGCGGCGATCGAGGAAGCAGAGTACGCGGTGCTCGATGCATCCCTAGCAAGGATGGAGGCCGACGAGCTCGCCGGGGCCAGCGCTTAACGGCGGCGTTCTGGAAAGCGACGGGTTCCGGCCAGCGCTAATCCGAGGCGTGTGACAAGCCGCCTGAGCCAGGCGGACCCGCAAGAGCGCAAACCTCCTTGGTCAGCGTCAGGATCTGCCTCAAGAGGTCGAGCAGCTCCTCGTTCTGCTTGTCCTCCTCCTGAACGGTTTTCCACTGATGGTCCGCGATCACCTGGCGCCTAGCGTCGGCGCGATTCTGGGAGATCATCACGAAGGTCGAGAGGAAAATGGCCTCGAGCGAAACGATCATGGTCAGCAGTCCGAAGGGGTAGTCCTCTAGCCCGAACCCGATCCAGCAGCCGAACCAGATGATGTGCAGATAGACGAACAGCATCGAGCCCGAGAAGGCGGTGATCTTGTCCGCGCTCGGTTCTGCCGCGCCTCGGCGCGCTTCTGCTCGCGCTTCAGCAGAGCCGGATTGATCGGGGGCTCCAGCTCGGGGACGGGAACGAGGAAGCCATGCAACCGCTCGCCGAGCGTCTTCTCGTTGTGGGCGGGGCGTCACTTGCGTGTGACCGATGATCGCTTGGCATCGGGACTCCTTCCAGGTGGGGGCTCGGCCTATTCCCAGCCTTCGGGGCCAGCGAAGGGATATCGCTTCGGACGAAAAGCGCATAAGCAGGCCCGGCCTGGCGCTGGCGCTGTAAGGGCCTCGAGCTTCCCTCCGGGTGTCCCTTCCCCCCGAACGACGATGCCGCCCGTTACAGGCGCGCCGCCATCGTCCTGCAAGCATGTGCGCCGCGACTCAGGCGCTAGTCGAGCGGTTCCGGCGTGTCGTCGGGCCTGTCCATGTAGCCAGCGACCAGCACCTCGCCCCAGTGCTCGTCAATCGAGCTGAGGTCGGCGTGGAGGGCGTGTGCGGCGGCGGCGCGGTCCTCGAAGTCGGCGTACTCGGTGCGCCACCACGAGCCTTCGACGTACTCGACCTGCCGTTGCTTAGAGAGCTTGTCCACGATGGCTCGCGCACGCTCGTCGTCGGTGCTGGACGCCTTGATGGCTAGGTGAAGCTCGTAGACGCTGCCCACGCTCCGCAGCCTAGTTGAGCGAGCAGTGGGGCAGGCCACCTGGGCGGCGAAAGTGGCGGGGTTTTTTTGAGGAAGAGATTGAAGATGTGGTGGGTGGGCGCCGGCGTTGTGATCCACACCGGGGGTGGTAGGCGACGGACAAGGGACGTCTCGCGGGCATCACAGGGGCCTCTTGCGGGTGTCTGCTTTCGTCCAAAGCGGTAGGCGGGCCTACGGGACCCATACGCGCTCCATCGCGTTGGATTCGCTTAGAGGCTCAATCAGGCGAGTGACTTTGGTCGAGCCCCTGCGGTGGAATAGGGTTGGCCAGGTCGCAAGCCCCGCGCTCGACGTGCGGTGCATTCCATCGAAAGGGGCGACATGTTGGATTCACCGCTCTCTCGCCATGCGGGGCCACTGGCAGTCGCAGCCGGTGCGTTGATAATCGTCGCGCAGCTTCTGTGGTTGCCGTTCGATCCCGACGATCACGTGGCCACCGCGACGGATCCTGTATTTCAGACCGGCAACGTCATCTACCTCGTTGGCTTTTGTGTGCTCATGCTCGCCCTGATCGGCGCGTACGGGTGGGGGCTCCACAAGGCGCCGGGCAGGCTTGGCGTGATCGCCTTCGTCACTGCGATCGTTGGCACGATGCTTCTGGGCGGTGACCTGTGGTTCGAGACCTTCGCCACCTCGTGGATCGCTGACGACGCGCCCGACCTGCTCGAGGCCGAGGATCCCTCGACCCTTCTGGCGATCGGCGCCATTTCCAGCTACCTGTCCTTCGCCGTGGGCTGGCTCCTGTTCGGTATTGCAAACTATCGGGCTCGCGTCTTCCCGACCGCCATCTGTGTCGCCATCGCGATCGGCGGCGTCATTGGGTTCCGTGCGTTGCTGTCGCCCACCGCCATCCCCCTCGCTCTTGCCGTCGCATGGATGGGCGTGTGGATGATGAGGACGCCGACCGCCGCCAGCGAGACCTCTCACCCAGGCCCGCAACAGGCGCCCTAAAAGGCCGTTAACGCATTCCATGCGGAGCAGATATCCGCTCTTCGTCCGAAGCGCAATCACCGGCCGCGCTAAAAACCGGCCCGAGTTGAATCGGCGCTCGTTGGGTAGCCAGATCCTCGATGGCCGAGAAGCCCACGTTGTACGTCTGTCACGGGGACGACGGGGTCCAGGGTGCATCCGTGCCGGCGAGTACAGGAGGCCCTGCGCGCCGAGGGGATCGAGTACGAGAAGGTGATCGCGGCGCACGGCCACCCGATCCCGTTCCGCCGCAAGGGCTCACGCGAGGAGCTGCGCGCGGCGACCGGGGACACGAAGCTTCCGGCGCTGAAGCTCGCTGACGGGACGGTGATCGCCCACTCGAAGGCGATCCTGCCGTGGGTCGCCGACCAGCCCTAACCGCGCTGCCTGGCGCACGGGGTCGGCACTAGTTGAGCGGCGCCTCCTACTGCATGAACGCGTCTCGTGGTGCTATGGCTGGCCGTAGCGCCATAGTGCCGCGCATGAAAACCAGCCCACCCTCGGGGCGTGGCTGGCAGAAGAACCGGCCCGAGGCCCCCATCGGCCCCGGCCGGTCCTCCGTCCGAGTCGCCTCCTAGCGTCGATAGCTCCAGCTGTCGACAGGAGAGCGGAAGAACCAGCCCGAGGCACCCATTGGCCCCGGCCGCGGTCCTCCCGTTTAGGTAACGACTGGGCCGAGCTCCGGCTTGCGCAAGCGGCTGTACAGCCAAGCCCCTAGCGCGTCCTACGGCAAGCAAGCCAGAGTGCCAGGGCTCCCACCCATCCACAGATAAACGGGAGGGACTCGCCCTGCCGGTGATCGAGGTCGCGGCGTGACCGCGCAGCTACTCCGACAGCCCGGCGGCTTCGAGGGCCTCGCGCCGGGTCATGAACTCGCGGCAGCGCGGCGATCTTCCCGTCGCGAATCGTGGAGACCACCGCTTGGGTCTGTTCCGTTTCGATGCCGCTGATCTTGGCGCGCCCGCCGAACCGCTCGACCACGACCGACCTGGTCCTCGCCCGCGTCGATGAACTCCACCGCCTCGAACCAGAATCCCTCGAACGTGTCGATCCATTGCTGGAGCCATGCCCGCAGGGCCGTCTTCCCGTGGATCGGACCGACGTCGTCGAGGAACCTCGGGGGCCCGGTATTCGACCTCGTCGGCGAATTGCTCCATCCACCCATCGAGTCCTCGCGATGCGAACGCCTCGAAGTGCGCGCTGCACGATCTCCACGTTCTCCTCCGACATCGCCCGCGCAGTATCGCGCCATGCCTGCGGCAGCAGCGCCACGGCTTCCACCCATTCACAGATAAACGGGAGGGACTCGCTCTGCCGGTGATCGAGGTCGCGGCGTGACCGCGCAGCTACTCCGACAGCCCGGCGGCGTCGAGGGCTTCGGCCCGATCTTCGTACTCATCTATGCGCAGAACCTTGCCGTCACGCAGCATGTACACCTCATAGAGGCGGGTATCGATTTCAACCCCGCTCGCTCGACCACGGCCGTGGAATCGAGCCGCCACGAACACCCTGTCCCCGCGCCGATCACCTCATCGAGGGTTGACTCGGCCTCCTTCCACGCTTCGTCCCAGCGTTCGTGGTTCGCCAGCACCGCGTTGTAGCCGTACACGGCACCATCCTCCAAGGTGATCACCACTACGTGGGGGTCATGGAACCCTGCGACGCGATCGTAGTCGCCGCGCGAGTAGGCATCCCAGACCTTGCGCACGACCCCGACGTTCTCCTCCGACATCGCCCGCGCAGTATCCCGCCCTGGCCTGCGGACCGTAGCGCCACGCCTTCCACCAACCCACGGATAAACGGGAGGGCCTGGCTCTCCCCGCGATTCGCGTCCCGGCTGGCGCGGCTAGCAGCCCGGCGGCTTCGATGCTACCCCGCCGACTGTGTCTCGGGCGGATCTTCCTTGTGGTGCCTGGCGTGTCTGGCGGCGTGATGCTCCTCGCGCATCTTTATGAACCCGACGCCGAGTCGCGCGCCAACTCGACCAGGATCCCAATGCCGGTCAGCACGTAGATGGCGGTGAAGAGCTTCAGCGCCTCATGCGTAAGCGTGAGGTTCGGGTCGGCGATGCTCGACGTGGTCAGCGTGCAGACCGCGAAGTAGAACCCGTCGACCACGTTCCAGCCTTCGCCAAGCGAATAGACGACAGTCCCGACCAATATGAGGCCGACCGCGGCTCCCACGACGGCGGCGAAGTTCTCTTCCTTGGCGGCGTACTTGATCGCACCGACGAAGTGGACCATGGGCGGGAGGGCAGCGACGAGCATCCGCCGGAGCCTGTGCAGGACGGACAGCACGTCGCAAGGCTCGCATCGGTCGCGGACGGTCCTGCGACAGCGCCCCGGCAGTATCTCGTGGACGATTGTTGCGCCGCACTGCCACAGCGGCCACCTATCCACAGATAAACCGGAGGGACTGGCCCTGCCGGTGATCGAGGTCGCGGCGTGACTACTCAGCTACTCCGACAGCCCGGCGGCTTCCAGGGCCTCGGCCATGTCGGCGTACATCGTCAGCCGGGTGATCTGGTCGCCCTGGACCTCATAGATGAGCGCGTAGACGGGCTTAGCCGAGGCCGATCCGCTTGCCCGGCCAGTGCGTGGAGACCGAGAGCAGCCAGTCCCAAAGTCGCGCACTCCGCGATCTCCGCGTGCACTCATCCCAAGCGCCGAGCATGGCGGCCACGATCGCTGCAGCCCTCAGGCCCCGTGCAGTTCCGCCGTCCAGGCGCCTACGCGGCGACGAGAACCTCCGGGTCGAATCCCCCATCGCCCCGATCGGCATCGCGGCCGTGAAAAGCCTCGTACATCCGCGCGCACGATCTCCACGTTCTCCTGCGACATCGCCCGCGCAGTATCGCGCCAAAGCCCCCGCTCCCTGCCAGGGCCGCCACCTATCCACAGATAAACCGGAGGGATGGCCCTGCCGGTGATCGAGGTCGGGCGTGACCGCTCAGCTACTCCGACAGCCCGGCGGCTTCGAGGGCTTCTTCGGGGTCGAGGTAGGTCGAGACCCGAATCGCCTTGCCGTCTCTGAAGTCGGTCACGGAACCGACAATGCATCTCGATCTCCGCTCCGCTCTCTCTGCCACACGCGCGGAAGCGGCCGATCGCAACGATCCGGTCGCCAAGGTCTCGGATCTCCGAGTACTCGGTGTGGATCTCGGCGAAGGCCTCGAACACGTCTCCCAACATCTCGCGGACGCCCTCGTGTCCCCGAGACACCCTCGCCTCACCCTCGAAGCGCATCTGCACCGCCGGGTGCCATTCCACCTCGGGGTCGAGTTCTGCCAGCACTCCTTCGAGGTCTCGACGGTTGTACGCATCAACTCCGCGCTTGACCGACTCGACGTTCTCCTCCGACATCGCCCGCGCAGTATCGCGCCATGCCGGCGGCAGCAGCGCCACGGCTTCCACCCATCCCCGGATAACCGGGAGGGACTGGCCCTCCCCCCGATCCGGGTCCCGGTGGCGGGCTAGGTCAGCCTCACAGGCCGCCCAATGAGTCGCCCACGAACTTGGCGCCGAGCAGCAGCAGTACGACCATCATGATCACCGCGTTGTTGTCGGACATGAACCGTCGCACCGCAGCGAGGCCGCGTGCCGCGCGATCTCCGAGGAGAAGGTAGGCGAGCACCGCGCCGCCGACCGTGGCGGATCCGACGGCCACGAACACGGAAATGGCGATCGCCTCGTCGGCTGAGTCAAGCCCCGCTTCCGCGATCGAGGCGGCGGTGGCCAGCGTAAGCGCCACGTTCTTCGGGTTCGCGCCCGACAGAGCGAGGCCGAGCACCGCCGCCCTCGGCGCCGTCGCGCTGTCGACGGTGGCCATCCAGTCCGGCATCTCGGGCGCCTCACCCGGCTTGGGGCGTTTGGTCCATTGCTTGCCGGCGAGGACGAGGAACATCGCCCCGATGGCCAGCTGGAGCCACGCCACGCCCGGGTCATCGCCGTCGGCATCGGCACTGCCCGAGAGCACGAGCACCACGAGGGCGCTCACTGCGGCGAGTCCAGCGATCCAGCCCAGCGCGAACGCCGGTCCCGCTGTGGGGGCGTGCCGGGATCCGAGGACCAGTACAACGGCGATGATGGGAATTGGGCTTAGAGCGACCGCAATCGCCGAAGGCAGAAGATCGCCGATGGCGTCGCTCAGCACGAGGGGGCAGACTGCCACTTCGGACACGCACCCACTTCGGACCGACAGGCTGCAAAGCGGAAGCGTGGTGAGAGCCCGGCTTCCCACCCTTCCACGGATAAACGGGAGGGACTGGCCCTCCCCCCGATCCGGGTGCCGGTGAGCGCGTGAGTTCAGGGCTGCTTATACAAAGCGACTTAGTCGCTTTTCGTCCAAAGCGGCTACTCCGACAGCCCGGCGGCTTCGAGGGCGTCGGCCCGATGTTCGTACTCATCTATGCGCAGAACCTTGCCGTCGCGCAGCGTGAAGACCTCATAGAGGCGGGTATCGACCTCGACCCCGCTTGCTCGACCACGGGCGTGGAAGCGAGCCGCCAGGAACACCCGATCTCCGTGCCCGATCACCTCCTCGATGGTCGTCTCGGTCCCCTCCCAGGCTTCGTTCCAGCGTGCGTAGTTCACCAGCACGTCGTCGTTGCCGTACACGACACCGTCCTCCACCGTGACCACGACTATGTGGGGGTCGTGGAAGCTTCCGGCGCGATCGTAGTCGCCACGGCAGTAGGCCTCGAAGGCCTCGCGCACGATCTCCTCGTTCTCCTGCGACATCGCCCCCGGAGTATCTCGCGAATACCCGCTTTCTCTTTGATTGACGTGTCGTTGTCAAGGCAGCGCCGGCGCCACCTCCCACGACCTTCGGCTCCCAGTCATCGTTGAGTCGAGCTCATTTCTCTTTCGGCGCTCTGAGGCGCAGATCGTTCGTGGAGCTGCCCGCGGCGTCTCAATTCCATGCCGGGCCGTCAGGCGGCCAGAAAGCGGGAGGAGCTTGCCGGGGCAGTTGGGTGACGGAAGGGTTGGTCTCGCGAGAGCATGTGCCAAGCCGTGATCAAGAGCTTTCGCGCGACCGCCGATTTCGCCGGGTTCTTGCCGTGGCGAGCGGCGATCCGCAGATAGTGCTCATGGAAGGGATTCGACGAGCGCCAGGCCTGGTTGGCGGCCTCGACCGCCGCCCAGCGAAGAGTCCGGGATCCGGCCTTCGAGAGCGATCCGGTCGCCGAGCGCTCGCCCGACTGGTTGATCCGCGGGGCGAGGCCGGCATAGCCGACTAGCTTCGAGGCCGACGAGAAGCGCGAGACCTCGCCGATCTCCGAGGCGAAGGTGAGGCTGATCAGCGGCCCGACGCCCGGGATCGTCTGCAGCAGCCCCGCTCGGGGATCAGAGCCCGCGATCGGACTGAGCTCGCGGTCGATCGGAGAGATGCGGCGGTCGAGGTGGTCGATCTCAGCTAGGTGCTCGGCGATCGACGCCCGCCAGATTCGGGGACGCCGCGGCGGATGAGCAGCTCGATCACGTCGGGCTGCCGCAGTCGGCGCAGGGAGATCCGCAGGCCGAACTGGGTCAGCAGGCCGAAGATCCGGTTGCGATGGGAGGTGCGCGCCTTGACTAGGTGCGCCCGCCGTCGCAGCAGCTCGCGCAGGGCCCGGTCCTCGGGCGATGGGATCCATAGCGCCGGGACCAGGTCGCGCCGGCGAAGCTCGGCGAGGACCCGGGCGTCGACCTTGTCGGTCTTGCAGGCGAGCGGGGCGACGTCGCGGACCTTGCGCGCATGGGCGACCTGGACCTCCCAGCCCGCGAGCTCGAGCTGGTCGCGAACCCAGACGGCGCCGCTCATCATCTCGACGCAGGCCTTGACCTCGGTGCCGTGCTTGAGGACCAGCCTCGCGAGGCCATCCTGGTCGGCCGGAATCAGGCCCTCGCTTGCGATTGCTCCTGCCTCGGTCATGGCGCAGAACGCGGCGCGCCCATAGGCCCAATCGATTCCGACATAGTTCATGCCGGGTCTCCTCTCGCTCCGAACAGCAGTGACAACCGCCGTTCTAGTGAGCGTGGCGGAGGCCCTTTTTAGTTCGGGGTCAGCGGCGCCCCGTTATGACATTCCATGCAAAGCGACCACGCCCGGCCTTCCGCCCTTCCGCAGATAAACCGGAGGGCTCCCACTGCCCCCGCTGCGGGTCACAGTCTGAAAATGGGAGCGAGCGGCCTATTCCGACAGCCCGGCGGCTTCGAGGGCCTCGGCGCGGGTGCCGTACTCGTAGCAGTACACGATCTTCCCGTTGCGCACTTTCCAATGCGCATAGTCATGGTCCTCAACCTCGATCCCGCTCCCCCGACCTCGGCCCCATTCGAGGAGGACGGAGAAGACATCCTCCCCGTTCCCCCTCAGTTCCTGGATCTCGAGGCCGTAAGTTCCCTCCTGAAATGTCTCGCGCCAGCGTTCGCGGCGCCTCAGGGCAGCATCCCGACCGAGCAAGAGGGTTTGGTGCTCCTCCTGGGGATACCACTTGACGGCGGGATCGAGCGTGTCGAGCCACGTCTCGACGTCATTCGTGAAGCTTTCGATGGTTCTGCGGACGACCGCGAGGTTCTCGTCCTCCGACATCGCCCGCTCAGTATCGCGCCCGGCACGCCAGACCACTGCCAGGGCGCCCACCCTTCCACGGATAACCGGGAGGGGCGCGACCCGCCACCTGGCCATGAAGCGCGTCGCCACGACCATGAATTGATGCCCGATTGATGCCCGCGCACCGTCCCGACAGCGAGCCGCGAACGACGGAAGCCCGCTCACAGAGCGGGCTTCTGCCTATAGCGGGGGCGGGATTTGAACCCGCGACCTCCGGGTTATGAGCCCGGCGAGCTACCTGACTGCTCCACCCCGCGTCGCGCCTTCAATGTAGCAGCGGGATCCAGGTTGTCGAGCGGGGCCATCTATGTAGTGGGTAAACTACCCACTATGGCTTACATGGTGCGTAGACCGGCTGGGCGTTGGGAGCTCCGCGAGGCTCGCTCGACCCCGAAGGGGCCGCGCAGCCGCACGCTGGCGAGCTTCTCGACGGTCACGTCGGCGGTCGCCGAGCAGGCGGCGGCGCGCTCCCACGGCGTGCTCACCGCCGCCGAGGTACGCCGCCTGGCGGCAGGGGCGGGCGCACCGGTCGAGGGGACGCCGGCGGACGAGGCAGCCGCCACGCTGCTCGCCGAACTCGATGCGGGGCGCGGGCCCTCGCCTGCACGCGGCCGGATGCTCGCCGCGGCGCTCAACGGCGGCACGGACGCGGCCACCGAGGCTGAGCGCGCGGTGGCGCCTTGGCTGGCGGCGACGCCGGCCGAGCGGGGCGAGGCCCTGCGGGATCTGCTCCTGCTAGCAGACCGCATCCCGACGCCGAGGCGGCGAGGCCGGCTGACCTTCCCGAGGCTGGAGACGCGACCGGCGTGAACTCCCTCTCCCTCCCCGACAAGGTGGTCGCCCTCGACGCGGCCCTCGACCGCGCCCGCATCGACCACGCGTTCGGCGGCGCCATCGCGCTCGCGTACTACGCGGAACCGCGCGCCACGATCGACGTCGACCTCAACATCTTTGCGCCGCCGGTGCAGCACCAGGCGGTCCGCGAGGCGCTTGAGCCGCTGGGCGTGGATCCATCGCGGTCGCCAGCCGCGGAGATCGAGCGGGACGGGCAGGGCCGGTGGTGGTGGGAGCGCACCCCCGTGGACCTGTTCTTCGCGTACGACCCGCTCCACGAGGCCATGGCAGAGGCGGTTCGGACGGTGCCGTTCGGCGAGGAGCGGATCCCGATCCTGAGCCCTGAGCACCTCGTCGTCTGCAAGGCGATGTTCGACCGCTCGAAGGATTGGATCGACATCGAGCAGGTCTTGGCGGCGGAGACCGACCTCGACCTGGACGAGATGACTGGCCGGCTTGAGGGCATGGTGGGCGGGGACGACCACCGGATTCGACGCCTTAAAGCCCTCATCGAGGACACCCGGAAGTAACCGGGCCGCTCACCGCTTTTTCACTGGAAAGGGCCGGTTTTTTCACCGGAGGCAGGCGCTGACCCTGCACGCTTGGCGGCGTGGTGACGCTGCGCCCGGCGCCCGGCCACGGTCCCGAGCCCGCCACGGCGGGACGGCGCCGGGTCCGCCTCGTGGTGGGGGTGACGGTCCTGTTCGTCGCGGTCGTGGGGCTCTTGATCGCGGTCCAGGGGGCGGAGCTTCGCGATGCGATCGCGGCGTTCCCGGCCTGGGCGGTCGCAGGCGCGATCGGGGCGCAACTGCTGTGGCTCCTCTGCCGAGGGGAGGCCTGGCGGCTCGCGCTGAACGCCGTGGGGCCCACCGAGGTCCCGCGGAGCGCCTCGCACATCGCCAACGCTCTGGCCTTCCTCGTGGGCGCGGTGCAGTCGCTCTTCACGGTGCCGGCGCGAGCCCTCGCGCTGCGCCGCCTGGCGCCCGACCGCTCGCCCACGATCGAGCAGACCCTGGTCGCCGACGCGCCCGTTTTGGCACTAGAGGGGACGTTCATGGGCCTGCTCCTGCTGATCGCGGTCCTCACCACGCCGGACCTGCCCGCCTGGGGCGCCGCGGCGGTGCTCGGCGGCGGGGTGTTGGGGCTCGCGGCGCTGGTGGCCATCCGGGAGCGCCTCCACGGGAGCGGTTTCGCTGCCGGCCTGCGGGTGCTCGCCGACCGTCGGCGGCGGGTGAAGCTCGTGGGACTTACCGCGACGATGAGCGGCCTGGCGATGTCGCGCTCGTGGTTCGTCCTGGCCGGCTTCGAGCTTCCGCACGGCTTCGCGAGCGTGGCGGTCTTCCTCGCGACGCTGGGGATCGCCGCGGCGCTGCCGATCGGGCTCGCGTCGACCCCAGCGGCGGCGCTCGCGCTGTTCGGCGCCGGCGACGCCGCCACCGCCACGGCCGCCGGCGTGGCCATGGCGGCCACGTCATTGATGGCGGTGACGATCTACGGGCTTCTCTCCCTCGTGGTCTCCAGCTTCACCGCCCGCCGCCGCGAGCCATCCGTCGCGCTCGGCGCCGAAGCCGACGACGGGCCCCGCTTCGAGGCCGCCTGATGGCGACCCTGCGCCGCTGCCGGCTCGCCACCCTCTTGGGCGTCGCCGGCGCGCTGGCGTTGGTGGCGGTGATCGCGGCCCGGGGGCCGGAGCTGGCGGGCGCGCTGGCGGCCTGCTCGCCGGTAGCGGCCGCGGCAGCGATCGGCGTCCACGCGGCCACCCTCGCCTGCCGCTGCGAGGCGTGGAGGATGGCGGTCGCCTCGATCGACGACCGGCCGGTGAGCAGAGCCGCCGCGCACGCCGCCGGCGGCGCCGGCACGGTGGCGGGAATGCTCCAGGGGGCGGGCACCGCCCCGGTGCGCGCGATCGCCCTGCGGCGCCTGGCACCTGAGGGCTCGCCATCGGCCAAACAGCTGGTGGTGGCCGAGCTGCCGATCTTCCTGATCGAGGCGGCGCTGATCGCAGTCGTCCTCGGACTCGCGGTCCTGGCTTTGCCCCTCGCTCCCGCATGGGCCCCGCCGCTGGCCCTCGCCGCCAGCGCCGGGGCGCTCTTGGCGTTGCGAGCGTGGAGCGGACGAGTGAAGGTGACCAGCGCCGGTGCCGGCCTACGGGTGCTGGGGGACTGCAGACGAAGAGGAACGGTGTTCGGACTGCTGGTCGCCGTCACGGGGCTCGGGGTGCTGCGGGCCTGGCTCGTCCTGATCGGCCTCGGCCTCCCGCACGGCGCCGCCACCGCCGCCCTGGGGTTCATCGCCCTCGGCGTGCTGGGCGTACTGCCGATCGGGCCCGGCTCGACCCCGGTCGCGATGCTCGCCGTCGTCGGCTCGGCAGACCCGACGGTGGCGCTGGCGGCCGGGATCGCGGTTACCGCGACCTCCTGGCTGGGGGTCGCTCTCTACGCCTCCGCCGGGGCCGTGGCCTGGACGGCCCGCGAGCGGCTGTCGACGAGGAGGAGCTCGGTGAGGAGCGTCGACCAGCCGAAGTGGCGGGCCGCGAGCCCATCGCCGTCGAGCGGGTTGTAGTACTCGCGAAAGCCGTGGCGCTCGACCACGTCGACGAGCGAGGCGACGATCCGGTCGGCCTCCTCGGTGTAGCCGAGCCGACGCATCGGCGGCACCAGGAGCCACGCGGTGTTCATCCACGATGGTCCGCGCCAGCAACGGAAGAGGTGGAAGCCGGGCCTGAAGCTCGGCTCGTCGAGTGAGACCGAGGGGATCCCGTGCGCGGCCCCGTAGCGAGAGGGGTCGAGGATGTGCTCCTCGACCAGCCGCCGGCCGATGTCCTCGGGCAGGCCCGGGAGCGCCAGCGGCGCGAGCGACGACCACGTCGAGACCTCGAGGCGATGCTCGTCGCGACCGGCCAGGTCCCAGAACAGGCCCCGGCGCTCGTCCCAGCAGCGCTCGAGCAGCGTCTCGACCACCCGCTCGCCGCGGCGGCTGTACCCGCCTGCGGGCCCCTCCCCCATCAGCCTCCCCAGCGCCGCCAGCGACAATGCGTAGAGCGTGTTCACCAGCACGTCCTCGACGTGCTCCTCGTAGCGTTCGATGATCGCGCGCGAGTCGTAGTCGAGCCGCCGCGAGCGCTCGACCAGCCAGAAGTAGCCGGGCAGGTAGTGGCTCATCCAGCCGAAGACGTCGTCGTACTTCGGTGAGTCGTCCAGGCCCGACTCGTCCGGATGGATGATCGAGATGAGTCCGTCGCCGTCCGGGTCGCGGTGCTCGTCCAGCCAGTCGTAGTGGAGGCGTAGCTGGGCGAGCGCCTCGGTGGCGAAGCCCGGATCGTCCTCGGACAAGTCGGCGACGGCCTCCCAGGCGAGAGCGAGCATCGGCGTCTGGATGTGGGCGGTGGAGCGGTTGCCCCGAAGTGAGTGCGTCGCGTAGAGCGGCGCCCGCCGCCAACCCGCCCGGTTGTGCCAGAAGACCGTGTGGGGGATGAAGCCGTCGAGCCGGCCGGCGCTCAGCAGGGTCCGAAGCTCGGTCCGGGCGCGCGCCGGATCGAGGTGCCGCCAGACGATCGCGTGGAAGCACGAGTCCCAGTACCACTGGTGGCGGTAGCGGCGGGGTGCCGGGCAGGTGAAGCCGTATGGGGCGCCGTCGGCGAGGCGGCCCTCGCGCCAGTTGCCCCGCAACACCCGCTCGGCGCCCTCCCAGACCGCGCGGGCGCGCTCGGGGGTGATCACCCCACCAGCCTCCCGAAGTGCTCGAGCTCGTCGGTCAGTACGCGCTCCCAGGTGAGCGACTCGGCCAGGTCGTGCGCGGCGACTGCATCGCGATCGGACGCGAGCGCGCGCTCGATGGCCGCCACCAGGTCGGGCACGTCCTCGGCCTGGAACGTGTCCACGAGCTCGCCGGCCACCGCGGCCGACGGCGTAGAGGTACAAGCCACCACCGGCACGCCGCAGGCCGCCGCTTCGAGGACGACGAGGCCAAACGTCTCGTGCGGGCCGGGATCGACGACGCAGGCGGCCGCGCGGTAGGTCCGCGCCAGCTCGGCGCGGTCCGAGATGAAGGGGCGGAAGCTGACCCGCCCGCGCAGCTCGGCCCGCCTGGCGCGCAGCTCGAGCTCGCGCCGGGCCGGCCCCTCGCCGACGATGACGAGCGGGCGGTCCGGGATCACCACCGTCGCCTCCAGCAGGTCCTGGACCCGCTTCTCGTAGCCGAGGCGGCCGACGTAGAGCAGGTGGTCGCCCGGCGGCGCCGGACCCGGCCGGAAGGCCGGGTGTAGCCCGAAGCGGAGCGGGATAGAGGCGGCGTAGCCGCTGTCGGGCATCGGGTCGACGACCGACATCACGGCATCGACGCCGCGGTAGGCGTGGCGGATCACCCGGCGGAACAGCGGCAGGTAGACGGCGTCCGGCCCCGGCACGCCAGCCGCGTGATGGGCAGCAGAGGCGTGGTGGACCGCGACCACACGCGCGCCCAGGCGGTGCGCCTCGGCGGCGAGGCCATGCGGGCGCCAGAACGGGTCGTGGAGCACGACGAGGTCGGGGCGGATGCGGCGCAGCGTCTGCTTCGCCGCCCCGGCGCCCAGCGGCACTCGATAGCCGTTCGAGGAGACGAGGCGCATCCCGCGCAACTCGTGCACGCCGCCGCGGTGGCTCTCGCGCCGGCCCGGGACGAGCATGTGGTGCTCGAACGCCCCCGTCGCGCGCGCGTACCTGGCCCGCTCGTCGAGGTAGGTGCGGACGCCACCGCTCTTCTCTCCATAGAACAGGGCGACGTCGGCCAACACGATGGCCGCGTGTCGCAACCCCCCTGAGGCGACGGCGCGGTCCACGGGCCGAGCATGCGGGCACCGGGCTTGTGCATGGTTAACGCCTGGGGTCCGGCTTGTGAGGATGCTGTGAAGGCGGCGGCGGCCCCGCGGGCGCTGGGGCTAGGCTGGCCTGCGTGGCGGAGTCGGGCGCAGCCGTGGCGATGGACGAGCGCGGCACCGGCGACCCGCTGGTGCTGTTGCACGGCGTCGGGACGAACCGGGAGGTCTGGCGCCACGTGCTCGGTCCGCTCGCCGTGGGCAACCTCGTGATCGCCCTCGACGTCCCCGGCTTCGGCGACTCCTCGTCGGCCGGGGACGGCTTCGACCTCGCCGAGGTCGCGGACCGGATCGCGGCTGCCGCCGGAGCCCGTGCGGGCCGAGCCTTCGACCTGATCGGACACTCGCTCGGGGGAGCCCTCGCACTCACCCTGGCCGCGCGGCACCCGGACCTCGTGCGGACGCTGATCCTGATGGCCCCCGCCGGGTTCTCGCCGCGGGGCAGGCTGCTCGCAGCGGTTCTAGGGCAGGCCTCGGGAGCGTTCGTCGGGCTCCGCCGCCGAATCGGCGCTCCGCTCGTGGCAAGCGCCACCGCACGACGCCTGCTCCTGTGGGGATCCATCGCAGACGGCGCGGCGCTTGGCGCGGACGACGCGCGCTTCATGCTCACGGCCTCGGCGTCGGCGCGGCGGTTGAACCAGGCGATCGAGACGGTGGTCGAGGCCGACCTGCGGGGCATGCTGGCCGACCTGCCGGTGCCGCTGGGCATCCTCTGGGGCGAGCGTGACCGGGTCGTCCCAGCGTCCACCGCCAGGCGCCTTCGCGGGGCGCGGCCCGAGGCGCCGATCGAGCTGATCCCGGACGCCGGCCACGTCCCCCAGCTCGAGCGCCCGGAGGCTTTCCTGGAGGCGCTTCGCCGCGTTCGTAGCGCGCTCGAGCCCGCCGCCTGAGCGTCACCGATTCGTCACACCGGGGTCGCCGGAGCGGGGCTACCCTTCGATTTGCAGGTGATTCGAGGCCAACCGCTCCCGGCTTCACCCACGCTCGAGGCGGCGATCGAGCTGCGAGACGGTCGCCGGTTGACCTACTCGGCCGCCGGCCGCGCCGCCGGCCCACCCGTCGTCTACCTGCACGGCGCGCTCGGCTCGCCGCGCTGGCGAACGTCGGAGCTGGACGCCGTCATTGCCTCGTTGGGCATCCGCTACGTCGTGGTCAACCGGCCCGGCTTCGGGGGGTCGGACCCGCTCGCCGGCCGCAGCGTCGCCGGCTTCGCAGAGGACGTCCGAGAGTTCGCCGACGCGATGCGCTGGGACCGCTTCTCCGTGGTCGGGGTGTCGGCCGGAGCGCCGTACGCCCTCGCCTGCGCCTGGGCCCTCCAGGACCGGGTCTCGGCCACGGTGGCGGTCAGCCCTTTCGCGCCGCCGTCGGTGGCGCGCCGCGGCGGGCGGCTTCGGCTTCGCTACGCGGTGCCGCTGGTGGCGTTTGGGGCGCCCGGGGCCGGACCCGCGCTTGCCGGCGCCACCCTGCGGGCGCTGGGCCTGCGCTGTCAGACGCCGCCGCGCTCGATGGTGGAGGACTACCTGGTGTGCTGCCGTCCATGGGGGTTCGAGCCCGGCGAGGTCGAGCCGCCGATCGAGGTCTGGCACGCGCGTCACGACAGGCTCGTGCCCCCACACCACGCCCGCCGGCTGGTCGAGTCGCTGCCGCAGGCGGCGCTGACGCTTGAGCCCCGCGGCGGCCACTTCTTCTTCAGGCGCCGGGTGGAGCAGATCCTCGGCGGGCTCGCGCGCCCATCCCCACCGGCCCAGGCCGGGCTGGCCCGCGCGGCGTGAGCGGCCGCACCCCGGTCAGTCCGCG
>CAWCRN010000003.1:0-92573 GCA_963797835.1 uncultured Solirubrobacterales bacterium
TCCAGCGCGCCCTCGACCTCGCCGGGCACCGCCTCGGCGGCGACCCCCACCACCCGGTCGGGCCGGCCGGGGTCGGTCGAGGCGAAGTCCGAGCCCTCGCGACGCTCGTCGCCCACCCATACGGGCACGGTGATCGGCAGCCGTTGGTCGAGTTCCGTCAGCGCCCCGCCCAGGGCCTCGCGTTGCGACGCGCGGCGGAGCTCCAGCGCGGGCTCGTTTCGGAACGGGGCGTCGAGGTCGGCGGACGCGTTCACCGGGCCGTCAGGAGCTCCTCGAGCGACGCCCCGCGCGCCTGCTGGCCAAGGAACGACTCGTTCGCGGTGTTCTCGAGGAGCCGCCGGACGAGGTACGCCATGCCCGCCACGAGATCGCCGACCGGGCAGTAGCTTCGGGCCCGCAGGCCGAGGCCGGCGATCGCGTGCGCGAGGTCGTCGCCGAGCCCTCGCAGCACCTGCAGCTCGAGTCCCGAGTCGGGCCCCCCTCGGAGCCGGTTGTACGCGACGGCGTGGGCGATCGAGCGCAGGTTGTGAGATCCAACCGCGACGCGCACCTGCGCCGGACGCGCGCGGGCCCGGTCGAGGAGCCGCCGGCTGAGCAGCTCGAAGTTGCGGTCGGACTCGGGCTTGTGCTCGAACACCGGTGGCGTCCAGCCCCGCTGACGCGCCTCGACCACCTCGTGGTCCCAGTAGGCGCCCTTCACCAGGCGAATCGTGAGCGGCGAGCCCCGGTCGGCGGCGTCGACCGCGGCAAGCAGCTGCGCCAGCTCGTCCGGGGAGTCGCGCAGGTACGCCTGGAGGACGACCCCGACCGACGGGCCGTCGCGAAACTCGGCATCACCGAGCAACTCGAAGAGCAGCTCGAGCGTCGTCTCGCGGGTGTCGAGCGATTCCATGTCCACGTGGAGGTGGGCGCCCAGCTCGCGCGCCGTTCGCAGCAACGGCCGCAACCGCCGCGCGCCGTCCTCGAGCCCCCGCCGCGGGGCCTCAGGCCTGATCAACGGCGTGAGAGCGGTGACCTTCACCGACAGATTGGCGCGCGGCAGCGCTCCGGCCGGGTCGTGCTCGAGCACGGGTCGGGCGGGGAGCCGGGCGTGCGCGTTCGCGAGCCCCCCGAGCGCCTCGGCGCATCGGGCCGCGTAGGCGTCGGCCTCGGCGCTCGTCAGCGTGGCCTCGCCCAAGAGGTCCACGGTGCTTCCGATACCGGCGTCCCACAGGCGGCGCAACTCGCCGACCGCCGCCTCCACGGATTCGCCCGCGATGAACCGATGCGCCATGTGCCTTACTCCGGCGGCGACGGCTGCACCGAGGGCCAGCCGTCCCGCCTTCGCATGGGCGGCCCTCATCGCCACCTCGAGCGGCACCGGACGCTCCTCCATCCCTTCGGCGAAGGCCGCGAGGTGGTCGGCGAGGTCGTCGAGCGAGCGGCAGGCCGGCGTGACGTCCACGAGCCGGAAGAGCGCCGCGCGCAACTCGGCGTCCTGGGTTGAGATCCGCATCGCACGCTCGTCGACGGCCCGCAGCGGGTGCCGTGCGGCGGACGGCAGCCCCTCGACGAGCTCGCGGCCGACGGAGCGGATCTCGGCCTCCAGCCTCGCCTCGTCGATCGCCTGCGTCGATGCCTCCACGGCCACGGGTCACGGAGGGTCGAGCGCCATCGGGTCGCCGTGCCAGTCCGCGTCCAGCGACACCTCGACCTCGATCCCGTGCTCGGGCGGTGGGCCCAGCGGCTGCGCGGTGCGGCCGGTCAGCTCCGCCGTCAGGTACTTGCCGGCGATCTTCTGCGGCGGCCACCACAGATAGTCGAGGCTCGCCACGCCCTCTCCCCCGCCGCCGGCGATGTTGGCCTCGAGGTTGACGGACTCGTCGCCTGCGATCAGCCTGCCGCGGATCACCGGCCGGAAGGGAGCCGGCTCGACCTGCGCGCCGGCCCGGGCGGCGATCTGCTCCGCGGCGGCGTCGGCCTGCTGGGTCCCGATCCCGCCGTGCTTGACCGGGAAATTCGTCCCATCGCCGGCGGCGTAGACGTCCGGCGCCCCCAGCACCTCAGCGTGCTCGCCGATCGGGATGAATCCGCGCTCATCCGCGGGCAGGCCTGGCACGGCCGGGCCGTGAAGCTCGGGGAGGGCCACGACGGAGCCCGCCTCGAGATGGTGATCCCCGGGGTCGAGCACGAGCTCGCCGTCCGCGCCCTCGCGTGCCCGCGCGCCGGGCCGGACCTCGATCCCGCGGGCGGTGAGTAGCGAACCGATGGCCTCACTGGCGATGTGGCCGAAGATGCCGAGCGGCTCGGGCTCCGGCGTCACGACCGTGATCTCGACGTCCAGCGACAGCTCGCGGGCGCGCCGCTCCGACATCAGGGCCAGCTCGTAGACGGGGAGCGGCCAGCTTCCGGTGGGTGGCACCACGAAGGCGATCCGCCCCGAGTCGTGCTCGGCGGCCCGGCGCAGGAGGCCGTCGATGTCGATCGGCTGACCCGAGGTCCGCAGGGTCTCGGCATGGCCGAACGCGACCCGCGGCTTCGCCCCGACGCAGATCATCGCGGCGTCGTAGCCGACGGTCGTCCCGTCGTCGAGCTCGGCGCTTCGCTGCTCCGGGTCGATGTGGCGCAGGCCCTTCTGGACGAAGGAGCCGCCTGAGTCCGCGACCAGCGCCGCCAGGTCGAGCCGGATCGCCGGCTCCGGCGAGAAGGGCTCCTCGACCGTCAGCGGCTTGTAGACGAACTCCGGCGTGGGGGCGACGAGCGTCACGTCGACGCGGTCGCCGGCGAGATCCCGAAGCGCCAGGATCGCCTCGACCCCAGCCACCCCACCGCCTGCGATCAGGACTCTCAGTCGGTCGGCTTGCATCGGTCTCGGACCTCCGTCGCTAAGTGTTGCACCGGCACCCCCACACTAGACCCCGAGGAGCCAGCTGAGCGCCAACATCAGCGCCGCTCCCAGAGCGCCCCCGGCGACGGCCCGTCCACGACCCTCACGGAGCGCGGACGGGGCGACCTCGATCACCACCAGCGCGAGCATCGCCCCGGCGGCGAAGGCGAACGAGACCGCGAGTAGCGCCGAGATCTGCTCGACAAGCAGGAAGGCGATGGCGGCGCCAATGGGCTGCGGGATGCTGGTCCCCACCGCCGCCCAGAACTGATGGCTCGCGCTCTGTCCGGCGGCCGCCATCGGGATCGCGACGCTCGTCCCCTCCGGGATGTTCTGGATCGCGATGGCGACCACCACGAAGAGCGCGAGGCCCTCGGTGTCGGAGGCGAACGCTGTCCCGATCGCGAATCCCTCGGGCAAGCTGTGGACCAGGAGCACGAAGAAGACCAGCGCCGAGGTCCGCGTCGCACGGCTCGCGGCGGGCCGGACATGGCCGAACACGCTGCGGGCGGCGAGCAGGAAGAGGACTCCGACCACGATCCCGATCAGCACCTCGATCGGCTCACCCTCGTCCCAGGCCGGGACCAGCAACCCGGCGACGGCCGCCACGGTCATCACCCCGCCGGCCAGCCCGAGCAGCGCCGGCTTCAAGGCCTCCGCATCCTCGCCGAGGACGAACACCGGAACCGCGCCCAGGCCGGTGGCGAGGGCCGTTGCGGATGCGGCTAGAAGCACCTCGAGCATTCGTCATTCCTACCGGTCGGGCGGCACTCTCGACCTACCATCCGCTTGTGAACTCTCCGCGATGACCCGGGGCCTGAAGGGACCGGGACCGTGATCGGGGCGCTTCTCGCCGGGGGTGCCGCAACCGTCGCAGGCGTGCTCACCTACCAGCGTTTCCTCCGCCACCCCTGCCTCACTTGGGGCGCCACCGCCGAGGAGGCCGACGGCCGCCTGCCCGGGGATGAGCTGCTCGAGGGCGCCAACATGGTCTCGACGCGCGCGATCACCATCGACGCGCCACCCGCCACGGTCTTCCCGTGGCTGGTCCAGATGGGCGTCGGCCGCGCTGGCGCCTACACCTACGACTGGATCGAGAACCTGCTTCGGCCTGGACATGCACAGCGCCGACCGGATCGTCCCCGAGCTCCAGCACCTCGAGGTAGGCGAGGTGCTGCCGATGCAGGGCGAGGGCACGGGTATGCGGGTCGAGATCCTCGAGCCCAACCGTGTCTTTGCCCTTCGCTCCGAGGACGGGCGCTGGGTATGGACCTTCGCCCTCTCCGAGGTGGAGGCCAGACGCGGCTCGTCAGCCGCAACCGGATCGACACGGCCGGGTCGTCGCTTGGATTGAAGCTCGGGATGGTCGTCATGGAGCCGGGTTCGCTGGTGATGGAGCGCAAGATGCTGCTCGGGATCAAGGAGCGCGCGGAGCGGCTTGCAGCGGAGCGGGCGTCGACAGGGACCGCGGCTAGGTAGCGATCGCGCTCGCGATGGCGAGGTAGACGACGATCGAGAGCAGATCCTGGATGACGGTGGCGAGAGGGCCGGCGCCGAACGCCGGATCGAGGCCGAAGCGCCGGATGATGAGCGGCAGGGCCGTCGCCACCACGGTCGCGATCGCGCACGCGCAGAACAGCGACAGGGCAACCGCGAGCGCCACCTCCTCGTTCCCCCATCCGATCAATGCGAACGGCAGGAAGGCCAGTGCGATCAGAAGGCCGATCGCGGTCCCCGAGATCAGCTCGCGCCGGAACACCTTGCGCAGGTCGATCCCCACCGAGAGCCCGCGGATCAGGATCGACTCGGTCTGGGTTCCGACCGCGTCGGCGAGGTAGACGACCCCGGGGAGGAAGACGGCGAGCAGCAGGACCTCGTTGAGCTGCTCCTCGAACGCCCCGACGACCACCGCCGAGGCCATCGCTCCCACGAGACCGATCAGCAGCCACGGCAGGCGGTGCCAGAGCCGCTGGGTGACCCGCTCCTCAGCCGCCCGCCTAGCGTCCCGGGTGCCTCTCATGTAGCCGCCGAGCCGAGCCAGATCGGCATCGCGCTCATCGAGGAGGACGCTCACCATCCTGTGCGGCGAGATGAGGCCGGCGAAACGGCCCTCGGCGTCGACCACGGCGACGCTCGACTCGTGGTGCTCGACCATCTTCCACGCCACCTCCTCCTGGTCGCAGCCCGGATCGACCACGGGCGGGTCGGCGTCCATCAGCTCCTCGATCGCCGCGCCGCCGGGCGCCGCGAGCAGCCGCTCGATCGGGAGCAATCCCGACGAGCTCGCCGCCATCGAGGACGGCCACGTCGTCCGCCGAGGAGAAGTCGCCGCCGACCAGGGACCGCCGCACGTCCTCCGCTGTCTGGCGGCGCGTGGCGGTCGGGACCCGGAGGCTCGCATGCTCGACCGCGATGCTCGAGCAGATCGGCGGGAGGGCGTACGCCCTCGAGCGCAAGCATCTCACCCGTCGCCGGTTCGCGGTCGCTCACGCTCGGATTGTTCCTGAAGAGCGAGGCCCCGGGGCGCGCGGGCGCCCGCCGGGGTTTACCTCCTCGAACCATCGACGACGAGGAGGTCTCATGGGCGAGGAGTTCAAGCGGGGAGATCGCGTGGAGTGGAACTTCCGCGGGCACCGGGTGACGGGCACGGTGCGCAGG
Organism: uncultured Solirubrobacterales bacterium; assembly: GCA_963797835.1. Taxonomy (GTDB): domain Bacteria; phylum Actinomycetota; class Thermoleophilia; order Solirubrobacterales; family 70-9; genus JBDTSW01. The sequence goes on from CAWCRN010000003.1 coordinate 5,525, forward strand.
CGGCTGACCTCGCGCACCGAGCTCGGCGGCCGGGTGGCGGCGGCGTCGAAGGAGGACCCGCGCTACGTCGTTCGCAGCGAGAAGTCGGGGAAGGAGGCCGCGTACCGCGCCGAGGCGCTCCGGCGCGTGTAGGTGCGGCGAGGGGCCCGGCTAGCCGATCGCCTCGGCGACCAGGACCGCGGTCCCGAACACGGCCATGAAGACCACCGCGGCGCCCACTACGCGCGTCGGGGGCCCGCCGTGGATGCCGGTCTCGTGGACGGCGCAGTGGCCCTTGCCACGGGCGAGCAGCCAGCGGTTGAGGGGCACGGTGAGGATGAACGCGATGAACAGGGCGAACGAGAGCGAGCCCCAGAACAGCACGTCGCCGAGGCCGGCCTCCATCGCGCCCGGGATGGCGACGAGGATCGCGTTGTCGACGACCTCCATCGTCGCGATCGAGAGCGTGTCGGAGGCCAGCGCGATCGGGATCACGGCCGAGAGCGCCAAGCCGGCGCGCAGCAGCGGCAGGCTGGTCAGCGCGTAGCCGAACAGGAACGCCAGGGCGATCGCGAGCGCGATCGTCGCGAGGTCGGACCAGCCGGCGGCGGTCCCGATCGCCACCCCGGCGACCTCGCCGATCGCGCACCCGGTGAGGCAGTGAAGCGTCGCGCTGACCGCGAGGCCGGTGAGGGCCGCGCCCTCGGTCGGCATCTCGTGGTGGCCGGGATGGTCGTGTGCGTGAGCCGTGTGCGATTCCACGGAGCGCGACGTTACCACAATACCCCCTAGGGGTATTGCTCAGTCATCCCCGAGCCGGGTCACCCACACGCCGGAGAGCGACGGGATCTCGCGCGCCGAGGTGATGCCTCGCACCGAGCGCTCGAGGCCCATCGCCGCTCCACCTCCTCCGGGCAGGACCTCGATCAGGGGCTCGCCACGGGCGTCGCGAACCTGCTCAGGGCCCAGGCCGTCCGCGACCTGCACGTCGCCCGCGGCCAGCAGGGCGAGGCGCTCGTCGGCGTCGGGCACGGCGCGGAAGACGACCTGGTCCAGGGCCGGGCCGAGATCGCGCTCGGTGCCCCACCAGGCCACGTTGCGGGCCACCAGGGTCTCGCTCGTGTCCTGCTCGCGTAGCTCGAAGGGCCCCGTCCCGGTGCCGACGTCCCGGCGCAGCTCGGCCCCCTGCCCGGTCGGATCGGTGAGCGCTCGCGGGGAGACGATCCCGGTGCGGGGCGAGGCCAGGCGCTCGGGGAAGTTCGGGTCGGGCGCCTCGAGGAGAAAGCGCACCAGGTCGGGGCGCGGCGCGTCGGCCGCGAAGAGGTCGGGCATCAGGGCCCGTCCCTCGTCCGTCGACAGCCAGCGATTGCCGTTGGCGGCCACGGCGCCGGCGTTCAGGGGCGTCCCATCCTGGAAGCGCACACCCGGCCGCAGGCGAAAGCTCCAGATCGTGTCGTCGGCCGAGGCATCCACCGACACCGCCAGCCCGGGGAGCCGGCGCGCGGCCCCGAACGGGCTCGCGAGGCTCTCGACCAGCGGCTCATGGATCTGACGGGTCAGGAGCTGATCGGCGCGCGAGTTCGCCTGCAGCGGGTCGATCTCCTCGGGGGCGCTCGGGAGTGCCCACGCCAGGGGCCCGCCGGCCCCGGGGGCGCCGGGCGTGGCCGACGCCGGGGCCTCGGTCTCGCCCTCACCGCAACCCGTGGCGACGAGCGACAGCGCGAGCGCAGACGCTGCCAGTAGGCGCGGGATCGAGGCGGCGCCCGCCGAGCGCACCAGGCCCTCTAGATCTTCAGCAGGACGAGCGTGTTGAGGACGAAGAGGAGCGAGAAGAAGATCGTCCAGCGGTCGAGGTTGCGCTCGACCAGCGAGCCGCCGCCGAACGAGCTGCCGCTTTGCCCGATCCCGAAGGCGCCGGACAGGCCGGCGTCCTTCCCCGAGTGCAACAGCACGAGGAAGATCACCACCACGGCGATCCCGACCTGGATGATCTCGAGCACGGCCTCCATTGGCGCGGAAGTCTAGCCGGGCGCGGCGCGCTCGCCCGCCTCGTCGAGCTCCCGCAGAATCTCGATCGCCTCGGCGCGGAGCTCCGCGTCGGCGGCGCGCCAGTCGGAGTCGGAGAGCTTGCCCTGGGCATGGTCGAGCTCGGCGTCGCGGATCTCGCGGTACTTGGCCTCCTTGCGCGCCTCGAGGTCGGCGATGTGCGGGTCCTCCCCTGCCTCCGCCGCGGGCGCGCGCAGGGGCGCGGTCACGAACCAGGCGACGAGCGCGATCAGCGCGAGGGCGAGCAGGACCTCCATCGCGAGGAGGGTATTGCGGCGACCTTGTCGACTTCCCACCACGTGGAGAATCCACGAACTGCCCGATGCGATGCGGCGTCTAAGCCCGGCCGAGCTCGCGCGCGAGGCGCGCCGCGTGCACGTCGGAGACCTGGCGGCGCTTGGCCGCCGCCGCGGGCCAGATCGCGACCAGGCCGCCGGCGATCCCGATCGCGCCGCCGACCCAGAGCCAGATGACCAGCGGGTTGTAGTTGACGCGGAAGTCCACCGGCGCGCCACCCTCGAGATAGCTGTCGCGCAGGCCGCCGATCGCCTGGCCCTCCAGGGTCGCGGCGAGCTGCTCGGCCGCCTCGGGCGGGGTGCCCGCTGGGAGCTGCCGCAGCAGCTGTGCGATCCGCTTGTCGGCGAGCTCGATCCGCTCGTCGAGCGTGGCCAGGTCCGGCCGCATGGCCGTCCAGAGGTCGCCGCCCGCCCCGCCGGTCCGCCCGACCTCGCTGGTCGCCTCGCCCTCGAAGAAGCTGCGAACGCCGCCCGTGGTCGCCGACGAGTAGTAGTTGCGCGAGGGGCGCAGGACCGCGAACGGCTCGCCGTCGCGCTCCACGGCGAGCGTGGCGCCGAAGGTGAGCCGTTGCTCGGCGGTGTCGATCGCGGCGCTCGGCTCGGTGTAGGTGACCTGGAAGTCGCCGACGCCGGCCGACTCGCCCGGCGTCGAGGCGGACGTCCGAGGACGTCTGGAAGCTCGACGAGGCGGCGACCGCGATGAACAGGATCGCGATCCCCGCGTGGACGACGTAGCCGCCGTAGCGCCGCCGGTTCCGGGCCACCACGCGCGCCGCGGCGGCCCCCAGCCCACCCCCCGCCAGCGCCCGCTGCGCCGACGCCGCCCGCACGAGCTCCGAGCCCAGCGCGCCGAGGGCGAAGGCGGCGAAGGTGAAGAGCACGAGCGCGGCCGGCTCCGACACGGCGTCGGTGAACAGCGCCAGCCCGCCCGCGACCGACCGCCGCCAGCGCCAGCGCGGGCCACACGAGCCGCCAGGCCCGCCCCGCGCTCACCCGCCGCCACGCCAGCAGCGGCCCGATTCCCGTGAACAGGACGAGCACGATCGCCAGCGGCGTCGTGACCGCGTTGAAGAACGGCGGCCCCACCGAGCGCTCCTCGCCGGTGAGCGCCTCGGAGATCAACGGGAAGAACGTGCCCCAGAAGATCACCGCACAGAGCGCGACCAGCAGCAGGTTGTTCACCAGGAAGACGGCCTCGCGCGAGGCGAGCGATTCGATCCGGCGCGGCCCTCGCAGGTCGTCGAGCCGGGAGACGATCAGCGCCGCCGAGCCGACGACCACGACCGCGATCAGGGCCAGGAGGGGCCCGCCCACCTTCGACACGCCGAACGCGTGGATCGACTCCAGGATCCCCGAGCGCACGAGGAACGTGCCCAGGAGGCAGAGCGCGAAGGTAGTCACGATCAGCGACACGTTCCAGGTGCGGAGCATCCCCCGCTTCTCCTGCACGATCACCGAGTGCAGGAACGCGGTGCCGATCAGCCACGGCATCAGCGAGGCGTTCTCGACCGGGTCCCAGCCCCAGTAGCCGCCCCAGCCCAGCTCGTTGTAGGACCAGAACGAGCCGAGCAGGATGCCCGTCCCGAGGAAGAGCCAGGCGACGAGCGCGAAGCGGCGGGTGGCGCGGATCCATGCGGCGTCGAGGCGCCGTGTCACGAGCGCCGCGATCGCGAACGCGAACGGGATGCTGAACAGGACGTAGCCCGAGTACAGCATCGGCGGGTGGATGGCCATCGCCGGGTGGCGAAGGAGCGGGGTCAGCCCGACGCCCTCGGCCGGCGCCGGGTCGAGCCGGGTGAACGGGAACGAGTCGGCGCCCGGCGAGAGGATCCCGAACAGCATCAGCCCGGTGAAGAAGACGGCGAGCCCGCCGAGCACCGCGGTGGCCCACGGGACCAGCTCGCGCAGGCGGTTGCGCGTCGCGAGCAGAACGCCCGAGGTGGCCAGCGACAGCACCCAGGCCCAGAGCAGGAGCGAGCCGGCCTGGCTCGACCACATCGCGGTCATCTTGTAGCCGGTGGGGGTGGTGGTCGAGGAGTGGTCGGCCACCAGCTCGACCGAGAAGTCGTCGCGCAGGAACGAGACCTCGAGGCAGACGACCGCGACGGTCAGGAGCCCCGCGAGGGCGAAGACGCCACGCCGCGCCGAGTCGGTGAACCGACGCTCGCCGCGGGTGCCGATGAGGGCCGCGACCACCACGTACACCGCCACCAGGAAGGCGCAGCCCAGGGCGGCCGCACCGAGCGCCGGGATCACGAGTCGGCCGGCGCCGCGCGGGGGCTCACGAGTCCTCGATGATGACCTGGTCGGGGTTCTCCTCGGCCTCGTCGGCGAACTTCGACGGGCACTTGGTGATCAGGCTGTCGCGCTCGCCGACCAGCGTGCCCTGCTGAAGCTCGCCGGTGATGATCACCTCGCGGCCCTCCCGGAACGGGTCAGGGACGGTGCCCGTGTAGCTCACCGGGAGGCTCTGGCCGGGGTCGTCGCGGTCCTCGATCTGAAACCGAAGCTCATCGCCTTCGTGCTTCACCGAGCCGTCGGAGACGATCCCGAACACCTCGTACGTCGACCCCGGCCCGGCCGCGAGGGCCTCGCCCGGCGACTTCGCCTCGCTGGAGGCGCTGAAGGAGACGTAGACCAATGCCGCGGCCAGCACGACCGCGGTGCCGAGCGCCACGCCAAGGCGGATCTTTCGCTTTCGATCTGGGTCCATAGGGGCCCGGAGGGGCACGCCCGATTATCGCAAGGCCCCGTCCGCATCTCGTTCGTAGAATCGTGCGTGATGGCGGGCGAACGGAGACGTCTTCCTCATCACCGGGGCCTCGACCGGCATCGGCGCCGAGACCGCGCGCCAGGCCGAACGGACGCCGGCTACCGGGTGGTGCTGGCCGCGCGCAGCGCCGACAAGCTCGAGGCCCTGGCGGAGGAGCTGGGCGGTCCCGAGCACGCGGTCGCCGTGGCCTGCGACGTCTCCGAGTGGGAGCAGAACGAGCGGCTCGCGGCCCAGGCGATCGAGGCCTTCGGGCGGATCGACGTCGTCTTCGCCAACGCCGGCTTCGGCGCCACGCGCGGCTTCCTCGAGGAGTCGCCCGAGCACTGGCGCTCGATGGTGCTCACGAACGTCCTCGGCGTCGCCTACACGATCCGCGCGACCCTCCCCCACCTGCTCGAGCGCGACTCCGGCCACTACGTGATCACCAGCTCGATCGCCGGGCGCCGGGTGCTGCCCGGGTCGATGTACTCGGCCTCGAAGTGGGCCGTGACCGCGATCGGCGAGGCGCTGCGCCAGGAACTGCGCGAGATGCGCGAGAACCGGACGATCCGCACGACCCTGATCGAGCCCGGGATGGTCGACACGCCGTTCTTCGAGAACCGGCCGGGGCCGGACAACGCCCTCCACGACGACGACGTCGCCCGGGCCGTCCTCTTCGCCGTGTCACAGCCCCCGCATATGGACGTGAACGAGATCGTGATCCGGCCCACGCAGCAGCGCACTTGAGCGAAGCCCAGGCCTCGCCGCGGGCGACCAGGCGGACGCTCTACTCGGCCGTCAGCGCCTGCTGGATGACCTCGAACACGTGGGTGTTGTGGTGCACGCCCATCAGCTCCTCGGCGAGCGGGCCCACCGCGGTCACCGGGACCATGCCGCCCGTGTGCTCGGGGGTCGTCCAGTCGACCTTGAACGTACGGTCCGTGCCCTCGATCTCGAAGGGCCCGCTTCGCGGCGGGACCTCGCCGTTCGGGCCGGCGTTGTTGAGTGAGCCGTCGCCGTAGTACGGCACCGGATCGTCGCCGTTGGAGTTGGTGTTCGTTTCGGCCGGCTCTTCGATCGTCATCCCGCCGGTCTCGTGGTCCGCGGTGACGATCAGCAGGACGTCGGGGTGGGTGTCGCGGAACTCCTGGACCACCTCGACCATGTCGTTGATCGTCTTGCCGGTCTTGATCACGTTGACCCCGTCGTGCTCGTGCGCGGCCGAGTCCATGTCGTCGCTCTCGGCAACAAGGAAGAACCCGTCCGGGTCCTGGCTGAGCAGCTCGAGTGACTTCTCGAGGAGCTTGGGCTCCTTCACGTAGTAGGGGTCGTCCTGGGGCTTGTAACCCTCCAGCTCCTTCCACCTCTGGAGCCCGCTGTCCTGGACAAGCGCGAGCGCCTTCGGCCCGGTCAGCCCATCGACCGTGTCCCGGTCGTAGGCGTACTCGTACCCGAGGCCCTGGGCCTCCGCGACGAGATCGTCGGTGCCGATGCTCGCGTCCTCGTCGGGGACCTCGTCCGGGATCATCCCCTCCTCGCCCTCCGGGTACCAGTAGCCCTCGCCGCCGCCCATCATCACGTCGGGCGAGATGCCCCGGAGCGTGCGCTCGGCGATCTTCACCTTCAGGTCGCGGTTCTTGATCGGCGCGGCGAAGGCGGCCAGCGTGGCGTTGGTGATGTCGTGGTCGTTCACCAGGCCCGTGGACTTGCCCGCGTCCTCGGCGATCTGCATCAGCGTCGGCGGGCGCTCCAGCTTCGGCCCCATGCCGACGAGGCCGTTCTTCGTCTTCACGCCGATCGACCATGCGGTCGCGCCGGCGGCGGAGTCGCTGACGGCCCTCGTGCGGGGGACGGTGTCGAGGAACCCCGTGACGGGGAGGGCGTCCATGGGCTGGCGCTCGTCGAGGCCGTAGGTCGCGTACTGGATGGCGGTTCGCTGCTGGATCCCCATCCCGTCGCCTGAGATCAGCACCACGCTGGTGCCGGGCGTCGGCGGATCGGCGTTACTCGAGGTGTCGAGCGCGAAGAGCGCAGTCAACGTGGCCAAGCCGGCGGCCGCCACCCCCACGAAGATCCGGCGCTGCGACGACTGCGTGTGCTCCATGACTACCCTTCGACTGATTGTTGAACAACTCCATAATGACACAGCTCATCATTATCTGCCTCCTCACCCGCCCACGAGCTCGGCGGCGGCCTCGGCGAACGCCTCGGTGTGGCGGTCGACGTGCGCCTCGCTCGTCGCCGGCGACATCAGCGCCATCATGTGGAACGGGGTCAAGAGCACGCCCCGGTTGAGCATGTAGAGGTGGAGCAGCGCGTCGAGCTCCGGATCCATCGCCGCGGCCGCCTCGCCGCCCGTGCGGGGCGGGCTCGGGCTGAACATGTACTCGGCGCGGCAGCCCAGCCGGGTCACCGACCAGGGCAGTCCGTGCTCGGAGATCTGCTCCGCCACCCCGCTCTCGAAGCGCTCGGCGAGCGCGATCATCCGCTCGAAGGCCTCGTCGGTCAGCACCTCGGTCAGCGTCGCGCGGGCGGCGGCCAGCGAGAGCGCGTTGCCGGCCAGGGTGCCCCCGACGCCCCCCACGTCCGCCGCGCCGGCGACCGTATGGTCGAGGATGCGGCCGGCGACGTCGTCGGTGAACCCGTAGGCGCCGATCGGGACGCCCCCGCCGATCGGCTTGCCGATCGTGAGGAAATCGGGCTCCAGGCCCGCGACGCCGGTGTAGCCGCCGGGGCCACAGCACAGCGTGTGCGTCTCGTCGATCACGAGCAGCGTCTCCGTCGCGCGGGTCAGCTCGCGCAGCCGCTCGTGGTAGCCGTCGTCGGCCAGGACGATGCCGATGTTCGTGAGCGCCGGCTCGACCAGCACGCACGCCACGTCCCCGTGGGCGAGCTCGCGCTCGAGGGCCTCGAGGTCGTTGATCTCGACGATCCGGGTCGTCTCGGCCGGGGGCACCGGCGGGCCGACGTTGCCCTCCCGCGGCCGGACCTCGCCGTCGATCAAGCCGGCGACGGTCTCGTCGACGCTGCCGTGGTAGCAGTGGTTGTGGACGAGCACCTTGCCGCGGCCGGAGATCTCCCTCGCCAGGCGGACGACGAATCGGTTCGCGTCCGTCGCCGAGAGCGTGAACTGCCAGTTCTGAAGGCCGAACCGGCGCTTCATCTCCTCGCCGACCAGCACCCCGTCCTCGGTCGGCAGCATCGCCGTGATTCCGCGTTCGGCCCGATCCTTGACCGCCGCGACGGTGGCCGCGGGGGAGTGACCCGTCATCGCGCCCGTGTCCCCGAGGCAGAGGTCCGCGTAGACGTTTCCGTCCACGTCCGTGACCTCGGCCCCCTGCGCCGACGACAGGAAGACCGGGAACTCCCCCGGCCAGCGGGTCATCCAGTTCATCGGCACGCCCGAGAGCAGCGATCCCTCGGCGCGCTCGTGGAGCCGCCGCGAGGCGGGGTGCTCGGCCGCGAACCTCCCGCGCTCGCGCTCGAGTAGCTCGGCGATCCGGCCTGGTTCGATCTCGGTCAACGCTCTCTCCTCCTCGTGTCGGCGCCCCGGCGTTCGTGCCCGGTTGGCACATCTTGTCAAATTGTGGAATGATGTGACATATGGTCAAAGCAGACTCAGACGCCACCCCGCCCGCAGAGCAAAGTCCGGCCGACGGCCCGGACCTCCAGGTCGCGACCGTATCCACGGTCCAGGCCGCGGCCAACGCGCTCCGCGAGCAGATCCTCGACGGCCACATCGAGCCGGGCGCGCGGCTGCGGGAGACCGAATTCGCCGAGCGCCTCGGGATCGCGCGGCATTCGTTCCGGGCCGCGACGCAGATCCTGATCGCCGAGGGGCTGCTCCTGCGTGAGCCCAATCGCGGGGTGCACGTCCCGGTTCTCGACCCGGACGACCTCATCGACGTCTTCCGGCTGCGCACGGCGCTCGAGCTCGAGGCCGTCCGGCTGGTCATGGCCTCCGGCGAGATCCCGGAGACGGCCGAGGAGTCGGTCAGCGAGCTGTCCGGCGTCGGCGACGACGCCCCCTGGCGCTCGGTGGTCGAGCCGGACATGCGCTTCCACCGCGCGATCATCGACGCCGCCGGTTCGCCGCGGCTGGTGCGCGCCTACTCCTCGGTGCAGTCGGAGATCCTGCTGTGCCTCGTGCAGCTGCGCCCCTACTACCACCGGCCGGCGGAGGTCGCGGCGGAACACGAGGAGCTGATCGCAGCGCTCCGCGGCGGCGACCCCGACCGGGCCGAGGAGCTGTTTCGAGTCCACCTCGCCGAGGCGGCCGACAACCTGACGAAGGCCTGGCAGGAGCAGACCGGAGAGAAGGTGATCGTATGAGCCCAGCGGTGACGAACCTGAGGGCGCGCGAGGTCCTCGACTGCCGCGGACTGCCCACGGTCCAGGTCGACCTGGAGCTCGACGACGGCGCGGTCGCCACCGCCGACGTCCCGTCGGGGCGCTCAACCGGGTCCAACGAGGCCGCCGAGCTGCGCGACGGGGGCACCCGGTTCGGGGGGTTCGGCGTGCTCGGCGCCGTGGGCGCGGTGAACGGCGAGCTCCGCGAGGCGCTGGTCGGCCGCGAGCTGCCCGGGCAGCGAACGCTCGACTCGGCGCTGATCGAGCTGGACGGCACCGAGCGCAAGGAGCGGCTGGGGGCCAACGCCATCCTCGGCGTCTCGCTCGCCGCCGCGCGCGCCCGCGCCGCCTCCGCCGGCGCCCCGCTGTACCGCGCCCTCAACGCCAACGCCCACGTGCTCCCGGTGCCCCTCGTCAACCTGATCAACGGCGGCAAGCACGCGTCCAACGACCTCGACTTCCAGGAGTTCATCTGCATCCCGGTCGGTGCCGGCTCGATCCTCGAGGCGCTCCAGATCTCGACGGAGGTGAACCTGGCGCTGGGCGAGATCCTGCTCGCCAGGTACGGCAAGAGCGCCCTCAACACGGGGGACGAGGGCGGCTACGCGCCGGCGATCTCGAGCCCCCGCGAGGCACTCGGCCTGTTGCACGAGGCCGTGGAGAAGGCGGGCCACTCCGGGCGCTTCCGCTACGGCCTCGACTGCGCCGCAACCCACCTCCATGACCCCGCGACCGGCAGTTACGAGGTCGCCGGCGAGCGACGCGACCGCGACGGCATGACCGAGCTCTACCTGGAGCTGATCCGGGACTTCGACGTGGTCACGATCGAGGATCCCCTCGACGAGAACGACTTCGAGGGCTTCGCCGAACTCACCGCCGCGAGCGGGATCCAGATCGTCGGTGACGACCTGTTCGTCACGAACCCCGGGCGGCTGCGCGCCGGCCTCGATGTGGGCGCCGCCAACTCGCTGCTCTGGAAGGTCAACCAGATCGGGACGCTCTCGGAGGCGCTCGACGCCGCCGACCTCGCGCACCGCAGCGGCTACACGGTCGTCGTCTCCGAGCGCTCCGGCGAGACCGAGGACCCGATCATCGCCGACCTCTCGGTGGCGCTCAGCGCCGGTCAGATCAAGACCGGCGCGCCCGTGCGGGGGGAGCGCACCGCCAAGTACAACCGGCTGATCCGGATCGAGGAGGAGCTCGGCGCGACGGCCTCCTATCCCGGCGACGTTTCCCGGCGGCGATCGCCGCGTGATCGCGAACTCCAGCTGAGCTGGCCGCCACCGGCCTGCCGGAGCTGCGAGGCGCTGGCGCTGCGCGTGGCGATGGCCGGCCTCGAGGCGTGCGACGTCGCCCGCGCGACCGAGGAGGCCGTCGAGCGCACCGACGCCGGGATCGCGGTGGCGGGCCGCGAGTACCCGCTCGAGCCCGCCGCACGAGTGGTCGTGGTCGGCTCCGGCAAGGCCACGCTCCCGATCGCGCACGCCCTCGAGCGCACCCTCGGAGACCGCCTCGACGCCGGCACGATCGCGGTTCGCCACGGCGAGGACACGATCGCACTGGAGCGGATCGAGGTCCTCGTCGCCGACCATCCGCTCCCGAGCGCGCGCTCGGCGGCCGCCGCCGAGCGCGGCTCGCGCGAACACGCCGAGCGCCTCGGCCCCGACGACCTCGTCATCGCGGCGTTCACCGGCGGCAGCTCCGCTCTGACCAGCCTTCCGCCCCCCGGCGTGACCCAGGCGGAGAAGCGCCTGCTGCACGAGCTGCTCCTCGGCTCCGGAGCTCCCATCCTGGAGGTCAACACCGTCCGCAAGCACGTCTCGGCGATCAAGGGCGGGCGCCTCGCCGCCCGCATCGCGCCGGCCCGCCTCATCAACCTGACCGTGTCCGACGTCGCGGGCGACGTGCTGGACGCGATCACGGACCCGACCGTGCAGGACACCTCGACGGTGGACGACGCGCTCGCGGTCCTCCACGACCGCGGGCTCTGGGAGGACGTTCCCCCCAGCATCCGGGATCACCTCGCAAGCGACGCCGCCCACTCCCCGCGCCTCGAGACCGAGCCCCAGACCGTTGTCCTGGTGAACGGCGCCGGGGCGTGCGAGGCGATGGCCGCCGCGGCGCGCGCTGCGGGACTCGGGGCCCACGTCGTCTCGACCGAGCTCGAGGGCGAGGCGAGCGACGTCGGGCGCCAGCTCGCGGAGCTCGCGCTCGAGTGCGGGCGCAACGGCGCGCCCGTGGCCCCGCCATGCGTGCTCGTCGGCTGCGGCGGCGAGGCGACGGTGACCCTCCAGGCGAATGGGGGCGGCTCCTTCGGCGGCGGCGGGCCGAACCAGGAGGCGGCGGTCGCCGCCGCGCTCGTCCTCGGAGACGCCCCAGTCTCCGCCTGCCTCCTCGACACCGACGGCTCCGACGGCGGCACGGACGCCGCCGGCGCGATCGTCGACGGCCAGAGTGCGACTCGCGCGCGCCAGGCCGGGATCGACCTCGAGGCCGCACTCGCCGGCCACCGGACCGGCGAGGCGCTGGCCGCGCTCGGCGACCTGGTCATGACGGGCCCCACCCAGACCAACGTCAACGACCTGTTCGTCTTCGCCGTCGGAAACGGGTCAGGCGGCGGAGCCGCCGCAGGTGGTTTGCCGTGAGCGAGTCGATGATCCGCCTCGAGGACGTGACCCGCCGCTTCGGCGACCTCGCCGCCGTCGACGGGGTCTCGCTCGACATCGCGGCCGGAGAGTTCTTCTCGCTGCTGGGGCCCAGCGGGTGCGGCAAGACGACGACGCTACGCATCATCGCCGGCTTCGAGGAACCGGATGCCGGCAGGGTCTTCCTCGACTGCGAGGACGTGACGACCGTCTCGCCCAAGCAGCGCAACGTGAACATGGTCTTCCAGGACTACGCCCTGTTCCCCCACATGACGGTCGCGGACAACGTGGGGTTCGGGCTCCGGCTCAAGCACGTCGGACGCGAGGAGATCGCCACGCGCACTAGCGAGATGCTGAGCATCGTCCGGCTCGAGGGCCACGCCAACCGCCGGCCAGGAGAGCTCTCCGGCGGCCAGCGCCAGCGCGTCGCCCTGGCCCGGGCCCTGGTCAACCGTCCCGCCGCGCTGCTGCTGGACGAGCCCCTCGGCGCGCTGGACCTGAAGCTCCGCCGCGAGATGCAGCTCGAGCTGAAGCGGATCCAGAAGTCCACGGGAACGACGTTCGTCTACGTCACCCACGACCAGGAGGAGGCGCTGACGATGTCGGACCGCATCGCGATCATGGATCGTGGGCGCGTCCAGCAGCTGGCCGACCCCCGATCGCTCTACGAGCACCCCGAGACCTCGTTCGTCGCCGACTTCATCGGAACCTCGAACGCGCTGCGGGTGGAGATCTCGAGGCGCGAGGGCGAGCTCGCGGTGATGGAGGACGGCGACGGGACCCGCATCTGCGTCGAGTGCCCGAACCCGGCCGGGGAGTCGGTTGAGATCTCGATTCGCCCCGAGAAGATCAGGATCGGCGCCGACGACGACGCGGCGCGCTCGCGCGTCACCGGCACGGTGGTCGAGCGCATCTACCTGGGCTCCCTCTCGCAGGTGCTGGTGGAACTCCGAACCGGCGAGCGCCTCGTCGTCCACGAGCTGAACGACGACTACGTCTCGACCGTTGAGGCCGGCGACCCGATCGTGCTGAGCTGGGCCTCGCGCCACAGCCTGGTCGTTAACGGCGAGGGGCCGTCGTGAGGGCCGCGGCGCTCGGCCTCCTGGCCTGCCTGCCATGGCTGCTCGCCGCGTGCGGCGGCGGGGGCGATCCCGCCACGCTCGCGGAGGCGCCCGCCGACCCCGAGCAGCCGGCGACCGGGACCCTCAGCGTGTTCGCCTACCAGGACACGGTCACGGACGCCCTCATGGACCCCTTCCGCGAGGCCAACCCGGACCTCGAGGTGAAGACCGCGACGTTCGGCTCCAACCAGGAGGCCGCCACCAAGCTCGCGGGGGGGTTCGAGGCCGACGTCGTGGAGGTCTGCCTCGACGAGATGAGCCCGCTGACCGCCCGGAACCTCCTGCGCCCCCTCGACACCAGCGGGATCGCGGACTGGGACGACCTCGTCTTCACCGAGTCGCCCGGCGTGGTCGAGGGCGGCGACGTCCAGATGGTGCCGCTCTCGGCCGGCCCGCAGGGGCTGATCTACGACGCGGACGAGGTCGAGCCCGGAGAGGTGGACTCGTTCGGCGACCTCTTCGATCCCCAGTTCGCCGACCGCGTCGCGCTGGAGGCCGACTATCCGCTCCCGGCCATCGCCGAGACCGCGCTGGCGCTCGGGATCACGGAGCCGATGGAGCTGACGCCCGAGCAGCTCGAGCAGGTGAAGCAGCACCTGATTGAGAACCGCGACCAGTTCCGGGCCCTGTGGCGCTCGGACGCCGACGTCGTAAACCTGTTCCGCTCAGGTGAGATCGTGCTGGCCGACGGCGGCCCGGGTCTCACGGAGCGGGTCCGCGACACGGGCGTGAACGCGCGCTGGGTGGCGCCGGAGGAGCGGCCCCTGTCGTGGGTCTGCGGCCTCGCGATCACAAGCGACGCCCAGAACACCGACGCCGCGTACCGGCTGATCAACTGGCAGGCCTCGCCGGAGGCCCAGGCGATCCGCGCCGAGGGCGGCTACGTCGTGACCAACCCGAAGGCGATCGAGCAGGTCGCCGCCAGGTACCGGCCCACCGCGGACCCGGCCTCGATCAAGGACGCGATCGCGGAGACGGAGCCGCCCGACTACGACGAATGGGTGCGGGCGTTCCGGGAGTTCCAAGCAGGATGAACAGGAGGATGAGATGAAACGGATCTCGATCGTGATGGCGTTGGCGTCAGTCGCGGTGATCGCGGCGGGCTGCGGTGGCGGGGGCGGCGCCACGGAGGTCGCGCCGCCGCCCGACGACCCGGACGCGCCCGCGACCGGAACGCTGCGAGTGTTCGCCTACGGCGACACGGTGCCCGACGAGATGCTCGACCCGTTTCGCAAGGCGAACCCCGACGTTGACCTGAAGGTGGCCACGTTCGACTCGAACAAGGCGGCCGCGGCGAAGCTGGCCGGCGGCTTCGAGGCCGACGTGGTCGAGGTCTGCACCGACGAGATGGAGCCGCTGCTCGCACGCAACCTGATCCGCCCGCTCGATGAGAAGGCGATCAAGGACTTCGACACGCTCGCGTTCGCGGACGCGGACGAGGTGCGCAACGACGCCGGCGAGGTCCTGTTCGTCCCGGCGTCGGCCGGCCCGCATGGCCTGATCGTCGACACCGACGAGCTCGGCGACGGGATCGACTCCTACCAGGCCCTGTTCGATCCGGCCTACGCCGGCGAGGTGGCGCTAGAGGCCACGCCCCTGACCGCGATCGCCGCGGCGGCGATGGCCATCGGGCTGGAGGACCCGATGAACCTGACCGACGAGGAGGTCGAGCAGGCCAAGGACCACCTGCTGGAGAGCCGTGACAACTTCCGCGCCTTTGCGGAGTCGGACTCCTCGATGGTCAACCTGTTCAAGTCCGGTGAGGTGGTCCTCGCCGACGGCGGGCGAGGCACGACCGAGGCGATGGCCGACGACGGCCTGCCGGTCGAGTGGGTGGCGCCGGAGGAGGGCGCGCTGTCATGGGTCTGCGGCCTCGCCATCACCTCGAAGGCGGAGAACACGGACGCCGCCTACAAGCTGATCGACTACTACGCCTCCCCCGAGGCGCAGGCGATCTCGGCCGAGATGGGCTTCGTGGCGATGAACCCGGACGCCCTCCCCCTGGTCGACGCCCAGTTCAAGGACTCCGCCGACCCGCGGAACCTCGAGACGGCGATCGCCCAGACCGAGCCCGAGAACGCGGACGTCTACGAGCGCGCATGGCAGGAAGTGCTCGCCCAATAAGCCATCGCCTGCGCCGCTCGGCGCCCGGGGTGGCCAGCGCCGCCCTGGTCGCCGTGGTGCTCGTGATCCTGTTCGGGCCGGTCCTGATGCTGGCCCTGTTCTCGTTCAACGATTCCTCGATCATCTCGCTCCCCTGGGAGGGCTTCACCACCCACTGGTACGAGGACGCCTGGGCGAACCAGCAGGCGCGCGACGCGGTTGTCAACTCGCTCGTCGTGGCCTCCGTCGTCACGGTGCTGTCCTTGGTCCTCGGCACCGCGGCGGCCTGGGGGCTGACCAGGCTTCGGTTCGCCGGCCGCGGGGCCCTCGCCGGGCTCCACGGGTCGGTGCTCGTGGTGCCGTGGCTCATCATCGGCGTCGCCGGGCTCATCTTCTTCAGCGAGCTCGGGGTGTCCCTCTCGCTCGAGACGGTCGCGGTCATGCACCTGGTCGTCACCTTCCCGCTCGTCGTCGCCATCGTCTCGGCCGGGCTGGTGCGTTTTCAGCGCTCGCTCGAGGAGGCGGCGATCGACCTCGGGGCCTCGCAGCTGCAGATGCTGCGCCACGTCGTGCTGCCCCAGATCGCGCCCTCGCTGGCCGCTGCAGGCGTCTTCGCGTTCGCCTGGTCGTTCAACAACTTCGAGATCTCATTCTTCACCGGCGGCTTCGACCAGACGTTCCCGGTGTGGGTGTTCTCGATCCTGCGGCAGTCGGAGAACCTGCCGCTGGTCAACGCGGTGTCGACCGTGATCGCCGTCGCCCAGATCGTCGCCGTGTTCGGCGCCTGGCAGCTGATCAAGGCGCTATCGCGCCGCCGCGGCGACGGCACCGGGGAGCTCACCGACCTCGTCGCCGGGGCGGTTCGCTGATGCGCGCCCGCCTGCGCCCCCTGGGCTTCCTCGGCGTTCCGGCCGGGCTCCTCGCAATCTTCTTCCTGGCCCCGATGGTCGTGATGCTCGTCATCGCGCTCCAGTACGGGATCCTCAGCGGCAACGAGGGCTGGACGCTCTCGAACTTCGGCGACGTGCTGAGCGATCCGCTCTACCGCGACGTCGCCTGGACGACCTTCCAGATCGCCACGCTGGCGATGATCATCCAGTTGGCGATCGCGATCCCGCTCGCGTACGTCCTCGCCTACAAGGCGGGCAAGTTCGAGCTCGGACTACTGCTGTTCCTGGTCCTGGCCGACGAGCTCAACCCGATGGTCCGCATCTACGCCTGGCGGATGCTGCTGGGGCGCGAGGGCCTGATCAACTCAGGGCTGATGGAGATCGGTCTGATCGACGCCCCGATCGACGCTCTGTTGTTCAGCAAGTTCTCGGTGATCATCGTGCTCTCCACCAGCTACCTGACCTACACGGTGATCCCGATCTACGCTGCCATGAAGGCCATCGACCGGAACCTGTTCGAGGCCGCCCGCGATCTCGGCGCGGGCTGGTTTGTGACGGCCCGCCGGGTGCTGATCCCGCTGATCGCGCCCGGGATCTTCGTCGCCTTGCTCCTCGTATACATCCCGCTCTTCACCGACTTCGCCAGCCCGGCG
This sequence comes from uncultured Solirubrobacterales bacterium, assembly GCA_963797835.1. Lineage (GTDB taxonomy): Bacteria > Actinomycetota > Thermoleophilia > Solirubrobacterales > 70-9 > JBDTSW01. The sequence continues at coordinate 22,360 of CAWCRN010000003.1, forward strand.
CTCGTCGGCGGCACCGAGGGCTACATGCTCGGCAACGTGGTCAACGACCTGGTCCTGGAGAGCGGGGACCTGAACGGCGGCGCGGCGATGAGCATGCTGATGCTGGGGGCCTCGGCCCTGTTCGCGATCGTCGCCTACCGCCTGACCAAGATCCGGCAGCTCGAGTCGTGAGCCCGTCGGCCTCCAGCTCTGGCCCATGGGACGTCGCGATCGTCGGCGGCGGCCACAACGGCCTCGTCGCGGCGTTCTACCTCGCCACGGCCGGCCTTCGCACCGTGGTCCTCGAGCGGCGCGAGATCGTCGGCGGCTGCGCGGTCACCGAGGAGTTCGCCCCGGGCTTTCGCGCCTCCACCGGCGCCTACGTGTTGAGCATGCTGCGCGAGCCGGTGTGGCGGGACCTGCGGCTCGTCGAGCGCGGGGTCGTGGTCGATCCGGCCGGCCCCGCCCTCAATCTCGGCCCCGACGGCTCCGCCCTCCTGCTCGACGACGACCTGGACAGGACGCAGGCGGAGTTCGCCAGGTTCTCGCCCGCCGACGCCCGCGCGCTTCCGGCCTTCGAGGAGGAGCTCGCGCGGATCGCGGAGCTCATCACGCCGCTCATCGACACCACCCCGCCCGACCCGCGCAGGCTGCGCCCGCGCGAGCTCGCCCGCCTGGCCCGCCTCGGGAGCATGGCGGCCCGGCACCACGCGCTGATCGGCGACGCGGCGTTCCTGTTCGGCACTTCCGCCATCCAATATCTGCGCGAGTGGTTCTCGTCCGAGCAGGCGCTGGCGACGCTCGGCTGGCACGCGATCAACGACTCGACTGCCGGTCCCTCCACCCCGGGCACCGCCCACGTGCTCCTCCACGACCACGCCTCCGAGCAGGCCGGCGGCGGCATCCGCCAGTGGGGGTTCGTGCGCGGCGGTATCGGGCGCCTGCCCGAGGCGATGGCCGACGCCGCGCGCGAGGCTGGAGCCGAGATCCGCACCGAGGCGCCGGTCGAGCGGATCGTCGTCGAGGACGACCGCGCCACCGGCGTGCTGCTCGCCGGCGGCGAGGAGATCGCGGCCCGGCGGGTGCTCTCGAACGCCGATCCCAAGACCACGCTGCTTCGGCTCGCTGGGGAGGACCGGTTGCCGGAGCGGTTCGCGGCCGCGCTCCGCGCCTACCGCTGCGAGGGAACGAGCGTCAAGATCAACCTCGCGGTCGACCAGCTGCCGATGGCCGCCGCGATGAACGGCGCCGGCGTGCAGCCGTACCACCGGGGCATAGCCGAGGTGAACCCGACCATCGCGCAGATGGACGAGGCGCAGGCGGAGGCTCGCGCCGGGCGGCCGGCGGCCGATCCCCACATCGAGCTCTGCGTGCCGACGGTGCATGATCCCTCGCTAGCCCCCGAGGGCAGGCACGTGGTAACGATCGACGTCAACTCGCAGCCGTACTCGCTCGCCGACGGGTCGTGGGACGACATCCGCGACGAGGTCGCGGACCGCGCGGTCGACAAGCTGGGCGAGTACTTCCCAAACCTGCCCGGCTCGATCCTCGAGCGCCAGGTACTGGCCCCGCCCGACCTGGAGCGCTTGCTGGGCATCTGGGGCGGCCATGCGCTCCACGGCGAGATGGCCTTCGACCAGCTCTTCAACCTGAGGCCGGTCCGCGGCTGGGCCGAATACCGGACGCCGATCCGCGATCTGTGGCTCTGCGGAGCCGGGACCCATCCCGGCGGCGGCGTGACCGGTGCGAACGGGCGGAACTGCGCCCGCGAGGTGATCCGCGAGGCGCGCGGGCTGCGTGCGCGGATCGGGGGTCTCAGATGAGCCCGCTGTACCCCGCCGGGTGGGACGAGATCGAGGCGCCGCGGATGGTCGTCGAGCCGCCCGGGCCGCGCAGCCGCGAGGTCCTCGGACGGATCGAGGGCACCGCCTATCCCGGGCTGGTGAGCGGCCTCTCCCCGTTCGCCCTCGCCGAGAAGACGGGCTGGACCGTGACGGACGCCGACGGCAACGTCTACCTCGACTGCGCCTCGGCCTCCGCCTCGGTGCCGCTCGGCGCCGGCCGGCGGGAGATCCTGGAGCCCGCGATCGCCGCCGTCGAACGGTTCGGCAACGAGGACAGCCACGCGCTTGCCTCCGAGCTCACCTCCGAGCTCGGCGAGCGCCTCCTGGCCGTGTCCCCTCAGAGCCTCACCCGCTACGACATCGCCCTCAACGGCACCGAGGCCGTCGAGATCGCGATCAAGCTGATGCGCCGCGCGACCGGGCGGCCGATCATCATCGGCTTCCACGGCTCCTACCACGGCGAGTCGACCCTCACCGCCGCGCTCGGGGCCGAGGCCGCGGAGATCGCGAGGGGGGTGCGCGGGCTCGTCCCGGGCTTCACCCACGTCCCCTACCCGCATCCGTACCGCACCCCATTCCGGGAGCCGCGCCCGGGCGGCACGGGCGACGCCACGATCGACTACCTGCGCGACCACGTCCTCTTCCACGCGGTCGATCCCGCCGACGTGGCGGGGGTGGTCATCGAGCCGGTCCTCGGCTCGGGCGGGTGCGTGGCCCCGCCGGACCCGTTCTGGCCGGCGCTGACCGACCTCTGCCGCGAGCACGGATGGCTCCTGTGCGCCGACGAGGTGAAGAGCGGGATGGGCCGAGCCGGGCACCTGTTCGCGGTCGAGCGCTGGGGGGTCGAACCCGACCTCATGTGCCTGGGCAAGGCCCTCGGCGGCGGCGTGATGCCGATCGGGGCCCTGCTCGGGTCCGAGCGGGCTCTCGGCAGCTTCGACGACGTGCCCACCGGCAGCACCTGGGCGTGGCTGCCAGGCGCCTGCGCCGCCGCCCTCGCGACCCTCGACCTCTACGCCGCCGCGCCGGTCCTCGAGAACGTGGCCGCGCTGGAGGCCGTGGCCGAGGGCCGCCTCGCGGAGCTGCGCGAGCGCTTCGACCGGATCGGCGACGTCCGCGCCGTGGGTTGCTTCCAGGCGATCGAGTTCGTGCGCGATCGCGCGACGGCGGAGCTCGATTCCGCCCTGCAGCACGCGGTCGCGGCCGAGATGCTGCGCCGCGGTGTGCTGGCCGACTCCTCGACCACGTCGATCAACATCCAACCCTCCCTGGTCATGCCGGCGGAAAGGCTCGAGCGCGTCTACGCGATCGTCGCGGAATCGATCGAGGCGGCTCTGGCGGCAGGGCGTTGAGCCTCGAGGTCGCGCTCGGCGCCGAGCTCGAGGAGATGGACGCGGCCGGAACCCGCAAGCGCATCCCTGTGCTGACCACGCCGCAGGGCCCGTTGATCGAGATCGAGGGCCGGGGCGAGGTCCTCTGCCTGTGCTCGAACGACTACCTCGGGCTCGCCAACCACCCCAACGTCGTCGCGGCGGCCGCCGACGGGCTCGCCCGCTACGGGGCCGGGACCGGTTCGGTGCGCTTCATCTGCGGCAAGTTCGCGCCCCACGTGGAGCTCGAACGCGACCTGGCCGAGTTCTGCGGGACCCCGGCGGCGCTGACGTACGTCTCCTGCTGGAACGCCAACGCCGCGCTGCTCGATGCGCTCTGCGACCGCCCCGCAGCGATCTTCTCCGACCGACTCAACCACGCCTCGATCATCGACGGCATGCGGCTGGCTCGCCCGGCCCACAAGGCCGTGTACGAGCACGCCGACCCCGACGACCTCCGCCGCGTCCTGGGCGAGGCGCCCGACGTCGAGCGCCGGCTGATCGTCACCGACGGCGTCTTCAGCATGGAGGGCGACCTGGCGCCGATGCCGGAGCTGGCCGAGATCGCGGCCGAGCATGACGCGACGCTGATCGTCGACGACTCGCACGGGATCGGCGTGGTCGGCGAGACCGGCCGCGGCGTCCTGGAGCGGTTCGGCCTCCTCGGGCGCGATGACATCGTGCTGACGGGCACGCTGGGCAAGGCGCTTGGCGGCGCGGCAGGCGGGTTCGTGGCCGGCGGCGCAGCCCTGTGCGAGGTGCTGGAGCAACGCTCGCGCGCGCAGCTCTTCTCGAACGGGCTTCCCCCCTCGGTCGCCTGCAGCGCCCGGCGCGCCCTCGCCGAGCTTCGTGACCGGCCCGAGCTCGTCGCCACGCTGCGCGCGAACGCGGCGGCGATGCGCGAGGCGATAGCCGCGACCGGCCTCGAGCCGCTCGACGGCGAGAGCGCGATCGTGCCGATCATCGTCGGCGCCACACCCGACGCGATACGGGCCAGCCAGCTGCTGCTCGAGCGCGGCGTCTACGCGACCGGATTCGGCTACCCGGTCGTGCCCGAGGGGACCGCCCGGGTCCGCGTCCAGGTGTCGGCAGCCCTCGAGCCCGCGCAGCTCGAGCTCGCCGCGGAGGCGATCGGCGAGGTCGGCCGCGAACTCGGGCTCGCGGCACCCGTGGGCCACTCGCCGCATGGCCGGGACCCGCTTTAGCCCGGCCCCATGTCCCGCATATTGCGCCGCTCTATGCTCGGGCCGTGCCTGCCGTCCGCGTCAACGGGCTCGAGATCGCCTACCGGCGCGACGGCCAGGGGCCGCCGATCGTGCTCGCCCACGGAGGTGCGTCCGACGGCCGCGAGTGGGGGCCGCAGCTCGAGGGCCTCGCGGGCGACTTCACCGTGGTCGCATGGGACGAGCCCGGGTCCGGAGGCTCGCCAGACCCGCCGGCCGCCTTCGGCCTCGGCGACTTCGCGGACGCCCTCGCCGGCCTCATCGAGGGGCTCGGCCTGGCGCCCGCCCACGTGGGCGGGCTCTCCTGGGGCGGTGTCGTCGCCCTGGAGCTGTACCGCCGCCACCCCGAGGTCGTCCGGACCCTCCTCCTCTGCGACACCTACGCGGGCTGGGCGGGCTCGCTGCCGCCCGAGGAGGTCGAGGCGAGGGTCGCCGGCGTGATGCAGAGCCTCGAGGGACCGCCCGAGGAGTTCGAGCCCTCCCTGCCCGGCCTGTTCGCCTCCGACCCGAATCCCGACGTGGTCGCCGTGCTCGAGCGGATCATGGCCGACACCCGGCCCGACTCGTTCCGCCGGGAGATCCTGGCGATCGCCGACTGCGACCAGCGTGACCTGCTCCCGAAGATCACCGTCCCGACGCTCCTGGTCTGGGGCGAGGAGGACGCGCGCTCGCCCCTGCGGGTGGCGCGCGAGTTCGACGCGGCGATCCCCGGCGCCGAGCTTGTCGTCATCCCCCGCGCGGGCCACGTGTCGAACCTCGAGCGCCCGGCCGAGTTCAACGACGCGCTACGGACCTTCTGCCGCGCCCACTGACTGTCACGTGCGGCCACCGCGCTCGCCGCGACTTGACGGCGTGGCTCGACTGATCCATGCTGGACCGGGGGGGCCTTCGGGAAGCCCTGCGCCCTCGTCGGCGCCGCCGCCGCCTTCGGCTAGCGCTGCCCGCTTCGCTCAGTCGCCCAGATACTCGACCAGCACCGGCACCAGCACCTCGGGGTCGAACCTGTGCGTCTGGCCCGGCAGGGTCCGAACCTCCGCGTTCGGCAGCGCGTCGGCGGCGGCGTCCGCGGCGTTCTTGAACCAATCGGGGCTGTCGCCGCCGGCGATCACGAGCGTCGGCTGCGTCGCCGCGTCCCAGCGCCCCGGCGGGATCGGCTCGCCCAGCGAGAACGGCGCCATGATCCGCCCGTCGTACGCCAGCGTGTGCTCGACGGCCGCGAACGCCTGGAAGATCGGCGTCTCGCGGAAGGCCGCGACCTCCTCCTCGGGCTGGCCCACCATCCGCATGAAGTAGGCCATTGCGTCGCCCGGCTCGCCGTCCCTGATGATCCCCTCGATCGTCTCGACGTAGTCGGGCACCGGCGGCGGCCCGTTGAGATCGATCCGCAGCGGCGCCTCATACATCACGAGCTTCGACATGGCGGCCCCGCCCGCGGCCGCCTCGACCGCCAGCACGGCCCCGGAGGACATGCCGAACGCGTGCGCCTCGCCGCCCGCCGCCGCGATCAGCGCCTCGAGGTCCTCGTACTCTCGCTCCGGCGCGTAGGGCAGCGTGTCGCCCGAGTCGCCCCGGCCGCGGCGGTCGTAGCTGATGACCGTGAAATGCTCGCCCAGCCGTCGTGCCAGCTCGGCGGTCGTCTGGTCCACCGCCCGGTGCTGGGTCGCGCCGCCGACCAGGATCAGCGGCGGCCCCGCGCCCACCTGGTCGTACGCGATCTCGGTCCCGTCCTTCGAGCTGACAGTCGCCGTCGTCAGTTCCTCCGTCGCCATACTGCTCCTCTTCCGTGGTCGATTCGTGGCCTTTCCGGTTCCGTAGATTACGACCGCTCGACGCGGCGAAAGTCATCGCCCGCCGCGCCACCGAGCCGCTAAAGCCTCCCTCCGGTGTCGTCACCCGGCAGCAGCACCGGCGCGTTGCCGCGCGTCGGAGCCGAGCAGCGCCGCCCGCATCAGCGCGCCGGCGCCGAAGCGGTCGCGCACCTCGTCGAGCGCCCGGTCGAGGTCGGCGCCGCGGCGGCGCTCCAGCGGCAGCACGAGCTGCACACCCGCGCCCGTGTCGCTCAGCCCGCTCACCGCGATGCCCACGAGCGTCACCCCGCGCCGCGCGATCATCGGCATCGCCGCCTCGAGCAGCGCCCGGGCCGCCGCGAGCACCGCGCCGGTGGCGTCCGTGGCCTCGGGCAGCGTCCGCGAGCGCGTTGCGCGCGAGAAGTCACCGAAGCGGAGGCGCAGGGTGACGGTCCGCGCCAGCGCGCCCCGCCTTACGCATCCGCCGCGTCACCCGTTCCGTCACGTTCACCAGGGTGGCGTCGAGCTTGGCCCGCGGGTGAGGCCCGCGCCCGATCGCCCGCTGCGCCCCAACGGTGCGCCGCCGCCGATTCGCCCGCACCGCCCGCCGGTCGCGGTCCCGGCCCCGGTTCGTGACGACGGCGTGGAGGGCCTTACCCGCAGCACGCCCCAGGATCTCCACCAGCTCCAGCTCCGAGCGCCGCGCGGCGTCGGCGACCGTCGCGATCCCGTGCGAGTGGAGCTTGGCGGCGCTCGCCTCCCCCACCCCCCACACGCGCTCGATCGGCAGCGGGCGCAGGAACGCCGTCTCGCGATCGGGCTCCACCACCAACAGGCCGTCGGGCTTCGCCGCCGCGCTGGCCATCTTCGCCAGCACCTTCGTCCGCGCCACCCCGACCGTGATCGGCAGCCCCACCCGCTCCCGGACCCGCTGGCGCAGCCGGTTCGCGATCGCCACCGGCTGGCCCGAGATCCGCTCCAGCCCGCGCACGTCCAGGAACGCCTCCTCCATCGAGAGCCCCTCCACCACCGGCGCGGTCTCGCGGAACACCGCGAACAGCTCCCGGCTGGCGTCGACATAGGACTCGAAGACGGGACTGACGAACACGGCATCGGGACAAAGCCGCCGCGCCCGCGCGCCGCCCATCCCGCCCCGTACCCCGCAGGCCTTCGCGTGGTAGCTCGCCGCCATCACCACCCCGCCGCCCACGATCACGGGCCGCCCCCGCAGGCTCGGATCGTCGCGCTGCGCCACCGAGGCGAAGAACGAATCGGCGTCGGCATGCAGGATCGAGGCCGTCCCGGATTGCACTCCCACGGCTACGGTCCCCGCTCCCGATTCTCCAGCAACCCCTCGACCGCCATCCCGTAGTCGAGGCGGTCGCCTCCATGACGCGGCACGCACGTGTCCCGCCCGGGGGCCTCCTGACCATCACCGCGGCAACGCCCGTTTCGCTCCACCACCGCCGTGGCGTGGCTCCGCGGAGCCGCGGGACAGGGGTCGAGCACCACGCCGTCCGGTCGGCGGAACACGAGATCCTCACCGTCCCGCGTGATCGTGTAGCCGCGCTCGTGGACCATGCGGTGGTGCCGGCGACACAGCAGCACCATGTTGTCGGCGGAGGTCTCGCCGCCGTCCGCCCAGTGCTCGATGTGATGCGCATCCGTGAAACGCCGGTGTTCGCACCCCGGGAACCGGCACCCTTTGTCGCGCGCTCGCAGCGCCCGCCTGATCGATCCCGGCACGGTTCGCGTCTTGCGCCCGACCGACAGCGGCCTGCCGTCGCGCTCGGCTACCGCGACCAGCGACGCGTCGCAGAGCACCCGGCGCGCCGTTTCCGGCGCCAACGCCGGGCCCTCGTCGATCCGCGCGCTGCCTTCGGCGGCGTCGACGTGGACGACCACCTGGTGCGCATCGCCGGCCGAGCGGCCCGGTCCCTCGCCGTCTCCGGCCAACGACGCCTCGGCCACCGCCACCAGCGCGTCCGCGTTCGACACCCGCGGTGTCGCGTGGCGGTCGTAGGGATCAGGGGGCTCGTCGCTCTGCGCACCGCGGTTGAGGTCGTCGCGCGCCGCCTCGAGCGCGCGCAGGACCACGGCCCCCTCCTCGGGCGCCAGCCGCGCGTTCAGCACGAAGGTGCCGTCCTCGTCCCACGAGTGCGTCACGTGCCGGCGCTCCTCGATGCGCTCGGCCTCCGACGCGCTCACCGCTCGCCGATACCCGCGCACCACCCGCTCGAGCTGTGACGCGGTGGCGTTCCGCGCCAGCTCGACCAGCTGCTCCTCGTTGCCCGGCTCCGCCACCCGCGCGATCGCGCGCGCCTTGGAGTAGGAGAGCCGGCCGCACGCGAACGCGCCGCGCACCAGCGGCAGCTCGGTCAACCGCCTCGCGACGCGGACGTGGTCGCGCGCGGCGCGCTCGCTGATCGAGCACCGCCAGGCGACCCACTGCGCCGTCGAGTGACAGTCCCAATCGAGGTATGCCTCGCGCCGGTCGAACTCCGCCACGAGCTGCAGCCAGCGACAGGTCGCCGCGTAGATCTCCGCCGCCAGCGTCGTCACCTCGTCGGCGATGCGCTCCGTCGACATGGCGGCGATCTCCGGCTCGGACGGCCCGCGCGGACGGTCGTGATCGCTCCCCAGCCGGGGCCGCTCGTCGAATGACAGCTCTTCGCGTGGCACGAACATGTGTTCGCTCACGCTACCTCGACACCGGGACGGAAAACGCCGGTTTCGGGCCCTCAGATCAGCAAGTCACACACTCGGCACGCAATCGGCACACATCCGCGCGCCTTCCGTCACATCCGCGGCTCCGCGGAGCCGCGGCGCCCGGCCGCGTCCCTATTCGCCGATGGTGATCTTCGTGATGCTGAAGGTCGCCCCCGCGGGGTCGGCGATCACCGCGTGGCGGAAGAAGTCGGTGTCGAACGCGTCGACCACGGCGCGGCCCCCGCTGCCGGTGGCCGTGGCCAGCGCCGAATCGACGTCGTCGACCCAGAAGTCGTTCAGCCAGTGCGCACCGCCTTGGTCCGGGCCCGCCGCGACCATCCCCGCCACAACATCGCGTGGCACGGGCTGCTCGGGCTCACCGCCCACGTACCCGGACAGTTTGAACATGGTGGGGGCGTCCTCGCCCTCGCCGAACCTCTCCGTCTCCCACCCGAATACCTGGGAGTAGAAGGCCTCGGCGGCCTCGCGATCCGGGGTGTGGAGCTGGGCCCAGGCCCACGCGCCGGGCTCGTTCACCGCCTGAGCGCCGCCGTGGCTGCCGAGCTCCCAGAGGCTGAAGTGAGCGCCCGCTGGATCGGCGACGACCGCGATCCTCCCTCCGTCCAGCGCGTCGAAGGGGCCGAGACGAACGCTGCCCCCCGCGTCGGTGATGCGCCCGGCGGCCTCCTCGGCGTCCTCCACCTGCACATTGGTCATCCACGCTGCCGGGCGGTGCGCCTCCTCGGCTGGGAGCTGGCCGATCATCGCGACGTCGCGGCCGCGCAGCCGGCACATATATGGCCCGCCCGACTCCCCCTCGCACTCCCACCCGAACACCGCGGCGTAGAAGTCAGCCGCCGCGTCGGCGTCCGACTGCCACGTGTCGACCCAGCACGGGACTCCGTGCTGGAAGCCGTCGCGTTCGCTCATCCGCCACCTCCGTTTCAGTCGCTTGGTCCCTTGGACTCCGAGGGACGCGCCAACTCATCGGCCGCCCCCGGGTCCCCTTGTGGTACGACGATCCCCGACGGTGGGGCGCCTTCGTCAGGCAGCGATCGCGGCCTGAATCAACTCGGCGCGATGTTGTTGTTGAGCCGGAACAGGTTGTCCGGGTCGTACTTCGCCTTGATCTCCCGCAGGCGCTCGAGGTTCGGGCCGTGACCGCTGTCGACCCCGACGTCCGCGCCCTCGTCCGCGATCCCGGTGAAGTTGAGATACACGGAGCCGGTCCCGAGCTCGTGGACCTGTGACCAGGTATCCCGCACCCAGGACACGACCGCCTCGTCGTCGGCCTCGTCCTCCCAGTTGCCGTCGATCGAGACCATCCAGTTCGCCGCCCGCTCTGGGTAGGCGGTGTCCTCCGCTCCGACCTCGTTGATCGCGCCGCCCATCATGAAGACGATCATGAACGTCCTCGCCGAGGGTCGCTCCTGTGCGCGCGGCGCGAGGATGTCGATCATCTCGTCGGTGAGCTCGTCGACGAACGTGGACTTCCAGTAGCTGCGAAGCGTGCCGCGCTGGAAGAACTCGTCGAACGCCTGCTGGATCCCGCCGAACGGCAGGATCTGCGAGATGTCGGCCAGCGGCGTCCCGAACTCGCGCAGCGGCTGCAGGACCTTCATCCCCTCGTCGGGGTCCCCCGAGTAAACGGCGACGACGTTCACGAACGGCGTGTTGTGGATCTCCGGAGGTATGTTCTCGCTCGCCGGCAGCGTCGTACACCCGGAGAGCGCGGACACCTCGTCGGGTGCGGTGGCGGCCCAGTCGCGGAACTTGCGCCAGACGTCGGCCGCCTGGTCGGCCGGGTAGAAGACGCCGGCGAGGGCGTTCATCGGTCCGTGCGGGTGGAGGCCGAACGTCAGCGACGTGGCGACGCCGAAGTTCCCCCCGCCCCCGCGGATCGCCCAGAAGAGGTCGGGATTGACGTCGCTCGATGCCGTACGCACCTCGCCGTCCGCGCACACCAGCTGCGCCGAGAGCAGGCTGTCGCACGACAAGCCGTACTTCCGTCGCACCCATCCCTCGCCGCCGCCGAGCACGAGCCCGGCCACGCCCGTGTCGGAGACGATGCCGCCCGGAGCGATGAGCCCGAAGGGCTGCGTCTCGCGGTCGACGTCGCCCCAGAGCGCGCCGCCCTCAACGACGACCGTGCGCCCGTCGGGGTCGACGACGACGCCGTTCATCGACGCGAGATCGATCAGCATCCCATCGTCGACGCTCGACAGGCCCGCCACCGAGTGACCGCCACCGCGCACCGCGGTGAGCAGCCCGTGCTCGCGCGCGAAGTTCACAGCGTCGACTACGTCGGCGGTCCCCGAGGCCTGGACGACGATCGCGGGCCGGCCGGGGTTCATCGAGTTGTAGACGGGGCGCACTGCCGCGTACCCCGGGTCGTCGGGGGTCAGGACGTCCCCCCGGATCGACATTCGAAGCTCCTCAAGCGCCTCGTCCGATACCCCGATCGGCGTCCCGGTGACGGTCGCTACGTCCGTAGCCATGACGTGCCCCCTTCAAGGTCGATGTCGACCTCGACCCTATCGCAGGCGTCCCCATCGTGCTTTGGAGAATTCAAGCGGACGACGGGTCTCGAACCCGCGACCTCGAGCTTGGGAAGCTCGCGCTCTACCTGCTGAGCTACGTCCGCATTGGCGCGGGATTCTAGGCGTCGCCGTCCTCGCCGGACGACGGGCTCGGCCGCCCGACTCGCGGCTCCGCCACTCTGACCAGGTTTGCCGGCCTCCGGTGCCGAAGACCCTACGCTTCCGCGCGTGAGCGCGCGCGCCTTCGTGATCGTCATGGCGGCCATCGCCCTCGTCGCCCTGCTCGGGTTCGGGCTGGTGAGCAAGGGCGAGGGCGGGATCACCGTCGGCGAGCCGCCCGCCGAGGGCGAGCTGCCGTTCCTCGACCCCACCGCGTCGGGCACGGCCTCGCTCGCCGACTACGAGGGCGAGTGGGTGCTGGCGAACGTCTGGGCCTCGTGGTGCGAGCCCTGCCGCGCCGAGTCCCCCGCGCTCCAGGACTTCGCCGAGCGAAACGACGGCCAGGTGACCGTGATCGGCATCGACACCCAGGACAACACCGACGACGCGCTCGAGTTCGTCGACGAGTTCGGCCTCACCTACGAGCAGCTCCACGACGGCTCCGGCGCCTACGCCGACGACCTCGGCACCACCGGGGTGCCCGAGACCGTCCTGATCGACCCCGACGGCAACGTCGCCTTCCACTACCCCGGAGCGGTGGACGAGGACATCCTGACCGGGCAGGTCGAGCCGCTCATCAGGGGCGACGCGTGATGCGCCGGGTGCTCCTGCTCTCCCTCACTGCCTCGATCCTCCTCGCGGCTGGCCAGGCGACGGCCCTCGGCCAGGAACCCGAGCCTCAGACCAACCTCGCCGACATCTCCGACGAGGTGATGTGCCCGGTCTGCGGCGTGCCGCTCGAGCTCGCCCAGGAGGCGCCCCAGGCCGAGGCCGAGCGCGACTTCATCCGCGAGCTGATCGCCGAGGGCAAGACCAAGGACGAGGTCAAGGACGCGCTCGTCGCCGAGTACGGCGAGAACGTGCTCGCGGTCCCCGGCGACGACGGCTTCGGCCTGGCAGCCTGGCTGATCCCGATCGCGGCCTTCATCACAGCCGCGATCGCAATCGGTATCGCCCTGCGCAGATGGCGTCACACAAACGGCTCCGCGGAGCCGCGGGGCGACGGGACGGCGGGGCCCGCAGGGGACGCCGCGGACGCGGAGGGCGCGAAGCGGCTCGACGAGGACATGGCGCGCTACGACCTGTAGGGGAGTCTGGGGTTAAGCTCACCGGTCCATGGGTGAGACCGAGGGCGGGAGTCGATCCGGGACGGCAGGGCCCCCGCACCACGCGACTGTCGTTGCCTGGCTGGCGCTCTTCATCGCGCTCGGCGGGGTCGCGAGCGGGCTGCCGGGCTCCAACGGGGTCGGCCCGGCCGATATCCGCGACGGCGCCGTGCGCTCGTCGGAGGTCAAGGACGCGACCATCAAGGAGCCCGACCTCGCCGACGCGGCCGTGACCCCCTTCAAGATCGGCCCCACCCCGGCCGCGCGAGTCGATACGCCTGCGCAGGCGCCCGGGTGTGCCGCCCAAGTGATTGAGGACGCTGCGAAGCGAGGTCGTCCAGTTCTCGATCGAGGCATTCGATACGCAGGGACCTGCACACGACTCCGCCAGCCGACTGTGCGGCTGGGAGCGCAGTCACGGCTGACAGCACCGATCGATGGGATCTACGCCGTGATGCGCCAGGTCGCATGGCCGCAGCGACTCAGACGGTTCGCGGTGCTGCAGCCCTGCTCAAGACGGACATCCGGTGGATCCGTCGCTGATCGCTACGTGAGCACGTCCGCGGATCAGCCGGGAATGCGACGGTTCAATCAGCTTGGAACCATCATCGACCTTACCGCGGGCGAGTACGTCGAAGCTCCAGGTGAGCCAGCAGGGCGCAGGCAGTGACCTCGACCCTCAGCTCCCAGCTGGACAACTACATGTCGATGGCCTGGATCGGCCCCGCTCCCTAGCCTCGCGGGACCACCGTCACCTTGCGGTCCTGCGTGGTCGCCGTCTTGTAGGGCCACCCCGTCTCCTTGGCCACCTTGAGCCGGAACCGGAAGCTCGTCGGGCGCAGGTAGTAGGGGCCGAAGCGGAAGTCGAAGCTCCAGCGGCCGCTGCCTTTGGTGCGAAAGGCCTGACGAACGGTGTCCCAACCCTCGGGGCGACGCACCTGCAGCTCGACGAGCTTGCCGCCAGCGGGAAGCTCCGCACCGGCGCGCTTGACCCGTCCCTGGAACCGGAAGCGCTCGCCGACGCGGGGTCGCTTCTGGGTTGACGCGAGGCTCGCACCGCCGCGAACGCCCAGGTCAAGCTGCTCGGACGAGGCATCGGTCAGCGAGTGCGAGCCGGCGAACACCGCGGTGACCTCTCGCGAGGGCCCGGGCGGCAGGACGATCGCGAAGCGGCCGTCCCCGTCAGTGATGGCCTCGCGTGTGCGCTCCGACTGCGTCGAGCCAAGGTCGAAGGTCTCCGTCACGGCGACCGACTCGCCGCCGAGCGGCTCGCCGGCAGCGTCGACGAGGCGGCCGTCGAGACGGGACTGGCGGCCGTAGGGCACGGTCAGTCGCTCGCGGCCAGATCCCAGGTCGGCACGAAGCTCGGTCTCGACCTTGAGCGGAACCTCGAGCACCATCTCCGAACCGTCGAGGCGCTGGGTGGTGACTGCCTGATTGCCGGCTGCGTCGGTCGCCGTAGCCTGGAGTTCATAGGCGCCGTCGGGGAGCGTCTCCGACGGCATCCGCGCCTCGAGGGCTCCGGTCACCCGCTCTGTCGCGAGCGGCGTCCAGCTCGTCGCGCCCTGCGCGCGGTAGCTGATGAGCCCACCCTCGAGGCCGGAGAGCGCATCGGCGACCGGGGCGCGCACCAGTTCCGGGTCGGCCGGATCCTGGGCGTTCGCGAAGGCGACTTCCGGGGCGGTGGTATCGAGCCGCACGCGCGCGACTCCGGGCTGGCTGTTCGCGGGCACCCCACCCCCGCCGGGATCACCGTCGTTCTCGTTGCCCGCGAGGTCTCGCGCCCAGAAGCGGATCTCGTGGTCGCCCTCCTCGTCGAGCACGTGGACGACCTCGTTGTCGGGATCGGCGATCACCGGGCCGCCGTTGATCCGCAGGGCGGTGCGGGGCTGGCCGTCGTCACCTGCCTCTGCCTGCATCCCCGATAGCGCATCGGTCGCCCGGGCGATCAGGGTCGGTGGCTGGTTCGTCCAGCCGCTCGGTGCCCCGAGCAGCTCGCGTGGTTGGGTCGGTCCGGTCGGCGCGAATCTCGACGTGGGTGACTCCTGTCGAGCGCAGCCCAGCACCCGACGCGGCCGCGATGTGGATCCAGCTCGACCCATCGGGGACGCTCGCCAGCGAGCGCTCGCGCGGGGCGCTCACCGGGTGGGTGATCTCGGAGGCGACGCAGGTGGCGGGATCGGGGTCGGCCGAGGTCTCGCACGGGTTGGTGTTGGGGAAGGAGTCGACGGCGACCGCGTAGCCGTCGAGGCCGGACACGCCGACCTGCGCCCGGCTCTGACCACGTCTGCTTGTAGGTCAGAGACAGCTCGCGCCGGCTGAGCCAGCCGGATGGTGGCGTTGCAGCCGGCGGTCCGGGCGGCTGGTCGTCGAAGCGCAGGGTGGCCGTCGCCGCCGCCTCCTGCGCTCGGCGTTGCCAGCCGCGTCGCGAAGCCACACTCGGAGCTTGTACGCGCCCGGCTACGGGAACGTGCCTGTCGAAGCTGCGTCAAGGCGAGCCGCGACTGAACACCGGCCCCTCAACGGTCACCCCATCCTCATCCTCGATCCGATACCACGCCCCGTCGATGGGAGCTGCTCCAGCGGGCTGCTCCGGGTTCTCCCAGGCGATATCGAAGCTGTTGGTCAGGGCGCCAGTCGTCGCCACCGACCACGTGTAGGCCGATGGGGACGCCGGGCCCGTCGTTGTCGACGCGGACCAGGTGCGACTCGCAGGTGCGGTTGACGGCTGCGGAGCCGAAGTCCTCGGCGCAGACCTCGACCGTGTTCTGGCCTTCGACGAAGGGGCCTTCGCTCGTGTCGAGGTCGAACGAGGCGACCTGATCGGTCTCGCACGGGCTCATCCGGGCGACCAGGTCGCGGTCGGGGATCGTGGCGCAATCGAATACACGCTGGGCTGCGGTGGCGCCGTTCACCTCGACCTCGATCCTGCGCACCCCGCCGCCGGCGTCCTCGGCCGAGACCGCCAACGACTGGGTGTCACTGCGCCAGCCCGAACCGAGTAGCGAGCCGTCGAGCAGGATCTCCGGCGAGGAGGCATCGTTGACCGTCAGCCGCAGGTTCCGGATGCGAGTCGTGGCGTTGGACGACTCGGCACATGCCGGCTCACCTCCGGGTTCGCAGCGAAGCCGCGCGCTGAGTGCCGCCCGGCCGGCGCCCGGCGCGGCCGACCACCCGTATTGGCTCCAGCCGTCGCTGTCGCCCTGGGCGATCACGTGCGCGCCCTGCCCGGCGGACCCGCTCACGTAGAGCGAGGGGGCGTGGGCGGCATCGCGCGCCATGCGCGCCTGAAGCTCGACGTCCACGATCTCCCCGCCCAGCGGCGCCGCGTAGCGCCAGGCCCCGGAGCGCCCACTCCCGGCGGGCTCGACGTTGTCCACCATCAGGGCCTGCTGCTCGCCCTGGCACTGGTCCCGCGCCTCGTAGGCGGGCCCGTCGACCACCGCGACGGCGTCAGGAGCCGCCGGGTTGAGCCCGGCAGCCGCCGCATCGCACTGGCGTACGACGTACGTGCCCGCCATGGCCGGGACCGGCGACCGCCATCGTCAGGCCAAGGGTGATCATGACGGCCCAGCCCCCGAGACCGGCACGAGCACAGCGCCAACCCCTCACGGCCCGAACTCCTGGGCAGCCGCCTCACCCCTGCTGCTCCCGCTGCTGCCTGCCCCACTCGCCGGCGCCGGTGGAGGCGCCACGCCGAACTGCTGGACCGGGCCTGGGACCGTGGGCTCCTCCGCCACCGGGGGAGGCGGTGCCGGGGCGGGCGGCTCGGGGTCATCCTCGGGCGGAGGCGGGGCCGGCCCGGGCGGGCCGGGGACGGGCTGGGTCTCGATCACCCCCACCTGCGAGGGCAGGATGCCGTTGATGCGCGCCGGTCGCTGGGCCTGTTCGCGCTCGGCCGCCGCCCGCTCGGGCTGGGGCTCCTGCCTGATGTCGATCGGTCCGACCCCAGCCACCACGCACACCGTCGCGACGGCCCCTCCCGTGACGCAGGCGAGCACCGCCTTGCCGGCCGCTCCGAGCCCGGCGAGCTTCGCGACCAGCCCGGCCCCGGCCGCCGCCGCTCCCCGGGGCGCGGCAGCAGGCACCGTGGCCAAGCCATCCGAGGCCGAGGCGCCGCCCTTCGAGATCAGGCCCGCCGCGGAGTCCCGCACGCGCTCGGCCAGCTCGCCCAGACGGTCGGGGACGGCGATCCTGCCGTCGTCGGCAAGGTCGAGGGCGCCGGGCACGACGACCGCGCTGCCCAGGTCGTGGAGATGCCCCGACAGCTTCCCGACGAACTCAGTGCAGGGGCGACAGTGCGCGAGGTGATGCTGAGCCTGGCGTGTCTGCTCGGCGTCCGCCAGCCCGGCGGCAAAGGCCTTCAGCACCGGCTCCCGGTCGGCGCACCAGCCACCGCTCTCCAACGTCCGGATCTTTGCGGTGAGCTCGTCGACGCCCCTGGTGATCTCCTTGCGGTACGCCCTGGGCGAAAGACCGTCGACTCAGCTCGCAGACCTGCGCCGGCTCGAGACCCCATCCGTAACGCAGGAGGAGGACTGCCCGCCGCCGGCGCGGCAGCGAGGAGAGGAGGTCGCGTGTGATCTGCGACTGCTCGAGCTGATCGGCGCGTTCGTGCGGCGGCGCACCACGGTCCATGAGCGAGGCGGCGCGTTCGAGCGGTGCAACCGGCCGGCGCCTACGGCGGCGGACCTCCTTCCCGGCCTGGTGCGCGACCGCGGTGAACACATAGCGGCGGATCTCCTCGTCGTCCATCGAGCCCTGCCGCGACTCCAGCGAGCGCAGCGTCCCCATCCAGGCGCTCGCGTAGATGTCCTCGATCTCGTGATCGCTGATGGACGAGCCGTAGGCCCGCCGGACCAGGCGCGCGCACGGACCACGCATCTCCTCGAATAGGCGCCCGGAACGCTCGCGCCACCGCGCAGGGGATGGGGTTGCTGCACTCATACCTCCCTTCGGGACAACCCCGCCGCTCCGAAGGATGCCCCCCGCAGCTATTGGCCCGCCGTGGTATCGGTCGCGGTCGTGCTCGACGCCACGGGCTCGTCGTCGCCATCGTCGCCGCATCCAGCGACGAGGAGCATCGTCGCGATCAGGATCGTGGTTGGCAACGTCGCGTGACGCACCCCGCGATTCATCGGCGCTTCCCTCCGTCGGGGGCGTTAGGCACCACGGTCTTCCTCATGACCTGCCTTCCGGACGCGCTCCTTGAGCGCAGATACGGAGCCGATCCCGGAGGCGAATGAGAGCCTCCAGGGCCGACACGCTCAGCGCGCCGCTGAGTCGCGCATCGACCTCCTCGGCAAGCTCCGCGAAGACCCTCTCATCCTGCGCCTGACCGGCTTGCTGGCCCCGATCGACGGCCAACAGCTCTGAACTCACTGTGGGTGTCCCTCCTTGGTCGCCCTTCCCCCGGACCCCCCGGGGCGCCTGGACGCTGATCCTAGAACCCCGATTTGCACCTGGCGTAAGACCGACCAGGCGTGCTCGACGGAACGCTTGCTCGACTACGCGGAGATGCTCGAGCGAAGTTTGGGGCAGGCCGCTTGACCTGACGCCCTCCCCCGGGGATACTCGAGGCCAAGGGGACGATGAGCGCGCGCAGGGACGAGCGATTCCGTGGATGGCCGCTAGGGGTGGCGGTCGCGATCGTGGTGTGGGGCGCCCTCGCCACCCCTGCCCAGGCCGGCACGGTCAAGGTCACGACCACCGCCGACCAGTACGGATCGAAGCCGGGCGACTGCTCGCTGCGCGAGGCGGTCGTCGCCACGAACGACGACGTCGACTTCGGCGGCTGTAACGACCCGGGGGGCGGCGACGTCATCGCGCTTGGCGCCCAGGACTACGGGCTGACCCGGGAAGGGAGCGAAGAGGACGCGGCGCAGACCGGCGACCTGGACATCACCGGCAACCTGCGCATGCGCGGGGCCGGGGCCGCCGGCACCACCATTGACGGCAACAGGGCGCAGGTGTCCGATCGCGTCCTCGAGATCCACACCGGGGCCAGGGTCGAGATCTCCGCGCTCACCGTCCGCGGCGGCGGTCCCGAGCAGTTCGGCGGCGGGGGCATTCGCGGCGCCAGCGGAGCTGACCTGACGATCGAGGACAGCGTGATCCGCGACAACCGCGCGCCCGGGGGAGCCGGGGGCATCTCCGGCCAGGGTCCGCTAACGATCCGTGACAGCGTGATCCGTGACAACAGGACGCCCCTGGCCGGCGGGGGCGTGATCAAGGGCGGCGCCGGAACGCTCCTCATCGAGGACTCGAAGGTGATCGGGAACGAGTCGGGGGTCTTCGGCGGCGGCGTCTACACCAACCCGAGCGCGACGATCATCCAAAGCTCCACCGTGCGGGACAACAAGGCGGCGGCCGAGGCCGGGGGCATCGCCCAGCTCGCGGGCTCGCTGGAGGTCACCAACTCGGTGATCAAGGGCAACCGCTCGCAGGAGACCGGGGCCGAGGGAGGCGGCGGCATCTACGGCCAATCGACGACGATCTCGCTCGTCCGGACCACGGTGTCCGAGAACCGCACGACCGCGAACGGCGGCGGCATCTTCGTCTTCGGCGGGGGCAGCGATCTATCCCTCGACCGGACCACGGTGAGCAAGAACCGCGCCGGCGGCGACGGGGGCGGGTTGCGGATCGTCGACGGCCAGGCCGTCCTCAGCAACACGACGATCAGCGGCAACCGCGCCAGGGACGACGGCGGCGGCCTGTACACGGGTTCGGCAACGGGTGACCCCGAGACGACGCTCAACAACGTCACCGTCGCCGACAACGTCGCCGGCATCGACCTGGTGGCCGGCGGCGACGGCGGCGGGTTCCTCCAGGAGAGCGGGCCGCTCCTCCTCTTCAACACGCTGGTCGGGGACAACCGCGACATCAACCCGCCGGCCGCCCCCGACTGCGCGGGCGGGTTCGGCGCCGGCTACAGCCTGGTCGAGGTCTACACCGAGGCGGACGACCTCTGCGTCGGATTGGGGTCGAACAACATCATCGACATCGACCCGAAGCTGAAGCCGCTGGCCGACAATGGCGGCCCGACCCTCACCCACGCGCTCAAGGGCGGGAGCCCGGCGGTCGGGGCGGCGAACACGGCGACGCCGGGGAGCGGGTCGGGAGCCTGCGAGGCGACCGACCAGCGCGGCACGCCGCGGCCCGAGGGACCCCGCTGCGACATCGGCGCCTACGAGCGCGAGTAGCGGCTGTCCTGCCTAGCTGTTGCAGGACAACAGCAGGACAGGACGGCCCGGAGGAGCTAGCGCTTCTTGGCGTTGACCGCGGCCAGGAGCTGGCGCTTGTTCATGCTCGAGCGACCCTCGACGCCCAGCTGCTTGGCCTCGTTGTAGAGCTGGTCGCGGGTGCGCCCGCGCGGCCCGCTCCTGCCGGAGCGCTGGCCGCCGCGGCGGCTCGATGAGATGTCGCGCGTGGAGGTGCGCGAGCGCTGGCGCGACTCGCCCGAGCGTGCGCGCTCCTTGTTCACGGTGCGCGCTGCGATCTCCTCGGCTCGGTCCTCGGAGCGGCCCTGCTCCCGCTGGCTCTCCTTGATGTGCTCGTACTGGCGGGCTCGCTTAGTGCCCTTCTTGACCCCACGCGGTGGCATGCTCGATCCCTCCTATGGGCGGTCGGTCTCTTGCTCCTCTGAGTCCTGGCGTTCGTGGCTGAGCGCCTCCTCGTCCTGCTCCGGGTTGCCCAGCGGCCCGGGATCCTCGCCGGGCTCGGGCTCGGGATCCGGCTCAGGGTCGGGGCGAGGTGGGCGTTCTGATCCGGCCATCGAACCCGGGCTTCCCGGCCTGCGGCGCGCCAAACGGCCGCGGACGCGCCCTGACCCGGCGAACCAAACGAACAGCCGCCACCACCGGCAGCGCGACCAAGCCCACGAGGAGCACCGGCACGAGGCCGATCAGGAGGAGCGGAAGAATCGCCACGATCGTCAGGACCAGGATCGGGAGCGCCAGCGGCGCCAGCGCCATCGTCAGGATGCCGCCGCCGGCAAGCCAGACGCTCGCCTCGTTCACCACCTCGGCCTTGGTCGTCGCCTCGGACTCTGCGGCGCTCACGACTCGACCCCTTCCAGGTCGAGCTCGGCGAGTCGCTCGCGGTCGTTGAGGATGTCGATCTCGGCGATCTTGCCGTCCGCGACCGTGATCCCCATGAGGGCGAACGGCCTGCCCCCGGGGGCGACCAGGACGCCGGGGGCGCCGTTGACGCGGATCGGCTGGGCGAACTTGGCCAGACCGGAGAACTTCTGCGCCTGCGCCAAGACGGCCTCGGCGCCCCGGATCTCCTCGGACACGCCGAACCTGGTCCCCGCCCCACGGTCGACCCGCAGCACGACGTCGGGATCGAGCAGCGCCAGCAGGCCCTCGAAGTCGCCCTCGCGGGACGCGGCGATGAAGGCGGCGACCACCTCGCGCTGCTTGGCCTGGTCGGCGTCGGGCACGGGGGCGGCGCCGCGGACGCGGCGGCGCGCGCGGCTCGCCAGCTGGCGGGCCGCCTCCGGACTGCGCTCGACCAGCGGGGCGATCTCGTCGAAGGGCACCCCGAACATGTCGTGCAGCACGAACGCGAGGCGCTCGGCGGGGTTGAGCGTCTCCAGCACCACGAGGAGGGCCAGGCCGACCGAGTCGGCGAGGATCGCCTCGTGCTCCGGGTCCACCTCGTCCTCGCGGCTCACGATCGGCTCCGGGATGTGCGGGCCGATCGGCTCCTCGCGGCGGGCCTTGCGCGCGCGCAGCATGTCGAGGCTGACGCGTGCGACCACGGTCGTCAGCCAGCCGGTGAGGTTCTCGACGCCGCTGGTGTCGGTGCGGTTGAGGCGAATCCAGGCCTCCTGGACGGCGTCGTCGGCCTCGCTCACGGAGCCGAGCATCCGGTAGGCAACCGCGCGAAGATGGGTCCTGTTCTCCTCGAAACCTTCCTCTAGGTAGTCGCGATCAGCCACCGGGTCACATCCTTTCGTAGCTTTCCGTCATAGGGGCGACGTAATAGGCGACGGCGATGTGACAAGGAGACGGGCTTTCTGATGGAACGCAAGTGGTGGACCCTGCTCGCCGTCTCGGTGGCGACCTTCATGCTCCTGCTCGACATCACCGTCGTGAACGTCGCGCTGCCGTCGATACGCGAGGACCTCGGCGCCAGCTTCACCGACCTCCAGTGGGTGATCGACGCCTACGCCCTGACGCTCGCGGCGCTGGTGTTGACCGCCGGGTCGCTCGCCGACCGGCTCGGGCGCCGCCGCGTGTTCGCTGCCGGGCTTGCGATCTTCTCGGTCGCCTCGCTGCTGTGCGCGCTGGCGCCCGACCCGACGTTCCTCAACCTCTCGCGCGCCCTCCAGGGCGTCGGCGGCGCGATCATGTTCGCGGTCTCGCTCGCGCTGATCGCCCAGGAGTTCCCGGCCGGGCGCGAGCGCGGGACGGCGATGGGCGCCTACGGCGCGACGATCGGCGTCTCGGTGGCGATCGGCCCGTTGATCGGCGGGGCGCTCACCGACGGGCTCGGCTGGGAGTCGATCTTCTACGTGAACGTCCCGATCGGCATCGCCGCGATCGCGGTCACCTACCTGCGCCTCCGCGAGAGCCGCGACCCGCACGCGACGCGGATCGACTGGGCGGGCGTCGTGACCTTCAGCGGGGCGCTGTTCCTCCTGGTCCTGGCGCTCGTGCGCGGCAACGAGGAGGGTTGGGGCAGCACGCTGATCGTCTCGCTGCTCTGTGGGGCGGCGCTGCTCATGGCCGCGTTCGTCGTGGTCGAGCGCCGCGTGCGCGAGCCGATGCTTCCCCTCGGCCTGTTCAAACGGCCGGCCTTCACCGGCGTGCAGCTGGCGGCGTTCGCCGTCTCGGGCTCGATGTTCGCGCTCTTCCTCTACCTCACGCTCTACCTGCAGAGCTACCTCGAGCTCTCCCCGTTCGAGGCCGGCGTGCGCTACCTGCCGATCACGCTCGCGAGCTTCTTCGCGGCGCCGATCGCGGGCGTTCTCCTCTCGCGGGTCCCCGCGCGGCTGATGATGAGCGGCGCCCTGGCCGCGTGTGGCGTCGGCCTGCTCCTGATGTCGGGGATCGAGACGAGCGACGAGTGGACGACCCTCCTCGGCGGCTTCCTGGTCGCCGGCGCCGGCGTGGGCTTCCTGAACCCGGTGATCGCCGACGTCGCGGTGAGCGTCGTGCCCAAGGAGCAGAGCGGCATGGCCGCCGGCATCAACGACACCTTCCGGCAGGTGGGCGTGGCCGTGGGCATCGCCGCGCTGGGGGCGATCTTCATCGGCACCGGGTCCGACCGCGTCGCGGAGCTGACCGCCGGGACCCCGGCCGCCGACGGCGACCGTCCCCGCCTCCTGATCGAGGCCGCGTCGTCGGGCAACCTCGACCAGGCGCTCGAGGCGGCGCCCCCGGACGCGCGCGAGCCGATCGCGGCCGCCGTCGGTGACGGGTTCGTGACCGGCCTGAACGAGGTGCTGGTGATCGGAGCGCTGCTCGCCTTCGCGGGCGCCATCGTCTCCCTCTGGCTCGTCCGCGAGGGCGACATCGAGCGCGAGCCGCTCGAGGCGGAGCCCGAGCCGGAGCCCGCGCCCGACGCCACTGCGGCCTGACCGGGGCTCCATGCCGGCGCCGGCGCTAGGCCGCCTCGGGGATCGCTGACATGTAGCGGCGAACCTGCGCCCGGTCGACGTCGGTCGCCTGCGGGTCCGGCGCCCATTCCAGCCGCTCCTCGGGGAGGCGGTCGCGCAGCCGCGTCCGCGCCCGCTGAAGCGAGCTGTTGACCGAGGCGACGGTGGCGTCGAGTGACCCCGCGGCGTCCCTCGCCGACCAGCCGAGCAGGTAGCGCATCAGAAGGATCGTCCGCTGCGTCGTGGGGAGGTGGCGGACCGCTGCCTCAAGGGTCAGCTCAACCGTCTCCTTCGCCACCAGCGCGGCGGCCGGCTCGGGGTCGGAGGCGGGGATCGCGTCGAGGGGATCATGCTCGCCGTCCTGGTCCTGCCATGAGGCCGTCGGAGGCCGGCGCCTCAGCACGTCGAGCGAGGCGTTCGTGGCGATCCGGTAGAGCCAGCTTCGAAGCGCTGCATCGCCCCTGAACTTCGCCCGCCAGCGCCAGGCGCGAAGGAGCGCCTCCTGGACGGCGTCGTCGGCGTCCTCGGCCGAGCCGAGGATCCCATAGCAGCGAGCCCAGAGCTCGCCGCGATAGCGCTCGGCGGCCTCCGCGAAGACGGCGTCCCGGGTGGGCGGGCCGGTCATCGCGGCCCTCCGTGGAGGGGGTCGCCGGCCGAGCCTAGGGGAGCACGGAGGGGAGCCAGGCCCGGATCGCCTCGCCGACGGCGTCGAGGTCGGCCTTGAGGCTGTGGTTCCCGGCGACCAGCACGAGCGTGCGGTTCGGCCCCTCGGGCGGGACGCCGAACTGGTCGCGCTCGCCCTGGACGACCAGCGTCGGGACGCCGGCGCCGTCCAGCTCGTCGAGGCGGTCGGGCTTGGGCGGCGCGCCCTTGCGCTGTGGCGGGCGCACCGGGAAGGCCAGGCATAGCACCGCGATCGCGTCGAGCTCGCCGGCGGTCCGGCAGGCCACCCGCGCGCCCATCGAACGGCCGCCGACGATCAGCGGCAGGCCCTCGATCGGCCCGTCGCGCAGGTGCTCGACCACCGTCGTGAACGCCAGGTCGAGTTGAGCCGGTGGCGCCGGCGACTTGCGTCCGGCCACGAGGTAGGGCTGCTCCATCTGGGCCACCGAGACCCCGGCCTCCACTGCGACGGCTGTGGCCGCCTCGAGGTCGGGCGAGCCGACCCCGACGCCAGCGCCGTGACACATCACCAGCGCGGCTCGGGGCTGCTCGGCCGGGTGCAGGTGGGCCCGGGCGGGCCCGTGGGGTGTCTGGATCTCGATCGTATCCACGGCGGCCGATGCTAGCCCGGCGTGCGGTCATGCGTGCGCTGCGAGGAGGGGGCCGGCACTGCGCCTGGCGACCTCTCCCGCGACTGCCTCGCGGACGCCCGGCACGACCTCCTCGGCGAACCGCTCGATCTGGCGGACGGGATCGCCCTCGGGCCAGAGCACGAACGCCGAGAACCCGAGGTCGACCGCGAACTCGGTGAGCGTGTCGACCCAGTGCGCCGGCGGGCCGTGCAGGAGCTCGCGGGCCGGGGTGTTGACGATCTCGCCGGAGATGTTGTAGATGCCGCGGATCTCCGCCGGGTCGCGATCGGCCATCTCCGCCCCCCGTTCGATCCGCCGCCGCATCCCCGGGACGTCCTCCGGAGAGACGGACGGGAACGATGGCACCCAGCCGTCCCCCAGGCGCCCGGTCAGCTCGAGCATCCGCGGCCGGACGGCCCCAACCCAGATCCCGATCGGGTGGGCCGGCGGAGGGCCGGGCCTGGTGCCGGGGACACGGTAGTGCTCGCCTTCGTACCTGACGGAGCGCTGGCCCGACCAGTACGCGCGGATGATCTCGATCGCCTCCTCGAGAGCGTCCACCGACTCGCCCGGCGTCCGCGCCGGGCCGCCCATCGCCTCGATCGCGTCCCAGAACCCGCCGGCGCCCAGGCCCAGCTCGAAGCGGCCGCCGCTCATCACGTCGAGCGAGGCGCCGAGCTTGGCCAGCATCGCCGGCGGGCGCAGCGGGACGTTCGCGACATCGGGGAAGAACCTCAGCCTCTCGGTCCTCGCCATCAGGTCGGAGATCAGCGCGAACGTGTCGAGGTAGCGGCGCTGGTAGGGGTGGTCCTGGATCCCGATCAGGTCGAGGCCCCTGCGCTCGGCAACGTCCACCTGCTTGACGAGATCGGGGTACGACGCCGCCTCGGGGATGGGGAAGAACCCGAACTCGAGCTGGTGGTTGGCCTGTTCGCTCACTTGGTGCCTTCCGGTAGGGGGTTGAGGTAGATGAAAGGCTATCAGAAATACTTGATTGCTACCAATGATTTGCTACCATCGACGTACCACCATGGCTGAAGGTCCACCGCGAGGTCACGATGTCCGCCAAGGCAAGCCAGATCGATTGCAGGGGAGGAGTTGAGTTCGGCTGGCGCCGGCAGCTGGCGCTCTTCGTCGGCGCCTACGCGGTCTACAACCTCGCGCGCTTCCTCTTCGTGGGCGACCTCTCGGAGGCCAAGGCGCACGCCGAGTGGATCTTCGAGCTCGAGCAGGACGCGGGCCTCGCAATCGAGCGCTCCGTGCAGGGTGCGCTTGATTCGGGAGTCGCGAGCTGGATCTTCAGCAACGTCTACATGGCCGCCCAGCTCGTGGTCCTCCCCGGCTCGCTGATCTTCCTCTACCGCCGCTCGCCCGAGCTCTATCGAGGCCTGCGCAACACGATCCTCGCCACCTGGCTGATCGCGGTGCCGGTCTACGCGCTGTTCCCGGTCGCCCCGCCCCGACTCGCCGATCTCGGCTTCGTCGACACGGTCTCGGAGCAGACGGGCTTCGCGCTCACCGGACGCTCGACGATCTTCTACAACCCGCTTGCAGCGGTCCCGAGCCTCCACGTCGGGTTCGCCGTGGCGATCGGGGTCGCCGTGGCGATGTCGCTGCAGGCCCGCTGGGCCCAGTTCCTGGCCCTGCTCTGGGGCCCGCTGGTCGCCGTCGCCGTGGTCGCGACAGGCAACCACTACGTGTTCGACATCGCGGCCGGGGTCGCGGTGACCGTGCTCGGGTTCTACGCCGGCCGGTACGTGGCCCGCCGGGCGGAGGCGGCCGGGCCGTCGCCGCAGACGGCGGGGCAGCTGGCGACCTCGCCAGGCGGATGAAGCCCCCCGGGGCCGCGGCGGCCCCGGGGCGGGGACGCGGACGGCTGGCGCAGGCGGCCCTCGTCGCCGTGCTGGTCGCGCTGGCCGTCGCCTTCGCCACCGGGGTCATCGAGACTCCGGACGTGTCCGGGGTGCTGTCGGACGCGGCGGACTCGCTCGGGGCCTGGACCTACCTCGCGGTCCCCGTGCTCGCGATGCTCGAGACCGGGGCCTTCGTCGGGCTGGTCGTGCCCGGCGAGACGGCGATCGTCGTCGGCGGCGTCGTCGCCCAGCGCGGCGACGTCTCGCTGCCGGTGCTGATCGCGCTCGTCTCCGCGGCGGCGGTCGCCGGCGACGTCGTGAGCTTCCTGCTCGGCCGCCGGTTCGGCCGGCCATTCCTCGACCGCCATGGCAGCCGCATGCGCCTGCGCCCCGAGCAGATCCAGTGGGCGGAGCGGTTCTTCGACCGCCACGGGGGCAAGGCCGTGCTGATCGGGCGCTACGTCGGGATCCTGCGGGCGCTGACGCCCTTCGTCGCCGGTGCCTCGGCGTTTCCGCTGCGACGGTTCCTCCCTTACACCGCCGCCGGCGCCGCCGGGTGGGCGACCGCGTTCACGCTCGTGGGCTACGCCTTCTCCGAGTCGTTCGAGAGCTCGGGCGAGACCGCGACGCGGATCGCGCTGACCGCGGCGCTCCTGATCGGCGCCGCCCTCATCCTCGGCCATCGGCTGGCCCGGAGCCGGCGAGATCCCGATACGGGCGCGGATCGTCGACCACGATGGCGTCGGCGCCCAGCGCCGCCAGCCGCCGGGCCTCCGAGGGCCGATCGATCCCCCATACGTACACCTCCCCCCCGCCCCGGCGCGCGACCTCAAACAGAGGCGGCGTCGCCAGGGAGCGGTGCACGCTGACCGCTTCACAGAGCCCGAGGCGGAGAGCCTCGGCGACCGCCCCCGGCACGTCGCGCCTGGCCGACCCGAGGCGCGCGGCCGCCGCGTGGCGGGCCCGCTTCAGCGACCACGCCCGCACGAGGGACGCCTCCGCGTCACCCAGAGCCTGGAGCACGTGCACCCTCCTCGCACAGGCGACGGCACGCCCCAGCAGGCCCGCGGCACGGATGGCTGCGACCGCCTCGGCCTCCACTCCCCCCTCCTTTACGTCGACCATGAGGCCCACGGCGCCATGCTCGGGCTCGGCCAGGACGCCAAGCGCGTCGGCCAGGCGCACCGCCCGGCCCCGCCGCGCGTCCCGCCGGCGGTGAGCGAGGACCAGCTCTCGGCCGGGTCCGCGGCGCACGTCCACCTCGACCGCACCGGCTCCCGCGGCGATCGCGGCGCGCAAACCCGCAGGGGAGTTCTCGGGTGCGAGGGCGGCCGCGCCGCGATGGCCGACGATCACCGGGGGGCTGCCTGAGGAGGCCAGCATCGCCACATCCTGGCGGGAGGGCTATCTTTGATGCGTGGTCGCCGAAGCGATGCTCGTCGCGAGCGCGGCCTCCGGGTTGTGGGACGCCCTCGCCGGGGCACAGGTCGGGTGGCTGCTCGTCGCCGTGTGCCTGCACGTCAGCGCTCAGCTGATGCGTGGGATGGCGTGGCGCGGGGCCGTCCACGCTTCGCTCCCCCCGATCACGCGACGCCGCGCCTGCGCCTGCTACCTCAGCGGCGCCGGCCTCAGCGGCGTCCTCTCGGGGCGGGGCGGCGACGCGGTCCGCGTTGCCCTGGCGAAGCGCGAGCTCCCGGAGGCGAGCTGGCCCGCCCTCGCCGGCACGGCGGTCGCGGAGGGATCGTCTGAAGCCGTGCTCGGGCTGGGCCTGGCCCTGGCCGCCCTGGCGATCGGCGTCGACGCCCTTCAGCTGCCCTCGGTGGCGCTCGTCGCCGGGGTCCTCGCCGCGGCGCTGATCGTCGCCGCCCTGGCGCTGCGATCCGTGCGCGTGCGCCGAGCTGTCCGCGACCTCGGGAGGGGTGCAGCGGCGCTGCGCGACCCCCGCCGGCTCCTCTGCAACATCGTGCCCTGGCAGCTCGCCGGCAAGGCCCTCCGCCTCGGTGCCGTCGCCTGCTTCCTCCACGCCTTCGGCCTTCCCGTGAGCGTCGCGGTCGTGATCACGGCCTGCGTCGTCTACGGCTCGGGCAACGCCTTGCCACTGCCGGGAGCCGGGACGGCGGCGGCCGCGGCGGCGCTCCTGGTCGCGATCCCGGCGGCGGCCGGTCACCCGGTCGACGCCGGGGCGGTCTCGGCCCTCGTCATCGTGCAGCCGGCGCTGCTGACCTTCACCGGGGTCACGCTTTCGGCCATCCTGCTCTCGGCGCTCTTGGGCGTGCGCACGCCCGCCGCGCTCGTGCGGGCCAGCCGCGCGCTCGTGCCCCAGCCCGCGGGCGCCACGCCGTAGGCAAGTTTCATGCGTGCCTACGAATCGTTTGCGTACGCCAAGCAAAGCTGCTAGGTTCAGAGCATGGCGATTGCACGAACGAAGACGAGCCCCACGGCGGCGAGCGAGCCCGCGGCACCAGCCGAGGGCTCGGCCTTCCTGCTCGCCCGCCTCGGACGCGTGGCCTCGCGCCAGCTCAACGACCGGCTCGCCGAGACCGGCCTCAAGCCCCCCCAGGCGGTGATCCTGATCACGCTCCGGGACATGGGCCCGATGAACCAGCAGGCGCTCGGCGAGCGCCTGCGGATCGACGCCAGCAACCTCGTGGCGTTCCTCAACTCGCTCGAGGCCGAGGGCCTCTTGGTGCGAAAGCGCGACCCCGAGGATCGCCGCCGCCACATCGTCGAGATCACCGAGGAGGGGATCGCGCGCTGCCCCGCCTGCTTCGGGCCGGTCGCCGCGCTCGAGGGCGAGCTGCTCGCCGGACTGAGCGCCAAGGAGCAGCGGGTCCTCAACAACATGCTGGAGCGGATCCTGCAGACGATGGCGGTCGAGGAGCCCGACGAGGGCGACCCGGACCCTACGCCGCTCTCGTAAGGATCCGCGCCTCGCCCGAGCGCGAGAGGCGCGCGGCGGCATCGACCCCCCACGGGACGATTCGCTCGGGGTGGATCCTGCCATGCGGCGTGCCGTCGGCGCCTACGGTCGCGACCCGGGCCAGGCGGTCACCGGCGAGCAGATAGATCAGCTCGTCGTCGGTGAATGCGCTCATCGCCTGACCCGGGTCATGCCGCCGGTTAGGCCCGCGCCGGCTCATCGGCGGACCTCGCAGGGGGAGAGTGCGAGAACCGCGGCAGCCAGTCGAGCGACCGGGGCAGCTTGAAAAGCTCGCCATGCCGGAAGGGTCTCAATCGCCGGCCGCCGGCTCGATGGGGCCTCCATGCGTCCGGCGGTGCGGTTAACCCCCGAGGCACGGCTGGCCGGCCGTTTGCGGTGCGGGTACCCGTATTGCCGGGTGGTCTCGGGCCGGTAACAATCCGTGTGTGGGCAGCAGTGTTCTCATCGTCGACGACCACGCGGGCTTCCGCGCCAGCGCCAGGCAGTTGCTGGAGGCCGACGGCTTCCAGGTCATCGGCGAGGCGCCGGACGCGATGTCGGCCCTCGCCGCGGCGCGGGACCTGGACCCGGACATCGTCCTGCTGGACATCCAGCTGCCCGACCTCGACGGGGTCCAGGCGGCGGAGCGGATCGAGCGCAAGAACGGCAGGCCGTGCATCGTGCTCATCTCCAGCCGCGACGTCACCTATCTGGCGGGAGCGCTCGAGAAGTCCTCGGCGTGCGGCTTCATCCCGAAGTCGGAGCTGAGCGGCGACGCGATCAGGGAGGTGGTCGCATAAGGCCGAGCCCGAGATTGCTTTGGGGGATCGCCGTCCTGTCGGCCGTGATCGGGATCGGCCTCGTGCCGCTGCTCGCGACGTCCGAGTTCCTGACCGAGCGCGCCCTCTGGATAGTGCTCGACCTGGTGATCGGCGCCGGCTTCACCGGGGTCGGGCTGTTCGCCTGGTACCGCCGCCCCGACAACCGCGTCGGGCATGCTGATGGTCATCACCGCGTTCGCCTGGTACCTGGCGGTCGCGGGGAACACCGACGTCTCCCTCCTGTTCACGATCGGGACGCTCGGGAGCAACCTCTTTGCGGCGACCGCCATCCACCTTCTGCTGGCGTTCCCGTCGGGCCGGCTCCTGGAGACCGTGGACCGGGCGATAGTCGGCGTCGCCTATCTCACGACCACGATCGGGTGGCTTCCGTTCGCCCTCTACTTCGACCCGCGCGTCTTCGACTGCGCGGATTGCCCGGAGAACCTGCTCGTGGTCGAGCCCGACCTCTCGCTGGTGGCAACGTACCTGGACGTCATCGGGGTGGTCGGGATCGTCGTCATGGTCTCCACCCTCCTGCGGCTTGCGCAGCGCTGGCGGTCGGCGAACGCCCCGCTCCGCCGCGCGGTCGGGCCCGTCTTCCTCGCCGGCGGCGGGCTGCTGGTCGGCCTCGCGACCCTGCTAGCGGTCGGCCTGGCCGAGCCCACCGACTATCACACCATCACCAAGGTCGTCTTCTACGCCTGCGTGATCCCGTTCGGCCTCGTCCCGTACCTGTTCCTCGCCGGCCTCGTGCGCGGGCGTTGGATCCGGGGCCGCGGCGTCGGGGCGCTGATCAGCCGCCTCGGCGAGGCGCCGCGCGCCGGCGGGCTGCGCCATGAGCTGGCGCGCGCCCTCGGCGACCCCACGCTGGAGCTGGCGTACTGGCTCCCGGAGTCCGAGCACTACGTCGACGCCGAGGGGCGGCCATTCGAGCTGCCGGTCAACTCCGCCACCCGCGCCGTCAGCGAGGTCGAGCGCGACGGCCGGCCGATCGCGGCGATCGTCCACGACGCGGCGCTGCTGGAGGACGAGTGGCACGTCCGGGCCGCCACCGGCGCCGCCGCGCTGGCCCTGGAGAACGAGCAGCTTCAGGCCGAGCTGCGGGCGAAGGTCGAGGAGCTGCGCGCCTCGCGCCAGCACATGATCCAGTTCGGCCTGCGCGAGCGCCGGCGCCTCGAAAGAGACCTGCACGACGGCGCGCAGCAGCGCCTGGTGTCGCTGGCCCTCGACCTGCGCCTGGCCCAGCAGAAGCTGGACCACGATCCCCATGAGGCGCAGCGGCTGCTCGAGCGCTCCCGCGACGAGCTGGAGGAGACGCTCAACGAGCTGCGCGAGCTCGCGCGCGGGATCCACCCGGCGGTGCTCTCCGACCGCGGCCTGGGCCCCGCCGTGGAGGCGCTCGCCCACCGGGCGCCGCTCCCCGTCGAGGTCTCGGAGCTCCCCTCCGAGCGGCTCCCCGAGCAGGTCGAGCTGGCCGCCTACTTCGTCGTCGCGGAGGCGCTGACGAACGTGGCCAAGTACGCGGGCGCCAGCCACGCGTCCGTCGGCGTGGCCAAGCACAACGGGCAGCTGATGGTGGAGATCGCCGACGACGGCGTCGGGGGCGCCGACCCCGAGCAGGGGACCGGGCTGCGCGGGCTCGCCGCCAGGCTGGACATCATCGAGGGCCGGCTCGAGGTCGCCTCCGAGCCGGGCCGGGGCACCATGGTGAGGGCGAGGATCCCGTGCGGGTAGTCGTCGCCGACGACTCAGTCCTCTTCCGCGAGGGGATCATCCGCCTGCTCGAGGACGCGGGCTACGAGGTGGTCGGCCAGGCGGGCGACGCCGAGGACCTGGTCCGCAAGGTGAAGGCCCATAAGCCCGACGCCGCCGTGGTCGACATCAGGATGCCCCCGACCAACACCGACGACGGGCTGCGCGCCGCCCGCCAGATCCGCGAGGAGGTGCCGGGCTGCGGCGTCCTGGTCCTCAGCCAGTACGTCGAGGAGGGCTACGCCCTCGACCTCGTCGCCGAGAGCGCCGAGGGGGTCGGATACCTGCTCAAGGACCGGGTCGCCGAGGTCGAGCGCTTCACCGACGCCGTCCGCCGGGTCGCCGACGGTGGCTCGGCGCTCGACCCCGAGGTCGTCTCCCAGCTGCTCGGCCGCCACCGCCGCGACGACCCGCTCGAGGAGCTGACCGCCCGCGAGCGGGAGGTGCTCGAGCTGATGGCCGAGGGGCGCTCGAACCGCGCCGTCGCCGAGCAGCTCGTGATCACCGAGCGCGCGGTCGAGAAGCACGTCACCAGCATCTTCTCCAAGCTCGACCTCCCCCCCACCGCCGAGGATCACCGCCGGGTGCTGGCGGTGCTGCGGTTCCTCCGGGCCTGAGTCGAGCGATGAATTCGGGGCCGCGGGCTGGTCACATACTCGATGGCCCGATACGTCACATATTCGATGGCCCCACACCGAACACGGGTTAACCGCACCCCCGAATGCCAGCTAGCCGCATTGGTCCCGGGCGCCCCTGGTGGGAGGCTCAAGCGGTGATGTCCCACCACCAGATCTTCGCCCCGATGACCGCGGCCGACGCGCGCGAGCACATCACCGACCTCGAGGCCGAGCGGGCGCTCGCCCGCGTCACCGGCATCGCGGAGATCGCCGCTTACATGGACGACCTCGACGAAGAGCTCGACGAGTGGCGCCACCACTACGCGGTGGCGGCCGTGACCGAGATCGCGACCCTGCGCGGCGAGCTCTTCGGTCCCGACATCGGCTGATCCTGAAACCAACCCCGACCGGAGGCAACTAGATGTCATCGCTCACCCGCTGGGTCCTCGCCCACAAGCGCACCGTCGTCATCTCCTGGATCATGCTCACGATCGCCGGGATGGCCGCCGCCGGCCCCGCCTCCGACGCGCTCGAGGCCGAGTTCTCGGTCCCCGACAAGGAGGGCTGGGAGACCAACGTCGCGATCGCG
The DNA here is from genome assembly GCA_963797835.1 of uncultured Solirubrobacterales bacterium. Taxonomy (GTDB): domain Bacteria; phylum Actinomycetota; class Thermoleophilia; order Solirubrobacterales; family 70-9; genus JBDTSW01. The sequence goes on from CAWCRN010000003.1 coordinate 55,530, forward strand.
GAGCGCTATCAGGGGACCGGCGGCGACACCGCGCCGCTGATCCCGGTCGTGACCCTGCCCGAGGGCGAGTCGGTCGACTCGCCGGCGGTCCGCTCCGACCTCGAGGCGCTCGACGAGCGCCTGGCGCAGAACCTTCCCGCGGCCCGGATCGCGTCCTACGCCTCCACCGGCGACGACGCCTTCGTCTCCAAGGACGGATCCACGACCTTCGCGCTCGTCTACCCGCAGCCGGACCCGAACTCCGCCTTCGGCGAGAACCCCGCGGCCGAGGAGGCTGCGAGCGCGGCGCTCGCGGACGTTACCGTCGCCGGTGAGCAGGTGAAGCTGACCGGGTTCGACGCCCTGTTCGAGGACTCCGGCGCCGACAGCGAGGGCCCCGGCGTCCTGGTAGAGGCGCTGCTGGGCGGTGTGGGCGCGCTGGCCGTGCTGGCCTTCGTCTTCGCGTCGTTCCTGGCGCTCGTGCCGATCCTGATGGCGGTCGTCTCGATCATGACCACCTTCCTGCTCCTCCTCGTCCTGACCGAGCTGACCACCGTCTCGCCGATCGTGCAGTTCCTGATCGCCCTGCTGGGCCTGGGGATCGCGATCGACTACTCGCTGATCGTCGTCTCGCGCTGGCGTGAGGAGCGCACCCACGGGCATTCGGGCGAGGAGGCCGTCCAGCGTGCGATGGAGACGGCCGGGCGCGCCGTCGTGTTCAGCGGGATCACGGTCGCGATCGGCCTGCTGGCCCTGATCGCGCTGCCGCTGCCGTTCCTGCGCTCGATGGGGTACGGCGGGATGCTGATCCCGCTCGTCTCGACCCTGGCGGCGATCACCCTGCTGCCGGTGGTTCTCGCGAAGGCGGGGGCGCGCCTCGACTGGCCCCACCGGCGCACCGACGACAAGGCCAGCCGCGCCTGGACCCGCTGGGCCGAGGCTGTCGCGCGGCGGCGCTGGCTGGCCGCCGGCGCCGGGATGGCCGTGGTCCTCGCGCTGGTTCTGGCCGCGACCAACCTCCAGCTCGGCGCCTCCGACGCCGACACCGTCACTAGCTCAGGCGAGTCCTACGAGGGCCTGGTGGCCCTCGAGGACGCCGGGATCGGCGAGGGCTCGCTGCTCCCGCACGAGATCCTGATCGAGCGCGACACCGACCCGGAGCAGGTGGCGGCCGACCTCAACGAGGTCGAGGGCATCCACGGCGCCGTCGCCCCAGAGGACGAATCGTGGCGCCGCGACGGGACCGCCGTCGTCGAGGCGATCCCGATCCCCGACTCCGGCTCCGACGCGGGCGAGGCGACGCTCGATGCTGTGCGCGACACCGCGCACGCGGCCGGATCCGACGTCCGGGTCGGCGGCCAGCCCGCGGCCAACGACGACTTCATCGACGCGGTCTACGGCAGCTTCCCGCTGATGGTCGCGCTGATCACGATCACCACCTTCATCCTGCTGGCGCGGGCCTTCCGCTCGCTGCTCCTGCCGGCGAAGGCGATCGTCCTCAACGTGCTCAGCGTCGCCGCCGCCTGGGGCGTGCTGGTGCTGGTCTGGCAGGAGGGCTTCGGCTCCGAGCTGATCTGGGGCATCGAGGCGACGGGCTCGATCCCGTCGTGGATGCCGCTCATGATCTTCGCCTTCCTGTTCGGCCTCTCGATGGACTACGAGGTCTTCATCCTCTCCCGGATGCGGGAGGAGTACGACCGAACCGGCTCGACCGACACGGCGGTCATCCAGGGCATCGGCCGCACCGGCCGCCTGGTCACCAGCGCCGCGCTGATCATGTTCCTGTCCTTCGTCGCGTTGGCGTCGAGCCCGGGCACGGACCTGAAGATGTTCGCGACCGGCCTGGGCGCGGGGATCCTGCTCGACGCGACCGTAATCCGGGCCCTGATCGTGCCCGCTGTGATGTCCCTGATGGGCCGCTGGAACTGGTGGCTGCCCCCGGGCCCGGCGAAGCTGCTGCGGGTGAAGCCGTCGGCGCTGCGCCCGGCGGGCGCCGAGGCGGACGGTTGAGCGCAGCCGCGGCGGGCTTCTTCGCGCCGCCGCGGCTACGCGCAGGGGATGCTGGCCCGCACGGTGGTGCCGCGCCCGCGCTGGGAATCAACCTCGAGGTTGCCCTCGAGCGCTGCGACCCGGTCCAGCAGCCCGCGAAGGCCGGTTCCCCGCTCGGGATCGGCGCCGCCGATGCCGTCGTCGGAGACCTCGACCACGATGCGCCCGTCGTCGCGCCTCACGTTGACGTTCGCGTGGCTCGCCCGCGAGTACTTGGCGACGTTCGTGAGCGCCTCGGCCACGACGAAGTAAGCGGCCGACTCGACCCCCTCGGGCAGGCGTTCGCCGGTCGCGGCGTCGAGCTCGACCGGTAGCGGTGCACGCTTCGCGAGCGCAAGCAGTGCGGCGTCGAGGCCGCGATCCGAGAGCACCGACGGGTGGAGGCCGCTCGCGAGCTCGCGGAGCTCCTCGAGCGCCTGGTTCAGCTCGGCGCGCGCGGACTCCAGCTCCCGCGCCGCGTCGGAATCGGCGTCGAGGTCCGAGCGGACCATGCGCAGTCGCAGCGCGAGCGATACCAGGCGCTGCTGCGGCGCCATCGTGGAGGTCGCGCTCCAGCCGGCGCCGGGCCGCGTCGCTCGACTCCACGATCCGGGCGCGGGAGGCGCTCAGCTCCACGACCTTCGCGCGCAGCTCGCCGCCCAGCCTCTCGTTCTCGAGCGCGAGCTGCGTGGCCGCGCCGACCGCCCGGACCAGCTCGCGCTGGTCCTCGAGGGTGGCGTCGTGGATCACCACCGCCACGCGCTCACCGCCGTGCTCGAGCGGCGTGGCGGCTCGGCCCGACCCGGCTGGCGGAAGCTCCACCGGCCTGCCCTCCGCATCGACGTACCCTCCGCCGGGCAACGGGTAGGCCAGCTCCAGCGAGGTGTCCTCGAGCGCCTCGGCGAGGGCGTGGGCCATGTCACTCTGGCCCGCGCTGGCGTCCCCGAGGCGCGCCACCACCTCGCTCAGGGCCGTTGCCTCGACGACCCGGGTGCGCACCAGCCCGGCCCAGAAGGCGAACGGCACGGTGGCCAGGACCACGATCCGCGCCTCCTCGAGCCGCTCGATCAGCGCCTCGTCCATGCCGGCCAGCAGGGCCGCGTACCAGGCGCCGAGGAGCGCCATCACGAGCCCGCCTGTGATCAGCACAGGGGCGAGTGCTCGGCGCTGCGACCCCCGCGCCGCGCGCCAGCGCCGCACCAGCACCACCGCGAGTGCCGCCAGCAGGACCAGCCCGAGCCAGTAGCGAAAGCGGCTGACGTCCGCTGACACCTCGGGGTCGCCCACGATCAAGAGCGGGTTCTCCGGCAGCCCCATCGCGGCCGTGTCGATGAACAGCACGGTCTGCAGCGGGTGGATGACCGCGGCGCTCAGGTAGGTCGCCACCACGAGGCCGCGCTCGAGGTTGCTGCGCAGGATCCCGCTCGGGAAGGCGAGCAGCAGGTGGTAGAGCAGGGCCCACTGGAGGGCGATCGTCAGCAGGCCGGTGATGAAGATCCACGGCTCGGTCGAGACCCGAAGCGCCGCCAGGCAAGCGCTGAAGCCGACCGCTGTCATCAGCGCGCCGACGCGGTTCTCGGGGCGGCGCAGCCAGACGAGGATGCCGGTCCCGATGAACGCCCAGCCGGTCAGCGGGCCGAAGACGGCGATCAGCCAACGCTGGTGGCCGCCCTCGTTCGCCAGCGCCAGCGCCAGCGGCACCGCGCCGGCCATGAAGCCAACCGCCGCGAGGGCGATCAAAGCTCGCCGCAATCCGCTCATCGCGGGTTCAATTGTGGCGCTTTTGCGCGCCGCGGCGGCCCACCGATGAATTTCGGGAACGGGGCCGGTCTATAGGGGCGAGATCGTTATCTTGCAGACGGCGCCGTCCCGCGCCCAACCCCCGAATCCGGCGCTCACGCCGCCGGCACGAGCGGGGGCAAAGGGGGCCCGAGCCCTCGGGACGCCGGTCAGAAGTTGCCCTTTCCGGCGGGGCGTCGTGAGCGTGAGTCGCGGTGCCGCCGCCCTCGAGAGGAGCACCAGATGACCACGCAGAGATCGTTCAAGCGCCTCGTCCGGGCGCGGATGGAGAAGACCGGCGAGAGCTACACGGCGGCGCGCGCGTCGCTCTTGGCCGCGGCGGAGCCGAAGGCGGCCGAGGGCGTCGCCCTCCCCGTGTCCGACGAGGTGATCGCCCGCCGCACGGGGCGCAGCTGGGAGGAGTGGTTCGACCTGCTCGACGAGTGGGGCGCGCTCGAGCGCCCGCACCCGGAGATCGCCACCTGGCTTCGCGAGGAGCAGGAGATCGACGGCTGGTCGGCCCAGTCGGTGACGGTCGGCTACGAGCGCGCCCGGGCCGGGCGCGCCGTGGGCGAGCACGCCGACGGCTTCGCCATCACGGCCCAGAAGACGGTGGGCGCACCGGTCGACCGTCTCTTCGACGCGTTCGTCGACGAGACGCTGCGCGAGCGCTGGCTGCCCGACGGCAAGCTCCGCGAGCGAACCTCCACCAAGCCGAGGTCGGCCCGGTTCGACTGGGGTGATGGGCCGACGCGGGTGATCGTCGGGTTCGAGGCGAAGGGCGAGGACAGGAGCACGGTCGCGCTCGCGCACGAGCGGCTTGCCGACGCCGCGGAGGCCGACCGGATGAAGGCGTACTGGCGCGAGCGCGTGGCCGCGCTCAAGCCGCTGCTCGAGGGAGGTGAGAACGATGCCTGACGTCGAAGTCCTGGCTGTCCTCGCCGCGACGGTTGCGGCATTCGTCCTGGGCGGGGCCTACTACGCCGTTCTCGGCGAGCAGCTCGCCACGGTCAGCGAGGCCGCCGCCGCAGGCGAGCAGGCGCCGCCGTGGGTGCTCGGGGTCGAGCTCCTGCGCTGCCTGGTCCTGGCGGCGGTGGTGGCCGGCCTCGCCTCGCAGGGCGAGATCGACGAGGTCGCCGGCGGGCTGGCCCTCGGGCTCGCGCTGTGGGTCGGGTTCCCGGCCGTGTTGTGGACGGGCGCGGTGATCCACGAGAACGCGCCGCTCAAGCTCGCGGCGATCCACGCCGGCGACTGGCTCGTGAAGCTGCTCGCCGTCGCGGTGATCGTGGCCGTCTTGCAGTGAGCAGCTACAGCGCCTTGCGCAGGTAGACGAGGTAGCCCTCGCCGGGAGGGCGGCGGTCGAACTCGACGTAGCCGATCCGCTCGTAGAGCTCCAGGTTCTCCGACATCAGCTCGTGCGTCATGAGGTAGATGGAGTCGAACCCTGCGCTCCGGGCCTCGGCCTCGGCGTACTCGAGTAGGGCCCTCCCCACCCCGCTCCCCTGATGCGCGGGATCGACGGCGACGTTGTCGACGAAGAACCCCTCGTCGTCGGTGCCGAGGACGAGCAGGCCGGCGACCGCGCCGCCGCGCTCGGCGACCGTGACCCGCTGGGTGCGAACGACCTCGGCGTAGTCGTCGGTGAGCGGCCGCGGCGGGCCGCCGATCCGTTCGACGTAGTGCCCGTATCCCGCCTGGACCAGCTCGGTCAGCCGGGGCACGTCCGCCGCGGTGGCGGGCCGAAGCGACACGGCGCTCATTCGCCCAACTCTGCCAGCCGCCGCTCGAGGAAGGCGCGCTCGGCGTCGGAGCGGACAAGCTCGATGGCCCGGCGGTAGGCCGCGCGCGCCTCGTCGCTGCGGTCGAGCCTGCGCAGCAGCTCGGCGCGGGTGGCGTGGAGGTAGTGGTAGGAGTCGAGGTCAAGGGCGTCCGCCAGGGCCAGCGCGGCCTCGGCGTCCCCGGCCTCACCGATGGCCACGGCCCGGTTCAGCTCCACGACGGGCGAGCCGGTGAGCCGGGCCAGCTCGCCGTAAAGGGCCGCGAGCTGCGGCCAGTCCTGGGGCTCGCCGGCGTGCAGGGCCGCGATCGCCGCCTGGAGCACGTAGGGGCCGCGACCGCCGAGGGCCAGCGCCCGGTCGAGCGCGGCCTTCCCCTCGGCGATCTGGCCGTGGTCCCAGAGCGAGCGGTCCTGGTCTTCGCAGGAGCACCACGGCGCCGTCGGCGAACCGCGCGTCGCGGCGTGCGTCGTTCACCAGCATCAGGGCGAGCAGCCCGTGCACCTCGGGCTCGTCGGGCATCAGCTCGGCGAGCGCGCGGCCGAGCCGGATCGCCTCCGACGCGAGGTCGGAGCGGCCGCCATAGCCCTCGTTGAAGATCAGGTAGACCACGGCGAGCACGGCGGCGAGCCGGTCGGGGAGCAGGTGGTCCGCCGGGACGCGGAACGGGATCCCGGCGACCTTGACCTTGTGCTTGGCCCGGACGAGCCGCTTTGCCATGGTCTCCCGCGGGACGAGGAAGGCGCCCGCGATCTCGTCGGTAGTCAGCCCGCCCAGCGTGCGGAGCGTGAGCGCGACCTGGGAGTCCAGGGCGAGCGCGGGATGGCAGCAGGTGAAGATGAGCTCCAGGCGCTCGTCGGGGATGGTGGTCTCGTCGTCGATCTCGTTCTCCATGGCCTCGGGCACGTCGAGCAGGCGGGTCTTCGCGGCGAGCGTGCGATCGCGGCGGATGCGGTCGATCGCGCGGTTGCGGGCGGTCGTGACGAGCCAGGCGCGGGGGTTGGCCGGCGTCCCGTCATCGGGCCAGCGCTCGGCGGCGACCGTGAACGCCTCCTGAGCGGCCTCCTCGGCGAGGTCGAAGTCGCCGAGGAAGCCGATCAGGCCGGCGAGGACGCGGCCCCACTCGTCGCGGAAGACCTCTTCCAGCGCCGCGTCGGACAACGGCTACCGCTCGACGATCGGACGCACCTCGATCGCCCCGCCCAGGCGGGCGGCGGGGATGCGCGCCGCCAGCTCGATCGCGGCGTCGAGGTCGTCGGCGTCGAAGAAGAGGTAGCCGCCGAGCGCCTCCTTGGTCGCGACGAACGGGCCGTCGGTCGTCAGCGTCTCCCGGTCGGACACGCGCACGGTGGTCGCCGTCTCCGGGGCCTCCATCTGGACGCCCGGAGTGACGCCGGCCGTCTGGTTGATCGCCTGATAGTCGGCGTAGACGGCCTTCTGCTCGTCCTCCGAGAGCTGCGCCCAAGCCTCGGGGTCGTTGGGCGTCGGCGTCGAGCCCTGGTGGATCAACAGCATGTACTTCATGGTTCCTCCTTCGGGGGGATTGTCCCCTGGGAGACGAACGAGGGACGCGGAGATGGACACCCCGGGCGCCGATCGGCGCCCGGGGGCCGCTTATGCCGCCTCGGAGTACGCCGGCTCGACCCGGCGCATGTCGCCGACCTCGGCCTCCTGCGCGGACTCCTGGCCCGCGGGGGGCTCGGAGCGCAGGACGGTGAGGGCGATGGCGATCGCGGTCACGACGAGGCCGGCCGCGATTACGAAGGCGAGCCGGTAGCCGTCGGTGAGTGCCGAGGCGGCGGGCTCGCCGCTCTCGATGAGCGTGTCGGTGCGAGTGGTCGAGAGGGTCGCGAGGACGGCCAGCCCGAGGGCGCCGCCCACCTGGAGGCTGGTGTTGACGAGCCCCGACGCGAGACCCGCATCGGCGGGGCCGGCGCTCGACATCGCGAGCGTCGCAAGCGAGGGGAACGAGAGCCCGGCGCCGATCCCGAACAGGACCATCGACGGCAACAGGTCGGAGACGTAGGAGGCGTCGACCCCGACCCGGGAGAAGAGGACGAGGCCGGCGGCGACCAGGACGAGCCCCGGAAGCAGCGTCGCCCTCGCGCCGTAGCGCATGTTGAGGTTGGCGGAGAACCCGAGGGAGAGGACGCCGATCAGGAGCGCCACGGGCAGGAACGCGAGCCCGATCTCGAGCGCGTCGTAGCCCAGCACACGCTCCATGTAGAGGCTGCCGAGGAAGAACATCCCGAACATCCCGGCGACCATCAGCATCTGGATCAGGTTCGCGCCCGAGACGTTGTGGTTGCGGAAGATCCGAAGCGGGATCAGCGGGTTCTTCGCGGTGCTCTCGCGGGCGATGAAGGCGGCCATGAGTGCGAGCGCCGCGGCGCCGAAGCCCAGCGTCTGCGCCGAGCCCCAGCCGACCTCGGCGGCCTCGACGATCGTGTAGACCAGGAGCATCAGCGAGCCGGTGACCAGCACCGCGCCCAGGACGTCGGCGCCGTGGCCGAAGCCAATCCCGCGGTCGCGGGCGATCAGCCGCAGCGCCAGGAGCGCAGTGAGGAAACCGATCGGCAGGTTGACAAAGAAGATCCAGTGCCAGTTGATCGCCTCCGTGAGGACACCACCGGCCAGGAGCCCGATCGAGGCACCGGCGGAGGCGACGAAGCTGTAGACGCCGATCGCCTTCGCCTGCTCGCGCGGCTCGGGGAACATCGTCACGATCATCCCGAGGATGACCGCCGAGGTGAGCGCGCCGCCGGCGCCCTGGATGAAGCGGGCCGCGATCAGCACTTCCTGGCTCTGCGCGAGCGCGCACGCCAGAGACGCCGCGACGAACACGCCCAGGCCGGCGAGGAAGACGCCCCGGCGGCTGATCAGGTCGCCGAGGCGCCCGGCGAGTAGCAACAGGCCGCCGAAGGGGATCAGGTAGGCGTTGACGACCCAGGCGAGGTTCGACTGGGAGAAGCCCAGGTCGGCCTGGATCGACGGGAGGGCGACGTTCACGATCGTCGCGTCCAGCACGATCATCAGCATCCCGACGCAGAGCACGTAGAGCGCGATCCAGCGGGTGCGGTCGGTGTCGGCCGCCGCCGGCTGGCCGAGTTGGGCGAGCGATCCGGGGGCGTCGGTCATGGCTATGCCAGGGTCTCAGCGAGCTCGCGCGCCCGAAATGGGGCTGCCCCGCTTCCTTCGGTTCGGTTAACCGGCCGACCGTGCCCGTGGCGGCCGGAGAGCTCGAGCAGATAGCGGGCGACGAGCGCGTCGGCGCTCCGCCGGGCCCGCAGCCTGCGGACGGCGTCGGTCTGAGTGGTGGTGTGGGTGGGGTGTTTCAAGGTGACTCCGATGGATGACGTAGTACGATGATTGCCGTACCTTAGCAGAAGTACGATGATCGTCGTACAAAGGCTCCGAGAAGGGCCTGGAATCAGGAGCACTGCCGATGCCGAGCGCAACGACCACAACCAGCGAGGCGGACAGGATCGCCCACCCCAAGCGGGGGGAGCTCGAGCTGAGCGCCGTCCTCCACGCGCTCAGCGACCCGGTGCGCCTGAAGATGGTCGCCGCCCTGGCCGACGCCGGCGGCGAATGGAGCTGCTCGAGCTTCGACGTCCCGGTGACGAAGTCCACCTGCACCCACCACTTCAAGGTCCTGCGCGAGGCAGGCGTGATCCACCAGCGCCAGCAGGGGACCTCCCGCCTCAACACGCTGCGCAGCGAGGACCTCGAGGCCCGCTTCCCGGGCCTCCTCGACTCGGTCCTCAACGCCGCGCGCTGAAGCTGGCCAGCCCCTGCGCCAGTCCACCCTGCCGAATGAGGATCCCGAACAGCGAGCACACGTCCCGGCCCTGGCGAATCCACGAGCTAACCCGCGACTTCCGGCTCGAGGACGTCTGGGCGCTCCCGACGCCGGGCGGCCGCCCGGAGGACTTCCCCCTGCTCGTGGAGCGGGTCGCCGCGGGCGACCCGTCGCAGGGCCAGTCCCGCGCCTCCCGCGCCCTCTGGGCGATCCGCTGGAAGGCCGGGGAGCTTCTGGGCCTGGACGACCCCGACTCCGGCGTCGGTTCCAGGGTGCCGACACTGCGCGACCGGTTGCCTGCCGACCTGCGCGAGGCCCCGCGAGGTCCGGACTTCGAGAGCCTGCCCTTCACCTCCCTCTACCTGCTCGACGACGAGTGGGCCGCTGAGATCGCGAACAAGACCGTTCATGGCGTCCTCCACCTGGGCTGGGTCCCGGACGGCGCCGGCGCCTACCGAGGCCAGCTGGCCGTCTACGTGAAGCCGAACGGGCCGCTCGGCAAGGCCTACATGGCCGCGATCAAGCCGTTCCGGCACCTGATCGTGTACCCGGCCATGATGCGCACGATCGAGCGCCAGTGGCAGGCGCGCGGCGGCGATCCGACTGAGGGGTGAGCGGGGGGACCGAACAGCCGATCGCCTGGGCCGTGCATCGCCCTCCGTGAGCGCGAGATACTGCGGGGGCGATGTCGCAGGAGAACGTGGAAGCCGTGCGTAGTTCCATCGAGGCATACGAGCGCGGCGATTACGTCGCCGCTTCGGCATACCTTGCTCCCGAGGTCATATGGGAGGTGGGTCAGGAGGGCCCGGCGCGGGGCCCGGCCGCTGTTCGGGAAATGTGGAAGCGCTGGACCCTCGAATGGGAGGAGCTCGAGATGAATCCCGAAGCGTTCATCGAGGCAGGGGACAACGTTGTCGTAGAGATGCATTACCGCGGCCGCGGTCTGGCCAGCGGGGCTGAGGTCGTTGACCGCCAGTTCGAGGTCCACACCTTCCGTCAACACCAGTGCGTCCGCAAGGCTGACTACCGGGAGCGATCCGAGGCCCTCGAAGCCGCCGGGCTTGAGGAGTAGGCGATGTCGCAGGTGAACGTGGAGACGTTCAACCGCGCAACTCGACGAGCATGGGCGTTCCTCATGCGCACCGTCAACGCGATTCGTCTCCTCGCCCGAGACGAGCGCATCCCGAAGCCGCTGCGGTGGGTCGCCGGTATCGGCCTTCTGCCCATCCCCGGCCCTGTGGACGAGTTCGTTCTGATCCTGATCGCCCCGATCTTTCTGGCGTTCTATCGGAAGCCGATGCGGGAGGCGTGGGGCCGCTCTCCAAGACCTAACGATGCCCTCGAAGCCGCCGGGCTGCGGGACTAGGGATTACGGGATCGTGATCGAGATGTACTTTCGCGATCACCCGCCTCCCCACGCCTGAATACATCGCCCGGGTCGTACCGAGCCTTGACTTCCCGCAGCCGCCGGAGCCCCTCCTCGGCGTAGGCGGCCGCCGGTCGATCCGGGCCCCCTTCTGCCGAAATCAGGCTTGGGAAGGTCGCGTCGAGGGCGAAGGGCGCGATCGCTTCCGCGAAGCCGTCCACCCACTCGACGTTGCCCGGATCGAGGCTCTCGACCGGAGGCCAGAGACCGAGGCAGTGGTACGCCCACGGCGACTCGGGCGGGTTCAGCGCGACCTCATCCGGCCCGACGCGGCCCATCGCGCCACCCAGGGGCTGCAGGAACACGTGCGAGAGGGTCGCAGCCGGCCGGTTGGCGGCGGCGATCGCGATCTGCAGGGCATCGTCAGAGAGCTCGCGCAGGAACCGGCCCCTGAGGTGAGCGCGCACGCCGCGCGGGTTATGGAGGTCCCTGAGTGCCTGGAACGACCGGTACTCATTCGGGGCGATCGCGTCCATCGATGGGCCAAGCTCCCGCAGCGGGGCCACTGCCCGCTCGCCCCCCTCGACGGGACCCAGGTAGCAGAAGACGATCGTGCAGGCGCCACCCAGCCCGGCGCCCAGCAGCAGGCCGCCCGCGACCTCGTCGGCGGCCGCCTGCATGAAATCCCGATAAAAGCGCGCCACCTCCTCCGCGCGCTCCCTGGGGAAGGTGAGAAAGCCGGCGAGCAGCATCGGGCCCACCGGATGAAGCCGGAACTCGAGCTCCGTGACGACTCCGAGCCCGCCGCCTCCGCCGCGCAGCGCCCAGAGCAGCTCGGGGTTCCGCTCGGGGCTCGCCTCGACGACCTGGCCGTCCGCGAGCACCACCTCGGCCGCGGTCAGGCTCAGGCAGGTGGGACCGAGGCTCCGTTCCAGCCAGCCGCTTCCATCGCACAGAGTGACGCCGGCAACCCCGAGGTCGGACAGGCGAGCCCCCGTGACCGCGAGGCCATGCTCCTGCGTGGCGGCGTCCATCTCGGCCCAGGTGAGGCCGCCCCCCACGCGCGCGCTGCGCGCTGAGGAGTCGATCTCCACCGTCTTGATCGCCGATACGTCGACCAGGAGGCCGCCCTCCAGGGTTGCGTTGTCCGAGGTGGCGCCGCAGCGCACGGCGACCGGGAGCCCGCGCTCGGCTGCCAGCGCGACGGCCCCGGTGACGTCGTCGCGTGAGCCGCAGAGGGCGACGGCTCCGGGGCGCCGATCGATGGCTGCGTTGAAGACCTTGCGGTGGTCCTCGTAGCCCGGGTCGCCGGGGCCCAGTACCTCACCGGTCAGTTCGCTGACGTCTCCGGCTCGTCCGACTTGACCCCGATCTCCAGTGGCCCCATGACTGGCATCCCCGTTCGCCCTACAGGCTCGGCAGGGACTGGACCGCCCGGTAGCCCTCGTTGATCGCGCTATGGGTGTACGCGAATGCCTCCGAGTCGGAGTTGGCGATGGCCACGTTGCGGAACGGCTGGCGCGCAGCCACCTGGGGCTGGCCCGATTCCGGGCCGTAGAGCGAGGGGTCAAAGGTAGACGTCAGCTCGTGGGCGTAGCCATAGCTCCAGCGGTTGATCTTCCAGTCGTGGATGTCCCTCTCCGGGTCGAAGTCGCCGCCCTGCTTGTTGACGGTGCGGTCGATGATGTCGATGACCGAGTCCTCCAGGTCCTCCCAGCTCATCTCGCGCAGCATCTGCTGTCCGGTCGAATAAGCGAACAGCTGGGGCACCGCCTCGAAGTGGTTCGGGACCACCTGGAACGTGAGCTGCGCCGGGGCGCTGGGCGGCTGGTTCGGGGTCGGGCCGTAGTACTTGCCGGGGGTTGCGGTCGGGCCGAATCCTGCACCCGCCGCGACGCTGAACGTGTCCCAGAACAGGCTCGTGCCCCTGGGGCTGACGTTGCTGACCTTGGAGTCGGCGAACGCCTGCCAATTGTTGAGCCCGGCCCGACCGTAGATCAGCGGAACCTTGCGGGCGTAGCAGAGCCCTTCCACCTGCTCCTGTGGCAGGTCCCTGACCACGTGTGCGGTGACGCGGTTCCAGCAGGCCATGATCACGTGCTTGGCGTGGACCCGCCGGCCCGCCTTCTTGGCGTTCTTCTCTCCGCTTCCGTTGCCTGACGTGCCCGGCACGCCGTTGAGCACGTAGTCCACCGGGGAGTAGCCGCGGTCTTTGCGCGGCTTGATGTCAAACACCGTGGCGTTCAGCCGAACGCGGATCGTGTTGGCCGGGTGGTCCAGCTTGTCGTAGAGGCACTGCGTCTTGAGGATGCTGAGCTGATCGGGCCGTGCGGGTCCGTCGCCGACGTCGACATCGGGGAAGGCGGGCGGGATCAGCTTGCTGAGTGCGAGCCGCAGCAGCGAGGTGTTGCCGTCGGGCCAAGCGCGCGTGGGGCCTGTCACGGACCTCGTGTTCATGAAGGGCGTCCTTCCGAGCCCGGCCAGATCGATGTCCTCGGGGTCGCCGAGTCCCACCCCATCCGGGAATCCGGGCCGCCCGAGGGTCCAGCAGTCCGCCGCTGAGACGGCCTGGCCGCCGGCGCCGAGCAGGCTGCCGGAGCCGCGCCAGTACTCGCCGTGGAACGCCTCGTCGTTGATCCCGACGTGGTTCACGAGGTAGTGCTTGTAGGTGATCGAGGTCAGGTAGTCCCGCTTCTGGGCCTCGGTCAGCGGTGCCCCCGGCGCGTTGGCGAGGAAGTCGGCGTCCGTCGTCTGGACGTCCAGGATTCCCGCCTTCGCGGCGGCCGAGTACGGCGTGCGGTCGAGGAACGCCGTCCAGCCCGCCACGTTGTTGGGCTCGAGGCCCGCAAACGGCCCGGCGTTCCTGGCCGCGATGACGTGGTCGGTGCCGCCGAACTCCGCGCCCGGGAACAGGAGCCGCTGATAGAGCCCGAACGAGGCCGGGATACCGGCGGCGCCACCGTTCTGCCACTTGGTGGCGGTGGCGGTGTCGACCCCGGCCCAGGCGAGGAAATCAAGCGCCGGCTGGCCATCGGAGGCCGGGATGCCTGGCGGCCCAGCTTGGCCCCAGGTGCCGATGCTGTCGAGGTTGACCGTGCCGCCGTTGCGGAGCGTCAGGACGTCCGTGTTGGCGTTGGCCGCGTTCGGAATGTGGAATTCGTTGCGGTGGGAGTGGCCCCCGAAGTCCGGCAACGCGTCGATGATCAGGATCTTCTTGTCAGGCCCGAAGCGGTCCTGGTACGACTTGGCGGCCGAGATCCCACTGGCCCCGGCACCAACGATCACGCAGTCGTACTGCTCCTTGGTGTCCTTCACAGACGTATCGATGCCCGGGCCACCGTTGGTCGAGTGGATCTGGGAGGGGTTGGAGGGTGGCGGTCCGTCGATCTTGATCGTCCGGTCGATGACCTCGTCCGGCTGTCCCGTATATGGGTTGGTGAAGCTCGGCGGGTAATAGTCCGGCGGCAAGGGGTTGTCGCCTTTGCTGGCGGCCATCGCCTCGGAGCCGGTCAGATGGGGATACGCGGCCGCCACCGCGAGCCCGCCGGCGGTGACCGCCGCCCCATCGAGGAAGTCCCGGCGCGTGATGCCGTCCTTCGCCTCTCGTTTCTCGCGCTCGTCGCTGTTCCGAGGCTTACGGCTACCGCTCTCGCTCATCCGGGCTCCTCCATCCCCGACTTGAGGAATCGATTTTTCGAGTGCCCACGAGGCAATCAGTGGGGACCGTGCCTGTCAAGGGCCCCTCTGTACACATCCCCTGCCGGCCTATGTCCGAATCGGCCCGGCGGCTGACCCGTCGCGGCGGCCCGGCTCCGGGTGGCTACAGTCATCGGATGGAGCACGTCCCCTCCGTCCGGCTGCGGGAGCTCTGCGCCGCCTGCAATGGAACGGGATCACGCCAGGTCGAGCGGAGCGCCGGACATGCGGCCTGGTCCAAGACGAGGCCCTGCCCGAGCTGCGATGGAAAGGGGCACACCTCGCGGTGGGTGCCCCTGAGCGAGCTGCAACGGCTGCTGGACCAAACCCGGTCCGAGGCCTGATCCACGGCGGCTAGGGGGTCACGTTCTACCGACGTGACCCGGGTCCAAATCTATGCCCGGCATGGTTCGGGCTGGCACGGTCTAGAAACCGCCTTGCCGCCCACGGACCTGGCTGGGCTTTTCCACCCCTAGTTCGGGTTGTCCTCGGCCAGTGCGATCGCCCGATCGAGCACTAGGGATCGGGGACCCGGGTCACGTTCTCGCAGTCGTCGGCGACGTCGTCGTTGTTGTTCGCCGTCACGTCGTCGACGCCCCCACCGCACCTGACCTTGTCCTTGCCGCCGGGCGACTCGCTGTCGGCGGCGTCGATGTCGTCGGCTCCAGGCCCACCGCGATGGACATCATCTCCCTCCTCGCCCTGCATGCTGTCGGGCCCGGGTCCGCCGTCCAGTAGGTCGCTTCCCTCATCTCCATACATCCCGCCGCTCTGCTGGTCGCCGTCATCGCCGCCGAAGAGCTCGTCGGCCTCCGGCCCTCCGGCCATGAAGTCGTCGCCGGAGCCTCCGTTCATCAGGTCGCGACCGGTCTCCTCGTCCTCGACGACATCGTCCCCCTTGCCGCCGAAAGAGACGTCGTTTCCGTTCTCGCCGGTGAGGTCGGTGTCGGAGCCGCCCCCGCCGCGTATCTCGTCGGGGCCGTTGCCGGCAAACACGTCGTCGGCCCCGCCCTTCGCGAGGATCAGATCCTTGTCTGGTGAACCCGTGATGTCGTCGGGATCGCTCGTGCCCTCACAGCGGACCCCACCGCCCGAGCAGTCGATGGTCGCCGCCCACGCGGTCGCCGCGAGAATTGCGAGCCCCGCCGCCGCAGCGGCGATCGCCACAACTCGACTCCGCCTGCCACCCCCGCTGATCATCGGCTCCACCCTAACGCAAACCCCCTTGTTCGGCCGGCTCTCCGCCGGGGCAGGCGGAACCGCGGGTCGCTAGTCACCGGGCGCGAACGGGAGCGTAGCCGGGGGCGCGCTTTGGGGCTCCGGGGTTGAAGGCATTGAGGGGTGCTTGCACGCGGGATACTGCGGGGGCGATGTCGCAGGAGAACGTCGAGATCGTGAAGGTGGCCTATGAGGTCTTCGCCCGAGCAGGGCTTGATCGGTTCATGGAGCACTTCACCGACGACGTCGAGTACCACGCCCTCGCGGGCGAGCTGATGCACGAGCCGTGTCACGGCAAGGACGCCGTGCGGGCATGGCTCCAGGACTGGATCGACATGTTCGATGGGTTCTGGATGGAGCTGGTGGAACTGATCGACGCCGGTGGGGTCACCGTGTTCACAGCTGAGCGGTACGGCGGGCGCGCCCGGCTCAGCGGCGTTGAAACGGATTCGGCCAACTGGACGGTCTTCACCATCCGCGACGAAAAGATCGCCTCCGGCCACGAGTACCCGACCCGTGAACAGGCCCTCGAAGCCGTCGGACTGCCGGAGTAGGCGATGTCGCAGGAGAACGTCGAACTCGTTCGACGGGATATGAGGCGGCGGCCCGGGACGACCCTGACGCCCCTAGCGTCCCTCCACCCCGAGGTCGAGTTCCACACCTACGGGAGTCCCCGCGCGGGCGTGATCGCGGCAGGGACGCGTCACAGTTCGAGAGCGTCAGGGTCGGGTCGAGGGGTGTGGACGCGGGGAGCGGGTCGTCGTGAGCACGCAGCATGCCGTGCCCAAGGGCGGCCAGCAGGAGATCGATGTGCGAATGACGGAGGTCTGGACCATCCGCGACGACCTGCTCGCCGAGCGACACTCCTACTCGACCCGGGCCGAAGCCCTCGAGGCCGCCGGGCTGCGGGAGTAGGTTTTCACCTTGGCTAGATACCGCGTCGGCTTCGACGGGCACTGGCAGGAGGACTTCGACGCCGAGGAGGCCGCGGTGGAATGGGCATCCGAGGTCGGCGAAACTGGCCGAACCGTGTACGTGGTCCGGTACAGAGGCTTGCGAAGGCAGCTTGTTGCAGTGTTTCCGGCATCGGAGGAGGCCGCCGCGCGAAAGCGGTGGCGGCGCAGGGATGGTGGTGGCGCTGTCGGTGGGGCCGGGTTCTAACCTCAGCCGGGGTTTCATTTGCCGGGCTGCGGGAGTAGGGCGGTCGTGACCTGAGACCGGCGGTGAACCTCGCCCGCCACGCGCGCTCGCCCCCGCGTGCCCTCCACGCCCGAACAGACTCGCGATGGCAGGCCTTACACCAGCTTGAGAGCTTGTCCTTGGTGTGGCGGTTCATCGAGAACTCAGCGAGGGGTTTCGCCTGGTCGCAGTTGACGCAGTGCTTCATGAGCGGATTCTCTTTTTCCCGCGCCGAACTATTTCTCGCCAAAGTCTGGGGCGATACTCGTTTCCGAGCATCCGGCGATTCAGACCCACCCCCCTAGGAGGGCGTCGCGAAACTCGTATCCCGCAGGAGCAAGGGGGGATCATGGGCAACCAGAGGCAGGCCTACCCCCCAATCCGCCGCCTTCTTCCCCAAAGGGCTTGGCCGCCGTCCGGGCCGGCTGAGCAGGACTGTCGCTTTGCATGGGAAGCGGTACGGCCGCGCGGCGGGGACCAGCTCTCCGCCCAACCTACTCTAAGAGTGCAGTCCTCTTAGCTGGCTTCGGCGGCTTCCCATCGACGAAGTACGGCCTTGCGCACGGGTGCCCTGATCGTTCCCCCGGCTTCGCTGCTGCACCTCACAGGCCGATCCCCTCCGGCGCAAATCCAGCCATCCAAGACCCTCTGGTACACCCAGTGGTGCACCACGCGTCGCGCCATGCGACACGAAGTGCCGCCTTCAACCGCCGCGAGCCTGTAGCGCATATAGGCGCCGCAGGACTTGCTATCCCTACTTGAAGCGGCCCGCGCCCCTTCGACGTCGCCACCGAACCACCTATGGATCAACCAACCGAACCGGTCGCCATCCTCAAGGAGGGGATCGGGAATGCTGTGCACCTTCCCCAGCTCGATCGTCTCGCCATTCGAGAACCTGGCGGCCGCTTTGTCGCCCGCGATCGCGACGTCCTCGACCGTTGCGTCTTCGAACGACTTGCGAAATTCCAACGAAGGTGGCTTGCAGTTCTCGATCGACCCGATCCCTTTGCAGCTAAGCCGCCCGCACGCAGGCTGGGTCATCAGCTCGCAGAATCGCTCTCGGCCGGCGAAGAGCGGTGCCCATTCGTTGCCTGCCAGCTCGATCTTCTCCTGCTGGGATAGCGCCGCCCCAGTGTCGGACGGGGCGGTGGTCTCATCGTCATCGCCTCCGCAGGCGACCAGTCCGAGCGCGCCCAATGCCACAAGCGAGAGCAGCAGTGCAAGCTTCTTCATCCGCGTCCTCCTCAGATCGTCTGTCGAATCCGATGATCGACCCGGTCCGTTTCAGGCCCGTTTCAGACGAGTAACAGCCAACTAGCGTCCCGCGCCGGAGGCTAGGCAGATGAAGCTGCAATCGGGGTTGGCGCTGAAAACGGCGCCCGCGTCCGGGCCGATCTACTCCCGCGGCGCGGCGGCTTCGAAGAAGCGGCGATTGTGAACCGGCTCCGCGGGGTTCCAAGCGCACTCAAATCCAGGTCCTGCGCCTGCGCACGTCCCCGCCGGCGGCTCCGGGCCTCGGACTCCGCCGAACACGACCACCTCGCCATTCGAGAACTTGACAGCCGCTTCGTAGTAGGGGCGGTCCGTCCGTGATGGTCGGATGCGCTCGGACCTGATGTCCTCGACCGTCGCGTCTGCGAACGACTTCTGAAACGCCGCCGACACCGGCGTGCAGTTCTCGATCGGCACGAAATGCCGTACGCAGGCGAGCCGTTGACACATTGGCTGGCCCATATAACGGTTGCAGGCGTCGGTGGCGAAGAGCGATGCCCAGTCGTTGCCGGACCGCTTTAGCTCCTGCACCTGCTCCCGGGAGAGTTTCGCCTTGATGTTGGCAAACCCCTTCCGCTTTAGCTCCTGCACCTGCTCCCGGGGGAGTTTCGCCTTGAGCTCCTGCACCTGCTCCTGCACCTGCTCCCGGGAGAGTTTCGCCTCCGTCGTGGTATCGGGGGGCCTTTCGCCTCCGTCGTGGTGCCCTGATCGTCGTCGCCGCCTCCGCAGGCGACCAGCCCGAGCGCGCCGAGTGCCAGCAGCGAGAGAGCAGTAGCTTCCTCATCCGAGTCCTCCTAGGATCGTCTGTCGAATCCGATCGTCGACTCGGTCCGTTTCAAGTCTGTTTCAGTCCAGCAACAAGCTGTTAGCGTCCTGGCCGGGAGGCCAGCCAGATGGAGTTCCGGATCCTGGGACCGCTAGAGGTGTGGGACGGGGGCTGCGAGGTTTCCCTGGGCGGGCGAAGGCCGCGTGCGCTTCTCGCCCTGCTCCTCCTCCACCCCAACGAGGTCGTTTCCGCCGACCGACTGATCGACGAGCTCTGGGGCGAGGACTCGCCTGAGCGCGCCGCCGCGCTGCGGGTGAACGTGTCGCGACTTCGCAAGGCGCTTCCGCCGGACGTGCTGACTACCAGGTCGCCGGGCTACGTCATCCGGGTCGAGCCCGACGACCTAGATCTGCACCGATTTGAGCGGCTGGTGGACGAAGCCAGGGGTTTGCGTGCCCGCGGCCTGGCGGCCGAGGCGTCGGAGCGGCTGCGCGAGGCGCTGTCGCTTTGGAGGGGCCCGGCGCTCGCGGACTTCGGCTACGAAAGCTTCGCCCAGGCGGCGACCGCCCGACTCGAGGAGATCAGGCTGGCAGCGGTCGAGCTTCGGATCGACGCCGACCTCGCGCTCGGGCGCCACGACGAGCTCGTCGGCGAGCTCGAGGCACTCGTCGCCGAGCAACCGCTCCGCGAGCGTCTGAGGGGGCATTTGATGACGGCGCTGTACCGGTCGGGTCGGCAGGCGGAGGCCCTGGACGTCTACAAGGACGGGCGCCGAGCGCTCGTCGACGAGCTCGGGATCGAGCCGAGCACTGCGCTCCAGGAGCTGGAGCGGGCGATCCTTCAGCAGGAGTCGGCGTTGAACCTGCCAGCGACGGTGCCCGCGTCCGTCGGCGAGGCCGCGGAGCGGTCGATTCTCGTCGCGATCACGGGCGATACGCGCGTCGACGCGCTGCTCGCGGTGGCCGAGCCGCTTGTGCGAGACCCGCCTCGCGTCATGGTCCTGGCCAGGCTCGTCTCGGACGCAGCCGAGCTTCGGTCGGCGTCCGCCTGGCTCGAAGTGCGCCGGTCTGCACTCGAAGCGCGGGGTGTCCTAGCCCGTGCGGCCTCATTCACGTCGCCGGCGCCGGGAGAGGAGCTGGCTCGGCTCGCCACCGAGCTCGACGTCGACCTCCTGCTCGCCGCCGCCCCCGACGAGCTCCTGGCCGAGGGAGCTCCCGACGAGCGGCTCGCCGCCGTGCTTGCGGAGACGCCCTGCGACGTGGCGCTGCTCGCTGCTCGGGAGGCGACGCATGAGGGCCCCGTCCTCGTCCCCTTCGGAGGGGCCGAGCATGACTGGGCGGCGGTCGAGCTCGGCGCGTGGTTCGCGCGCGCCGAGCGTTTGCCGCTCCGGCTCGCGGGTGCCGCCGCGGTGCCGGAGCGCGGCAGGCGCGACGCGAGCCGCCTGCTTTCGCACGGCGCGCTCGCGGTGCAACGGGTGCTCGGCATCTCGGCCGAGCCGCTGCTGGCTCCGCCCGGGGAAGAGGGCATGCTGGAGGCGAGCCGCGACGCCGGGTTGCTCGTCGTCGGGCTGTCGACGAGGTGGCACCGCGAGGGCCTTGGCCCGGCCCGCCTCAGACTCGCCAGAGAGGCCACCCCGCCGACGCTGCTCGTCCGGCGGGGTCTACGCCCCGGGGGCCTCGCTCCGCCACCCGCACTGACGCGCTTCACCTGGTCGATTCGCCCCTGAGTCGGACTCAGGTCGCGCAAGCGGGCTCGTACGGTCGCCCTGGGAGGAACTCCTCCCACTCCTCGGGCGTCAGGGTGCGGTTCGCGAGCGCGCAGGCACGTCGCGCCCACGAGCTCGGGTCGACGTCCCAGAGCGCTCCACGGCCGTCCGCGGCGGTCATCAACAGCTCGCGCCCGTCCGGGGACAAGTCGATGTCCGCGCGGCGACTTCCGACCGTGAGCGTCGGTCCGATCCGCGCTCCGGTGGCAAGGTCCCAGAGCGATGCGACGGGCGCGAAGCCCGAGACGGCAAGGGTCCGACCGTCGGGGCTGAAGTCGAGCGTCTTCGCGCCGGCGCTGCCCTGGTCGAGCTCACGGATGAGTTCTCCGGTACGGGCGTCCCAGACGTGAACGACCGGGTCGTCCAGCCCGCCCGTCGCAAGTCTTTCGCCGCTGGGGCTGAACGCGATCGCTTCGCCGGCGAACGTCGATCTACCGTCGACCGGCAGCTTGGCGATCCGCGAGTCCTCGGCGACGTCCCAGACCTCCGCGGTGCCTCCCCGCTCGTGGACGAACCCAAGCGTGGGCCCATCGGCGCCGAAAGCGACGTCTCCCACGCCCACGCCGGGCGCGATCGTGTCGAGCGGCTCCCCGGTTGCGACCTTCCAGAGGTCCACGCCGGAGGGGCCGGCCGTGGCGAGGATCGCGCCGTCTGCGCTGATGCTGACGCCTTGGACGGCGTCCAGTCCGACCGTGAACGGCCCTCGGAGGAGTGATCGGCTCTCGACGTCCCAGAGCGTCGCCTGACCGTCGACGGTCACTGTCGCGAGCGTTTCCCCGTCCGGAGCGAAGGCGAGTGCCCAGACCTCACCGCCGGTCTCGGTCAGGGGCGGGCCGACGGGGGTCAGGTCCGTCGCATCCCAGAGCCTGATGCCCCGCTCGTTGAGACCGAGCGCAAGAAGCCGTCCGTCGGGGCTGAAGCTCCCGGGGTGACCGTCATAACCGCCGGCAGCCCGGTCATGCGTGAAGGTGAAGCGCCTCCCGATCCCGCGGTCGCCGCCGAGGTCCCAGGCGATCGCCGTCCCGTCGTGACTCACCGTGTAGAGCGTCCCTCCGTCGGGGCTGAAGACCGGCTGCTGGACGGCACCCGAGTGTCCGCGCAGCGTCTCGCCCCGAGTCGCCGACTCGGCATCCCAGAGCGCGACCGTCCCGTCGAGGCTGGTCGAGACCACGGTCCCGCCGTCCGGAGTGAAAAGCAGCCAGCTCGGGGCGCCGCCGAGCGCGCCGGCCGCCGTCCGCACCGCTCCGCTGCGCGTGTCGACCAGCTGGATGCCCCGGTCGATGCCGACGGCAATCGTGCCCGCATCCGGGCTCAGCGCGAGCGCATGCTCACCCGTGCCGATCTTCAGCCGCCTGGTCGGCGTGTCGCTGCGGATATCCCACCACACGAGCTCGTCTTCGTTCGTCGCGATGACCACCGAGCGGCCGTCGGGCATGAGCGCGAAACCGGGCGATTGATAGTAAGAACCGACATAGTCGCCGTCGAAGCCCTCCGGCGTAATCGGAGCACCGGTCGCCGCCAGGGTGGCGGCGTCCCGCACACTGATCGAATCGTGTTGGGACGGGCCCGTAACGACGACGACGAGCTGCGATCCGTCTCTGGTGAAGGCTATCCGGCCGCCCTCGCCGATATCGCCTCGCAAACCGCCCGCAGATGCCAGCTGTTCCCGGGTACGCGCGTCGATTAGGCGCATATAGCCCTCTCCGCCGAACGCAACCGTCTCGCCATCGGGGCTGTAGGCGACGCTCTCCACTCCGTCCGTCACCGGCACCGGCTTGCCGATCCGCTCGTAGGTCCGGGCGTCGAAGAAGAGCAGCCCGGTGGAGTCGCCGACCGCAAGCGTCTTCCCGTCGGGGCTGACCGCGATCGCGCGGAGGATGTCGTCCTGGCCGTGCATGACTCCCGTCACCGCGGGGGCGCGCAGGAGGGTGGCGAGCAGGTAGCTGCGGGTCCGGGGTGAGTCGTCGACCGCGACCGCTTGGCGGGCGAGCAGGAGCGAACGGTCGAGGTCCTCCTCGACGAGCGCCTGGGCGCCGAGGCGCTGGGCGAGCTGGGCCGTCTCCGCATCGCGCGCTTCACCGCGTTGGATGACGGCGAACACGCCCCCTGCGAGGGCCGCCGCCAGCAGGACCGCGACCCCGGCGAGCAGCGCGCGAAGGCGCCGGTTCGTGCGGCGGGCCCGTTTCGTCTCCTGTTCGGAGACCTCGCGGCTCTCGGTGACGAAGTCGCGCTCGAGCTCGTTCAAATCGAGCGTGTGATCGGCGGTCCATTCGAGCGCCGCGGCGAGGCGAGCGCCGCGGTAGAGCTCGCCCCGATCGCGCCCCGCGGCGTCCCATTCGGCCGCCGCTTGGGTGATGTGACGGCGCAGCCGGCGCCCCTCGGCATCCGCCTCGATCCACTCGCGCAGGCGCGGCCATTCGCGCAGCAGCGCCTCGTGGGCGACCTCGACAGAGCCCTCGCCGACGGTGACGAGGCGGCTGTCGGCCAGCGTCGCGAGCACGTCGGCCAGATCCCCGTTGCGCTCCAGGTCGAGCTCGGCGAGTGGAGCGCGGCGGCGAACCGGCACCTCGCCCTCGCCGACCAGGCGCAGCATGATCGCCCGCACGAGCGGCTTGCGCCCGTCGGGGATGCGGGCGTAGGTGCCCTCGGCGAGCCGCGCGACGGCGCCGTGAACGCCGCCGGACTCGCGGTAGGCAGCGAGGACGAGCGCGTTGTCCTGCCGCTTCTGCCAGAGCTCGAGCAGGGCGGTGGACAGCAATGGCAGCGCGCCCGGCTCGCCCTCGACGTCGTCGACCAGCGCGTCGGCCAGCTCCGGCTCCACCCGCAGGCCGACCCGGCCGGCCGGTAGCTCGACGACGCGTCGCAACTCCGAGGCCTGCATCGGTCCGACCAGGACGTGGTTCGCACCCAGCAGCTCGGCAAGCCCCGGGTAGGCGGCGAACCGCGCGTAGAAGTCGGCGCGCAGCGCGCCCACTACGACCGCTCGTCCCTCCGGATCAGCGGCAGCACGAGTAAGGGTGTCGGCGAACGCGGTGCGCTCGGCTTCGGAGCGGCAGGCGGTGAACAGCTCCTCGAGCTGGTCGACGGCGAGGAGGAGGCGCTGGTTGGCGGGCAGCGCGTTGAGGGCCTCGACAAGAGGATCCCTCGCTCCCGAGACGAGCGCGCGGCGAAGCTCGGCCAGCGGCCGCTCGCCGGGACGCAGCAGCACTCGCCGCCACCGCTCACTGCCCGGCAGGACTCCTTCGGCGAGGGCCGGGAGAAGTCCGGCGCGGACGAGCGAGGACTTGCCGCTGCCCGACGGGCCGACGATGCCGAGGAAGCCGACGCCGACGAGGCGCGCGACGAGCTCGGCGACGAGTCGCTCGCGGCCGAAGAAGTACTCGGCATCCACCGGCTCGAAGCTCGCGAGACCCTTGAACGGGCAGATCCCCTCAGTGGACACGCGGGCCGGTGTGGCCGGGTCCGCGAGCGTCCGCCTCTGCTCGCGCACGAGCTGGAGGCCGATCACCTTGCCGGCCAACTCGGTCTCGACCTCGCTCAGGTCGCTCCTGCCGCCGGCGGCACGGGAGGCGACATCGACGAGCACGCGGCTCGCCTCGTCGACCGCGACCGCGAGCCCCGCCCGGGCAAACTCTCGGCAGCTCGCGTAGCGCCGCTCCGGCTCCTTCGCCAGCGCCCGGGCGATCACGGCGTCGAGCGCCGCCGGCAGCTCAGGCCGTTCTGCGCTCGGCACCGGCGGTTCGACTTCGAGGTGCGCGAACACGACCGCGATCTCCGAGTCACGCCGAAACGGTGGCTGCCCGACGAGACACTCGTAGAGCATGCAGCCGAGCGAGTAGACGTCCGCCCGCCCGTCGATCCCCTCACCGGCGATCTGCTCGGGAGCGACGTAGTCGATGGTGCCGATCAGGTGGCCGTCTTCGCCGATTCCGGCTTCATCGGAGACCCGCTGCGTGAGCCCGAAGTCCGCCAGGTAGACGTGGTCGGAGGCGTCGGGGCGGGCGCCCGTGTCGAGAAGCACGTTGGAGGGCTTGACGTCGCGATGCACGAGACCGTGCGCATGCGCCGTATCCAGGGCGCTCGCCACCTGCGCGAGGATGCCGATCGCATCCCCCGGGTCCAGACTGCCGCGCTGCAGGCGCTCTTTCAGGTCACTCCCCTCGACGTAACGCATGGCTATGAAGAGGAGATCGTCGGTCGTCCCAGCCTCGTAGATGGGGAGGATGTTCGGATGGTCGATCGACGCGGCCAGCTCCGACTCACGCAGGAATCGGTCACGGAACGATTCATCCTCGGCGAGGCCGGCCGCTAGCAGCTTCAGCGCAACGCTCCGCTTGAGCCGCAGGTCCTCGGCCAGGTATACGACGCTCATGCCGCCAAAGCCCAGCAGCGACTCGATCCGGTAGCCGGCGACCTCGGTGCCGACCTGCGGGTCATCGCTTACTTGCACGTGTGCATCCTCGCTTTCGGCGGCCTGGGAACGATAGCCCTGAGCGGCGACATCAGTGCGCTTTGGACGAAAGCGGCTTAGCCGCTTTGGCATGGAAAGCGGTACGGCCGCGCGGCGGGACCAGCTCTCCGCCCAACCTACGGTTCGAAGTCTTTCCTTGTGATCTTCTTGACCCACCGGCCCGTGATCCACCAGCCCGAGCCCTCCGGTCGTTGGAACTCCACCGACTCGCCGTTCGAGAACTCCACCGTGGCGTGGTGGCCCTCGATAACGACCCGCTCGACGGTCGCCTTGGCAAACGACTTCCGGAACTCATACGACACCGGCGTGCAGTTCTCTATCGGGCCGGTGGCCACGCGTTCGCAGCTCGCGCGTTCGCACATCGGCTGCCCCATTGAGCGACAGGTGACGGGGCCGGCCTTCGCGAACGCCGCTGCCCACAAGTTGCCCTTCTGCTCGAGCTTCTCCTCATTACTGAGCGAGTTGTCGTTACCGGGATCGGCCTCGACCGTGACCGCCTCGCTAGAGAAGCGGGCCGTGATCGCAATCCTTGATGACGCCCCCAATCTCGTTGATGACGCCCCCGGTCTCTTCGTGCACAGCACATTGGCCTCCGGTCCGAGGCAACTCCAGGAGCGCGGAAGCCTGTCGTAGGCCCAGTCGTGCATCACGCGCCGCGCCACGGGACACGAAATGTCGCCTTCAACCACCGCGAGCCTGAAGGGGGGGTCATGATCGGGGAGGAAGGCGCCGCAGGACTTGTTGTCGGCGGCGAGTTCCTCACGCGTGGTCTCGCCCTCGGACGCTACAGCGGCCTGATCGCCGTCACCTTCTCCGCAGGCGACCAGCCCGAGCGCACCGAGTGCCAACAGCGACAGCAGTAGCTTCCTCATCCGAGTCCTCCTAGGATCGTCTGTCGAATCCGATGATCGACCCGGTCCGTTTCAGGCCCGTTTCAGACGAGTAACAGCCACCTAGCGTCCCGCGCCGGAGACTAGGCAGATGAAATGCCGCTGCACCGCGGGAGTTGCACTTGGGACGAAAGCGCCTACTCCCGCAGCCCGGCGGCTTCCCGGGCCTCGCTCCTCGACGTGAACGCCCGATCCCGGACGATCGTCCCGTCCCGGACCTCGTACACGAAGGCGGCCGCGTGCTCGACCGGCGCACCGCTCCCCCTCCCGTGAGCACGCATCACAACCATCGCCACAACGATGTCGTCGCCCGCATCGATGAACTCTTCCGGCTCCCAGGCCCAATCCCCCCAAGTTTCTCTGAAGTGTCGTTCCCTCTCCCGCGCCCCTTCCTTGCCTCGATAGGTCGCGCGGTCGGGGAGGTCCGGAACGTCCTCACAGATGCAGTCCTCCGCCCAGTAGTCGAGAGCGGCATCGAGGTCACGGTCGTTGTAGGCCTGCCACGCCCGGCGCACAACCTCCACGTTCTCCTGCGACATCGCCTACTCCCGCTGTCCGGCGGCTTCGAGGGCCTGTTCTCTGTCGCCGTAGTCGATGAAATCGGTAAGCAGGCCATCCTTGTACCGCGCCAGGATGGCCAGGGGCAGCTCGGTCTCGACTCCGCTTTCCCGTCCAGTGGCACGGATAGTCCCGAGCGCAAGGACCCGGTCGCCCAGGTCACGGATGTCCTCGCCGTAGACCCACCACGTGTCGAAGGTCTCGAGCAGGTCCGCGAACCAGCGCCGGACGCCCTCCACGCCGACGAAGCTTCCTTGCAGTGCCGCGAGCCGGTGCTCGAAACGGACTTCGGGGTCCATGCCCAGAAGGATGGCCTCGATGTCGCGACGGTTCATTGCCTCGATGCCCTCGCGCATTCGATCGACGTTCTCCTGCGACATCGCCCCCCGCAGTATCCCGCGAGCCGGAGGTATGCGCTCTCCATGCAAAGCGACCATTGGAGCCTCGCCGTAAACCAAGGACATTCGTCCAAAGGGGCGGGTCATCAGTTCATGCGCGCGTCCTGGCGAAGGTTCGCGACCGAGTCGGTGAGGATGCGCTGATCGGCGACGTAGACCTCGATCAGGCCGGCGATGTGCTCGTACCGCACGCACAGATCCCACAGCGTCTTGTTCTGAGTTGCCCTCACTTGCGCTCAGATTGGTCGCCGGGCTGCGGGAGTAGGGCGGTCACGACATGCTCCCCTGCTCCTGGCTGAGTGTGAGTCAGCCTCGGTCGTTTCAGTGCCGCCCGCTTGGGTAGCCGCAACAACGGAAGAGACCAAGGTCTCTCCTCGGCTGTGGCGTCTTCGGACGCCACAGGTACATCGGGGCTTTGCCCCACTTTCCCTGACCTCAAGGCTGTGACCGACCCATTCCAACCACCGTTCGCCTCGCGCGAGGAACGGATCGCGCACAACGAGTCGTGGTCGCGAAGCCTCAACGAGCGCCGTGCCGAGTGGGTGAGAGGCCGCGATGAGTTGACCGAGTTTCGCTGCGAATGCTGGCAAGACGACTGCAAGGAGCGCATCCCTCTCTCCGAGAAGGACTGGGAGATGGTGCGGGCCGAGCCCAATCGGTTCGCGGTCGCGCCAAAGCACGTCGCGTCGAAGAGCGAGGGCGTCGTCAAGGCGCTTCCCCGCTTCTGGGTCATTGAGAAGTTCGGCGTCGCCGGAGAGGTCGCAGAGAAGCTGGCAGGCTCGGACTGACCTCGGGACCCTCCGGGTCGCGCGATACTGCGGGGCGATGTCGCAGGAGAACGTGGAGGCTGTCAGGCGCGGGACGGAGGCGTTCAACCGCCGAGACGTCGAAGCGATGCTGGAGGTACTCGATCCCGAGGTCGAGTACTACGCGGCGCTTCCGGTGCTGCTCGGGGGTACGGCGGCGGTCTACCACGGACACGCGGGTGTCCGCGAGTTGTTCCGGGATCTGTTCGACGTCCTCGACGAGATCCACGTCGAGTACTCGGAGATGCGCGACCTCGGCGACCGGACCGTCGCGATCGGCCGCATTCGCACGCGTGGCAAAGGCAGTGGCGTCGAGACCGAGTCGCCTTTCGTCTCCATCAGCGACGGCAAGAACGGCAAGGCGATTCGGATCCGGTCCTACCTCGATCCCAAAGAAGCCCTCGAAGCCGCCGGGCTGTCGGAGTAGGCGATGTCGCAGGAGAACGTCGAACTCATCTATCGGGCCTATGAGGCCGTCACCCGGAACGACCTCGACGCTGCCTACTCGTGCCTCCACCCCGACATCGAGTTCCACACCTACGCGGAGTCGCCCGCCGCTGGCGTGTATCGGGGCAGGGACGCGGTCCGCAAGTACAACGAGGATCTGTTCAAGCAGTTCGAGAGCGTCAGACACGAGATCGAGGAGGTCGTGGACGCAGGGGAGCGGGTCGTCGTCTTGAGTACGCAGCACGCCGTGCCGAAGGGCGGCCAGCAGGAGATCGATGTGCACATGGCAGAGGTCTGGACGATGCGCGACAACCTGCTTGCCGAGCGACACTCCTACTCGACCCGGGACGAAGCCCTCGAAGCCGCCGGGCTCTCGGAGTAGGCGATGTCGCAGGAACGTGAAGATCGTGCGCCGCGCCTACGAAGCGTGGAACCAGGGCGGCACGGCCTGGATCCTCGATCACCTTGCCGATGACTTCGAGGTCCGGCCCCTGCGGGGCTATCTCGACCTGGCGGAGAGCTATCGGGGCGAGGAGGGATTCGTTCGCTTTGCGCGCGACTGGCGCGATGCGTGGGATGAAATCACCCTGAAGGTGGAGCGAATCGAGGATCTCGGTGAGCGGCTGGTTGCCCTCATCACCCACGAGGGCACTGGACGGACCAGTGGAGTCGCAGTGACCGAACAGATCGGGCACCTGGTCACGCTCCGGCAGGGGGAGATCGCGGAGCTGGTTGTGATCGAGGGCTGGCCCGACACCCTCGAAGCCGCCGGGCTGCGGGAGTAGTTCAGCGGTCACTGGCTCGCCACCACCACGGAGTTTCGCGAAAGAGCGACCGGGTAAACGCGCCCCGGAGGAGTAGGCAGGGGGCAGCCCGAATGTTCATAGGCAAGGAACAACACCGCATCCGGAGCTTGGAGGCGCAGCTACAGCAGCAGGAAGACGTGTCTTCGATTCTGATCGCTCGGGTGGGCCGGTTGGAACGGGAATTGGAGGATGCCCGGGAAGTCGCCCAAGCCCGCGAAGCCGCCGGGCTGCTGGGAGTAGGCTGGTCACAGCTTCGCCCGCCTCCGGGGCCCGAAGTCGGGCGGCCGACTCGGGGCTCACCCGACTCTGGATGACCTTCCCGGACCTCGTCGATGACACCAACGGAACCTGCGCCTCGGACCGTGCCCGTTGGTGGCAGCCCCACCGTGAGGGGCCTATCAGGACTGGCGAGAACTTACGAAAAGTAAGTTAGCCCCTCGCCCGGACGTCCTCGAGGTTCAGCTGCGACCCCGATCGACCGCGACCCGCCGGGGTGGGCCCACGGTGATGAAGCGCTCGTTCACGCGTGCCGTCTGGCGGGCGATGTCGCAGGAGAACTCGTTGCCGTCGACCCCGATAGTCCAGAGGTCGACCCGCCCGGCGGCGAACCGCCGGAAGAGAAGCCTCGTTGCCGTCCGGCGACCGGGTCGCGGTGGTTTCGAGGCCAGACTTTGAGGTCGCCGGGCTGGCGAGATACGGCCCCTCTCATCACTACCGCGGGACGGCGCACGGCGCACGACAGGACTTACGAGCCAGAACGGGTCTTCGCGCCCTTGCGCGCGGAGCGCCGCCTCTTTGCCGCGTTCCCTTTGCGCGTTCGCGCGCCCTTCTTGGCTGCCTTCGAGCGCTTGCGCGAGCCCCCGCCGGCGCGCTCCTTGATCGAGTCGGCCGCCTTGGTCAACTCATCGGCGATCCCGTGCGCCCTCGACGGCTTCTTTGAGCCCTTCGTGGGCAGCGCTTCCGCCGCACGCGACGCCACCTTCTTTCTAACGCCACTGTCGCGAAGTCGCGAGTAGAGCTTGCTGTCGGGCTTCGTCTTCGTCTTGGCCATCCTTGTCCTTTCGATCGGGGGGGTGCCTGTCCCGCTACCCGTCCTGAGCCGCCGAAATCTGCCGGAACCTCGTGCCTCAGTGCTCGCGCTCTAGTCCGGTTCCGCCGCAGCGAAGGCACGGCTGGTCGGCCGTATTCGGCGCTTGGCCGCTAGTTGCAAGCCCGAGCCCCTACAACGGACACAGGAGTTTGCAGGAAGCGGAGGGAGCCGTTTGGTCATCGTTTGCGATTCATCGATGGTTTGTTCGCTACGCATGCGGGCTCTCCATGACGCCCCCCCATTCACTCGGCACCCAAATTGCTCACGCGAGTCGCGGGTGAGCGGCGCTAGCGCCGCGCGGAAGTACGTTGCCTGAGGAGCGGAGGCACCGGCAGCCGGTGCTCGCCACACCACCGCACGAGATCCTGCCTCGCCTCCTCGACTGGCGAGAGACGGCGAGCATGCCCGTCGCGCCCGACGCCCGAGACCTCTGCCCCCTGCTCGCTTTCGCGTTGCATCCCCGTCGTCGCCTAGTTGTTCTTCTTGCGCGTCTTCTCAGCCGCAGCCGCGATGTCCGCTGCCTGTTGACTTAGGGAGCCGACTCGCTCGGCGGTCGACTTCACCGTCCCCAGGTCGATCTTTCTGGTGAGCGCCCTGTTCGGCCTCGGCAGTGACACCCGCCGTAACTTCTGCATTGGTCCCCGAGACGCGTTGATGCGGTTCTTGACGAGGACGCCCCCGACGGCCCCCGCGACGGCAGCGCCGCCAGCGATCAGCGGTGTCCTGGCTTTGGAAGCGGCTTCGGCGACCGTCTCACCCGCACTCCCCAGTTTCGATGGGACGCCATTCCTACCCGCTGCGGACGTGCTCTTCGGGCGGCGGTTCGATGCGGCCTTGCGCTGCGGGCTCCGGCTCTTCGAGCTCGACCGCGGCTTTGTCTTGGAGGACTTACTCGCTTGTGCCATTTCTACCTATCTCCTTCTGGCGGACCAAAGGGGCCCGATACCTGTTGGCTTTCAATCGGGCTTTGCTGCCTGGGATCGTCTGGTGAGACCTTCAAGAACAACCTCGACCGGAGACCGGCGCTGACTGCCGTTCTGGTCCAGCGCCTCACTGGCGACGTGTACCTGCTGGGCTACCCGGCCGGTGCGCTCGGCGAGCGCCCCAACGTTCTTCGCCGCTCCAGCTAGGTTCTTCGAGGTTCGGCGCGCCGCGCTGCGGCCTGGCAGCGCGAGGCCTAGGGCCCTCGTGCGCCTGTCGCGAGTCAGGGCCATTCCGCCCGCAAGTCCTGCGAGTCCGGCTCCGGCCGCAATCGCCGGGGTCCTCAGCTTCTTTGCAACGGAGCCGACGGTGTCACCCGTATCGCGCCGACGCTTGGCCGTCGCGTCCTTGGCCGACGTGATGGTGCCCCCGCTCTTCGACGAGTTCGATCCTTGGCGGGAGCGCGACTGTGAACCGGCTGTACGCGATGTCCCGCTCTTGTGACTCGAGCGCGTTGCCTTTGCTCGGGTCCGTGAGGTCCGCGCCTTGGCGGACGAGCTGCGCGGCTTTGACTGCTTGCCGCTCGAAGTGCGACTGGCTTTACTTTTGGTCTGCTGAGCCACTGTCCCTCCTTGAAAGATCGCTAATCCCGCTTACCCAGCCTGAAGGCGGCTAGTCGTGTCATTAGGTGCTCGGCGACATGCTTGTGGCTCACAGACGGGGTAGGGGAAATGGGGCTCGCCCCGGCGCCGAGCTGGCGCTTCCGTGCGACGGCCATGCTCAGTTGCCCCCGAGGTCGATCACGCCCAGCACCAGAAGGAGCAAGAGCGTGAGCGCGGCGGAGACGAGCAGCGACCCTATGCAGCCCAGTCGGTTGGAGAAGAAGACGAACATCGAGCGCCCCGACTACCCGGTGGAGCCGACGCGAACGCAAGAGTCTTCCGCTGACGCATTGGGCTAGTCGCTTCTCGTCCGAAGCGGCTGGGCGCCGCGGGTCAACTCGCGGCCACCGGGTAGATGCAAGGCGGAGGACTCACCCGCATCCGCGCGGTCGGTCTTGACGGCCGGGAGCGAGTAAGTCAAAGCCGCTAGGAGGAGACTGAAGTGAAAGCAAAAGACGTGGGAAGAGCCGGCCTGGTTGGATGGCGAGAGACGGTCGCCGACAAGGCCGCGCCCCCGGTGGCTGAGAGAACGCCGGTAGACGAGGACGCGGTTCGGGCGGCTATCGGCGCAATCTTCTTCGTGCTCTCGTTGATCTACGTAATCGGCACGGTCAAACGGGTGCTCTCGGACTGAGTCGCGGTCACGACGGCGGCGGGCTCTGGTAGCCCGCGTCTGGCTCAGGTTCAACCAGCCCTGCTCTTCGTCCTAAGCGCCCAGTTCGGTTCTCAGGCGTCAGCAGAGGACGGCGAGTCGGCGGTCGAGTCCACAGAGGCGGAGGAGTCGCTCAACCTGACCGGAGGCGTTGCGGATCGCAAGCGAGCGACAATCCGACCGTGTGATGTCGGCAGCCCGGGCCAACAGGGCAATCCCCGCGCTGTCCATGAAGTCAAGGTGGGTCAGGTCGAGGAGGACCGATACGTCCCCGTTGAGCCGTTGAAGCTCGGTGTCAAGTGTCCCGATGTTCGACAGGTCCAGCTCCCCGCTGACCTCGACCAACCACCCCTCGGGATGCTGTTCGGTCCGGACCTTCAGGAGGCCGTCGTTGGTCTCTTGCCGCATACAGAGGCTCCGTTCTTCTCCCCCTCGGGCGGACCGCGTCTGCGTCCAGTGCGGGGCACCCGCCACCGATGCAGACCATCCGATCCCGATCGCCGCCGGCGGCGACGATTCGCTAGCCAACCTCCGGCCCTCCGGCGCCCGCTGTAACCGGGGTTGGCGCTGATGCGAACTCCACCGGCGTGGCGTCCTGGTCCGTGCCATGCGGACCGGGCTCGAGCACGAACGCCTGGATGACGACGTCCTGGTCGACGTCGTGGTCCGAGAGGAAGGCGGAGACGTGCCGCCCCGTCAACCGCTCGACGATCCCGTTCGCGTCCTCGCGGAACTTGCCCTGGAGCACCCGCCGCACGCCGCGCACCAGGGCCTCCTCGCCCTCGTCCGCGAGCGTCCGCTCCGCCTTGGTCATAGTGCGACGCAGCACGACGACCACCAGGTCCTCGTGGATATACGCGCGGGCCTGTGTTGGGCCACGGCCGTTGTGGTCCTTGAGGAGCTTCACCATCGCCCGAGAGATCTCGCGGCTCAGGTTGCCCTCGGGTTGCTGGCGCGTGGGAGCGCGGCCATGCGTAGGCATGGTTCCCGCTTGCCGAGGCTTGCGGAAGCCGTTGGCACGGGCTAGTCCGTTCTGGCGGATATGCCGCGCCTCTGGACTGTCGTCCCGATCGCGCGTCTCGTCTTCCGTTAGGGCCTGGGGTGATTCGCCGGACTGGGTTGCCATGGGCCCTCCTCCGATACTCCTGCAGTGGCTATCTCGCCGGAAGCCATTGACGCCGGGCGGTGCTCACTTCCCCTGGACGGCGGCTCCGACAACCTCGGCAGCATAGCGCAATAGCGGTTGCAGCAATAGTTATTGCGGCAATAGGGGTTGCAGCAATGGTTATTGCCGCAATGGGAATTGCGGCAATGGGTATTGCCCAAACGGAGTATCTTTGATCATCGTGGCTGGAACGACAGACATGACCGACGACGAATTCCTCGAAGCTCTGACGGCGCTCGAGGACGTCCTCGCTGATAACGGAAGGCGCGCAAGCCTGATCAAGAAGCGGATCGCTCAGCTCCGGCGCTCGCGGGCGAGGGATGTGCCCTACGCCGAGCTCGTCGGGAACGAGCACGGGCCACTCATCGTGCAGCTCCTCACCGAGAGCTCGGCGGCGCTTGACACCTCTGGAGCGAACGTCCGTCGAGCCGAGGCGGAGGCTCTCTACGCCGAGGGCATGACGATGGAGCAGATCGCAGAGAGCTTCGGTGTCACGCGGCAACGCGTGTCTGCCCTCCTGCGCAAGGGGCCCAAGGACCCACGGCCTGGCAGGTAGGCTCGGTCGTCGTCTCGCGTCGGCCGGCACACAGTACCAGCGTGACCTACCGTGGCCCGCAGCTCTTCGTGGACGCGGAGAGCGGGTGACTCTCGCTTCACCGATGGGAAGAGAGGGCCTTGTCGAGCGCCCCCGCGGCAGGAGTCTCTATGTACGGGACGCCTGCCGCGCGCCTCGTCCTTGAATCGAGATAGGACCTGCGGTGAGAACACCGACCCCAGGTCTTAGCTAAGTGGCGCTCTTCGTCCTAAGTGTTCACCGTTCGCCCGCGTCTGAGAACGACGCCGTTGATTGTGACTGCCTCTAGCCGGCTTGAGAGTTCAATCGTTCGTCCACGGGGGTTTGTGCCGAGCTCCCGGCGGGCAGTCGCTGCGGTATGGCTATTGGAACTTCAATCTTCCTCATTGCTGTCGGCGCGATCCTGCGGTTCGCGGTCCAGGACTCGATTAAAGATGTCGACCTCTCGACCGTCGGGCTGATCCTGATGATCGTCGGGGCGATCGGCCTCGCGGTCGGCCTCTGGATGACCCGCCGGTACACCAGCGCCTCGCAGCCGGTCGTTCGCGACGGGTACGACCGCCGCGTCTAGCCCCCAGCCACGGACCGCTCTCGATTGATCCGGCGCAGGACGGGTAGCTCGCATGTTCACCCCCGACTAAGAGCTGAGAACCAACCATGCCTGATCCCACTACCAGCGACGCCAAGCTAATCCAGTATCTGAACGAGGCCCACGCCAAGGAGAAGGAGCTCGAGACCTCCCTTCAGGCGCACATCGGGATGACCGCCCGGCCTCCCTACAAGAAGCGCCTTCAGCAGCATCTGAAGGAGACCAAGTCGCACTCCAAGCAGCTCGAGCGCCGGATCAAGAAGCTGGGTGGCTCCACGGCCATCGTTCCCGAGCTCGCGAGCCGGGGCGTGGCACTCGCGAAGGGCCCGCTTCACGCCCTCCGGGGTAGAGCGAGGAGGAGAAGCTCCTCAAGAATGCCAAGACCGAGTACTCCGAGGAGCACGAGGAGATCGCCACCTACTCGGCGATCGAGACACTTGCCGAGGCCGTGGGCGACAAGGAGACGGCGATGCTCGCCCGCGCGATTCGTCGCGACGAGGAGCGCATGGCGAAGTATCTCGAGGGAGTGATCCCGACGCTCACGAAGGCGGTCGCCAAGGCCGAGATCCGCGCCGCGGAGCGCTCCAGCGGTTCGCGTCGCGCGAGCGGACGCAGGCGCGCCGCCTCGGCGGGCTCGTCGAGCTCGAGCAAGGCGCGAGGGCGTAAGACCTCGACCACAAGGGTGCGCGGGCGCTAGTCAGGGCGCGCCGGCCCTGGTCCTCACGCTCGCTCTCGCCCGCCCGGGCGGAAAACAACCATAGGGCGCCGCGGCGTTTTTGCCGGGTCCCTCGCAGGGTAGAACGGGGCGCGATGGCCAGAACCAGACGTGTCGACTGCAACGCCGCCGGCATCCGGCGACGCCGCCACGGGCGCGGGTTCAGTTACGAGTGGGCGAGCGGCGGCAAGGTGGACGACCCGCTCGTCGTCGAGCGGATCCGTGCCCTGGCGATCCCACCGGCGTGGGAGGACGTCTGGATCTGCCCGATCGAGAACGGCCACATCCAGGCGACCGGCATCGACGACGCGGGGCGCAAGCAGTACCTCTACCACCAGGCGTGGCGCGAGAACCGGGACCGGGCGAAGTTCGCCGAGATGGAGGGTTTCGCCAAGGCCCTGCCGCGCCTGCGCGAACGCATCAACGAGGACCTCGGCCGCCGCGGGCTCGTCCGCGAGCGGGTCCTGGCCTGCGGGATCGGCCTGCTGGACCACGGGCTCTTCCGGGTCGGCTCCGAGCGTTACGCGACCGACAACGGGACCTTCGGCCTGACCACGCTCGAGCGCCACCATCTGCGGATCGAGCGCGGCGCCGCGGTCTTCGACTACAAGGCCAAGGGCGGTAAGCGCCATCGCATCGATATCGCGGGCCCCGAGCTGCTGCCCACGCTGAGAGCCCTGAAGGCCCGGCGAGGAGGGCCGCGCGACCTGCTCGCCTACCGCAGCGGCCGGGAGTGGCGGGACGTCGTCGCCGAGGACATCAACCAACACCTGCGCGACCTTGCCGGCGGCGAGTATTCGGCAAAGGACTTCCGGACCTGGAACGCGACCGTCCTCGCCGCGCTCGCCCTCGCCGAGCACGCCACCGACGCTAAGACGAAAGCGGCGCGAAAGCGGGCCGCCGACGACGCGACGAGCCGCGTCGCCGAACTGCTCTCCAACACCCCGGCGGTCTCTCGCAGCTCCTACATCGATCCCCGCGTCTTCGACCGCTTCGACGCCGGCGAGACGATCCGCCCGGCGCTGAGCCGGATCGTGGGCGACGCCGACGAGACGGGCTTTCCCGAGCGCGAGCGAATCGAGCGCGCGGTGCTGCGGCTGCTCGCCTCCTGACCGTGCGCTCACCCGCCGTGTGCGGGTGATGCGAGAGGGGGTAAACGGCTGCTGCGCAGCCCGGACTTCCGGACCGAGGAGATCATGGCCAAGGACCACGGACCCAGCGTGAAAACGACAAGCAGTACGAGGGCCTGCGTAGGAACGGCATAAGCAAGCACCGGGCCGTATCGATCGCGAACTCCCAGGGCGCATCGAGCCGCGGCGGCAAGGGGGAGCGGCAGCTCGAAGTCGGCAGGAGCGCGCCGCGGGCCGCGAGGGCAGCAACACCTCCTCGGGCGCGCCATGGAGGCCCCCTAGCGTCGCGCGTCCCCTGCTCCCGTGGCACCTTGAGCGGCCGGATTGATGCCCGATTGATGCCCGCCACGGTCAGGGATTAGACGTGTGAAATACGAAAACCCCCGCGTTAGCAGGGGGTTCGTGAGGGCGAGCGACGGGACTTGAACCCGCGACCACCTGGACCACAACCAGGAGCTCTACCAACTGAGCTACGCCCACCAGGGGTCGGCGCGAAGGCGCGCCGCGCAGGTCAATCTAGCGCGCCGGCCTCCGCCTGATCGGCT
>CAWCRN010000004.1:0-5652 GCA_963797835.1 uncultured Solirubrobacterales bacterium
GTGGCGCCCGGATCGCCGCCGACACGGGACTCAGACATGGGCGAGGCTGGTTTCGAACCAGGCAGCTCGGCGAGTACGTGCTCGAGTGGGACCCGACGCTGGCGGCCACCGCAGAGGGTGTACGGCCTCCGATCCGCTGAGCTGAGGTTCGCGTGGCCCTCGATGGTGCTGGAGAACCTGGACGCCGCCTAGCCTGGTTGGCGACGATGTCCGACGCGACTTCAGGCGATCTGGACCCGGTCGAAGCGGCGGATCACGTGCTCGGCGCCGTGGAGCCCGAGTTGACTCTGATCGAGTACGGGGACTTCGGCTGCCCGTTCTGCTTCGCGGCGAGCCGGCCGGTGAGGTCGCTTCTGGATCGCTACCCCGCTGTGAGGCTGGTCTGGCGCCACCTCCCCGACTCCGAGCTTCACCCGGGCGCCGACCTGGCCGCGGAGCTGTCGGAGTTTGCGGGCGACGGAGGAAAGTTCTGGCAGGCCCACTCCCTATTGCTTGCCGGCCGCGACCGTTTCTCGGTGAAGGACCTGCTCTCGGTGGCGCGGCAGCTCGATCTCGACCCCGCCGAAGCGGAAGCGGTCCTACGCGAGCGGAGCTATCGCGAGCGCGTGCTCAAGGACGTCGCCGGCGCCGAGCAGGCGGGCGTCCACGGGACCCCGACCTTCTTCGTCGGAGCCGAGCGGCTCGAGGGAAGCTGGAGCCAGCTGGCCCAGCTCGTTCCCGCGATTCTCGAGCGAAGGTGACCGCGCGCGCAGCCGCAGAGGGACCGTTCTCCCGGCGGACGGCCTGGGTTCGCAACGTGCCGACGCCGTTGCGCGAGTTCCTGAGCACCGAGACGGGAGGGGCGGCGGTGTTGCTGGCGGCGACAATCGCGGCCCTCGCCTGGGTCAACATCGACGCTTCTTCATATAACGGCATCTGGGAGACGACCCTGTCGATCAACCTTGGCGACGCCGGGGTGGCGCTCGATCTGCGCCATTGGGTCAACAGCGGGCTGATGACGTTCTTCTTCTTCGTCGTCGGCCTCGAGGCCCGTCGTGAGTTCGACCTCGGCGAGCTCAGGGAGCGCCGGCGCTTCGCCTTGCCGCTACTGGCCGCGATTGGCGGGATGGGCATGGCCGTCGCCATCTACCTCGCCTTCAACGCCAGCGATTCCTCGGCCAGCGGCTGGGGGATCGCGATGTCGACGGACACAGCGTTCGCATTGGGCCTCCTGGCGCTGTTCGGGCGCCGCGTCCCCGATCGCCTGCGGGCGTTCATCCTCACCGTGGTCGTGGTCGACGACATCCTCGCCCTCGTTGTCATCGCCACCGTCTACACCGAGACAGTCGATGTCTCCGCTCTGATCGCGGCGTCGGGGCTGTTCGCAGCGGTTCTGGTCGTGCGCGCCCTGCGCGTGCGAGCCGGGGTGATCTATTTCATTCTCGGCGCCGCGGTCTGGGTCGCGCTGCTCGAGTCCGGGGTCGAGCCGGTGATCGTGGGGCTGGCGATGGGACTTCTCACCTACGCATACCCAGCCGTGAGGTCGGACCTCGACCACGCCGTGGAGCGTTTCCGTCGCTTCCGCGAGCAACCCACTCCTGAGCTCGAGCGCTCGGCGCGTCAGGGACTCAGATCCGCAATCTCACCGAATGAGCATCTCGCACACCTATTCCATCCGTGGACGAGCTACGTGATCGTTCCGCTGTTCGCGCTGGCGAACGCTGGAATTGCCATCAACGCGGCGTTCCTGGAGCGAGCCGCTTCGTCTCCGATCACCCTCGGGATTCTGTTCGGCTACGTGATCGGCAAGCCCGTCGGCATCGTCGGCGTCTCCTGGTTCATCACCCGGGTCAGCCGGGGCCGACTGCGCCCGCCGGTTGGCTGGGCCGCCGTCGCCGGCGGCGGGACGATCGCCGGCATCGGCTTCACCGTGGCCCTGCTGATCGCAAGCCTCGCTTTCGCGGGCCCCCAGCTCGAGGAGGCAAAGCTCGGCATCCTCGGCGCGGCCGCAGGAGCGTCGCTCGTCACCTGGCTGATGTTCCGCGCCACCGACGTGCTGTCGGAGCCGCGGCGCGACCGCGTCCTCTTGGGCACGTCCGAGCTCTTGACCGACCTCGCGACCGACATCGATCCCGAGCGCGATCACATCCGCGGTCCCCGTGAGGCAGCGGTGACCGTGGTCGAGTACGGCGACTTCGAGTGCCCGTATTGCGGGCGGGCCGAGCCCGTCGTTCGCGAGCTCCTCAGCGACTTCGCCGACATCCGCTACATCTGGCGCCACCTCCCGCTGACCGACGTCCACCCGTATACGCAGCTGGCGGCCGAGGCGGCGGAGGCGGCAGCCGATCAAGGGGCCTTCTGGGAGATGCACGACAAGCTTCTCGAGCATCAGGACGCCCTCGAAGGCGATGACCTCGTCGGCTACGCCCAGGAGCTGGGCCTCGACCTGGAGCAATTCTCCGAGTACTTGCGTGAGCGCCGCGGGGCCAACCGGATCGCCGATGATGTCGACGGCGCCGATCTCAGCGGCGTCTCCGGGACGCCGACCTTTTTCATCAATGGCCGCCGCCACTACGGGGCCTATGACATCGCCACCCTCTCCGATGCGGTTCGCGCAGCCGGGGCGCGGGCGCGTGTGGCGGCGACCTAACCGGCCTCGCCGGACTCCGCCCAGAGGTTGACGCCGCCCTCGCCCGCGTGGCGGTCGATTTCCGCGAGCTCGTCGCTCGCGATCTCGAGCGAATCGAGGGCCGCCACGTTCTGCTCGAGCTGGCGGACGCTCGAGGCGCCGACCAGTGTCGAGGTCACGCGCGGGTCGCGAAGCGTCCACGCCAGCGCCAGCTGGGCCAGGCTCTGGCCGCGATTCGCTGCGATCGCGTTCAGCGCGCGGATCCGCTCGAGGTTCTCCTCGCTCAGCCAGCCCGGGTCGAGCGAATCGTCGCGGGCGGCCCGTGAGTCCTCGGGAATGCCGTCGAGGTAGCGGTCCGTGAGCATCCCCTGGGCGAGCGGGGTGAAGCCGATGCAGCCGATGCCGTGTTGTCCGAGCACGTCGAGGAGCTCGCCCTCGATCCAGCGGTTGAGCATCGAGTAGGAGGGCTGGTGGATGGTCAGCGGAGTGCCCAGTCCGCGGAGGATCTCCGCGGCACGCTCGGTTCGCTCCGGTGAATAGGAGGAGACCCCGGCGTAGAGCGCCTTGCCCTGCCGGACAGCGGTGTCGAGTGCGCCCATCGTCTCCTCAAGCGGAGTGTCGGGATCGGCGCGGTGCGAGTAGAAGATGTCCACGTAGTCGAGGCCAGTGCGCTGCAGGCTCTGGTCGAGGCTCGCCACCAGGTACTTTCGCGAGCCCCGGTCTCCGTAGGGCCCGGGCCACATGTCCCACCCCGCCTTGGTCGAGATGATCAGCTCGTCGCGATAGGGCCGCAGGTCCTCCTTCAGCACCCGGCCGAAGTTGATCTCGGCGGACCCGTAGGGCGGGCCGTAGTTGTTGGCGAGGTCGAAGTGGGTGATGCCGAGGTCGAACGCCCGGTGCAGGATCGCCCGCGAGGTGTCGATCGGGCGGTCGTCGCCGAAGTTGTGCCAGAGCCCGAGCGAGATGGCGGGCAGGTCGAGACCGCTGCGCCCACAGCGGCGGTAGAGCATCGAGTCGTAGCGTTCGCCCGCGGCCGTATAGGTCATGCCGGTAAAGCATGAGCGACGCGACTCGCGAATGCATCCTCGCCTGCCCGGCGGGGACGTATCGTCACGACGGGGTGGCGCGGGCCACGATGCGGGCGGGGTGGCGCGTTAGATACGCGGGTACCAAAACGCCGCCCGTGCCCAAATCCCTCGGTAGCGCGGACTACTTCGACAGCTCGGCGGCTTCGAGGGCCTCTGCCGTGCTTTCGTAGTCGCGGACGGTAACCGCCATCCCGTCCCGAATCTCGTACACGCTGGCGATCCGCTGGTCAACCTCGACGTCGCTGGTTCGTCCTCGGCCCTGGTACCGCGCCACGACCAGGACCCGATCGTTGCCGAGGTCGGTGACCTCCACCTCACTGGCGCGAAAGCCCTCGATGCTCTCTGGCAGGTCCTGCCAGAGGAACTTGAGCATCGCTTCGCGGCCATGGATCGTGCCCACGCCGAGGATGGGTGCCGCGAGCGAATGCCACTCAACGTCCGGGGCGATAAGGCGCGCGATGGTCGCACGGTCGCCGCGGTTGAGGGCTTCGAGCCCTTTGCGAGCAAGGTCCACGTTCTCCTCCGACATCGCCCGCGCAGTATCCCGCCACGGCAGCCGACGATGGGAGCGGCTGGTTTCGAACCAGCGACCCCCGGGGTGTGGAGCGGCTCGGTGCTCAGCTCGATACGAACGTGTGCGCGGGGTACATCTCGGGCTGGTCTGTCACTCCGACACCGCCAGGACCGGTCCGAGTTGCTCGCCGAAGGCTTGGGCTGCCTCCTCGGATTCCCACACGTCGACTACCCGGAAGCCGTCGGTTCCCTGGCCCGCCGCGTGCATCAGGATCCCCTCGACCGGCCAGTCGCTAAGCGAGTCGAGCTGGGACTTCCCGCCGGTGATCTGCTCGACCGACTGCTCGTACCCCTCCGGGTGAGCGTCGGACCCTGATGAACCAATACGACCGGCATGTGACACCTCCGCGTGGCTGACCGAATGCGTACACCCATGCGAGGCCGATGGGCGCGGCTGGTTTCGAACCAGCGACCTCTCGCGTGTGAAGCGGTGGCGCCTCAGGCACGGATGGGCGTCGTTCGGCACGTCGAAATGCCTGTGGATGTGCGCGGATGCCTTTGGATATGGGCACCAGAACCGCGCTGGTGCCCAATGAATCTGAGCCACGCCGCCCGCGAGCGGGTGGGAACCGGGGGGACCCCGAGGCCGGTAGTAGCCTCGGCGGGTGTTCGACCACGTCGGCATCGCCGTCTCCGACCTGGCCGCGTCCGAGCGCTTCTACCGCACCGTGCTCTCCGTGCTGGGCGTCGAGCCCAGCCACGCGGACGCCGAGCTCGTCGAGTGGGAGGACTGGGACATTGGGCCCACGGACCGCGAGCACCCGGTGACCCGCGGCCTGCACGTCGGCTTCCGCGCGCCGACCCGTGAGGCCGTGGATGCCTTCTGGCAGGTGGGGATCGACGCCGGCTACCGCGACGACGGCGCGCCCGGGCCGCGCGCGATCTACGGACCCGACTACTACAGCGGCTTCCTGCTCGACCCGGACGGCAACGGCGCCGAGGCCGTGCACGGCGAGCGGTCGAGCCTGGTGCCCCCCGGCCGCATCGACCACCTCTGGATCCGCGTCGCCGACCTCGAGGCGTCCAAGCGCTTCTACGCGACGATCGCGCCGCACGCGGAGATCCGCCTGGCCGACGACGAGCCCGGGCGCGTGCAGTTCGCCGGCGGCGACTACAGCTTCTCGCTGATCGACGACGAGCGGCCGCTTACGGAGCACGTCCACCTCGCCTTCCCCGCCGGGGACGACGCGACGGTGCGGTCCTTCCACGCCGCCGCGCTCGCCGCCGGATACGAGGACCACGGCGGCCCCGGCGAGCGCCCCGTGTACCACCCGGGCTACTACGGCGCGTTCGTCCTCGACCCCGACGGGCACAACGTCGAGGTCGTCAACCACAATCGCTGAGCCAGAGACGACGACGCTGCGGCGCGGCGCAGGTGATGGG
>CAWCRN010000005.1:0-37693 GCA_963797835.1 uncultured Solirubrobacterales bacterium
GTCTTCGCGATGATGTTGCGCTGGATCTCAGAGGTGCCGCCGTAGATGGTCGAAACGAGGGTCTGGCGGACGAGGCGCTCCATGTCGTACTCCGAGGAGTAGCCGTAGCCGCCCATCATCTGCATCCCGCCGAGCGCGGCGCGCTGGGCGGCCTCGGTGACGAACAGCTTCACCATCGATGCCTCGCTCGGGAGCATCCGGTCGGGGTCGGCGTCGACCTGGGCCGCGACCGAGTAGGTCATCAGGCGCGCCGCCTCGAGGTCGGTGGCGATGTCGGCAAGGCGGTGCTGGAGCGCCTGGAAGGAGCCGATCGGCTGGCCGAACTGACGGCGCTCCTTGACGTAGGCGAGCGCGTCGTCGAACGCCCGCTCGCCCATACCGAGCATGG
Organism: uncultured Solirubrobacterales bacterium; assembly: GCA_963797835.1. Classification (GTDB taxonomy): domain Bacteria; phylum Actinomycetota; class Thermoleophilia; order Solirubrobacterales; family 70-9; genus JBDTSW01. The sequence goes on from CAWCRN010000005.1 coordinate 389, forward strand.
TCGCGGCGAGGATCAGGCGCTCGACGTTGAGCCCGGCCATGAGCTGGGTCCAGGCCTCGTCGACCTCGCCGAGAACGGCGTCGGCCGGCACCTCGCAGTCGGAGAGGTAGAGGTGGTTGGTCTCGCGCCCGCCGAGGGTGTCGATCGGCTTGATCTCCATCTGCGGGTTGTCGGTGGGGACGAAGATCATCGTCAGGCCGTCGTGCTTCGAGGGGCCCTTGGTCGTCCGGCAGACGACGAGCACGTGGTCGGCGATGTGGGCGTTCGAGCAGAACACCTTCTGCCCGTTGAGGACGTAGCCGCCGTTCGTGCGCTCGGCTGAGGTGGTGAGCGAGCCGACGTCGGAGCCGGCCTCGGGCTCGGTCATCGCGATCGCCTCGACGGCGCCGCGGGCGATGCCGCCGAGGATCTCCCGCCTCTGCTCGTCGGTGCCGAAGCGCTGGACGGCGCCGGCGACGATCAGGGTCGTCGCGTAGCCGTTGATCGGCGCCAGCCCGCGCGAGGTCTCCTCCATGAAGATGCAGGCGTCGACCATGCCGCCGCCCGACCCGCCGAGCTCCTCGTCGATCGTCACCCCGAGCCAGCCGAGCTCGGCGAGCTTCGAGTAGATCTCGGCCGAGTGCACCTCGGTGTAGCCGTTGGTCAGGCGCTCGCGCTGCTCGAGGTGCCGCACTCGCGCCGGCAGAAGTCGCGGATCGCCTCGGCGAAGTCGCGCTGCTCGTCGGTGAACCCGAGGTCCATCGACGCGGCAGGTTAGCCGGGGCCGCTGTTACCGCCCTCTCCCTCGCCGTGGCCTCCGTTGTCGTCGCCACCCTTGTCGTCGTCGCCACCCTTGTCGTCGTCGTCTTCCTTGGTGGACGTCGTGGTCGACGTGGTGCTCGTGGTGGACGTGGTGCTCGTCGTCGAGGTGGTGGTGTCCTCGCCGGTGGTGGTCTCAGCGGCGGGGGCCGTCTCGGTCACGGTGGTGGTGTCGTCGTCATCGCCGCAGGCCAGGCCGGTGAGGGCGATGAGAACGAATCCGAGGCTAAGGAGCCTTCGCATGCTGAGCACCTGCCCGCTCTTCGGGTGCGCGAAACGCACGGTCAGTTGATGTTCCCCTCGATCTCTGCGCGGACCTCGTCGATCAGCTCGTCGAGGTTCTCGGCGGAGACGTCGAGGAGTTGGTTGATCGCGATCACGGCGACGAGGATGATCGCGGCGAGGACGGTGCCGACGATCGCGAAGGTGCGCCCGGCGGAGGCGAGGCTGCGGTAGCGCGTGGACTCGCCGCGGTCGACCTTGTTGCGACCGATGGTGCCGAGGGCGATGCCGGTGACCGCGACCGGGAGGGCGGCGTAGAAGCCGGAGCCCGAGGAGAAGATGATCAGCGCGATTGAGAGCGGGCCGAGGATGATCGCCCCGAGCGCCGGCAGGTTCCAGTCGTTCTCCTTGGGCGCCGCGGCGGCGGCTGGATCGGGCTGGGGGATCGGCTCGCGTCGCGGGGGCGGCGGCGGGGGCGGCTGCTGCGCGGCGGGTTGCGGGGCGGCCGGCTCGCGCGGCTCGGGCATCGGGATCGGGTCCCACGGCGGCTCGTCTGGGGGCGGCGCCGGCGCCTCGGGTGGCGCAGCTTCGGGTGGCGGGACCGGGTCCTGGGTGGGCGGCGTCGGCGGCTGCGCGGCGGCGGCTGCTCCGGCTGCCGCGGCCCCCGCGGCGGCCGCTCCGGCGGCGCCGGGGCCGGGGAAGGCCTCGGTGGCGTCGGGGTCGGTGGGGTCCATCACCTGCGTCTCCTCGGTGCCGCCGACGAAGGCGATCAGGGCGCTGCCGAGGTGGATCTCGTCGCCGTCGCGCAGCCGGCGCGGGGCGTCGATCCTCTCCGCGTTGACGAAGGTGCCGTTCGAGGAGCCGAGATCCTCGATCACGGCCCCGATGCCCTCGGGGGTGATCCGGGCGTGCTGGCGGGAGATCCCGGCGTCCGCCAGGACCAGATCGACGCCCTCGGTGCGCCCGATCGTGATCGCCGCGGTGAGCGGCACCTCCCGCCCCGCCTCGGCTCCCTCGCGAACGACCAGAAGCGCGTCAGCCATCGCGGGCGAGTCTATGCGCAGCGGGGCCGGCGCGGAGTCCGTGGGTTTGGCTGGCGCGGAGTCCGCGGCTTTTCCAGATTGGGTTCGCATCGCGACCCCAATCCCGGAAACCCTGGGCGGCACAAGTGCTAGAGCCCGGAGCGGGATTTGAACCCGCGACCCCTTGCTTACCATGCAAGTGCTCTACCACTGAGCTATCCGGGCGCGGGGTGACTCTAGCGCCGAGCAGCCGCGCCGACCGCCTCCGCGAACGCGTCGACCTCCTCGGCCGTCGTGTCCCACGAGCACATCCAGCGCACGATGCCGTCAGCCTCGTCCCAGACGTAGAACGGGTGGTCGCCGGGCAGGTCGGCGAGAAGGCCGTCGATCGCCGGGCGCGGGAGCCGGGCGAAGACGCCGTTGGCCTCGACCGGGTAGACGAGGTCCACCCCATCCACCGGCTCGAGGGCGGAGGCGAGGCGCGCCGCCATCTCGTTCGCGTGTGAGGCGTTTCTCAGCCAGAGGTCGTCGGCCAGGAGCGCGGTGAGCTGCGCCGAGATGAAGCGCATCTTCGAGGCGAGCTGGCCCAGTTGCTTGCGGGTGAACAGGAAGTGCTCGCCGAGGTCCGGGTTGAGGATCACGACCGCGTCGCCGACCAGGGCGCCGTTCTTGGTCGCACCGAAGGAGACGACGTCCACGCCGGCGTCCGTGGTCAGCTCCCGCAGCGAGGCGCCCAGGGAGGCCGCGGCGTTCGCGATCCGGGCACCGTCGACGTGGACGTGCATGCCGAGCCCGTGCGCCGCGTCGCAGATCTCGCGCGTCTCCTCGAGCGTGTAGACGGTGCCGAGCTCGGTCGCCTGGGTGATCGACACGACCCGCGGCTGCACCCGGTGCTCGTCGCCGCGGTTCGACTCCCAGCGCCCGACGTCCTCGGCGGTGAGCTTGCCGGCGGCGTGCTCGACGGTGAGGAGCTTGGTCCCGGCGACGCGCTCGGGCGCACCGCACTCGTCGACGTGCATGTGGGCGACGTCGGTGCAGATCACGGCCTCGAACGGGCTGGTGAGCGCATCGATCGCGGCGACGTTGGCGCCGGTGCCGTTGAAGACCGGGTAGGCGCGGGCCGCGTCCCCGAAGTGCTCGCGGAAGGCGGCCTCGGCCTGAGCGGTCCAGTCGTCGGCGCCGTAGGCGGCGGCGTAGCCGGTGTTGGCGGCCGCGATCGCCTCGAGCACATCGGGGTGGGCGCGGGCGTGGTTGTCGGACGCGAAGTCCGTCACGCCGTCACGGGTGGAGCGGGATGCGCTTGCCGTTCATCCGCGCCGCGTGATCGGAGAGGGTGAAGGCGATCGCCTCGGCGATGTCCTCGGTGGGCGTGAACGTCTTGTAGGGCTTGTCGGGGTTGGCCTCCCGCGTCTGCGGGGTGAGGATGGCGTTCACGACGACGATGTTGGCGGTGGCGGCCGACTCGGCGTCGCGGAACGAATCGGCGAGCGCGAGCGTCCAGGTCTCGGCAGCTGCCTTGGTGGCGGCGTAGGAGGCGTTGGTGCCGTCGGGCGCCTGCGCCTGGGCCGACGAGACCAGGACGAAGCGGCCGTTCGGCGACTCGGCGAGAGCGTCGTAGAAGGCCCGGGTGGCGATCTGGACGGTGTGGACGAGCAGGTCATGCAGCCACTCGTAGTCGGCGAGCGGGGTAGTTGCTATGGGGTCACCACCCTTCCAGCCGCCCACCAGGTGAACGAGGGCATCGGTCCGGCCGAAGCGAACCTCGAGGTGGTCAACCCATTCGCGGGTGTCATCGGCGTCGAGCAGGTCGACGACGCGGGTGTCGATCCGCTCCTCGGGCAGCTCGAGATCCTTGGCGACCGCTGCGAGGCGGCCGGCGTCGACGTCGGTCAGGGCGAGGATGGCGCCGGCGTCGGCGAGCCGGCGGGCGACGACCGGCCCGAGGCCGCCGCCGGCCCCGGCGATCGCGACGATGCGGCCGTCCAGCTCGATCATGGGACCACGCTATCGCCACGCGGGGCGAAGAGCCAGGCGAGCGCGACGGTGGCGGCTCCGCCGATGGTGCCGAACGCGATGTCGAATGTGGAGTCGATGCTGTTCGGATCGAGTCCGGTGGTCAGGATGGCGTCGCCCAGCGCCTCACCGATCTCCCAGAGCACGGTCACGGCGAACACGGCGGCGATCGCGACGAGGCCCCAGCGTGGCCACGGAACTCGCGCGCGAAGGTACTCCGCGAGCGCCCACCCGATCAGCGCTCCGCCGCCCGCGTGGGCGAGGGCGCTGGTTCGGCGCGGGGTGGTGGGCGGGTCGATCCAGACCATCCACAGCAGCACGCCGAGCCCGATCGCGAGCGGCAGCAGCGCGCGATTCTCGAACCCGGCCACCCGGGCGGCGAGCAGGCCGGCGACGGAGAGGCCACACATGACGAGCGCCGCACCGTTGCGGGTCGTGACGAAGGCGACGGTGAGCGCGAGCAGGGCGCCGATCGAAACGGAGAAAGGGTCGAGCTGGAGCCGGCGGACGTCCACGGGCTACGGAAGGCTAGGGCAGCGGGTTGAAGCCCGGCTCAAGCGGCGGCGGGGGTGGCCTCGCGGAGCGGCCGCTCGAGCACGGGCTCCAGGCGCGGCTTCAGCTGCGAGTAGAAGAGCGAGAGGGGGAACTCGTCGTCGCGGACGAGACGTCCGCGTGCCCTGGCCCGGCTCGTCGCCGAGATCGAGGCGTCCGGGTACGACAACGCAACAGGACCGTGCCAGCTTCGCGCCGAGTGTGTGACAAAGGGCGAGACAGCCCTTGAAATGGCCGTTTCCCGCCTGCCCGGCGCCTACGGTCGAAGCATGGACAGGCTCATCAACCGCCGCCAGCAGGGCGACCTCGGCGAGGCCTCCGCGATCGATTGGCTGACGCGCCAGGGGGCGCGAATCTCGATCCCCTTCGGCTTCAGCCCCGACTACGACTTGATCGCTGAGCTCGGCGAACGCCTGCTCCGAGTCCAGGTCAAGACTTCGACCGTGCGGGAGCGCACCCCGGACGGTCACGAGCGCTGGAGCGTGCACATCGCAACGAACGGTGGTAACCAGAGTTGGACCGGCGTCGCGAAACGATTCGACTCGGCCACCGTCGACTTGCTCTTCGCGGTGGTGGGCGACGGCAGACGGTGGTTGCTGCCGGCCACAGAGATCGAGGGGACGACGACCGTCAGGCTGGGTGGACCCAAGTATTCGGAGTTTGAGATCGGCCCCGGCGAACCGATCGAGGCGTTGGTCTACGGCGATGCGGCCGCCTCTAGAATCAGCTCGGAGCCGGGGGAGCGCCGGAGTAGGAGAGCCGGGTCGGTCTGTAAAATCGATGCCTTAGCGCTGAGTGAGTTCGATTCTCACCTCCCCCATTTCCAGCCCAAGAGCCTCGGGAATCCAGCCGTCGGGAGGACCCGCATCTCGTCGAATCACCAGGCAACCATCCCGAAGCTTCCCTTCGAGCGAGCGGGCCTTCGAGCCGGTGACCTGCTCCGAGTCGAGGCTCGGGACGAGGGCTCGGTCGTCATGACGGTGATCCAGCCGCCGGGCGCGGAGCGCGCCTACCCGAGCGATAGGCTCGGCCGCGCTGATGGCTCCAAGCCCAGCGCCTGAGCGGCAACCGCCGCATCCTGGTCTGGTCGATGATCCTGAGCGGGGTCGTGATGATCGCGATCGGGATCGCCGTTGGGATCGCCGTCGCCCCGGCCTACTTCGCGATCGCCGCCTTAGGGCTGGTCGACTTCGTACTGGCGTGGATGTTCCACACCGGCCGGCTCGGCGGCTCGCCGCCACCCGGGCAACCGGCCGACGCGGCGCCGGCGGACCCGACCCTCGACCCCTCCTACAACCCCTACGCCCGCGAGGACTGACCGGCCTTGGTCAGCCCCCGCGGGCGCGAGCCCCATCCCCCATCCGTTGTCCCGTTTAAGCGCAGCTAGTCGCGCCTCAGCGCCTCCTTGGCCTTGTCGGCCGCGTCGCCGACCTTCTCCTTCACGGTCCCCGCCGCCTGATCGACCTTGCCCTCGTTCTCGAGGTCCTTGTCGTCGGTCAGCTGGCCGGCCTTCTCCTTGACCCGGCCCTTGGCGTCGTCGATGTTCTCTGGCATTCGCTGTCTCCTTTCGGTGCGGAAGACAGCGGCTTCCCGCTGAGCGCCGCGCGAAACCGACGGCCCGCACGCGCGGCCCGACGCGCCCCCCGCCATCAGCCCATCCTGCGCAGGCGCTGCGCTTCGGGAAGCTGCTTCAGCTTGCGCAGCGTGTTGTTCTCGATCTGGCGGATCCGCTCGCGGGTGACGCCGAACGCGCGGCCCACCTCCTCCAGCGTCAGCGGCTCGTGCCCGCGTAGCCCGTAGCGAAGCTCGATCACCTGGCGCTCGCGCTCGGGCAAAGCGTCGAGCGCGCGCTGGATGTCCTCGCGCTGAAGGTTCTCGGTGGCCGCCTCGAACGGCTCCTCGACCGCGTCGTCGGCGACGAAGTCGCCCAGCTCCGCCTCGTCCTCGTCGCCGATCGGCTTCTCGAGCGAGACTGGCATCTGCGCCACGCGCAGGACGTCCCGCACCTCGAGCACGGTTACCTTCAGCTCCTCCGCGATCTCCGCCGGCTCGGGCTCTCGCCCCAGCCGCTGGACGAGCTGGCGCTCGACGTGGGTCACCCGGTTCAGCTTCTCCACCATGTGGACCGGGATCCGGATCGTCCGCGCCTTGTCGGCGATCGCCCGCGTCACCGCCTGGCGGATCCACCACGTCGCGTAGGTGGAGAACTTGTAGCCGCGGCGGTAGTCGAACTTCTCGACGGCCCGGATCAGCCCGAGCGACCCCTCCTGGATCAGGTCGAGGAACCCCAGCCCCCTCCCCAGATACCCCTTCGCGATCGAGACCACCAGCCGCAGGTTCGCCTCGACCATGTGGCGCTTCGCCTGCATGTCGCCGCGCTCGATCCGCTTGGCCAGCTCGATCTCCTGGTCGGCAGTCAGCAGCTCCACCTGCCCGATCGAGCGCAGGTAAAGGCGCAGCGAGTCGAGGCTGGGCTCGACCGTGAGATCGAGCTCCGGCTTCTTCGCCTCGCCCTTCGCCTCCTTGTGTGCGGGCAGGCCGTCCTCGCCGATCACGTCGATTCCCTGCTCGACCAGGTGCGCGTGCAGGCCCTGCACCTGCTCCTTCGTCACCTCGACCTCCTCGAGCGTCGAGGCGATCTGCTCGAAGGTGAGATAGCCCTTGTCCTGGCCCCGCACCAGGAGAGCCCGAAGCTCCTCCGTCTCCCCCAGAAGCTGTACCGCACCGTTCGCCGGGGCGTCCCCCGCCCCCTCGGCATGCTGCTGCTGGCCCCGGTCGCTCAGCAGAACGTCTCCCTTCTCAGCCACTTCCCCGCCATCCTCCTCGGCTAGCGAGCCGCGGCGCAGTATATGGAGCGCTCCCGCGGCCGTGATGCAGTTCGTCACACAACAACGCGCTGGAGGGATTCGTACGAGGGGCCCGGCGACCGGCCCTCGGTACCCTGAGACGCCATGACCGATTCCGGCAGCGCCCTCTCCCCCGCCTCCGCCGACGTCCAGGCATCCCGCCCCGCGACCGAGATCAGCCTCACCCGGGTCGGCGTTCGCGGCGTCGAGAAGGTGATCCGCGTCAACTCCTCGGACTCGCTGTTCTTCGCCGAGCTGGAGGCCTTCGTGGACCTCAACCCCCGCCAGGCGGGCGTCCACATGTCGCGCTTCGAGGAGGTCGTGAACGAGGCGATCGACGAGGTCGTGCTCAAGGAGAGTCTGCGCGCCGAGACGCTGGCCGCCCACATCGCCGAGCGCGTCCGCGAGCGCCAAGCGGGACTGCGCGCCGAGGTAACGATCGCCGCCCGCTACCCCGAGACGGTCCCCACCCCCGCCTCGAACCTCCAGACCCAGGAGATCTACACCCTGTTCGGGACCGCCGTCGCATCGGAGCGCGGTACCCGCACGCTCACGGGGGTCGAGGCGCAGGGGATGACGGCGTGCCCCTGCGCCCAGGGGCTCCTCACCGACCGCGCCCGCGAGCGCCTCGCGGCGGACGGGTTCACCGACGACGAGATCGAGCGCATCTTCGGCCATGTGCCCGTCGCCACGCACAACCAGCGCGGCATCGGGCGGCTTCACATCGGCCGGCCCGAGACGTCCGACCTGGAGATCGACGCCCGCGACCTCCTCCACATCGTCGAGTCGTCGATGAGCTCGGAGATCTACGAGCTGATGAAGCGCTCCGACGAGGCAGCCGTGGTCGAGAAGGCGCACCTGCAGCCGCGCTTCGTCGAGGACGTCGTACGCGAGATGGTCCGCCGCGTGGCGCAGGCGTACCCGGCCCTGCGCGACGGCGCCTTCCTGCTCGCACGCCAGGAGAACCTGGAGACGATCCACCGCCACTCGGTGGTGGCCGAGCGCTCGGGCAACCTCTCCGAGATCCTGGCCGAACTCGGGTCCGGCGAGCACTCCCGCCACCACGTCACCATGCGGGAGTGGCTCGAGGCCCCCAGCGCCGGCTAGCTCGCCGCCGGGTCAGACCCGTCTGGGCTCGCCGCTCCCCACGGGCGGGGCCGACGCCTCCTCCAGCGCCTCCTCTCTCCTCCTCGCTCATGTGCTCACGCAACCGCACGAAGTAGTCGGCGCCGCTGATCACCGTGACGGCGACGGCTGCGTAGACCAGCAGGTCGACCCAGAGCGGCGTGGGGTCCCAGATGATCAGCGCGACGATCGCGCCCACCTGGAGCGCCGTCTTCAGCTTGCCGAGCCAGCTGGCCGCGATCACCACGCCCTGCTCGGCGGCGAGCGAGCGCAGGCCGGTCACCGCCAGCTCGCGGGCGATGATCACCATCGCGACCCAGGCGGCCAGGCGGTCGAGCGAGACCAGCGCGATCAATGCCGCGACGACCAGGAGCTTGTCGGCCAGCGGGTCCATCAGCTTGCCGAACGTGGTCACCTGGCTGCGGCGGCGGGCGATGTAGCCGTCTAGCCCGTCGGTGATCGCGGCGAGCGAGAAGAGGGCGGCGGCGATCACGTCGCCGTTCGGGGTCTCGTCCAGCAGGGCCACGACGATCACCGGCACCGCGACGATGCGCAGCATGGTGAGCGCGTTGGGGATGTTCACCGGGACCACGTGCCGCGCGGGATACTAGGCGCGCCGATGCCCGTCGACTACGTCTACCGGATCGAGCAGCCCCACGTCCCAGGCCAGCTCGCCAAGGTGTGCGGCGCGATCGCCGAGGCCAGGGGGCTGATCGGCGACATCGTCACCGTCCAGATGGGGCGCGACCGCTCGATCCGTGAGATCTCCGTGGAGGTTCGCGACCACGGCCAGGCCAAGCGCGTGGCGGGCGATCTCGCCAGCGTCGACGGCGTGCGCGTGATCGGTTACTTCGACCGCGCGCTCCGCCGCCACGAGGGGGGCAAGCTCGCGGTCGACGCCCTCACCCCGATGAGGACCCTGCAGGACATGCGCGACGTCTACACGCCCGGGGTGGCGCGCGTGTGCATGGCCATCGCCGAGGAGCCCACGCTGGCCTACCGCTACACGATGATCGGGCGGACGGTGGCGATATGCACCAACGGGACGCGGGTGCTCGGCCTGGGCGACATCGGCCCCCGGGCCTCGATGCCGGTGATGGAGGGCAAGGCGGTCTTCTACACGCAGATGACGGGCATCTCGGCGATCCCGGTGCTGATCGACACCGAGGATGCCGACGAGTTCGTCGAGACGGTGATCCGCATCGCGCCCGGGTTCGGCGCCATCCACCTCGAGGACATCCGCGCCCCCGAGTGCTTCGAGATCGAGCCCCGCCTGATCGACGCGCTCGATATCCCGGTCATGCACGACGACGTCCACGGGACCGCCGTCTCCACCCTCGCGGCGATCCTGGTCGCCTGCGATCAGACCGGCGTCGCCCTCTCCGAGTCGATCGTCGGCCAGGTGGGCCTGGGGGCCGCGGGCCTCGGCATCGCCACCCTCGACGTCGAGGCGGGGGCGGCGGCGGTGATCGCGGCGGACCCGCAGGAGGAATCACACGAGCGCGCCCGCCGGCGGGGGATCGAGGTGACCACCTTCGACGACGTGATGGCACGCGCCGACATCGTCGTCCTCACGACGGGGGTGCCCGGCCTGGTGAAGCCGGAGATGGTCCGCGACGGCCAGGTGATCCTCGCCCTCTCCAACCCCGATCCGGAGATCACGCCAAGCGAAGCGCTCGAGGCCGGCGCCGCGTTCGCCGCCGACGGCTCGCTCGTCAACAACGTGCTCGGCTTCCCGGGCATCTTCCGCGGCGCCCTGACCAGCGGCTCGGAGGCGATCTCCACCGGGATGAAGCTGGCCGCCGCCCGGGCGATCGCGGGGTTGACGGAGGAGTCGGAGCTGGTCCCGGACGCGCTCGACCCGGCCGTCCACCGCGCCGTGGCCGAGGCCGTCGCCGACGCGGCCAAGGCCGAGGGGCTCGCCCGGCCCGAGCGGGTGCCCGCCGGCCTCTAGCGCGACGCACCGAGCTTCGCCAGCTCGCGCGCGCGGGCGAAGATGGCGTCGAGCATCTTCTCGGTCAGCTTGCCGGTGAACGTGTTCTGCTGCGAGGGGTGAAAGCACCCCAGGAGCGTGTACGCACCGATCCGCGCCTCCGCCCCATGCCCGAACCGCGGCTTCGGCGCCGGTATCGCGGCCCCGCCCGCGCGGAGAGCGCGCAGCGCGCCGTCCCAGGCGTAGGAGCCGAGGGCCACGATCACCCGTACCCGCTCGAGCTGCCGCAGCTCCGCGACGAGGTACGGCAGGCAGTTGTCGCGCTCGGCCGGCGTCGGCCTGTTCTGAGGCGGGGCGCATCGGTTGACGGCGGTGATCCAGACGTCTTGCAGCTCGAGCCCGTCGTCGGGCGCGGTCGCGGTGGGCTGGTTCGCGAGCCCCGCCCGGTGCAGCGCGCCGTAGAGCCAGTCGCCCGACCGGTCGCCGGTGAACATGCGCCCGGTGCGGTTGGCGCCGTTCGCGGCCGGAGCGAGGCCGACGATCGCGATGCGGGCGGCCGGATCGCCGAACGCTGGAACGGGACGCGCCCAGTACACCTCGCCGCGGTGGCGCTTGGGCGGGTCGGCGGCCACCTTCTCCCGCCAGGCGACCAGCCGGGGGCAGCGGCGGCACTCGGTGATCCGGCGCTCAAGGGCGGCGAGTTCGTCTCCCTCCACAGGGCATACGATCGCCGAATGGAGGCCGCGATGGAGCCCAAGCCGGCGTCGGCGTCGCGCTCGGCGATGATCAGCTGGATGAGCCTGGTGGACGCGAACTCCGCCGGGTTCGTCCACGGCGGCGTCGTGATGAAGCTTTGCGACGAGGCCGCCGGCGTCGCCTCGGTCCGCCACTGCGGCGCGCGGGTCGTGACCGCGGGGATGGACCGGATGACGTTCCTCGAGGCGGTCAACGTCGGCGATCTCTTGACCTGCTCGGCCATGGTCAACGCCGCCTGGAGGACCTCGATGGAGGTGGGCGTGCGGGTCGAGGCGGAGAGCCCGCGCACGGGCGAGAAGCGCCACACGTCAACCGCGTACCTGACGATGGTCGCCGTGGACGAGCACGGCAAGCCGATCCCGGTGCCGCCCCTCCTGGCCGAGACCGACGACGAGCAGCGGCGCCAGCGCGAGGCGGAGGTGCGGCGGCGAAACCGCCTGGCCGAGCGCGAGGAGATCCTGACCCACCGCGATTGAGCGCGCCGCCTGCGCGCCTGCACGGCCGCTAGCGACGGGGCGGGCCTGCCCGCTCTACCCTGATTCCCGCATGTCCGAGCCCGACGGCCTTCGCAAGCTCGCGATCGTGCCCGCCTACAACGAGGGGGGCATGGTCGCGCGCGTGGTGCGCGAGATCCGGCGCTCGGCGCCGGGCTTCGACGTGCTCGTCGTTGACGACGGCTCGACGGACGCGACCGCAGCCGAGGCCGAGGCCGCCGGCGCGACCGTGCTCACGCACCCGTTCAACCTCGGGATCGGCGGGGCGATGCAATCGGGCTACAAGTACGCGCTTCGCAGCGGCTACGACGTCGCCGTCCAGGTCGACGGCGACGGGCAGCACAAGCCCTCGTACCTGAACGACATGGTCGCCGCGCTCCAGGTGGACGGGCAGGCGGACATGGTCTACGGCAGCCGCTTCCGCGGCGACCCCGGCTACAAGGTGCCGCTCGGGACGGCGGCTGGGGAACCTGGTCTTCTCGGTCGTCCTGACGGCGATCACCCGGCAGAAGATCACCGACCCCACCTCGGGCTTCCGGATGACCAACCGGCACGGCATCGAGCTGTTCGCCCGCGACTATCCGCACGACTACCCGGAGGTCGAGGCGATCCTGATGCTGCACGCCCACCACCTGCGCATCCACGAGGTGCCGGTGCGCATGAACGCGCGCGGCTTCGGCCGCAGCTCGATCGACTACCCGCGCAGCGCCTACTACATGGCCAAGGTGCTGCTCGCCCTGTTCGTCGGCCTGTTCCGCCGGCGCCCGACCCCGATGGACCGCGAGCCCGATCGCCCGACGGCGAGCCGATCGCCCCGGGCGCGGCCGTCGCCGGGTCGGCGAACCCCCGTGAAGGGGCGGGGACGTGAGCGCCACCGGCCTCCTCCCGCTCGCGGCCGACGGCCTCGACGGCCGCCTCCAGGTCGTGGCCGTCATCGTCACCGCGCTGATGTTCCTCGCGGTGCTCGAGCTCGTTCGCCGCCGCTACCTGGCCGAGCGCTACGCGCTGCTGTGGATGATCGTCGCGGGGGCGCTGCTCGTGCTCGCGATCTGGACCGACCTCCTCACCTGGGGGACCGAGCTGCTCAACATCGAGGTGCCGGCGAACGGCCTCTTCCTCGCGGCGTTCGCCGTCGCCTTCCTGCTCCTGCTCCACTTCTCGGTCGCGACCTCGCGACTGTCGGAGCAGACCAAGATCCTCGCCCAGGAGGTGGCCCGGCTCGACGGCGAGCTTCGCGCCGCGCGAGCCAACGGGTCCGACCCCGCCGAGGCCGCGAACGGCTCAGCCCCGGCCGAGGCCCAGGATGCCGAGGGCGACGCGCCAGTAGGCCGCGAGCAGGACGCCCAGTAGGCGCGAGCGCCCCGCCGCGCCCAGATAGGCCGAGCCAAGGTCCGGCCGCAGCCCCTCCGCGAACTCGCGTGCCGACACGGCCCGGCGGGACTGGATCGCCCGGCGCTCGCGCCAGAGGCGCGGGAGCCAGCGGATCAGGTCGAGCTTGGCGCCGACCTTCTGGCCGAACCACCCGCCCGCGATCGAGACCGCCACGATCGCAAGCTCGGTGGCCACCAGGCCGGGGGCGAGCACCACGAGCAGCGCGGCCGGGTAGGTCCGGATGAGGGTGGCCCACCGGTTGCGCTCCAGGTAGCGCCACTTCTCCGGGCCCTTCTCGAACTCATAGGAGTGATCGACCACCGCGCCTGTCGCGACGCCAAGCCGCCCTCCCCAAAGCCGCAGGCGCAGGGACAGGTCGACGTCCTCGTGGTAGAGGAAGAACTCGCCGGGGAACCCGCCCGCCGTCAGGAACCGCTCGCGCTCGATCGCCAGGCAGGCCCCGGACACGAAGCCGGGCTCGCCCGGCGGGCCCGAGTCGGCGCCGACCGGCTCCCCGGCTCCACCCGCCCAGGCGATCCCGGTGAAGTGGACGACGCCCCCGCGGGTGTTGACCACGGTCCCGCCCTCGGCCGTCACCAGGGCCTGCCACGCGGCCCACTCGCCGCGCGCCAGGGGCTCCACGATCGCGTCGCGCCAGCCGGGCCGCGGGCGCCGCGTCGGGGTTGAGGAAGCACAGCAGCGGGCCGGCCGCCGCCTCGCGCGCCGCGGTTGCAGGCGGCGGCGAAGCCGAGGTTGGCGCCGGCCTCGATCACGGTCGCCTCGGGCGCGGCGGCCCGAACGGCGGCGACGGTGTCGTCGGCCGAGTCGTTGTCGACCACGATCAGCTCGTCGCCGTCGGCGAGCTCGGCCACCAGGGCCGGGAGCGTCGCGGCCACCGCGTCGTGGCTCGAATGGGTGACGACGACTACGGAGAGCGCGCTCAGGACGCCGACCGCTCGAGCGCCTTCAGAATCGCCGCCGTGTCGGCGAAGGTCTCGACGCTCACGACCTGGCCGCCGCGGAGCTTGTAGATCCACACGGACTTGTTCTCGATCGTGGCGCCGGCCTTGGTCCGGCCGCGGACGTGGGCGGTGACGATCACGTGGTCGTCGTCGGCGCCCAGCACCTTCTCCGGCGTCGCCTTGAAGTCCTTGAAGTGCGTGAGCAGGCCGGTGAGGAAGTCGCGGAACCCCTCGGGCCCGAGGAACGTCCCGCCCCACGGCAGCGTCGATGGAGCGGTGATCTCGCCCTCGGGGGCGACGATGTTCGTGGCCGCCTCGATGTCCCCGGCGGCGAAGGCATCCCACGCCCCCTGGATGACGTCGACGTTGTCCTGCGCCATCAGCTCTCCTTGCGTTCCTCCACTTGAGGCCCGCACCCTACGCCCAAGGCCGGGTTGGCGTCAATCCGAGAGCCGACGGCCGGACTCGAACCGGCGACCCCTTCATTACGAGTGAAGTGCTCTACCAGCTGAGCTACGTCGGCGCTGGGCAAAGTGTATTCGGGCGAAGCCCGCAGCTACCCCTCGGAGAGGCGGTAGCCGACGCCCCGGACCGTGAGCACCAGCTCCGGCTCCTGGGGGTCGCGCTCGATCTTCTGGCGCAGGTTCGAGATGTGGACGTCGCAGGCGCGGACGTCGCCCTCGAACTCCGACTGCCACAGCTCCTCCATGATCTGGAGGCGGCTGAAGACCTGCCCTGGGCTCTCGGCGAGCAGGCGAAGCACCTGGAACTCCGACCGGGTCAGGTTGACCGGCTTCCCGTTGACCGACACCAGGTGGCGGGCGAGGTCGATCCTGACCGGCCCGGCGTCGATCGTCTTGCCCTCGGCCCCGGTCGCGTGACGGTCCAGCTCGCGCCGGCGGAGCTGGGCGCGGACCCGCCCGAGCAGCTCGCGCACGGAGAAGGGCTTCGTCACGTAATCGTCGGCGCCGACCTCGAGCCCGACGACCTTGTCGACCTCGGCGTCCTTGGCGGTCAGCAGGATGATCGGCACCGCGCTGCGGGAGCGGACGTCGCGGCAGATGTCCAGGCCGCTGCGCCCCGGCATCATGATGTCGAGGATCAGGAGGTCGAAGGCGGGGTTGTCGCCGACCTTCTCGTCGGCGTCATCGCCGTCCACGGCGAGGGTCACCTCGAAGCCCTCCTGCTCGAGCGCGTAGCCGACCGCGTCCCGCACCGAGGGCTCGTCGTCGGCGACGAGGATCCTGCCGCTGCTCATGCCACCGGGGTCGCGGCCGGCTCCGCGACGGGTAGACGAACCCAGAAGATGCTGCCGGCACCCAGCTCCGACTCGACCCCGATCTCGCCGCCCATCACGTCCACCATCCGCTTGGCGATCGAGAGGCCAAGCCCGAAGCCCTCCTGCTCGAGCGCACCGGAGCCACGGTAGAAGCGCTCGAAGACGCGAGCCACCTCCTCCGGCTCGATGCCCGTACCAGTGTCGACAACCTCGATCAAGATCTCCTCGCTGCCGGGGTCACCCCGGCGCGCGCGAAGGGTAACGGCGCCGGGCGCCGGAGTGTTCTTGAACGCGTTCGTGAGCAGGCCGATCAGCACCTGGCGCAGCAGCACCGGATCGCCCTGGGCGACCAGCTCGCCGTCGGCGTCGACCGAGAGCGAGATGCCGTCCGGGGGGCTCACCGCCTGCGCCGCCTCCTTCATCACGATCGGCACGTCGAGGGCGCCGGACCCGCCCTCGCCCACGGCCTCCATGCGCGCCAGGGTCAGGAGGGACTCGGTCAGGCGGCTGACCCGGTCGGTGTCCTGAGCCAGGCGGTCGAGGAAGTGCTCTCGGGCCTCGGGATCGTCCTTGGCGCCGCCGCGAAGCACCTCGATCGCCCCCGAGATGCCGGCGATCGGGTTGCGCAGCTCGTGCGCCGCGTTGGAGACGAACTCGCGCTCGGCGCTCTCCCGGCGAAGCTCCTCGGTGCGGTCGCGCACCACGGCCAGCACGGCCCCCTCGGCCGGAAGCTTGCGGGCCCCGACGGCGTAGACGCGGTCGCCCAGGACCAGGGCGTCGTTCTCGACCGCACCTCGCGCATCGGCACGGCGCAGCCACGGAAGCAGCGCGCCCGAGACCCGGCCGTCCGCGGCGATCATCTCCTCCGCCGCCGTGTTGGCGAACCGCGCCTCGCCCTCGGGCCCGACCACGATCACGGCGTCGTCCAGGGCGTCGAAGATCGCCGAGAGGCGGTCGCGCTCCGACGACAGGGCGCCGAACGTCTCGCGCAGGGCGCCCCGCATCGTCTCGAGCGCGGTACCCAGCGCGGTGATCTCGTCGCGGCCGCCCGTGCCCTCGAGCGGCTCGTCCAGCCGGCCCTCGGTCATCCGCGCAGCGCTCTGGGCCAGCCGCTTGACCCGGGAGGTGATGGCGCTCGCGATCACGAACCCGATCAGGACGGCGATGCCAAGCGCAACCAGGGCGGCGGTGAGCCGGTCGCCGCGGATCTCCTCCAGCGCAAGTTGGATCTCCTCGGGCCGCTCGGCCCGCGCGAGGACGGCGCCGGCCGGACGGCCGTCGCGGAAGACCGGTGTCCCGATCAGGGTCACGTCGCCTGGGAGGGCCTCGACGGTGCGCGACCCGCGGCTCGCGAGCCGAACCGCACGGCGGTAGCCGGGCACCTCGGTGTACGAGATCCCACGTGCGACCTCCGGCGTCAGCGGCTCCCCGCCGGCGTCGAACACCCATGCCGCGTAGCCCGGATCGGTGATGTCGGTGAGGAGGGTCGGCGCCGCGCGGGGAGAGCGGTCACCGATCCTGTCGGCGAGCCGCGACGCTGCGTCCGACGGTGATCTCCTCGGCCCTGTCGGTCGCGGTGTCCTCGCTCGAGTCGCTCACGAGCAGCACCGACAGGCCGGCCGTGATCAGGGCGACGGCGGCGAAGGCGATGGCGAGGTACAGCCGTACCCCGACCGGGCGCGGCGACGCCTGGGGTTGACGCGTCGCCATAGCTCAATTCTCGCACCGCGCTAACGCGCTGCTAACAGGGACTCGAGCCGATACAACAAAGCTTCCAGCGCCAGCTCCTCGTTCACGTTCACCGTCAGGCGCCGGCGCGTGTCCATGACGAGCTCGGCGCCGCGCCGGGCGCGCGCGCCGTCCAGGCCCGCCGCGTCCTCGGCCAGCGGCTCCGCGCGGTCGCTGTTCAGGACCAGCTCGGTGGCGCCCTCGGCGACCGCGGCCAGGTCGCGAAGCCAGGTTGCGAGAAGCTCGAGCGCGAGGTCGAGCGTCGCCGTCCGGGCGCGCCGGGCCGCGCGCTTGGCGCCCTCCTCCGCCTCGCGGGCGAGCCGGCGGGCGGCCGGGCCAGTCGTCTCGCCCGAGTCGGCCGCGAGCGTCTTCCCGGCCTCGAGCGCCTCCTCGCCGGCAGCCTCGCCGCCCTCTTCGGCGGCGCGCAGCAGCCCCTCCCAGGGCCGCTCGTGAAGCTCGCCCGCGCGTGCCGCCCTGGCGACGGCGACGACGGCGTCGCGCAGCTCGCGGCCCGCGGGCGAGCACAGCATCGAGGCGCGCTGGACGTCCCCGCCGGCAAGCCGCGCCGCGGCGCGTCGCTCGCCGGGCGACGAGGCCGGGGCCCGCTCCCCCAGCAGCTCCTCGACGGCCGCGGGAGCCAGCGGGGCGAAGCGCACCGAGCGGCACCGCGAGCGCACCGTCTCCAGGAGCGCCTCGGGCTCGGACGTGATCAGGATCAAGCGGGCGTAGGGCGCCGGCTCCTCGAGGGTCTTCAGCAGGGCGTTCTGGCTCTCCTCGGCCATCGCCTCCGCGGCGCCGATCACGAAGACCCGGCGCTCGCCCTCGAACGGGCGGTAGGCGGCCGCCGCGATCACGCGGTCGCGGACGGTCTCCACCAGATGCTGGGCGCCCGGCGGCTCCAGCCAGACCAGGTCCGGGTGGGGCGACGGGTCGGCGAGGGCTCGACGGCGGGCGTCGGCAGGGTCGGGAGCGCCGTGCGCGAGAAGCTCCGCCGCGAAGGCCCGGGCGGCGGCCCGCTTGCCGGTGCCGGGGGGGCCGGTGAGGACGAACGCGTGGATCGGCTCATCGAGAGCGGCGGCCAGGGCGGCGCCCGCGGCTGGCTGGTGGACCGTGGCGTCGAGGATGGAGGCGGGCGCGTCCTGCGCTATCGCCGTCACGCGGGCGCCTCCCGACGTTCGTTTACCGCAGCGAGCACCCGCTGGTGAACCTCCTGCGGGTCGCCCGCCGCCATCAATGACGGAGATCCGGTCTCGATGGCGGTCGGCAAGCTCGTCGTACGCGTCCGCCACCACGCGTTGAAACTCGATCCCCTCCGCCTCGAAGCGGTCGGCACCGTCCTCGGCGCCGGCCGCGAGCCGGAGTTGTCCCCGCCGCTCGGCCTCCTCCGGGTCGATGCGAAGGAGCAGCGTCAGGTCGGGCATCGCCTCCCCCACCGCGACCGAGTTCAGCCCCTCGACCAACTCGATCCCGAGGCCGCGCGCGGCTCCCTGGTAGGCGGCGGTCGAATCGACGAAGCGGTCGCAGACGACGTCGGCGCCCGCCGCCATCGCGGGCGCGACGACCCGCGCGCAGAGCTCGGCGCGGGCCGCACAGAACAGCAGCAGCTCGGCGCGCGGGTCCAGGTCCAGATCGGGGTCCTTCAGGAGCGCCCGGACCCGCTCGCCCATCTCCGTGCCCCCCGGCTCGCGCAGCAGCACGGTCTCGGGGCCGAGCGCCTCGGCCAGCATCGCGGCCTGCGTGCTCTTCCCGGAACGATCGATCCCCTCGAGCGTGACGAACATGCGCCGCAACGCTAGCGAGCGCCCACCCGGCAGCGGGGGGCAGGTTCCGAGTTTGCGGACTTGTACCGCGTATGGCGGCAACATCCCGCAATGTCGACTGGATCATCGGCCGGATCGCGGCCCGGCAGCACGGTGCGGTGGCGCGCGAGCAACTCCTGGCGGCCGGAATCACGCGGCACGAGATTCAGCGGCGGATCAGATCCGGCGCGCTGATCCCGATCTATCCCGGTGTCTACCTCGTCGGTCACCGAGGTGGCTCCCAGTGGGCGATGGAGGCGGCGGCCGTGCTCGCGTGCGGCACTGACGCCCTGCTCAGTCACGTAACGGCGGGGCGTGCTTGGGGCTGGCCCGTGGCGAAGCGTGGCCAGATCGAGGTCACGACTCGCGGCCGCCGCGTCGAACGGCCGGGCATCCGAACCTACTTCGTCACCGCCCTCCACCCCCGCGAGCGACGCCGCCGCCACAACCTGCCGGTGACCTCACCCTCACTGACCCTTCTCGACCTCGCAGGCGTTCTGAGCGACGGCCAGCTCGCGGCGGCCCTGAACGAAGCGAGGGTCCTTCGGCTGGTGAGGGAGGCTGAGCTGGCGGCGACGCTCGGGCGCCATCCGCAGCGTCGTGGCGCGGCCGCACTGAGACAGTTGCTGGCAGCCGAAGGGGGACCACGAGTCACGAGGTCCGAGGCGGAGCGGCGGGCGCTGGCGCTGATGCGCCGGCACGGGCTCGAGCCCGAGACGGACGTCGCGATAGGACCCTGGCGGGTCGACTTCCTGTTCCGCGCCGAGGGCGTGGTAGTCGAGGTGGACGGCTACCGCTACCACTCCACCCCGAGGCGCTTCGTGGACGACCGCCGCCGCGCGGCAGACCTCGCGGCCCGCGGGCTGACCGTTCTCTCACTGACATGGAACGACCTCGGCGCCGAGGCGGACGCCGCGATGTCGCGCCTGCATCAAGCTTGGATCGGCGCCGCGCCGCCTGACTTTGTCGAATCGTGCCGCGTAGGGCGGCAAGATCCTGCAAAGTCGGCGCGCTACTTGGTCCGGCGGGAGCCGGCCTTCTTGGTGCGGGCCGTCTGCGGCGAAGGCTTGCGGCGCCTCCCGCCCTTCGAGTTCGTGCGCGCCGGTGGCGCCTCGGTGGCCGCGGCCTCGGCGCCGTTCCCGGCGTCCTCGGCCTGCTCCTTCGCCTCCTCGCGGGCCTTCTTCGCGGCCTCGCGCTCTGCGCGCTTCTCGCGCATCTCGACCATCGAGGGGCAGTCGTCGTTCAGACACAGCTTCCACGGCCGGCCGCGGAAGCCCTTGACGGTGAGCCGCGGGCGCTCGCCGCAGATCGAGCAGCGCTCCTCGAGGCGCCACAGCTCGTAGCCGCGGCCCGGGCAGCGGGCCGCTGACCGGGCAGGAGTCGGGGTTGTGCGGCGGGTTCTTCGGGTCGGACCCCTCCGGAGGCCTGATCCACCCCTCGCAGCCGTACATCCGCTTGCCGCCCTTGAGCTGGATGATCCGGAGCCGGTTGGGGCCGCCGTCCTCGCGCTTCCGGCCCGCCTCCTCGCAGACCTTGCAGGGGCCGAGGAACTTGTCCTCGTCCATCCCGGCCCAGATCTCCTTGGCGAGGTCCTCGCGGCGGTCCTGGAGGGCGGCGGTGGTGGAGTGGAGCATGTCGCGGCTGATCTCCAGCACCTCCTCCTTCGAGATCTTGCCCGCTGCGATCTCGTCCATGTCCGCCTCGAGCTCGGCGGTCATCTCGGGCGTCGCCATCCGCGGCACGTACTCGTGGAACGCCTTGTACATCGCGATCCCGGTCTCCGACGGCTCGGGCGGGTTCGAGAACACGTAGCCGCGGTCGTAGAGCTTCTGGATGATGTCGGCGCGGGTCGCCTTGGTCCCCAGCCCCCGCTCCTCCATCATCTCGATCAGCTTGCCCTGGCTGATCCGCGCGGGTGGCTGCGTCTCCTTGTCGACGATCCACGGGTCGCCCTCGAGCGCCAGCTCCTGGCCCTCCTCGAGCTTCGGGATCTCGTCGTCCGCCGAGCGGGCGTAGGTGTAGATGCGCGCGTACCCCGGATCCACGACGACGGAGCCGCGGACGAAGTAGCTCTCCGACCCCGCCTCGATGTCGGCGCGGGTGGACTCGGTGATCATCGGCTCCGAGAACGTGGCCAGGAAGCGGCGCACGACCAGCTCGTACACGCGGCGCTTGGGCCCCTCGAGCGCGTTCGGGTAGACGGCCTGGGTGGGGTAGATCGGCGGGTGATCCGTGGTCTCCTTCTTGCCCCGGGTAGCCGTGAGCTCGCGCTTGTCGAGCAGCGGCGCCGCAGCGTCGAAGTCGGGGATCCGGACCAGCGACGTCACCAGCTCCCTTGTATTCAGTGAGCGGGGGTACACCGTGTTGTCGGTGCGCGGATAGGAGATGAACCCGTCCATGTAGAGGTCCTCGGCGATCCGCATCGCGGCTGCAGGCGTGATGCCGAGCCGGCTGGAGGCGTCGGTCGTGAAGGCGGTGGTGTTGTAGGGCGTGGGCGGCTTGCGGGTGTTCTTGCGTGAGCTGACCTCCTTCACCACGCCCGGGCTCTTGGTGCCGGCGAGCGCCGCGTCGGCCTCCGCCTCCTCCCAGAACTTGTCGGTCGCGTGGTGCGCCTCGAACGCGCCGTCGGGGTGCGCGAACTTCGCGAACACCTCCCAGTAGGGCTTCGGCACGTGGGCGCGGCGCTCCAGCTCGCGCTCGACGATCAGCGCCAGGGTCGGGCTCTGGACGCGGCCGACCGAGAGGAAGTTGGACCCGAAGCGGCGGGTGGCCAGCGAGACGGCGCGCGTAAGCGTCGCGCCCCAGATCAGGTCGATGTCCTGGCGCGCGGCGCCCGCGTAGGCGAGGTCGTAGGCGAGGTCGTCCAGCTCGGAGAAGGCGCGCTCGATCTCCTCCTTCGTGAGCGCCGAGTAGCGGGCCCGCCTGATCGGCGGCTCGCTCGCCAGCACGGCCGCCGGATCGGCGCCCTCTGCGATCTCTGCGGCGGCGCCGGCGACCGCGGGATTCGCCTCCACGGCCTCGGTCAGGGCCTCGAGCCCGATCAGCTCCCCCTCGCGGTCGTAGTCGGTCGCGATCACGATCGAGTCGGCGTCCTTCGCGGCCTTGCGGACGGCCTTGACCACGTTCTTGTCCGTGGGCTCCTTCACGAGGTCGGCGTCGATCAGCTCGTGCAGGTCGGTCTCCTGCCAGTTCGAGTAGCCGTCGGGGAACGCGGGGCTCATCACGTGGCCCTTGAGGCCGATCGCGACGTGGTCGCCCGCGTCGTCGCTCCACTCATAGAAGGGCGTCTTGTAGGACGCGCCGTCCTTCGCGGAGCCGCCCGAGAGGATCTCGGCGATCTTCTTGGCGGAGTTGTTCTTCTCGGTGATGATCAGTCGCATCTGAAACGAGCGCGAAGATAGCAATAGCGCCGAGACCCCGCTTACGGGCTCCCGGACGGCCCCGAAGGGGCCGGTGGCGTTACGTTCCGGTCGCATGACCGACATTCGGCGCCACGTCGCGCAGGTCAACATCGGCCGCCCCAAGGCGCCGGTCGACTCCCCCCTCCTCGCCGATTTCGCGGCGTTGCTGGACCCCGTGAACGCGCTCGCGGACGCGGCACCCGGGTTCGTCTGGCGCCTCGAGGACGAGTCCGGCAACGCGACCGCGATCCCGGTTCTGGGCGACGACTCGCTGATCGTGAACATGTCGGTCTGGAAGTCGATCGAGCACCTTTGGGACTTCGTCTACTCCGGCGATCACCTGGCGGTGATGCGTCGCCGGCGCGAGTGGTTCGAGCGGATCGAGACCTTCATGTGCCTGTGGTGGGTGGCCGCCGGCCACGTTCCCACCGTCCCCGAGGCGGAGGAGCGACTGCTCCACCTTCGGACGCACGGGCCGACCCCGCGGGCGTTCACGTTCAAGCGGCGTTTCGAGCCGGCGGGCGAGCGGGCCTCGGCTTCTCACTAACCTCTCTCACGATGCCAGCCCAGGCCTTTGCAGGGAAAGAGTGCGTCTGCCAGCTGCGCAAGGGGATCTGCGATCAGTCCTGCGTTCGGGGCATGCTGGACACCCCCCTCTACATCGCGTGCCTGCGCCTCTCGGGGCGAAACTGCCTGGTCGTGGGCGGCGGCGAGATCGGCCTCGAGAAGGTCGAGGGCCTGCTCGCGTGCGACGCCGACGTCACGCTCATCGCCCCCGACGCCGTGCCCGAGCTGGCGGCGCTCGCGGCCGAGGGCTCGATCGCTTGGGAGCGCCGCGCCTTCGGCGAGGAGGACCTCCAGGGCAAGTTCCTGGCGATCGCCGCCACCAACGACACCGACGTCAATGTCTCGGTCTACGAGGGGGCCGAGCGCCGGGCGATGCTGGTCAACGTGGTCGACGTGCCACCGCTCTGCAACTTCATCCTCCCCGCGATCGTCCGGACGGGACCGCTCGCGATCGCGATCTCGACCGCCGGCGCCTCACCCGCGCTCGCGAAGCGGATGAAGCGCGAGATCTCCGAGAGCTTCGGGGAGCCCTACGCCCGCCTCGCGATCATGCTCAACGACGCGCGCGGCTGGGCGAAGGCGAGCCTCCCCACCTACCAGGACCGCAAGGAGTTCTTCGAGGGCATCGTCAACGGCGACCCCGACCCGGTCGAGCTCGTGCGCGAGGGGCGCGAGGCCGAGGTCCTGGCGCTGATCGAGGCGGCGAAGGTGAGCCACGCCGCCGCGCACGCGGGCTAGGCTGCCTCCGCGACGGGCTCGTCCGTGGCCAGCTCGGCGCCTGCGGCATCGCACGTGCTGGCGGTCACTTTCTCGAGCATTTGCGTGATCGCCTCGGCCTGGTCAGCGGTCAGATTCCGCAGGTGGCGCTCGACCTCGGCCGCGTAGACGCCCCGCATCTCCTCGAGGGCGCTCTCGCCCGCCGGCGTCAGCTCGGCCGTGAAGCTGCGGCGGTCCGTTGCGCAGGAGATCCGCTCGATGTACCCCGCACCCTCGAGGCGGTCGACCAGCTTTGTGATCCCGCCGCGGCTCAGCGTCATCCGCTCGGCGAGATCGCTCATACGGGGAGCGTCCCCATCTGGGCTCCGGCCCACGGCCCACAGGAGCTCGAACCAGCTGAGCGGGGGCAGATCGGCCGCGGCAAAGGCCCTCTGGACGCGCTCGGTCACCGCGGCGTGGCTCGTGACGACTGCCCGCCAGGCGCCCAGATGTTCGTTCGAGAGCTCCATGGTCAAATAGTATACGGCGCAACAGTTTCCTTGTCAATCAATCTGTGCTACAGTGCTTGCCATGTCAACTATTTCCACGTCAACCTACCACCAAGGAGAGAGCACGATGAGCACAGCGACCGAAACCCAGAGCACGGCGATCCCCACCGGGACGTTCAAGCTCGACCCGATCCACTCCAGGGTGGGGTTCGAGGTCAAGCACATGATCTCCACCTTCCGCGGCGCGTTCCGTGAGTACGACGTGCGCCTCGACAACACGAACGGCAGCCCCCGCCTCGCTGGGTCCGCCGAGGTGGCGAGCGTCGACGTCCGCGACGAGAACCTGGCCGGGCACCTCCAGAGCCCGGACTTCTTCGACGCGGCCAACAACCCGAGGATCGAGTTCTCCTCGGATCGGCTCGAGGTCGCCCAGGACGGGACCCTCGCCCTGGACGGCGAGCTCACGATCCGCGGCGTCACCAAGCCGATCCGCGCGACGGGCGCGCTGGAGTACCTCGAGGCCGACCCGAGCGGGGCCCCACGGGTGGGTCTCGAGCTCGAGACCACCCTCGACCGCCGCGAGTACGGCATCGACTGGAACGCGGCGCTGCCGAAGGGCGGGTTCGTGCTCGGCAACAAGATCAAGCTGGTGGGCAACCTCGAGCTGGTGCCCGACGAGGCCTAGGGCGATGAAGGTCCTGGGCATATCCGGCAGCCTTCGCCGGGACTCCCACAACACCAGCCTGCTGCGGGCGGCATCGGAGCTGCTGCCGCCCGCGGCGGAGCTGGAGCTGTACGAGGGGCTGGCCGAGATCCCGCCCTACTCCGAGGACGCGGAGGACGCGGGCGAGCCCGCGGCGGTCGCGCGGCTGAAGGCGCAGCTTCGCGACGCCGACGCCGTCCTGTTCTCGACGCCCGAGTACAACCACTCGATTCCGGGCCAGCTCAAGAACGCGATCGACTGGGTCTCCCGGCCCGTCGCCGGCAACCCGCTCGAGTGGCAAGCCGGTCGCGGTGGTCGGCGCCTCCACCAGCACCTTCGGCGCCGTCTGGGCCCAGGCCGACCTGCGGCGGGTGCTCGGCTCGCTGCACGCGCGGGTGGTCGATCGCGAGCTGCCGGTGCCCTACGCGGCGGAGGCCTTCAGCGCCGACGGCGAGCTGATCGACGAGGCCGTCGCCGAGGTGGTGCGGGAGATCCTCACCGAGCTGGTCGCCACCGAGCAGCAGTCGCTGGTGGCCGCGGCCTAGACACCAGGTGTCCTGCCCTGGTGTTGCTGTGCAACAGCTATCCAGGACGGCTCACCTGAGACCGCGGGACAGCCCGCCGGCGCAAGCGTGCGCCGGCGGGCCGCCTTCAGGTCCGCGCGACCGCTAGTTGAAGCAGTAGTCGCGCAGGTCGCCTACGTTCTCCTCGGTCACCTCCGTCGGAGGCACGATCACCTGCGAGGGGACCTCGGGCTCGGTGAGGTCCGAGAATCCCTCGCCCAGGGCGATCAGCCGCGCCATGTTCACGGCGGAACCGGCCATCGTCGGGTTGTAGAGGTAGGTCGACCGGTACAGGCCGCCCTCCTCGATCGCGTCGAACGCGTTGCACGATCCGCCGACGCCCGTGAGGAACATCTCGTCCTCGCGGCCGGCGTTCTGGATCGCGGCGACGACGCCCTCGGCCATGTCGTCGTCGTGCGTGTACACGGCGTCGATCTGGTCCTCGGACTGGAGGATCGCCTCCATGACCTCGAGCCCGGTGTCCGGGTTGAAGTCGCCGGGCTGCTGGGCGACGATCTCGATGCCGTTGCCGCAGAGCTCATTGATGGTGTCCTCGAACCCCTTGCTCCGGTCGTCGGTGACCGAGATGCCCGCAAGGCCCTGGATCTCGACGACGTTGCCCTGGCAGTCGAGCTCCTCGGCGATGTACTCGCCGGCCTGGACGCCGATGTCGTAGTTGTCGCCGAGGATGGTCGCCCGCGCTGCCTCCGGCGTCGAGAACAGGCGGTCGACGTTGACGACGTCGATGCCGGCCTCCATCGCCTTCTCGGCGACCGGCGTCAGCGCCTCGCCGTCATGCGGGAGAACGACCAGCGCGTCGGGCTCCTCGTTGATCAGCGTCTCGATCTGCGACGCCTGCGAGTCGGGATCGGCGGCCTCGACCAGCTCGAACTCGACATCGTCGAACTGATCCGCGGCCTCCTGCGCGTTCTTCGAGATCGCGCCGAGCCAGCCGTGGTCGGTCGGCGGCACGCTGGCCGCGATCGTCACGGTCTCGCCCGAGCCTCCGCTCTCCTCGGACGAGGCGCTGGTGTCTGCTCCGCCGCCGTCGTCATCGTCATCGCCGCCGCACGCCGCGACGCCGAGCGCCAGCACGAGCGCCAGCATTGAACACATGAGTAGTCGCTTGAACGACATTTTCGAGATCTCCTCCTGAGGTTTGCGTGTGGTCCTTGGGGTCGCCCCGGGGTGTCCCGGGGCGAGGTACTGGGTTCGCGGCTCAGATGCGCTCCGGGCGCTGGATCAGGACGGCCGCGAGGATGATCACCCCCTTCACGATCTGCTGCCACTCGGTGGCCAGATTGAGCTGGGTGAGCAGGTTGAAGATGATCGCGAACACGATCACGCCGAGGAACGTCCCGACGATGGTCGCGCGGCCCCCTGCGAGGCTCGTGCCGCCGATGACGACGGCGCCGATCGCGTCGAGCTCGAGCAGATTGCCGCTCACGGGCGACGCGCTGGCAAGACGGGCGGAGAGCAGGATCGCCGCGAGGCCCGCGAGGAGCCCGGTGAGGCAGTAGACGCTGAAGATGATCCGCTGGACGGGGACGCCGGCGATGCGCGCCGCCTCCCGGTTCCCGCCCACGGCCACCACGTAGCGCCCATAGCGTGTCCGGTTGAGCCCGACCCAGCCGAGGGCCGTGATCAACAGGAAGATCAGGATGGAGACCGGGATCGTGACGATCTCGCCGGTGCCGAACCAGCGGACGCCGTCGGCACTGAACAGGCTGATCGGGAGCTTGTCGCTCATGAGCAGGGCGAGGCCCCGGGCCATCGCGAACATCGCGAGGGTCGCGATGAAGGGGACGACTCGCCCGTAGGCGATCGCGACGCCGTTGAAGCCGCCCAGCACGAGTCCGAATGCGAGCGCGCCGAGGATGAAGGCGGCCGACCCCGAGTCGACGAGCAGGCCGCCGGCGATGCCCGCCGCCGCCAGCATCGAGCCCACCGAGAGGTCGATGCCCGAGGTGGCGATCACGAACGTCATCCCCACCGCGACCACCCCGACCACGCTCGCCTGGGTGAGGATCGCGCGGAGGTTGTCGACCGATGCAAAGTTCCCGCCTTCGAGGATCGCCCCGATCACCAGCAGGATCGCGATGACTCCGACCAGTGCGTATTCCTGAGTCCGCAGGCGCCCGGAACCAAGGCTCGGGATCGACAAACGTGAACTGGAACCGGTCATTGGGCCTCCCGGGCGATCTCGTCTCGGTACTCGGCCTGCCCGGATGCCGTGACGGCATGCCGAAGCAGGTCGAGCTCGCTGGTCTCCTCGCCCGCGACCTCCGCCACGAGCGTCCCCTCCTGCATCACGAGGACGCGCGTGCAGATGCCGGCGAGCTCGTCGAGCTCCGACGAGACGACGACGACGCCGATCCCGCGCTCCGCAAGGTCGGCGATCACCCTGTAGAGCTCGGCCCTGGTCGCCACGTCCACGCCTCGCGTCGGCTCGTCCAGAAGAAGCACCCGGCATTCGCGCAGGAGCCAGCGGGCCAGAACGACCTTCTGCTGGTTGCCGCCGGAGAGCTCTGCGACGACGCGCTCGACGTCGGCCGGCACGGTGTTGAGCGCCTCGAGCTGGCGGCCCGTGGCCTCCCGCTCGGCGCGTGGGCTCAGGAGCCGCCGCCGGAGGAAGCGGCCGAGGTCGGCCAGGCTCACGTTCTTCGCCAGGCTCCACTCCATGAGGAGGCCCTGGGACTTGCGGTCCTCGGGGGCGAGCCCGAGGCCGGCGGCGATCGCCTTGTCGGGCCGTCCGGCCTGAAGCGGCTCTCCCGCGACCCGGACCTCGCCCGCGTCTCGGCCGTCGACGCCGTACAGGGCCCGAAGCAGCTCGCTGCGGCCGGCCCCCACGAGCCCGCCGATGCCGAGCACCTCGCCGGCATGGACGTCGAACGAGACGTCGCGAACGTCGGGCAGGCGGGTGAGCCCACGGACCTCGAGCAGGACCGTGTCGGTGCCCGGGGCCCGGTCCGGGTACATCTGGCCGACCTTGCGCCCGACCATCAGTTCCACGAGCTCGTCGACGGAGGTCGATGCCGGCAGCCCGGAGGCCACGGTGCGCCCGTCGGTGAGGACGGTGACCCTGTCGCCCAGGCGCCTGATCTCGTCGAGGCGGTGGGAGATGTAGATCACGCCCACGCCCTCAGCCGTCAGGCGCCGGACGACGCCGAACATCGTCTCGATCTCCCCGTCGTCGAGGATGGCGGAGGGCTCGTCCATGATCAGCAGGCGCACCCGCCGCGACAGCGCCCGGGCGATGGACACCACCTGGCGGGCGGCGGGGCGCAGGTCGCGGACGAACGCGCGCGGCGAGATCCCCTCGTGGTCGAGCCGCTTCAGGATCGCGGCGGTCTCCGTTCGCATCACGCCCAGGTCGAGCAGGCGCGCACGGCGCGGCTCGTGCCCGAGGAACACGTTCTGAGCGACCGACAGGTCCTCCACGAGGTCGAGCTCCTGATAGATCGTCGCGACGCCGCGGTCGATCGCATCCGAGGGCTTGCCGGCGACCAGCGGCTCGCCGGCCAGCAAGACCTCGCCGGTGGTCGGCTCGACTGCGCCCGAGACGCACTTGATCAGGGTCGACTTGCCGGCGCCGTTCGGACCGACCACGCAATGGACCTCGCCCCCGCGCACGTCGAAGTCGACGCCCTGGAGCGCCCGGACGCCCGGGTACTCCTTCTCCAGGCCTCGGATCTCGAGCAGCGGCGTCGCCTCCATCACTCCACCACCAGCGGGCGGAGGGTGCGATGTGCGATCCGCAGGCCGGCCTCGACCTTCTCCGGGGTCCCGCCCCACACCGGGTCCTCGTGCTCGACGGAGAGCACGCCGTCGAACCCGCCCTCGTAAAGCGCGTCGACGTAGCTGCGGAAGTCCACCTGCCCCAGACCCGGGATTCGGTAGCGCCACCAGCCCATCTCCCATGGGTCCTCCTCGCGGGTGGAGGTGCGGCCGAAGAACCCGTACTGGTTGCGGCGCTCCGGGAAGGTCTCGGCGTCCTTCGCGTGGGCGTGGGCAACCTTGTCGACGTAGGGGCGGAGCGCGGCAACCGGCTCGATCCCCAGCCACAGGAGGTGCGAGGGGTCGAAGTTGAGCCAGAGGCCCAGGTCGAACATCCACTCCCACAGCTCCGGCGAGTAGGCGAGGTTGCCCGGGTACCCGTCCGGGTGCCAGCCCTCCATCACGCAGTTCTCGATCATCAGCTTGACTCCGCGCTCGCCGGCGTAGGAGACGAGCGGCGGGAAGACTCGCTCGGCCTCGCGGAGGTTCTCGGCGACGCTTCGGGCGGGGTCGCGCCCGATGAACGTCCCCACGGGGACGCCCCCGAGGGCGGCGGCGGCATCGACGCAGGCCTTGACATGGGCGTGGATTGCCTCTCGCTCCTCGGGGTCGGGGTGGAGGTTGTTGTCGTAGTAGGCGAGCGCGGAGCACGCGAGCCCGTGCTCGGAGAGCGCCGCGTTCACGCGGTCCACCTCGGCGTCGTCGAGGGCGTCGGCGGCGATGTGGCTCGCGGTGAACGGCCGGTCGCCGAGCCGCGGCCACGCTGCCAGCTCGAGGGTCTCGTAGCCCTGATCGGCGGCGAGCTGGGCGATCTCCTCGAGCCGCCGCTCGGGCATGCACGCCGTGAGGAAGCCGAGCTTCAAGCCTCCACCTCCACCCACTGCCTGGACTCGGCCGAGCGCAGGACGGCCTCGGTGATGCGGGTCGCCCGCAGCCCGTCCTCCAGGGTCGGCAGCCCGTCGGGGCGCGCGCCGCCGATCGCCGCGTAGGTGTCCGCGACGAACGCGTCGAAACAGGAGTCGAAGCCCTGGGGATGGCCACCGGGCAGCGTCACGTACGCGGCTGCGTCGGGGGCGAGCGTGTTGTGATCCCGCGGGACGGAGACCGCCCGGTCGCGGCTCCCCACCCAGAGCGCCTCGGGGTTCTCCTGGTCGAAGACCACGGCCTCGTCGGTGCCCGAGACCTCGAACCACAGCCGGTTCTTGCGCCCGGCCGATACCTGCGAGACGACCAGGGAGCCCAGCGCCCCGGCATCCGTCTCGAAGAGGAGCATCGCGACGTCCTCGGTCTCGACGCGCCGGGAATCGACGCCGCCGCCGCCCTGTGCGAAGGAGTGCCCGTTGCCGCGGCGGCGCTGGGGCAGGGCGATCATCGTCCGCGCCGTCAGCGCCACCAGCCGCTGGCCCGTGACGAACTCGACGAGGTCGCACCAGTGCGCGCCGATGTCGGCGAAGGCGCGAGACGGCCCGCCTCTCGCCGCATCGACCCGCCAGTTGTCGTCGTCGGGACCGAGGAGCCAGTCCTGCAGGTACGTACCGTGGACCAGTCGCGCGTCGCCGATCCCCCCAGACCGCACACGCGCGCGGGCCTCCCGGACGATCGGGTAGTACCGGTAGGCGAAGGGCACGGTCGCCACCCGCCCGGCCGCCTCGGCGGCGCGGATCAGTTTGAGGGCACCGGCGGCGTCAAGGGCGACAGGCTTCTCGCAGACGACGTGCTTGCCGGCAGCGAGCGCGGCGACGGCTAGGCTCAGGTGGAGGTCGTTCGGGGCGCAGATGTGGACCACATCGACCTCGTCGGAGGCGATCAGTTCGTCCGGCCCCGCGAAGGTCGCCTCCGCGCCGAGCTCACGGCTGACCTCCGCGCTCCGCTCGGGCGAGGAGGCCACGACTCCGGCGAGAGAGGCGCCGGCGGCCCGCGCCGACCGCGCATGGACCCTGCCGATGAACCCGGCGCCGATCACACCGGCGCGCAACGGTCGCGCCGGTGTCTCGACCTGACGCGATTCGGCGACCAGCGGTCCGCCCTCCTCCATGGCGCGAACCTATACACCTTTTGGTGGGCTGTCAAGCAAAAGTACGGCGTCGTGCGATCTGAAGCCCGGATTTTCCCTTGTCCATGCGGGGACTTCGCCCTTGACTTGCGTCGATGGGGCTGGTTCACTGGGCGCGATGGCCTCGGAGCACCGCGCGCAACCCCCGCAGCCCCTGGGCCCAGGGACGATGCTGCAGCTGATCCGCCACGCGGACGGCACGACTAGGGCGGACCTCGCCGCCCTGACGGGCCTCGCCCGGTCGACCATCTCCCAGCGCCTGGGGCAGCTTCAGGCGCAGGGGCTCCTGCGCGAGCTCGACGGTGGCGAGTCGACCGGCGGGCGGCCGCCGTCGATGCTGGAGTTCAACGACGACGCGGGCGTCGTCCTCGCCGCGGACCTCGGAGCCACCCACTCGCGGCTCGCCGTGACGAACCTCGGCGGCACGGTCCTCGCCGAGGAGCGCGGTGACATCGAGATCGCCGCCGGCCCCGAGCTCGTGCTCGACTGGGCCGACGAGCGCTTCCACGTCCTGCTCCGAGAGATCGACCGCGGCGACGAGTCGGTCCGCGGAATCGGGATCGGGGTCCCGGGCCCGGTCGAACATGCGACGGGCAGGCCGCGTAACCCGCCGATCATGCCCGGATGGGACGGCTACCCGGTGCCGGAGCGATTCGCCGACCGGTACGGCGTGCCGGTGCTCGTCGACAACGACGTCAACATCATGGGCCTGGGCGAACACTGGACCCACTGGCGGTCGGTCGAGCACCTCCTGTTCGTCAAGGTGGGCACCGGCATCGGCTGTGGCGTCGTCATCGACGGGCGGATCCATCGCGGCGCCGACGGGGCCGCGGGCGACATCGGGCACATCCGCGTGGCGGCCGGGGACGAGGCCGAGCACGTCCGGTGCTCCTGCGGGAACGTCGGCTGCCTCGAGGCGCTGGCCGGCGGGGGCGCGATGGCCGGCCGCCTGCGCGACGCCGGGCTTGACGCGCCCGATGCGCGCGCCGTCGTTGATCTCGCCCGCGCCGGGGAGCCGGCCGCCGTCTCGCTCGTCCGCGAGTCGGGCCGGTTGATCGGTGAGGTCCTCGCGGCCTCCGTCAATCTCTACAACCCGTCGGTACTCGTCGTCGGCGGCGACGTGGCGCAGGCCCACGAGCAGCTTCTCGCCGGGATCCGTGAGGTCGTCTACCAGCGCTCGCTCCCGCTCGCCACCCGGCACCTGCGCGTGGTCCGGAGCCAGCTCGCGGATCGCGCTGGCGTGATCGGGGCCGCGGCGATGGTCACCGAACACGTCCTCTCCCCCGCCGCGATCGACGCGGCCATCGCCGCCAGTCCTCCTGGCGGGGCGGTCGCTGTCGGCTGATTCGCGCATCAGCGTCGGTGCCGTCCTGCCCTGCCTACACAGCGTGTGGGCTATCCAGGACGGCTCAGCCGTTTGGGGCGGGCGCAGGCTCCCAGAACTCGACCCGGTTGCCCTCGGGGTCGGTCACCCAGGCGAAGCGGCCCACCCCCTCCATCTCCTCGACGCCCTTCTCCTCGTCGACCTCGGCGCCCTCGGCCCGCAGCGCCGCGAGCAGGGCGTCCAGGTCGTCGACGCGGAAGTTGAACATCGCCTCGGGGCGCCCGGGGCCCAAGTACTCGCTCTCCTCGTCGAAGAACGCGACGACGGTGATGCCGCCCTCGTCTCGCAGCATCGCGGTCCCTTCATTGAGCGGCACACCGAGCTGCTCGACGTAGAAGGCGCGCAGCGCAGCCGGGTCCCGAGCGCGGCGAAAGACGCCGCCGACGCCGGTGACGCGGCCCGCGTCCGGCCTCACGCCGCCGGGAGCGCGAAGAAGGCGATCGCGGCGAAGTGCGCCGCGGCGGCGGCGATCACCAGCACGTGGAAGATCTCGTGGTAGCCGAAGACGGCGGGACGGGGGTTGGGCCGCTCCATCGCGTAGATCACGGCGCCGGCGAGGTAGAGCGCGCCGCCGGCGGCGATCAGGATGCCTGCGCCCAGCCCCGCCTCGGAGACGATCTCCGGGTAGGCGACGGCGCCGATCAGGCCGACCCCGACGTAGACGATCGACGCAAGCCACTTCGGAGCGTCGACCCAGATCAGCTCGACGACGATCCCGCCGAGCGCGGCGCCCCAGACGCCGATCAGGAGCGCCTTCGCGAACCCGCCCTCGAGGACGAGCAGGGCGAACGGCGTGATGGTCCCGGCGATCAGGAGGAAGATCATCG
Organism: uncultured Solirubrobacterales bacterium; assembly: GCA_963797835.1. Taxonomy (GTDB): domain Bacteria; phylum Actinomycetota; class Thermoleophilia; order Solirubrobacterales; family 70-9; genus JBDTSW01. The sequence continues at coordinate 33,769 of CAWCRN010000005.1, forward strand.
TGTGATCGAGGCGGCGCATCCACTGGCGTACCTCGGGCCGCTGCCAGGTGACCCGGTGGTACAGGGCGCTGACCCCGAACAGGGCGGAGAGGCTCGCGGCGTAGATCGCGACCGCCACCGTCGCCTTCGCCCCCTCGGCCGCGACGATCAGCGCCACGCCGAGGCCCAGCGAGACGAAGAAGGCCCACTCGTGCGACACCCCGCGTAGGCGCGGCTTCACCCTGGCGATCGCCTCGGCGGCGCTGGCCTTGGCCGAGGCCACGGCATCGGCGGTGTTCTCCTTCGCGCTCGCGACCGCCTCCGCCGCGTTCTCGCGGGCGGTTGTCATCGCCTCGACGGCCGCGTCGCGGCGCTCGCCCATCCGCTCGACGGCTGCGTCGCGGCGCTCGCCCATGCGCTCGACGGCTGCGTCGCGGCGCTCGCCCATGCGCTCCGTGGCGCGTTCGAGGCGCTCCCGTGGCCCGTCTATTCGTTGCTCACCCATCGCCCGCGAGAGTACCGCAGCGGCCGTCTCCCCATCACCGGCCGCGCCCCGGCTCCGCGGAGCCGCCGCAAACGCTATATGTGGGGGTTGGGAAGGACAAGAACACTAGAGGTAGTAGTAGAATGACTGGTTCATGGATTGCCCGCATTGCCACTCGCCAACCCGTGTCGTCGAGTCCCGCCACGCCGAGGACGGACGCGCCGTTCGCCGCCGTCGTGAGTGCTCGGGCTGCGGCGAGCGGTTCACCACCTTCGAGCGGATCTCTGTCGACCGGCTGTACGTGCGAAAGCGCGACGGCCGGCGCCAGCCGTTCGACGCCGAGAAGCTCCGCGGAGCCCTGGTACGCGCCGCCCACAAGCGCGAGGTCTCGGCCCAGCAGATCCACGGCATCGTCGCCGCGGTGGAGGGCGAGGCGACCGCCGCAGCCGGGGTGATCACGGCCGTCCGGATCGGCCAGATCTGCCTCGAGCGGCTGCGCGTCCTGGACCGAGGGGCCTACCTCCAGTTCGCCGGAACGCTCCCCGACTTCACCCCGGAAATTGGGCCGTCGGATCCGGCCGGTTCCGTCCGGGTCGGGCGCGAGCATGGATAGTCCACCTTCAAAGCCAGGACGAGGAGAGATTTCGATGAGTAAAAGCGCTGCAGGGGCCGCCGGAACGACGCCGGGAGGCCTCACGATCGAGCGGCGGTTCACGACGCCCGGCGTCCACCCGTTCGACGAGGTCGAGTGGGAGATCCGCGACGCCTTGATCGGCGATCCGGAGAAACCGGCCTTCGAGCAGCGCGGCGTCGAGTTCCCGAAGACGTGGTCGCAGAACGCGACGAACATCGTCGCCCAGAAGTACTTTCGCGGCCGGCTCGGCTCCGACGGGCGCGAGACCTCGGTGAAGCAGATGATCTCCCGCGTCGCCGGGACCATCCGCGGGTGGGGTCGCGAACGCGGCTACTTCGCGACCGAGGAGGACGGCGACGCCTTCGAGGCCGAGCTGACCCACATCCTCCTCCACCAGAAGGCCGCCTTCAACAGCCCGGTCTGGTTCAACGTCGGCTTCGAGGAGCACCCGCAGTGCTCGGCCTGCTTCATCCTGAGCGTCGAGGACACGATCGAGTCGATCCTCGACTGGAACACCAAGGAGGGCCAGATCTTCCGCGGCGGCTCCGGGTCCGGGATCAACCTCTCCAACATCCGCGGCTCCGTCGAGCACCTCTCCAAGGGTGGGCTCGCCTCCGGGCCCGTCTCGTTCATGCGCGGCGCCGACGCCTGGGCCGGGACGATCAAGTCGGGCGGCAAGACGCGCCGGGCGGCGAAGATGGTCGTGCTCGACGTCGACCACCCCGACATCGAGGACTTCGTCTGGTGCAAGGCCAAGGAGGAGGAGAAGGCGGCGGCCCTGCGCGATGCCGGGTTCGACATGTCGATCGACGGCGAAGGCTTCACCTCGATCCAGTACCAGAACGCGAACAACTCGGTCCGCGTCACGGACGAGTTCATGGAGGCGGTCGAGGGCGGCGAGAGCTGGGACCTCCTCGCCCGCAAGGACGGAACGGCGACCAAGTCCGTCGACGCCCGCGACCTCCTGCGCCAGCTCTCCGACGCCGCCTGGCGCTGCGCCGATCCGGGCATGCAATACGACACGACCATCAACCGCTGGCACACCTGCCCGGAGTCGGGCCGGATCAACGCGTCCAACCCGTGCTCCGAGTACATGCACGTCGACGACTCGGCGTGCAACCTGGCGTCGCTCAACCTGATGCGGTTCCGCCGCGAGGATGGCTCGTTCGACACCGGTGAGTTCGAGCACGCCGTCGACGTCGTGTTCCTGGCGCAGGAGATCGTGGTCTCCCCTTCGAGCTACCCGACCGAGGAGATCGGCCGGAACGCGCGGGCGTTCCGCCAGCTCGGCCTGGGCTACGCCAACCTCGGCGCCTACCTGATGTCGAACGGGCTCCCGTACGACTCCGACGAGGGCCGCTCGGTGGCGGCCGCGATCACGGCGCTGATGACCGGGCGCGGCTACCGCAAGTCGGCCGAGATCGCCGCGGCGATCGGCGCCTACGACGAGTACGACAAGAACCGCGATGCGCACAACGGCGTGATGCGGATGCACCGCGACGCTGCCTATGAGATCGCCGACGAGAGCCCCGACGCGGAGCTGCTCGCGGCGTCACGGCGCGCCTGGGACGAGGCGGTCGAGCTGGGTGAGGAGCACGGCTATCGCAACGCGCAGGCGACCGTGCTGGCGCCGACGGGGACGATCTCGTTCCTGATGGACTGCGACACGACCGGCATCGAGCCCGACTTCTCGCTCGTCAAATTCAAGGAGCTGGTCGGCGGCGGGCAGATGACGATCGTCAACCGCACGGTGCCCATGGCGCTGCGCACGCTCGGCTACTCCGACGCCGAGATCGACCAGATCGAGGCTCACATCAACCAGAACGCGACGATCGTCGGCGCGCCCGGCCTGAAGGACGAGCACCTCGAGGTGTTCGACGTGGCGGTCGGCGAGCGGGCGATCTCGCACATGGGCCACATCAAGATGATGTCGGCGACGCAGCCATTCCTGTCCGGCGCGATCTCGAAGACGGTGAACCTGCCCGAGTCGGCGACCATCGAGGACATCGCCGACGCCTACACCCAGGGCTGGAAGCTCGGGTTGAAGGCGCTCGCGATCTACCGCGACGGGTCGAAGACGGCGCAGGCGCTTCGCACCGACGCCGGCGACAAGCGCGATGAGGCGCTCGCCGCGGAGGCGGAGGCCGCCGACCCGACGCCCGTCCGGCGCAAGATGCCGCAGGAGCGCGAGTCGATCACCCACAAGTTCTCGATCGCGGGCCACGAGGGCTACATCACGGCCGGCAAGTACGAGGACGGTTCGGTCGGCGAGATCTTCCTCACCGACATCGGCAAGGAGGGCTCGACGATCAAGGGCATGATGAACGCCTTCGCGACCGCGGTCTCGATCGGGCTCCAGTACGGGGTGCCGCTGGAGACCTTCGTGAAGAAGTTCTCCTACATGCGCTTCGAGCCGGAGGGGATCACGGGCAACCCCGAGATCCCGTTCGCCAAGTCGATGCCCGACTACATCATGCGCTGGGTCGCGAGCCGCTTCATCGACGACCTGGACGACCTCGAGGACCTGGGCATCCTCACGCCCGACGTGCGCGCGCGCAAGGAGGAGGACCAGCTCTTCAGCGAGGACTCGGCCGGCCCCGGTAACGGCCACTCGAACGGGGGCAACGGGCACTCCAAGGGCGCCGAGGTGACGGTCCAGACGAAGGTCGTACCCGCCGCGGAGGCCCTCACCGACACTCCGCCGGTCCGCCCGGCCGCGATGGCCGGCAAGGAGCTCGGCCCCGCCTGCGAGCAGTGCGGCGGGATGATGCAGCGCACGGGCTCGTGTTACACCTGCTCGTCCTGCGGCAACAACACCGGCTGCGGCT
>CAWCRN010000006.1:0-18268 GCA_963797835.1 uncultured Solirubrobacterales bacterium
GCCCTGGACTCGGCTGGGGTGTCCGGTGCTCGACCAAGTGCCGTAGGGTGCGTCGTCCGACTCGGCGAGCGATGCGCGGTGCGGGGAGAGCGCTCACGAGGTGTCGTCCTCAGGCGTTTCGAGTGCTGCGTCAACGTCATAGCCGAGCGCCAGCGCCAGCTCGGGCGCGGCCGAGACGACACGTGTCAGGCCGACCGTTGGAGCCACCGCGATAAGTGTCCCGACGATTTCGTCGATGTTGGCGCCGGCGGCCAGCGCCCTCTCGACGTGCGACTGGTACGAGCTGGGCGCGGCGTCACTCGCCAGCGACGCCGCCAGCCGGACCAGGGCGTGCGTCTTCTGATCCAGCCGGGAGACCTCCACGGTGTCGCGCCCCATCCCGAGCACCGAGTCCACGAAGCTCTCGTCATTGAGCGCGAGCCTTCGCAGGGTCTCCTTGTACTCGGCCATGTCCTCCCCCGCGGCTTGCTGTGGCGCTCCGCGGACCGTGTCCGCGTGCCCTTCGAACTACACAGCACGGGTGGGCCGCCGTCATCGTCCCGATGGTATGAAGGCTCGCCGAGTGTCAGCAGCCTCGACCGATCGGTAACGGCGCGCGTCGTCCCGGTAAATCAGGATGCAGCGGCCGTGCCGTCATCCGGTCCGAGCCGTAGGAGCGGGTCGCCGGCGCGAGTGGGGATCGCGACGGTTGCCGCGAGCGCGACCATGGCGGCGATGAGCCCGAGGACAAACGCCCCCGTGAACCCCCGGTCCGCCGGGAAGCCCGACTCGACGACGCCGGCGCCGATGACCACCGCGGCGGCGAGCTGGGCGCCGAGCGCGGACCCGGTGATGCGGCACACGAGGGTCATCGCCACGAAGCCGGCCGTGCGTCCGCCGCTGACCGAGTGCGCGACCAGATTCACGAGTGCGGCGAACGCGAGTCCGATGCCGAACCCCAGCGGCACGTTTGCGGCGACGACCGAACCAACGGATCCGTGGTCGAGCGCGAGCCATGCGTACGCGACGGCGGCCGCGACCGCGCCGGCTCGGACCAGATTCCGCGCTCCGGTCGTGCGTATGAGCGCGCCGCTCGCCCAGCCACCGGCGATCATCGCTAGGGCGCCCGGCAGGAGGACAAGACCCGTCTCGGCGAACGTCAAGTCGAGTCCGTAGCCGGAGGCAGTGGGAAGCCTCGCGATCTGCGGCACGACGACCCCGGCGATGAAGAGAGCGAACCCCATTGCGAACGCGACGATGTTCGCGCTCCATACGGAACGGCGGGCCATGAGCCGCATGTCGAGGAGTGGCGCGGAGACCGCGCGCTCGACGACGACGAATCCGACGAAGACGACCGCTGAGACGGCGACGAGGGTCACGAATCGCGGGGAGCCCCACCCCCAGGTGTTGCCCTGCGAGATCGCGAGCAGCGCGGCGAGGAGCGCAGTCGCCAGCAGCAGACCGCCTACCCAGTCGGGTCGCACCGACTCACGCACGGGCGTCTCCGGAACGAATGCCAAGATGGCAATGAACAGGCCGACCGCGACCGCGAACAAGAACCAGAACACCGCAGCCACCGATAGGGCGTCAACAAGCACGCCGCCGAGCAGCAGGCCGAGGGCGGCGCCGGCCCCGGCCGCGGCCACGAGCAACCCGATCCATACGGGCGCCCGCTCCCTGGAAGCTCGATCACGGGCCAGCCCGATAGCCAGCGGTCCCACCGCCGCGCCCATGCCTTGCAGCACTCGGCCGGCGATTAGCCCCGTCATCGATCCGGACAGGGCGCAGACCAGCGAGCCGATGGCGAACGCGCCGAGCGAGACGAGCAGGAGGCGACGTTTTCCGTACATGTCCCCCAGACGGCCGACTATCGGCGCCGCGACGACCGCTGCGAGCAGGAAACCGGTCAGCAGCCAGGTGGCCGTCGTGAGCGAGGCCGCGTGCGTCTCTTGCACCGCCGGCAGGATCGGGAGGACCATGAACTGCTCGAGCCCGAGGTCGAGAGCACCCACGGCCAGCAGCCACATCACGGAGCGCTGACTCAGTGGGATCGGCGCGAGGCGCGTCGCGCCCGATGAGCGTTCGTGACGTCGCGAGTCAGCGGATCCGTCTCGCATCCCGAACTATCCTCTCCGATGAATCGTTCGGCGCCGCCGGCAGATCCACCCTAGCCCAGCCATCGGGACGATGAGGCGCGCTCGACCAGGTGCCGCAGGCTGCGTCGGCCGGCCTGGTGTGGAGTACGGGGTGCGGGCATGGCGGTCACTCCCTGCCCCGCCGGCGTGTTCGGCCATGTCCTCTCCCGCGGCTTGCTGTGGCGCTCCGCGGGCCGTGTCCGCGCAGCGCCTCGAACTCGACCCCATGGGCGGGGCGTCGTAATTCCCCCGATGGCATGAATCCCGGCCGAGCGTCGGCGTTTCCTAGAGCAGTCCGAGCTCGCGGGCGCGTTCGACGGCGGCATTGCGGGAGGTGGCGTTGAGCTTGCGGTAGATGGACATGGCCTGTGACTTCACCGTGTGGCGGGATAGGTACAGGCGCTCGCCCAGCTCGCGGAAGGAGAGGTGCGTGGCGAGGTAGGGCAGCAGACGCAGCTCCGCCTCGGTCAGCGTCGAGGCCCCGGGGGCGTGGGCGTGCATCGTATTCAGGCTGGCGCGCAGCTCGTCCACCTGGACCAGGAGCGTCCCGAGGTCCGGTCGTCGGCGCAGGATCGACTCGATCTCGCGAAGCATCGTGGCGGCGCCGGCCGCGTCGGCGAGCGTCAGGTAGGCCCGCGCGAGCTGCACGCGGGTCTGGATCGCGAAGTGTGGCAGTGCGTAGGTGAGCCGCGGCCGCAGGCGCTGTGCCCGCGTCAGGAGCTCCTGGGCGCCGGAGCGGTCTCCGCGGTGGAGCGCAACACGCGCCGCCACGGAATAGGCGAGCGCGCTCGTGGGGTACTCCTCCATCCGTGACCGCCGGATGAAGCGAAGGGCCCGGTCCGCGAGCTCCTTCGCCTGGACCCACGCTGCTCGTTCGATCGCGATCGCGCCGCGCTCGCCCAGGGCGATGGTCACCGGGGCCCGCGCCCCCAACGCGACACCATCCTCGACGACGTCGGCGAAGATCTCGTCGGCCTGGTCGATGTCGCCGGCCAGCCAATGCGACTTCGCGAGCAGCACCATGGCGGCGGGCCTGAGCCGGCTGCCACGGGCAAGGGTCGCCACCGCGAGCTCCGCATCCGTGCGCATCATCGCGACCCCTCGCCGACAATGCTGTGCACGCATGAGGCAATGCCACGAGTCGATCGAAGCGCTGCCGTCGTACATGGTGCCGTCGTAGCTCGCGTGCTCGGCCGCATCGGCGCAACGCTCCGCCTCCGCCGGCCGACCCCAGAGCGCGGCTGTCAGTCCGCCGACCACAGCGACCGCCGCGTTCGTCTCGATTGCGCCATGTGCGTCCAGCCAGCCGAGCCAGCGTTCGACGGTCGCGGCACGGCCGCTGTTGTACGTGTCGAGATAATTCCGCAGGAGCAGGCTCGCGGTCCGGCTAACGTCCTCGGCCGCCTCGGCGTACCCGATCGCGGTCTCCGGCTGTCCGTTGGCCTCGCACCAGTCGGTCGCACGAGCGAGCAGCCGGGGCACGAGATCCGGCTCCACTCGCTCGAGCTCCGCACGCACCAGCTCTCGGAAGAGGTGGTGGTAGCGATACCACTCCCCCGTACGATCCAGCGGCACCAGGAACATGTTGGAGCGCGCCAGCGATTCCAGGATCTTCGCCGAGCCGCTCTGCTCGAGGACCACGTCACACAGCGGACCCGACATGCGCTCGAGGACCGCGGTCCGCGTCAGGAAGCGAAGCTCGTCGCGCGGCAGGCGCGAGAGGAGCTCGGAGCGGAGATAGTCGGTCACGAAACGGTCGTCTCCCTTGAACGCGGTCACGCCCTTCATCCCACCCCCGCTCGCCTTGGCAGAGAGCGCCGCGAGGTACAGACCTGCGGACCAGCCCTCCGTCTGCTCGGTGAGCTCGGCGACCTCGTGGTCGGTCAGGTCAAGTCCGGCGGCGCTCAGCAGCTGGCGCGCCTCGGTCTCGTCCATGCTCAGCTCGTCGGGCCCGATCTCAAGCGCCAGGCCGCGCGCGCGCAGCGCCCCCAGTGGTATTGCTGGGTGCCCTCGCGCCGAGAGCGCCAGCTGCGAGCCCTCGGGGACATGCCTCGTAAGCGCGACGATGGCATCCAAGCACGGCTGGCTGTCAACCAGATGCAGGTCATCGAAGACGAGGACGACTGCGTCGTGCATCGTCGCCAGAGCCGCCCCGAGGCGCGGGACCACCGTTCCCTCTATCGAGACGCCCGGTGTCGCCAGTGCATCGAACACGCTCGGGTCGAGCTGCGAGACCCGGTCGAGCGCGGTCGCGACATAAGTCAGCAGGACAATCGGATCGTTATCGTTCGCGTCAACCGAGACCCATGCGAACGGTCGCCGCGACTGCGCGGCCCATTGCGCGAGCAGCGTCGTCTTCCCCCAACCGGGCCCGGCCGAGACGAAGACGACCGGCACCCTCCCCGACTCCGCCTCCAGCAAGCCGATGAGCGGTTCGCGCGACACAGCCCCGGCGCCACCTTGCGGCGGACGCAGCTTCGACTCCAACAGCTCGAACGCCGGCGCGGGCCTGGCAAATCGCCCGGAGCGAGCTCGCGACGACGCAGCGAGCGGCGAACTCACCCTGGCCATGACATCACTGGCGTTACCGCGGGCTGCTCGCCGGCTTCGGCGCCCGCCGACGACGAGCCCTCGGATTGCGGCGTGATCCGAGAAGGGTTCAGGGTTCTCCCCGTTGAGCTAGAGCGCGTCCGAGCCCTGAAACCGTACTACGAGGGCGCGCCAGCCGGGATTTCATGCCGTTTGGGCGATGACGCTTCGGCTGGGGCGCGGTTCGATGGAACCTGTGGCAGACCCAGAGGCATTCGAGATTTCGCCCGGCCGCGAAGGGAGCGACACCACGGCGGGCGTTGAGAATCGGCTGGTGGCCAGCGACGCCGTGGCCGGCCGATCGCGGTCCGACCCACAGCGGGCGGTCGATCAAGCGGGCTGTGACGCGTTCGTACCGGGAGGGGATCCGGCTTGCGAGATGTCCAACCTCGACCTCTGGTACTCCGCATCGACGTCACGAGTCGCCGCGCTCGCGGCTCGGCAGGGGACTCGAGCAGAGGGAAGCGGTTCGAGTGACGTGGCCAAGGCGCGCTCGCAGGCAGCCTGAGGGCATTGCCGAGCTCGCCGAGATCGTCGACGGCGAGCCCCGGATCGCAAGCGACCCGCCGCTGATCGTCCCGATCGAGGAGCTCGCGTCCGGCGCCGAACAGGGCGAGATCGAAGAGTTCGTACTGGGAGCCATCCGCTCCGCCCGGGCGGCCGCCACCACGCAAAGGCTCGTGCCCGCACCTCCGCCAATCAGGGGTGGGCCATCGCGCGCTGCCAGGCCGGTTGGGCCTAGCCTGGGCGCGTGGCCATCGACGTCTCGCCGGAGCGGCTGCACCGGCCCCCGCCCTTCGGCGCCGACCTCCCCGAGCCGGGCTCGTGCCGCTTTGCGCCCCCGTCGGCGGGTCCGGGAACGATCGCTCGACCCGCACTCCTGCGGCGGCTGCGCGAGGCCCCCCCGGTCGTCGTGGTCTGCGCCCCGGCGGGGTACGGCAAGACCGCGCTGCTCGCGCGGTGGGCCGGCGCCGACCCGCGGCGCGTCGCGTGGCTCTCGCTGGGTCCCGAGCACCGGGACGCGGGCGAGCTGGCATCGGACGTCCTCGCCGTCCTCGCGCACCTCGGCAGCGGGATCGAGGATCCGCGCCCGGTGGCCGCGCCGACGGCCCTCGGCCGGATCCGCCGCGCGGTGGCCGACGTCCGGGACCCGGCGCTCCTGGTCGTCAACGACGCCCATCTCCTGACCGCGGCCGAGGGGCTCGATGCGGTGCGGATGATCTGCGACGGCCTGCCCGCCGGGTCCCAGGTCGCGCTGGGCTGCCGTGCCGAGCCCGCCCTGCGGCTGGGGCTGCTGCGCGCGCGCGGCCTCCTCCTCCGCCTGGGGCCTGCCGATCTCGCGATGGACGTCTCCGAGGCCGGCAGGATGCTGCGGGCCGCCGGCGCCGACCTCGACTCCGACGAGGTCACGGCCCTCGTCGAGCGCACAGAGGGCTGGCCGGCGGGGGTCTACCTCGGCGGCGTCGCCGGACGCCCCGCAGTCGAGGACTTCCTCGAGGACGAGGTCCTGGATGGGCTGACGCCTGACGAGCTCGACCTCCTCACCCGCACCGCAGTGTTGGACCGCCTCTCCCCGCCGGCGTGCGACGCGATGCTCGCGACCGCCGGGACCGGGCCTCGCCTGGCGGCGCTCGCCCGGCGCGGCGTGCTGGTCGGGACCGGCGCGCCGGCGCGCGACACCTACCGCCACCACCGCCTGATCGGCGACGCGCTGCGGGCCCGGCTCGCGCGGTGCCAGCCGGAGATGGTCCCGGCGCTCCACCGCGCGGCGAGCGACTGGCTCGCGGGGGGCGGCGATGCGGAACGCGCGATCCGGCACGCGGCGGCGGCCGGCGCGACGGCGCTCCTCGGCGAGCTCGTCTGGGACGCGCTCCCGGGGCGGCTGTCGACGGGGCGGCTCACGGCGGTGCGGGGATGGCTCGCCCCCCGCCCGCCGGACGAGATCGGCTCCGCCCCCGCCCTGGCGATCGCGGCGGCCTGGTGCGGTCTCGAGGGCGGCGGGGAGGTGGAGCATTGGATCGATGCCGCGGGTCGGTCGGGGCGGCGGGCCGCCGGCGGCGACGGGGGGGTGCCCGTCGCCGCGGCGGTCGCGCTGCTCGGCGCGGCGGCCGCTCGCGAGGGCGCGGCGCGGATGCGCGACGACGCTGCGGCGTCCCGCGAGCTCTGGCCGGAGGACAGCCCGTGGCGCGCCCTCTGCTGCGCCGTCGAGGGCATCGCCCTCGACGCTGGGGGGGACCGCCATGGCGCCCTCGACCGGCTCGGGGAGGGAGCCCGCCGCGCCGGGCCCTCGCTGCCCTGGATCGACCTGCTCTGCCGGTCGTGGCTCGCCGTGATCGCCCTTCGCGAAGGCGCCTGGTCCCGCGCCGAGACGCTTTGCGAGCGGGCGGATGACGCGCTCCTTCACGAGGGCCTGGGGGACTATGCGTCAGCGGCGCTCGCGCACGCCTCGGCGGCGCTCCTGCTCGCGCGCGCCGGGAGGGTGGACGAGGCGCGCCGGCGCCGGGCGCTCGCGATGCCCCTGTTCGGGGTCGTCCCCGATCTGGCCCCCTGGCGGCTCGTGGCCGGCAGGGCGCTGCTCGCGCGCGCGAGCGCCCTCATGGGCGACCCCGCGGCCGTCAACAGCCTCCTCGACCAGGCCCGCGAGCCCCTCGCCCTGCTCGGCGACGCGCCGGCAATGCTCGAGGACGTCGCCCTCGTGCGCGAAGCGGCCGAGGGGCTGGGGGTGGGCGGGCGCTCCCGGCAGGCCCCCCTCACGGCCGCCGAGGCCCGCGTGCTGCGCTTCCTGCCGACCCACCACTCGTTCCGGGAGATCGGGGAGCAGCTGCACCTCTCCCGGTTCACGATCAAGAGCCAGGCGCTGGCGATCTACCGCAAGCTCGGCGTCTGCTCGCGCGGCGACGCGGTCGCCAGGGCGCGCGCCTGCGGCCTGCTCGACGACGCCCCGCCCGCCTGAGGCCAGTCGGCAGCACCGGCGCTGCCCGACGGCGACCTCGTCGCCCCCGTCAGGCGACCTGCCTCGCCGCCTCGAGCTCGCGCTTGAGCTCGTCGCCATCGGCGTCGATCTCCTTCTCGACCTGCCGGACGGCCGGCAGGCGGGCCCCGTCGATGACGTCGGCCAACCGGTTCTCGCCGATGACGATCAGGGCCGACTGCCCCGCGTCGAGCGCCTCGCCCAGCTCCTTCACGTCGCCGCGTGACATCCCTCGCCAGGGGTGACCGATCACGCCGCCCGCGACGCCACCGACGGCCGGCGCGCCGACCCTGCCGGGCGCGCATCGTCCCGACGGGATGAGTGGCGGTCTGGGCGAGGCTTCATCCCTTCGGGGCGATGACGTGGCACCGCGCCCAGGATTTGATCGGGCCACCGACAACTGGGGGTGGAGCATGTGGTGGGCAGTCGGAGGGTTCCTCGCGTTGATCTGGATCACGATGCTGATCTTCTTCGGCATCGAGACCATTCGCAAAGGCCACTGGATCCTGTTCTTCATCGGGATCGTGCTCCCCGTCCTCTGGGTCATCGGGGCGCTGAGCTCGCCGACCCGCCGCGCTGCGGCGGCCGGGGTCGTCTGACGGCGCGCGGCGGCCGGTCCAGCGGACGGCGGGACATGGCGGTCCAGGGTGTCTCGACGGGTCCGGCGGCGAGCCCTACGCGTCAACCGACTCGACCTCGCGGGTCCCGAAGGACCGGATGGCAGAGGACTACATGATCGACAAGGACGAGTACCCGCTCCCCTACCTCGGAAGGGGAGTGGCGGTGCGACATCTGGCAGGGGGCGTTCTCCGGCCACCCACCGGCGGAGGCTGAGGCGTGGGCGGCTCGGGTCTCGTCGCGGTCGCGCTGCTCGCCCTCGTGTACGCGGCGGTCTCGCGACGGCTCTCGGGGTCCGTGATCACCGCCGCGATGGTGTTCGTCGCCGGCGGCATGCTGGTGAGCGACGACGCCCTCGGCTGGCTCGATCCGACGATCGAGAGCGAATCCGTCCGCGTTATCGCCGAGGTGACGCTGACGCTCGTGCTCTTCTCGGACGCGTCGCGGCTCGACCTCGCAAGCACTGCGCCGCGAGTACGTCGTGCCGCTGCGGCTGCTCGCGATCGGGCCTGCCGCTGACGATCGCGGCCGGCGCCCTCGCCGGGGTCGCGGTGCTCGGGGAGCTGGCGCTCATCGAGGCCGTCGCGCTCGCGATCGTGCTCGCCCCGACCGACGCCGCCCTCGGGCAGGCGGTCGTCGCCGATCCCCGGGTCCCGTCACGCATCCGTCAGGGGCTCAACGTCGAGAGCGGGCTCAACGATGGCATCTGCGTGCCGCTTCTCCTGATCGTGATCGCGATCGCCCAGGCGGAGGAGGGCGCGATCGGAGGCGGCGCGGCGCTGCACCTCGTGCTCGAGGAGATCGGCTACGGATGCCTCGGCGGCGTGATCGCGGGGCTCGCAGCCGCCGCCGTGGTCAGGCTCGGCGTCCCGCGCCGCCTGGTCGATTCGGCCTGGCTCCAGGTCGTCCCGGTCGCCGGGGCCGCGCTCGCCTACGGGCTTGCCGTGTGGATGGGCGGCAGCGGGTTCATCGCCGCCTTCGTCGGGGGTGCCGTCTTCGGCGGGTTGCGTCGCGAGGTCGGCGGCGAGGTGACGCTCTTCCTCGAAGAGGCGGGCGGCCTGTTCGGTGCGGTCACGTTCATCCTCTTCGGCGCCGTCATGCTCGTGCCCGTGCTCGACGACCTCTCCGCCGAGGTCGTCCTGTATGCGCTGCTCAGCCTGACGCGTCGTGCGCATGGTTCCCGTGGCGCTGGCGATGCTCGGATCCGGCGCCAGGCTGCCGACGGTCGCGTTCCTCGGCTGGTTCGGGCCGCGAGGACTGGCGTCGATCGTGTTCGCGGTGATCCTCGTCGAGGATGCCGACCTCGCGAACGAGTCGGTGCTGCTGAACACGATCTTTCTCACCGTCGGCCTCTCGGTCCTCCTGCACGGCCTGAGCGCAACCCCGCTCGCGGGCCGCTACGCGGCCTGGTTCGCGGCCCACCCGCGCGACGCGATGCCCGCGTTCGAGAGTGCGCCGGCTCCGGAACAGCGCCCGCACCGCTGGGCGGCCGGGCTACGGGACAAGCATCGCGACGTCGAGGAGACCTCGAGCGAGTCGGCGCCGTAGCGCTCCGCGCCGCCTCGGCACTCCACCTTCAGAGGGGGACCCGCTCCTCGCCGCGCAGGGGTGAGGCGGCACGGCATCCGTCGAAGACCCTGCGCAGCTCGGCTTCATCCATTCCATCGCGCGCTCCGATGGCGACGATCCGGGTCCGCGGCTCTCGGCCATTCCATTCATCGCCGACCGCGATATCCACCCGCTTGCCGACGACCTGCAGGATTGCCCGCCGGTCCGGTTCGTCGCCGGTGTGAACCACGCCCTTGCATCGGTAGACGCCGGCCGGGAGCTTGCGCGCCGTCTCCCGCAGCGCGTCCAGGGAAAGAGGCTGGGCCGTGTCGTAGCTCCACGTCCCGAACCCCTGCGAGTGATCGTGCCGATGGACGTGACCGGAGTCCCCGCACTCGGGATCACCGCAGTCGAGAACATGCTTGTCCTGCTCAGGCGGAGCTGCGCCATCGAGTCGAGAGGGATCGAACCGACCGACCGACAGCAGGATCTCCAGAGGCACATCTCCGCCGCAGGCCTCGACGAGCCGGTAGCGATGGAAGCGGTCGTCGAGCCATGCCTTGATCCGATCGATCTCCTCCGAGGTGACGAGATCGACCTTGTTGAGGACGAGCATGTCGGCGAAGGCGATCTGGCGGAGCTTCAGCTCCATCAACTCGGGCGCAGCGAAGACCTGCTCCGCGTCCACGACGCACATGATGCTGTCCAACCTGATCCGGTCTCGCATGCCCTCGTCCATGAAGGTGAGCGCGATGCCCGACGGCTCGGCCACTCCGCTGGCCTCGAGGAGGATGTACTCGGGCTGCTCGGGCCGCGCCGTCACCTGCGTCACCGCAGCGACCAGATCGTCCCTGACGTTGCAGCAGACGCAGCCGTTGGCGAGGCTGATGATGTCCCCTTCGCTCTCAACTCCGACCACGAGGTCGGCGTCGATGTTGATCGAGCCGAAGTCGTTCACCAGGACCGCGATGCGAAGGCCGTGGTCGCCGGTGAGGATGCGGTTCAGCAGCGTCGTCTTGCCGGCGCCGAGGAATCCCGTCAGCACGGTGAGCGGGATGGCTTCGGTGGCCGAATTCGCGGGACCCGCGCCCGACGTCTCCGTCATGGCCCTTGTCGCTCTCTCGTCCAGATGCATGTCACGACGACGATTCAGTCACGGGCCAGGCGTGTTGGAAGGCCAGGATCTGGTCCCCGAACTCCGAAGCCACGAATGGCGACTCGAGCGTGATCGACCCGATGTAGACCTGCTCGGCACTCTGGCTGGCTCTGCCGTACATCCGGTACAACGGCGTCTCCGCGGGGATCTCGGCGAGGAGTGATCGGAAGTCTGCGGTCAACGCAGGGTCGTTGCGCACCTCATGCGTGCCGTACAGGTACACCAGCTCCGGCGCACAGGCGTGCTCGACCTCTGTCCCGTCGTTCGTGATCACCGCCAGATGATCCAGCCGCTGCAGCTCGATGGGGCTCGAGATCCGGGAGAGCCAGAACCTGAGGAGCGGCACCATGAGCGTGTTGGGGAAGGTGCAGGGTGCCAGGGTGTGATTGGTCGGCGCCCGTTCGAAGAAGTCCCGGCTCGCCTGCTTGTCGAGCGATTGGTGCAGCAGGAGGTTCTGGGACGGATGCGGGCCATCGAGCAGGAACTTCAAAGCGGCGGCCGGGCTGTAGTTCGGCATGCCCACCGCCAGCGATGCCCGGACGAACCCCACGGCTCCGGTGTCGAAGATGCCCGTGAACGGGTGCTCGCCGTCGGCCTCGAATCTCATCTTCCCGACCGTCCCGAAGGTGTGGAAGGCCTTGGCACGCGGCGGGCGCACATCGTCGTCCTGCTCGAATGCCCTTCGCAGGAAGGCACGCTTCGCGAGCCGGCGCATGGTCCGGGACGTGGTGACCTCCGCCGAGGGAAGTCGCTCGTAGGGCGACGAGGAGATCAGCTCCCAGAGCGTGTCCTGCTTGACTCTGGCCGGCGCACCTCGGAACTCGGCCGATGTCACCCGAGCCAGCGCCGCCTCGTACTGCTCCTGCGGGCTCGCGGCATCGCTCGTCGACGACGAGCCCGGTGTCGTCAACACCCTGTCATCGGGGGAGGCCGCCGCGATCCACCGCAGCGCCGTCATGCTCGGGAGGAAGCAATACGCGGCTGCCTTGGTCGTGATGAAGCGCGAGAACCCGGTCATCTTCAACGGCGGGCCCTCATCTCGGGGGATCTCGAAGATGCTGTCGGCCGGGTCATTGGCCCCGATCAGGACATCCTTCGATCTTGGGTTCAGCCTCACTCGGCCGGCGAACGAGCCTTCCTCAACCCACTCCTTCAATACGAACTCGTACTGGTTCTCGATGTAGGTGTTGATGAAGTAGCCGAGGAGCCCCCGCTCCACACCGTCGTACGGGACGCTGGGGTCGTACGCCGGCCCGTACGGCATACCTCGGCGAATCAGCCGGTGACCGTTGTTGCTCCCCCCGGGTGTTCCCTGGCCTTGGACCGGCTGGCCCCTCGGATTGACCCGACGGATGTGCGCCCCGACGGGACAGCGCAGCCCTCGGGGGTCACCCGAGCCGTCGCTGTTCACATACTCGAAGTCGTTCAGCTGCTCCGCGGTCATGCCCCCGGGAGGCGAATCCGTGTCCGGGGAGAGCGCCAGAGGAACGCCGTTGCGCCAGCGGCCGCACATCTTGGCGGCGAGCAGCTCCGGATCGATCTGGTCCTTGTTCGCCTGCAGAAAGGCCTCGAAGCCGACCACATCCTGTTCGATGATCTTGAACACGCCGAAGCTCCCGTTGCGCCAGAGGCCCGGCGGGCTTGGAAGTCGGTAGCTGTCGGCGTCCTCGGAGAGGACGAAGAGCCACGGCTCGCACGGCTCCTGATGATCGGGGGCGACAGGCTCCGGACCACCGCGGATCCGCGGTGTCACGCTGATGCCGTCGGTGTACCCGAAGTGCGTCTTCGGCACGGGCACGGGCACTCCGTCGACCGTTTCCACCATGACGGCGCCATCATGATGCGACAGAAGCTCGAACGCGTTGCCGTCCTGGAAGAGCGCGGTCAGCTCGCGGCTGTAGGTCTCCTGCGCCTCCGGGGTCAGGGCGTAGAGCGCCATCATGACGTGATCGTCACCCGTTCCGAATCCGCCGACCCAGTGCTCCGGTCCGCTGTCTCCGTGGTCACCGACTCGACCCGCCCGCTCCGCCGCCCCTTCGACGAAGGCATCGAAGGATCCGGGCGGAATCGGCGGAAGACGATCTGTCACGCCAAGCGCCACCAGCCCAGGCCACGTGATGCCGACGTTGAGGCAGTAGTCCGGCTTCCACTTCGGCGACATCGTTGGATCGTCGTTCGGTCCCGGGGTCGCCACATGCCAATCCTCGGCAGTCGTGATCTGGGGCGCAGCGCTTTCGTCGCCCGACGTGAGACGCCCCAATGCAGCGCGGGCCGCGTCGGGCGCCCCCACCTTCAGCAGGAAGTAGCGCACCGTCGGCATCCGATATCCGCGAACGACGATCCCCTGGATGTCAGGCAGGTCCAGAGTGTCCATCACTCACCCCGCTCCGCTGCTCGCGCCTGCTGGGGTGCGCCCTGGGATTCGGCGAGGAGAGCCTTGACATCCTGGACCTGGAGGCCGGCGTAGCCGGAGTAGAAGGCCAGTGGCGCCAGATCGTGGTCCTTCACCCACTTGGAGAACGGCACTGCGTTCTTCGAGGTGGGCGTCGGCGGTGGATTCTTGGTGAAGAGGAAAAGGAGATCGAAGGCCGGTCCCAGCTGGTCGGCGAAATCCTGGGCGTACTTGTCGAAGGGGCCGTCATAGATGGTGAAGAAGCCGACCTGATTGTGCGGAAGCTTCACCAGAAAGGCGAAGTGAACAGTGCCTACGGCGTCTCCGCCCTTGCTGATGTAGCGAGGCAGCACCCGGAAGGCCGCCTGGACCGCGAGGATGGCGAGGCGGCCTTTCATCGGCATGATCACGAGGAGGGGAAGCTGCTGCGCGCTCGCAGCGTCCAGCTCGACACCCGCGCTGGCAGCCTCGGATCTGATCTGACGTGCCGTGGCGCCGGGGTAGGCCGAGTAGGCGAAGTCGGCCAACGTACGGATGCAATGGGCCCTCGCCCAGGCGACGAAGGCCCTCGCATTGGCCGCCACCGGCGTCGGCGGTGGATCGCTCACATGCCCGAGTACGGGATCCAAGACGGGGCCGAGGTGGTTGGCAAGATCCTCGAGGGCATCGTCGAGTCGCCCATCGAAGTCGGCGAGGAGGTAGACCGCCTCGTCGTCCAGGGCAATGAACCGGCAGTAGTGCAACGTGCCGATCGCATCTGCCGCGTCAGAGAGCTCCGCCTGCAGGCCGGCCATGAGCTCGCGAACCGCTGAGCTGCCGGCGCGGGACTTCATGGGAAAGGCGAGGGTGAGATGTCCGTGGGCCCCCGTCCCCCGGCCGCTGCGGACCCCTTCGCCGACGTCAACCTTGTGCTCCGCCGGGAGGAGGAGGTTCGCCAGGTGCAGTCGAAGCTCCCGAGCCAGCCGGCCGGCCTGATGGACCCCGGTCGAAAACGTGCTCGTCATGCTCAGTCCTCCTTTCGGGTGCGCGTTCGCTAGCTCTCCGCACGCTCGATGGCGTCGACGATGTGCTGCAGCTGATCCTCCTTGGCCGCGAGCTTCTCCTGGAGGTGGCGCAGCTTCGGCAGGGCGACCTGGCGGACATCGATCGTGAAGCCGTCCGGGAAGTTGGGCTCCGGCTCGCGGTACAGATCCGCCGGGTAGTACTCCCGCGGATCGATCTCCCGCCCAAAGACGGCCGGGTCCAACGTGTCGGCGATCCTGTGGCGCGGCGTCGGGAACGTCACCTCGAGGTTCGTCGGGGTCAGGTCGAACAGGGCGGCGGCCTCCCGCGGGGTGGGGCGCGTCATGTTGCCGGCCTCGGGGATCACCGCCTTGCGGGTCCAGATCGCGTCCTTGGTGGCGTTGACGACCACCACATCGGGCGCGCCGAACTGGAAGAGCCCGTGGTAGTGGTGGCGGATCCCGGCGACGATCTCCGGGACCAGCTCCTCGTCGAAGGACATGTGGGTGACCATCGCCAGGCGCGGCTGGATCTTCTCGAACATGTAGCCGACGGCGTAGTGGACGCTGTGTGCCTGGTCGATCGTGTTGGTGAGCATCACGGGGGGCATCCCGAACTTCAGCGCCTGGAGGTTCCCCGTGTCGGGCTGCACCTCGGTCACGAAGATGTCCACCCCTTGGGAGAGCTCCACCGAGAGCTCGTCGGGCCGGCCGTCCCCGGTCCAGACGAACGACAACCCGTTCCAGTCCAGCCGGTAGGCGGAGGCGCCGTCCTTGGTGTGCGAGCGTCGCCAGTGGCGGATGGTCACGCCGTCCTGGTCGTAGCAGACGCCGTTGTCGTCGGTGTGATCGAACTCGTTGACCTCGACCTCATAGCCGTCGCCGATCGGGCAGGCGTTGAAGGAGTCGGTGTGCCAGTGGGTCATCATCTTCATGCCCTCGATCATCTGGCCGATGCCGTCCTTGGGGGTGCGGCCCGACGGCCCATGCACGCGCAGCGGCTTCCAGCGCCCCACCCACGGCGCGAAGGCGTAGAGGTAGGGCAGATCCGCGTAGTGATCCACATGCAGGTGGGTGAAGAAGATGTCGTTGACCGTCGGCAGCGGGACCGCCATCGCGATGATGTTGCGCATGCAGCCCGACCCGAAGTCGAAGAAGAACCGCTTGCCGTTGCCGAGCTCGACCATGATGCAGGTGCCGGCCTGTGAGCGCGTGACCGGGATCGGCGTGCTGCCGATGAAGGAGACCCGCATCTCGTCGGGGCCGAGCTCCTCCTGCCCCGGGTAGTAGAGGTTGTTGCTGACGAGGTCGGGGGTCGGGCGGTAATACGGCGGAAGCGTGATCCCACCGCTCGGCACGCCGCCGTAGGGATTCCCGTCCTGAACCGCTGTTGGGGTGTCGCTCATGGTCGTTTCCTCTCTTGGTTGCTGATGCGGTCGCGCCGGAGCGAGACAGCAGCCGACGGGAGCCCCGCGTCAGACGCTCGCGTCAGCCCTCAGGTCAGCCTTCGCCGCCTTCCAGCCCGCCGTGAGCGCGTACAGGACCGCGATCCCGAGCCCGATGCCGAGCAGGCTCCACAGCGGGTAGGCCGGGAACCAGGCGATCTGGCCGATGCGCGTTGATGATGAGCGCGACGATCGCGAACCAGCGACCCCATTCCTTGCCGGCGAAGAGCGCCGCCCCGGCGAGGACCATCACGATCCCCCAGATGATCAGGGCCCATCCCCACGTCGTGAAGTCGGTCGTGACGAGGAGATCCGACTCGGTGACGATGAAGACCTCGTCCTTCGCCAGGGCCGCGATGCCCTGGATGATGTCGACGGCGCCGATCGATCAACATCACGAACCCGGCGAACACGATCCATCCGCTCCACGCCGACCCCTCGTAGGTGTCCGACCTCTCGTAGGTATCGGTGGACATCGCGCTCCCTCCCAGTGCCGAGGCCAGCGGCCACCGGGCCGCGCCGGCGACCGATGAATGTCGGGCCGAGCTCATCACGCATGGAGCGCCGGCCCTGTCCGCAGCGTGGGTCCTTCGCTCCCTGAGCGCATCGTCCACATGGGACGAAGAGAAAGACGGCGAGGACGTGAACGGCTCCTCCATTGCCTTCCGGTGGGGATGGTCGGTGAGAACGCCGCCGGAACCGGCACCGTCATGCGCGAGGACACCGTGCGCGGTTACGCGGAAGAGGCTGGCTTCGCGGATTGCGAGGTCGCGCCGATCGACAACGACTTCTGGCGCTTCTACCTGCTAACGCCGTAGCCGGTGCCTCAGCCCGCCAGAGCGCAGACGTTGGTGGCCGAGCCTCGCTGCCGCTCTCAAGCCGGTCGGCCCATTCGTTTCCGCCTCGCCGTGCCCGGGTATTGAGGGCAGCGGAGACGAGAGGCCAGGGTGGGTCGTGACAATCGCCGTCATCATCGTGATCTGCGTCGTGCTGTTCCTACTGGCGCTCGCCCTGCCGCTTGCGTCGCGGGGGCCCCAGCGCGGGGTCGGGCGGGCCCTCGGCGGCGGCGCTCGCACTGGGCGAAAGGCGCCGGGCAAGCTCGGCTGGCCCTTCTCGAAGCCGTTCAGCACCTCGCGCAAGGCGACCGACAAGAGCGGGGGCGCGGGACGCCGGCTGGCGCAGCGCTTCCGCTCCTGACCCTCGGGGTTCTCCGGATCGTGCGCGTCGGCTGGCACGCCTCACACGAGCAGATCGCGCCGAGCCGGCTGCTGGCCGATGTCCGGACCGCCGAGGATGCCGGGTTCCAGGTCGCGATGTCCTCGGACCACTTCTCGCCCTGGAGCGAGCGCCAGGGGGAATCGGGCTTCGCGTGGTCCTGGCTCGGCGCTGCCCTCGGCGCCACGGGGCTGCCATTCCGGGTCGTCACCGCCCCCGGCCAGCGCTACCACCCCGCGATCGTCGCCCAGGCCATCGCCACGCTCGCCGAGATGTTCCCCGGGCGGCTGTGGGCGTGCCTGGGCTCCGGCGAGGCCTCCAACGAGCACATCACCGGGGGGCGCTGGCCGCCGAAGCCGGTGCGCAACGCCCGTCTGGCGGAGTGCGCCGAGGTCATCCGGGCCCTCCTCCGCGGCGAGGAGGTGAGCCACGACGGTCTCGTGACCGTTGACCGGGCCCGGCTCTGGACGCTGCCTCCGGACGCGCCGCCGCTGCTCGGCGCGGCGGTGACGGCCGAGACGGCGCGCTGGATCGGGGGGTGGGCCGACGGGATGGCCACGATCCACCGGCCCCGGGCGCAGCTCGAGCGGGTGGTGGAGGCCTTCCGTGAGGGGGGCGGCGAGGGCAAGCCGATGCTGCTCCAGGTCCACCTCGCCTGGGCCCCGACCGATGGGGAGGCCCTGGCGATCGCCCACGACCAGTGGCGGGCGAACCTCTTCAGTCCGCCGGTGTGCTGGGACCTGGAAACCGTGGAGCACTTCGACGAGGCCGCCCGGCACGTCCGGCCCGAGGACGTCCGCGCGGGCGTGCTCGTCTCCAGCGACCCCGGGCGCCACCTCGCCTGGATCCAGGAGGCGGCGGAGCTGGGGTTCGACGAGATCGTCCTGCACCATGTCGGCAAGGAGCAGGCCGCCTTCATCGAGGCCTTCGGGCGTCACGTCCTGCCGGCGGTGACGTGACCCGGCACAAGGCCACGAGCGATCTCTGGTGGACGAACGGGGTCGTCTACTGCCTCGACGTCCAGACGTTCTTCGACAGCGACGGCGACGGCTGCGGCGACCTGCCGGGGCTCATCGAGCGCATGGACTACCTCGCGGGGCTCGGCGTGACCTGCATCCGCCGTTCCACCCCTCGCCCCTGATTCGAGCCGGTCGGGCTTCCGGAGGGGGCGAGGTCAGCTCGCGAGAGGCCTGCAACCCGCAAGTCCTCCGCCTCCGCT
>CAWCRN010000007.1:0-27847 GCA_963797835.1 uncultured Solirubrobacterales bacterium
CCCTGCCTGTCGAGGGTCTCCTCGAGGTCATTCGCCGGGACGTCGGCCACGGGGGCAGCCTACGAGGGGGCGGGCGTTGTCGGAAAACGCCCATGTGGTGGAACAAACCCGACAACGCTCGCCGCCTCGGCGGGGCGGGGCGGGGCGGGGTGCCTACCCGGCGCGCGCCGCCTCCCGCGGGTTCGTCACCGGCACCAGCGCCGCCTCGATCTCCTCGCGGCGATCCTCCAGGAAGGGGGGCAGGATCAGCTTCTCGCCCAGATGCTCCGGGTCCTCGTCGACGCCGAACCCGGGTCCGAGCGTGGCGATCTCGAACAGCACGCCGCTGGGCTCGCGGAAGTAGATCGAGCGGAACCAGAACCGGTCGATGACCGGCGTCGGCTGGGCGCCGCCCTCGATCGCCCGCTGACGCCACTTCTCGTGCTCGTCCATCTGCGAGGCCCACGCGATGTGGTGGACCGTGCCGGCGGCCTGCATGCCGCGCTCATCCGGCGCCTGGTCGTAGTACCAGAGCCCGCCGCGGTCGGAGCCGCGCGCCTCCCACTGCGAGCCGCCACCGGTGAACCCCAGCGCGTCCCGCAGGAGGCCCTCGCTGGCTGCCGGATCGTCCGTGTACGCCCTCGCCGCGTGGAACCCCTGGAGCGCGACCTCGCGCGGGACCTCCGGGTGGTCCGCGATCAGCGGCGCGTCGGTCGTCTCGACCACGGCCAGCTCATGGGCGAGCCCCTCCGAATCGGCGAACACGAGCGAGTCGTTCCGGCGCTCGGCCTCAACCCCGGCCCCCTCGAGCCGTTCCGCCCAGAAGCCCAGGGCCTCCTCGGAGCCGACCCGCCAGACGATCCGATGAACCATTCCAGCGCCGGCCCGGCCCTCGGGCGCGCCACGGAACTCGAAGAAGGTCAGGTCGGCCCCAGGGCTGCCCTGCTCGTCGGCGTAGAAGAGGTGGTAGACGCTCGGCTGGTCCTGGTTCACCGTCTTCTTCACCATCCGCAGGCCCATCGTCCCCGCGTAGAAGTCGACGTTTCGCTGCGCGTCGCCGGTGATCGCCGTGATGTGGTGGATGCCCTCGAGCTTCATCGCCGTCCTCCAAAAGTAGTTGCGTACGCAAGTATATACCCTCAGCCGCCTCGGCGCGGTGCCGTCCCGGCGCATCGGTTGTCTCAGGCTTGTACAGGCCTACCCCCAAACGCCAGTTACCCTCCCCGGGAAGAGCGTGAACGCGCCGCACGCCGTTCGAACCCGACCGATCGCAGGAGATATGACCGTCGAGACCGCCATCACCGCCAGCGCCGCCAGCCACATCGACCGGGGCCGAATCAAGGAGCTGACCGACCGCGAGCGCGCCAAGCTCGCCGACCGCACCCCCACGTCGGCGGAGCGCTACCGGCGAGCGGTCAAGGTTATGCCCGGCGGCGTCCCCTCCTCGTTCCAGGAAAACGACCCGTGGCCCGTCTACATCGAGCGGGGCCAGGGATCCCGCGTCTGGGACGTCGACGGCAACGAGTACACCGACTTCCACAACGGCTTTGGCGTATGCGTGATCGGCCACGCCAACCCGCAGGTCGGCGCCGCGGTGAAGGCCAGGGTCGACGAGGGCACGCACTTCGCCGCCCCCACCGACGGCTCGATCGTGGTCGCCGAGGAGCTCGTAACGCGCTTCAACCTCCCGCAATGGCGCTTCACCAACTCGGGCACGGAGTCGACGATGGCCGCCGTGCACCTGGCGCGCGGCGCCACCGGCCGCGACGTGATCCTCAAGATCGAGGGCTCCTACCACGGCCACCACGACGCCGTGATGGTCTCGGTCTACCCGGACCTCGAGGACCTGGGCGAGCGCGACGACCCGCGCTCGGTCGTCTACGGCGAGGGCTATCCCAAGGCCGTCACCGACCTGACGCGCGCGGTCCCGTTCAACGACGCCGACGCGCTCGAGAGCGCGCTCAACAAGCTCGAGGGCCAGGTCGCCGGGCTGATCATGGAGCCGGCGATGATGAACATCAACATCATCCCGCCGGCCGAG
Source organism: uncultured Solirubrobacterales bacterium (assembly GCA_963797835.1). Classification (GTDB taxonomy): domain Bacteria; phylum Actinomycetota; class Thermoleophilia; order Solirubrobacterales; family 70-9; genus JBDTSW01. The sequence goes on from CAWCRN010000007.1 coordinate 2,021, forward strand.
GGGTACCTGGAGCGCGTCCGCGAGCTGTGCACCGCCCACGGCGTCAAGCTCATCTTCGACGAGGTCAAGACCGGCGCGACCATCGGCTACGGCGGCGCCACCCAGCGCTTCGGCGTGCAGCCCGACCTGATCACCCTCGCGAAGGCCACGTGTGGCGGCTACCCGGGCGGCTCGATCGGGATGACCGAGGAGATCGCCGAGCTCATCTCCTCGGGGCGCGTCCACCAGTACGGGACGTTCAACGGCAACCCGCTCGTGATGGCTGCCGCCCAGGCGACCCTGACCGAGGTGCTGGTCGGCGATGCCTACGACACGCTCGAGGCCACGAACGAGAAGCTGAAGGCCGCCTGCTCGGAGATCGTCGAGCGCTACGGCCTGCCCGCCTATACCGAGGGCATGGGCGCGAAGGGCTGCGTGATCTTCTCCTCGGAGCCGATCCGCGAGTACCGCGACTACCTGACCAAGGTCGACGGGGAACTCTCGACGCTCGGGTGGCTCTACCACATGAACCACGGGATCTTCATGACCCCAGGCGTCGAGGAGGAGTGGACCCTGTCCATCGCCCACACCGACGAGGACGTCGAGCGCTTCCTGAACGCGTTCGAGACGTTCGCTCGCGACGTGACCGCAACCTAGCCCGCGGGCCCGCCAACGGACATATGGTCATGGCTCCTCGCTCGAATGAGCGAGGTCGATCAGCCGCGCGTGCTCGTCTACGACCGTGACTGCGGGTTCTGCCGAACCGCCCTGGCGCTGGTTCTGGCCTGGGACCGCCGCCGCACGCTGCGCCCGCTCGCGCTTCAGGATCCCGACGCCACGGCGCTCCTGCCGGGCATGGACGATGCGACCCGCATGGCCTCATTTCACCTCGTCGAGCCCGGCGGGACGGTCCACAGCGCGGGCCGCGCATTGACCGAACTGCTGCGGCTGTTGCCGGGCGGGCCCGTGCTGGGCGCGCTCGCGGGCGCCGCCCAGCCGGTCACGGATGCGACCTATCGCGTTGTCGCAGGCAACCGCAACCGCCTCGGGCCGCTGATCCCGGATCGGGTGAAGGCACGGGCGACCGCGCGAATCGACGCACGCGCCGGGCCGGCCGGCGCGGGTGGGTAGCCTCGGTGGTGATGGCCAACCGCCTCGCCCAGGAGTCCAGTCCCTACCTGCTCCAGCACAAGGACAACCCGGTCGAGTGGTACCCGTGGGGGCCGGAGGCGCTCGAGCGGGCCCGGGCCGAGGACCGCCCGCTTCTGGTCTCCATCGGCTACTCGTCGTGCCACTGGTGCCACGTTATGGAGCACGAGTCCTTCGAGGACCCGGACACCGCCGCGTACATGAACGAGCACTTCGTGCCGGTGAAGGTCGACCGCGAGGAGCGTCCCGACGTCGACGCGATCTACATGGAGGCCGTTCAGGGCATGACCGGACAGGGCGGCTGGCCGCTCACGGCGTTCTGCGACTCAGAGGGGGTGCCGTTCTACGGCGGCACCTACTTCCCGCCCGAACCGCGTCACGGGATGCCGAGCTTCCGGATGGTGATGGAGGCCGTGGTGGAATCCTGGGGCTCCCAGCGCGAGCGCATCCGGGACTCGGCCGCTGGGATCCGTCAGCAGCTGAACGCCGTGGGGCGCCTCGAGCCCGCCCCCGAGGCCCTGGGATCCGAGGCGCTCGAGGCGGCGAGCCGCTCCCTGCGGATGGCGGCCGACATGGTGAACGGCGGCTTCGGTGGCGCGCCGAAGTTCCCCCCGGCTTCTGCGATCGAGTTCCTCCTCGCCCGCGGCGAGACCGAGATCACCACGCGCACGCTCGACGCGATGGCCGCCGGTGGCATCCACGACCAGATCGGAGGGGGCTTCGCCCGCTACTCGGTCGACGCCGTCTGGCTGGTGCCCCACTTCGAGAAGATGCTCTACGACAACGCGCTCCTCGCGCGCGCCTACCTTCACGGCTACCAGGCCCTCGGCCACGAGCGCTGGCGCACCGTCGCCGAGCGCACCCTCGACTGGGCCCTGCGCGAGATGCGGGGCCCCGAGGGCGGCTTCTACTCGGCGCTCGACGCCGACTCGGAGGGCGAGGAGGGCCGCTTCTACGTGTGGGAGGCAGACGAGCTGGAGGCCGCGCTGGCCGCCGCCGGACTCGGCGAGGAGGCGCAGCAGATCCTGGGCTACTGGGGCGTGAGCCCCGCCGGCAACTTCGAGGGGCGAAACATCCTGCACGTGCCCCTCGGGGCGGGCGCGGCCGAGCCGCCCGGCCTCGACCGGGCGCGTGAGGTGCTCTACGAGCTGCGCTCCCGGCGTGCCTGGCCCGGCCTCGACGACAAGCGGCTCCTGTCCTGGAACGCGCTCATGCTCGCGGCGCTGGCCGACGCCGGGGCGGTGCTCGGCCGCCCCGATTACCTCGAGGCGGCGGAGGCCTGCGCGGAGTTCATCTGGACCCGGATGCGGGCGGACGACGGGCGGCTGCTTCGGACCTGGAAGGAGGGATCGGGCAAGCTCAACGCCTACCTCGAGGACCACGCCTACCTCGTCGAGGCCCTCCTGGTCCTGTACGAGGCCACGTTCGACGTCCGCTGGTTCGACGCCGCCCGCGAGACCGCCGACGCGATGGTCGAGCGCTTCGCCGACCCCGAGCGAGGCGGCTTCTTCACGACCTCGCACGACCACGAGGAGCTGATCGCGCGCCGCAAGGACGCCGAGGACCACCCGATCCCGTCCGGGAACTCCTCAGCTGCCCTCGGCCTGCTGCGCCTGGCCGCGCTGACCGGCGCCGCCCGCTACTCGGAGCACGCCGTGTCGGTCATCCGCCTGCTCGGGCCCGTCGCCGGCCGCCACCCCCACGCCTTCGCCCACCTCCTGCGCGCGGCCGACTTCCATCTGGCGCAGGCGAATGAAGTGGCGCTGGTGGCGCCACAGGGCGGGGGCCCCGGCGACCTCGGCGAGCTCGCGGCCATCGTCCGCGCGAAGCTGCGCCCCCACCTGGTGCTGGCCGGTGGGACCGACGGAACCGAACGCCCCGAGCTGATGCTCGAGCGCGACGCCCTCGACGGCCTGGCGGCTGCGTACGTCTGCGAGGACTTCGCCTGCCGGCGTCCGGTGACCGACCCGGCGGACCTCGCTGCGCTGCTCGGGGACGCGCCAGGATAGATTCCACGCATGGCCACGACGAAGACCGACTCCAAGCCCAAGTCCGCCTCCGCCAAGCAGGTCGCCACGGCCTACTTCGACGCCATCAAGGCACGGGATCTCGACGCGATGGTCGCCGTCTGGAAGCCCGGCGGCACCGACTACCTCTACGGCATGGCCGACCTCAAGGTGCCTCAGGACCTGAGGGCCTTCTTCGGCGGCCTGTTCCGCGCCTTCCCCGACTTCGAGATGGTGGTGGCCGACATCGTCGCCTACGGCGACAAGGCCGCCGTCCGCTGGCAGGCGACCGGGACCTTCACGGGCGACGAGAGGTTCCAGGGGCTGACCCCGACCGGAGCCTCCATCAGGATCGAGGGCCTCGATCTGCTGACGGTCGAGGACGGCCTGATCGTCGAGAACCGCGCCTACACCGACTCCAGCGAGCTGGCTCGGCAGCTGGGCGCGATGCCGCCAGCGGGCTCGATCGGCGAGAAGGCGATGCTGGGCATGGTGAACGCCCGCACCAGCGCGGTCGACGCGGTCAGGCGCCTGCGCGAGCGCGGCTGAGTCAGCGCTTGCGCACCCGCAGCTCGGCTTCCATGCCGAGTGTGCGGTGCTTGCCGTCCAGGGTCGAGCACCACATCACGTAGCGCGAGTCGCGCCTCAGACGCAGCTCCAGCTCGTCGACGCCGGCAGGCTCCAGCTCGGCGATCGAGAGCACCCGCTCGGAGCCGCGGCGCCTGATCTGGAGGTCGTGCGGGTCCTCGCCCGCGTTCTGATACTGGATCTCCGCCTCGCCCGGGCTCACCGACACGCGGCTGAGAAGCAGGTTCCACTCCGAGGCCCGCACCCCCACCTTGGTGGTCTCGCCGGCCGTCGCGGAGCCCGCCGTCCCCAGCGCCAGCGCCGCCAGCAGGGCCGCGGTGACCGCGCGGCGCATCAGCTGATCAGGTCGGGGACGGCCGACCAGCCGCCCGGTTCGATCACGGCGGCCGGATCGTCGTTGAACCACTCGCCGATGAGCGCCGAGTAGACCGCCCGGTAGTCCACCGTGTGCTTGAGGTTGTCGTCCTCGTCGAGGTCCGAGAGGTCGGCCAGTTCGCCGACGACCTGGCTGCGCACCCGCCTGCCGAACAGGAGCGCTGTGCCCGCCGCCCCATGATCGGTCCCGGCGCCGTCGCCGTCGCCGTTCTCGTGCGGGCGGCGGCCGAACTCCGACCAGACCAGGGTGATGACCCTGTCGGCCAGCCCGCGTGCCTCGAGGTCCTGCTGGAAGGCCTTCAGGGACTGAGCGGTCGTGCCCAGGTCCTGGCCGAAGCTCGAGTCCTGGTTGTCGTGGGTGTCATAGCCGCCGGCGGCGCTCAGGGCGGCGCACTTGATGTCGAGCCCGAAGTCGAGCATGGCCGCCAGCCCCGCCAGGCTCTCGCCGAACCAGTGGTCGGGGTAGGCAGGCGGGACGGTGAGGTCGCCGAAGGCGTCGAGCTGGGAGTGGAGCTGCGAGGCCTGCTCGCCGACGCGCCCGGCCACCCTGCGGCCGACGTCCGAGCCGCCGGAGTGGGCCGCCCCGATCTCGCCGATCGCGCTGTGCATCAGCGGCTCGACGTCGTCCCAGACCCCCGGCGCCCAGAGGTCGTACTCGGTCCCGTCGATCGCCGCCACGGGCTTCGAGGCTGTGGCCAGGCCGGGCGAGAGCCAGCCGTCGAGCGAGAGTCCCTGGAGCGGGTTGTCGTCGGTCCCGATGCGGTCGAGCAGGCGGCCCATCCAGCCGGTGCGGGCCGTCGGGTCGAGCTTGCCGACCTCCCAGTAGTGGCGCGAGGTGAAGTGGGATTGGTCGGGATCCGTGTAGCCGATCGTCGGGAAGACGGTCATGCCAACCGTGGGCTGGTCGTTGACGCGAAGGCCGCGCTGGATGTCGTCGAGCGGCTTGGCGTTGGGATGCCAGTGCCAGTTCGTCTCCGGGGCGAACGCGTGCCCCTCCCCCGCGCCGAGCGCCAGGTTCGGGCGGAAGTCGTTGTAGGCGCCGCTCTGCGGCCCCGCCACCGGCGCCAGCACCGACAGGGCGTCGGCGCCGCCGTCGAGGAACACGCTCACCAGCACCGGCGAGCTCGCCCCCTGGGCCCGGGCGACGCCGGCCTGCAGCTGCTCGACGCCCAGTCGCGAGGCACCGTAGACCGAGAGCGCCGCGGCCCCCGAGCGCAGCAGGAACGAGCGGCGCGAGAGGCCGGTTCCCGCCGGCAGCGGCATCCCCTTCTCGATCCGCGGCAGGCCGCGGCCCGCCTGCGCGGCCGCCTGGCGCATGATGTGCGCACGCGAGAACTCGTTGCAGTGACAGGCCATCAGCAGGCCTGCTGGTCGGGTGAGTTGGCGATCAGCATCCGCAGCGCGTTCTGGCGCAGCCCGCGGTATTGGCGCTCCTGCCATTCGGCCGTGGCGGCGTCCTGGGCCGCCTGGGCGAACGCCACGAGCTCGGCCCGCGTCGCGTCCGTGATCGTGGGCCGGCCCCAGAATCGAAGCGCCTTGTCGACCGCCTCGCCCGGGGTCTCGGTGGAGCTGTAGTCCTCCAGGTCCACCTGGTGGTCCTCGCAGACCCGCGCGCTCGCGTACCAGCGCCCGCGGAAGCTGGACGTGTCGAGCCAGCGGGTCTCGTCCCAGCCCGAGACGTTCGGGGGGCGGAAGACCCGCTGCCCGGCGAGATCGGAGATCCAGGACCACGAGTCCGTGTCGACGCCCCGCTTGCGGGCCCGCAACATGCCCGCGATCACGACCACGGGCGGCTTCACCATCGCGGGGCCCGTGTGGACCGCCGGGTGCATCAGGATGGCCTCGACCAGCGGGCGGATCGCGTAGCCGCGCTCGATGTAGAGCTGCTCGAGCGCCGCCCGCGTGCTCGCATCCGGCGGGACGGGCACGAAGTGGCCCCAGAGCCTGTCCACGAGGTAGGGCGCATGGGCCTCGTGTTCGAGGCAGAGGCGGCAGGAATCCCGCCAGTCGAAGTTGCCGGTCTGCCCGAAGACCGTCTTCTGGCCAGTGTCGTGGCGGCCCTGCTCGAAGCGGAAGTTGGTGTACCCGACGTCCTCGCGCCAGGTCGCCGTCCAGCCGGTCAGGGCCCTTGCCTGCTCGCGGACGTCGTCCTCGGTGTAGGGGTAGCCGTCGACCGCCGCCCCGAGCGTGAACAGCTCCATCAGCTCGCGCCCGTAGTTCTCGTTCGGCCAGTCCTTGTGGTTGTCGATCCCCGACAGCCATACGAGCATCGCCGGGTCCTTGGTGACGGCGAGCACGAGTTCCTCGAAGCTCCCGAGCGCGTGCTCGCGGAACAGCTTCCACTGCTTGATCGAGAGCTTCTGCGAGGAGACGTCGCCCGTGGCGAACCAGTCGTGCCAGACCAGCGCCATCCGCTCGAGCGCCGGCGCGCGCGATCGCACCATCCTGTCGAGCGCCCACAGCACGTCGTGCCCCCACGAGTCGTACGGGGCGATCGGGTCGCCGTCGTCGTCACGCGGGGCCGGGCCACGAAGGTCCTCGTCGCGGGGCCGGGTGAGCGAGCGGACGGCGCCCTGGAGGCCCCTCTCCGCCAGCCTCTCGGCCTGCGTCGCGCCGCCCCCGAACGCGGCCCGCCACAGGAGGCGCTCCGCCTGGGCCGGCCCGAACGGTCCCTCGTACCTCGGAACTTCCGCCACGCCTATTTGTTCGGCGCCGGACGCATTATTCCTTAGTCCGAGGACGAGGGCAACGGACGCGCGGCTAGGGCGGGCCGCAGGCCACGTTCAGGCACTGGGGCCCCTCGCCGTTCCCGGCCGCACGGTTGCCGCCGAGATCGGTGACGCCCGGTTCCGCCTCGATCCCCCAGTCGGCGTTGTTGACGACGAGGTTGCGGCCGATGGCGGCATCTGCGATGTCCACCTCGATCCCGTCCTCCTCGCTTCGCCGTGCCACGTTGCGGATGATCCGCGTCCCATTCCCGACCATCGATGCCGGCACGAGGACGCCGTCCTCGTTGCGGATGAGGATGTTGCGCTTGATGAGGGTGTCGTCGGACCCCTCAGTGATCTCCACCCCGCGGTCCCGGCCACGGATCACGCGGTTGCGCAGGATCCGGTTCCCGTCGGAGTCCACGATCAGGATCGCGCGGCTGCCGACGCCCCGGACGACGTTCGAGTCGATCAGGTTGTCGGTCGACCCGAGCGAGAGCCGGATGCCAAGGCTGGCCCCACCCGCGATGGAGGTGATCTCGTTGCCGATCAGGTCCGTCTCATGGGTGCCCTGCAGCACGATCCCCGCCGCGTTGACCTGCTTCATCTCGGTGATCCGGTTGCCGCGGACGACGACGCCGGTCGAGTTGTTGAGGAAGATCCCGATCGCGCTGGTGGAGCTGTCGTTGTTGCTGAACTTGACGCCCCGGATCCTGCTGTCGGCGGTGCCGTTCATCTCGACACCCCGCCCGAAGGCGGTGATCCTCCCGCCGCTGCCCTTGATGACGACGTTGTCGTGCCCGGCCGAGTTGAGGATTCCACCGTTGCTGTCCCCGACGCCGTCGAGGCGGTGGCCGTTCAGATCGACGGTGACGTTGGGAGCGCCGATGATCAGCCCCGTCGCGGGGCAATCGATCAGGTTCTTCTTCAGCTTCCGGTCCTGGGTGATCGTGTCGCCGCACTCGACCGCCGCCCGCGCCTGGCTCGCGCCGAGCGCCAGCAGACAGACTGCGACGAGGACCCCGGTGCCCGCCCGCAGGCCGCGGACCGCTCCTGCCTCATCCCCGTGTGCCAACCCCATGGCACGGGCTACCGTACCACCGTGCTCGAAGCCGGGATCTGGGGCCTCGTCGCGGCCTCGTCACTGTTGATCGGCGCGGCCGCCGCCGTCTGGCTCAAACCCAAGGACCGAACCATCGCCCTCCTCCTCGGCTTCGGAGCAGGCGCGCTGATCAGCGCGCTCGCATTCGAGCTCACCGAGGAGGCCTTCGCCCTCGGGGGCACTGAGGTCGTCGCCGCTGGGCTGGGCGCCGGGGCGCTCGCCTACTACCTGGGGAGCCGTGCCATCGGAGGTGGCTCCGCCCGGGCGCTCCTCCTCGGGGCGACCCTGGACGGGGTCCCGGAGACCGCCGTGCTCGGCATCACCGTGCTGGAGGGCGAGGTCTCGGCCGCGCTCCTGGCCGCGATCTTCATCTCGAACCTGCCCGAGGCGGCCTCCGGGGCCGACCTGTCCGTTCGCAAGGGCGCGAGCGGCTGGTCCGAGCGCAGGATCCTGGGGAGCTGGGCGCTGGTCACGATCGCCTGCGCCCTCGCGGCGGCCCTCGGCTTCGTGGTGCTTGACGGCGCATCCGGGGACGTCGTCGGCTTCATCCAGGCATTCGCCGGCGGTGCCGTGCTGATGACGCTGGCCACGACCATGCTCCCGGAAGCGCACGCAGCTCAGCGCCCCGAAACAGCACCGCAGGCGCGGGGAAGAGCAGGGCCAAACGATCGACCCCACGGTCGTCGGCCTCGCCACGGTCCTGGGCTTCGCGGCCACCTACCTGCTCACCACCCTCAACTGAGCCCGCCGCCCACTACGCTGCCGCGATGCCCTCCGCGCTCGAAGACCTGCGGAATCGGTTCGAGACCATCTCGGACCTCGAGCGCGCCGGGGCGCTCGTGTTCTGGGACGAGCGGACGAAGATGCCCCCGGGCGGGGCCGAGCCGCGCTCGGAGATGCTCGCCACCCTGGCGCGGATCTCGCACGAGCTGGTGGTCTCCGACGAGCTGGCCGAGGTGGTCGAGCGGGCGGCCGCGGAGACGAACGGCGCCGACCCCGACTCCGACGACGCCCGGCTCGTGCGCGTGGCCACCCGAGACACGGCAAAGGCGAGGCGCGTCCCCACCGAGCTGCGGGCTGAGCTGACGCGCGCTGGCTCAGCCGGCGAACAGGCCTGGGTGAAAGCACGCGAGGCGAGCGACTTCGCGGCCTTCCTCCCCTACCTCGAGCGGAACATCGAGCTGGCGCGCGTGTACGTCGAGTGCTTCGCACCGTATGACCATCCCTACGACCCGCTCCTCGACGACTACGAGCCGGGCATGAGGACCGCCCAGCTCGAGCCGGTGCTGGCCGCCTTGCGCGACGGCCTCCAGCCGCTGCTCGAGCGCCTCGGCGCCGCCGACGGGCCCGACGCCTCCTGCCTGCACGGCAGCTTCCCGCTCGACGCCCAGGGCGAGCTCGCGCGGCGCGTGCTGGACGCGATGCCGATCGACCCCGATGAGCGCCGCCTCGACGAGACGGTCCACCCCTTCGCGACCGCCATCGCCCCCACCGACCTGCGGATCACGACCCGCTACGACGAGACCTACGTCGGGACGGCCATCTGGGCGGTGATGCACGAGGCCGGGCACGCGATGTACGAGAACGGGATCCCCGAGAGGCTGGCCCGAGGCCCACTCGGACACGGGCTGTCGCTGGGCTTCCACGAGTCCCAGAGCCGGCTCTGGGAGAACTGGGTCGGCCGCTCCCGGCCGTTCCTGGGTCACCTCCTCCCCACCCTCTCGGACGTGTTCCGGGACGCGTTCGGGTCCGTGGACGCCGACCAGCTCCACCGGGCCGCCAACCGGGTCGAGCCGTCGCTGATCCGGGTCGAGGCCGACGAGGCCACGTACAACCTCCACATCATCCTTCGTTTCGAGCTGGAGGTCGGCCTCTTCAGCGGCCAGCTCGAGCCGGCCGAGCTGCCGGAGGCCTGGAACTCCCGGATGCGCGAGTACCTCGGGGTCGAGGTCCCCGACGACGCCCATGGGGTCCTCCAGGACGTCCATTGGGGTGGGGGCGCCTTCGGCTACTTCCCCACCTACGCCCTCGGCAACGTGATCGCCGGCCAGCTCTGGGAGCTGGCCGAGGCCGACCTGCCCGACCTCCACGAGCAGGTCGGCCGCGGCGCGCTCCAGCCCCTTCGCGACTGGCTGCGCGAGCGCCTGCACAGCCACGGCGCCAAGTACGAACCGGCCGAGATGATCGAGCGCCTCACCGGGGGCCCGCTCGACGCCGCCCCGCTCCTGCGCCAGCTCGAGGCGAAGTACGCGGAGGTCTACGGCCCCGACGGAGCCGGGCGCTGACGGCCTAGGCCAGGAGCTCGCAGCCGCCGGACTGGGCGACCTTCGCCACGTGCTCGAAGTCCGGCTCCTCGTCGGACGCGGGCGGGAGCGTCCGGCTCTCGGCGGGAACGCTCATCTCGCGTACCACGCTCTCGAAGCCGGCCGGGGTGCAGATGAACAGCATCCGGCAGCCGTCGGGGCCGATCGTGTAGCGGTGCGGGATGTCGCGCGGGCCCATCGCGTAGTCGCCGGGCTTCGCCTCGATCACCTCGTCCCCCACGTAGAGCGTCGCGCTGCCCTCGAGGACGAAGAAGGCCTCGTCCTCGCGGTGGTGGACGTGAAGCGGCGCCTCGGTGTCTGGGGGCTCGGTCATCTCGACGATCGTCATGAGGCCGCCGGTGTCCTCGGCCGTGGCCTTGATCACGGCCAGGCCGCCGAACCACCAGCGCGCCTCGCCCTCGTCGCTCGCGACGGCCTTGGTCACGGCCGCGTCAGGTGTCGTCTCATCGGTCATCTGCTTGGTCCTTTCCGTTGGTCTGAGTTGTCACTCAACAGTGAGATCACGTAGCGCCAGGCGCCGTCGCCGCCGCGGTGGACGACGCTGATGCCGCCGCCCGCCACGACCAGCGCCGTGTCGCGGGCCTGGACGATCCGCCGCGGGTCGGCGAGGTAGGTGATCTCGCCGCACCACATCGCGGTCGCCGCACGCTCGATCGCCTCCCCGCCCTGGGCCTCACGGGCGCCGCCGTCGGTGGCGAGCACGGCGCTCTCCTCGAACAGGCTCCTCAGCGCTGCTCCGTCCCGCACGACGAACGCGTCCTCCAGCAGCGTCTCGAGCTCCTCCGGGGTTCGCGCTCCTGCGGTCATCGCGGCGAACCTACGGCCGGGGGCAGCCGCTGCCTACCCCAGAAATGTGGGGTTCACCCGTCGCTATTGATCGGAGAGATGGCGGCCGGGGCAGCTAGGGTCTGGTCCGTGAGCTCCCGTCGCTCCGCGGCCGAAGCCGGTTGGGCGCAGACGAAGCGCCAGGTGGACGCGGCGTCAGAGACTCTGCTCGAGAAGGGGAGCGTCAGGGAGGTCGAGAGCAAGCGCTTCTCCTGGTTCTCCCGCAGGGTCCTGGTCGAGTCGCGCAACGACCAGTTCATCAAGTCGATCCACGACGTCGTGCTCGACGAGCGCCCACGCTGGGTCGCCGCCCAGCGCGCGGGTGGCGCGCCCCCCGACTTCGTCATCGACCGCAGCGACCTCGAGCAGTTCACGTGCCTCGTGCTGGGCGACCCCGGCGAGGGCGACCGCTCGCAGCGGGCCGTCGCCGAGGCGATCCCGAAGGGCAAGGGCGACAGCGACTTCATGATCGTCCTCAGCGACGTCGTCTACCCGAGCGGCGACGTCAACGAGTACGCCGAGAAGTTCTATGAGATGTACGGCGAGTACCCGAACCCGATCTACGCCCTGCCGGGAAACCACGACTGGTACGACGGGCTCGACGGCCTCATGTGGCACTTCTGCGGCGCCGAGCCGCTGCCGCGCCTGTCTCACCGGCTGAGCAGCTTTCCCCTGCGCGAGTGGCTGGTGCGGCTCCTGTGGCGCAAGTCGTCGCGCGTCGACCGCGAGGAGCTACTCGCGAAACGCGACCGGCTCTGGTCGAACACGGCGGGCTTTCCCCCACAGCCGGGGCCCTACTGGGCGATGGAGACCCGGCACCTCGTCATGGTGGCGATCGACACGGGGGTGAAGGGGACCGTCGACCACGAGCAGGGGCAGTGGCTCTGCCAGATCTCGCGCCGGCTCGAAAAGCCCAAGGTGCTGCTCACCGGCAAGCCGCTCTACGTCAACGGGGGCTATCACCCCTGCAAGATCGAATGGGGCGAGGGGGCGCCCGACGCCGAGCGCTATCCCACCGTCGACGACGTCGTGAGCGATCCCGAGCTGGGCTACGTCGCGGCGATCGGCGGCGACATCCACAACTACCAGCGCTACACGGTCCCTGTGGGCGAGGCCGACGGCCCCGAGACGGTCGAGGCGCCCCGCGAGATCCAGCACATCGTCTCGGGCGGCGCCGGGGCCTTCATGTCGCAGACGCACTCGATCCCGCTCGTGCAGGACCTCGACGGCCCGGCGCCGGCCCGCCCCGTTTCGGAGCGCGGCGATTTGCGCCTGTTCCCGATCCGGGGCGACTCACTTGCCTTCTACGCCGGGGAGCTCCTCTCCCGCATCGGGGGGCTCCTCCTCGGCGCGCTGATCTGGCTTCTCACCGCCGGGGCATTCGGCTACCTGCTCTTCACCGGCGATTGGGCGCTCAGCGACATGGTCTGGCTGGCGACCGCGGTGGCGGGGGCGCAGCTCGCCTCCGCGGTGATCGCCCGCCCCGAGCGGCGCCCGAGGTTGCTCGCCCACACCCTGTTCCTGGGCTTGCTGGCCGCCGGCCTGGCGGTGTTCAGCTCGAGGAACGACGAGTGGGGAGACGCCTTCTCGACCTGGCTGATCGTGCTCGCGGCCGTGGCCCTGCCCGTGGTGATCCTCGCCCTCACCGGCCTCGGGGCCCGCGGGCTCGCCGCCTGGTATGCGCTCCTGCTCGGGTCGACCGCGCTCACCTTCCTGGTCGAGGACGACGTCGTTCAAGACCTGATCCGCGCCGCCGCGATCGTGGTGCTCGCGATCGCGCTCGTCGCCTTGGTCGCGGTGGTCGCGGCCAGGGTCCGCAGGCGGATCCGAGACGAGCCCCCGCCTCCCGAGACGAAGAGCCGACGCGCCCGGGAGTCGAAGGAATCGAGCCCGGGCTTGGCGGCGGTCGGCATCCCGCTCGGGGTGCTCGTCGTCGTCCTCATGGTCGCGCTGATCTGGCCCTCCTTCGACTACCACAAGGTCCTGGGGCTGGCCACCTTCGTGGTGGCAGGGCTGCCGCTTGTCTACCTGGTCTTCGTGCTGAGCGGGCTCCAGCTGGCCCTCAGCAGCGGCCTGCGCCGCGAGTTCCGCGACCCCGAGCGCAGGGCCGAGATCGCCAATCAGGCCAGCAAGTACATGGCCGAGCGCCTCGGGGTGAAGCCGGTGCGCCGCGAGGCCCGAGCCATCGACGAGGTCGAGCCAAAGCTGAGTCGCCTCTTCCAGCGGACCTATCCGCGGAACAAGTGGCTGCGCACCGAGCCCTTCCATCTCTTCATCTCCGAGATCCTCGACCGCGACGAGCCGCCCCTGTTCAAGAGCTTCCTCGAGCTGGAGGTCCGGCACCGAAGCCCGGCAGAGCTGCGGATCCGCTGCTGGGGAGTGCCCGGCGTCCCGGTGGGCGAGCGAACGCCCGCGGACGGGGAGCTCGAGCAGAGCCCGATCGAGCTTGACGGTACCCCTGGGAGCGCCCGCGCTTAGGCTCCCCGCGATGGGCACGCTGGGAAAGGAACTTGCGCACGACCGGATCGCCGAGCTCGCGGGGCGCGGCCAGGACCTGGTGACGTTCTGGCAGGAGTCGACCGAGGTGCTGAAGGGCGCCGTGCCGCACTACTGGCACCCGTGCTGGTACACGATCGACCCCGCCTCGCTGCTGATCACAAGCCACTTCCAGGTTGGCATGCCCGAGTACCCGCCGGAGTTCCTGGCGGCCGAGTACTACGAGGACGACGTCCACCAGATCGCGGCCGTCGCGGGCTCCGAGCGTGGCATCTCCACCCTTCACGAGGCGACCGGCGGCGATCCCTCGAGCAGCCCGCGCTGGCAGAAGAACATGGAGATGGGGGGCGACCAGGAGATGATCGCGAGCCTGCGCACCCGCGCGGGCGAGGTCTGGGGTGCCATGGGCCTCTACCGCGAGCCGGGCGAAGCGATGTTCTCCGACGAGGAGCAGGGCTTCATCACGGCGATCGCACCGCACCTCGCGCGCGGCGCCCGGACCGGCCTCCTGGTCGGCGAGGCGACGGACCCTCAGTGGCCCGACTCCCCGGGCCTGGTCGTGCTCACGGACGGCGGCGAGGTCGAGTCGGTCACGCCCGGCGTCGAGCGCTGGCTGGCCGACTTCCCCGATGGCGACTGGGAGGCTCAGAGCCTGCCGTCGGCCATCCACGCCGTGGCGGCGCGGGCGCTTCGTAGCGCCGGCGGCACCGAGGACCCCGGCGAGATCGCCGTCTCGCGGGTGCTGTCGCGCTCCAGCACCTGGATCGTCCTCCACGGGACGCCGCTCGTCTCATCCGGGGCGCGTCGCGTGGCCGTCATCGTGGAGCCCGCCCACCCCGCCCGGATCACGCCGCTCCTCATGGCGGCCTACGGGCTCACGGACCGCGAGCAGGAGGTGACGCGGCTCGTCCTGCAGGGCGACTCGACGTCGCAGATCGCCGAGGCGCTGGTCGTCTCGCCCCACACCGTCCAAGAGCACCTCAAGAAGATCTTCGAGAAGACCGGCGTTCGCAGCCGCCGCGAGCTGGTCGGCAAGGTCTTCTTCGCCCACTACGAGCCGCGCTTCCGCGACAACGAGGCCAGGGCGGAGGCGGAGAGGCCGCTGCGGGGCGAGCCGTTTCCGACCTGACAGGGTTCCCTGCGTGCCGGCCGCTACTCCGTGATCGCGAGCGCCGTCGCGGCCGCTGCGCGCGCGGTGATCAGAGGACCGGCAGGAACTTCTCGATCTCCCAGGGCGTGACCTGCACTCGATAGTCCTCCCACTCCTGGCGCTTCACCTCGATGAAGCGGCGGAACGTGTGCTCGCCCAGCACCCGCAGGACCAGCTCCGACTCGGCGGCGACCTCGATCGCCTCGCCAAGGGTCTCGGGGAGCTGGTCGATGCCCCGCTGGTGGCGCTCCTCGGGCGTCAGGTGGTAGAGGTTCTGCTCCATCGGCTCGGGCAACTCGTAGCCCTTCTCGATCCCCTCGAGCCCGGCGTGGAGCATCCCCGCGAAGCAGAGGTAGGGATTGCACGCGGGGTCGGGGCAGCGAAGCTCGGCGCGCGTCGCCCCCTCCTTGCCGGGGTGGTAGAGCGGGACCCGGATCAGCGCCGAACGGTTGCGCCGCGACCAGGACATGTAGACCGGCGCCTCGTACCCGGGGACCAGGCGCTTGTAGGAGTTCACCCACTGGGCGAACAGTGGCGAGATCTCGCGGGCGTGCTTGAGCTGGCCGGCGATGAACTGCTTCGCCGTCGCCGACAGGTAGTACTGGTCGTCGGGGTCGAAGAAGGCGTTCCTGCCGTCGTTGGAGAGCGACTGGTGCACGTGCATTCCCGAGCCGTTCTCCCCGAACAGCGGCTTCGGCATGAACGTGGCGTGCCAGCCGTACTTCATCGCGTACTCCTTGACGACGATCCGGTACGTCATGCAGTCGTCGGCCATCGCGAGCGCGTCCTTGTAGCGCATGTCGACCTCGTGCTGGGAGGGGCCGACCTCGTGGTGCGCGTACTCGACGTGGATGCCCAGCTGCTCGAGCGCGAGGATAGTCTCGCGGCGCACGTCGGAGCCGGCGTCGAGCGTGGTGAGGTCGAAGTAGCCGCCGTCGTCGAGGACCTCGGGAGCGGCTCCCTCGGGCTTCGCGTCCTTGAAGTAGAAGTACTCGAGCTCGGGACCGATGTTGAAGGCGTCGAAGCCCATGTCGGCGGCCCGCTGGACGGCGCGGCGCATGATCCATCGCGGGTCGCCCTCGTACGGCTCGCCGCCAGGCGTCTTGATGTCGCAGAACATCCGCCCCGTGGACTTCTCCCCGGTGCGCCAGGGGAGGACGGCGAAGGTCGAGGGGTCGGGCATCGCGATCATGTCCGACTCCTCGATCGGGTTGAAGCCCGTGATCGAGGAGCCGTCGAAGCCCATCCCGCCCTCGAACGCGTCCTCCAGCTCGGACTCGTTGATCGAGAAGCTCTTCAGCTGCCCGACGACGTCGGTGAACCAGAGGCGGATGAAGCGCACGTCGTTGTCCTCGACGAGCTTCAGGACGTCGGCGGCGTTCTGGGGTCGGTCGGGCATCTCTCTCCTGATTGGGGGCGACGAGCGCCGTCACTTTACCTGCGTTTCGCCCGTCTTAATGGGTAGGTGAACCGGGCACCCGCCGCGGTCGTATCTGAAAGCAGTGAGCTTCGACTTCCGGTATAACTTACGACTAGTAAGGATCTATGTAAAAGTAAAGTAAAGGCGGATGGGATGACGATCAAGACCGACTACAGCCGATTCGACATCCACGACGAGCTGACCGCTCCCGAGGGCAGCGTCAAGATCCTGAAGGGGATCCAGACGGCGGGCGCCGAGATCAGCAAGTTCATCGGCGTGCTGGCCGGGGCGCCGGCGGCGCTGCGGGCCTTCGCCCGCATGCGCCATGAGCTTCGCGAGGGCGCCCTCCCCCGCGCCACCCGCGAGCGGATCGCGCTGGCCGTCGCCGAGCGCCGTGGCGACACCTACTCGGTCGCGCAGCACGCCCGCACCGGCCGCGCCGCCGGGCTCGGGCTCGACGAGGTCTCGCGCGCACGGAGCTTCACCTCGGGCGACGAGAAGGAGGCCGCGCTGCTGGCCTTCCTCGAGGCGCTCCTCACCTCCGACCAGCGGCCCAGCGCCCACCTCGGGGAGGAGGCGCGGGAGGCCGGCTGGACCGACGAGGAGATCCTCGAGGCGGTCGCCCACGTGGCGCTCGCCGAGTTCCAGACCCTGATCTCCAACGCCGCGGCTCTCCCCCAGGACCAGATCGACCCCGCGATCCTCCCGGCCGCGGCATAAGCCTCCCCCAGAGGACCCCCCGCGTGACGGCCGGCCCAGCGCCGGCCGTCTCGTTTCCTCGGCCGGCTAGCGGATCGGGGCGGTGCGCACGTGGTCGACGCCCTCGAAGCGGAGCGTGCCCGCGAGCGCCGCGGTGAGGTCCCAGTCGCGCTCGTAGCCGCGCTTCACGAACGGCCCGCGGTCGATCACGCGGGTGCGGACGAACCGTCCCCCGTAGGCGATCACGACGCGGGTCCCGCATGGCAGCTGCCGGTGCGCGACGCCCCTGGTGTTGCGCCGCAGGGTCTGCCCACACGCGGTGCGGTTGCCATAGAACCCGGGGCCGTACCAGCTCGCCGTCTGGCGTCCCATGCCGCCGACGATCTCCTCGCGCGTGCGCCGGTTCACGACGCCGGTGCGGCGCAGGCCGCGACGGGCCTGGAGGTCGCGCACGGACCCGTGCGTGGCGGCGTCGAAGCGCCCGTCGAGCCCGACGCCGTAGTCGGCGGCGCGAAGCAGCCAGTTGAGCGTCTCGACGTCGTTGCCGCAGTCGCCGCGCTCGAGCGACCGGTCGCCGAACTGCGCCGGACGGCAGCCCCCGCCGCCGTCGGTCCCGCCGGGGCCGACCCCGCCGCTCTCGGCGCTCGCGCCGGCGGCCAGAGCGGCCAGCGCAGCAACCGCCGCGAGCGCGACGCCGATCCCGATCTCGATGACGCGCCTCCCAGTCACAGCCATCGCATCGACCGTAGGGGCACCCCGCCTTGAGCTTGCAAGCCTCAGCCCCCGCAAGCGAACGCCCAATACGCTCCCGGCCATGCCCGGAGCCCTCGTCACCGGCGCCGCACGCGGCCTCGGCCTGGAGATCGCGAAGGCGCTCTCGGCGCGCGGACTGACCGTCCACCTCACCGATGTCGACGGTCAGCTGGTCGAGGCGGCCGCCGCCGGGCTCGCCGGCGACGTATTCGCCTCCACCCTCGACGTGCGCGACGCGGAGGCCTGCCGCGCAGCGGCTCAGGT
This sequence comes from uncultured Solirubrobacterales bacterium, assembly GCA_963797835.1. GTDB lineage: Bacteria > Actinomycetota > Thermoleophilia > Solirubrobacterales > 70-9 > JBDTSW01. Next base: position 19,859 of record CAWCRN010000007.1, read on the forward strand.
CACGGCCGACCGGGTCGGCTCGCTCGACGTCTGGGTCAACAACGCCGGCGTCCTCTTCACGGGCCGGGTCTGGCAGCAGCCCGAGGAGCAGCGCGCGCTGATGCTCGAGGTCAACACGGTTGGCACCGTCAACGGCACCCTCGCCGCGCTCGAGCTGATGCGCCCGGCCGGCAGCGGCCACGTCATCAACATCGTCTCGCTGGCTGGGCTCGGGGCGCCGCCCGGGGAGGCCTACTACGCGGCGACCAAGCACGCCGCGCTCGGGTTCAGCCTGGGAACCCTGTCCGACCTTCGCCTCGACGGGGTCAAGGACATCCACATCTCCGCCGTCTGCCCGGACGGGATCTGGACGGCGATGCTCGAGGACAAGCTCGACGACCCCGACGCAGCACCGTCGTTCTCCGGCAGCCTTCTGAACGCCACGGACGTCGCGCCGAAGGTGGTCGCCCTCCTCGACCGGCCGCGCGCGGTGCTCACGATCCCCCGCCGGCGCGGCTGGTTCGTGCGCGCGTTCGCAACGTTCCCGAACGCGGCCCAGCGGGCGATCCCGATGTTCATGGCCGACGCCCGGCGCAAGCAGAAACGCTGGAAGAAGCGCATCGAGTCCGGCGACACCCCCTAGCCGTCCTGGATTGCCTCCATGGCGTGTAGGCAGGGCAGGACAGTTCCCGGTGGGCGTCCGCGGCTGGGGCTACGGTCGGGCCACCGACCAGGAGGAGAGCGCGTGTTCGAAGCCGACATCAACTACCTCGCCGTACTCATCGGGGGCCTCGCGTCACAGCCCCTGGGCTTCCTCTGGTATGGCCCCTTGTTCTCGAGGGCGTGGATGAAGGCCCATGGCTATGAGGAGGGCTCGATCGAGGGCGGCGACTCGCCCGCGCCGTACGTGCTCGCCCTGCTCTTCGCCCTCGTCATCGCCTACTCGTTCGCGCGCCTGGCCGACATGGTCGGTGCGGACACCGTGGGCGACTGCATCGCCCTCGCCGCGTTCGTATGGGCGGGCTTCGCCGGCTCGGTGCAGGCGGTCCAGGCGGTGTTCAACCAGGCGCCCGACAAGGTCGGCGTGTTCGCGATCGAGGGCGGATACCAGCTCGCCAACTTCCTGATCATCGGATTCGTGGTCGGGCTGTTCCAGTAGGCGCGCCGCCGAGGCACGCGCTAGCCGAAGGACCGGGCCAGGCTCGCCGCAGCGAGGAGGGCCCGCCTCGGCGCGCCCTCGATGTTGACCTCGGTCTCGCAGCGGATGCCGGTGTCGTTGTCGCCCTCGCCGCCGTCGCAGGTGTCGGCGTTCGCGCCGCCGTCGAGGGCGTCGTTACCGCGCCCGGCGTCGAGGGCGTCGCCGCCATCGTCGCCGAAGAGCCGGTCGCGGGCACCACCGAGCGGGGTTTCAGAGGCGATCTCGATGCTGTCCCCGTCGATGAAGTCCGCGTCGTCTCCGCCCCGGATCGTGTCCTTGCCGCCGCCGTCGGCCTGTCCGAACCCGGTCACGTTGTCGCCGCCCAACGCGTCCGTTCCGGGGCCGCCCGTCAGCACGTCGTCGCCTTCGCCCTCGACCAGGGTCCCCGCGTCGTTCGCGGAGCTGTCTCCGAAGACGGCGTCGTCACCCCCGCCGCCGTCCAGCTCGTCATCGCCCCCGCCGCTCGCGTCGCCATCGCCGTTGTCGGAGTCACCGATGAGCGTGTCCGCCGCCCCGCCGCCGATCAATTCGTCGTTTCCTCCGCCGGTGGCCGCGTCGCCGTCTCCGCTCGAGTCGCCGATGAGCGTGTCCTCGCCGGGACCACCCACGAGCCGGTCGTTGCCACCGCCCTGGGCCGACCCGTCCCCCGAGCGCGAGTCGCCCACCAGGCTGTCCGCGCCGGGCCCACCGTTGAGCCGGTCGCTCCCGCCGCCGACGACCGAGTCCAAGAACGCTTGGACTGCGCCGACGACCGTGTCGCCGCCGTCGCCCCCCGCGAGCGCGTCGCTGCCGCCCTCACCGATCACCGTGTCGTTGGCCGCGCCACCGTCCACCTCGTCCCGCCCGCCGCCGGCGCAGATGTCGTCCTCCCCGCCCTTGCCCTTGACGACATCGTCGCCGCCGCCGGCGACGATCACGTCGTCACCCGAGGTCCCGACGATCGTGTTGTCGCCGTCGCCGCGGATGATGTCCGCGACCTCGCCGTTGCACTCGACGGGTCCCGCTTGGCCCAGGCCCGAGAAGGCAACGACACCCATCACGGTCCCCACGCTGAGCGCGGCCGCTATCCGGAGCTTGTGACTCTCCCGAGCCACCGGACGAGGGTAACGCAGGTCCCGCAAATGGAGAAGGCCCCTCGCGGGGCCTTCTCGTTAGCGGGCCTGTAAGCCGGATTCTGTCGTGCGTGGCCATCTATCTGTGCCCCCCACCTGGATCTCGCCGGGCCGGGTCATCGATCCTGCTTGGGGTTGCACCGGACGGGGTTTGGCCAGCCGCCGCGTCGCCGCGACGCTGGTGCGCTCTTACCGCACCGTTTCACCCTTGCCTGTACGCGCCTCACGTGTGGGCGCGCCATCGGCGGTCTGTCTCTGTGCCACTTTCCCGCGGCTTTCGCCGGGTCGCTTCGCGACCGTCCTAGCCCTACGGTGTCCGGACTTTCCTCGAGAGTCACCTCCCGCGGCCACACGGCTCGCACCTCCAGTGTAGAGCCGGACTGCCCTATTGGCGACCGCATGATCGCGAGCGGCATAGCTCGCCCATGTTGCGCTAGGAGAGCTCTGAGCCGCAGCTCCCGCACGTCCCGGCCGGGCCCGCGACCATGCTCATGTCGCCGGCGCAGACCGGGCACGCGCAGCGCCCATCCCACCGGAGGCCCTCCCAGGCCCTCACGACGACCGCCTCGAGCGTCGGGGCGGCGTCAGCGGGCAAGCGGCCGTGCTCGGCGCACTCGCGCTCGGGCGTCGCGACGGCCATCACGCCACCTTCCGGAAAACGCCGACCACGCGGCCCAGCAGCTGGGCGTCCTTGGTGCGAATCGGCTTGTAAGCCTTGTTCTCGGGTTGGAGGCGAACCCGGTCCTTCTCCTTGAAGAAGCGCTTCACCGTCGCCTCCTCACCCACGAGAGCGACGACGATCTCGCCGTTGTCGGCCTTCTCCGCCGACTTCACCACGACGTAGTCGCCCTCGAGGATGCCCGCGTCCCGCATCGAGTCGCCCTGGACTCGAAGTACGTAGTCGGAGTCCTCGCCGCCGATCGCCTCGGGAACGTCGACGTACTCCTCGATGTTCTCCTCGGCCAGGATCGGCTCGCCGGCCGCGACCTGGCCCACCAGCGGCAATCCCGGGCCGCGGATCACCTTGCGGGCACGGTCGATCAGAAGCTCGATCGCGCGCGGCTTCGTCGGATCGCGCCGCAGCAGCCCGATCTTCTCGAGGTTCGCGAGGTGAGCGTGGACGGTGGACGACGACGTCAGGCCGACGGCCTTGCCGATCTCCCGCACCGTGGGCGGGTAGCCGTGCTTGGACGCGTAGCCGTTGATGAACTCGAAGATCTCCTTCTGGCGCTTGGTCAGATCAGCTTTGATGTCCATCGATGGCCTCCTCCGCCGGTGCCGGGGCTTGCGTACGCGCCGCGCGCTTACGGGAACACATGTTCGTACAGAGTAGACCCCCTGGCGGACGGATGTCAAATCGGACGGGCCCCGCAGCGAACCTATACTCCCCCCGTGGGACGCATCCCGCGGCTCTGGGCCGGCCTCGTCGCCGCATCGACGGCGTTGCTGACCGCCGTGCCGGCCGGCGAGGCGGCCCCCGCGTTCCGCTACGGCGTCGCAGCAGGCGAGGTGGGCGTCCACACGGCGAAGATCTGGGGCCGGGCCGCGGAGGCCGGAAACGTGCGCGCGCAGGTTGCCAAGGATCGCGCGTTCCGCGAGATCGTCGCGCGCATACCCCTTGAGGCTCTGGCCGGGAACGACCTGACGGTGCAGACCACCGTCGACGGCCTCCGGGCTGACAGCCGGTACCACTACCGCTTCTGCTCGGCTGGCCGCTGCAGCGACGAGGGCACCTTGACGACGGCGCCCGGGCCCTCGCAGCCGGAGGTGATCAGGTTCGCCTACACGGGCGACACCGACGCGACCGCGGAGGCCGGGTCGGAGGAGCCCTACCACGGGCCGTTCCGGGTGCTCAGCGCCATGCGCCGCGAGCACAACCACTTCAACGTCCACATGGGCGACACCATCTACTCCGACTCCGAGGTGCCCGGCGCCACCGACGCCCTCACTACCGAGGAGAAGTGGGCCAAGTACGGGCTGAACCTCGGGCAGGCGCCGCTGGTGCGCCTGCGCGGGTCCGCCGGTTTCTACTCCCACTGGGACGACCACGAGTTCATCAACGACTTCTCGATTCCCGAGCACGGCCAGGCCCTCTACGACGCCGGGGTCAAGGCGTTCACGGACTACGCCCCGGTGGGCTACACCGAGGCCGAGGGCCTCTATCGAACCTTCCGCTGGGGCCGGAACCTGGAGCTGTTCTTCCTCGACGAGCGCTCGTTCCGCGACGCGAAGGCCTCCGCGACGAGCGTCTGCGACAACCCCGACACCGGCGAGCCCGACCTCGCCCCGACCGCCCCGCAGAGCATCCGCGACCTGTTCTCGCTGCTGATCCCCTCACTCGCCGAGCCCGTCTCCCAGGCGTGCAAGGACGCGATCAACGATCCCGCGCAGACGCTCCTGGGCCAGGCGCAGTTCGACGCCTTCCTCGCTGATCTCGAAGCCTCCGACGCCAGGTGGAAGGTGGTCATGAACGAGACCCCGATGCAGCAGTTCTACGGGCTTCCCTACGACCGCTGGGAGGGGTACGCGTACGAGCGCATCGCCCTGTTGAACGAGCTCCAGAGCCGGGACATCTCGAACCTCGTCTTCCTCACCACCGACACCCACGCCGACTTCGCCAACATCATCCGCGAGCGCACCCTGGCCGGCGACGTCGCGCCGACCAACGCCCCCGCCGAGGCGCCCACGGACACCCCGTACCGGGACTTCATCGCCGGGCCGGTGGCGACCAACACGTTCTGGACCGAGATCGACATGGTCACCGGGGGGCCCGGCAACGGGGAGAACCTCTCGGAGCTGTTCTTCAAGGCCGGGCCGCCGGTCGGGCTCAGCATGTTCTGCGCGCAGGGCGACGAGGACAGCTACGCGGAGGTGACGGTGAAGGCGAGCCAGTTGCGGGTCGCCTACCGCGACGCCGGCGGCGACCCGGTCACCGACGTCGACACCTCCCAGTGCGGCCCGTACACGCTCCAGGGGTGAGCCGGCCGCCAGCCGAGGTCGACGATCGAGCCCATCCGTTGATCGTTCCACACCCCACTAGAATCCCGCGCCCACGAGCGGCTGTGGCGGAACTGGTAGACGCGCAAGGTTGAGGGCCTTGTGGACCGCAAGGTTCGTGGAGGTTCGACTCCTCTCAGCCGCACCTCGAAAACCCCTGATAACGCAGGGGTTTCCTCTTGTCGGTCCCACTGCGCCTGCCAAAAATGGCCCGCAACAGTCGCCGTGAGTGAGGCGGTCTAGGGCTTCACGTCCTCCGCGTCGCCGCCACAGGTGTCGTTGCCGACATCCGCCTTTGCGAGCTTGACGCGGGTGATCCCGAAGTACTCGTCGATCGCTGCCTGCACCGCCCACGCGCCGTTCTCGCTGGACCGGTCGGTGTCGAGGAGCACGAGGCCGTTGTCGGGGTTTCCCACCAGCAGCTTCACCTTGCGATTCCCCACGCACTTGTTCTTCTCGGAGGAGACCAAGCCCGTAACGATCCGTACGGAATCGACCGTAGAAACCGTCACCGGCAAGATCGACGTCTCGAACGTTTGACGCGCGCCCGCGGTCCCCGGGACCATCACGGCGGCAATCGCCGCCCCGGCGAGCGCGAGTGGAACCAGCTTCCTCACTTGAACCCCTTCGGTAGAACCCTGAAAGCGGGAGAGTGACACGCCCCGGCCCCCGGAAGCGGGCGAGGCCCGTGATTGCCCTACTCCCGCAGCCCGGCGGCTTCGAGGGTCAGGCGTCGATGTGCCCTATCTCGAACCACGCGCCCGAGCTGTCTCGCGCCATCCGCCAGTCGTCCGCGAAGACGGCCGCGGCGGCCCCCCCGACGACCTCCCAGAACGCAGCCGGCAGGGTGTGCCTCGCTGGCGCTCGCCACGATCCGGAGTCGGTCAGGAGCACGGTCGATCCGGAGCATCATCCTCTCCTCGGGTGCCGGCATCAGCGCCGACCACTGGACGGCCAAGGCGCTGATCAGCAGCATCCCCTTGCGGCAAGTCCGGTCGTCCAGTCCCTCCAGGTCCCGCTCGACCTCGTCCAACACGGCTTCATGCCCACGGGGGTCCGCCCCGAGTAGCTCGTACCGCGCGTGCACGGTGGTGCGAAGGTCCATGTCGGTCGGGGCCACCGGCTCTCCTTCCGGTCCAAGCTCGACTAGCGGCCTCCGCGACCTTCGCCGCGGGAGCCTCACGTCCTGCTGCGACAGTCGCCCTCCCAGCGTCATCCGGGTTTGCGAAGAGCTGCCCCGGACGCGACCAGCGCGGGCGCCTCCGCCCCCCGAACTGCGACTCGGGCGCGTTCGAGAACAAGCCGCGGCGCCCCTGACCCGCCGGTCCCGGGGCGTCGCGCTGCAGGGTCAGCACCCTGCCGTTCTGGTGGCGCTATTCGACCACCAGGCCGTGGCGGGTGGTGTTCTCGGCGATGACCTTCGGGTCGGTGAACTGGAGCAGGTAACCCGGGCCTCCGGCCTTCGACCCGACGCCCGAGAGGCGGTTGCCGCCGAAGGGCTGGCGGCCGACCATCGCCCCCGTCGCACGGCGGTTCACATAGAGGTTTCCCACCGGCGAGCGATCCACGACGGCCTCGACCGTGGCCGGGTTACGGCTGAAGAGAGCTCCTGTGAGCGCGAACGGGAGCTCGTCGACGACCTCGCACGCCGCGTCGACCGAGGCCACCGGCTCGATCGTCAGCAGCGGGCCGAACACCTCGTCGCGAAGGACGGGCGACGACGGATCGATGCCGGCGGCGACCGTCGGCGGGCAGAACCATCCCGGCCCGCCCGGGGCTTCGGCGCGGGCGATGATCCGGCCGTCCCCGTCGGCCCGCTCCATGTAGCCCGACACCCGAACGCGGGCGTCGTCCTCGATCACCGGCGGGACCTCGGTCTCCAGGTCCTCCGCCTGCCCGACTCGAAGCAGCTCGACGGCGCCCGCCAGCCTTTCGGCGAGCGCGTCGCAGATCGCCTCGTGGGCAAGCACCCGTGAGATCGCCGAGCACTTCTGGCCGGCGTAGGCGAACGCCGACGCGACGATCGCCGGGACCGCCTCGTCGAGGTCCGCGTCGGCATCCACGATCGCGCAGTTCTTCCCGCCCATCTCCGCGATCACCCGCTTCACATGGCCCTGGCCGGGAGGCGTCTCGGCGGCGACGCGGATGATCTCGAGGCCGACCGCGCTCGACCCCGTGAACGCGATCACGTGGACGCGGGGGTCCCGCACCAGGGCCGCGCCGGCCGCGCCGTGCCCGGGCAGCAGGGACAGTGCCGCGGGTGGGACCCCAGCCGCGCGCAACGCCTCGACCAGCGCGAGCGCGGTCGCCGGGGCCTGCTCGGCCGGCTTGAGCACGACCGCGTTGCCCGTGACGAGGGCGGCGGCGGTCATCCCGGCGGGGATCGCGAGCGGGAAGTTCCAGGGAGAGATGACCGCGGCGACCCCGCGGGCCGCGTAACGCATGCTGTTGCGCTCGCCAGGGGCCTGCTCGAGGCTGGGACCGGCCGCCAGCCGGAGCCCCTCGCGGGCGTAGTAGACGAGATAGTCGATCGCCTCACAGACGTCGGCGTCGGCCTCCGCCCAGGGCTTCGCACATTCCCGTACCTCGAGGGCGGCGAGCTCGAGGCGCCGGCGGCGAAGCTCCTCCGCGGCGCCGAGTAACACCCCGGCTCGCTCGGGCGCCGACCGCCCACTCCATTCCCTCGCCGCCTCGGCGGCGGCG
>CAWCRN010000008.1:0-21917 GCA_963797835.1 uncultured Solirubrobacterales bacterium
GACATACGCACCCACCTCGACGATATAACCGGGTCCGCATGGCGGGCATCGGCGCCTTCATCTCACCGGGGAGATCAATCGACAGGGGCGTCGAGCGGGTCAAGCTCGCCGAGGGTCTCGGCTTCGACTCCGTCTACACGACCCACATCGCCGCCCGCGACTCGCTGGCCGTCCTGATGGCCTATGCGGCGGCAACCGAGCGCGTCCGGCTGGGCACGGGCGTGCTGCCGATCTTCTCCCGCACCCCGGTCGCCACGGCCCAGGCCGCGGCGACGATCGACGAGCACTCGGGCGGGCGGATGGTGCTGGGCCTCGGCGTCTCCCATCGCGTCACCGTCGAGAACTGGTTCGACGCCGAGATCACGAAGCCGGTGACCCAGATGCGCGAGTACGCACAGATAGTGCTCAAGGCCGTCGCCGAGCTCATCTGATCAGCGCCGCGACCTCGGCGCGGATGCGCGGCACGATCGCCGCGTGCTCGTAGACGCGGTCGGCGCGGGTGTAGAGGAGGCGCGGGAGCAGGAGGCCGTCCTCGGGCGGCTCCACACCTGGCACCGAGGCCGCGACCTCGTAGCCGAAGTCGGGATCCGTCTCCCACTCGACCCGCCCGGCCAGCGCGGCGTCCAGCACGGCGGCCACGAACTGCTCACCGATCCTCATCGATCCACGCTGGTCCTCGGTGCCCCCGACCCTCCCCGCCTTCAGGAGATATCGACCGGCGTCGAGCCTCGCCACCGCCGGCAGCACCCCATCCCCGCGAACGAAGGCCGCGTCGAGGCCACGCTCGGCGGCCAGAGCCGCCCAGGGATGCCGGTCGTCAGTCGACGTCGCCCTCGGCGTGCGGCGTCTCGCCGTTGGGCTTGCGCGGCACCAGCACTGCGCGCTTGAACTCGGCGACCAGCTCGCCGGTCTGCTTGTGGACCCGGGTGTGGACCTTCACGACGCCACGATCGGGCTTCGACTGCGACGGGCGCACCTCGAGCACCTCCGACTCGCAGAAGAGCGTGTCGCCGTGGAAGACGGGGTTCGGGTGGCTGAGGTCCTCGGTCGCGAGGTTGGCGATCGCCTTGCCCGATACGTCGCCCACGGTCATCCCCACCGCCAGCGAGTAGACCAGCGGGCCCACGACCACGTTCCGGCCCTGCTGGGACTGCGACGCGTAGTGGTCGTTGATGTGCAGCGGGTGGTGGTTCATCGTGATCAGGCAGAACAGGTGGTCGTCGGCCTCGGTCACGGTCTTCGCCGGCCAGTGCTTGTAGACGGCGCCGACCTCGAACTCCTCGAGGTAGCGGCCGTACTGGCGGGCGCCGGTCGCCTCGCGCCCGGCCTGGTCGGTGATCAGGGTGTCGTTCTCGTCGCTCATGCGGCGCGGGATGGTAACGGGCGCGAGGCTCTATCGAGCCTTCTTCAGATGCGACCGCGCCTCGGCCTGGCCGATCACCTTGCCGAGCAGCTTCTGGACGTTGGGGTCGCCCTCGACCTTGACGTGGCCCTGGTCGTAGGCCTCGTGCCAGTGGCTCACCCGGCCGTCGGCCACCAGCTCGTTGAAGTGCGAGCGCGGGATCGAGACATGCAGGCGCTCGTCCTGGCCGAAGCTCTTCGAGATCTTGGGGCCCGGGATCTCGACTCGGAAGTGCTGGATGTCGCCACGGCCTCGAAGCTCGAGCCCGACCACGAGCTTGAGCTTCCCCAGCGCCGGGACCTCCTGCTGGAGGCGCTCGACCGCCTGCTTGATCAGCTCCGAGGTGGACGCCACTAGATCGGGTTGCGCTCCAGCAGCTTCTTGCCGATCACCATCTTCTGGATCTCGGACGTGCCCTCGCCGATGAGGAGCAGCGGCGCGTCGCGGTAGATGCGCTCGATCTCGTACTCCTTCGAGTACCCGTAGCCGCCGTGGATCCGCAGCGCCTCCTCGGCGTTCGAGTGGGCCGCCTCGGAGGCGAAAAGCTTCGCCATCCCGGCCTCCATGTCGGAGCGCTCGCCGGCGTCCTTCATCCGCGCGGCCTTCATGGTCAGCAAGCGGGCCGCCTCGAGGCGGGTGCCCATCTCCGCGAGCTTGAACGTGATCGCCTGGTGGTTCGCGATCGGCTTGCCGAACGTCTTTCGCTCCTGCGAGTAGCGAAGCGCGAGCTCCAGCGCCCGCTGGGCGACGCCGACGCCGCGGGCGGCCACGTTCACCCGACCCACCTCGAGCGCGTCCATCATCTGCCGGAAGCCCTGGCCCTCGCCCTCGGGGCCGCCGAGGATGCCGTCGCCGGAGACCTTGAAGCCGTCGAACACCAGCTCGGTGGACTCGACGCCCTTGTAGCCCATCTTCTTGATCTTCGGCGGGATCTTGAGGCCCGGGACCTCCTCGGCCCCCGGCTCCTTCTCGCAGATGAAGCAGGTCATCCCCTTGTACGGCGGGTCGGCCTTGGTGTCGGTCTTGACCAACACGAAGACGAGGCCGGAGCGGAGGCCGTTCGTGACCCACATCTTCTGCCCCGAGATCTCCCAGTCGCCGTCGTCATTCCTCTTCGCGGTCGACTTGATGCCCTGGACGTCGGAGCCGACCTCGGGCTCCGACAGCGAGAACGCCGCCCGAATCTCGCCGGTGGCCATCTTCGGCAGGTACTCCTGCCTCTGCTCGGCGGTCCCGTACTTCATCAGCAGGTAGGAGCCGATGAAGTGGGTGTTGATGACCCCGGAGATCGAGATCCACCCGCGCGATAGCTCCTCGACGATCATCGCGTAGGTCGTCAGGTCGAGGCCCATCCCGCCGTACTCCTCGGGGATTGTGACCCCGAAGAGGCCCAGCCCCTTCATCTGTTCGACGATCGGCTCCGGGTACTTGTCCTCGTGGTCGTACTCCTCAGCCACGGGGAGGATCTCGTTGTCGGCGAACTGGCGCACCATCTCGATGATCGCCTGCTGCTCGTCCGTCAGGTCGGTGGGGGCGGTCGCTACGGCCATGGCTCCTTCTCGGGTTCGAAAGGCGGCGCAGAGGATACTTTCCGCCAATGGCCGAGTTCGTCCGCCAGCGCGCGATCGCGAGGGTTGCTCGCAACGAGGTCGTAAACGACGCGGCCGCGGTGTACTGGTTCAGCGGCGAGCGGATCGAGCTCTACTACGACCGCGACGAGGGCCTGCGGGCCGCCGGGGTCGAACCGCGTTGAGCACGAACGTGGACACCGTCGTCAGCCTCCGCACCGCCTGGTCCGGCGACGCTGCGGGCGCCGAGACCGGTGCCGAAGGCGAGATCCTCGCCGCGGCGATCGCACCGATTGCCGCTCCCGACCTCACGGTCCTGATGGCCGGCGGCGCTCTGAGCACCGAGTACTCGGGCGTAGACGGGCTGAGGGCCGGCTGGAACGACTTCCTATCGGCGTTCGAGGGCGGAGCCAGGGTCGAGTTCGAGGAGCTGGTCGCTGCCGGCGACTGGGTCGTGGACATGGTGCGGATAACCGCACGCCCAAAGGGTGCAGGTGCGACGATCCGGGAGGCCGCGGCGGCCGCGTTCAAGTTCTCCGACGGCCTGCTCACCCGCGTCGAGTTCCACCTCGACCGTGCCGCCGCACTGCGGGCGGCAGGCGTTTCCTAGAGCTCCCAGGCGAACTGGCGCGATGTCCAGGCCGGGCCCTCGCGCTCGTAGAAGCGGTGGGCGTCGAGGCGGGCATCGCCTGAGTCCAGCTCGAGGTGCGTGGCGCCGCGCTCGCGCGCCCAGTCCTTGGCGGCGTCGAGCAAAGCCTTGCCGATCCCCTCGGAACGGCGCTCGGGGTGGACCGCCAGGTCCTCGAGCCACGCCCGGTAGCCGTACCGGACCGAATGGATGTCCTGGTAGGCGGTGCAGAGCCCGACGAGGTCGCCACTATCGTCAGCGACCAGGATCACCGCGTCGTGGGACTCGATCGCGCCGCGCAGCGCGACCGCGGCACGCCGCTCGTCCCACTGCGCCGGCATGGTCCCCGGAGGGGCGAAGAGCCACTCGTAGGTGCGTAGGACGGCGGGGATGTCGTCGGGGTGTGCTGCGCGGATCTCGAAGGCCACCTCTATAGATTGGCGCACATGCGAAACCCAAGAGACTTCGCCCACGCCCTCGCCATCGGCGCCCCCGATCCGATGCTCGAGATCCCGCTGAAGCCCTCGCGGATGATCCACTTCCTCGACTTCTCGAACGAGAAGATGGTCACCAAGGCGCCCGACATCGCCAAGCAGACGGACATCCTGCTCGGCAACCTGGAGGACGCGATCCCGGTGGACCGCAAGGAGGCCGCGCGCGAGGGCCTGGTCAAGGCCGCGACGGAGTCGAACCTCGGCGACACGGCGCTCTGGACGCGCGTCAACTCGCTGGAGAGCCCCTGGGTGCTCGACGACCTCACGCGGCTGGTCGGCGCGATCGGCGACGAGCTCGAGGTGATCATGGTCCCGAAGGTCGAGGGGCCGTGGGACATCCACTACGTGGACCGCCTCCTCGCCCAGCTCGAGGCGAAGGCCGGGCTGGACCGCCCGATCCTGGTCCACGCGATCCTCGAAACTTCGCTCGGGGTGGTCAATCTCGAGGAGATCGCCACCGCGAGCCCGCGGATGCAGGGGATGAGCTTCGGGCCGGCCGACCTGGCCGCCTCGCGGCGGATGAAGACCACTCGCGTCGGCGGCGGCCACCCCGGCTACCGGGTGATCGACGACCCCGACCCCGACAACCCCGAGGCCCCGCGCGCCTCGGCCCAGCAGGACCCCTGGCACTACTCGATCGCCCGCATGGTCGATGCCTGCACCTCCGCCGGGATCCTCCCCTTCTACGGCCCCTTCGGCGACATCAAGGACACCGAGGGCTGCGAGACCCAGTTCCGCGCCGCCTTCCTCTTGGGCTGTGTCGGCGCCTGGTCGCTTCACCCCGCCCAGATCGAGATCGCGAAGAAGGTCTTCAGCCCACCGGTCGACGAGGTCCTGTTCGCGAAGAAGGTGCTCGAGGCCATCCCCGACGGTCGCGGCGTTCACATGATCGACGGCAAGATGCAGGACGACGCGACCTGGAAGCAGTGCAAGGTCATGGTCAACCTCGCCGAGATGCTCGCCGAGAAGGACCCTGAGCTGAAGGCGGCCTACGAGCTCTGAGGGCGAGGGGATATAGCGCAGCAGCTATATTCCCTATATGGCATCAGCGGCGGCACTCATCAAGCGCTCCCGGCTCGAGGCGGGGCTGACCCAGGCGGAGCTCGCCAGGCGGGTCGAGGTCACGCAGCCGGTGATCGCCCGGCTCGAGCGTGAGGGGGCGAACCCGCGGCTTCAGACCCTCGAGAAGGTGATCGCCGCGACGGGCCAGTCCCTCGAGCTGGGGACCGGCCCCGCCGCCGGCATCGACGAGACGATGATCGCGGCCGACCTGAAGCTGCCCCCCGATGAACGCCTGCGCCGGTTCGAGCAGCTATACGAGTTCGCCCGTCGCTTCGGCGGCATCGCGCTGCGAGCCGATGGACCCTAAGGAGCGACTCCCGGCCGAGTGGCCGGCCTTCGATCCGCGGGCGATGCTGCGACGGCTGACCGAGGGAGGCGTCGACTACGTGGTCATCGGAGGAATCGCGGTGATCGCGCAGGGCTACGTCCGAACCACCCGGGATCTCGACATCGCGTTCTCTGACGATGCCGCAAACCTGGAGGCCCTGGGACATGTCCTGACCGACCTCGAGGCTCGCCTCCGCGGCGTGGACGAAGAGATCCCGTTCACAGCGGATGCTCGGACCCTCGCCGGCGCTCAGTTGCTGACCCTTGAGACCTCGCTGGGCTGGCTCGACGTGCACAAGGTCGTCCCCGGCGTAAGGCGCTATGAGGATCTGCGAAAACGGGCGACCAACACCATCTTCGAGGGACTACCGGTGCGGGTGGCATCCATCGACGACCTGCTGTCGATGAAGGCGTCCGCGGGACGCGATATCGACCGAACCGACATCGCCGCCCTGCAGGCGATCCAGCGCCGTCGCTAGCCCAGGCGCCGCTTGAGCGAGGCGAGCTGGCTCGAGACCTCGTCCGGCAGCCTGTCGCCGAACTTGGCGAGGAACTCCTCGACCTGAGGGAGCTGGGCGCGGAGCGCGTCCGGGTCCACCGTCAGCAGCTCGCGCACCTCCTCGTCGGTGATCGAGAGACCCTCGGTGTTGATCTCGCCCTCGGCCGGGACGAGGCCGATCGGGCTCTCGACCGTCTCGCCCTCGCCCTGGCAGCGGCGGAAGACCCACTCGAGCACGCGGCTGTTCTCGCCGAAGCCGGGCCAGATGAACTTGCCCTCGGCGTCCTTGCGGAACCAGTTGACGACGAAGATCCGCGGCATCTCGTTCGGGTGCTGGCGGGCCATCGTGAGCCAGTGCTCGAAATAGTCGGCCATGTTGTAGCCGCAGAACGGCAGCATCGCCATCGGGTCGAAGCGCAGCTCGCCGACGGCCCCCGCGGCCGCCGCCGTCGTCTCCGACGACATCGTCGCGCCGAGGAACACGCCGTGCTCCCAGTCGAACGACTCGCTCACCAGCGGCTGCACCGTCGCGCGGCGGCCGCCGAAGAGGAAGGCGTCGATCGGAACCCCGTTCGGGTCCTCCCATTCCGGGGCGATCGAGGGACATTGAGCCGCAGGGGTCGTGAAGCGGGCGTTCGGGTGCGCAGCCGGCTCCTGGCGGTCGGGAGTCCAGTCGTGGCCCTTCCAGTCGATCGCGTGCTCGGGCTGCTCGCCCGTCATCCCCTCCCACCAGATGTCCCCGTCGTCGGTGAGGGCGCAGTTGGTGAAGATCGAGTTGCGCTCGATCGTCGCCATCGCGTTCGGGTTCGTCTTGTGCGAGGTGTTCGGCGCGACCCCGAAGAAGCCGGCCTCGGGATTGACGGCGTAGAGCCGTCCGTCCTCGCCGAACTTCATCCAGGCGATGTCGTCGCCCACCGTCTCGACCTCCCAGCCGGGCAGGGTCGGGATCAGCATCGCGAGGTTCGTCTTGCCGCAGGCCGACGGGAACGCGCCGGTGACGTACTTGACCTCGCCCTCGGGGTTCGTGAGCTTCAGGATCAGCATGTGCTCGGCCATCCAACCCTCGTCGCGCGCCATCGCCGATGCGATCCGGAGCGCGAAGCACTTCTTGCCGAGCAGCGCGTTGCCGCCGTAGCCGGAGCCGTAGGACCAGATCTCCCGCGAGTCGGTGAAGTGGACGATGTACTTGTTCTCCGCGTCGCAGGGCCACGGCACGTCCTCCTGGCCGTCCGCCAGCGGCATACCCACCGAGTGGAGACACGGGACGAAGCTGCCGTCCTCGCCCAGCACGTCCAACGCGCCCCGGCCCATCCGGGTCATGATCCGCATCGAGACGGCCACGTATGGCGAGTCGGTGAGCTGCACCCCGATGTGGGCGATGTGGGAGCCCAGCGGGCCCATCGAGAACGGCACGACATACATCGTGCGGCCCTTCATCGAGCCCCGGAAGAGACCCTCGAGCTTCTCGCGCATCTCCGCCGGGTCGGCCCAGTTGTTCGTGGGGCCGGCCTCGTCCTCGGTGGGGCTGCAGATGTAGGTGCGGTCCTCCACCCGGGCGACGTCGCCGGGGTCCGAGCGAGCGAGGTAGGAGTTCGGGCGCTTGGCGTCGGAGAGCTTCTCGAAGGTCCCGTTCTCGACCAGCTCCTGGCACACGGCGTCGTACTCCTCCGCCGATCCGTCGCACCAGTGGATCGAGTCGGGCTGGGTGAGCTCCGCCACCTGGCTGACCCATTCGGTCAGCTTGCGGTTCTTGGTGGGGGCATCGGTGGTGGCTGTGCTCAAGGCGTTGGCGCTCCTCTGTCGTGCGGCTGAAAGTCAGAAAGCCCGTGGCGCCGACGGCCCCGGGCAGTGCCCCCCATTCTGACGCACCCGCGGGCGAAGCGGCGCCAGGCGGTTTCGCTACGCTCGCTTGAGTTCCATGGAGGGAAGGCAGGACTCAGGAACGTGGAAGCTGATCGCGGCGCTCACCGGTGCCGCGCTCGCCCTTGCGTTCGTGCCCGGAGGCGCAGCTGCCGGCGAGCCGCCCGAGCCGGAGGTCGTGCCCGGAGCCAACGCCCCGGGCCCGGAGGAGTACGACCAGGTCTACGTGTCCAAGTTCGGCCCCTCCGACGCCGATCGCGTGCTGGTCCTGATCCCGGGAACGTCCGGTGGCGCGGGCGACTTCACCCTGCTGGCCGAGGACCTCGTCGCCGCCGTGCCGGACCTCCAGGTGTGGGCGGTGGACCGGCGCAGCCAGGCGCTGGAGGACACCTCCGTCTTCGAGGATGTCGTGGCCGGGGAGGCGTCCGGGGAGGACGCGTTCGACTACTACCTCAACTGGCTCCTGAACCCGGGAATCACGCCGCACTACCAACCGCTCAACGCCAACGACTACGAGTTCACCGAGCGATGGGGCCTGCGGGTGGCCCTGCGCGATGTCCGCGAGGTGGTGAAGCAGGCCCGTGAGGGCGGGCGACAGGTGTACCTCGGTGGCCACTCGCTGGGCGCCTCGTCCGCGGTCGCCTACGCCGCCTGGCACTTCAATGGCCGCCCCGGCTACCGGGACCTGGACGGCCTCGTACTGATCGACGGCGGGCTGATGGCATCAGAAGACAGGCTCACCAGGGACGAGGCCGAGACGCAGCTGTTCATCATCAGCACAAGCCCCTGGCTCGACCTCCTGGGCATCGGCTTCCCCTGGGCATCGGGTGCGTTCGCCGAGCTGGGCGCCCTGTACGCGCTGAACGATCCGACCGGCCCCTCCGGGCTCCAGGACTTCGCGCTGCTTCCCTCCACCTTCAAGCCGGAGGACCAGGTCACCAACCGCGGCCTCCTGGGCTACGCCTTCGACGCGGACACCTCGCCGCCGGGCCTGGCGCTGATCCAGGTCCAGGCCGGGGAGCTGGGCCCCCTCCCGGAGCCCCGTGACTGGGTCGACGGCGAGGTCACGCCGATCCAGCGGCTGGCCGAGACGTTCGGGCAGGAGCCGTCCAACGCCGTCGAGTGGTATTTCCCGCGCCGCCTGTCGGTCGACGTGGCCGGCGCGGGCGAGTTGCGGCGAACCTCGGCCGCCGAGCTCCTCCACCTCCCGCTCCTCCACGGCGACGAGATCGATGTGCCGCTGATCGCGATCCAGTCCGAGCTGACGAACGGCCGCGTCCTGGACGGGGCGCGAAACCTGATCCGCTCCTCGGAGGTCCCGCGCAACCGCTCGGTGCTGATCAACGCCGAGGACGAGATGAGCCACCTCGATCCCCTCACGGCCGCCCCCGAGCTGAACCCGCTCGTCCAGGAGATGAGCGACTTCCTGGACGGCGCCGGGTAGCCGCGCCGGCCGCGGGCGCCAGGCAATCCTCTAGGGTTCCGCGCCGCGCCGCGAGCGCGGTGTGCACATGCGCTTCTACGAATACGAGTCACGCCGGCTGGTCGAGCGGGCCGGGATCCCGGTCACCAAGTACGGCTTCTGCACCTCCCGCGAGGAGGCCAAGGCCGCCGCCGAGGAGATCGGCGGCTCGACCGTGATCAAGTCACAGGTGCTGACCGGCGGGCGGATGAAGGCCGGCGGCGTGAAGTTCGCCGGCTCGCCGGAGGAGGCTGGGGCCCACGCCGAGGAGATCCTCGAGCTGGAGATCGGCGGGCACATGCCGGTCGGCGTCCTGGTGGACCCCAAGGCGGAGGTCGAGCAGGAGTACTACGCGGCCGTGCTCTGGGACGGGCGCGCCAAGCGCCCGATGATGCTGTTCAGCGACATGGGCGGGATCGACATCGAGCAGGTCGCCGAGGAGCACCCCGACCACGTCGGGCGCGGGCACCTCTCGAACCTTCACCCCATCTCCGACTTCAAGGCCAAGGAGGTCGTCGCCCGCGGTCGGCATGACGGGCTCCGACCTCAACCGGGCGACCGCGGTGCTGGCGAAGCTCGCCCGGCTCCAGCGCGATAACGACATGACCCTCGCCGAGATCAACCCGCTGGCGAAGCTCGCCGACGGATCCTTCGTCGCCCTCGATGCCCACATGGAGATGGAGGACGAGGCCGTCGGGCGCCACAAGCAGCTGCTGAGCGACATCGGCGTCGACCTGGACGAGCCGCGCGAGCTCTACGAGCCGTCCGAGTTCGAGCGCAACGTCAAGGCGATCGACGCCGCCGACCACCGCGGCGTGATCCAGGGCAAGGACCACGGCTTCCAGGGCAACCTCGGCCTCGTGATCGGCGCCGGCGGCGGCTCGCTGACGCTCACCGACGCCGTGCGCTCCCAGGGCGGCAAGCCGGCCAACTACGCCGAGATCGGGGGTAACCCGTCGGTCGCGAAGGCCAAGGGCCTCGCGATGGAGGTGCTGAAGAAGGACGGCGTCGAGAAGATCGCGGTGATGATGTCGATCGTGTCCAACACCCGGGTCGACATCGTCGCCCGAGGTGTGATCAAGGCGTGCCTCGAGCTGGGCAAGGACCCGGCGGAGACCATCGCCGTCTTCCGGATCCCCGGCGCCTGGGAGGAGGAGGGCGCGAAGATCCTCGGCAGGTACGGAATCGAGTTCCGCGACCGCGGCACCTCCATGTGGGAGGCCGCCGGAGAAGCCGTCGCGAAGATCCAGGGGGAGGCGGCCTGACGTGTCGATCCTGCTCCACGAGGACTTCACCTTCATCGTCCAGGGCATCACGGGGCGCGAGGCCGTGAACCTCACGCGCGAGTGCCTGGACTACGGATCCAAGGTCGTCGGCGGCGTGACCCCCGGCCGCAAGGGCCGCGAGGTCCACGGCGTTCCGGTATTCGACACCGTCGAGCAGGCCGTTGACAATCACGGCGGGCCGATCGACGGCGCCGTCGTGACCGTCCCCCCGGCATTCACCAAGGACGCCGTGATGGAGGCGATCGAGAACGACGTGAAGCTCATCGTCGTCGTCACCGAGCGGATCCCGCGCCGGGACGTCGCCGAGATGGTCGAGCTGGCCAACCTTCGCGGCGCGCGCATCATCGGCCCCAACTGCCTCGGCCTGATCGTGCCCGGCGTCTGCAAGATGGGCGGGATCGGCGGTCCGGCGAAGGACGCCGCCAAGGCCTACAACCCCGGCCCCGTCGGCGTGATGTCGCGCTCCGGCGGGATGACCACCGAGATCTCCTCGTCGCTGACCGCGGCGGGCCTCGGTGTCTCGACGGCGGTCTCGATCGGCGGCGACGCGATCATCGGCTCCACCTACGCCGAGCTGATGCCCTACTTCGAGGACGACGAGCAGACCGAGGCGATCGTGATCTACACCGAACCGGGCGGACGGATGGAGGCCGAGCTGGTCGACTGGCGCGAGGCCAACGACTCGCGGCTGCCGATCGTCGCCTTCATGGCCGGCAAGTTCATGGATGCCGAGGAGATGCAGGGGATGAGCTTCGGCCACGCCGGCACGATCGTCGAGGGTAAGGAGGACTCGGCGACCGAGAAGATCGCCCGGCTCGAGGCCGCCGGGATCCCGGTGGTCGAGCGGATCGACGAGATCCCAGACCGGGTCAGGGAGCAGCTGGGAGCCGCGGCCAGATGAGCGAACTCCACGGCGTGTTCATCGACGTCGAGGTCTCCGATGAGATCGTGGACGACCCGGACCTCGCCAGGAAGCTCGAGGAGGTCTGCCCGGTGAACATCTTCAAGGCCGAGGGCGGGCGCGTCGGCGTCGTCGGCGGGAACCTCGACGAGTGCGTGCTGTGCGAGCTATGCCTCGACGCGGCGCCCCCGGGCACCGTGGTGGTCAAGAAGCTCTACGACGGCACCGAGCTGCGGCGGTAGCGGCCGCTACTCGTCAACCTCGCCCTGGAAGATCCCGAACGCCGCACCCTGGGGATCGCGCACGATCGCGATCCGACCCCCGGGCAGGTCGAGCGGCCCGAACAGTGTCCCGCCGTCTGCCGCGCCGGCGGTCTGGAGCGCGCCGTCGGTGGAGCTCACCGTGAAGTACGGCATCCAGTGCGGCGGTACCCCGGCCTCCTCCTGCTCCGGGGCCAGCTCGCGCATGCCGCCGTTGCGGCCCGACGTGGCGCCCTGGTGGGCGATCGACCAGTACGGAGGCCCGCCGCCGGTGTCGAGCGCCTCGACCTTCCATCCGAAGA
Source organism: uncultured Solirubrobacterales bacterium (assembly GCA_963797835.1). Classification (GTDB taxonomy): domain Bacteria; phylum Actinomycetota; class Thermoleophilia; order Solirubrobacterales; family 70-9; genus JBDTSW01. The sequence continues at coordinate 12,052 of CAWCRN010000008.1, forward strand.
GCGCCTCGTAGAAGGCGATCGCCGCCGGCACGTCGTTCGTGGACAGCTCATTCCAGGTCAGGCTGCCCGGATCGTTGACGACGCGGGCGCCGATGTGCTCGCGCGGCTCCCAGATCCCGAACGTCGCCCCGGTCGGGTCCATCACCACCGCCATCCGCCCCGAGTCCATGACGTCGAACGGCTCGACGTGGACGTTCGCCCCCGCCTCCTTGGCCGCCGCCGCGGACTCGTCGGCGCTGGCGACGGTGATGTAGTTGAACCAGTACGGCGGGATGGCGTCCTGCTGCGGGGGCTTCTGCTGAATAGCCGCCGCCGGCTCGCCGCCCAGGTTCATCATCGAATACACGCCACCACCCGGGACGGGCAGGTCGTTGGCCTCCCAGCCGAACAGCTCGCCGTAAAAGGCCTTCGCCGCGTCCGGGGCGGTGGTGGACAGCTCCACCCATGAGAACGTGCCCGGCTCGTAGCTCTCGCGCTTGCCCATCTCCTCCTCCTGTCTACCCGCCCGACCGGCACACTACGCGACCGATGAACTTCATCCGTGACGTCCTTGAGAACGCTCCCGCCTCGCGGCCGGCCCTAGTCGCGATCTCGAGCGAGGGCGAGCGCCGGCTATGGCACCTCGGCGAGCTGGGGGCACGCGCCGCCGGCCTCTCGGGGGCGTTCGCCGCGCGAGGCGTCCGCCGCGGCGACGTCGTCATGACCCTGGTCGGCAACCGCGTGGAATGGGTGCTGGCGCTGCTCGCCTGCTGGCGGATGGGCGCGATCGCCCTGCCGTGCAACACCCAACTGCGCCGCGTCGACCTCGCGCATCGGATCGCGGTCGCGAACCCGGCGCTGTGCGTCGGCGAGGAGGAGCTGCTGGCCGAGATGCCCGGTGGCGGCTTGGACTGCATGACGATGGCCGACGTCGCGGACGCGCTCGACGAAGACCGACCGCAGGCGACGCCGGCGGATGTCGCCGACCTCGGTTCCGCCGACCCGGCGCTGATCGTGTTCACATCCGGCACGACGGCCGAGCCGCGTGCAGCCCTCCACCCCACCTCCTACCTGCCCGGCCAGCGCGCCCAGGCCGAATACTGGCTGGGCGGCCGGGAGGGCGACCTCGTCTGGGTGACGACCGCGACGGGGTGGTCGAAGTCGGCCCGGAACGTGTTCCTCGCGCCCTGGCTGACGGGGGCGGCCGCGCTGATCTGCGACGCGCACTTCGACCCCGCCGGGCGGCTCGAGGTATGCGAGCGCGAGGGCGTGACCGTGCTCTGCCAGGCGCCGACGGAGTACCGGATGGTCGCGGCCGGCGGGCACCTCCGGCCCCTGCCGGAGCTTCGTCGCGCCGTCTCCGCCGGCGAGGCGCTCGGCGTCGGGGTGTTCGAGGCGTTCCGCTTCGCCTGGGGCCTCGAGATCTCCGACGGCTACGGTCAGACGGAGACCGGGCACCTGAGCGGGAACCTCGTGGGCCGCGAGGTGCGCCCAGGCTCGATGGGCCAGCCGCTTCCCGGCGTCGAGACCCGGATCGTCGAGGGCGAGCTGCAGGTACGCGCCGCGACCAGTCCGACGTTCTTCAGCGGCTATTTGGGCGACGACGGAGGGCCGCAGCTGATCGACGGCGAGTGGTGGGCGACCGGCGACCTCGTGCGGACTGACGACGACGGCTACCTCTTCCACGAGGGGCGCCGCGACGACGTGATCACCTCGTCCGGCTACCGGATCGGCCCGGCGGAGGTCGAGTCCGTGCTGCTCGGGCACCCGGCCGTCGCCGAGGCCGCGGCCATCGCCGCCCCCGATCCCGAGCGTGGGTCGGTCGTGAAGGCGGTGGTCGTCCTGCGCGATCGCACCCCGTCCGACGAGCTGGCGCGGGAGCTCCAGGACCATGTCAAGGCCGTCACCGCCCCCTACAAGTTCCCTCGGATCGTCGAGTTCACGGACGAGCTCCCCCGCACCGCCAGCGGCAAGCTGCGGCGAGCGGCGCTACGCGATCGGGCCTAGGGATCCCGGCCTACTAGTCGCCGGCGGCGCGCGTCTTCACGACCTCGTCGAGCTTCGCGACGACGTCGGGGTCGCGCAGCGTCGTGACGTCGCCCAGCTCGCGGCCCTCGCCGATGTCGCGCAGGAGGCGGCGCATGATCTTCCCCGAGCGGGTCTTCGGCAGGTCGTACGCCCACACGATCCGCTTCGGGCGGGCTAGCTTGCCGATCCGCTGGGCCACATGCTCGCGGATCTCGGCCTCCAGCTCCTCGGAGCCCTCGTCGTCTTCGCCCTGGAGCGTCACGAAAGCGCAGATGGCCTGGCCGGTGTCCTCGTCGGACTGGCCGATCACCGCGGCCTCGGCCACCTTCGGATGCGACACGATCGCCGACTCGACCTCGGCCGTCGAGAGCCGGTGGCCCGAGACGTTGACCACGTCGTCGATGCGCCCGATCACCCAGAAGTAGCCGTCGGAGTCCCTGCGGGCGGCGTCGCCAACCAGGTAGGTCCGCGGCCCGAACCGCTCGAAGTAGGTCTCCACGAACCGCTCGGGCTCCTTGTAGAGGGTGCGGAGCATGCCGGGCCAGGGCTTTCGCAGGACGAGGACGCCCTGCGCGTCGGTCAACTCGTTGCCCTCGTCGTCGACGACGGCGGCGTCGATACCCGGGAGCGGCTTGCCCGCCGAGCCCGGCTTCATGGCCTGGGCGCCCGGAAGCGTGGTGATCATGATGTGGCCGGTCTCGGTCTGCCACCAGGTGTCCACGACGGGCGCTTGCCCACCTCCGATCACGAGCCGGTACCAGAGCCACGCCTTGGGGTTGATCGGCTCGCCCACGGTCCCCAGCAGCCGGATCTTGGAGAGGTCGTGCTTCGCGGGGTGCTCGGCCCCCCACTTCATGCAGGCGCGGATCGCGGTCGGCGCCGTGTAGAAGATCGTCACCCCGTAGCGCTCGCACAGCTCCCACCAGATCCCCCTGTGGGGGTAGTCGGGAGCCCCCTCGTACATGACCGAGGTGGCGCCGTTGAGCAGGGGCCCGTAGACGATGTAGGAGTGGCCGGTGACCCAGCCGACATCGGCAGAGCACCAGAACACGTCCTCGTCCGGGCGCAGGTCGAAGACCATCCGGTGGGTGGCCGCAGCGCCGGTCAGGTAGCCGCCCGTCGTGTGCAGGATGCCCTTCGGCTTCGCCGTCGAGCCCGACGTGTAGAGGATGAACAGCGGGTGCTCGGCGTCGAGCGGCTCGGCGGGACACTCGGCGTCCGCGGCCGCGATCGCCTCGTCGTAGTAGACGTCGCGACCCTCGGTCATCTCGACGTCCTGGCCCGTGTTGCGGACCACCACGACCGTCTCGACCGAGGGAACGTCGCCGAGGAACTCGTCGACCGCCGGCTTGACCTCGGCGGCCTTGCCCTTGCGCCGTGCCCCGTCGGCCGTGATCAGCGCCTTCGCCTCGGAGAACTGCATCCGGTCGCGCACCGCGTCGGGCGCGAAGCCGCCGAAGACGACGTTGTGGGGCGCCCCGATCCGCGCGCAGGCCAGCATCGCGACCACGACCTCGGGGATCATCGGCAGGAAGATCCCCACCACGTCGCCCTTGGAGATCCCGCGGTCCTTGAGCGCGTTGGCGAGCCGCTGGACGTCGCGGTGGAGGTCGCCGTAGGTGATGTCGCGCTCCTCGCCCTCCTCGCCGTGCCAGTGAAACGCGACCCGGTCCCCCAGGCCCTTGGCGACGTGTCGGTCGAGGCAATTGTGCGACGCGTTCAGCTTGCCGCCCTCGAACCACCTGTAGAACGGCGCGTCGGAGTCGTTCAGCGCGGTCTCCCACGGCTCGAACCATTCGAGGTCGGAGGCCTTCCCCTCCCAGTAGCCGACCGGGTCGGCGGCGGCCTCGGCGATTATCGACTCGTCGCGGATCGCGGCGGCTACGGTGAAGTCCTCGGGGGGATCGAAGCTCTCGACCCGCAGAAGCGCCTCGAGCTCGCGCTCCAGCTCCGAGCCAGTCTTTGCGTCCGTTCCGGCCTCCATCACCTCTCCTTCCGCCAGCTTCGGATTGACTGTATCCCCGATGAGCCGCCGACCCGCGCTCGCCGCCTTCGCGGGCATCTTCGTCGTGACCATGCTCGGCCTGCTGGCCGTGGGCGCGACGCTGCCGGTGCTCCCCCGCTACGTCAAGGGGCCGATCGGCTCGACGGACCTGGCGGTCGGGATCGTGAGCGGCGCCTTCGCCTTCACTGGGCTCGCCTTCCGGCCGCTCGCAGGCCACATCGCCGACGCCCGCGGCCGCCGGATCACCGTGATCGCCGGCGCTTTGCTGAGTGCCACCGCCGGGCTCCTCTACTTCATCCCGGCCGGCGTCCCGGGCCTCATCGTCGCCCGGCTCGTCCTGGGCGCCGGCGAGGGGATGGTGTTCACCGCCGGCTCGGCGTGGGTGGTGGACCTGGCTCCGCCCGAGCGCCGTGGCAGGCTGATCGGCCTCTACGGCCTGGCGATCTGGAGCGGCCTCAGCCTCGGGCCGCCGATCGGTGAGCTGCTCCTGCGGGCCTCGAGCTTCGAGGTCGTCTGGGTCTTCGCGGCCGGGGCGCCGCTGTTGGGGGCGGCCATCGCGACCAGGATCCCGGAGCGCTTCACGCCGCGCCAGCGCCCGGGGCGCCAGCCGCTGTTGGCACGCGAGGCGGTGCGCCCTGGCCTCGCGCTCTCGCTGGGCGTGGTGGGTTTCGCCGCGGTCGCCGCCTTCCTCGTCCTCCACCTCGACGACCGCGGCATCGGCCACGGCGCCGAGGTGTTCGCCGCCTTCGCCGCGACGGTCGTCCTGGTCCGCCTGGTCGGTGGCGACCTCCCGGACCGCATCGGGCCGGTTCCCTGCGCCCTGGGGGCGGCGCTGATCGAGGCGGCGGGCCTGGCCCTGATCGGCGTGGCCGACTCGGTCGCGGTGGCGATCGCCGGCGCGATGATCATGGGCGGCGCCTACTCGACCCTCTACCCGGCCCTTGCCCTGATCGTCGTCGAGCGGGTGCCGGAGGAGCGCCGCGGCGTAGCGCTGGGGACGTTCACGGCCTGCTTCGACCTGGGGGTCGGGCTGGGCTCGCCACTCGTCGGCGCGTTCGCCGCGCTCGGCGGCTACTCCGCCGCGTTCTTCGCAGGGGCAACCTGCGCCCTGGGGGCCGCCGCGATCGCGGCGTTCGCGCTCCCGCGCGGCTCGCCGGCGCCCCGCCCGGTCGCTCAGCCCCGAGCGTCGGCCGGGTAGCGCTGCGCCTCGATGTAGCCGCGACGGAGCTTCATCACGTCATCGGGGCGCGGATCCTGCTGCTTGGGCGCGTTCCGCAGCACGTAGGTGACGTACAGCGGCACGGTGCGGCCTCCGCGCCGTGGGGTGCTGGTGATGACCAACGTACCCACCTTCGTCGCCGTGCACGGGGTGGTTCGCTGGGTGCAGTTGAAGCCGTTGCCCTCGGTGGCATGCCCATCCAGGTACCCGACGTCCTCGGTCAAGGGGCTCGTTCGGACGGCCCACGGCTTCGTGGCGAGGATCAGCTGCGACCCGACGAAGGTGGAGTAGGGCAGGTGGCCGATGTCGATCTTCGCCTCCGCCTCCAGCGTGAGCTGCTGATCCCGGCGGAGGTTCGGCAGGCGCTGCGAGAGGATCGCGTACTTGGCGCCGCGGTCGATCGGCAGGCGGCGCGCGCGCCGGCGCTCCGTCCGCAACGGGCGCCCCTCCACCTCACCACGGATGCGTGTCACGTTGAGCCGTCCGCGGTCCTGGGCGATCGGTCCCGTGGCGCGGTCGATCCCGAGAATCAGCACGTCGCCCTCATCGGCTCGCGAGTGGTACGCATCGACGACCAGGTTCACGCGGCATTCCCGCAGCTCGCACGGCATCGCGTCGGAATCGCCGACGTTGATCCGGGCGCGCTTGTAGATCCGCACGCAGTGATGCTCGCGGTATCGCGGGGTCTGATCGCAGTCGCGGACCCGCCGGGGTGTGATCGCGCGGGTATCCGGGCCGCCCGTGTCGTTGGACCCCGAGGCCAGGATCAGTCTGGTGCCGATATTGGGCGAGTAACCGTACGGCGCCGAGACGCAGAACGGCGACGGCTGGTAGCAGTTGTTCGTCGTCTGGAGCTCGGCCGTGAAGGCGAGGTGATCGCCTCGGCGGAGGCTCGGAAGCTCCGAGGGGCTCAACGACATCGCGACCCGGGGCTCGGCCCCGGAGGCTCGCGTGATCGGGATCGTCTCGCGCTCCTCGGAGCGGTTGCCGGTCGTGGCGACCGCCACCTTTCCGGGCGGATCGCCGCTTGGGCCGCCCTCGGCGCCGGACGGCGCGGTGGCGACCAGGGTCGCGATCACCCCGAAGGCAGCCAGCGCCCTAGCGGCATTCATCGCCGGCACATCCTCGGAGCTCGGAAAGCCTCGACGCAAGCCGGTCGCGAACGTCGGCCAGGGCGGGGTCGTCAGCCACGTTCTCGAGCTGGTACGGGTCCTGATTCAGGTCGTAGAGCTCCTTCGAACCGTCCTCGTATTCGGCGTAGATGAAGCCATCGTGGGTACGGACCGCGTCGAACGCGAGGCTGCTCGTCGGATATGTGACGAACAGGTCCCGGCGCGGATCCAGGGGCTCGGAGCCCAGCAGGGGCACACCATCCATCGGCCGCTGTTCCTGGACCGCCGCGACATCGACGATCGTCGGCGCCAGGTCGATGTTCTGGACGGGCTCGGGCCGTACCTCGCCAGCCGGGATCCCAGGTCCGCGGACGACCAGGGGCACCCGGATCGACTCCTCGTAGAGGAGGTGCTTGCCGACCTGGTTGTGCTCGCCCAGGAGATAGCCGTTGTCCGACGTGAAGATGACGTACGTGTCCTCCAGCTCACCGGTCCGGCGCAGCGCCCCGACTATGTCGCCCACCATCCTGTCGACCGCGAGCAGGCTCTCCATCCGGCCACGGTAGGAGCCCTCCAGCTCGGCGTCGGGCTCGGACGCTGGGTCCAGGTTCGCCGCCTCGCGCACCGCCTCGGGCTTGTCGGAATCGTCGGCCTCCGTGAACGACGGCGGCCGCGGCACCTCCGCGTTGGCGAACGCGCCCTCGTCGGGCGGCGCGGGCCGCGGGTTGCGCGGCGGAGCCTCGACGTCATCGAGGACGCCCTCCGTGTGCGGCGCGAGCGGCGTCACCCAGAGGAAGAACGGGTCCGTCGTCTCGGCGCTCGACTCAATGAACTGGACCGCCCGGTCCGCGTACACGTCGGTCTGGTAGTCGGATGGCGCGTCACCATAGGTGACGAGCTCGCCGTTCTCGTTCAGCACGTAGTCGTACATCTGGAAATCGGTGTGCTCGACCGGCACGTGCCAGTCGTCCCACCCTGGTGGCACCTCCTTCGGGTCGCCGCCCGCGTCCAGGTTTCCGTAGTAGTTGATGTAGCGGCCGACCTGCCCGGTCCGGTAGCCCGCGTCGTCGAGCCAGACCGCGAGCGTGTTGGTGCTGTCGAGCGCCTGGTACCCCCCCTTTGGCGGCTTAGAGGTCTCGACGCCATGGTTGTGAGCGTGCTGCCCGGTGAGGAAGGTCACGCGCGACGGGCAGCACTCCGACAACCCCACGAAGCTGTTGGTGAACTCCACCCCGCGGTCGACCAGTTCGCGCTGGACGACCGGCATCGCATCCATCGACGCCAGGTCCTGATCGTCCGTCATGACCACGACGACGTTGGGTGCGTCGGGGGCCGCCTGCCTAACCGGGAGGTCGAGGCTCTTGACCCTGGGCGGCTCAGCGTCCTCGCCGCCGCCGCAGCCGCCGGCCAGCAGAACGCCGGCCACCATCAGGCTGATCCCGCCCCTCGCCATGCCGAAAGCCTACGCAGCGGTGAAGCGGCGGTGGCCCAGCCGCCCGAGGCGCTTGCGCTCGGCCGCGGGCAGGTAGGCGCCGCGGCTGTAGAGCTCCTCGTAGCGCTCGATCAGGTCCGGCCGGTACTGGCGCAGCCAGTCGAAGAAGATCTCCCGCACCTCGCCCCGCAGGTGGAGGCCGATCGGCGTTGCGTTGCGCGCGCCGGCCTCCCCGGCCAGCTCGAGGATCCGCTCGACCTGCTCCGGCGAGTCGTTGATGCCCGGCATGAGCGGCGCGACGAGCACGCTCGAGGGGATGCCGTTGCGCGTCAGCTCCGCGACGGCCTCGAGGCGCTTCATCGGATGCGGCGTGTGCGGCTCGGTCTGGCGCCAGACCTTCTCGTCGATGGTCGGCACCGACAGGTTCGCCGAGAACTCGGTGCGCTCGGCCAACTCACGGAACAGGTCGAGGTCGCGCAGCAGGAGCGGCGACTTGGTCAGGACGGAGCACGGGTTCGAGAAGTCGCGCATCGCCTCCCAGACGCCGCGGGTCAGCCGGTACTTGCTCTCGACCCACTGATACGGATCGGTGTTGGTCCCGAGCGCGACCAACTCGCCCTTCCACGAGGCCTTCCGCATGTCGGCGCGGACCCGCTCGGGCGTGTTGACCTTGACGACGATCTCGTGCTCGAAGTCGTCGCGGGCGTTCAGGTCGAGGTAGGTGTGGGTGGGACGCGCGAAGCAGTTGTGGCTGACCACGCCGTTGGCAATGAAGTCACCAGTGCCCGTGGTGATGTCGTAGAGACGGGTCTTGTTCGTAAGGCGCTTGATCGATACGACCTTCAGCCGGGCGTCGCTTTTCAGCGCCAGTCCCTCGATACTCCGCTTACGGGTTATCGCCGGATCCGTCATCTGGAGAAAGCGCAGCCGTGCCGCGAGTCCCCCGAGCAACCTCACGTACTCCAGGCCGTTGGAACGCTGGGTCGATTCGACGACGTGCTGGAACCCGAACCGGCGCGCGCAGTACATCGTCCAACCGACGATCTCCGGATCGGTATTGGCGATACGGATGACGCCGGAGTGACTGCCCTCCGCGTCGAAAGTTCCCGCTAGGAAGCCAAGGCACCAGTCATCATCAGGGCGCAGCGGCCATCGGATGGTCTCCCGCACCGTTTCCACTGCGCTTCTCGCGCCTGATCTGAGCATCGCCATCGACCTGTAGTGGGGCGGGGCCTGGGCCTGCCGATAGGGATGCACCTCCAAAGCGACCTCCAGGGCGCCCAAGTAGCGCTGGGCTCGGTGGATGGACTCGATGTCGGTCAGAGCCAGCCGGAAGCTGTGGATGGTCATCCGCCTGTCGGAGCGCTCGTACTCGTAGGTACCGAGGCTGCCATCACCTCGCACGAGCCCGCACAAGTACCCGCGGCGGTAGTTGATCGTCTCGGCCGGGGCTCGCGCAAAGCTCCCGGTGCCGATCAGTTTGTTGTTCAAGGTGAGATGGGGCCGACGCCAGCGACCTCGCTCGGAGCCGGCGACGTGCTTCCACCCCCTGTTGCTCAGAAACCTGTGGTCGCCGCTGGCGATCAACTCGGTGCCGTCCTCGAGCGTAATTCGGTATGGCGTCTTGTGCGTCTCCCAGTGGGCGAGAACAGGCGTGAGCACGTATCGCCGATAGGCCCCGTTCCGGACCGTTCCGTAGATCAGGTCGCCGGCCCTGAGGTCTCGAAGCGGCCTTGTCCGGCCATCCCCCATGAGGATCGGCGTATCACCGTGCGCGCAGTAGCTGCAGGCGTGAGTGCAACCGCGGTAAGGGTTCACCGTCCACCGAAACGGCATCCGCGAGCGCTCTGGGACCGCGTTGATCGCCGACTTCGCGTGGACCTCGTGGAAGCGGATGCCGAGTGCCTCCGGCGCGTCGAACGTGCGCACCACCGGATCGCTCAATCCCGGCAGGCTCGGCTGCCGCTCCCTTCCGGTCTCGAGGTGTTGCCAGCGCACGAACGTATGTTCGCATACGGTACGGACGGTTTCGGTGCGGCGCTGCCCGGAGCTTCTGATGGGTGCCAGCTACGCGATCGCGTCGTCGCTCAG
>CAWCRN010000009.1:0-21309 GCA_963797835.1 uncultured Solirubrobacterales bacterium
CTGGCGCGATGGCGCCGAGTGCCTCGACCCCGTCTGCGCCCGAAATCGAGTGAGGGGCTTCACCGGCCCCGGAAATCGCAAGTCAGGAGCCGCAGATGGATGCCTCAGCCTCGACCCCAGCGGCCGCCGCCGATCAGGCGAAGGCCGAGAACGGCGCAATCCGCCCCTTTGACGTGGATATCCCGGAAGCGGACCTGGACGACCTCCGCCGCCGGATCGCCGCGACGCGTTGGCCCAGCAAGGAGCTTGTCGAAGACAGGTCGCAGGGTGTACGGCTCGCGACCATGCAGGAGCTCGCGCGCTACTGGACGACCGACTACGACTGGCGCAAGGTCGAGGCGAAGCTCAACGCGCTCCCGCAGTTCAAGACCGAGATCGACGGGGTTGAGATCCACTTCATCCACGTGCGGTCGCCGCACGAGAACGCGTTGCCGCTGATCATGACGCATGGCTGGCCCGGCTCGGTCATCGAGCTGCTCGAGACCGTCGGCCCGCTCACCGACCCGACCGCGCACGGCGGCCAGGCTGGGGACGCCTTCCACCTGGTGCTGCCGTCATTGCCCGGTTACGGATTCTCCAGCGAGCCGACCGAGCTCGGCTGGGACGCTGCCCGCACCGCACGCGCGTGGGAGGAGCTGATGCGCCGCCTCGGCTACACCCGCTACGTCGCCCAGGGCGGCGACGTGGGTGCCCTCGTCACGGACCTGATGGGTCGCCAGGCGGTCGAGGGTTTGGTCGGCTACCACCTGAACCTGCTCACGGCGGTGCTCGCGGTCGGCGATCAACTGCCCAAGGAATCCGAACAGGAACGCGCAGCGGCCGAGGCGGTCGCGACGTTCAGGGAGGACGGCTTCGGCTACTTCCTCGAGATGGCAACGCGGCCGCAGACGATCGGCTACGCCCTGCTGGATTCGCCGGTCGCCCTGGCGGCCTGGCTGCTCGACCACGACACGGACAGCTACTACAAGATCTCCCGCGCGTTCGTCGACGGCGAGCCCGTTGGCAATCTCACCCGGGACACCATCGTCGACAACATCACGCTGTACTGGCTGACGGGCACCGCAGCGTCGGCGGCCCGGTCGTACTGGGAGGACGGACGAGCGCTGGCCGCAGCGCTTGCGAGCGGGCAGCCTCCTCCGGCGGTCACCGTGCCGGTCGGCTTCACCACGTTCCCCGGCGAGATCTGGGCGTCGCCCCGGAGCTGGGTCGAGGCGGTCTACCCGGGCCTCGCCTACTTCAACGAGGTCGACAAGGGCGGCCACTTCGCCGCCTGGGAGGAGCCCGAGCTGTTCTCGGAGGAGCTCCGGGCCGCGTTCCGGAAGCTCCGCTAGGTGACGTTGTTCGAACGTCGGCAGCGTGCCCGGGCTCGACGGGGCGGCTGAGTGGTGAGGCCGTCGTGACCAGCAAAGTTGAGACGGCGATAGAGATCCGTCCCTTCCACGTCGACATTCCGGAACAGGAACTTGCCGACCTTCGGCGCCGGATCGCGGCGACGCGCTGGCCGGAGAAGGAGACCGTCGCAGATCATTCGCAGGGCGTGCCGCTCGCGATGACTCAGGCACTCGCCAACTATTGGGCGACGGACTACGACTGGCGGAAGTGCGAGGCAAAGCTGAACGCTCTCCCGCAGTTCGTCACCGAGATCGATGGGCTCGATATTCATTTCATTCACGTTCGCTCGGAACACGAAGGTGCGTTACCGCTCATCGTCACGCACGGATGGCCCGGCTCGGTCATCGAGCAGCTGAAGATCATCGATCCGCTCAGCGATCCCGCGGCACATGGTGCGAGCGCATCGGACGCCTTTGATGTGGTGATCCCGTCGATGCCGGGCTACGGGTTCTCCGGCAAGCCGACGGACACCGGCTGGGGGCCCGAGCGCATGGGCAGGGCCTGGGCGGAGCTCATGACGCGCCTCGGCTACACCCACTACGTCGCTCAGGGCGGCGACTGGGGCGCGTTCGTGGTCGACCAGATGGGCTTGCAGGCCCCCGCCGGACTGCTTGCCATCCACACCAACATGCCCGCCACCGTTCCGGCCGACGTCGACAAGGCTCTCCTGGCCGGCGACGCTCCGCCATCGCATCTCTCCTCTGAGGAGCGCCGTGCCTACGAGCAGCTGGAGAGAACGTTCAAGCAGGTGGACTACGCCAAGTACATGGCGGCGCGCCCGCAAACCCTGTACGGCCTTGGGGACTCACCGGTCGGCCTGGCCGCGTGGCTTCTCGACCACAATGATGCTGACGGCCAGCCAGCCGCGGCGGTCGCCTCTGCTCTGGACCGGACCACGAGCGCCACCGGCGAACTGACGCGTGACGAGATCCTCGACAACATCACGCTCTATTGGCTGACGACCACTGGGGTCTCTGCCTCGCGTCTCTACTGGGAGTACAAGGGTGGCTTCTTCAACGCCAAGGGCGTCTCCATCCCGGTGGCCGTCAGCGTCTTCCCTGGCGAGCAATATCAGGCGCCGCGGAGCTGGACGGAGCGGGCGTATCCCAACCTCATCCATTTCAACGAGGTCGAAAAGGGCGGGCACTTCGCGGCCTGGGAGCAGCCCGAGCTCTTCTCAGAAGAGATCCGCACGGGGTTTCGGAAGCTCCGCTAGCTGACCGTGTTCGAACGTCTCCACATGCCCGCGCTCGACGGGGCGACCGAGTGGCTCAACTCCGAGCCGCTCGGCCCTGCCGAGCTGCGCGGGCACGTGGTCCTGGTGAACTTCTGGACCCTGACGTGCATCAACTGGTTGCGCCAGGAGCCGTACGTCCGCGCGTGGTCGCAGGCCTACCGAGACGACGGGTTGGTCGTCATCGGCGTCCACACCCCGGAGTTCTCGTTCGAGCACGAGATCGAAGGCGTGCGGCAAGCGGCAAGTGAGCGAGCGATCGACTATCCGGTCGCGGTCGACAACGACTATGAAATCTGGAGCGCCTTCGAGAACCACTACTGGCCGGCGCTCTACTTCATCGATGAGGACGGCGTCATCCGCGACCAGCACTTCGGCGAAGGACGCTACGAGCAATCGGAGCGCGTCATCCAGCGGCTGCTCGGCGTCGAGCGGGAGCTGGTCTCCGTCGAAGGGCTCGGCGTGGAGGCGGAGGCCGACTGGGATCACCTGCGTACGCCGGAGACGTATCTCGGGTACGGGCGCGGCGAGCGCTTCGCTTCACCGGAAGATGTCGCTCGAGACCAAAGGCGCGCCTACCAGCCCCCCGGGACCCTGCGCCTCAACCACTGGGCACTCGCCCGCGAATGGACGATCGGGCGGGAGAACGTCGTGCTCCACCAGGCCGGCGGGAGCATCGCCTACCAGTTCCACACGCGCGACGCCCATCTCGTTCTGTCTCCCGGAGCGCGAGAGCCGATTCCCTTCCGCGTGCTCCTCGACGGCGAGACTCCGCATCCGTCCCACGGCGTCGACGTTGACGAGGACGGCAACGGCTTACTCCGGGACGGCCGCCTCTACCAGCTCCTGCGCGAGCCCAACCGGGTCCGCGAGCGCACGCTGGAGATCACGTTCCTCGAGCCCGGCGCCGAGGCGTATGCGTTCACGTTCGGGTAGCCGAGACCGACGATGACTCGCCCCGACGATTGGGTCGTAGTTGAGGTCGCCAACAGCGAGCCCCAGGCCGAGCTGCTCTGCTCGGTCTTGCGGAGCGCCGGCATCGAGTGCCTGCCCCGGTTGACGAACCGCGGAGCCGGAGCTGGTGACGGTCTGGGGACCGTGGGGGCGCACGACATCATGGTCAGCCCGCGGGACGCGCAAGATGCGCGCGAGATCCTGCGTGGGCCCGGATGAGCTCGCTCGCGCGTGAGGATCGAAGCGATGGACCATGCGTCGGCCGCCCCTAACAGGGGGATAGCGGGCGACTCGACCTAAACCGCGGCCTTCGCTTTCGCCTCCTGCTCGGCGTCGAAAGTCGGTTGCGGAACGCCGGCGATCTCGTACGCCTCCGCCTGTTCCAGGGTCTCCTTCTCCAACAGGGCATCCGCCAGGGCATCGAGTCGCGCGCGCTCGCGCCGCAGCAGGTCGATCACCTCGGCCTCGGCCCGCTCGACGATCTGCCGCGCCTCGTCGTCGACGAGCTTCTGAGTCTCGGGCGCCGGAGTCGCGGCTCCCGGGAGGAGCACGCCATCGGGGCGGGCGTCCCCCAGTGCAAGCGGCCCGATCGCATCGCTCATTCCCCAGCGCGCCACCATCCCGCGCGCGACCTGGGTGAGGTTCTGGATGTCGGACTCGGCGCCGGTCGTCACCTCGTCGTACACCACCCGCTCGGCCGCGCGACCGCCGAGCGCGACCTTGATCTTCGCGATCAGCTCCCGCTGGGAGTAGCTGTAGCGATCACTTTCGGGCGTCGAAAGCGTGACGCCGAGCGCCTGTCCCCGCGGGATGATCGAGACCTTCCGAACCGGGTCCGTTCCTGGCGTCAACATTCCGACGAGCGCGTGCCCTCCCTCGTGATAAGCGGTGCGCCGGCGGTCCTCATCGCTCATGACCACCTGGCGTTCCGCGCCGAGGATCGTCTTTTCGATCGCGTCACTGAAGTCGCGCTGCTCGACCGCCTTGTGGCCGCGCCGCGCCGCGAACAGCGCTGCCTCGTTCGCAATCAGCGCAAGATCTGCCCCGGTGGCCCCGGGCGTCGCCGCAGCGACCTGTTCGAGATCGATCGCGGGGGCGAGCGCGATGGAGCGGGTGTGGATTCGCAGGATCTCGGCACGGCCGTTCTTGTCGGGCGGCTGCACGGCGATCCGCCGGTCGAAACGTCCCGGGCGCAGCAGCGCCTGGTCGAGAACCTCGGGGCGGTTCGTCGCGCCGAGGACCATCACGTTCGTGTCGGCTTCGAACCCATCCATCTCCGTCAGGATCTGGTTGAGCGTCTGCTCGCGCTCGTCGTGACCGCCGCTCAGGCCGCTCACGTTGCCGGAGCGCGCCCGCCCGACAGCATCGAGCTCGTCGATGAACACGATCGCCGGTGCGGCCTCCTTGGCCTGCTTGAACAGGTCGCGCACACGCGATGCGCCGACGCCCACGATGGCCTCCACGAACTCGGACGCCGATAGCGAGAAGAACGCCGCATCCGCCTCCCCCGCGACCGCTCGCGCCAGCAGCGTCTTGCCGGTGCCGGGCGGCCCGTAGAGAAGGGCGCCGCGCGGGATCCGGGCGCCGAGCTTGCGATAGCGCTCGGGGTGCTTGAGGAAGTCGACGATCTCGACCAGCTCGTCCTCGGCCTCGTCGATCCCGGCGACGTCGTCGAAGGTGACCCGCTCTTGCTCACCGAGCTGGAAGCGACGCGCGGTCGCTCGCCCGAAACCGCCCAGCACGCCGCCGGCACCGCCACCGCGGAGCTGGCGCCGAGCGAGCCAGACGAAGAACCCGATCAGGAGCAGGGCTGGCAGGAAACCGAGCAGGAGCGTTGCCCACAGCGAACGTCCCTCGTCAGGTGGCTCGGCGTTGACCACCACCTGCTGCTCAGACAGGGTTGCGGTGAGTTCGGCGCGATCGATGAATGCCGGAATTTCGGTTTCGAACCGGGTCACATCGACCGGCTCGCCGTCGCCGCGCGGGTCGTAAGTCGCCGCCTCGGTCAGCTCGCCCTCGATCGAGTCCGCCTGCGAGGTGATTTCCTCGACATTGCCGGCCTCGAGCTGGTCGATGAAGAACGGCTGGTAGGGCACCCGCTCGCGATCCTCCGGGCCGCCGGTCATGAACGAGACGAGGAGGTTCACCGCCAGCAGGCCGACCACCACCACGATGAAGGTGCGACTCCGCGGGATCAGCGGCGATCGGGGACTCGCGCCGCCGTCGGCTGGCTGGGCGCGTTGAGCCGGCGGGGATGGAGCGGGATCGGCCACGCTGCCCTAAGTCCAGCAGACTCTCGTCAGTCCCGCCGAACAGCGTCGGTGACGGATTCGGGCAGCTCGCTGAGCGGGTTGCGGCGGAAGGACTGATTAGCGCTCGCGCGGGGGCGGTGCGCCGTCCTCGCGAGCTATCTCTTCGCGGTAGCGCGCGTCGTCCGCTTCGATCGAGCGCGCCTCAGCGAGTACCCGGTCGAGCTCCCCCGGCGGGATCACGACTGCGCCCGAGGAGTCTGCGAACACATATTGGCCCGGCATCACCCCGACACCGTTCAGCACCACCGGCACGTTGGCTTGAAACGGCGTCACCTCGCCGCCGCCCCAACGCGTCGCCTCGCCTGAGCAGTAAGCGGCAAAGTCATAGCCCGCCAGCTCGTCGAAGTCGCGCAGCCGTCCGTCGGTGAGTACGCCCGCGAGCCGGTGGCGCTGAAGTCGCGAGAGCTTCGTCCCGCCGCCCATCGAGACGTCTGTGTAGCCGTTTGACGCCAGGACGAGTACCTTGCCCCGTGGGTCGTCGCCCACAGCCTCGTAGAAGAGATTGGCGAGGTTGTATCGCTCGGGATCCAGCCCTGCGGAACAGCTTGGGAAGTAAGAGACCGTGACCGCGGGGCCGAAGAGGACACGCCCCGGGGTCGGGCTGACCAGGTCGAGGATGTGACAGCGGTGGCGATGCAGCCGTCCGATAGCGTCGACGAGGCCGGCGCACTTGAGCCCTTCGACCGTGACTCTCGCGGGTGCCATCAGCCCCAGATCCTACGACCGGATCCCTCGGCGGATAGCCGGTTGACGTAGATCAATCGTCGGCGGCGAGCGTGATCTCCGGCGCCCGCATGCCTCGAGCGGCTTGCCGCCGCCACCCGCCCCATCGATGAGCGCCGGCCGGAGGCGTCTGACCGGCGATAGGCTGCTGGGAGAGGAGTCGAAGGTTGAACGGTTTCATCTCTCGAGGCTTCAGCGGCCGCCGGCGCATGCCGGAGGAGTTCGCCGACCGGCTGCCTCCCGGCCAATACGCCGAGGAGGGGTTCCCGGTGCTAACCGCCGGCCCGACCCCCGACGTCAAGACCGACGAGTGGAGCTTCCGCGTCGACGGCATGGTCGCCGAGGAGCGCGGCTGGAGCTGGGACGAGTTTTACGAGCTGGAGTTCGAGGATGTCCCCTGCGACATTCACTGTGTTACCAAGTGGTCGAAGCTCGGCACCAGCTTTCGTGGCGTCTCGGTTGACACCCTGCTGGAGTCCGCCGAGCCGCTCGGGCCCTTCGCGATGGCCTTCTCCTACGGTGGTTACACGACCAACCTGCCGATCGAGGACCTCACCGACGGCAAGGCCTGGGTCGTGACCGAGCACGAGGGCGAGCCGCTCCCGCGCGAGCACGGGGGCCCGGCGCGACTCCTGGTGCCGCACCTCTACTTCTGGAAGAGCGCCAAGTGGATCGCCGGCCTGCGGGTCATGGACCACGACGAGCCCGGCTTCTGGGAGGCAAACGGCTACCACAACCGCGGTGATCCGTGGAAGGAGGAGCGCTATTGGACCGACTGACGGCAGTGCCGCCGATCGCGCCGCGCGCGCCCGGCCGCTGGCAGATCGCGACCGTCACCTCGGTTGAGGCCGAGAGCCCGCGGACCAAGTCGTTTCGCATGAGCCTGCCGATGTGGATGCCCCACCTGCCAGGCCAGCACTACGATGTGCGCCTCACCGCGCCCGACGGCTACCGCGCACAGCGCTCCTACTCGGTGGCCTCCTCACCACTCGACGAGGGCGAGATCGAACTCACGATCGACCGACTGGAGGACGGCGAGGTGTCGCCTTACTTCCACGACGTCGTAGTCGAGGGCGACGAGGTCGAGGTCAGAGGACCGTTCACCTCCTACTTCGTCTGGCGCGGAGAGAAGCCGGTCTTCCTGATCGGCGGCGGCTCGGGCGTGGTGCCCCTGATGGCGATGCTGCGACACCGCCGGCGCGCGATGCCCGAGGTGGAGATGCGCTTGGTCTATTCGACCCGGTCAGTCGAGGATCTGATCTACGAGGACGAGCTCGGGGAGGAGACCACGGTCACCCTCACCCGCGACGCGCCGGAGGGGTGGAGCGGGGCGACGGGCCGAATCGACGCCGAGCTCCTCGCCTCGCTTACCTTCCAGGCCGGTCCGGCCTTCGTCTGCGGATCGAACGGCTTCGTGGAGAGCGCGTCGCAACTGCTGCTGGAGCTGGGCTACGAGCCGGAGCAGATCCGCACGGAGCGCTTCGGCCCGACCGGGACAATTTAGGCGGAAGGCAAGCCGGCTGAGTGATGAGAACCGCTCCAGTAAGCGGTTCTCAGAGGATGTAGACGGTCGTGAACACGATGATCCACATCACGTCCACGAAGTGCCAGTAGATGCCGGGCACCTCGACGCCCAGGTGGTCCTTCGCCGCCGGACCGAAGTGGCCGCGCCAGGCGCGGATGTTCGCGAACGCCAGCAGGGTGAGCCCGACGAAGACGTGGGCGCCGTGGAGGCCGGTGAGGCCGTAGAAGATCGAGCCGAACGCGGTGTCGCGGGCGCTGAAGCCGATGTGGATGTACTCGTTCAGCTGGATGAACAGGAAGGTCGCGCCCAGCAGGAACGTGATCGCCAGGCCCATCTGCATCGCCCGCCGGTTGCCCTTGCGCGCGCCCTCGAGGGCCCAGTGCATCGTGAACGAGGAGGAGACCAGGATCGCGGTGTTGACGCCGGCCACGGCCTTCGGCAGCTCGAAGCCCTCCGGCGGCCACGGCCCGTCGTTGGCCACCACGCGGAGGAAGAAGTACGAGGCGAAGAACGCCCCGAACAGCATCACCTCGGAGACGATGAAGATGAGGATCCCGAGGGTCTGGCGGTCGATCGAAGAGCTGGCGTGAGCCTCGGGGGGCCCGTGGTGGGCGTGATCGGCGGTGACGGTGGCGCTCTCCATCAGCCCTCCCGCTCCTCGCCCGGCTCCTGCTCGGCGCCCACCGCCACCTCGGCGGGCTGTGGCTCCGGCACGGCCGCCGCTGCGACCTCGTCGCTCGCCTCCAGGTGCTCGATCGGCACGCCGGTGATCTCCTTCACCTTGTCGACCAGGCCCTCCTCCAGCCACTTCGACTGCTCGCCCCTCAGGGTCGAGATCAGGACCTCGTCGATCCGGTAGTGCTCCACCGCGTTCTGGATCGCCGCGAAGGGCTCCGGGCTCATCGGTTGCCCGGTCGCGTCGACGTCCTGCTTGTAGAGCTCCGCCAACAGGCGCGCGAGCCGGTCGCACACCTCCTCACGCGGGATGTCGCCCGAGCGGGGGGAGATGACCGTGTAGCGGTGCGGGGCCTCGGCCGCCTTCGCCTTCAGCGCCCCGATCAGCTCGGGGCTCGCGACGGTCCGCGTCGCCACCACCAGCGTGTGCGTCACGTCCCAGCGGATCGCGTCGTCCTCGATCCGGACCGGGATGTGGGTGACGGGCACCTCGAAGTGGTCCCTGGCCCACTCGAGCAGGTCGCGGCGCATGATCCCGAAGCGCGTCTCGGCCAGGGCCGAGATCAGCACCTCCGAGGGACGGAACGCTCGGACCGCGTCGTCGAGGGCGAGCGAGGGATCCGGGTCCATCACCGCGCCCACCGCCTCGATCCCGAACTCGGCGAGCACCGCCTCGGTCACCTCGACCCGGCTCTGTGCAGCCTCGCGCAGCTCGTCCCGGTCGACGATCTGCCCGGCGACCGGCTGGTTTTGCGGCGCGGCCAGCGCCACGCCCTCGGCGCCGGCGTCCACCCGTTCGCGGATCGCGGTCAGAAGGCCGCGGCCGCCGGCGACCTCGTTCAGGAACGCGAGGATCGTGCCGCTCGAGGCTGGCGGGTGCCCGTTGTCGGTCGCGACGGGAGCGGAGGCCTGGTCGGTCACGTATCGCTCCTATGAGGTGGGTGCCCGCCGCCGCCCGTGGCTCCGGCGACGGCCGGCGTGGGCGGCTTCACCTCGGCCTCCTCGCCGCCCATGATCGCGTGGCGAGCGCCGGGCACGCCGAACTCGTACGGCCCGCCGACGACGCGGGGGATCTCGTCGAAGTTGAAGATCGGCGGCGGCGAGGACACCTGCCACTCGATCGTCTTCGCCCGCCACGGGTTGGCCGTGGCCTTCGGCCCGTAACGCCACGACACCACCATGTTGTAGACGAACACCAGCTGCGCGGCGCCCAGCAGGAACGCGAACAACGAGATCAACAGGTTCCAGTCGCCGAATTGGGCGGAGTAGTCGGCGACGCGCCGCGGCATCCCCTCCATCCCGATCCAATGCATCGGGATGAACGTTCCGAGCATGCCCACCAGCGTCAGGTAGAAGTGCACGCGCCCGAGCTTCTCGTCGTACATGCGCCCGGTCATCTTCGGGAACCAGTGGTAGATCCCGGCGAAGATCGTGAACACCGAGCCCCCAAACAGCACGAAGTGAATGTGGGCGACGATGAAGTAGGTGTCGGAGACGTGGATGTCGATCGGCACCATGCCCAGCATCACCCCCGAGATGCCGCCGATCACGAAGGTGACGATGAAGCCGAGGCTGAACAGCATCGCGGTGGAGTACAGGTGCAGGACCGAGTTGAACAGCGTCGCCAGCCAGGAGAAGATCTTGATCCCGGTCGGCACCGCGATCAGCAGCGTCGTGATCATCATCGGCACGCGCAGCCAGCTGAACATGCCGGAGACGAACATGTGGTGCGCCCAGACCGTGTAGGAGAGCACCACGATCCCGATCAGCGCGAGCGCCATCAACCGGTAGCCGAAGATGGGTTTGCGGGCGTGCGTCGAGATCACCTCGCTCACGATCCCGAACCCGGGCAGCATCATGATGTAGACGGCCGGGTGGCTGTAGAACCAGAAGATGTGCTGGTAGCTCAGCACGTCGCCGCCGGTCGCTGCCTGGAAGAAGTTCGTGCCCAGGGCGCGGTCGAACAGGACCATGAACTGAACCCCGGCGATGAACGGCGTCGCCGCGACCACGAGCAGCGAGGTCGAGAGGTTCGCCCAGACCAGGAGGGGCATGCGCCAGAAGTTCATCCCCGGCGCACGCATGGTGATGATCGTGACCAGGAAGTTGAGCGCGGTCGCCACCGATGATGCGCCGGCGAACTGCACCCCGAGGTTGAAGAACGACTGCCCCAGCGGAGCCCCCGTGGAGAGCGGCGCGTAGCCCGTCCAGCCGGCGTCGAACGCGCCGCCGGGCACCAGGTAGGAGGCCAGGAACAGCAGGCCCGCCATCGGCAGCATCCAGAACGACAGGGCATTCAGGCGGGGGAACGCCATGTCCGGCGCGCCGATCATCAGCGGCAGGACGTAGTTGGCGATCCCGGCGAAGACCGGGATCACGAACACGAAGATCATCAGCGCCGCGTGGGTGGAGAAGAGCCCGTTGAAGACGCTCGGGTCCACCACCTGCGTGCCCGGCTGGGCGAGCTCGGCGCGCATGATCATCGCGATCAGCCCACCCACGAAGAAGAAGAAGAACGTGGTGACGATGTACTGGATGCCGATCACCTTGTGATCGGTGTTGAACTTGAAGTAGTCGCGCCAGGAGTGGGCGCCGTGCTGCGAGTGGTCGTCGGGGATCGTGGGCCTACCGGCCGCCCAGCGGAACCAGTAGTCGAAGCCGCCGATCCCGACCAGGAACCCGAGCGGCGCGGTGATCGCGGGCACGATCACGTGCGGGTAGCCGGTCGGCTCGGTCTGGAAGATGTCGAGGCCCGAGATCGCGCGCAGCGCCACGACCAGGCCGAACCCGAAGGCTCCGCCCACGAACATCCCGAAGAAGGCCCGTGTCAGTCCTGGTTGCTTGAGTGCAGCCGGCAAGTCCTACCTCCGCGCGAACCCTACTGGGGGCCCTCGGTCTCGCCCGCGCCCGGCTCGGCCGCCCCGCCCTCGGCCGCGGCCTCCTCCACCCAGGCGTCGAACTCCTCCTGCGACTCGACCACGGCCAGCGCCCGCATCGTCGCGTGGCCGGTGCCGCAGTACTCGGTGCAGATCACGTTGTAAGTGCCCTCGAGGTCCGGCGTGACCGAGACGGTGTCGTCGACCTCGTCTCCCCCGGACCCCTGCGGGACCAGGTCGCGCTTGATCCGCCATTCCGGCACCCAGAACGAGTGCAGCACGTCGAGCGCCGTGAGGCGGAGGTCGAGCTGCTTGCCGACCGGGACGTGAAGCTCGTCCGACGTGACCCCCTCCTCGGGATACTCGAACGTCCAGGCGAACTGCTGCGCCGTGACGTTCACCTGCATCCGCTCGGCGGCGGGCGCGGGCTCCTCGATGTCGTCGAGGATCACCCAGCTGTAGCCGGCGCCGAACAGGACGATGATCGTGGGGATCACCGTCCAGGCGATCTCGAGCCGGGTGTTGCCGTGGATCGGCTCGCCGTCGGACTCGTCGCCGGGCTTGGCGCGATAGCGCCAGACCGCGTAGCCGAACATGACCATGACGATGGAGAAGACGAAGCAGGAGAGGACGATCATCACGTCCAGCAGGGTGTCGATCGGCCCCGCCTCCTCCGACCCGGCGAGGCCGTTCCAGTCGGGGATCAGCATCAGGACCGAGCTCACGACCGTGAGGACGACCATGGCCGCGACGAGCTTGAGGTAGGTGCCTCGGGTCACCGGCGGTGATTCTATATTCCGCCGCCGAAGGCCCCCGGCCACCCCAAATGCCGTCGGTTACGAGGAGTCGGCGGGCACGTCCAAGAGGTCGTCCAGGCGGCCCTCGGAGGCGGCGATGATGCCGCCGGCCACGCCCTCCCAGCTCCAGAGGCGAGCCACGGTGTCCCGCAGCGCGGCGCGAGCCGGGGCGCGCTCGGCCGCCGGGAGGGAGAACCAGGCGTCCAGGCGCCCCGCGATCGCCTCGACCGCCCCGTCGCCAAGCGGGAACGAGACGAGCGGGGCTGACCTCGGGCGGGAGCGCCGCCGCCAGCTCGCGGCTGACCTCGGCGATGCCCGAGTGGCCCGCGCCCACGGGCAGCACGCCCGCCGCGGCCGCCTCGGCGGCGACCATCCCGAACGCCTCGGGGAAGGTGCTCGGGAAGACGAGGGCGTCGGCGGCGGGGGCCACGTAGGAGACCTCATCGTGCTCGAGCCGCCCGGCGAAGCGGACGCTCCCGGATGCGGCCACCGCTGCCCCGTAGTACTCGCGCGAGGCGCGGGCCGGGTCGGCGAGGAAGTCGCCCAGCATGTCGAGGCGGGCGTCCTCGCCGCCCTCCAGGCCGCGGCCCCGCTCGGCGATCTGGCGCCCGGTGTCGGCGTTGCCGGTGGCGAGGCCCATCCACAGCCGCTGGAGCGGCTCGCGGTACTCGCCGAAGCCGACCACAAGGAGGCGCGCGTCTGGGTGCTTGCGGAGCACGAGCGGCCAGGCGGCCAGCAGGAGGTCGACGCCCTTGGAGACGATGAGCTTGCCGACGAACAACGCGCGCGGGCCCTCGCCCTCGGCGAACCACTCCACGGCATCGGCGGCGGTGCGTGGGTCGCGCCCCCATGCGCTCGCCGTCGCCTCAGCGGAATCGCGTTTGAGGCGAAGCGCAAGGTCGCGCAGGCGCTCGTTGGCTTCGGCAGTGTCGCGGGCAGGGGTGAACAGGTCCACGTCGACGCCCGGCGGGCCCAATCGGGTCTTCTGCTCCAGCCCCGGCAGGTCGAGAGCAGCCCACAGGCTCTCCCCGGTGTGCCTGGAGCCGACGAGCACGCCCGAGGCCGCCTGCATCCCCTCGCGGGCGAACGGGAGGAAGCGCTCGGGCTCCGGCTTCACCGTGTACTCGAGCGCCGAGCCGTGCACCTTGGCCGCGAAGCCCGGGCCGCCCGCCGCCTCGCCGAGCCCGGCTCGGGCGAGGATCGCCGGGCCCATCACGAGGTGGTTCGCGAGGGCGGCGCCAGGCGGCCCGGCCGTATCCACCACACCGCGCACCGCGGCGACGTTGGCCTCGAGGTAGCGATCAAGCTCGGCGTCGGAGAGCTGGGCGAAGGTCTTCACCTCGAACCCCGCATAGGAATCGGCCACATACACGGGCAGGAGCCCGCCGATGTCGGGGTTGTGGACCGTCACGACCCCCGGGCGGCCGGCTCCGCCCACCGAGTCCACCCAGTCGAGCTCGCGGGCCGAGCGGTCCTGGCAGAGCAGGTGGACCTCGTGCCCGATTCGCGCCAGAGCCTGAGCCAGCGAGGCGTTGTAGACGTTGGAGCCGGTCCCCCGCAGGAGGTAGCCGTGGAAGATCAGGACACGCATGGCGCGGTAAACCTAGGCCACCGGGTTTCGCGGCGGCGATCGCGGATAATGTGCCGCCCGATGAGCAACTCCCGCCAGACGTACCGCCTGCGCGCCCCCGCCTCGGGGCGAGAGGCGCTTGCGCCCATCTCCGAGCACGGCGTGTTCGTGGACCGCGAGACCGGCGAGGAGATGGAGCCGATCACGCGCACGCTGCCGCTCGCCCCCTCCGATTCCACCCTGCTCCGGATCCCCGAGAACCTCCGCGAGTGCCCGCGCTGCGAACAGCTCGTGGGGCTGGACGTAAGCGACTGCCCCTACTGCGGCAAGCGCCTCGGCCCCGAGGGATGACCGCCCCGGCCGCACGGACGGGGGTGGCCCGGGGCCGCCTGCGATGGGCTGCGATGGCCCTCGTCGCCGGAGCCCTGGCGCTTGCCGGCTGCGGCGACGACGACGAGACCACGACCACCGGCACGACGTCCACAACCGAGAACGTGCCGACCGGCGAGACGACCACGAACACGACCACCGAGGGCGAGACCACGACCACCTCGACCGCCGACGATTCAGGCGGCGTCGGCTCCGGCGGCGGCTACGACCCCGAGGAGGACACCGAGGAGAACGACCTCGCGCCACCTCCGGGGAGCCCCGCGGAGGAGTTCGAGGAGCAGTGCGACAAGAACCCCGAGTCCTGCGGCTAGGCGCCCGCGCCCGGGCTCAGTCCTTGACCAGGTAGGCCCAGTAGAGAAGGCGCGCGTCGTAGTTACAGCCGTAGGGCTTGGTCGTGCCGATCTTCATGTGTGGGTGACTGTGCTTCGTGAGGTCCGCGAAGCTGCTGCATCGCCCGGACGGCCGGCTCGCCTTCCAGCGGATGTTGCCGGGGAGGTTGTGGGCGAGTGCAGGCACCCACGTCTTCGTCGAGATGGCCGCGATCCAGCCCTCCTTGACCTCGAGTGGGTTGTTCAGGGTGTAGTACTGCTGGTGGCCAAGCACCGAGCTGAGCTTGACCTGCGGGCCCTGGGCGCGCAGGCGGAACTTCTTCCTCTTCGCCTTGGACAGCATGGCGATGCGCGCGCTGGGCCGGCCGTTGAATGCCCTGTCCCCCAGGACGTCCTCGAAGAAGTTCTGCTCCCCCTTGTCGGGCCTCGAGAGGTCGACCGACCAGCCGACGATCGTCCCGTCCGCTGGGATCTTCATCAGGCCCTTCTTGCCGCTCGCGCGCACCTGGAACCCGGTCACCTCGCCGACGACCTGGCACTCCTTGCGGGCCGGAGGGTCACCGCTGGGCGTGGGGCAGCTCGGCTTGGGCGTGTTCTTGGTCTTCCCGATCTCCTTGGCCTTGGCGCCTCCGGCCTCACCCGGGGAGCCGACCACCAGGACGCCGCCAACCAGGCAGGCAAAGGCGCCCGCCGCGGCCAGTGCCGCGCGGCTTCGAGCCGACCCTGCCTGTGTCGTCGTCGCAGCCATGTGCTGGTGCGCCCATAGCTTAGTGGCCGGATGACCGGCGCAGGTAGATTGCCCGAATGGCCGCGATCGAGGTGCATGGGCTCGAGCGCACCTTCGGCGATGGGGTGCGTGCGGTCGACGGCGTCGACCTCGAGGTGGCCGAGGGTGAGATCTACGCGTTCCTCGGCCCCAACGGCGCCGGCAAGACGACGACCGTTCGCATGCTCACGACCCTGCTGCGGCCTACCGGCGGCCGAGCGCTCGTGGCCGGCCACGACGTGGTCGAGGAGGCCGCCGACGTGCGGCGAGCGATCGGGGTCGCGCTCCAGGAGGCGGCGCTCGACCCGCTGATGACCGGCCGCGAGCTCATCCGGCTCCAGGCGACCCTGCACGGTTTGCCGCGTAAGGCCGGCGAGGGCCGCGCCGAGGCCCTGCTCGACCGGGTCGGCCTGGAGCGCGCGGCGAACCGGCGGGTCGGGACCTACTCGGGCGGCATGCGCCGCCGTCTCGATCTGGCCTCGGCCCTGGTCCACGAGCCCGAGGTGCTGTTCCTGGACGAGCCGACCACCGGCCTGGACCCCGTCAGCCGTAAGGCGATCTGGGAGGAGGTCGCCAAGCTGAACGCCGAGGGCACGACGGTGTTCCTCACCACGCAGTACCTGGAGGAGGCCGACCAGCTCGCCGACCGCGTCGGGATCATCGACGCGGGAAGGATCGTCGCCGAGGACACGCCCGAGGCGCTCAAGGCGGAGATCGGCAACCCCCACCTCGAGGTAGGCCTCGCCGAGGGCAGCGTCGAGCAGGCCGAGCGGATCGTGGACGAGCTGGGCAAGGTTCTCCCGCGCAAGGACGGGCGGGTGCTGGTGGAGCTGCCCGGAGGGGCCTCGGCGGTCGCGCGGGTGGTTCGGGCGCTCGATGAGGCCGGGATCGTGGTCGAGGCGCTCGACCTCGTAGAGCCCACGCTGGACGACGTCTTCGTCGCCAAGACCGGGTACCACCTGGAGGGGGACGACGACGGCGAAGCGGCCGATGCCGGCGGAGGAGCAAGAGGCGTGATCCAGCGGATCCTGATGAACGCTCGGGTGGTCGGCGCCCTGGGGCGGCGCTCGGTGCGCCAGACCTTCCGCCGGCCGCAGCTGATGGCGCCGATCATCGTCTTCCCGACGCTGCTGCTGGCGATTCAGACCGGGGGTGCCGGGCGGGCGGTCGATCTGCCGGGGTTCCCCGAGGTCGAAGGGTTCCTCGACTTCATGCTCGCCGGCGCGATGATCCAGTCGACGCTGCTGGCGGGCAACAGCGGCGGCATCGCGCTCGCCGTCGACATCGAGATGGGCTTCACCGACAGGCTCCTGGCCGCGCCGATCTCCCGCTTCGCGATGGTGCTGGGCCGGCTGGCGGGGACCGCGGTGCTCGGCGCGGCGGCGGCCTTGTGGTTCATCGCCATCGGCCTCGTGTTCGGAGCCTCGATCTCCGAGGGCGTCCTGGGTGCGGTGGCGATCGTGATTTTCGTGAGCCTCACCTCGGTCGCGTTCGGGGGGATCGGGGCGGCGATCGCGCTTCGGACCGGGAGCGCCTCGATCGTCCAGGGGTTGTTCCCGCTGGTGTTCGTGATCCTGTTCCTCTCCTCCGCGTTCTTCCCGGCGAACCTGATGCTCGACCCGGCGGCCACCATCGCCGAGTACAACCCCCTGTCGTTCATCGTCGAGGGTGTGCGCGAGCTGGTCGTCTCGACGCTCTCGGCGGAGACGTTCTGGAAGGCGGCCGCGGCGCTCACCGGGATCGCGGTGGCGAGCCTCGGCCTCTCCAACCTCGCGCTTCGCTCACGCCTGCGGACGGGCGGCTGATGGAGGCCTCCACCGCGCGCGTCCACCGTCGCTTCGACCTCGACGCCTCGCTCGAGATGCTGCGGGCGCTGATCCGCCGGGCGGCGAACGAGCTTCTGCGGGTGCCGGGCGCAGCGATCCCGGGGGTGCTGGCGCCGACGATCTTCTTTCTCGGGCTCACGGCCGTGTTCGGGAGCCTCACGTTGCTCCCGGGCTTCGACACGGACAAGTACCAGAGCTTCATCATCCCCGTGAGCCTGATGCAGGGAGCCGGCTTCACCGGGGCGGCTACCGGGGTGAACATGGCCCGGGACATCGAGCAGGGCTGGTTCGACCGGCTGATCGCCTCGCCGGCGCCACGGGCGGTGCTGCTGGGCGGCTTCGTGCTGTCCGCGAGCCTGCGGGCGCTGGTCCCCGCCACCGTGCTGCTGACGGTCGGGTTCGCCCTCGGCGTCAACTGGCCCGGGCTGCCGGGGCTCCTCCTGGCGATCTTCATGGTGATGGCGATGGGCGCCGTCGCCGCCTGCTGGGGCTCGATGCTCGCGCTCCGCTACCGGAGCCAGTCGGCGGCGCCCCTGATGCAGGCGGGGATGTTCGTGCTCATCCTGTTCACCACCGCGTACGCGCCCTCCGAGCTGCTCCAGCCCTGGCTGGCGGACGTGGCGTCGGTCAACCCGGTCACCCAGATCCTCGAGGCCACCCGCCAGGGCTTCGTGACCGGGACGATCACCTGGGATGAGACGTGGCCCGGGCTGCTCGCGATCACCGGCCTGGTGGTGCTGCTCGGCGGGCTGGCCCTCCGCGGCATGCGCCGCATCTCCTATTGAGCGAGGAACTGGCCACCCTCTGCCGCAGGGTCCTCGAGGACAGCTGGGCGGAGGGCGAGCGCCGCGGCGTCCCCTACGCCTACACCCGGCCGAGCCCGTCGCGTTACCCCTGGCAGTGGTACTGGGACTCCTGCTTCGCCGCGATCGTCTGGCGGCACTTCGAGCCCGGGCGCTCGCGGTCCGAGCTCGAGACGCTGCTGCGGGCGATGCGCTCAGACGGCTTCATCGGCCACGTGACCTTCTGGGACAGCCCGATCTCGCTGCGACGTCGCTTCTACTACAACGTCGACTCGCGCTCGGCGGAGATGACCGGCACGATCCAGCCGCCGCTCCTCGCCTGGGCGTGGAGCCTCGCGGTCGGCGACCCGGCCGAGGAGCAGGCGATCGCGACCCACCACGAGTGGCTCGTCGCCAACCGCGACCTGGAGGGCGACGGCCTCCTGTGGCTGATCCAGCCGGACGAGTCCGGCCTCGACTCCTCCCCCAAGTTCGACCCCGTCTGGGAGGCGCGCTCGCACGCGCGCTGGGCGTTCCCAGCCCTGGTCGCCCGCAACCGCGGGCTCGGCTGGGACGCGAGGCGGATCCGGGACGCGGGCCACCCGGTGCTGTGCGAGGTGATGACCAACGTGCTGTGGGGGTTGGCGCGGATGGCTCGCGGTGAGCCGTCCATCACCGACGCGCTGGTGGATCGGCTGTGGGACGAAGGCCGCGGTTTCTTCGTCGACGAAGCGCAGCCGGGAGGCCTGCGTCCGGCAGTGAGCACGTGGGCGGGACTGGCGCCGCTGGCCCTTCCGGACCTCCCGGAATCCATCGGCCGCAGGATGATCGAGGAGCATCTGCTGAATCCGGAGCGCTATTGGTTGCGCTATCCGCCGGCTTCCGTGTCGGCTGAGGAGCCGTCGTTCGAGCCGGGACGTGGGCCGGGGTGGAAACGGCGCTACTGGCGGGGTCCAACCTGGGTCAACGCCGCTTGGATGCTGTGGCTGGGCCTGGAGCGGCTGGGCTATCAGGCCGAGGCCCGTCACATGGCCGACCGGCTCACCGAGGTCGTGCTGCGCGAGGGCCTTCGCGAGTACTACGACCCGAACACCGGCGAGGGCCTGGGCGCCGTCGACTTCGCCTGGACGACCCTCATCCTCGAGATGGCCTGAGCGCCCCGCCGCCGCATCCGACCCATCGTTGGTGAGTTTGGCCCGCTATGCGGGCCTAACTCACGCTTGGCCTCCAGCGCAGCTGAGAAGGCGTCGGATGACCGCCTGGATGTGGGTCGGTTCGTGCTCGACTTCCGTGTCGGTGAACCGGGCGTGGCCCCAACCTTCGAGTTCGAGGAGTTGGTCGCGGCGCCGGTCGCGGCGGAACTGGCCGCGCTGGCGGTGATACTTCCAACTGTCTACCTCGACGACCACCCGCTCCGCACGCCAGAGGAAGTCGACCTCGGTGTGGACGCCGCCCAACAGGATCGATTGATTCAGCTCCGGCTCGGGGAGGCCGGCGCGGCGGCAGAGTCGCAGCAGCGCCTCCTCGAGGGCGCTCCGCGTGATCGTGGTCCCGGGATTCGCAGCCTCCACAACTCGTGCCAGTCGCGGTGCGCCCGGATGGCCACGCATTCTGCCCAGCAGCGGCACCATCTCCCGGTGGTCGTACACCTCGAGGATCTCCGCCCGCTCAAGAGCGCGCTCAACACCCCGATCATCAAGGAGAGAGGCAAGGTCGAGGAGGGTCCGAGCGACGCTGGTGCATGGAATGGCGTCCACGATCGTCGTGTCCTCGGTGATCAACGTCCCGCACGAGTGGATTCGGACGCCGGGTCGGCGTGGGCGCCGACTCCCAGGCACGGTGACGTCGATCCGCGCTGCTTGAGATTCCCGCAGCCCGTGGTGCGCCCCCGCGGCCCTGAATGAGAGAAGGGCACCCTCGCCGCAGGCCTTCACGGCCGCCAGCCACCGACCCTTGCGCGAGGCATCGGGATTACCCACCACGTACACCCCGCGGTGGAGCGGGTGAAGGCGCCTCGCCTGAACCAGACGGTCAATCGCGGAGCGGCTGAACCCGAGCTCGATCAACTCGGCGATCGTCACGATCCAGTGCTGCGCGGCGGCGAGCGCGATCAGCGCCAGCCACCGATCCCGGGCGGTGACTTGAGCCCGCATTGCGGGCCAAACTCGCCTATCGGTGGGCATGGGCCGAGGGTGAGGGACGAGATGCGCCCCATGGGACGTGGAATGTGCCGGTACGGTGCCGAACCCTCGGCGTGTACCGTGCGCGCGTGCCGCAGCGCGTGCCGACCGGAATCGACGGCCTCGTCCTGATCGAGCCGACCGCCCACGGCGACGAGCGGGGGTTCCTCCTCGAGAGCTTCCGCGAGGACGAGTGGCGCGAGCTGGGCGTGGACGTTCCCTTCGTGCAGGACAACCACTCCCGCTCGAGCCAGGGGATCCTGCGCGGCATCCACTTCCAGACCCGTCCCGGGCAGGCGAAGCTGGTGCGATGCGTGCGCGGGGCGATCTGGGATCTGGCGGTCGACCTGCGCCGCGACTCGCCCACCTACCGCCGCTGGGAGGGCTACGAGTTGAGCGACACAAACCACCGCCAGCTCTTCGTGCCGGCTGGCTTCGGCCACGGGTTCTGCGTGCTGTCGGACGTGGCCGACGTCGACCTACAAGCTCTCCAGCTACTACGACCCGGCGACGGAGGCCGGGATCGCCTGGGACGACCCCGAGGTCGCGATCGACTGGCCCCTCAGTGATCCTCAGGTGTCCGAACGAGACCGCGGCGCCCCGCACCTGAAGGACGTCGCCGACGAGCTGCCGTTCTGAGCCCTACTTGTAGCGGTAGGTGATGCGGCCGCGGTCGAGGTCGTACGGCGAGAGCTCGACCTTCACCCGGTCGCCCGGGAGGATGCGGATGTAGTGGCGGCGCATCTTGCCCGAGATGTGCCCGAGGACCTCGTGGTCGTTGTCGAGCTTGACCTTGAACATCGTGTTGGGCAGGGCCTCGGTGACCTCGCCCTCCATCTCGATCTTCTCTTCCTTACCGCCCATTGGCGCGCAAGAGGGTAGCGCCTCCGCCCGGAGCCGAGTGGGCGTGAGCGCCCGCCTACCTGTCTTCGAAGGTCGCCTTCCCCGGCCCCTCCTCAAGGAACGTCTTCACGGCCG
>CAWCRN010000010.1:0-190831 GCA_963797835.1 uncultured Solirubrobacterales bacterium
CGCCGACCCGCTGGCGGCGCTGGGGAGCCGTGCACCGCGCCCTGCGGCCGGGCGGAGCGGTGGCGAGCGCCGCCCAACTTCGACTCGCCACAGCGGCGGGCGGCTTGGGCGGACTGGTGGGCGCTCGACCTGCCGCGCCACCGCTTCCACTTCACCCCCGAGGCCCTGCGCCAGGGCACTCGGGTCGGCCAGCTCGACCTCGACTGGCTGCGCCCGGACGGCGAGCGTGTTTGGGGCCGGCCGCCAACGCCCGGCGGCGTCTGTGGGGCCGCATGGCCATGTCCGGCCCGGGCTTCCTCGCCGGCTACGGGCTGGCGCTCGCCGCCTATCCGGCGCTCTCGGTGGCGCATCCGAGGCCCCGCGGCAGCGGCGAGTTCCTGTGCGCGAGTGGGGAATTCTAGCGATGACGGCTCCCCGAGGGCAGGGCGCTTGCTGCTGGTCACCCACAGCTACCCTGGCCCCCCTGCCCCCGCGAGCCGGCGGCCGTTCGGGCTCGCCAAGTACCTGCGCCGGGATGGGCTATCGCGTGATCGTGCTGACCTCGGACGCGTGGGGCGACTCCACCGCCACCGAGCCCGAGGGAGACGTCATCCAGGCCCGGGACCTGATCGGGAGCCGGCTCAACTGGCGCCAGCGCGACGTCCGCGCCTACGAGGGCCTCGCCGGCGCCTCCTACAGCGGCCAGCAGAGTGTGTTCGGGCGCATGCTTGGTGTCCGACATGGTCGGCGTGTCACGTGGCTCCCGTTCGCGCTCGGCCCGGCGATCGCCCTTGCGCGACGAGGTGGACGCGGTCCTCACCACCTCCGGGTCCCAAGTCCCCGCCCACCTCGTGGGTCTGGCGATGCGGCGCCGCAGCGGCGTGCCGTGGGTCGCCGACCTCCGCGACGGCTGGCGCTTCGAGCCCTACCGGGACTTCCCGCTCGGGTTCGAGGAGCGCGTGGACGCCGGCATGGAGCGCCGCGTGCTCTCGCAGGCGGTACCGTGTCACCGCCGTGGGCGAGCCATCACGGCCAGCCTGCGCGACCGCCTCGGGTTGCTGGCGGTGACGGTCCCAAACGGCTACGACGACGAGGAGCGGCCCGCCGCCGATTGCCGGGCATGAGCTGTGCACCGGAACGCCACTCGATCGTCTACACCGGCCGCAGCGCGACCGGCGGCGGCTGTCGCCCACCGCGCTGATCTCCGCGCTGCGGGTGCTGCAGACACAGGGGAGCCCGGAGCTGGGCCGGCTCGGGGTGGTGCTGCGCCCGGGCCACCTGACGGGAGATGAGCGGGCCGCCGTTGCCGAGGCCGGCGTCGGCGACGCGCTCCGGTCGGTCGGGAGCGGCGCGGGGAGCAGACGCTGAGGCTGCAACGGGACGCCGACAGCCTGCTGCTGCTGACCGCGGGCAACCGCGAGGGCGAGGCCACGGGCAAGCTCTACGAGTACCTGCTCGCCGAGCGGCCGATCCTGGTCCTGGGCGAGAGGACCGAGGCCGCCCGGATCGTCGGGGCGCCGCCTGGGCGACGACCACCCGGTCCCCGTCGACGACCCCGAGCGAATCGCCGACGCGCTGGTGGCGCTGGTCCGGGGCGGTTGACAGGATTCGAGCCGGCCACGCTGAGGAGCGTCCGGAGCGGAATACGACGCACGCGCGCATGGCCGAGCGGATGGCGGCGGTGATCAAGGCGGCCGGACCGAATTAGGGTCCTCACGGTGGTCGGCAACCGGCCCCAGTTCGTGAAGGCGGCGGCGGTCTCGACGAGCTGCGCGAGCGCGCGGAGGAGGTCCTGGTCCACACCGGCCAGCACTACGACCGGGGGCTCTCGCAGGTCTTCTTCGAGGAGCTGGAGCTGCCACCGCCGGACCACGAGCTGGGCGTCGGCTCGGGCAGCCACGCCAGGCAGACGGCAGCGATCGTGACGGGCTTGGAGCCGCTTGCTGGCCGAGCTCGCCCCTGACGCGGTGCTGGTTTACGGCGACACGAACGCCACACTCGGAGGCGCGCTGGTCGCGGGGAAGGCCCAGCTCCCGCTCGCCCACGTCGAGGCCGGCATGCGCTCGTTCAACCGCTCGATGCCCGAGGAGGTGAATCGCGTCGTCGCGGACGCGCTGTCGGGGCTGTCCCTGTGCTCGACCGAGGCGGCGATGGCCAACCTGCGTCAGAGGGCCTGGGCGAGGCCGCCGTACTGGTGGGTGACGTGATGGCCGACGTGGCGCTGATCTTCGGCCCGATCGCCGACGAGCGCTCGGACGCGCTCGAGCGGCTCGGCCTGGAGCCCCACGGCTTCATCGTCGCGACGGCCCACCGCGCCGGCAACGTCGACGACCCGGCGAACCTGCGCGCCCTGGTCGAGGTCCTCGCCGCCGCCGGCGGCGAGGCGCCGGTCGTCTTCGCCGTGCATCCCCGCACCCGCGCCCGGCTGCAGGCGGAGGGCCTGCTCGACGGCCTCGGCGGCCGCGGGATCAGGGCCACCGACCCGCTGGGCTACCTGGACATGACCAGGCTCGTGCGTGCCTCGCGGGCGGTCCTGACGGACTCGGGCGGGCTGCAGAAGGAGGCTTTCCTGGCCTCGGTCCCGTGCGTGACCATGCGCGAGGAGACCGAGTGGGTCGAGACCGTCGAGGGCGGCTGGAACAGACTCGTGGGCCTCGATCCCGATGCGGCGGCGACGGCGCTGGCCGCTCACCGAGCGGGGACCGAGACGTCCCCCGCCGCCGAGATCTACGGGGGCGGGCGGGCCGGCGAGCGGGTCGCAACGGCGCTGGCCGAGCGCCTGGGCTGACCCGCCCTATCCTCTCCGGGTCATGGCAGCCAGAAAGGTCGGAATCGTCGGCCTCGGATACGTCGGGCTGCCGCTCGGCGTCGCCTTCGCCGAAGCGGGGCACGAGGTGGTGGGCCTCGACGCCGACCCGCGCAAGGTCGAGGCGCTCGCGAAGGCCGCGAGAGCTACATCGAGGACGTCCCGTCCGAGCGGCTCGCCGCGCTCGGCGGCGGCTGAGCGCGACCGCCGACTACGAGGACCTGAAGCCGTGCGACGCGGTGATCATCTGCGTCCCGACGCCGCTGACCAGCTCGCGCGAGCCGGACCTCACCTACCTGGTCGACTGCACGACCTCGCTCGCCCGCGGTGCTCCAGAAGGGCCAGCTCGTGGTGCTCGAGTCGACGACCTACCCGGGCACGACCCGCGAGCGGCTGCGGCCGATCCTCGAGGAGTCGGGCCTGGCCGCCGGCGACGGACTTCCACCTCGCCTTCTCGCCCGAGCGCATCGACCCGGGCCGCACCGACTACACGGTGCGCACGACCCCGAAGGTCGTCGGCGGGCTGACCGAGGCGCTGCACCGAGCGCGCGGCGGAGCTCTACGCGAGATCTGCGACAGGTCGTCGCCGGTCTCGGGCCCCGAGCCGGCCGAGCTGACGAAGCTGCTCGAGAACATCTTCCGCTCGGTCAACATCGCGCTCGTCAACGAGCTGGCGATGCTCTGCGAGCGCCTCGGGATCGACATCTGGGAGGTGATCGACGCCGCCGTCGACCAAGCCGTTCGGCTTCATGCGCTTCGAGCCGGGCCCGGGCATGGGCGGGCACTGCCTGCCGGTCGACCCGTTCTACCTCTCCTTCAAGGCGCGCGAGCACGACTTCTACACCGAGTTCATCGAGCTGGCCGGGAAGATCAACCAGAACCAGCCGCAGTGGTGCGTCCAGCGGATCGAGCGCGCGCTGAACGACGTCTGGAAGGCGGTCGAGGGCTCGCAGGATCCTGCTGCTCGGGGTCTCCTACAAGGCGGGCGTCGGGGACATCCGCGAGTCGCCGGCGCTGAAGATCATCCGGCTGCTGCGCGAGCCGGGCGCCGAGGTCGTCTACCACGACCCGCACGTGCCGGAGCTGGCCGAGTCGGGCTCGACTCGGTCGAGCTCGACGACGGCATGCGCCGGGGCGGACCTGGTCTGCATCGTCACCGCCCACCCCGAGGTGGACTACGAGCGGGTCGTCGCCGAGGCCGGCGCTGGTGCTGGATTTCCGCGGCGTCACCCGCGGGAAGAGCGCGGCCAACGTGGTCCGCCTCTAGCCGATGCAGGATGCGGCGCTGGAGAGGCTGCGTTGCCCCGCCTGCCTGGGCGCGCTGAGGCTGGAGTCGTTCGCCGAGGCGGCCGACGGCGAGGGGACCGAGACCGGGGCGCTGCTCTGCGACGCCTGCTCTCTGCTCTATCCGATCGAGGCCGGCACCCCCGTGATGCTGCGCTTCCGGACCGGGCTCCACGAGGGCTTCGCCCGGTCCCACCGCGAGCGGCTCGACGTGCTCACCGGCTACGAGATGCCGGCGCAGCCGCCCGCCCCGGCGAGGAGTTCGTGCAGGAGACCTTCACCGACCAGTGGCGCCTTGTGGACGAGGACGAGCTCTCGTTCGCCTACACCGCGGACGAGCTCGTGGAGCTGAACCGGCGGGTCTGGCTGCGGTGGGTCGAGGAGCTGCCGGCGGACGAGCGGCCGAAGTCGCTCCTGAACGTCGGCTGCGGCGTCGGCATGGAGACGATGGCCCTGCAGCGGGTGACCGGAGCCGACGAGGTCTTCGGCATCGACCTCAACCTCGCCTTGCTCGGGCGGCGGCCCGAGTTCCGCGGGCAGCCGGGCGTCAACTTCGTCGTCGCGTCCCTGTTCGACCTGCCCTTCGAGGGCGAGTCCTTCGAGCTCGTCTACAGCCAGGGCGTGCTGCACCACACCTACTCGACCGTGGAGGCGTTCAACTCGATCGCCCGCTGCGTCACTCCCGGCGGCCGCCAGTTCGTCTGGCTCTACGGCAAGGAGGACCACCTCTCCCGCGGCGGCAGCAAGACCAGGCACGCCGCCGAGAAGGTGCTGCGCCCGCTCATCACCCGCGCGCCACAGCGATGGCGCGCAGCCGCATCTTCGCCAGCCTCACCGCCGCCTCCCCGCCCACTACCGGGCCACCCAGCGCCACGGCGAGGCCTGGGACCGCGCCAACACCGAGCACGCGCTGCGCGACTGGCTCTCGCCGCGCTTCGCCCATCGCCACGGGCACAACGAGGTGGCTACGTGGTTCGAGCGGGAGGGCTTTCGCGTCATCGACACGCAGTCGCCCATCGCCTACGAGGAGCTGTTCGGCACCCCGCTGTGGGGAGTCGGCATGACCGGACAGCGGCTGGCGAGCGCTGACGTGCGCGCCGAGGCGCGGGCTTGATCTAGCCTCTCCAGCCATGCCCGACTCGAACACGCAGCGGGTGGGAGTGGCCGGCCTCGGCTACTGGGGGCCGAACATCGCCCGCAACCTGGACGCGCTCGAGGGCTGCGAGCTGGCCTGGTGCTGCGACGCCGACGAGGCCGCGCGCGAGCGCTGGCTGGCGGTCTACCCCGATGCCCGCTTCACCGCCGAGTTCGGCGACATGCTCGCCGACGACGACCTCGACGCCGTCGCGATCACGTCGCCCGTGCCGACCCACGCCGAGCTTGCCGCGCGCGCGCTCGAAGCGGGCAAGCACGGCTTCGTCGAGAAGCCGCTCGCCCAGGACGCGACCTCGGCCGAGCGCCTGGTCGAGCTCGCCGACGAGCGCGGGCGGGTGCTGATGGTCGGCCACCTGCTCTGCTACCACCCCGGCGTCCGCCAGCTCGCAGACCTGATCGCCAACGGCGATCTGGGCGAGGTCTACTACCTCTACTCGCAGCGGCTCAACCTCGGCAAGCTGCGCGCCGACGAGAACGCCCTCTGGAGCCTCGGCGCCCACGACGTCTCCGTCCTGCTGGCGCTCGCCGAGGGCGAGCCCCGCGAGGTCACGGCGCGCGGCGAGGCCTACATCCGCGACGGGGTCGAGGACGTCGTCTTCGCCTACATCCGCTTCGACTCCGGGCTCGCGGCGCACCTGCACCTGTGCTGGCTCGACCCCCACAAGGAGCGCAAGATCACCGTGGTCGGCTCCGAGCAGATGGCGACGCTGGACGACATGGACATGGAGCGAAGCTGACGATCTACGACAAGGGCTTCGACCCGGCCGCCGACACCTACGGCGAGTACGTCACCCGCTCGGGCGCTGTCGTCAGCCCGGCGGTGCCGAACGACGAGCCGCTGCGGCTCGAGTGCGAGCACTTCATCGACTGCGTCGCGCAGGGCAGCGCCCCCGCACCGACGGCAAGGCCGGCCTCCGCTGTGGTGCGGGTGCTGGAGGCGCTGCAGGCCTCGCTCGACTCCGGCGGCGCCCCCCAGCCTGTCGGCGCCGCCGTCGGCGCTTGAAGCCCCCGGCCGACGCCGACGTCGGCACCGGCGTCGTCATCCACGACGGGACGGTGCTCGGGGCAGGCGTCACGCTGCAGGACAACGCCGTGGTCGGGAAGCCGCCGAAGCTCGGGGGTCCGCTCGGCCGCCCCCGACCGAGCCGCCGCCTCCCGCGGAGCTGGGCGACGGGGCGGCGGTCTGCGCGGGCGCGGTGGTCCTGGCCGGGGCCGTGATCGGCCCGGGCGCGATCGTCGGTGACCAGGCCCAGGTCCGCGAGCGCGCGGTGATCGGCCCCGAGACCGTGGTCGGCCGCGGCAGCGCCGTCGACAACGACGTCTCGATCGGGGCCGAGGTCCAGGTTCAGACCAACTGCTACATCACCGCCGGCACCGTGATCGAGGACGACGTCTTCGTCGGCCCGGGGGTCACCCTCACCAACGACAACACGATGGGCCGCCACGACCCCGGCCCGCCCGACGCCCCACCCTGCGCCGCGCCTGCCGCGTCGGCGGCGGCGCCGTCATCTGCCCCGGCGTCGAGATCGGCGACCGAGGCCTTCGTCGGCGCCGGCGCCGTCGTCACCGAGGACGTGCCCGCCGCGCGCGGTCGTCGTCGGCGTCCCCGCGCGCGAGATCCGCGAGGTCGGCGACGAGGACCTGCTGGAGCGCTGGCGCGCCTCGTCGGGGCGCAGCGGCCGCGGCGCCCGGCGGCGGCGGGGCCGCTCGGGCCAGTCAGCTCTGCCCAGACCTGTCGGCGCGCTCCGCCGCCTCCTGCTCGACGCGCGGGTGACAGCTGCGGCATACGGGCTCCGGTTCTCGATCCGGTCGAGCCCGCCGTAGCGCCGCGGCATCGGGTGATGGGCGACCAGGTCCTCACGGGTGCCGCAGTCGGCGGCACTTGGCGCCCGACCGCACGGCGGCGGAGAGGGTCGTCCACGAGGGTTGCGCCCGGCTGAGATTGCGCCATATCTCACCGCTCCGCCCGGACGGCCGACCGAGTGTCCGAACCAGGTGCCGCGATCGCGGCACTCCGGCGGACACCTTGGCTACGAGGTGGCGGCGAGCGCCTGGCGCACGGCCGCGGTGACCGCGGCGGGGCGCGTCGGGGTCGAGCGCGGTGCCCATCGGCAGCGCCAGGATCTCGGCGCAGACCGCCTCGGTGTTCGGGAGGGGCTCGGCGGGCGCCCATTGCCCCACCGCCGGCTGGCGCGTAGAGCGGGGTCTCGTAGTAGGAGCGCGCACCGATCCCCGCCTCGCGAGCGACTCGCCGAGGCGGTCGCGATCCGGCGAGCGGACCACGAACAGGTGCCAGCAGCTCTCGGCCGCCATCGGTCTCGGCCTGGAGCCGGACCAGCTTGCCGAGCCCCGCGTCCGCGTAGGCCTGCGCCGCCGCCCGCCGCGCGGCGGTCCACTCGTCCAGGTGCGGCAGCAGCACGCGAAGCCCGGCGGCGTGCATCTCGTCGAGCCGGGAGTTGTAGCCCGCCTCGGTGTGGGTCCGCTTGTCCTCGGAGCCGTGGAAGCGCAGCCGGCGCGCCAGCGCCTCGACATCGGGGGCGGAGGTGACGACGGCGCCGCCGTCTCCGAAGCCGCCGAGGTTCTTCGATGGGAAGAAGCTGAAGATGGCCGCGTCGCCCAGCGAGCCGGCCTCGCGGCCGCCGAGCGGGCCCCGTGGGCCTGGGCCGCGTCCTCGAGCACCTTGATCCCGCGCGGCGCCGCCAGCTCCATCAGCTCGGGCACGGGCGCCGGGTTGCCGAAGATGTGGACCGGCAGCAACGCCTTCGTGCGTTCGGTGATCGCCGGCTCGGCCGTGGCGGCGGTCATCACCCAGCTATCGGCGTCGACGTCGCAGAAGACCGGCGTGGCCCCGATCGGTGACCACCGGCTCGACGGTGGCGAAGAAGCTCAGCGAGGGGACCACGACCTCGTCGCCGGGCCCGACGCCCAGGGCGCGCAGCGCGATCGCGAGCGCGTCCGTGCCGTTGCCGACGCCGACGCAGTGCTCGACACCGACCTGCGCCGCGAACTCCGACTCGAAGGCCTCGACCTCGGGGCCCAGGATGTAGCTGCCGGAGTCCAGCACGGCGCGCTGGCGGGCCGCGACCTCGTCCAACAGGGGCTCGAGCGACGCGCGGCTTGCGAACAGCGGGGACGTCCACGGCGCCGCAGGGTAGCCTCGGCGCGCATGGACCCGCGCCCAGCCTCGGCTTCCCGTTCGGAGCTGATCCGCTGGATGAGCATCCAGGACGCCAACTCCGCCGGCTTCGTGCACGGCGGCACGGTGATGCGGATGTGCGACGAGGCGGCCGGCATCGCCGCGATCCGCCACTGCCAGCAACGGATCGTCACCGCGGGCATGGACCGCATGACGTTCACCGAGCCGATCTACGTCGGCGAGCTGCTGCGCTGCCAGGCGAGCGTCAACGCCGCCTGGAACACCTCGATGGAGGTCGGCGTGCGGGTCGAGGCCGAGAACGCCGTCACCGGCAAGGTCCGCCACACCAACACCGCCTACCTGACGATGGTCGCCGTCGACGAGAAGGGCAACCCCTGCCCGGTGGCGCCGGTGCAGGCCGAGGGGCCCGACGAGGAGCGCCGCCAACGCGAGGCCGAGGTGCGCAGGCGCAACCGCCTGGCCGAGCGGGCGGAGATCCTCGCCCACCGCGAAAACACGTAAAGCCGCCTCGTCCGGGGGCGGTTGCGGCACGCGGCCCGTGTAACCCGCCTATCCTGCCCGCCCAATGCTGGCGACCTACGGCTCAGCACTGCTGATCGTCATCGCCTCGCTTTACGTCGGCAGGGCCTTCTTCGCCCTGCTCGGCCGCCGCGAGACGCACTGGCTCGAGACGCCCGTCGGCCTCGCCGTGCTGCTGGTCGTCTGCTCGGTCGCTACCCGGGTCCACTTCGGCGCCGAGAACACGGGCGCGATCCCGGAGCGCGCGGAGCTGGCGCTGATCGCCTGCATCGTGCTGCTGCTCTTCTCGGTCGCCTACCTGCGCTTCTCCTTCGCCGACCGCGAGTCGTTCGCGATCGGCGCGCCGGTGGCGGCGCTGAGCCTGCTCGTCGCCTCGATCCCGTTCATCTCCTCCGGCCACCTGGGCGTCCCCGGGATCGGCGTCAACAACGACATGGCCGCGCACCTGATCTTCGCCGACTGGCTCCAGAACCCGACGGGCCCGGTGCCGGGCGGGATCGCCTTCGGCTACCCGGTCGGGCCCCACGGCATGGTCGCGACCCTGGCCGAGGGCCTCGGGACGCAGGCCCTGTACGGGTTCCTCGGCCTGCTGCTGGCGATCACGGTGATCACGGCGCTGACCGCGCTCAACCTGCTGGCGGAGCTGCCCCCGGTGCGGCGCACGATCGCCGCCGTGCTCGCCTCGGTCCCCTACCTGGCGGCCTCGACCTTCGGGATCGGCGGCTTCAAGGAGATGATGGTCGGGCTCTTCCTCGTCGCCTTCGCCCTGATCCTGCGCGAGCTTCCGCGGGCGAAGGACGGGCGCCTGGCGCTGATCGCCGCCCTCGGCGTGCTCGGCGGCCGCCTCGATCTCCGCCTACAGCTACCCCGGGCTCGTCTGGCTGGCCGGCACCGCCGGGATCTGGGCCCTCGCCGAGTTGGTCCTCGCATACCGCCACGGGCGCATGCAGGAGGTGCGCGCCGGGGTTCGCAAGGCGGCGCCGCTGCTGCTGGTCGGGCTCGGGGTGCTGGCCGTCTTCGCCGTCGCCGAGCTGCCGCGCATCCAGGGGTTCATCGACGAGGGCGCCTTCAACACGGTCAAGGAGACCGACTCGAAGCTGCGCTTCCCCGTGCCCGCGCCCGAGGCGTTCGGCGTCTGGCCCAGCGGCGAGTGGCTGTTCGGCTACTCGGAGATCGGGCTCGATGCCTGGCAGCTGTTCGGGGCGATCGGGCTGATCGCGTTCGGCTTCGCGGCCTGGTGGTGGCTGCGCCGCGGGCGACGTGGCGCTGCCGGCGGCGGTCGCGGCCTCGGCTGTCGTCTACCTGTACACGCTCACCGACGCCGGCCTCTACGTCGAGGCCAAGGCGCTGCAGGTCCCCGCGGCGCTGATCATGCTGTTCATCCTCGGCGCGCTGCTGCTGCCGAGCGCGCGCCGGCGCCGCGGCGCCGCGCCGGCCGACCTCGAGCCCGAGGCCGGGCCCCCCGGGAGCGCCCGCGAGGGCATCGGCCTCCGGGCCTTGATCGCCGTCCCCTTCATCGCGCTGGCCGCCTACTCCAGCTTCCTCGCGCTGCGCGACGCCGTGATCGCGCCGAGCGACCGCTTCGACGAGCTCGAGGCGTTCCGCGATGAGACCGCGGGCAAGCCGGTGCTGGACCTGACCAGCGACCGCTACTTCGACTACTACCTCCGCGGCGCCGAGGTGCGGAGCCCGGCGAAGAACGCCGAGGACAAGTTCGAGGGGCGGAAGGGCAAGGACGCCGCGGCTGCCGGTCGACTTCGACTCCGTCTACGCCAACGACATGGACCTGTTCGACTACGCGGTGACCACGGACGCCGACTACCAGAGCGGAGCTCCGCCGAACTGGGAGGAGGTTGACCGCACCGAGTCCTACGTGCTCTGGAAGCGCAGCGGCCCGACCCCGTTCGTTGGCGTGCTGGCCGAGGAGGCACGGCCGGGACGGGTCTTCCGCTGCACCGCCCGAAGTTCCGCAAGCTGCTCGACCGCACCGGGATCGCGATCACCTGGCCGCGGCCGGTGATCGCCAAGCGCCTCAACTGGGAGGTCGAGGGCGAGCCGCTCGGCGTCCGCCCGGGCGACGAGGAGAGCGCGGCCGCCGAGCTGGCGCCCGGCGAGTCGGCCACCCAGACGATCACCCTCCCCCCGGGACCGTGGGACCTCTCGTTCCAGTACGCGAGCGAGGTGGTGCCGCTGAGGGTCCAGGCCGGAGACCTCGACTCCGAGCTGCCCCCGGGGATCGAGGGCGCCATCCCATTCCGTCCCGACGAGGGTCCCTACTGGCCGGTGGGCCGGGTCGAGTCCGACGGCGGCCCCGTCGAGATCACGGTCACGGCCGGCGAGGTCTCGGGCCTGCAGAAGGCGCTGGGAGTGGACGCGCCGGCCTCGATCGGCAACATCGCGGCCACCAGGCTGGACGAGATCGGCACCAACCCGTTCGCCGCGTCCTGCGGGCTCTACCTGGACCACTATTACCTGGGTGCGCCCGGGGCGCTGCAGGTGTCCAGGGAATCGGGCGGCGGGTCCGCCGACCTGGTCCCGACCCGCTAGAGCCCCTCGGGCAGCCACTGGTAGGCCGCGAGCGCGGCGCCCAGGACCAGCACCGCCGCAACGGCCGTTACGGCCACCAGCGGCAGCGCCAGCGCCGAGGCGGCGGCGAGCAGAGGGCCGAGGGCATAACCGGCCGCGAACACGAGATTGATGATCCCTGAGCTGATCCCGTACATCCCCTCCATCCCCGAGCGGTCGGCCGCCAGCACGATCAGCGGCGAGCTGGGCGCCGCCAGAGTGGCGAGCCCGCAGCCGAGCACGAAGAACCCAATCGCGACCACCCAGATCGGACCGATCGCGATGAACGGCAGGGCCGCCGCGCTCACCAGCGCGCCGGCGATCAGCGCCGGGCGGCGGCCGTGGCGGTCCGACCAGGCGCCCGCGAGCGGCGCGACGATCACCAGGCCAGCGAGGCCGATGCCGAAGACCACTCCGATGGTGGCGGTCGAGGCGTCGAGTCGCTCATCCAGGTCCAGCGGCAGCAGCGAGTCAACGACCGCGAGCATGCCCGCAAATGCGACCAGCGCCGCGAGCCCGGCCCTGGCCTCGGGCCGCGAGGCGATCCGCCCGAACGCCTCACGCAGCGGCGGCGCGCCCTCGCTCACTTGAGTCGTTTCGGGCACACGCAGAGTCAGCACCAGCAGCACAAGCGGCACCAGCGTCGCGAGCGCGAAGGCCTCGTCGGTGCCAACCAGCTCGATCAGCGTGCCCCCCGCGACCGGGCCGATCAGACCGATGCCGCCGCCTACGGTCTCGGCCATACCCATCCGGAACCCCAGCTCGCTCTGCGGGTAGACGTCGGAGATCGCGGCCAGGCCCGCGGTCCAGACGAGGGCCGCGGCCGAGCCCTGCACCGCCCGGGTCAGCACGAGCAGCGGGAGGCTGTCGGCGAACGCGAAGCCGGCCGTGCTGACGAGCAGCGCCAATGATCCGGCCACCATGGTCGGCCGCCGCCCGATCCGGTCCAGGGCCCCCATCAGGGGGATCACTGTCAGCAGCTGGGCCAGCGGGAAGATGCCGAAGATCAGCACCACCGCGGCGTCCGAGAGGCCGTAGCGATCGGCGAAGATCGGCAGCGCCGGGATCACCAGCGTGAACAGCGCCGAGTCGCCGGCGATCAGGAGCGTGACCGTGAGGAAGACTGTTCGCTGGAGTCTTGGGGTCATCCATGGGCGCACTAGGCTATTCGCGCGATGGCGAACCCCCGTGCGGAGGCGCTGGACATTCTCGGCGGCGACTACGACGCGAGGGTGCTCGAGCCCTCGCCGCCGGCGGTCAAAGAGAAGCCATTCGCCGACGATCCCGTCGAGCCCGGTGAGGTGCCCGAGGGCCGCCTGCTGGTCTCGCCGGTCAGCGACCACGGCGACCTCACGTGGGACGACGTCGCGCGCCAGCGACCCGACATCGCCGGCTGGTGCGCCGAGCGGTGGCTGGGCGCCTGGAAGCCGCTGAAGCCGTTGCCGGGCGCC
Organism: uncultured Solirubrobacterales bacterium; assembly: GCA_963797835.1. Taxonomy (GTDB): domain Bacteria; phylum Actinomycetota; class Thermoleophilia; order Solirubrobacterales; family 70-9; genus JBDTSW01. Next base: position 12,917 of record CAWCRN010000010.1, read on the forward strand.
TTCGCCGCGACCCGAAAGGCGCTGCACGATCTCGCCGAGCAGGTGGTGGCCCCCGAACGGATGCCCGACAACGAGATCGCGCTGCGCTACACGCGCGGGGGCTTCGGCACGCCGTTCTTCGACGTGGACGGCGTCGACTGCCAGGTCCGAGTCGAGGGGGCCGAGCTGGTGCGCCAGCGCGGCGACGCCGAGGGGCGGACGCCGATCGACGGCGCCGACCCCGACGCCGCACGGGCGCTGGGCGACTTCTACGGCTTCGCCTGCTCGGTGCTCGAGGAGCTGCGGGCCGAGGAATCCGACGACGATCCCTCGCGGGTCCAGCTCTGGCCCGAGCACTTCGACATCGCCTTCGAGCTGGGCGATGAGGGGAAGGGCCGCCGGGCCAACTACGGCGCCTCCCCGGGAGACGAAGCCCACGACGAGCCCTACCTCTACGTCGGCCCCTGGACCGCCGAGGTCTCTGGCCCCCTCTGGAACGCGTCCGGCTTCAACGGCGCCGAGCTCAACTACGCGGAGCTGTTGGCGGCCCCCGACGGCAGGCGCCTGGCGCTCGACTTCCTCCGCGAGCGCTACCGCGACCTTTGAGGGCTCTAGCCGCCCTCGCGATCGCGCTTGCGATCGCGCTCGCCGCACTCGGCTCCGACCCGGGGCCACCCCCAGCCGCGGGCGCTCCGGGCGCCCGGGCGGCGATCGTGGGTGGCCACAAGGCCGATGCCCGCGGCTGGGGCTTCACGGTGGCGCTGCGCGAGCCGGGCTTCGGGTTCGTGTGCACCGGCTCGCTGATCGCCCCGGACCGGGTGCTGACGGCGGCCCACTGCGTGCGACGCGCAAAGCCCCGCAGGATGCGGGTGCTCGTGGGATCGCCATGGGCTGCCGGGCCGCGGGCGGGCCGCTCGATCCGGGTGCGGCGGACCCGCATCGACCCGGACTACAACGCGCGCCTGGACCGCCGGGACCTCGCGGTGGTGACGCTGCGCCGGCCCAGCTCGGCGCCAACGATCGCGTTGCCGACGGCGGTCGAGTCCGCCGCTGCGACCCAGCCGCGCAAGAAGGTCTACTCGGCCGGCTGGGGAGCGCGCAGCCCCTGGGGCTTTCGCCTCGCCAAGCGGCTGAAGAGCACTCGCGAGCTCGTCTATCCCAACCGGCTCTGCCAGCGCTTCTACCTGAAGTCGGGCTTCGACTCCGCCTCGATGATCTGCGTGCTGGGCGCCGTCGCTCCGCGCCTGCGCAGCCGCTACCCGCTTGGAACGACCTCGTGCACCGGCGACAGCGGCGGCCCGCTGGTCGCCCGGACGCGGGCCGGCCTGCGGCTGGTGGGCGTCGTCAGCGTCGGGCCGATCCCCTGCGGCAGCGGCCCCAGCATCTACGCCAGGGTCTCGGCCGGGCTGGGGTTCATTCTCCGGGCGGCCGGGCTGAGCCGGCAGCTACGGCCCCGTGAAGCAAGGCAGAGCGGTTCATCCAGACCCTGACCGGTAGCTACAGCTGGAAGCCCAGGGCCGGGCTCGAACCGGCGACCCCAGCTTTACGAAAGCTGTGCTCTACCAACTGAGCTACCTGGGCGTTGGCCCGATTCTAGGGCGGGGCGAAGCTCGCGCAGGGCTCGGGCCGTCCGGTGAACTGCGGTTCACAAGGTCCAAACCGTGCGCTACCTTTGAGATGTGAAGCGCGACAGGAGGATTCTGCTGGCCGCCCAGCGACTCTTTCACGAGCGCGGGTTCGACGCCGTCGGGATGGATGAGGTAGGAGAGACCGCCGGCATCACCGGACCGGCCATCTACCGGCACTTCAACGGCAAGGACGAGCTCCTGGGCACGCTGTTCGAGGAGGCCGTGAACGCGCTGCTCGTGCGCGTGGGAGACCAGCAGTTCGACGACCCCTACGAGGAGCTGGCCTTCCTGGCCGAGGCTCACGCGGAGTTCGTCTACGAGCACCAGGAGCTCGCCAGCATCATGATCCGCGACGATCGCTCCCTCTCCGAGCCCTTCCAGCGCCGTCACCACCGGCGCGAGCGTCCCTACATCGAGCGCTGGATCAGCGTGCTCGGCCGCTGCTACCCCGAGCGCACGCAGGACGAGCTGACCAGCGCGACCTTCGCCACGCTGCACATGCTGAACTCGATCGGCACCTGGCCGAGCGACGCGCGGCGCACCAAGGAGCTCGCGGGCCTGCTCGCCGACATGGCGTTCGGCGCCGCCTCGGCACTCGGCGATCCGAAGCGCCGCGGGGCCGCGGCCAGCGTCAAGGCGGTCGCGGGCGACGGGGCCAGCGCGAACGCCGACTCGACCCGCGGCTAGTCACCCGGTCCGGCGCCGGGCGCTGCCCGCCGTGGGCGCGTGCCGGGCGGTCAGCCACCGTGTCCATCCACATAGACCGTACACTCTGTCAGGACAATGCCGTCTGTGACCCGAAAGCAGACCGCGCGGCGCGAGGAGCGCCGCGACGAGATCAGCGCCAAGCTCCAGACCGCGATTCTGCCGCTGCTCGAGGGGGGCGAGCGGTTCACGGAGCTGAGCGTCGAGCGGATCGTCCAGGAGACCGGCATCTCCAGGACGACCTTCTACGTCTACTTCGAGGACAAGGGGGACCTTCTCGTGACCCTCGGCGAGGGGGTGATGGCCTCGGTCAACGAGGTGGCGGCGGGCTGGTGGGAGCTGCCACCCGGGGCGAGCCGCACCCAGGTCCACGCGGCGCTCCGCAGCGTGATCGACACCTACGCAGCGCACGTCGAGATCATGCAGGCGGTGGTGGAGGTGGCCTCCTACGACGAGCGCGTGCGCAGAAGCTTCGGGCGCTCGCTCGACGCCTCGCGCGACGGGCTCAGGAAGCACATCGAGCGGGGACTCGAGGACGAGTCGGTCCGGGCGGACATCGATGCCGAGCGCACCGCGGACTGGCTGCTGTGGATGAGCGAACGGGGCTTCTACCAGATGGTCAGGCCCGCCTCGAGCGATCCCGAGGAGCTCGAGCGGCTGGCCGAGTCACTCACCACCGTGGTCTGGAACACGCTCTACGCGGGCGCCGCGGGCCGCGGCGAGTAGCCGCTCAGGCGTACAGCCGCTCGATCGCCTCGGCGTACTTCTCGGCGATCGGCTTGCGCTTCAGCTTCATCGTCGGCGTCAGCTCGTCCCCCCCGGGCATCCACTCGTCGGCGAGCACCTCGAAGCTCTTCACCTGCTCGACGCGCGAGAGGTTGGCGTTGGCGCCCTCGACCGCCGCCTCGATCTCCTTGCGGACCTCGGGGTCAGCGGCGAAGCCGGCGACCGAGGCCTCGCCGCCCGCGGCCTGGGCGCGCGCGGCAACCGCGTCGGGGTCGAGGACCAGCAGCGCCACGTTGTAGGGGCGGCCGTCGCCGATGCAGATCGCCTGCCCGATCAGCGGGCTCGAGACCTTCAGCTCCTGCTCGATGTTGGCGGGCGACATGTTCTTCCCCGCGGCGTTGATGATCAGCTCCTTCTTGCGGTCGACCAGGAACACGTAGCCGTCGTCGTCGATGCGAGCGATGTCTCCGGTGTGGAGCCACCCGTCGCCATCCAGCACCTCGGCCGTCTTCTCTGGCTCGCCGCGATAGCCCTTCATCACGATCGGGCCGCGCACGCACAGCTCGCCGTCCTCCAGCAGCTTCACCTCGACGCCGGGAAGCGCCGGCCCGATCGAGCCGATCTTGGCGTCCTCGGGCCTCGAGCAGGTCGAGATGCACGAGAGCTCGGACATCCCGTAGAGCTCGGCGAGCGGAAGCCCGAGCGCCATCAGGAACTCCTGCACCTTCTTCGGCATCGGCGCGGCGCCGACACAGATCCAGCGCGCCTGGTCGAGCCCGATCCGCTCACGGAAGACCGACAGCACCTTCTCGTCCAGCACCGCGTGCTTGGCCGCCACGTCCTCGGGCAGCTCCTCGCCGGCCTGCTCCGCCCGCACCTTGGCCAGCCCCAGCTCGATCGCCGCCTCGATGCCGGCCTTGCGCTCGGGGTCCTGCTCGGCGGCGATCCCCGCCTGCAGGGCGGCGGCGAGCTTCTCCAGCACGCGCGGGACGGCGCCCCAGATCGTGGGCTTCACCTGAGGCAGCACCTGCGCGATCAGCTTCGGGTCCGGGATCGAGGTGACCTCGAGCCCGAACACCATCTGGTTGTAGTGCGAGGACCAGCGGTCGGCGATGTGGGCCGCAGGCAGGTAGGACGTGATCCGGTCGCCGCGTCTTCAGCCCCAGCACCGACTCGACCGCGTAGCACTCGGCCAGCAGGTTGGCGTGAGTCAGCTCGACGCCCTTCGGCGGCCCGGTCGTGCCCGAGGTGTAGATCAGGGTCAGAACGTCGCTCGGCTCGACGGCCTTCCAGGCGGCCTCGAAGTCGAAGTCGTCCTCGCCGGCGGCGATCAGCTCGTCGAGGGTGATCGTCCCCTCCTCGTCGGAGTCGATGCAGACCACCGTCAGCTCGCTGCCGCTCTGCTCCTTGGCCGCGATCAGGCCCGGGAGCAGCAGCTTCTCGGCGAACGCGACCTTCGCGCCCGAGTTCTCGAGCAGGTGGACGATCTGGGGCGGGCTCGACGTGGCGTAGATCGAGAACGGCGTCGCGCCGAGGTGCACGGCCGCGGTGTCGATCGGGAAGAACTGGGGGCGGTTGAGCATCAGGATCCCGACCGCGTCGCCCCGCCCGACGCCGTGCGCGGCGAGGCCGGCGGCGATCCGCTTCACCTGATCGCCGTACTCGCCGAAGGTCCAGGCGACCTCGCCGTCGTGGCTTCGCAGGGCGACCATGTCCGGGTTCGCCGCGACGGTGCGCTGAAACGCCTCGCACAGGGTGGCGGGCCGGCCGGCCCCGCCGGCGTCGGCGGTCTGCTGCTCGGTGGTGCTGGCGGTGGGCTCCATCTCTCTCCTCCTTGGCTTACGAAGAGCTCGACTCGACCTCGGCGTCATAGCTGCGACGGCCCTCGGGGTCGACCTCCCAGAGCGGGTCCTGGAAGCGGAGGGCTCGCTGCAGGCGGGCGTTGAGGCCGCGCGGCAACAGGTTGAAGGTGCGGATCACGCCACCCGCGATCCCGGGCGCGTGGTAGATGAACCGCCTACCGTCGAGCGCCTTCATCGCGACCTTCGCGATGTCCTCGGGCTCGGCGGTGGGGGTCTTCGCGTCCGGGACGCCCCTGGTCAACCGGGTGTTGACGATGCCCGGGATCAGGACCGAGATCCCGATCGGCTCGCCGTGGATCTCCTGGCGGACGGCCTCGCTGAAGCCGATGACGCCGAACTTGGTCGCCGAGTAGACCGAGGCGCCGCGGATCCCCCACTCGCCGGCGGTCGAGGCGACGTTGACGATCTTGCCGGCCTCCCGGGCTCGGAAGCGCTCCAGGGCGAGCTGGGTCCCGTTGATGACTCCGCGCAGGTTGATCTCGATCATGCGCTCGACCCGGTCCGGATCGAGCTCGGCGACCGGGCCCAGCAGCATCACTCCCGCGTTGTTGACGAGGGCGTCGAGCGGGGCCTCGACCGCCTCCTCGGCGGCGTCCAGGAAGGCCTGGAAGGAGTCGCGGTCGCGAACGTCGAGCTCCAGCCCGACCATCCCCTCGACCCCGGCAGCCGCGTCGCGCGCCGCCTCGCCGTCCACGTCACCGATGGCGACGCGCATGCCGCGCTCCGCGGCCAGCGTGGCGGTCGCGAGCCCGATGCCGCGCGCTCCTCCTGTGATCGCGATCGTGCTCATCGGTGAGGGCCCGCGATCATACATAATGACCGTACATAGCGTCTGGTCGGCATGGCCCGGGCGTCCGCCTCAGCCCGGCCGGTCGCGCCAGCGGTGGGCGGAGGGGTCGAGCAGCCGGTGCATCTGCCCCTCGGGGATCCAGGCGAGCGTCTCGAGCTCCAGCGGGTCGAGGTAGCCGACGTGGCCCGTGCGGAGGTCCTCGATGCGCAGCCGCGGGCCGTTGGCGCCGCGGTCGAGGGCGATCCGGACCGAGGCGAACTCGCTCTCCAGGACCCCCTCGACGCCGTCCGGCTGCTCCGCGGGGCGCCCGTTCGCCGCCATCAGATCAGGAAGCTCAGCGTGTACACCGGCCGGTCGTTGTCCACCAGCGTCACCTTCTTGAAGGCCATCCTGATCCCGTCGTCCGTGCGCCGCAGCCGGTAGTCGAGCCGCCCGGCCCAGGTCGTCAACCCCCGCTCGCGCGACTCGAAGCACATGAAGCTCGCGACGACCAGCGCGTCCCCGTCCCGCTCGCCCATCAGCTCGACGTTGGAGACCACCCGCCGCAGGTTCGACGGCGGCGTCTGGGAGTGGCGCTTGCCCGTGTGGAACTGCTTGATCCGCGTCCCGATCCGGGAGCGGTTGTCGTAGATGATCGACATGCTGGCGTCGGGGTCGGCGCCGAACTCGCCGTTCGCCGGGACCCAGTAGAGCGCGTCGTCGGTCCACAGCGCCTCCCAGTCGTCGTAGCGGTGCTCGTCCGCGAAGCGGGCCTCGCGATAGAGGAACCGCTCGGCCTCCGCCAGGGAGATGCCGGCGGCCTCGGTCAGCGCCTCGGCCGGCTCGGCGGCGGTCGTCGGCGCCGGATCCGTTGCCGCTCCGGCGTCACTCGGCCTCCATCAGCCCGCGGTAGTGGCGCCAGATGCCGCGCATCGTGATCTCGTCGGTGGCGTCCGCGATCGCGAAGCCGTTCTCGTCGGTTCGCTCGCGGTGCATGCCGCGGGCGATCACCAGCCACTCGGGGTTGCGCGCGCTGCACGCCGCGCTGGTTGCGCTCGTACATCTCGGAGTCGTCGGCGAGCAGGAAGCCGGCCGGGCCGACGGACCCGATCGTCTGCCGCAGCATCCGCTCGTTCAGGTCGGGCGCGCCCTTGAACTGCACCGCGGTCACGTGCTGGACCGTCTCGTCGACGGCGGTGGGCTGGATCACGAACAGCTGGATCTCGGCGATGAACAGGTTCGGCCACAGCATCACGTGTGGCGAGCCGTCGATCAGGATCTCCTCGGCCGCGTCGCCGTGAGCGTCCCGCATCCGGGCGACGTAGTCGGGCACGCGCTCGGGCTTGGTCCCGAACCAGCCCATGGGCTGGCCGGTGCGGCGGAACTCCGGTCGCAGGTCGTTCTCGGTGTGACCGTCGCCGAGGTCGCGGGTGACCGCGGTCGAGCCGTCCCCGTAGAGGTCCCCGATCCCGCTCTTCGCCACCTCGAAGATCGAGGAGTGGACGAACTGGGGGTGGTAGCCGTCGGTCTCGTTCTCGACGAGCATCTTCCAGTTGGCCTTCACCTTGTGCTGAAGCCAGCCGGCGGTGATCTCCACCTCCCCCTCCGGGCTCAGCGCGCAGAGCCGGTCGAGCGCGTCTGCCGCGGCGCCGAGGTGCTGCTCGAGGCTGGGCCCCTCCTCCGCGAAGCTGCCGAACACGAACCCCCTGTAGGACTCAACGCGAGGGACGCGCCCCAGCCCCAGCTCCTTCTTGCGCTCGGTGCCGTCGTAGCCGGAGTTGAACGGATAGCCGAGCAGCTTGCCGGTGTTGGCATAGGTCCAACCGTGGTAGGGGCAGCGGAAGGCGCTCGAGTTGCCGCGGGGCGCGTCGCAGACGAGGTTCGCGCGGTGCGCGCAGCGGTTCAGCAGCAGGTGGACCTTGCCCTGCTTGTCGCGGCTCATGATGATCGGTTGGGGCCCGATCGACTTGACCACGTAGTCGTTCGGCTCGGCGACCTCGGACTCGTGGCCGACGAAGACCCAGCCGCGGTACCAGATGCGCTCGAGCTCGAGCTGGAAGAGGTCGGGGTCCGTGTAGAGCGACCCGTGGACCCGGTCGGGAAGGATCAGCTCCTCGAGGGGCGGCGTGGCGAGTGCGGTGGCGATGAGCTCCTCCTCTCCGGGGCGGGACGGCCGCCATCTCGGCCGGGCTCGGACCATATCACAGTCCGTTCTGATTCAGAACTAACTTCGTTCTGATATCGAACCGACCCGCTACGATGGGCCGCATGGCAGAGAGCGCCGCCGAGCAGGCTTCTGTCGCGGCCCCCGAGTCCCCGGACCTGGACACGCCCCGCCCGAGCGCGGTCCGCCGCGCGCTCGAGATCGTCAGCGACCCCTGGACCTTCGCCGTCCTGCAGGAGGCCTTCTTCGGCGTGCGCCGCTTCGACCAGATCCAGGCAAAGCTCGGCATCTCGCGCGGCATCCTCGCCAAGCGGCTCCGGAGCCTGGTCGGCAACGGGATCCTCGACCGCGTTCGCTACCAGCGGCGGCCCGACCGCTTCGAGTACCGGCTCACCGATCGCGGCCGCGCGCTCTACCCCGTGTTCGTGGCGCTGATGCGCTGGGGCGAGGACTGGCTCGACGAGGACGGCGACCGGCCCCTGACCCTGGTGCACGCGCGCTGCGGCGAGCGCACCCGGCCCGTGCTGAGCTGCGACCGCTGCGGCGAGCCGATCAGGGCCGACGAGATGACCTACGAGCGCTCGCCGGCCGAGACGCGGCCGGAAGCCGTGACGGCATAGGAGCCGTCCTCAGGTCCCTTCCTCCTCAGCGCCCCTTCCACTCGGGGTCGCGCTTCTCCGCGAACGCCAGGGCGCCCTCCTTGGCGTCCTCGGACGCGAACACCGGCGGCGTGATCTCGTCCTGGTTCGCCCAGAACTCCTCCATGGACCACGAGTCCTGCTTGTCGAGGATCTCCTTGGAGGCGACCAGGGCCAGCGGGCCGTTCTGACCGATCGTCTCCGCCAGCTCGAGCGCGGCGTCCAGCGCCTTGCCCGGCTCGGTCAGGCGGCTGATCGCGCCCAGCTCGAAGGCGCGGTCGGCGGTGATCAGCTCTCCGGTCAGGATCAGCTCCGCCGCCAGCTCGCGCGGCAGCCGCTGCGGAAGCCTGCGCAGGGCGCCGGCCGCGGCGACAAGGCCGCGCTTCACCTCAGGGACGCCCAGCTTGGTGCCCTTAGACGCGACGATCAGGTCGCAGGCGAGCGCGATCTCGAACCCTCCGGCGACGGCGAAGCCCTCGAGCGCCGCGATCATCGGCTTCCTCGACGACCTGCGGGTGATCCCCGCGAAGCCGCGGTCGCCCGCCCACGGCCGCTTACCGCCCGAAGCGAAGGCCTTCAGGTCCATCCCCGCGCAGAAGCCCTTGCCGGCGCCGGTGATGACACCGACGGAGAGCCCGTCCTCGTCGTCGAGGCGGTCGAGCGCGTTCGCGATGCCCTCGGCGGCGGCGTAGTCGATCGCGTTGCGCGCGTCCGGGCGGTTCAGGGTCAGCAGCAGGACCGACCCCCTCTGCTCGACGAGAACCGGCTCTTCGCTCATCCTTGCTCCTTTCCGACGATCGAGATGAAGGAGACGCACGTTCCGGGCCTGCCGCCGAGGTTGTGGGTCAGCCCCAGCCTTGCGCCGTCGATCTGGCGCTCGCCCGCCTCGCCGCGGAACTGGAGCCAGTTCTCGAACAGCATCCGCAGCCCGGAGGCGCCGACCGGGTGACCGAACGACTTCAGCCCGCCGTCGGGGTTGACCGGCAGCTCGCCGTCCAGGTCGAAGGTGCCCGCGAGCTCGTCCTCGACCGCGGCGCCCCGCTCGGAGAAGCCCATGTCCTCCATCAGCACCAGCTCGGTCGGGGTGAAGCAGTCGTGCACCTCGGCCAGCGACAGCTCCGCTCGCGGGTCGTCGATCTCGGCCTGGGCGTAGGCGTCGTCGGCGGAGCGCACCACCTCCTCGAAGGTCGTGTAGTCGTAGTCGGGGTCGATCGGCCCGCTGCCGGGGCCGGCGACCATCGACAGCGCCTTCACGTAGACGGGGCGGTCCGTGTAGCGCTCCGCGTCCTCGGCGCGCACGATCAGGGCGGCGGCTGCGCCGTCGGAGACCCCCGAGCAGTCGAAAACCCCGAGCCGGCCGGCGACCAGCGGCGAGGCCTCGATCTTCTCCTTCGGCACCTCCTTGCGGAACTGGGCGCGCTCGTTGCGGGCGCCGTTCGCGTGGTTCTTCCAGGCGACGTGCGTCATCGCCTCGCGCATTCGCCCCGGATCGACCTCGTACTTGCTGCAGTACGCGGGGTCGAGCAGGCTGAAGGCGGCCGGCGCCGTCAGGCTCAGCTCGGGCGCCGTGCCGTCGCCGGCCGCGTTGGAGCGGACCAGGCCCGAGTAGCCAGAGTCCTTGAGCTTCTCGACGCCGGTCGCCATGACCACGTCGTAGGCCCCCGAGGCGACCGCGTAGCAGGCGTTGCGAAACGACTCCGAGCCGGTCGCGCAGAAGTTCTCGACCCGGGTGACCGGCTTGTAGTCCAGGCTGAGCGGCTTGCTCAGCACCATTCCGGACTGGCCGGAGTTCATCGTCCCGAGCCAGTAGGCGTCCACGTCGTAGCGCTCGATGCCGGGGACCGACTCGAGGCAGTCCGCGACCGCGTCGACCAGCAGGTCGTCGGCGGACTTGTCCCAGCGCTCGCCGAAGCTGGTGCAGCCCATGCCGACGATCGCGACCTTGTCCTTGATCCCGTGAGACGCCATTCAGCCGTCCTCCTTGCCCTCCGCGCCGGAGCCTGCCGGCCCCGCCGCCGCGGGCTTCGCCTTCCAGAAGTAATTGTGCACGCCGCCCGACGTGTAGAGCCGCCGGAACGCCATCTCGACGCGCGAGCCGATCGCGATCTGATCTGGGGTCGCGTCGGTGACCTCGAGCGTGTAGCGGCCGCCCCCGTCGAAGTCGATCACCGCGTCGATCATCGGCGGCGAGGGCGAGTAGGCCAGCCGATCGACGGTGAAGGTGGCGACCGTGCCCGGCGCGTCGGCGAGCCGCCGCCGCTCCATGCGGTCGGTCGCGCCGCAGTTCGAGCAGACGCGCTTGGGGGGAACGTGGACGCGCCCGCACTCTGTGCAGGCGCTGCCCACGAACCCGAACTTCCACGCCTCCGACCGCGCCGACGGCGGCCCGGCCGGGCGGTCGGGCTCGGGGCGCCGCGGCAGCTCGCGCTCGATCAGGCCCCGCCAGGTGAGGTAGGTCGGGTAGTTGATCTCGCGGCCGCCGGCCAGCTGCGCGGCCAGGGGCTCACCGCGCCTGCCCGCGCCGGCCTCCGCGCGGGTGCGCAGGACGATCGCGTCGCAGCCGTCCACCGCATTGAGCAGCAGGATCGTCTCGCCAGGGCCGGCCTGGTCGAGCGCCGCGGTCAGCCCCAGCGCGGCGTCCGCGGTCCCGGCGTAGCCGTGGGACGGGAGCTCGGCCATTCCCTCGCCGCCCCAGCGGCGCCGGGCCGCCTGGGCGAGCCGCGAGTGGGGCGAGGAGACGACCAGGTGATCGGGCGCCTCGATGCCGGCCTCGCCGAGCGCGCGCTCGATCGCGCGCTCGACCAGGGGCATATAGGCCTCCTGGCCGAAGCGCTCCTCCCAGACGTCGCTGGCAGTCGCGCCGGGGGCGCGCCAGCGATCCAGGAACTCCGCCGAGGTCGATGCGGCGGCGGCGATCTCCGCGACGCTGTCGGCGACGGGGCCGAAGCGAAGCGCGGCCGCGGCGTCGGCTCCGTTGCGCTCGTCGGGGGACCCCGGCCGCCCCGTGCGCATGTCGGCGAGGACGGCCAGGCCGCCGGCGGCCTCGGCCGCCCGAATCGCCACGGTCGCCGATCTGGCCGAGCCCACCGCGTCCGCGGCGAACCCGTCGTGACCCAGGTCGAGCGCGGCGTGTATCGCCGTCGCGTTCGTCTTGTCGGCGTAGGCGGGGGCGGTGGTCGCGAAGTGGATCGAGCCCGGGCCGTCCCCCGTGCCCCCGATCAGGCCGCGGGCCGCCTCCACCCCCATCGTGGTGCTGTCCTCGTCGTAGCAGGCGACCGTTCGCGAGCCCTTGCCCGGCCCGCCGCCCGAGCGCCGCGCTGAGCTCCTCGCCGCTGAGGCGATGGGCGGGGACGTAGCTGGCGTAGGCGACGATTCCGTTGCTCGAGCTCATCGGCGGGGCTCCCCGGGCGGTGGCGGGATAGTGTGTGCGCCACGGGCGCCGGCAGGCGCCCTGGGGGCGTACATAGTGTCCGTACGCACTGTAGCATCGCCCCCTCCCAGCCCGGCGGGGCTCAGGCGGCGCCGCCCGAGCAGGCCGTACACTCCGTCCGGACGATGCCGTCCGTGACGCGCAAGAGCCGCAGCAACCGGGCGCAGCGCCGCGAGTCGGTTCAGCGGGAGCTGCTGGGCGCCGTGGAGCGCCTGCTCGAGGGCGGGGAGAGCTACACCGAGCTGAGCGTCGAGCGCCTGGTCGCCGAGGCCGGCATCTCGCGCTCGACCTTCTACGTCTACTTCGAGGACAAGGGCGACCTGCTGCGGGCTCTCACCGAGGACGTCGTGGTCGAGGTCGGCCAGGCCGGGCGCGTCTGGTGGGAGCTGCCGCCGGACGCTCCCAAGCAGGAGATCCGCGACGCCCTCAAGCAGGTCTTCAACACCTACCGGAGCCACGGGGCCGTGTTCGGGGCGGTCGTCGACACCGCGGCCTATGACCCGGGCGTCCGCAACCAGTTCGGGGCGCTCGTGCTGGGCCTGATCTCAGAGCTGGCCACCCACATCCGCGAGGGGCAGGAGCAGGGCTACGTGAAGCAGGGCCTCGATCCCGACCGCACGGCCGCCTGGCTCACCTGGATGGCCGAGCGCGGGCTGCACCAGCTGGTCGCGGCCGCCAGCGAAGAGGAGTCCGAGCTGCTGGTCGACTCCCTCGCCGACATCGTCTGGAACGCGCTCTACGAGGGCGCGCGCTAGCGGGCCGCCGCGCGCGACCGCTCCCGTTTCTCGGCGTCCACACGGGGTGTAGGATCGCCGCCCGTGAGCTCCGACGGCTACCAGAGCATCCGGGTCGAGCGCTCGGAGAGCACCGCGATGATCACGCTGGACCGGCCCGAGTCCCTCAACTCCTGGAACCCGGAGCTGGGCCGCGAGCTGCTCGACGCGGTCGGCGGCCTCGGCGCCGAGCCGCAGGTCCGAGCGGTGGGGATCACCGGCGCCGGGCGGGCCTTCTCATCGGGCGCCGACCTCAAGGGGGAGCGGGCCGTGACGCCCGAGGGAGAGCCCGACCTGAGCACGGGGCTGCGCGAGATCTACAACCCGATCATCGCGGCGATCGCGTCGGCCCCGAAGCCGTACCTGGCCTCGGTCAACGGAGCCGCCGCCGGGATCGGGTGCTCGCTCGCCCTCGCCTGCGACCACATCGTCGCCGCCGAGTCGGCGTTCTTCCTGCTCGCGTTCGTGCGCGTCGGCCTCGTCCCCGACGGGGGCGCCCTGTTCCACGCCGCCGCGCGGGTCGGGCTCACGCGCGCCACCGAGATGGCGATCAGGGGCCAGCGGGTCCCGGCGCCGACCGCCGCCGAATGGGGGCTCATCAACGAGGTGGTGCCGGACGAGCGGCTGCCCGGAGCGACCGCGGAGCTGTTGGAGGAGCTGGGAGCCGGGGCGACCGTGGCCCAGGGACAGATCAAGCGCATGCTCCGCGCGGGAGCGCTGGCCGGCCTCAGCGAGCAGCTCGACCTGGAGGTGGCCATGCAGCAGGAGCAGGCGGCCACCGACGATTACGCCGAGGGGGTCGCCGCCTTCAACGAGAAGCGGGAGGCTCGCTTCACCGGCTCTTAGGGCGCGGCTTCGGTCCACTCACGGTCCGCGGCCAGCAGCCGCCGCAGCAGGGGCGCCACGCGGTAGCGCTCCTCGCCCAGCTCGGCTCGCAGCGCGTCGAGCAGCGCCACCACGTGCGCCAGCCCGAGCTCGCGCGACCAGCTGACGGGCCCGCGCGGGTGGTTGACGCCAAGCTCGAGCCCCGCGTCGACGTCGGCGGCGCTCCCGTACCCCTCCCCCACCAGGAAAGCCGCCTCGTTCACGAGCTGGCAGACCACCCGGCCGAGGATCAGGCCGGGTGCGTCGGCGACATGCTCGGGGACGCGGCCGAGCGTGGTCACCAGCTCCTCGCTCCGAGACCGCGCCACGGGGTCGGTCAGCTCCGTGGCGGTGAGCTCGATCGCCCTCCCGCCCGCGAGCGGGGGCACCAGGTGGAAGCCCGCCGCGCCCGGGTCGAGCGCCGACAGCGAGCCATCGTGCAGATGCCGGAGGCGGGGGCCCTCGGCATCCCCCGCGGCCCCGCCGAAGTCGATCGTGAGCCAGGGCTCGGCACCGGCGACCGGCTGGGAGGCCGGCTCCCAGCCGGCCTCGGCCGCGAGCGCCCGCAGCTGATCGGCAGCCGGCAGGTCGCCACGGATCAGCAGCGGGCGGCCCTCGCCGCCACCCGGCGCCGGCGGCTCGGGATCGTCGGGCCGGTGGGGCGAGTCACCCTCGTAGGCGAACCACCCGCGCCCGCTCTTGCGCCCCAGCTGGCCGGCGGCGATCCTCTGCGCCGACAGGGGCGAGGGCCGGTACCGCGGCTCGCCGTAGGACTTGCGGAAGAGGATCTCGGCGACGGCGTGGTTGGTCTCGATCCCGATCAGGTCCATGAGCTCGAAGGAGCCCATCCGGAAGCCGCCGGCCATTCTCTCCACCCGGTCGATCGTGGCGGGATCGGCGACGCGCTCCTCGGCGAGCTTCAGGGACTCGAGCGAGAAGGGCCGGTTGCAGCGATTGACCAGGAAGCCCGCGACGTCGGCGGCGTCGATCACCCGCTTCCCCATCGCCTCGCCCAGCGCCCGCGTCATCCCCAGCGCCTCGGGCGCCGACACCTCGCCCGCGACGACCTCGACGAGGCGCATGACCGGCGCGGGGTTGAAGAAGTGCATGCCCACGACCCGCTCGGGGCCGGGCGTGCCGGCGGCCAGCTCCGTCACCGACAGCGAGGAGGTGTTGGTCGCGATCACGCACGACGGGGAGACGATCTCGGCCAGCCGGTCGAGCAGCTCGCGCTTCAGCTCCGGCGACTCGGGAGCGGCCTCGATCACGAGCTCGGCGGGGCCCAGTTCGCCGAGCGAGGGGGCCGCCTCGATCCGGGCGGTCGCCGCCTCCGCCTCCTCGGGGCTGATCCGCCCCTTCTCGGCCAGCCGGGAGAGCATCTTCCCGATCCGGGCCACCCCTGCCTCGAGCGCCTCGGGGACGGGGTCGTGAAGCAGCGTGCGCGCCCCGGCCTGGGCCGCCAGCTGGGCGATCCCGGCGCCCATCGTCCCCGCCCCGATCACGGCCACGCATTCCGGCGCCCGCACCCGGGCTTGGCTTACAGGCTGTCCGGACATCTCGCTCGACGTAGGTTACTATCCGCCTCGTGACCCCCTGCGGGCGCTGGTGACCCTAGATGATCGACGCCCAACCGCCGCGCACCCCGACCCCGCACGCCCCGATCCGGTCGTGAGCGATGCGAAGCCCACGGTGCTGGTGGCCGTCGCCGAGGGCGTGTGCACGCTGACGCTGAACCGGCCCGAGGCGATGAACGCGATCACCACGGGTCTCGCCCGCGAGCTGCGGGGGCAGCTGGCGGACGGCGCCGAGCGGGCGGACGCGATCGTGATCCGCGGAGCCGGCGGCAACTTCTGCGCGGGCGGTGACTTCGATCACGTGCGGGAGGTCGGCTCCGATCCGGCGGCGCTTCGCGCCCTCTTCGAGAGCTTCTCCGAAGCGTGCTCGCTGATCGCCGAGCTGCCCGTGCCGGTGCTGGCGGCGGTCGACGGGGTAGCGATGGCGGGCGGCTTCGAGCTGATGCAAGCGTGCGACCTCTCCATCGTCGCCGAGGACGCCCGGATCGCCGACAACCACTCCAACCACGGAATGATCCCGGGCGGAGGCAGCACCCAGCGGTTGCCGCGGCTGGTCGGCCCCCAGCGCGCGCTGGCGCTGATCCTGACCGGGGACCGGATCACGGGCGCCGAGGCGGTCCAGTGGGGGCTCGCCTACAGGGCCCACCCCGCGGCCGAGCTGCACGAGCGGGCGGCCGAGCTGGCCGCGGCGCTGGCGGCCAAGGACCGCGAGGCGCTCGCGGCCGCCAAGGCCCTCGTCCGCGAGGGCCTGGAGCGGCCTCTCGACGACGGCCTGCGGATGGAGATCGACGCAGTCGTCGAACACATCGGCGCGAGGCAGGGCTGATGTCAGGCGAGCTGATCGCGGAGGGGCCGGTGCTGCTGTCGCTGGAGGAGGGCATCGCCCGCCTGCGCCTGAACAGTCCCGAGTCCTCGAACTCGCTCTCCGAGGCTTTGTTGGACGCGCTGGTCGAGGCGACGGAGCTGTGCGGGCGCACCGACGGGATCCGCTGCCTGCTGCTGAGCGGCGCGGGCGACAACTTCTGCGCCGGCGGCGACGTCAAGGAGTTCGCGGCGAAAGGCGAGGGCCTGCCCGATCACCTCCGCAAGCAGACCGCGCAGCTGCAGGCCGCGACCGAGGCGCTGCTGCGCCTCGAGGCGCCGGTGATCGCGGCGGTGCAGGGCTGGGCGGTCGGGGGCGGCGGCTTCGGGCTGGTCTGCGCGGCCGACCTGGCGATCGGCGCCGAGGGCTCGCGCTACATGTCCGGGGCGACGCGGGTCGGGATGGCGCCCGACGCCGGCGGCAGCGTCACGGTCGCGCGCATCGTCGGCGTGCGCAAGGCGATGGAGATCTTCCTCACCAACCCGGTGCTGAGCAGCGCCGAGGCGCTTGAGCTTGGCATCCTCAACCGCGTCGTGCCCGACGACGAGCTGCCGTCGGCCGCGACCGAGCTGGCGCGGCAGCTGGCCGCCGGCCCGACGCTCGCGTTCGCGCAGACCAAGCGCCTGGTCTGGGAGGGCCTGGGGCGCTCGGTGGTCGAGGCGCTGCCCGACGAGGCCGAGACCGTCAGCCGGCTGTCGGGGACCGAGGACTCGCTGGAGGGGCTCGCCGCCGTGATCGAGCGCCGCGATCCGGAGTACAGGGGCCGCTAGGGGGCGACGACGATGGACCTGGGGATCCAGGGAGCGCAGGGCCTTCGTCACCGGCGGCGCGCGCGGCATCGGCGCCGCGATCTGCGAGCTGCTGGCGGCGGAGGGCGCCGAGGTGCTGGTCGGCTACCGCAGCTCGGCGGAGGGGCCGGAGCTGGCGGAGCGGATCGGGGGCACCGCCGGTGCAGCTCGACGTCGCGGACCCCGGAGGCGACGCGGAGACGGTCGGGGCCTGGGCACGCTCGACATCCTGGTCAACAACGCGGGCGTGGACGACATGGCCTTCTTCACCGAGTACACGCCCGAGCGCTGGCGCCCCCAGCTCGACGTCAACCTCGAGGGGGTGCTGCACTGCACCCTCGCGCGCGCTGCCCGCGATGCAGGAGGCGCGCTACGGCCGCATCGTCAACGTCTCCTCCGAGGCGGGCCGGCTGGGCTCCTACCGCGGCTCGGTCTACGCCGCCGCGAAGGGCGGGGTGATCGCCTTCACGAAGTCGATCGCGCGCGAGAACGCGAAGCTTCGGGATCACCGCCAACAACGTGCTGCCGGGACCGATCGAGACCCCGATGCTGGAGCGAGAACCGCCACGGGCCGAAGGGCGAACAGGTGATCGAGGCGATGGCTCGGCGCAACCCTGCTCGGACCGGATCGGCGAGCCGGAGGAGGTGGCGGCCGCGGTCGCGTTCCTCGCCTCCGATCGCGGCTCCTACATCACCGGTGAGACGCTCGGCGTCTCGGGCGGAATGGGGGTGGGAGCGTGAGCTTCGCGCAAGCTGGCCGACCTGATCGTCAACAGGCCGCGGCTGCTGGTCGGGCTGCGCGTCGGCCTGATCGCGCTGGGCCTGGGGCTTGCCGATGCGGTTCACGGAGAACCTGCTCGGTCTCGGCTACCAGACGCCGGGCAGCGAGTCCGACGAGGCGACCGAATTCATCGAGGAGGCGACCGGCTACACCGAGAGCGACCTGCTGGTGGTCAGCTCGGACCGATTCACCTACGACGACCCCGAGTTCCAGCGGGCGTTCGACGGCTCGATCGCCGCGATCGAGGACGAGGACGCGCGACGTCCTCGATCCTGCGCCCCGGCGAGAACGGCGGCGGCAAGATCTCGGAGGACCGCCAGGGCGGCGACCGCAGTCGTCGCGATCAAGGGCGAGGTGGCGGACCGGCAGGACTTCGCCAAGGAGGTCCAGGGCCCGATCGACGAGGCGGCCGGCGACGGACTTCGAGGCCGGCCTGACCGGCAACTCGCCGGTGCTGGCGGACCTGCTCCACATCGAGGAGGTCGACTGCTCAAGGCGGAGGCCGTCGGCTTCCCGATCGCCCTGTTCCTGCTCCTGCTCGCCTTCGGGACGGTCGTCGCCGCGGGACTGCCGCTGATGATGGCCTACGGCGGCCTGATCGGCTCGATCGGGGTGGTGGCGCTGCTCATGTTCGGGATCGACTTCAACTACCTTCGCCGAGACGTTCATGGTCATGTTCGGGCTCGCGCTCGGGATCGACTACTCGCTGCTGTTCGTGCGGCGGTTCCGGGAGGAGCGGCGCAAGGGCGGCATCGGATCGCGAGGTCGTCGAGCGAACCCTGAAGACGGCCGGGCGCACGATCATCTTCTCCGGCGCGATCTTCTCGGCGGCCCTGTTCCCGGTCGTCTTCACCGGCCTGCCGTTCTTCTACGACATCGGCGCTGGCGATGATCGTCGTGGTCGCCGTCGAGGTGCTGTTCCTGCTCACCCTGCTCCCGGTCGTGCTGGTCAAGCTGGGCGACCGGCTCGAGAAGCTGGAGGCTGCCGGCGGCGCTCGGCAAGGGACGGCTGAGCGAGGAGTCGCCGGGTTGGAACCGGTGGGCGCGCCGGGTCATGGCGCGGCCCGCAGTCCCGCTGCTGCTCGGGACCGCCCTGCTGCTGGCCGCCGCGATCCCGGTGCTGAACATCAAGACCGGCATCGACCTCAACGTCCGCGCGATGGAGGGCGAGGAGTCGGTGAAGCCGATCGCGGAGCTGTCCGAGCACTTCCCGAGCGCCGCCGTCTCGCCGGTCGAGGTCCTGGTCAGGGCGGAGCCGGAGCGAGGTCGAGGCGGCCTCGACGGCCGCCGCCGAGACGATGGAGAGCCAGAGCCTGGTGGACGTCAGCTCGGCCCCGATCACCGACGACGCGATGCTGTTGGTGGGCACTCCGACGGCCGAGATCGACTCGAGGGCGACCTTCGACCAGATCGTCGACCTGCGCTCGGCGCTCGATGACGCCATGCCGGCCGGCGCGCGAGGCGCTGGTGACCGGCGTCACCGCCGAGACGGTGGACTACTCGGAGGAGACCGAGGAGGTCCAGCCCTGGGTCATCGCCGCTGGCGCTGGTGCTCTCGTTCCTGCTGCTGCTGATGGTGTTCAGGAGCCCGGTCCTGGCGACCAAGGCGATCGTCATGAACCTGCTCAGCATCGGGGCGGCGCTGGGGCTGACCGTGCTGCTCTTCCAGGAGGGCCTCGGCGAGGGCATCCTCGGCTTCGAGAGCCCCGGCTACCTGCAGACCTGGACGCCGCTGACCCTGTTCATCATGCTGTTCGGCCTCTCGATGGACTACGAGGTGTTCATGGTCAGCCGGATCAGGGAGGAGTACGACCGGACCGGCGACACGCACCGAGGCCGTCGCGCTCGGGCTGTCGCGAACCGGCGCGGTCGTCACCTACGCGGCGTTGATCATGATCGCGATCTTCGGCTCCTTCATGCTGAGCTCGATCCCCGAGATGAAGCAGCTCGGCTTCGCGCTCGCGGTCTCGGTGCTGATCGACGCGACCATCGTCCGGGCGATGCTGGTCCCGGCGTTCATGAAGATCGCCGGCAAGTGGAACTGGTGGATGCCGCGAGCGGCTCGGCCGCATGCTGCCCGAGTTCAAGCACTGAGGCCAGTGCGCGGCCCCGGGCGCCTCGCTCAGGGGACTGGCTCGAGCAGGGCGCCGGCGAGGTCGTCGGCGGCGCGGTCGGCGCCGCCCAGCAGCCTGCGCGCGAGCTGGGAGCGCCGGAAGTAGAGCGGCGCGTCGTGCTCCCAGGTGACGCCTATGCCCCCGTGCACCGACATGCACGTGCGGGTGGCGGCGTCGATGGCGCGGTCGGCCGCCAGCCGCGCCGACAGCGCCGGCGCCCTCAGCGAGGCCGCGCCGCCCTCGGCCCCGGCGGCCGCGTCGCGGACCAGGACCTCGGCCAGCTCGAGCCGGCGCAGCACCTCGACCAGGCCGTGCTTGATGGCCTGGAAGGAGCCGATCGGGCGGGCGAACGCGTGGCGCTCCTTCGCGTAGGCGACCCCGAGGTCGAGCGCGGCCCGCCCGGTTCCCGTCATCTCGGCGGCGAGCAGGAGCTGGGCGAGCAGCCACGCCCACTCGGCCTCGTCGCGGCCGGCGCCGAGCACCTCGGCGGCGGCCGACTCCAGACTGACCGCGGCGAGGTTGAGGCTCGGGTCGAAGCGATCCCGGGGCTCGATCGTCGCGCCGGAGGCCGACGCCTCGACCACGGCGACGGAATCGCCGGCGGCGACCACGAGCACGTCGGCGCCCTCGGCGTCGATCACCCAGTCGGCCGAGCCCGTGAGCGCCTGGCCATCGAGCCGGACCGAATCCCCGCCGAACACGGCCGCCGCGCGGCGCTCGCCCCGGGCCAGGGCCCCGAGCAGCTCGGCGTCGTCGCCGGAGCGCTGCAGCAGGGCCGTCGCGACGAGGTGCCCCAGCAGCGGCACCTCTGCGAGAGTGCGCCCGAGCTCGGCCATCACCAGCGCGGCCTCCGGGGCGCCCAGGCCGGCGCCGTCGGCCTCCTCCGAGACCAGCAGACCGCTCCACCCGGCCTCGACCGCAGTCGGCCACAGGTCCTGCAGGGCTCCGCCGTCCAGCGCGCCGCGGATCCGCTCGAGCGAGGCGACCCGGCCGAGCGCGTCCTGCGCCGCCTCCTGGACGAAGCGCTGCTCGTCGCTGAGCAGGGCGGGCATCTGGCCTAGGAGCCCATCCCGACGGCCAGCCCGCCGCTCACGCCCAGTACCTGGCCGTGAACGTAGTCCGACGCCGGGGAGCACAGGAAGTAAACGCCGCGAGCCGCCTCCTCGGGGGTGGCCGCGCGGCCGAGCGGGATCATCATGCTCATCCCCGCGCGCGCCTGCTCGGAGACGCCGAGGGTCACGGTCTCGCCGCCGCCCACCTCGATCTCGCCGGCCGTGCCCACCGGAGCGGTGAGGCGAGTGTCGATCGCCCCGAAGGCGATCGCGTTCACGTTGATCTTGAGGCCGCCCCACTCCTTGGCGAGGGCCTTGGTCAGCCCGATCACCCCGCCCTTGCCGGCCGCGTAGGCGACCTGGCCGGCGTTGCCCATCACGCCGGCAAGCGAGGTGACGTTGACGACCTTGCGGAAGATCTCGCGGCCCGCCTCCCTGTCGGCCTTGGCGGGCTCGCGCAGATGCGGGGCGGCGGCGCGCAGCACGCGGAAGGGGACCGTGGTGTGGATCGCGATCATCGCGTCGAACTGCTCGTCGCTGGTCTTGTGGATCGGGCCGTCCCAGGCGAAGCCCGCGTTGTTGACCACGATGTCGATCCGTCCGAAAGCGTCGCTCGCGGCCTCGATCAGCTTCTCGGCCTCGCCGTCGGCGGTGAGGTCACCGGCGTGGACCGCCGCCTCCGTCGGCAGGGAGCCCGCCACCTCCGCGGCGAGGTCGGCGTCGAGGTCCGAGATGAGCGACCTTCGCCCCCGCGTCGCTCAGCTTGCGCGCCGTCTGCTCGCCGATCCCGCGCGCCGACCCGGTCACCACCGCCACGCGCCCTTCCAGCTCCGCCACCCCTCGCTCCCTTCGTCAGTTGCCGATCGAGGCGGCAGTGTACAGACGTGTGCGAACAGACCGTTCGCACAGGTCCGTGGACCGACGGCGCTCGAATCAGGTCACGCGAGCGCTGCGTCTGGACGGGCGCGCCGATCTCGGGGCCCGCGTCCACCTCGCGCAGCGCCGGCAGCACCCGCTCGGCGAACAGGGCCTGGTTCGCTGGCGCCGTCCTCGGGGCTCATGCCGCCGTAGGAGCAGACCGCGATCACGCCGGCCGCGTCGACCCGCCGCACGCACTCCACGATGCCCTCGGCGACGGCGTCGGGCGTCCCCCAGGGCTGCAGCTCAGCCAGGAAGCGCGCGAACTCGTCCTTGCCGTGCTTGGCGATCGTCTCCGAGATCCGGCCGTAGTACTCGTAGCCCGGGAATCTCGGCCAGCTCGGGGCGGTCGAACTCGTAATGGTCGATCGTCGAGCGGTAGTAGGCGTTGACGTAGGAGAAGCGCTCCTCCGCCCGGGCCCGGTCCTCACCGCAGGCGACGAAGATCACCAGCAGCGGCTTCGGCGGCTCGGCGCCGTTGATCTCGCGGAACTTCTGCGAGTAGGACTCGACGTCGGCGATGGTCTGGTCCCACGGCTTCTGCAGGAAGATCATCACCCCGACGCCGAGGCGGGCCATGATCTCGGCCGACTCCGGCGAGATCGAGGAGGCGTAGGTCCTGCCCCGCAGGGGAGCCAGTGGTGCCGGGCGGATCGGGGTCGGCGGCTGCCGGTAGAGCTCTCCCTGCGAGGAGATGGTCCCGGTGTCGAAGGCGTTCAGGATCGCCTCGGCGCTCTCGGTGAACAGCCGGCGGGACTCCGCCATGTCGACGCGGAACCCCTCGAACTCCGTCCGCGCCAGGCCGCGGCCGATGCCCAGCACGAGCCTGCCGTTCGAGACGTGATCGAGCACCGACGCCTCCTCGGCCAGGCGCACGGGGTCGTGCCAGGGAAGCACGCAGACCATCGAGCCGAGCTTCACCCGCTCGCTGCGGGCGGCCACCCAGGTGAGGAACTGGAGCGGGTTCGGGGACATCGTGTAGTCGGCGAAGTGATGCTCGACCGTCCACACCGAGCCGAAGCCGAGCCCCTCCGCGCGGTCCGCCAGCTCGAGCTCGGCGCGCCAGACGTCCTGGTCAGAGCGCCTGCCGCCCAGGTTCTGGAAGAAGGTCCCGAATCCGACGTGCATAACCGGGCGTGGCCCTAGGCCGGCGCCCCCGGCGTGGTGGGGTCGAACCAGAAGACCCGAAGCTCGACCGCCTTGCCGTCCTCGAAGAGCCAGTGCTCGGTCAGCAGGACCTCCCGACCGTCCTTGAGGCCGAGCCTGATCAGCGAGACGACCCGGTCGCCCTCGGCGATCAGCTCATCGATCTCGAGCTTGCCGGGCTCCATCACCTCCGCGGCCTGCCGCATGAACCCGATCACCTCGTCGTGCCCCCGGTACGTGCCGCCGTACGGCAGCGGGGCGGGCTCATGCAGCTCCACCTCCGGATGCAGGGAGCCGAGGAACGGCTGCGGGTTGCCGCCCGCCATCTCCTCGTAGGCGCTCCTGACGATCTGCTTGTGCTCCTCGGCGCTGGCCATTTTTCTAATCTAACATAGAAACTAGAGGTGACCGCCTCCACGACTGCGAACCTTCGCCCGATGCCGAAGCAGGCGACCAAACCCACCCCGGCGCCGCCCGCAAAGCGGAAGTCGGAGCGTACGCGCGAGCGAATCCTCGACGCCGCCGCCGTCTGCTTCAGGGAGCGCGGGTTCGCCGCGACGCGTCTCTCCGACATCGCCGACGCGGCCGGGATGCAGGCGCCGAGCCTCTACTACCACTTCGACTCCAAGGAGGAATTGGTCGAGGCCGTCCTCTCGCTCGGGGTAACCCGGACCTTCGAGCACGTCCAGGAGGCCGTCAACGCGGTCCCGGAGGACGACCCGCTCGGCCGCCTGCGGGCCGCCATCGAGGCCCACCTCGAGTGGGTGCTGGAGACCGGCAACTACAGCGCGGCCAACCTGCGCCTCTACGGCCAGATGCCCGACGACATCCGCCGCCGCCTCCAGCGCACCCAGGCCACCGTCGGGCGCTACTGGAACGAGCTGCTGGTCGCGGCGCGCGACGCCGGCGCGATCCGCTCCGACCTCGACCTCTCCGCCACACGCATGCTGATCCTGGGCGCGCTCAACTGGGCCGCCGAGTGGTACCGGCCCGGAAGGCTCTCCCCCTCCGAGCTCGGCCGTCACGCGACGGCGATCATGCTCAAGGGGATCGAGCCGTAGCCGTCCGCCTGCCGATCATTATCTAATCTCTGTTAGTTTTTCTCGCACGATGACTCAGGAGCTGCTGGGCACCAGGAGCGCGATCGGGGACGTGCTGCGGGGATGGGCGCGCGAGCGCCCGGACCGCGTCTGCTGCGCGATGGACGAGTCGAGCTTCACCTTCGCGGAGATGGACGCCCGCTCCGACCGGATCGCGGCCGGCGCGGCCGCGCTCGGCATCTCCAAGGGCGATCGGGTCGCCACCCTGTCGCCCAACCGGGTCGAGCTGCTCGAGCTCTTCTACGGCCTCGCCAAGGTTGGCGCCGCGCAGGTCCCGCTCAACGCCTTCCTCAAGGGCGACTTCCTGCGCCACCAGCTCGCCCAGTCGCGGGCCAGCGTCCTCATCATGGACGCCTCCGGGCGCGAGGCGCTGGAGCCGATCCGCTCCCAGCTCCCGGACCTGGACAAGGTCGTGTTGATGGATGAGGAGGAGGGGGGCGAGATCCCGTACGGGGAGCTCTCGAGCGCCGGCGACACCCCGCCGGATCTCGAGCTGACCGCCGCCGACACCATGTCAATCGTCTACACGTCGGGCACGACCGGCCTGCCCAAGGGCTGCGTGGCGAGCCACGGCTACTACTGCCGCAGCGCGGACGTGATCGGCTCGGCGCTCGAGGTGGGCCCGGACGACGTCGAGTTCTCGGGCCTGCCGCTGTTTCACTCGGGCGGGCGCCTGGTCTGCGTGGCGCTGCCGCTGCTGTTCGGCATCCCGACCCACATCCAGGCCCGGTTCAGCGCCTCCACCTACTTCGAGGAGGCAGCGCGCTGCGGCGCCACCCTGATGATCGCCGTCGGGGCGATGGGCGCGGCGGTGCTGGCGAGCGAGCCGGGCCCCCACGATCGCGATCACCGGGTGAGGCGCCTGATGTGCGCGCCGCTGACGCTTGGAGGGGCAGGGGGCATTCCGGGAACGCTTCGGGGTCGACCCCTGGGTGGATGTGTTCGGCCAGAGCGAGTGCATGCCGGTGACGGCGACGGCGCTCTCCTCCGACCAGCGCGACCCCGCGGGCTGCGGGGTGCCCGCCCCCGACCTCGAGGTGGCGCTGCTGGACGACGGGGGCAGCGCCGTCGACGATGGGGCGGTCGGCGAGATCTGCCTCCGCCCGATGCAGCCCCACGCGATGTTCGACGGCTACCACGACGGAGATGGGTCGGCCGTCGACCCGCTCGAGGACGGCTGGTACCGCACCGGCGACTACGGCAAGCGACTCGACAGCGGCGCCTACGCCTTCGTCGACCGCAAGAAGGACTCACTCCGGCGCCGCGGCGAGAACATCTCGAGCCTGGAGCTCGAGGCCGCGATCAACCGGCACCCGGCGATCGCAGAGTCGGCCGTGATCGCACATCCCTCCAAGCTCGGCGAGGACGACGTCAAGGCCGTCGTCGTGGTCGCCGACGGCGAGGAGCTCGACCCCGCGCAGCTCTTCGAGTTCTTCAGGGAGGGCCTCCCCTACTTCGCGATCCCTCGCTACGTCGAGCCGATCGACGCCCTCCCCCGCAACGGCGTCGGCCGCGTGATGAAGCACAAGCTGCGCGAGGCCGGCAACGGCGCCGACACGATCGACTTCGACGAGCTTGGACTGGTGGTCGCCAAGGACGACCGGCGCTAGGGCGGGTCCCCCATGGACTTCGAGCTCACCGCCGAGCAGCAGGACCTCCAGGAGCGCGCGCCGGCCGCCGGCGCCGAGTTCCGCGAGGCCGCCCGCGGCTGGGACGAGACCGACGAGGCGCCCTACCGGGAGGTCTTCGACCGGATGGGCGAGCTCGGCTTCTACGCGATCTCGATGCCCAAGGAGCACGGCGGCCAGGGCAAGACCGCGTTCGAGTACTTCCTCGCCACCTCGGCGATCTTCAGGGCGTCGCAGTCGTGGCTGGTCTGCGAGCCGCTCTTCTGCACGAGCGGCCCCGGCCCGTCGATGCTGCTGCTCGGCGACGACGAGGTCCAGCGCAACTACCTGCCCGAGATCGTCGCCGGCGGGCGCGGCTGCAACATCGCGCTGACCGAGCCCGGCCACGGCTCCGCCCTCACCCACCTCGAGACCGCGGCCCGGCTCGAGGGCGACGAGCTACATCGTCAACGGCGCCAAGAACTTCGTCACCGGCGCCCTGGTCAACGACCTGCACGCGGTCTTCGTCCGCTTCGACGACGTCCCGGGCGCGAAGGGCATCGGCGCGCTGCTGGTGGAGGACTGCTTCGAGGGCGTTACGCTCAGAGCGCGGGCCGCGATTCGTCGGCGACCGCGGAATCCCCCACGGCGACCTGCGGCTGCAGGACGCCCGGGTCCCGAAGGAGAACCTGATCATCGGGCCGGGCCAGTTCGGGCGCCTGATGAGCGCCTTCAACATGGAGCGCCTCCACAACTGCGCCTTCTGGCTCGGGTTCAGCGAGGCCGCCTACGACGAGGCCGCCAAGCGGGTGCAGGAGCGCGAGGCCTTCGGCAAGCCGGTGCTCGAGTTTCAGTCCGTCTACCACGCCCTCGCCGACATGTCGGTGCAGATCGAGGCACTGCGGCTGCTCGCCTACAGGGCGGCCGCCACCGCCAAGGAAGGCCGCTTCCCCGACGCACACGCGGTCACGACCGCGAAGCTGTTCGGCGCGACGGTGGGCCCGCAGATCACCCTGAAGGCGATGGAGCTGCACGGCGGCTACGGCGTGACGACCGACTACCCGATCCAGCGCATCCACCGCGACGCGATCACCAACGTCGTCGCCGGCGGCGCTCCGGCCGTGCTCCGGAACGGGATCGCGGCAGGGCTCTTCCCGGACCGGAAGTTCCCCCAGACCTGAGCGTCGGCCCCTAGTCGCCCTCGGGGGAACGTCTCGTCAGCCCGCGCTCAGCGAGCCCTCCCGCGCCTCCCCCGAGGCGGCCGCGGTCTCGCCGAAGGCGTCAATGATCTGCCGGTAGGCGTCGTCGCTCTCCTCGGCGGTCAGCGGGGGTATGTAGGGGGTGTGCAGCGCCAGGTGCTCGAGGGCGCCGTAGCGGTCGAGTTGCTCGCGCGCCTCCTCCGGGGTGCCGGAGATGCTGAATGCCTCCACCAGGTCGTCGCTGGTCTTCTCCAGCGCGCCGAATCCCTCGGTCATCAGCGCCTGGCGCAGCGCGCCGACCTGGTCCTGAAGGCCGTGCACCTCGGCGACCACGTCGCTGACCGGGTGCGCGACGTAGAAGCCGACGTGGATGCGGGCGCGCCGCATCGCCACCTCGCGGTCGGGCGAGACGCTGCAGATCACCTCGCCCGCGAGCTTCACCTCCGAGGGGTCGCGCCCTGCCGTCTCGGCGCCGGCCGCGATCTGCGGCTTCACGCTCCGCTCGATGAACTCTGGCGTGGCCAGGTAGCCGATCCAGCCATCGGCCTTGCGGCCGGCCAGCGCCAGCAGCTTCGGCCGCATCGCCGCCAGGTAGATCGGTATCGATTCGCTGTTGGCTTCGCGCACCCCCCAGGGATTGAGCGGCGGCGGCGTGAAGGTGTAGTACTTGCCCTCGAGCGGTTCGGCCTCGCCGTTGCGCAGGTACCGCCAACACAGCCGCAGCACGTCGATGTACTCGCTCATGCGACCGACCATGTGCGAGGCGTCGGTGGAGTGGAAGGCCTGCAGGAACTCGGGCACGCCGGTGCCCAGCCCCAGCAGCATGCGCCCGCCCGTGAGCTCGTCGACGTCTGCGGCCCCGTTGGCGCACTCGAAGGGGCTGCGGGGGAAGGCGCCCGTCAGGCCGGTGGCCAGGGTCGCGCGCTTGCTCGTGGTCGCCGCCAGGCACAGGAGGGCGAACGGGTTGCGGTACAGCTCGTAGCTCCAGATCGACTGAAACCCGGCCTCGTCGGCAATCCGCGCGTACTCGGGGATGCGCTCCAGCGGGGCGGTCCGGGACGGCATGGTGATGCCGATGCGGGTCATCTCTGCTCCTTCTCCCCGCGGTCAGGGCGCCGCGGCGATCGACTGCGGTCGTGAGATATTCTAATCACGATTAGGTTGGCCCCTGAGACGAGACAGAGTTGGGACTACGTGGTCGTGGGCGCGGGGCACAACGGCCTCTGCGCCGGAGCCACGCTGGCCGAGCGCGGGCACTCGGTCTGCGTCGTCGACCAGCTGCCGGTGCTGGGCGGGCTCTCGGCGAGCCTCCCCTACATCGGTGACGCTCCCGAGCATCTGCTCAGCCTCGGCGCCATGGACGACATGTTCATGGCCCAGACCAGCCTGGCCGAGGACATGGGCCTGGCCGAGCACGGATACGCGCCCATCGCGCTCGAGCATCCCTACGGCTGGATCGGCGAGGACGGCGAGACGCTGCTCCTGTTTCACGACTTCGAGCGCACGATCGCGGACATCAACCACTTCTCTCCCGCCGACGCCAGGGCCTACCGGGAGCTGCGGCGCACGACCGACTGGCTGATGCGCATGCAGGACCGGCTCGTCCCCAGGCACCCGGGCGAGCTCGGCAAGCGCGGCCTGCTGAAGCTGCTGCTGCGCAACCGGCCGGACCGGGAGGTACGCCGAACGCTGGGCCGGATGATGTCGATGAACGTCTTCGAGCTGATCGACGAGACCTTCGAGAGCGATCCGATGCGCGGCCTCTGGGCCTACTGGTGCAGCATGGTCGGGCCGGCCGAGATCGACGGCACCGGGGTCTACATGACCGCCTTCGCCGGGGTCCACCGCGGGCCCGGGGTCCTGCGCCCCAGGGGCGGGATGACCAACCTGGTCGAGGCCTTCGCGGGCGTGCTGCGACGGCACGGCGGCGAGGTTCGCCTGGACTCGGCCGTCGAGCGAATCACGGTCGAGGACGGCCGCGCGACCGGGGTCCGCCTCGGCGACGGCACCGAGCTCGCGGCCGCCGCCGGGGTCCTGTCGTCGGCCGCGCCCCAGGTCACCCTGGGGGCGCTGCTCGAGCCCGGGATCCTGGACCGGACGATGGCGAACAAGGTGCGGATGATCCCGATCAACTCGATCAACGCGGCCGCCTTCAAGATCGACATGGCGGTCGCCGGCCGCGTCTCCTACCCGGCGGGCGAAGCCGCCCGCAAGCGCCGGGACGGCGCCGACATCCGCAAGACGACCTTCATGACGGGGACGCTGGAGCAGCACATCGAGCAGATGCTGGCGATGAAGCGGGGCGAGAACGTCGACTACGCGCCGCCCGTGTACATGGCCGTGCTCTCGGCGAGCGACCCGACGATCGCACCCGAGGGCCAGGACGTGCTCTACCTGCACTCCAACGTTCCCGCCCGCGTCAACGGCGGCTGGGACGCGAACAAGGAGGGGTACGCGAGCACGATCATCGGCTCGGCCGAGCGCTTTCTCGGCGGCCTCGACGCCGAGATCGGGCGCATGGTCAGCACCCCCGAGGACTTCGAGAGCCGCTTCGCCGCGCCGGCGGGCGGCTACTTCCACGTCGACATGCTGCCTACACGGCTGGGGATGCACCGGCCGGCGCGCGGCCTCGGCGGCTATGACACGCCCGTGGCCGGCCTCTACCTGGCCGGAGCGGGAACACACCCCGGAGGGGGAGTCAGCGGCTGGCCCGGCAGGCTCGCCGCCCAGCACGCCCTCTCCAGAAACGGAGGAGCAGAGTGAGCGACATCATCGAGGCCTTCGGCTTCGACACGGCCAGCAACACCGACGTCTTCATCTTCTGCGCGATCTTCACCTTCGCGGTCGTGACCGCGCTCTGGGTCGTCGGCCTGTTCCAGGGCAACCACTCGATGATGGACGGCTGGTACGGGTTCGCCTACTTCGTGCCGCCGCTGATCGCCTACGTCGCCACCGACGCCGCGTCTGTGACCGCGGCGGTGCTGCTTGTCATGGTCGGCCTGCACGGCTGCAGGCTCGGCTACTACCTGGCGGCGCGCTGGCGTCGCTACGTCCCAATCTACGGCGGCGATCCCCGCTACCTCAACTTCGTCAAGGAGATGACGCCGGGCTACTGGTGGAAGAGCTTCTTCCGGGTGATGGAGCCCCAGGCCGTGATCATCGTGCTGATCGGGAGCCCGGCCGTGGTCGGCATCCTGCTCGCGCGCGAGCCGAACGGCCAGCTCGACCTGCTCGCCGCCCTGGGCCTGGCGATCTTCGCCGTGGGCCTCTACTACGAGTCGCTCGCCGACGGCCAGCTCCAGGCCTTCCTCGCGCTCGACAAGCGCAAGCGGCCCCGCTATCTCAACACGGGCGTGTGGACGCACAGCCGCCACCCCAACTACTTCGGCACGACCACGGTCTGGTGGGGCATCTGGCTGGTCGCGGTCGCCGGCAACTGGGACGCATGGTGGACCGTCTGCGGCCCGCTGATCAACACGATCATGCTGACCTCCGTATTGGGCAGCCGCTTCCAGGACAACTACATGGGCGAGCGACCCGACTACCAGGAGCTGATGGCGCGGACGCGTCGCTTCCTGCCGCTGCCGGTGTCGAAGGCCCGCTGAAGCCGCTCGGCGGCGCGCGTGCCGAACTCGACCGCGGTGTTCTGACCCGCCGCCGACATGTAGTCGGCGGCGAACTGGACGGGTGAGCGGGGGTCGAGCGCGGCGTTGAAGTCGCCGATGGCTCGGTAGCCCCCGACGCTCGTGTGCGGCAGCGCCCGGCGCCAGCGGGTCACCTCGGCCAGCTCGACGGCGCCCTCGAGCTCTCCGAACACGCGCGTCGCGGATGCGACCGTGCGCTCGACGATCGCCTCGTCGGGCTGGTCGATCATCCGCGCCGACGCCCCGGCCTCCCAGCAGCAGCCGAGCAGCCCGTGGCCCGGGGGCGCCCGGTCGGGTGCCTTGTTGTGGTCGAGGAAGATCAGCGCCACGTCGGGGTCGTCGCGCGACGAGAGCTGCACCAGGAAGGCCGGCGAGGCGGGCGGCCGGGTCGTCCCCAGCGCCACCGTGATGCACTGGGTGTAGCCGAGGGCGCGATCGATCGGCTCCAGCAGGTCGCGCTTGCCCGGGCAGATCTCGACCGCGACGGGGAGCGGGCAGGCGAGGACGCAGGCGTCGTACCGCTCGCTGCGCTCGGCGCCGCCGCGCGGGCGCGAGACGACCTCGACGCCGTCGTCCACCTCCCGCACGCCCTCCACGGGGCACTCGAGCTCGACCTCCAGGCCGTCGGCGAGCAGGCGCGGAATCAGCCCCTGCCCGCCCGCGGTGGCCATCACGCGCGAGGCGAAGATGTTGGCGATGCCCGAGAACAGCTCGACCTTGCTCGCCCGGTCGCCGTCGGCGATCAGCATCGTGCGCACGACCGGGTCGCACAGGTAGGCGTCCAGCTCCTCGCCGAGCGCCCGCCTCGAATAGGCCCTGGCGCTCTCGGTGTCGAGCGGCGCCGCCTTTCGCATGTCGGCGTAGTCGAGGCGCCCCCTGGCTCGCGCCACCGCCACGTCCAGGGCCAGCCGGGCCGCGCGCAGCTTCGCCCGCGGCGAGAGCAGGCGCGTGCGGAGGCCGGACCGCACCAGCCTGTCCATGCGCAGGTGGTGGACGGTGCCGTCGCGGAAGATGCCGACCGAGGGCGAGCTCGGCACGACCTCGGCGCCGAGCTCCTCCACCAGCCCGATGTAGGCGTGGTAGCTCGCAGCCAGAGCGGTCGCCCCGGTGTCGATCAGGTAGCCGTCGCGCTCGACCGTCTGCACGCGGCCCCCGACCCGGTCGCCCGCCTCGAACACCCTCACCTCCCAGCCGGCGCCCTGCAGCCGGTGAGCCGCGGTCAGCCCCGAGAGCCCGGCGCCGACGACCGCGGCGCTCGGCCGCGAGGAGGCGGCCGGAGGCCGCTCAGCTACGGGGCCTGAGCTCGTAGTCCTCGAGCCTGGGCTCACGCGTGCGGTGCCAGTAGTCGACGTTGGTCCACGGCATCGGCACCACGATCCGGCCCTTGCTGTTCCGGTAGTAGGTGGTCATCCCCGGATGCGCCCAGATCGTCGAGCTCAGCGCCTCGTCGAGCTCCGCGTTGTAGGCGTCGTGGACGTCCTGCCGGCAGTCGGCGCTGGCCGCGCCGAGCTCGAACATCCTGGCCAGCAGCTCCAGCGAGTACCGCAGCTGCAGCTCGATGCTGAGCACCCCGCTGCCGCCGTGGCCGGCGAAGGTGTTGGGCCCGAACAGGCAGAAGAGGTTGGGGAAGTCGGGGACCGTGATCCCCAGGTAGGCGCGGGCGTCGTCCTCGCCCCAGACCTCGCGCAGTGAGCGCCCCGAGCGCCCCCTGATCTCCATCGGCGCCAGCACCTGCAGGGCCTTGAAGCCCGAGGCCAGCACCAGCACGTCCACCTGATGCTCCTCGCCGTCGGCGGTGGCGACGCCGCGGGGCGTGACCTCGGCGATGTCCTCGGTGATCAGGTCGACGTCGTCGCGGGCGACGGTGCTGAACCAGCCGTTGTCGAGCAGCGGCCGCTTGCCGTACGGCGGGTAGTCCGGCACGCACTTCGGCATCAGCTCCTCGGCGCGATCGCCGAGCTGCTCGCGGATGTGCTCGGTCAGGTAGATCCGCTGGCTCTCGCTGATCTTGCTGATCGAGCGCTCGGCGTGGGGCCAATCCGGGTCCCAGAGCACGTTCTTGTGGAGCCGGTCGCCGAAGTTCCAGAGCTGGCGCAGCCGGTACCAGCGCAGGTAGTTGGGCACCTGCTCCATCAGCTGCCGCTCGCCGGCGGTCACCTCGCGCATGTAGTTCGGGTGCGGGATCCCCCACTGGGGCGTGCGCTGGAACACGAGCACGCGCTCGGCGACGCCGGCGATGTTGGGGACCAGCTGCATCGCGCTCGCGCCGGTGCCGATCACCGCGACCCGCTTGCCCTCGATCTCGACGTCGTCCCGCCACTCGGCCGTGTGCATCGCCGGGCCCTCGAAGCTGTCGAGCCCCGCGATCCTCGGAAAGGACGGGCGGTTGAAGAAGCCGACGCCGGTCATGATCGCGTTGGCGCTCGAGGGTGAGCGGCTCGCCGTCGGGGCCGCGGGCCTCGACCCGCCACAGCTGGGCGTCGTCGTCCCAGTCGGCCGCGGCCACCTCTGTGCCGAAGCGAATGCTCGAGCGCAGGTCGTGCTCGTCGGCCAGCCCCTCCAGGTAGGAATAGAGCTCGTCGCGCTTGGCGAAGTAGCGCGACCAGTCGGCGCGCTGGGCGAAGGACAGCGAGTAGAGGTGCGTGGGGGTGTCGACGCCGCAGCCCGGGTACTCGTTGTCGCGCCAGGTGCCGCCCACCGTGTCGCCCTTCTCGACCAGCGTGTAGTCGATCCCGGCCTGCTTCAGCTTGATCGCGGCCAGCAGGCCGGAGAAGCCGGAGCCGATCACGAGCACCTTGAAGCCCTGTGGGGGCCGCTGCTCGGAGAAATCGACGTCGCGGTCGAGCACGCCGAGCTCCTCCGCGAGCAGCGGCCCGAAGCCGTCCGGCAGGCTGACGTCGCCGAGAGAGACCGCGAGCATCTCGGCCACCCGCTCGGGAGTGGGCGGCTCGGCGGGCTCCACGCGCCCCGCTCGCCAGGCTGGGATCAGCTCCAGCGCCTCGCGGCGAATCTCGGCCTGCACGTCCTCGGGGAAGCCGCCGGAGTCGTGGTCGCCGGGGCCCTTCGGCCGCGTCGGCCTGTAGGGGTCGCGCAGCCAGCGATCGTCGCCGCTGAGCTGCGCCAGCACCAGCAGCAGGGTCGGGAGGTTCGCCTCCTCGAGGGCCTTGGCCAGGCCGTCGTCCGCACCCGGCTCCACCGGCGCCAGCCCGATCGCCGCCTCCTCCGCGCTCTCAGCCATCGGCTCAGGATACAGCCTGGTGAACGATCGTTACCAGGTCACGCCTCGATGCCCAGCACCTGGTAGAGGACGAGCGAGTCGTAGTAGTTGCGCAGCTCCGTGATGCGACCGTCCCCATCGAGGTGGAACATGAGGGCGGCGCGCGCGACCGGCGGCTTGCCGCTCGGCGCGAAGTCCCCGAACGGGGGCCTCACGGACCCCTCCAGGTCGAGCTCGATCGCGACCCCGCCCTCGCCCTCGATGCGGGCGGTGATCGTCCCCCTCGCCTCCGGCACGGCACCGGCCCAGGCCTGGAAGACCTCGATCACGCGATCGGCGCCCTCGGCGACCCGCTTCGGGCGCCCCACCTGCTCGTAGACGCAGCCGGCGGCCAGCAGGCCGCGCATCCGCTCCCAGTCGCGCTCGTTGTAGGCCGATACGAACTCGTCGGCGACGCCGGTCATCGCCCCAGGGCGGCTTACTCGCCCGCCGGCTCGGGCCGCTCGTCCGCGGCGCCCGCCGCGTAGGACTCGATCATCGCGATCAGGCCCTCGCGCAGCTCGACGTCGTCGGTGAGCGGGCCCGCGATCGCCGCGATCGCGGCCTCGCGGAAGTCCAGGCCCTCGCCGATCAGCGAGGCGGCGGCCACCAGCGTGCGGGTCGAGGCGACCTCGCGCAGCCCGGCCTCCTTGACGCGCCTGATGCCCTGCCCCAGCCGCACCAGGTCGTCGGCGAGCTGCTCGTCCGCTCCCGCCTCGGCGACGACGATCTGCCGCTCCAGCTCGGGCGGCGGGAAGTCCAGGTCGATCGCGACCATGCGCTGGCGGGTCGACATCTTCAGGTCCTTGAGCACGCTCTGGTAGCCGGGGTTGTAGGAGACGACAAGGCAGAAGCCGTCGGCGGCGCGCATGGTCCGGCCGCCCTGGCGCTCGAGGTTGAGCTCGCGGCGGTGGTCGGCGAGGGAGTGAATCGCCACCGTCGCGTCCTGGCGGGCCTCGACGATCTCGTCCAGGTAGCAGATGCCCCCCTCCTTGACCGCCCTCGTCAGCGGCCCGTCGACCCAGACCGTGTCCGCCCCCTGCAGAACGAATCGCCCGAGCAGGTCGCTGGCCGTCATGTCCTCGTGGCAGGAAACCGTGAACAGCGGCACGCCCAGCCTGTGGGCCATGTACTCGACCAGGCGCGTCTTGCCGCAGCCCGTGGGGCCCTTGAGCATGATCGGCAGCCCGCGCGACGCGGCCGCCTCGAAGATCTCAATCTCCCGCCCGGCCGGAACGTAGAAGGGCGCCTCGATCGCCTCGCCCCCGGGCTCCGGGGTCTCCCTCAGCTCGGCTTCCATGCGATTCACGATAGCCCCCCGCCGGACCCGGGGATGCTCATGATCCTGCGTCGATGAACTCGGCGATCCGGCGGTTGACCTGCGCCGGCCGCTCGAGCTGGAGGAAGTGCCCCACGCCCTCGAGGATCTCAACCTCGCTGCCGGGAGCGAGCGCATCGCCCTTGCGCTCGATCGTCCGCTCGGCGTGCGCCATCGCCAGGCAGCCGTCGTCCCGCCCCTGCAGGTAGAGCAGCGGCGGGCCGGGGACACCGACCAGCGCCGACTGCGGATCGCGGTAGGCGGCCATGCGGTACCAGGGTTGGACGAAGGCGCGGTAGTAGCGGAGCGCGGCGGTTCGCCGGCCCGGCCCGCTGAGCGCGTCGGCGACGTGGACGAGGTCCTCGCTCGCGTCGTAGCCCGGCGACCAGTCGGCCCAGAGCTTCTCGATCACCCGCGGCAGCACCCGCTCCGAGACCCCCGGCAGCTGCTGGAAGCCGATGTACCAGCTGAGCCGGGCCTGCCTCGCCATCTTGCCGATGCTCCTGGGCAGCGTCGACGGGCGCAGGATCGGCTCCAGGAACACCGACAGGGGCGGCACCGCGATCGTCACGATGCGGTGGAAGAGCCGCGGGCGCCAGGCTCCGACCATGTACGCCGTAACCGCTCCCCAGTCGTGGCCGATCAGGACGGCGCGGCCGTCCCCCCCGAGCTGACGATGGAGCTCGACGGTGTCTTGGACCAGCGCACCGAGCTGGTAGGCGCCGTCCGG
Source organism: uncultured Solirubrobacterales bacterium (assembly GCA_963797835.1). GTDB lineage: Bacteria > Actinomycetota > Thermoleophilia > Solirubrobacterales > 70-9 > JBDTSW01. The sequence goes on from CAWCRN010000010.1 coordinate 48,544, forward strand.
CGCGAGGTCGGTCGGCCCATAGCCCCGCATGAAGGGCGCCACGACTCGCCAGCCCCGCCCGCCGAGGTGCGGGCCGAGGTAGCGCCAGGTCCAGGCGGTGTCGGGATATCCGTGCAGGCAGAGTGCCAGCGGCCCATCCTTGGGACCCCAGGCCAGGCAGGAGAAGCCCATTCCGGACGCGTTGACGCGGAACTCCTCCGGTGCCACGGTCACAAGGCTCGTTCTCCCCGCGTCAAGCGGGGTCGCTCCTCGCCTCCGCGCGGGGAGCACCGTCGCATCATCGCCGGATCATCCTATGCAAACGATCGTTTATCCTGCTCACAGGTGGTGCTGGCGGACGAACAGAGAGACTTCGCGGAGGCTATCCGCGATTTCGCCCGGCGCGAGTGCGGCACCCGCGAGCGGCGCCTGGAGCTGACCGACGGGGGGCGCGACACGCACAGCCCCGAGCTGCACGCGAAGATGGCCGAGCTCGGCTGGCTCGGGGTCGCGATCCCCGAGGAGTACGGGGGATCGGGCGGCTCGCTGGTCGACCAGTGCGTCTTCTTCGAGGAACTGAACCGCGGCATGCTGCCGGTCTCGGGCATCGGCCCCTCCTCGACGGTGGCCGGCTGCTACAAGCGGTTCGGTACCGAGGAGCAGAAGAAGTCCGCTCTCGGTGGGATCTCCGAGGGGAAGGTCTTCTCGATCAGCATCTCCGAGCCCGAGGCGGGCTCCGACGTCTCCAACGTCTCCTGCAAGGCGGTCGGGGACGGCAACGGCGGCTACCTGATCAACGGCCAGAAGACCTGGTGCACGGCGGCCCACGTCGCGGGTGCCTTCCTCGTCCTGGCCCGCACGAGCACGGAGGAGAACCCGCACGACGGGCTCACGCTGATCGAGATCCCGGCCGACGCGGAGGGCGTCGAGGTCCGCGAGATCGAGACGATGGCCGGCCGCGAGGTCAACGACGTCTTCCTCACGGACGTCGTCGTCCCCCAGGGGAACGCGGTCGGCGAGGTCGGGCAGGGCTTCAAGCAGATCATGGGCGGGCTCGACGGCGAGCGCCTGATCGGCGCCGCGGTCGGGCTCGGGATGGCCGAGAGGGCGCTCGACGACGCCCTCGCCTACGTCAAGGAGCGCAAGCAGTTCGGCAAGCCGATCGGCTCCTTCCAGGTGCTCCGCCACCGGATCGCCGACCTGGCCACCGAGATCGAGTGCGTCAGGCTGATCACCTACGACGTCGCCCAGCGGGTGGACGAGGGCCGCGGCGACCGCGGCGAGCTCACCCGGCTCACCTCCATGGCGAAGCTGAAGTCGACCGAGACTGCGAAACGGGCGGCGCTCGAGGGCATGCAGATGATGGGCGGCTACGGCTATGCCGCCGAGTACGAGATGGAGCACCACCTGCGCGTCGCGCTGCCGACGACGATCTACGCCGGCACCAACGAGATCCAGCGCGAGATCATCTCCTCGAGCTACGGCCTGCGCGGCTAGCGCCGCCCCCTCAGCGCGCGAAGGTGCGGACGATCCAGCGGTAGGAGTCCTCGGTCTCCTCCGGGGTGAGCGGCGGCACGTAGGGGGTGTGCAGGATGGCGTGGTCGAGCACGCCCTCGTACGCGCTCAGCTTCTCCTGGCACTCGTCCGGGGTGCCTGTGATCGAGAGCGTGTGCACGAGCGCGTCGCTGGTGACCTCGGCGGCGCCGGCGACCCCGCCCTCCATCACGGCCTTGAGCACCGCGTCGCGGTCCTCCTCCAGGCCCGCGAACTCCACCTGCGCGTTGCTGACGTGGTTGCACGCGTACAGGCCGGTCTGGATCCGGGAGCGCCGCATCGCCGTCTCGCGGTCCTCGTGCACGCTGCAGATCAGCTCCGAGGAGAGCACGACCTCGTCCGGGTCGCGCCCCGAGCGCTCGGCCCCCTTCGCGAGGTTCACCTTGACGTGGTCGGTGAGGAAGTCGGGCGGCGACATGTAGCCGATCCAGCCGTCGCCCTTCTCGCCCGCGAGCTGCATCATCCTCGGCTTCATCGCCGCCACGTAGATCGGGATCCTGGTGCGCGCGAGCTCGCGCCCTCCCCACGGGTTGAAGGGCGGCGTGGTGAACGTGTAGTGCTCGCCCTCGTAGGAGAGCGACGGGTCCTGCGTCTGCAGCTGGTCCCACGCCATGCGGACGACGTCGATGTACTCGCTCATGCGCGAGGCGATCTTGTTGCGCGGCACCGAGTGGAACCACTCCAGGAACTCCAGCGCCCCGGGCGCCAGGCCGATGATCAGCCGGCCGCCCGAGAGCTCGTCGACGTCGGCCGCCGCGTTGGCGAGCTCGTAGGGGCTGCGGATCAGCGCCGCGGCGCAGCCGGTCGCCAGCGGGATGCGCTCGGTCGCGGCGGCGGTCGTCATGTGGATCGTGAACGGGTTGCGCCAGAACTCGTAGTCCCAGCACGCGTCGAAGTTGGCGTCCTCGGCGAGCTTGGCGAACTCCGCGAACTTGTCCAGACGGGTGCCGAGCCCCGGCATCGACACCCCGATCTGCAGCTTGCCGCTCATCGGGCCACCGCCTCGGCCGAATCCTCCTCGGGCTGCTCGGCGATCACCTTGCGGAAGACGACGAAGCTCGCGATGTACCAGAGGCCGAACACCGAGGCCGGGATCCAGAAGGCAATCAGCCCGTTCCAGGCGAATGGCCCGTCCTTGAAGAAGTAGATGAGCCCACCGGGGATGAACAGCAGCCCTACCCAGATGTTGAAGTAGCCGTACCAGCGGGGAAGGATCGGCACCGGAAGGCGGTCACGAAGGACGCAAATGCCGATCACGATCAGCTGCAGCGTCGCGGCGGACCACATGCCGACGAACAGCAGCCACGCTTGGTCGTTGAAGGTCTGCATCGTCAGCGGGTCGCGGTCCTCGGCGCGAAAGGCGAGGTTGATCAGGTCCATCACCGGGAGCAGCACCGCGAGAACGGCCACCCCCGCGAGCAGGATCTGAGTCCAGGTGAGCGGAGAGAACTCGCCCTCGATCCGCCGCATGTGCACAGCGATCAGGCCGAAGAGCGGCGCCTGCAGCGGGGCGGACGCGACCATGACGAAGAGCCCGAGCCGGATCAGATCCGGGTCGTCCGACCAGAAGTCGCGAACCTCCTCAGGTGTCTTCTCGGGGTGGGGCAGCGGGAGCAGTCCCGCGATGATCATCCCCGCGAAGAACACGAACGGGAACGCCAGCCCGCAATACAGGGCAAAGCGCTGGTTGCCTTTGTCCAGCATCTCTCTCTCCTCGATCCGTTTGGCGTGCGATCATGATTCTAGATCAAATTCCGATTGATAATCAAGTAATTTCAAATTGGAGCTGAAAATGGTGTTCGATGCCGACGAGAGCTGAGAGACGCCGGGCCGAGACGCGCGAGCGCATCACCAACGCCGCCCTCGGTCTGCTGCTGGAGGAGGGCGCGACGAAGTTGCCGCTGAGCGATGTCGCAGAGCGGGCCGACGTCGCCTTCGGGTCGCTCTACACCTACTTCGAAAACAAGGAGGCGATCGTGGACGCGGTCGTCGCCAAGGCGCTCGGCAACCTCATGGACGCGACCCGGACGGACGCGGACCTCTACGACGACCCGGCCGAGGAGGTCGCCGCCGCCGCCCGGCGGGTGGTGCGAATCGCCTACGACGAGCGGGAGCTGGCGGTCGCGCTGGTCAACCTGCACCGAGCCGAGGCGCGCTTCGTGGCGATCCTCGCACCCCGCTCCCAGGAGCTGCTGGAGCGGGGGATCGAGGCCGGCCGCTTCGAGATCACCGATCCGGGCGCCGTCACCGCCTACCTACTCGCGGGCGGCTTCGAGCTGATCCGCGGCGTGCTCGACGGCCGCTACGGCGAGGACGCCGACATCATCTGCGCCGACACCTCGCTGCGCACCTGCGGCCTCCCGCCCGACGAGGCGAGGAGGATCGCCCAGCGGTCGCTATGAGTGCTCGCGGGCGAACGCCGCAAGCGCCGCGTTGAACTCGTCGGGCCGCTCGAACATCGGGCAGTGCGCCGCCTCCTCGATCACCTCGAGCCTGGCGTCCGGCAGCTTGGAGGCGAGCGCCTCGGCCTGAGCCAGGGTGAGCACCCGGTCGTGGCGGCCCCAGAGCAACAGGGTGGGAACGGTGATTCGCTCGGCGCCGGGTTCGCCGGCCGCCTCGGCCCCGGCGCGGACCGCCGTCTCGAAGCCCGGCGCGGGCATCAGCGGGAGCGTCTCCGAGGCGAGCTCGGCGCCCATCGCTCCGGGGTCGCGGAGGAAGCCGCTGAGCAACGCCCGGCGCAATCGCGGCCTGCGCGTGAAGGCGCGTATAACGGCGGGCCGCGAGAAGACGGCGTTGAACGCGAGAAAGCCCCTGACGATCGCGGCGAGCTGCGCGCGGCCCATCGCGACGCCGCCGGCGTTGACCAGGGCCAGGGCCCGCACGCGGCGCGGGTGGGTCAGCGCGAGCCGGCATGAGATCAGGCCCCCGAGCGAATGGCCGACCACCAGCGCGGTCTCGGCCCCCACCTGGTCGAGCAGGGAGGCGAGCGCGTCGGAGTAGACGTCGATGGCCGAGCCGGGGGGCGGAGGCTCGGAGCCGCCGAAGCCGGGCAGGTCGATGGCGATCACGCGGTTCTCGGCGCTGAGGAACGAGATGTTCTCCAGCCAGGTCGTCCACGCTCCTCCGAGGCCGTGCACCAGCAGCACGACCGGGCCCGACCCGCGCTCCAGGTAGCGAAGCCGGCGGCCCAGGACCTCCGCCTCCCGCAGCTGGGGGCGCCAGTCGATCCCGGTCCAGCCCGGCGCGGCGCCGGCCTCGCTGGTGGCGCCCCTCGCGGTCATCCCCGGCCCAGCGCCAGGACCTCGTCGAGCCCCTCCCGCATGGACTCCGAGAGGGCGTCGGAGTCCTCGAAGACTTCGCCGTCCGCGTTGATGCCGATGCAACAGGTCCCCGCGTGCGAGTTGAGCGCCGCGCACATCGCGGTACCCGGGAGCGGGCCGAACACGTACATCCGCTCCATCGAGGCCTCGTTCACGTAGATCGGATGCGGCACTCCGGGCCAATTGCTCAGGGTCAGGTCGACCGACGCGTTCAGTTTCCGCAGTGCGGCGCCGACGACCGCGGACGGTCCCCGGTTCATGACCGGGGTGAGCTGGCCGATGAAGTCGAGCGCGGCCTCGCCGCGAAGCTGATCGATCTCGGAGCGCATCAGCCTGATCCGCTCCGCCGGGTCCGGGTCCCCGGCCGGCGCCGAGAAGAAGGCGCCCGCGAACCGGTTGCCTCCCTCCTTCGCCGCCTCGTCCGGCGTCCGCATCGCCACAGGCATCGAGATGGGGATGTCGCCGACCTCCGCTCCGACCCGCTGGTGGTAGCGGCGGATGCCCCCGAGGATCGCCGAGACGAACGCGTCGTTGAGCGACCCGCCCGCCGCGCGCCCCGCGGACTTGAGCTCGTCGACCGTGCAGTCGAGCACGCCGAACCGCCACCTGGTGCGGCTCCCGCGGCCCAGCAGCGTCGAGGTGGAGGCCGGCGGCGGCTCCAGGACCCGCTTCAGCGACTCCGCATATCCAGCCGTGGCGCGCGGACGGGTCGCGGCACGGATCGCCCCGCCGGTCGCACTCGCGGCCAGGCGGGGCGCTCTGCGGACCGCCCTGCCGGCCAGCCTGGCGGTGAGGCCCACCGGGCGCACGCCCTCGGGCTCCGGGATCGGCCTGCTGGGCATCTTCAGCCTCGAGTCCGGGCTCCGCCTGTAGAGGCGGGACATCAGCTGGGCGTAGGCGAAGCCGTCGGTCAGCACGTGCTGGCACTGGAAGATCGTGCCCGCCCGGTCGCCCTCGAGCCCCTCGACGAAGATCCGGACCCAGGGCGGGCGGTTGCGGTCGAGCGGCACCAGCGCCTGTTGCTGGGCCAGCTCCAGCAGCTGGGCCATGGTGCCGGGCTCGGGCAGCCGGACGCGCCGCACGTGGTAGTCGACGTCGAAGTCCGGGTCCATGTCCCAGCGGGGCGGCCCTACCGGAAGCACGGGGTCGACGACCCGCTGCATGAAGCGCGGGACCAGGCTCAGCGCGCGCTCGGCGCCGCCGCGGTAGACGTCCCAGCCCGGGTTCCGGTCAAACGTCTCGACCACCACGCCCGTCCAGGAGTCCGCGGGATGGTGCTCGGTCCGCCACATCAGCGTGTCGAGCTCGTTCAGTTCCGGCTCACGCCCCCAGTGCGCAAGCTCCTCCCATCCCCTCAGGGTCGCCTCAGTGGCCTCGCCGGCCTCGGTCGGGCTGTCGGGGCCCATGCTCACATCTCCAATCTCCCCACCGTACGTTAACGCTCGTGAACCCACTATACGCGCCGCGGCGAGCTTGGTTACGATCGTGGCGTGGAGCCGGCCCCCCTCAGCGTCGAGCGCAAGGGCGAGGTCACGGTCGTCACCCTGACCCGCCCCGAGCTGCTCAACCGCTTCGACCTGGCGATGCACGACGCCTTCCAGGAGATGCTGGAGGGCCTCCGCGACGACGAGGAATCGCGCGCGGTCGTGCTGGCGTCAACCGGCAAGGCCTTCTCGGCCGGCGGCGACTTCGAGATGATGCGCGAGGCCTACGAGAGCGCCGAGCTCCGCTCCGAGCTGATCGACGGCGCGCGCAACCTGCTCACCACCCTCGTCGACGTCGATCAGCCCGTCGTCGTCGCCATGCAGGGGCCGGCGATCGGGCTGGGCGCGACGGTCGCGATGGCCTGCGACGCGATCGTCGCCGCGCGCGGGGCCCAGATCGCGGACACCCACGTCGTCGCGGGACTCGTCGCCGGCGACGGCGGCTGCCTGGTCTGGCCCGAGGCGGTCGGCATGCTGCGCGCCCGCCGCCACCTGCTCACGGGCGACCCGCTGAGCGCCGAGGATGCGCACGCGATCGGACTCGTCACCGACCTGGTCTCCGAGCCCGAGCAGGTGCTGCCGGCGGCGATGGCCCTGGCCGAGCGGATCGCGGCGCTGCCGCCGCTCGCCGTGAAGGGCACGAAGCGCGCGCTCAACCGGGTCACGCGAGCGCGGCTGGACGAGGTGCTCGACGCGTCGCTCGCGGGCGAGCTCGAGACGCTGGCCTCGGAGGACCTGCTCGAGGCGATCGAAGCCTTCAAGCAGAAGCGGCCCGGCCGGTTCCAGGGCACCTGACCACCGCGGCGGGGCGCATGGGCATAGCCGATGGCTTAACGGCCGTTATCATCCCGTCCGAGCTCGTCCCGGAGGAGAGACGAATGGGCCTGACAGAGCCGATCGACGGCGCAGCGACCGAGAGCCCCGCCGACGTGATCGGCGCGCCCAAGGACGACTGGGACCCCCTTCAGGGCTCCACGAAGGAGGCCCATCCGTGGACGACGACCAACCTCGGTGAGGCGTGCCCCGGCGTGGTCACCCCGCTCAACACGGCCTTCTGGGGCCTGCCGGGCGACCTCACCGCGCGCCGGGTCGGCTACGCGATCGGGGTGATGTCGAAGGCCGAGCTCGAGCAGCCCGACGACCCCGCCGACAGGATCCTCCGCAACTTCTATGGCCGCCTCGCGACGAACCTGGACTACATGGGCCTGGTCGGCGACCGGTTGCCCGGGATCACCGGGGAGGACGCCCTCTCGAGCCTGTTCGGCGAGCCGCCCGATGGAATGACCTTCCACCCGACCAAGCGCCGCTACGCGTTCGTCGCCTACCGGTTCCCGAGGACCTTCGTGCGGGTGCCGCGGATGCTCGATCGCGTCTGCCCCCGCATCGACGCCTGGTGGCGCCGGATGGTGGAGGAGGTCCCGAGCCGCGACCTCGCCGGAGCGAGGGCCGCGTTCGCCGAGTCCATCGAGATGTTCCAGCTCGGCATGGACACGCAGGTGACGGCCATGATGGGCAGCTTCCAGCCGATGTTCGACGCCCTCTCGAAGCTGGTCGAGCGCGCGGGCGTGGGCGACCTCTCCGTCCTCAGCGGCAGCGGCGGCGCCGAGATCGCCGTGGTCACCGACATCTGGAGGGCGTCGCGCGGAGAGATCGCGGTCGAGGACATCGTCCGCAGCCACGGCTTCCACGGCCCGGGCGAAGGGGAGATCTCGAGCACCGTCTGGCGGGACGACCCCTCCCCCCTGCGGACGGTCATCGAGCACTACAGGAACCTCCCCGACTCCGACCATCCCGCGCGTCTCGACCGGGAGCGCGACGCCAAGCGGGTCGAGATGACGAAGCAGGTGCTCGCCGCGCTGCCGCGGTCGCAGCGGCCGGGCGCGCGGCTGATCCTCGCGCTCGCCCGGCGGCGCGTGCCCCATCGCGGCCGCGCCAAGCGGTCGTTCCTGCAGGCGATCGACATCGGCCGGCTCTCGGCGCGCCGGACCGGCGAGCTGCTGGCTGCCGAAGGCGCTCTCGAGGACCGCGAGGACGCCTTCTACCTCACACGCGAGGAGCTGACGGGAACCCTGCCCCCCGACGCGCTGGAGCTGGTCCGCAGGCGGCGGCAGAGGCGCAAGACGTACGAGCGGATCGCGTTCCGGTCCACGGAGTGGGTCGGGATGCCGGACGCCTACGAGGTCGAGGACGCGGACCCGGACGACGCGCGCGACGCCGACGGCGTGATCACGGGCACGGGCGCGAGCTCGGGCGTCGCGGAGGGCCTGGTCCGCGTGGTCGAGGACCCGACCTTCTCGGACGTCGAGCCGGACGAGATCCTGGTGGCGCCGACGACCGACCCGAGCTGGTGCTCGATCATGTACGTCTCCTCCGCGCTCGTCGTGGACCTGGGAGGGGCGCTGAGCCACGCCGCGGTGGTGGCGCGCGAGCTGAACATCCCGTGCGTCGTCAACACGCGCGACGGCACCCGGCGCCTGGCGACCGGCGACCGCGTGCGCGTCGACGGCAAGGCCGGCACGGTCGAGGTGCTGGAGCGCGGATGAGGAGCGAGAGATGAGCGAGCGCGGCACGGTCGCGGTGATCGGCGGGGGAATGGCCGGCATGGGCGCGGCCTGGGAGCTGAAGAAGGCGGGGTTCGAGCCGACCGTGTTCGAGGGCCGCGACCGGGTCGGCGGCCGGATCTGGACCGTCCGCAGGGGCGACTTCCTGATGGACGCCGGGACCGCCGTGTATCTCGGGACCTACCGCGACGCGATCGACCTGATCCACGAGGTGGGGCTGGGCGACGAGTTCTGCGTCCGCACCGCGATCGGCGCGATGCCGCGCGACGGAAAGCTCCACCACTTCGACTACACGAAGCGGGTCCGCACCTCGCTCGGGACGAAGGCGATCTCCTGGCGGGGCAAGCTCCGCGCATCGAAGCTCGGCGCGCTCACCTTCAAGACCCGCAAGAGCCTGGGCTACGACACCTACGACCAGCTGGCCGAGCTCGATACCGAGACCACCGCCGAGTACGCCCGCCGCGAGCTGGGCCAGGAGCTCTACGACTACTGCGCGGCCCCGCTGGTCAGCGGCACCTGGGTCGCCGATCCGGAGGACTGCTCGGTCGCGCTGCTGCTCTGGACGGTCCGCAACATGCTGGTCCCCAACGTCTACAACCTCGACTCGGGCGTGGTCGGCCTCCCCGAAGAGCTGGCCCGGCGGGTCGATACGCGGCTCTCGCATGCCGTCTCGAACGTCGCCGACAACGGCAGCGAGGTCGAGGTGACCTTCTCGGCGAACGGCGGCGGCGAGCGGACAGAGCGCTTCGACGCCTGCGTGATCGCCACAACCGCCGAGCCGGCGCTCGAGATCTACCCGCAGATGGACGACAACCACCGGGACCTCTACGAGACCACCCGCTACCGCAGGCTGGGCAGCATCTGCATCGGGCTCTCCCGCCGCCCGCCCGACCCGGCGACCTACTTCCTGGTCCCGCCGTGCGAGGATCCCGACACGATCGCCGTGATCGCCGATCACATCAAGGCCCGCAACCGCGCCCCGGAGGGCAAGGGCCTGCTCACCGTCCTGCTCTCCCACGAGTATCTCGAGCGGACGATGGACCACTCCGACGAGCAGATCCTCGAGTACGCGATCGACCGCGCGAGCAAGTTCCACGGCGACATCTCCGGCGACATCGAGGAGACCTTCGTGGTGCGCTGGCCGGAATCGGTTCCCGCCCTCTACCAGGGACGTTTCGCCCAGATCGCGCGGTTCAAGCGGCAGCTCGACGGGACCGCCCGGGTCCAGTTCGCGAGCGACCTCGACCGGATCCCCGGCCTGAACGGCGCCCTGGTCAGCGGGCAGGAGGCCGCCGGCCGCGTTGCGGCCGCGGTGCCGGCCGCGAGCGGACGCCGGGCTCTGGTTGCCTGAGCTGATCGTCGCGGGGGGCGGGCCCGCAGGGCTCGCCGCCGCCTTCCGCCTCCAGCAGGCCGGGCACCGGGTCCGTGTGCTGGAGGCCTCGGAGCGGCCCGGCAGCAAGCTGAGCGCCGGCCGGCGGGACGGCTTCCTGGTCGACCGCGGGGCTTTCTTCATCCCCACCACCCACCGCCACTTCATCGGGCTGGCCGAGGACGCCGGGATCGCCGACCAGCTCGTCCCCGGCGGGTTCAGCCTGGGGATCGCCCGCGCCGGGGAGATCCACCGGATCGACGGCGGGCGGCTCGCGAGGGACTTCCTGCGCACTAGGGCGCTGTCCGCCCGCGGCAAGCTGGGGGCGGTGAAGCTGGTCCCCGAGGCGATCCGGGCCCGCCGCGCGACCACCGAGCGGATCGAGGAGGCGGGGCGGTACGACACCGAGACGCTCCGCAGCTGGGCCGAGCGCAGGCTCAACCGCGAGCTCGCCGACTATCTGATCGATCCGGCGATCAGGGCGATCTACGCGACCGAGGGGGACTCGGTCTCGCGGGTGGAGCTGCTGGGGATGCTCGCCCTGTTCGGCGGCGCGAAGCTCGTCGCCTTCCGGGAGGGGATGGCCTACTACGCGGACCGGCTCGCCGCCCAGCTCGACGTCGTCACCGGCGCCCGCGTGCTCGCCGTCGAGCGGACCGCCGACGGCGCCCGCGTGAGCTGGAGCGACTCGAACGGCGCCGAGCGCAGCGAGGAGGTGGCCGGGTGCGTGGTCGCCCTGCCGGCGCAGCTCGCCGCCGGGATCCTCCCCGGCCTCGACGAGTGGAGGCGGGCGTACCTGAACGCGGTCCGGCGCGGGCGCCTGCTGATCGTGACCGTCGCGCTGTCCGAGGCGCCGGCGACGGACGCGATGTACACGATGATCCCGCGCGCCGAGCACCCGTTCCTGGGCGGCATCGTCTGCGACCACCTGAAGGCCCCCGGCCGCGCGCCCGAGGGGAAGGGTCTGCTGACGCTGGCCCTGACCGAGCCCTGGTGCGAGCGCCACGCCGGCGACGACGATGAGTCCGTGACCGCGGCCGCCCTCCAGGCCGTCGACGGATTCCTGCCGGGGACCTCGGCGAACGTCGAGTTCACCGAGGTGCAGCGCTGGCGCCAGCAGTACTGCCCGGTCGGGCACTACGCGAGACTCGCCGAGTTCCGGGCCCGGAGCGCGGCGAGCGACGCCACAGTCCAGATCGCGGGCGAGTACCTGTCCGCCCCGCACCTCTCCGCCGCCACCGCAACGGGCGAGCGGGCCGCTGCCGCGCTCGGCGCGGCGATGCGGCGGTCAGCGGACGGCGCTGGCTGACCCGGCTGGCTCAGCGGCCTGCTCGCCGCCGGGATCCGAGTCGATGGCCTTGAACGCCAGCCAGGTCATGACCACGAGCCAGATGAAGAAGGCGACCACGGGGAAGTAGAAGCCGAGGAAGCCGTTGTAGGCGAACGCGCCCGTCTTGAAGAACACGATCAGCCCGCCGGGGAGGCCGAGCGTGGCGAGCCAGAGGTTGAGGTAGGCGGCCCAGCGGGGGAACACCGGCGGGTCGCCGCGGTCGAGGAAGATCGCGATCGCGAACGACACCAGCCAGAGCGCGAACGGCGTCCAGTCGAACAGGAAGAGGAAGAAGGCGAAGTCGTTGATGCTCTGGGTCTCCTCGGGCGAGATCTCGCCGGCGCGGAAAGAGGCCCAGGCCCAGACCGTGACGAGGATCGCGATCGTGAAAAGGATGATCCCGGTGCAGAAGACCTGGATCGCGGTCAGCACGGGGAAGCCCGACTCGGTCCGCCTGGTCAGGGCAGCCAGCGCGATCCCCCAGGGGCCGAGCAGGGGGGTCGCGAGCATCATCAGGCACGTCCCGATGCGGAAGGCGGTCTGGTCCTCGCGGTAGAAGTCGACGATCTCGGCCGCGCTGTCGTTCGGCGACGGCGGCGGCAGGAAGCCCGAGAAGAGCGCGAACCCGATCGCGAACAGCAGCGCGAAGGCCGGGCCGCACCAGACGCAGGCGAGCAGCAGCTTCCGGTTCTCCATCGGCCTATGCGCTCTGCCCGGCCGCGATCGCCGCGCCCGGTCGCTCCAGCGCCGAGCGCAGGATGCCTCGCTCGTGGAAGCCGTAGCCGACCTCGCCGTCGGGGCCGGTGAAGCGCGCCGCACCCTCCATCAGGATCACGATCGGCTCCGCGTCCGCCTCCCAGTCGATTCCGTTGATGTTGTCGCCGTCGTCGGTGATCGTTATCGGGCACTCGTGCAGGACCTCGACGTCGAGGCTGATCTCCTCGCCGCCCGCCGGCTTCACGACGAGCTCGTGCCGCGCCGGGCCGCCGAGGGAGTCGGCCACGACCGGCATCTCGAACGACTCCAGCCGGTGCTCGGTCCCGTCGCGGAAGAAGGCGCCGATGGTCGCCTGCGTCTGTCCGTCGGGGCCGTGCATCGCGATCAGGTGGCCGGTCCAGTCGGGCATGTGGACGCAGACGAAGTTGTGGCTGCCGTAGCCGTCCCACTTGCGCACCCCGCTCGAGTGGTCCTTGTACCCGACGCCGTCGAGCGAATAGGTCGCGCCGTCGACGGTGAGGCTGCCGCTGGTCGTGTAGGCCTGCTGGATGTGGGAGTCGCCCGCCTGGTCGCCCAGGCTCTCGCCTCCGGCGTAGAGGTCCCAGACCGGCGCCGAGCCCTCGGCGCTCACCTCCCAGCTGACCCGCGCCCAGGGCGCCCCCTCGCCGCGGGCGCCGGCCGCGAGCGCCTCGGTGGTGGTGAGCTGAGCTCCGCCGTCGTAGCTCGACGCCCAACCGCCCTCCGTCTGGGCGAGCTCGAAGCCCCCGGCCCGGATGTGCGCGTCGTCGGGCGCGCGCCCGAAGCTGCGGTCGACCACGAGCTCGCCGCCGGGCAGGTAGGCGACGCTCTGCACCCACCAGAGCTCGAGGTCCTTGCGAAAGCGGCCCATGTGGAGGTACAGGCCGACGCCCTCATCGGGGTTCCAGCAGCCGCTCCAGCGGGTCTCGCTCCACTTCGGTACCTCGCGGTTGGGTGTGAAGTTGGTGTCCATTTGCCCCCGCCACTACTCGGCGTAGAGCTCTTCGATCTCGGCTGAGTACTTGGCGGCGATCGGCTTGCGCTTCAGCTTCAGCGTCGGCGTGAGCTCATCGGAGTCGGGCATCCAGACGTCCGGGAGCAGCTTGAACTTCTTGATCTGCTCGACCCTCGAGAGCCGCTGGTTGCCGGCCTCGATCGCCTCCTCCACCGCCTTCGAGCATCTTCGGGTCCTCAGCCAGCTCCGCGATCGACTCGGACTCGATCCCCAGGCGCTTCGCCCACACCGGAGCCGCCTCGGGGTCGAGCGTGAGGAGCGCGGTGTTGTAGCGGCGCCCGTCGCCGACCGTCACCACCTGGCCGATCGGCGAGCTCTCCCCCTTGATCGCCGACTCGATCACGGCCGGCGACATGTTCTTGCCGGACGGCGCTGATGATGATCTCCTTCTTGCGATCGACGACGGTCAGGTAGCCGTCGTCGTCGAGCTCGCCGATGTCGCCGGTGTGCAGCCAGCCGTCGGCGTCGAGGGCCTCGGCGGTCTGCTCGGGCTGCTTGCGGTAGCCGACGAAGTTGAGGTCGCCGCGCAGCAGGATCTCGCCGTCCTCGGCGAGCCTCAGCTCGACGCCGGGCAGCGGCGTGCCGGCAGTGCCGCCCTTGAACTCGTCGATGCGATTGAACACGTTGAGGCTGCCCTCGGTGAGGCCGTAGGCCTCGAGCATCGGGCAGCCAACCGCCCGGAAGAACTGCGACAGCTCGGGCGCGCTGGGCGCGCCGCCCACGAACGACGCCTTGATCCGGTCGAGGCCGACCTTGGCGAGGATGGGCTTCAGCATCTCGCACCCCGCGCTCATGCGCGGCAACCATCTCGTCGGTGACCTCATCCCCGGCCTCCTCGGCCCGCACGCGGGCGAGCCCGTCCTCGATCGCCTGCTTCAGCGCCGCCTTCTGCTCCTCGTCGGGCTGGCCCTCGACCATCGCGCCGATCCCCCCCTGCAGCTTCTCCCACAGGCGGGGGGGCGCGAACAGCGAGTCGGGCCGCACGCCGGCCATGTAGGCGGGCAGCTGGGTGATGTCGGGGCAGGCGGTGATCGTCGCCCCGTAGGGGAGTGACATGTAGTGGGAGGTGAGGCGGCCTCCCGCGTGCGCCATCGGCAGGAACGAGATCACGTCCTCGCTCGGGAGCGGCACGGCGGCGTCGAGCGCGCGCAGCTGCGCCATCACCGTGCGGTGCGCGTACTCGGCGCCCTTCGGGGGGCCGGTGGTGCCGGAGGTGTAGATCAGGGTGACCCTGTCCTCGGCCTCGACGGCGCGCCAGGCGGCCTCGAAGTCGAAGTCGTCCGGCGCGCCGGCCTCGAAGTCGGCCATCGAGAGCGTGCCGTCGCCCTCCTCGCCGTCGACCACGATCACGTGCTCGAGGCCGGGCAGCTCCTTCTTCGCCTCCTCGACCTTGGGCAGGAAGTCCTTCTGCGTGAAGATGACCCGGGCGTCCGCGTTGTCCATCTGGTGGGCGATCTGCTCGGGCGAGGAGCTGTTGTAGATCGTGAACGGGATCGCGCCCAGGTGCACCGCCGCGAAGTCGATGATGTGGCACTCGGGCACGTTGGGCAGCAGCATCGCGACGGTGTCGCCCTTGCCGATGCCGAGGCCGGCGAGGCCCCCGGCCAGCGCCTCGACGCGCTCGCCCAGCTCTGACCAGGTCAGTGAGACCGAGTCGTCGAGGGTCCTCAGCGCGGTGCCGTCGGGCTCCCTCGCGACGAGCCGCTGGAACGCTTCGCACACCGTCGGCGCCTCGATCGGCGCCTCAAGGTCCTTCTTGCTCGCGGTCGTCTGCTCCACTGGGATCTCCTCCTACTCCGACGTTCCGGGCGGGAGGTTAACGCGCATTCACGGGACCTGCAAGCGCGCAGCCGCCGGGACGCCGGCCCGCGGAGCGGCGCCGGCGGCGGGCGCCCGGGTTTAGGGCCGCCGCGTCCGGTTCAGGCGCCGGCGCCAGTCGTGCGCCCCGAGCAGCCGCACCATCCGCGCCGACAGGTTGGACTTGCGCTCCGTGTACGGGTACCAGTGCATCTCCGACTTGAGGTCGACCCGCTCGTCGCAGAACGCCTGCTGGCGGCAGTACTTGAGGATGCCGTTGGGCCCGCCGAACCGGATGCCGATGCCGGATTCCTTCCAGCCGCCCATCGGCAGCGGGAACTGGAACACGGCCATCATCGCGTTGTTCGCGCTGATTCCGCCCGCCTCGAGCCGCTTGGCCACTCGCTGCGCGCGCCCGTGGTCGGCGGTCCAGACGCTGGCCGCCGAGGCCGTAGGGCGAGTCGTTGGCCAGCCTGACCGCCTCCTCCTCGTCGGCGACCTTCATCACCGGGATCGTCGGGCCGAAGGTCTCCTCGCGCATGCAGGCCATCGAGTGGTCCACGTCGACGAGCACGGTCGGCTCGTAGAACAGGCCCTCCTCGGAGGCGCGCTTGCCGCCGGTCGCGACCCGAGCGCCGTGCTCGATCGCGTCGCTGACGTGCCGCTCGACGATCTCCATCTGCCTCTCGTTGGCGAGGGCGCCGTAGTCCTTGGAGAAGTCCCGCGACGTGTCCATGCCGACGCGCAGCTTCGATGCCTCGGCGGTGAGCTTGTCGACGAACTCGTCGTAGACGGGCGCCTCGACGTAGGCCCGCTCGACCGAGATGCACGACTGGCCGGAGTTGAAGAAGGCGCCCCAGATCGCGCCGCCCACGGCGCGATCGACGTTGGCGTCGGAGAGGACGACCATCGCGTCCTTGCCGCCGAGCTCGAGCGAGGCCGGGATCAGCCGCTCGGCCGCCCGCACCCCGATCTTGCGGCCGGTCCCGGTCGAGCCGGTGAACTGGATCATGTCGACCTCGTCGACCACGGCCACGCCGGTCGGGCCGTCGCCGAGCACCGACGCCATGATCTTCGGGGCGCCGATCTCCTCGCGGAATCCGCGGACGACCTCGGTCCACGCCAGCGGGGTGAACTCCGAGGGCTTGGTCATCACGGCGGCGCCCGAGAGCAGCGCGCCGGGAACGTCCATCATCGGCATCCCGAGCGGGTAGTTCCAGGGCATGATGATCCCGACCAGCTGGTAGGGCTTCGCGTGCACGCGCAGCTTCTTGCCGAGGTAGGCGGGACCATGCGGCCGGAGGGTCTTGTCCTCCAGGAACTCCTCGGCGTGCTTCGTGTAGTAGTTGATCACCTCGACCGCGACCAGGGTCTCGATCGTGGTGTCGCCCCACGACTTGCCCGTCTCCTCCTGGACCATGCCGAGGATGCGCTTCTCGTTGTCGAAGATCCAGTCCAGCCAGTCGAGCAGGACCTTGGAGCGTCCCTTGGGACCGAGCGCCTCCCACTCGGGCTGAGCGGCGCGCAGCTCGGCGGCGATGGCGGCGACCTGCTCGGGCGTCTGGCGCGGGATGTGGCCGACGACTCGGTCGTCCGCCGGGCAGCGGACCTCGATCTGGCCGGCGCCGTTGCTGGAGTCCGCGGTCGGTGTCGCCGGGGCTTGCTCGGTCGTGCTCATTCGCTCTCTCCTCGCTGGCGGTGGCTTCGTGGCGGATCGTACCAACCGCCGCCCCCTGCTGCTAACGGGTGTTCACACGACCCTCTGGCGCTCGGCGGCACGCGGGAGGGCTGCGCCTCAGAGGAACAGGAACATCCCGATCACGGCGCTGCAGACCACGAGGCACCAGCCCTCGAAGACGAGGCGCAGCGGTATCGGGGCGTGGCGGAGCTCCATGAAGTAGAGACCCACGAAGCGGACCTTGATGAAGGCCACCAGCAGGATCAGCGATCCCGCGAGGGTGGCGTCGTCGAAGACGTGATCGGTGCCCATCCACCACGACAGCAGCGTGGCGCCGATCAGGACGAGCCAGATCGACCGTGATCGCGTTGCGGAGCAGGTCGGTGAGGCCGGCGGGCTTGGTGGCTGTGGCGGCTTCCATCAGTGCACCAGGTAGAGCAGGGGGAAGAGCACGATCCAGAGCAGGTCGACCATGTGCCAGAAGCATGCGCCGCCCTCGACGAAGGCGAAGCGCCGCGCGTCCTCTACCAGCCGCGGCTTGCGCGCCTGGAAGAAGATGAAGGCGAGCACGACCATCCCGATCAGCAGGTGGAAGAAATGGAGGCCGGTGAGCACGTAGAAGTACATCCAGAAGTCGTTCGTCGCCGGCTTGATCCCGTGGCTGAGCTTGTCGCTGTACTCGAGGTACTTGATGAGGCAGAACCCGAGCCCGCACGCGAACGCGCCGGCGACCAGCGGCGGGGCCAGGTTGCGGACCCGCTCGCTGCGCATCGCGCGGATCGCGGAGACGACGCAGAGCGAGCTGCACAGCAGCAGCAGGGTGTTGATCGCCCCGAAGTTCTGGTTCAGCGCCTGCTGGGAGACGTTGAACAGCGCGGGGTCGTGGGAGCGGGCCTCGATGTACACCCCGAACAGCAGGGCGAACACCGTCATGTCGCCGAGGATGAAGATCCAGGTCCCCTCCTCGCCGGGCAGGTGGCGGGCGGCCTTGGCCCGCGCCTTCGCGGTCAGGGCGCCGGCCCCGTCGCCGTTGACGTCGACGCGCTCGGGCGCTCGGCCGGGCGCGCGCGCGGCGGCGTCGACGACAGAGGCGTCGGGCGCCCCGTCCCCTGTCACGGGCCCGTCAGGCATGGGCCCCCGCGGGCTCGCGCCCGCCGACGGCGACCTGGCCCGGCTGGGTGCTGGCCTCAGCCTCGGCAGCCTGGCGCTTGATCGCCTTCAGCAGCAGCACGGTCGTGATCACCAGCCACACCGCGAAGACGGCGATCGGCACGTAGAAGCCGATCAGCCCGTTCCACGCGAACGGGCCCGTCCTTGAAGAAGACGGCGAGGCCGCCCCCCACGCCCGCGAACCCGACCCAGAGGTTGAAGTAGGCCGCCCAGCGGGGCCACGTGGGATCGGGGGCTGCGATCGATGAACCCCGCGATCGCCTGGCAGATCATCTGCAGGGTGTAGCCGGGGAACACCATCACGAACATCAGCCACGCCGTGTCGTGCAGGACCCGGACCGTCGAGGCGCCCAGCTCGGGCCTGAACGTCGCCGCCACCCAGAGCATGCTGCAGACGGTGAAGAAGACGAGCAGCAGCACGGCCGCGCCGAACTGGATCGCGGCCAGCACCGGCATCCCCCGCTCGATGCGGGCGATCTGCATCGAGATCACCGCGAAGAACGGGAACAGCAGCACCGAGGCAACCATGGCCCCCAGCTGCCCGATGCGGATGTCGGTGCGGTTCTCGTCGTAGAAGGCCGCGACCTCGCCCGGGTCGGCGGTCGGGTCCAGCGGCGGGATGTACCCGGCGACGCCCCAGAAGAAGATCGCGTACAGGACCAGGAACACCGGTCCCGCCCATACGCACAGGAGCTGTAGCCGTGTGTTGATCATCCCGCCGCGGGCCATCCTCTCAGGCCGCCACCGCCTCGCGCTTGCCCGCGGGCGCCTTCGCCCCCCGCGCCTCCTCCTCGGCCTGGCCCTTGATCGCCTTGCGCAGGACCACGAACATGACCCCGAACCAGAGCGAGAACACCGACAGCGGCAGCCAGAAGACGAAGACGCCGTCCCAGGCGAAAGGCCCGGTCTTGAAGAAGTAGAGCAGCGCCGCGGGCACGAACAGAAGCGCGACCCAGAAGTTGAAGTAGCCGAGCCAGCGCGGCATCACCTTCTCCTCGGTGTCCTTGAACGCGCAGAGGCCGATCGCGATGTTCTGCACCACCGCCGGCATGAAGACGCCGATGAACGGGATCCAGGCGATGTCGTTGACCATCAGCATCAGCTCGGGATCGGTGTCCTCGGGCCGGAAGGCGAGCGCCTGCATGACGAAGGTCGGGAGGATGAAGAGCAGCACCCCGAGCATCCCCATGCCGAGCTCGACGTAGGCGAGCGGCGAGTAGGTGCCCTCGACGCGCTTCATCTGCGTGCAGATCGCGGCCGCGAAGACCCCGGTCAGCGCCCCGGCGATGCCGGTCATCACCAGGCCGATCCGGATCAGGTCGGTGTCGTCCGCGTACAGCGCCTGGATCTCGGCGCGCGGTGTCGTCGGGCGACGGGGGCGGCACCAGCCCCGCGACGAACCAGAACCCGACCAGGAAGGTCACAATCGCGGCCGGCCCGGCCCACAGGCACAGCATCTGCATGCGCGTGTTCATCCTTCCTCTCTCCCTTTCGGTGATGGCGCACAGAGCGCGTGGGTGAGTCCGGGCATTATGCTCGGACACTCCGTTCGATGTCGGCTGAGGTCCGCGCCGGCTCGCCGCGGCCTCCCGGAGCGCTCCTCGGAACAGGGGCGTCACGTGGCGGGCGAGCTCCGAGGGGTCCTCGAGCGCGCGGTGCGGGCACGTTGCCCCAGACGCGCTCGATCACCTCGGGCTCGGTCGCGGAGCGGACGCTGACGCAGGCGCAGCCGACTCCGGCGATCACCGCCTCGCGCAGGGCGCGGCGGCAGTCCTCCTGGGCGTAGCGTTGCTCGTAGCCGTCGTCGTAGGGCAGGCCGTCGCCGACGACGACGAGCAGCGTGTTGGAGGTGCCCGCCTTGGTGGCGAGCAGATGGGTGCCGTGGCGGATCGCGGCGCCGAGGCGGGTGAACCCGCCCGGCTCGAGCGCGGCGAGCCTGCGCTGCGCGGCGTGGTCGTAGCGGTCGTCGAAGCCCTTGACGCGCAGGTAGTTGACGGCGTGGCGTCCCCATGACTGAAAGCCGTGGCAGGCGACCCGGTCGCCGAGCTCGTCGAAGCCGGCGGTGAGGCGCGCCGCCAGCGCCCGCTGCTCGTCGAAGACGCGGCGGCCCTCCTCGGACTCGCCGGTCGACCCGGTCGAGTCGAGCAGGATCAGGACACCGAGGTCGTGGGCGGTGCGCCGCTTGAGCTCGTACACGCGCGGGTCGCGGAACCCCGCCGGCGCCGCGCTCGACCACGAGCTCGATCAGCGCGGTGATGTCGAGCACGTCGCCCTCGTCCTGGCGGCGATGGCGCTCGTGCGCCAGGCCCAGGCGGGCGAGCTCGCGGCGCAGCCGGCGGTCCTCGCCCGGGTCGAGCTCGGCCTCGTGCTCGCCCGGCCGGGGGTCGTACTCGGCGACCGCGCACCAGTCGCGCCGGTAGCTGCGACGCTGCCAGTTCCACTCCGGGTACAGCCGGCCGATCGGCCGGCCCGCCGAGGTCGATCTCCACCTCCATCGCCCTGCTCGAGCGGCTTCGCGTTCTCGCCGACGCGTCCCGCCCGCTGGCCCCCGACCGGCAGCTCCTCGCCCCCGCCGCCCTCGGCGTCGGGGCTGGTGCCCATGCCGAGCAGCTTCTGCAGGAAGCTGGCGAGCGGGTTCTGCAGCGCCGGCGCGCTGAACAGCTCCATGATCTTGCTGCGCTCGGAGTCCTCGTCCTCGTCGAGCTCGGGCATGTCCACCTGCTTCGACTCCCCCTGGCGATCCTTCTCGGTCGGGGCGCCCCCCACGGCCGGGCGCGTTGCGCAGCAGCGTCGCCGGCCGGATCGTCCCCAGCCACTCGGGGGCCTCGGGGACGTCTCGTCCGCTTCGAGCGCGCCAGCTCGAGCGACTCCTCCGGCGAGGACGGGATCGGGCCCTCGTAGAGCCCGGCCGAGCCGCTCGCACACCTCGCGGGGCACTCGGACCCCGCCAGCTCGCCGACCGCGCGGGCCGCCTCCAGCGTCAGGTAGCGGTGGCGCAGAGCCCGGCGGCCGGTGGTGCGCGCGACCAGCTTCGGCTCCAGGCTGCCCGCCGCGAGCAGCGCCGCCTGCACCACCAGCGTGTCGCGCGGCGGCCGTCCTCCCGATCGCCGACGAAGATGCGCTCGCCGTCGGTGTACGAGCGCTCGGAGTCCGCCTCGGCCACCGCGATCTTGCGCCCCGCGACCGCCGCGGCGAGCAGCGCGAAGCGGTCGACGGCCGGCGCCCGCGCCTCCGCCTCGCCAGGGCCGGCCTCAATCATCGGCGGCCCCCGGCTTCGCCGCGGTCGAAGGGCACCGGCCCGCGGCAGCGTCGTGTCCGGCGGGACGACCAGCTGCCCCGGTGGGGCTGACGTAGGCCGAGCCGCCCTCGGGGTTGCCCGTTGTCGTTGCGGACCAGCGGCACCGCCGGGCCCGGGCAGGCGCGGTCGGTGCCGTCGCCGCACAGGTAGTCCGTCAGGTAGGAGCGCTTCTGAAGGTCGGCCGGCCACTCGGTCGAGTGCATCCCGATCCATGTGTTGGGGACGTTGTAGAAGACGATCAGGGCCAGGTGCACCGCGGCGATCGCGGCCAGCGCCCGGATCACCACCCTCTTGCCGTTGCCGCCCCGGATCCTGTCGATCCCCCGCTCGACCACCATCTCGCCGCGGTCGTTGACGAAGTAGCGAAGGGACGCGACCGCGGTGAACAGCGCCGAGACGGTCAGCATCTCGTTCAGCGGGAACTTGTGGTAGGTGCTGGGGAAGAGCGAGAGGTGCCCGCCCGGGTACTCCCAGGCGCCCAGCGGCAGGAACAGGATGCCCTCGAAGACGATGTCGAACGCGCACATCGCCAGCGAAGCAGATCCCGACCAGGCCGAGCTTGCCCATCGCCGGCCAGCGCCGCTTGGCCGTGCGCATCACCCACGAGCCCAGGAACATCGTCGGCGACGAACACCCAGACGTAGACGCCCGGGATGATCAGCATCGGCTCCACCAGCATCCGGCCGGGCTCGCCGTAGGAGAGCCACCCGGGCACGCTGTTGACCCAGGAGCCGAAGTTGATCGCCCAGCTGTTGTAGGTGAACCAGTGCCCGCCGTAGGCCGAGAGCGGGTCCTGGAACCAGAGCGTCGAGAAAGCGATCACGAGTACTCCGTCCACGCCGACGTTCCGCTCGCGCCGCCACGGCCTGACCACGAACCAGTAGATCAGGAAGAGCGCGATCGGGACGCAGAGCGCCTGGAACGCCACCAGCGCGATCTTCATGTACGTCGGCGGGTCGCTCGGGCCCGCTCTCGACCGGCTCGAAGAACGGGCCCGTCACCCAGCTGATCAGGACGAAGGCGATGAAGGCGCAGATCAGCGCGCCGAACGCCGCCCACCACTTGACCGGGACGACGCGGCGGGCCTCGGCCACCACCGGCTGGGCGGCGGCCGGCGGCACGCTCAGGCCCCGGGGCCCGGCTACGGTCGCCATCGCCCGCTCGCCGCCGTCCGGATCAACTCAGCGCCCTCACTCGTCGCCCCCGAGCGGCCCGCGGTCGAAGGGGACGACCGGCGGCACCACGTGCCCCGGAGGCTCCGCGTCGAGGCCGGGCCGCACGATCTGCCCCTCGCTGCCGATGTACTCCGAGCCGTCGCGCTGATGCGAGACGCCGGGGCCAGGGCACGACCTGGGGGTCCCGTCCCCGCACAGGTAGTTGGTGAAGTACGAGCGCTTCTGAAGGTCCTCTGGCCACTCGGTGCTGTTCATCGCGATGACCGTGTTCGGGACGTTGTAGCCCAGGAACATCGCGATCTGGCAGAAGGCGATGGCCGCCAGGCCGCGCACCAGGAGCTTCCTCGACTTCGACCCCCTGATCTGATCGACCCCGCGCTCGATCGCCATCTGCCCCTTGTCGTTGGTGAAGTAGCGCATGCAGGCGAGCGCGGTGAAGACGCTGCCGATCGTGAACGTCTCGTTCAGCGGGTACTTGTGGTAGGTCTCGGGGAAGATCGCCCAGTGCCCGCCCGGGTACTCGAAGACGCCCATCGGCAGCCAGATGATCCCCTCGAGCAGGACGTCGAACAGGCACATGGCGACGAAGCAGACGGCCACGAGCCCGAAGGAGGTGAGGTTCGGCCACATGCGCTTGGCCCTGCGCATGACCCAGGCCCCGAGCAGCATCGCCACGCCCATCGCCAGGGTGTAGGCGGCGGGCGTGAAGAGGATGGGCTCGGAGCTCATCGCGCCCGGCTCGCCGTTGGCGGTGACCCCCGGGACGGAGTTGAGCCACGACCCGAAGTTCACCATCTCCGTGTTGTAGACAAACCAGTGGTTGACCGAGCTCGACAGCGGGTCCTGGAACCACATCAGCGAGAAGCCGATCACCAACACGCCATCGGGCCCGACGGTGCCCTCCCGCCGCCACGGCCGGACGATGAACCAGTACCAGAACCCCAGCATCGCCGGGATCGTCACGACCTGCCAGAAGACGACGGAGAAGCCGATCAGGCCGGTCGCCTCGCTCGGCCCGCTCGGGACCTCCTCGAAGTACGGCCCGGAGACCCAGCTGATCAGCACGTAGGCGATGAAGGCGACGCAGACGACGCCGATGCCGGCCCAGATCTTGACCGGCGGCGTCGGCCTGGCCTCGCCGGCGATCGGTCGGTCCGGGAGCACCGCCGCGGGCGTCAGGGGGCCGCTCGTCTCTACTGCCATCTCCGTCTCCGCCGTTCTCCAGGTTTCGGCCCGTCAGGCGGGCACGCCGTTCCCCTCAGCCGCCAGCTCCCGCTGGTAGTCGATGATCCTGCGGTTCTTGTTGAAGACGATCGCGCCCACGAGGCGGTCCCCGCGGTGCGCCTCGGCGACCAGCGAGGGGCGCTCGGGGTCCTCCTCGACGATCTCGATCCGGTCGGCGGCCCCCAGGAAGCCGGCGGACTTGATCTTGACGTCGTACTGGTCGGACCAGAAGGTGGGGACGGCCGCGTGGGGCCTGCGCTCGGCTGGGTCGGCGATCAGGTTGAGGGCGGCGACCTCCCCCATGTCGCGGGCGTTGCTCCAGTGCTCGACCCAGACCGCCTCACCCCCGGCGTCGGGGTGGGGCCAGGACGCGATGTCGCCCGCAGCGACCACGCCCTCGGCGCCGACCGCGAAGCAGTGCTCGTCGCAGAGCACGGTGCCGCCGTGCAGCTCCAGAGCCCGACCCGGCGAGCCACTCGGAGTTGGGGGCCGACCCGACGGCGACCAGGACCAGCTCCGCCTCGACGCTCTCGCCGTCGTCCAGCCGCACGGCCTCGACCCGCCCGTCGCCCTCGAACCCGGCGACGCCGCTGCCCAGGTGCAGCCTGACGCCGTGATCCGTGTGGAGCTTCGCGGCTCGCTCGCCCACCTGCTCGCCCAGCACGGGCATCGGGTGGGGAGCGACGTCGATCACGGACACCTCGCGGACACCCGCCCCGCGCAGGGTCGCCGCGACCTCGCAGCCGACGAACCCGGCGCCGACGATCGCGACGCGGAGGTCGTCCCGAACGGCCGCGCGCAGGGCCAGGCTGTCGTCGAGCGTGCGCAGGGTGCGCACGCCCCTCGAGCGCCGGCATCCGCGGCAGCTCGCGGGCGCGACGGCCCGTGGCGATCACGAGGCCGTCGAAGGCGATTCGCTCGTCGTCGGCTAGGCGGACCTCGCGGCCGGCCAGGTCCAGGCCCGCGGCCGGAGCGCCCAGCCTCCAGTCCACGCCGTCGAGCCCTTCGCGGGGGAAGAAGCAGCGATCGTCCTCGAAGGAGCCGCCCAGCAGCTGCTTGGAGAGCGGCGGGCGATCGTAGGGGTGGTGCGGCTCCTCGCCGACGACGGTGATCTCGCCCTCGAACCCGGACGCCGAGCAGCGCGCCCGCAGCGCGGTGCCCGGCCAGGCCTGCGCCTACGATCACGATCCGCCGCATCGTCACCTCGGCCCCGCGCCCGGCCCAGTCGAATGCACCGCTCCGCTCCTGTCCGCTCGCATCGTCGCCTCGCCCCGGTGGGTTGCGAGCGCCAACGTTACCACCTGGAGTAAACCATCGTTCACAGACCGCCCGAGCGCCTGACGAAGAGCTCGCCCACCAGGACCATGATCCGCTCCCCGTCCTGGTCGTTGAGCTCGTTGCTGATCACGACCAGCGCCTTTCTCTCGTCGTCCATGCGCCGGTCGGTGATCGTGGTGGTGCCGGTCAGCTCCATCCCCGGGCGCATCGGCACCAGGAAGCGGGCCTCGCTGACTCCGCGCCCGGCGATCACCGCCGTGCGGCTGACGACGGCGTCGGAGACGAGGCGCACGCAGATCGCCATGGCGTGGGCGCCGCTCGCGATCAGGCCGCCGAACGGCGAGCGCTCGGCAGCGCGCTCGTCGACGTGGAACGGGAGCGGGTCCCAGTCGCGGGCGAAGGCCTTGATCTCCTCGGCCGTCACCGCGTGGGACCCGAGCTGAAACCGCCGGCCCACGTTCAGGTCCTCGGCGTACAGCAGCTCCCCGGGCCCCGGCCCGTCCCCGCCGCCGTCGTTCATGTCGGGGTGCCGACCAGCGCCGCCGCCACCTCGTCGCCGGCCAGCCCCCAGCCCTCGAGCTTCTCGCGCAGCTCGGGCACGGGCCGGCCGGGCTCGGTCGCGGTGCGGCTGAAGCGCGGGGCCGGGGCGGGCTGCACGACGCCGTCGGCCTCGAAGAACGTCCCCCGGGCCTCGTTGTGCGGGTGCGACGGAGCCTCGCCGATTCCGTAGACCGCGGTGGCGCAGGTCTCGGCGGGCTCCAGCACGGCCACCCACTCGTCGCGGGTCCGGCCCCTGAAGACCTCGGCGAACCGCTGCTTCAGCTCGGGCCAGCGCTCTCGCTCCCACTGCGGGCAGTCGGCGGGATCGAGCTCCATCAGCCGCAGCAGCTCGGCGTAGAACTGGGGCTCCAACGCGCCGACGGCGATGTGGCCGCCGTCGGAGGTCTCGTAGACCTCGTACCAGTGCGCGCCCGAATCGAGCATGTTGGTCCCCGGCTCGTCGCTCCACAGGCCCCGGGCGCGGAAGCCGTGGAAGACCGTGGACAGGATCGCCGCGCCGTCCACCATGGCGGCGTCCACCACCTGGCCCTTGCCCGAGGCGCGCGCCTCCAGCAGCGCGCAGACGACGCCGAAGGCCAGGAACATGGCGCCGCCGCCGTAGTCGCCGACCAGGTTCAGCGGGAACAGCGGGCGCTCCCCCTGGCGGGCGATCATCCCCAGGACGCCCGCCACCGAGATGTAGTTGATGTCGTGCCCCGCGACCTTCGCCAGCGGCCCCTCCTGGCCGTAACCCGTCATGCGGCCGTAGACCAGGCTCGGGTTTCGGGCCAGGGCCTCTTCGGGCCCCAGGCCGCAGGCGCTCCATCACCCCCGGGCGGAAGCCCTCGATGAGCGCGTCGGCGGACTCGGCCAGCCGCAGGACCAGCTCGCGCCCCTCGTCCGACTTGGTGTCCACTTGCAGCGTCGGGCGGCCCCTCGCCACCGGGTCGGCCGCCCCGCGAGCGCCGAGGGGGCTGTCCCCGCCGGGACGCTCGATGCGGAGCACGTCGGCGCCCATGTCGGCCAGCAGCATCGCCGCGAACGGGTTCGGCCCGATGCCGCCGACCTCGAGCACCCTGATGCCGTCGAGCGGGCCCATTCAGGCGCCGGCCGCGAGCGTCACGGCGGCTCCGTCCTGGATGCCGCTGGCTTCAGCCATGCGGCGATTGTATCCGAGCGGGGTGAACGATCGTTGACCTCGGCCTTGCAGCGGCCGCAGACCGGGGTCAGCCTTCGATCTGGATCGCGGCCACCGGGCAGTCGGCGGCGGCCCGGTCGGCCTTCTCGCGCAGCTCCTCGGGCGGCGACTCCTGGATCACCGTCACCACGTCGTCGTCGTCGCCGAGGTCGAAGATCTCGGGGGCGGCGACGACGCAGTCACCGTGCGCCTCGCAGACGTCCAGGTCGACGATCACCTTCATCCCGCCAGAGCCTACCTTGGGTTCAGGCCGGGACCAGCTCGACGGGAAGCTCGTAGACGCCGCGGGAATAGGCGTCGCGCACGTAGCTGATCTCGCCGGCGGGCCGGATCTCCTTGGTCCGCTGCAGCAGCTCCTCCAGCAGGATCTTGATCTCCAGCGCCGCGACGTGCTTGCCCAGGCACGAGTGCGGGCCGCGCCCGAAGCTCAGATGCGGGTTCGGGTCACGGGTGAGGTCGAAGCGCCGTGGGTCATCGAACGCGTCGGGGTCGAAATTGCCGGCGGCGAACAGCATCGCGACGTCCTCGCCCTGCTTGATCTCCTGCCCGGCGAGCTCGGTGTCGCGCCTGGCCGTGCGGACCAGGTGGGTGAAGGGGCTGGCGATCCGCACGATCTCCTGGGCGGCCGTGGCCGGGATGTCGTCGGCGCGCTCGCGCAGCCACTCCATCTGCTCGGGATCGCGCATCAGCTCGTGCATGCCGTGGCTGAGCGACGTCCGGGTGCTCTCGGCGGCGCCGCTGGCGAGAAGCGTGACGTTGCCCTGGATCGCGTTGTCTGGCATCCGCTCGCCGTTGTCGCCCGCGATCATCACCGACATCACGTCGTCGCCCGGCTCTGAGCGGCGCAGCTCGGCGAGCTCCAGCGAGTACTCGTAGAGGGCCATGATCGCCTCCCCGACCTGCTCGAACGAGGCGGTGACCCGGGTGTCGAAGGGGGCCGCGAACGTGTCGACCCAGCCGAAGAACTTGGGGCGGTCCGCCTCGGGAACCCCGAGCACGTCGCCCAGCGCCTGCATCGGCATCACGTGGGCGACCTCGTCGACGAAGTTGAAGGGCTCGCCCTTGGCGAGGGCGCCGTCGACCACCTCGCGCGCGTAGCCGCGGAACTTCTCCTCCAGTTTCTTGACCACGTTCGGCCGGAACGAGCGGTTGATCTTGCCGCGCGTCGCCGTGTGGCGCTCGCCGTCCGAGGTCAGCATCGCGGGCTTGTCGATCTGGTCGCCGATCGGGGCGAAGGCCCAGATGTTGACCCGGCCCATATCCGCCGCCCAGGTCTCGGGATCGCGGTCCACGGTCTCGATGTCGGCGTGACGGCTGACCACCCAGACCCGGTCCAGCAGCAGCGGATCGTCGAACTCCTGGAGGTAGCAGGGCGCCTGCTCGCGGAGGTAGGCGTACTGGTCCAACGGCAGTCCGAACGTGGCCGGGTCGCCCTCGGCGTAGGTGTCGGGGTCGAAGACGCTCAGGTCGGCCTGCGAGATCTTCGTTGCCATTGGCCCTAGCTCTCTCCTCGGTCGTGGGTCTTGCCGCTCGGTTCGAATCCGCCGCCAATGCTACCGATCGTTCACGTGTCCGTGCAAACCGCGAGCGCTCGAGTCCGCCCCCCGGCGCACGGCCCACGTGCTCTATGTTTCAATGAGAACGGTCGTGAACATCGGATCTGGGCGTGTACGCTTTGTGCAGACAACCCGTCCACCGGACGGGGTCCCGGGAGGGGACGCAGAATTGAAGGCAACTGAGACCGAGCTGGCCCTTCCGCGCGGCGATCGCGACGCCGTCGCCCGGGTGCAAGGGCGGCCGCACGAGTCCGACGTGCTGGCGATCGAGACCCGCGCCCTCTGCAAGAGCTTCGGGGCGAACCGGGTGCTGACCGGCGCCAACCTGACCATCCCCGAGGGGTCGAGCGCCGTCGTCCTCGGCCCGTCCGGCGCCGGCAAGAGCGTGCTGATCAAGCACGTGCTCGGCCTGCTCCGGCCCGACAGCGGCGAGGTGTTCGTCCACGACCGGCCGCTCGGGCGGATGAGCCGCTCGGAGATCCTGGGCCTGCGCCGGGACGTGGGCGTCCTCTTCCAGGACGGCGCCCTGTTCAACTCGATGAACGTCTACGACAACGTCGCCTTCCCGCTGCGCCAGCACACCGACCTCGACGACCGCGAGATCCTCGAGATCGTGATGGAGCACCTCAAGGCCGTCGGCCTGGAGGAGGCCGCGCGCATGGCGCCGGCCGAGCTCTCGGGGGGGATGAGGAAGCGCGCCGGGCTCGCGCGCGCGCTGGTCCTTGATCCCGGGGTGCTCCTCTGCGACGAGCCGGACTCGGGCCTGGACCCGGTGCGGACCTCGCTGCTCAGCGACCTGCTGCTACAGCGGCACGAGGAGCTCGGCGGGACGATGGTCGTCGTCACCCACAACATCGAGCTCACCCGCCACATCGCCGATCACGTCTCGCTGCTGTGGCAGGGCAAGGTGGTCGAGAGCGGCCCGATCGACGAGGTCTTCGAGTCCGAGGACCCCTTCATCCAGCAGTTCCTCGCAGGCCAGACGGCCGGCCCGCTGTCGATGGATTGAGGCCCTGGCTGCCGTGACCGCTCGAGCCGCCCGCCGGGACATCCCGGTCGAGGTGTTCTGCCGCACCCGCCCGTGACCATCGCGTCAGACCTCTCGAGCAACCAGGTCTTCGACCCCGACGTCTACGGCAACGGGGACCCGGCCACGTTCGGGCTGCCGCTCGACCTCTACGAGCGCATGCGGAACGAGGAGCCCTTGGTCAGGGTGAAGATGGACCACCCGATGCTGATCGACGAGGTCTGGGTGATCAGCCGCTACCAGGACATCTACGAGATGGACCGGGACCAGGAGACGTGGGCCTCGGGCCGCGACCACCCGCTGATCTGGAGCTACGCGCCGCTCAACCCCAACGACAAGCCCGGGCTGCTGGTCCAGGACGGTGCCGAGCATCGCGACAAGCGCAAGCAGGTGAGTCACGCGTTCCGCCCCGCCAATACTCAGCGGCTCGAGGAGAAGTTCCGCCGCTACTCCGCCGAGGCCGTGGAGAAGGCCGTGGAGAAGCGCGACTTCGACTTTGTCGCCGACCTCGCCCACACCCTGCCGGTCCAGGCGCTCGGCGACGTGATGGGCATCCCCGAGGCCGACCGCCCGCAGTTCTTCGCCTGGGTCGACACGTTCGCCTCTCCCTTCGACACGCGCGTGACACCGTCGTTCGAGGTAGTCGCGAAATCGCTGATGGAGCTGTGGGAGTACGGCCTTGAACTCGTAAAAGAGAAGGGGGTGAACCCCGGCGACGACGTGATGACGATGATCGCCCAGATGGACCTGCCCGACGCCGAGATCCAGGGCAACGTGGCCCTGTTCGCCAGCGGCGCCGCCGAGACCACCCGGGCGGCGCTGAGCCACGGCATGCACGAGCTGATGCGCCGGCCCGACCAGATGGATTGGGTGCGTGAGCGCCAGGACGACATCCCCGCCACCCTGGCGCAGGAGTTCGTGCGGATCGGGAACGCGATCATCAGCCTCTGCCGGATCGCCACCAGGGACGTGGAGATGCACGGGCAGACGATCAAGGAGGGTGAGAAGGTCGCGATGCTGTTCGCCTCGGGCAACTTCGACGAGGACGGGATCGAGAACCCGCGCGACTTCGACTGCGCGCGTGATCCGAACCCCCACCTCGGGTTCGGGCGCGGCCCCCACTCCTGCCTGGGCAAGCACATCGCCGCGTTCGAGATCAAGATCCTGATGGAGGAGCTGCTGCAGCGGACCAAGAGCATCGAGCCCGCGGGGCCGATCGACTACGTCCGCGACAACTACGCCCGCGGCGTCTACGGGCTGCCGGTCACCGTCGAGCCGGCTTGAGCTCGGTCGCCGCTCCGAGGGTCCGCGAGGGCCGCGCGAAGCGGCAGGCCCGAGCACGGCGGCGCTAGTGGCCCGCGGACGTTAACGTACGTTCTTACCTCTTGAACATCGATGGCGGCCTGTCTCGGCCCGCTGGCTAGGAGAGATAGAGAGAACATGGCTAAGAACGGAAGTTTCGCCGGCAAGGTCGCGATCGTCACGGGCGCGACCGGCGGCGTCGGAAGCGCCCTGGCGAAGAAGCTGGCTGAGGCTCAGGGAATGAAGGTCGCGATGGCCGACCTCGACCAGTCGAAGCTCGACGAGGTCGCGGCCGGCATCAGCGGCGAGACGATGCCGAAGGCGCTCGACGTCAGCGATACCTCGGCATACACCGCCTTAATGGACGAGGTCGAGGAGCGGTTCGGCCCCCTCGACTACCTCTGCAACGTCGCCGCGATCATGCCGATCAACGACTTCGACGCCGAGGACGACGCGCTGACGCACAAGATCATCGCCGTCAACCTCGAGGCCGTGGTCCACTCCACCAAGGAGGCGGCGCGGCGGATGAAGAAGCGCGACTCGGGCCACATCATCAACGTCGCCTCGGGGGCCGGCTGGCTCGCGGGGGGCGGCGTGGCGACCTACGTCGGCACCAAGTTCGGCGTCGTCGGGTACACGGAGTCCGTCGACCTGGAGCTCCACGGAACGGGCGTTCACGTCTCGGTCGTCGCCCCCGCCGTCATCAAGAGCGAGATGTCGAAGGGGCTCAAGGACGTGCGGGGCGTCCGCGCCGTCGAGCCGTACGAGGTCGCCGACGCCATCATCGGCGTGATGCGCAAGCCGAAGTTCGCCACCTTCGTCCCGAGGGCGATCGGCGCGATGTCGCTCGGCTTCTCGGCGGTGCCGTACGGGCCCCGCCACTTCCTGATGAAGATGGCGAAGACCGACAAGCTCCTGCTCCAGGCCGACCGCGCGGCGCGCAGGGAGTACGAGCAGCGGGTCGCCGACAGCGTCGACAAGGACTGACCATCGCCGACGCCGCCGACAACGGCGCCCGCCGGACGAGGGCGAGCTCATCCTCTACGAGGCCGAGGGCCCGGTCGCCTGGATCACCCTGAACCGGCCGCGCTACCGGAACGCCCAGAACGCGGCGCTCACCTACGCCCTCGACGACGCATTCGCCCGGTTCGCCGACGACGACGACCTGAGCGTCGCGGTACTCGGCGGCGCCGGGGACCACTTCTCGGCCGGCCACGACATCGGCAGCCCCGGGCGTCGACTACGAGGAGACCGTCGAGAACCGCCGCACGATGTGGTGGGACCACGTCGGCAAGCCCGGGGCCGACCGGACGATGGCCCGCGAGGAGGAGATCTATCTCGGCCTCTACCACCGCTGGCGCGAGCTGCCGAAGCCGACGATCGCGATGGTCCAGGGCGCCTGCATGGCGGGCGCCCTGCCGCTGGTCTGGGCGTGCGACCTGATCGTCGCCTCCGACGACGCCTTCTTCGCCGAGCCCCTGCTGGCGATGGGCGTGCCCGGGGTCGAGGTCTTCAAGCACCCCTGGGAGCTCGGCCCCCGGCAGGCGAAGGAGCTGCTCTTCACCGGCGAGCCGATCAGCGCCGAGCGGGCGCGCGAGCTCGGCATGGTGAATCGGGTCGTCCCGCGTGCGGAGCTCCGCGAGCAGACCGCCGCGCTCGCCGAGAAGATCGCCGAGATGCCGCGCTTCGGCCTCGCCCTGGCGAAGAAGGCGGTGAACGCGGCCGAGGACGCGATGGGCCAGCGGGTCGCCCTGGACTCCGCCTTCGCCCTCCACCAGCTCGCCCACGTCCAGAACGAGCTCGAGACGGGCAGCCGGACGAAGTCGAAGAAGGTCGGCGACGTGAAGAGGGCCACCGGGCGGGACTCGGGCGGGGGCGGGTGACGACCAGCGTCAGCGGCTGACGACGCCCGCGCCGATCCGGCGGGCGGCCGCCAGCAGGCGATCCGGCATCGACTCGAGCTCCGCGCGCATCCGGTCGGCGGGGCCCGGCGACCGAGAGGCCGGCGATCAGCGGTCCGTCGTCCTCGCCCCCCTCGCGGATCGGGACCGCGATCGCCACCACGCCGGCCACGCTCTCCTCGTCGTTGATCGCGTAGCCGTTCCCGCGGACCTTCTCGATCTCTTTCTCCGAGCGCACTGCGGCTGGTCAGGGTGCGGTCGGTGCAGCTTCTCGAAGCTCGCGCCGTCCAGGACGGCGTCGGACTCCTCGGGCGGCCATGAAGGCGAGGTGGACCTTGCCGATGCTGGTCGCGTGCAGCGGGCGGGGCTCGCCGAGCGGGGCAACGTAGCGGATCACCTGCGGCGCCTCGACCTGCTCGACGTAGACGATCTCCGTAGTCCTGCCGGATCCCCAGAATCGCGGTCTCCCCGAGATCATCGACCAGCTCCTGCATGATCGGGCGGGCGACGCGCGGCAGCTCGAAGCGGTGCGGGAGGCTGCCCAGCAACCGCAGCAGCCGCGGGCCGAGGCTGTACTCGCCGCGGTCGTCTCGCTGGAGATAGCCCTCGTTGTCGAGCGTCCGGATCAGCGCGTGGGCCGAGCTCTTCGGCAGCCCGACCTCGCGGGCGATCTCCGACAGGCTGACGGGGCGCGGCGAGGCGGCAACGTGCTCGATCACCTCGAGCGCCCGCTTGGCGGCGCGGTGGCCGCCGTCGGAAGAGCGCTCGACGGTCTCGCTCGCGGCCTCGGCCATGGGCTGAGCCTAGTCCCGGTTCCCGGAGGCTGCGCCGATCGACCTTGCCGTTCGGGGTCTTCGGGATCGACTCGACGAACTCGATCAGGCGCGGGTACTCGTGCGCACCGAGGTTCCGGCGCACGGCCTGCTGGAGCTGATCGGCGAGGTCATCGCCCGGCCGCCGTCGGCAACCAGGAACGCCTTGACCGACCTGCCCCCGCAGCTCGTCGGGCACGCCGATCACGGCGGCCTCGGACACTCGCGGATCGGCCAGCAGCGCGCGCTCGACCTCGAGCGGGCTGATCGTCCACCCCGCCGAGATGATCACGTCGTCGGCGCGTCCCGCGTAGTGGAAGTAACCGTCGTCGTCCACCGAGCCGAGGTCCTTCGCGCCGAACCATTCGCCCCGGCGCTTGACGCTGATCTCCCCGGTGGTGCCGGGCGGGGCGACGTCGCCCTCCTCGGTGAGCACGGCCACCTCGAGACCGGGCAGCGGCTTGCCGAGCGCGCCGGGCCGCGGCTCGTAGCCGGGAAAACCCGGGTAGTTGGCGAGGATCACGCCCGTCTCGGTCGTGCCGTACATCCCGCACACGGGGACGCCGGTGGCGGCCTCGAAGTCGCGCTGGGCCTCGGCGTCGAGCTCCTCGCCCGTGTAGGACGCCTTCTCCAGATCGCGTGAGCTCCTCGAGCCGGCCGGAGCGGAGCAGCATCCGGTAAACGGTGCTGGCAGCGGCGAGGTTCGTGATCCTGAGGTCGCGAAGCGCCTCGACGAAGCGGTCGATCGAGAACTTTCCCGAGTAGGCGCCGAGCGCGACACCCAGCGACCAGGGCGCGATCGTCCCGTGCCAGAGCCCATGGCCCCAGGCGGGAGAGGAGGGGCAGAAGTAGCGGTCCTCCGAAGCCAGCCCGAGCGCGTACAGGCCGGCGCGGACCAGGGTCACGATCGAGCGGTGATCGTGGGGGACAGCCTCCGCGAGCTGGCGTGTGGTGCCGGAGGTGTACTGAAGCACCGCGGGGTCGCGTCGCCGCGGTCGTCGTCTCGTAGTGATCCGGCCGGTCGCCGAGATCGTCCGGATCGCACTGAAGCACCCGGTAGTCCAGGTCCGCGGCGACCTCCTCGGCGGCCTCGTCGGCGACGAGCACCGAGGCGCCACAGTCGTCGAGGCGGTCCGGACCGAGTCGGGCCCGAAGAGCGTGTAGAGCGGGACCGCCACCGCGCCGCGCTTGAGGGTGCCGAACAGCGCGGTGTAGAACGCCGGCGAAGGTTCGATCATGATCCCGACCGGCTCGCCGGCGGCGACGCCCTCGTCTTCGAGAAGGTGGGCGAACCGCGCGGTCGAGCGGCTCAGCTCTCCGAAGCTGAGGCCCTACCTCCCCACCTTCCGCGTACGCGATCCTGGCGGCGAGGCGATCGGGGTCGTGCCGGTCGAGGCACTCGTGGGCGATGTTCAGGTTCTGCTCGTCACCGTCGAAGAGCGCCCAGACCCGCTCCCAGGAGAAGGCTTCGCTGGTTTCGGCGACCGGTCCAGCTGCTCATGCCGGCGAGCCGTCGGCGCGCCGGGGCAGCACGACCTCGGCGCTGCCGCGCGCCGATTCGTGGCCGTCCTGGTTCGTCGCGCTCAGCTCGAGCTCGACTGCTCCGGTTGCGGGATCGACCGAGCTCACCTTCCCCTCGCAGGTGACGAGCTCACCGAGGACGTTGTGGCGCCGCACCTCCACCTCGAGGCGGCGGACGATGCCGGCGTCGCCGATCCAATCGGTGACGACATGGCCCATCCAGGAGACGCGCTCGGGGCCGTAGTCGTAGGCGCCCGGGACCCCGACCCGGCGGGCGAGGTCCGGGTCCCAGTGCACCCGCTCCGGGGGCTCGGGCACCCCATGTTCGTTGGGGATTCCGAACGCCGGGTGCCGGTCGAAGAGGTCGAAGGCATCGCCGTGGGCGCGGACGTAGAGGCCGCCCCAGCCGAGCAGGTAGGCGATCGCGGTCGTCGCGGTGTAGGGGCCCTTCGTCACGGGTGGCACCGGATCGCCGACGCCGACATCCTCCGCGTAGCGTGGCTGCGAGCCGCGGCGCCTGGACTCCTCGTCGCGGTAGCGCTGGGCGATCTCGGCGATCTGATCGGGCGTCCACTCGATCCGGATCTCCTCGTACTTGCCGCGCTCGCGCGCGGTGTCCCGCTCCGTCCGGAAGCAATAGGAGTCGCCGCTCGCGACGAGGTCGCCGGCCTCGTCCCGGAACTCCACCTCGTAGATCTGCTGGAAGGAGCGGCCGGCGAACTTGCTCGGCCGCTCGATCAGCTCCTTCAGGCGGGCGGTCGGGGTGAGCCGATCACCGGAGACCAGGGGCCGCTCGAAGCGCAGGTCCGCGCCGGCGAACATCGCATGGATCCCGGGCAGCCCCATCACGTAGCCGCTCAGGATCCGGTCCATTGCGAAGAGGATCGAGGGCGGCGCGCGGAGCGGTCCCTCCGGCGCGTACGCGGGATCGGTCCAGAGGGGGTTGCGGTCGCCGATCCCGAACGCGTAGGCGCGGATCGCGTCGGCGCTCAGCTCGGTGACGTAGGGCCGGCCGCGCCGGACCGGCTCGCCGATCTTGGCGCGGAGGGCCGCAACCGCCTCGTCGGTCAGCTGCTCGAAGCTTGCAGTCGCTTCCATCGGTCGAGTTCAGCCTTTCCAAATCCTGATCGTCTGTTCTTGGACGATACCGTTGGGGCTGAAGAGAGGGTGATGGAGATAGGAAGATGAGGAGAGAGAGAGATAGAAGAGATCGCTTCGCGCTAGATCTCGCGATGCTGAGGGTTCGTGATGTCTGCGGTTGGATCGCTCTCGACGAGAAGCAGATCGGCCTCAAGCCGGCGACCGCCCCGGTGCCAGCCGCGATCCGCGCGGAGGTCGCGGAGCCCAGCGCCTCGGCCGCTCGAGGCCTGGGCGCGAGCAGCTCGAGCTCGCGGTGACGCTGACGCCGGGGGCTGTGCTGACACGCGAGGCAGGCGAGTCGGTCCGACCAGCAGCGGACCCGGCTCGTGAGCTCTGGTTGTCTCCGACCGCGTGCTCGTAGCGCCGAGGTCCGAAGCGCTAGGCGCGTTCGAGGTTCTTCACCCAGTCGTCGTCGGTAGGCAGACTCTGGGGTCGGTGGCTAGTGCTGCCCGGTCTTGCGGCCCACCATTGCCTCGAGCAGGGTGAGCGTCGGCGACGAAGATGTGCGATCGCGGATCTGGGCGAGCAGCTGATTGTTGATCGGCGCGTCGAGGAACAGGTGGACCAGGCCGTCGGCGCCTGCGCGAACGCCTGGCGGGCGCTGAGCGTGTGGACGTGCGCGACGGCGAGCTTGCCGCGCTCGTGCGCCGCGCCCGACTGCTCGATCGACTCAGGGGTGAGCGCGGGGAGGTTAGTCCGAACATCGACCCTCTTCGATCACGAGCTTGATGTATCTGCGAGCTCCCCGTTGCGTGCGCGACGAAGGCGTCGGCGTCGGCGGGGTCATCGAGTGGTGGGAGCGACCGATCGAAGAGAAGACCGACGAGGGAGACGGATGGCCGCTGGGCGGGGTAGCCGCGACGAGGAGCTGCGGATGTCCGCGACGTCGTCCGCCGCTCGGCGAGCTCGCGGTAGGGGAGCATCAACTCCGGTCCGAGCTCATGTCGAGCACCGTGGTGACCCCGAATGTGATCGCGATCTCGCGAGGCCGGGAGGGCGCACGTGAAGTGGGCGTCGATCAGACCGGGCACAGCGTCTCCGCGCGCCTCGATCTCGCGATCATGGGATGATCGATCGAGGGATCGACGCGCGATCAGCTCCCGCGACCAGCACTCGGCGCGATCGAGCATCCGTACGCCGTCGAAGACGCGCGCGCCGGTGATCGCGAAGCTGCTCAATCGATGAGCTGGCGGAGGTCCTGGTTCCAGTGCAGCGGGGGCTCGAAGGAGTCGAGAACACCGGCGTCAGCCTCGCAGATGAACGGGATCGCCTGCAGGCAAGGCGCGATCGTGCCGTGGTACTGGGTCGGTGTCTGCTTCGATCTCGTAGTAGCTCTTGTCGCCGTCGAAGGTCGCGCGCAGGTCGATCGACATCCTCGCTGAGGGCGTCGTCGACCTCGATCACCCAGTACTCGTTCTGGGCGATCCCCTCGGGGAGCATTCCCCAGCCGAGGATCCAGTTGTACTCCATGGTGAAGAAGGGTCCTCGCCGCCGCATCGACCAGCCCTGGAAGCGGTGGGTGACGCGGCCGACTGCGCCCGCCCGCACGGGGAAGTCGCGAATCTCGATCGGCTCCGGCGTTGGCACGAAGTCGTGGCTCTCCTCGACGCGATCGTAGGTGACCCCGAGCGAGCGCTCTGCCGTCGCCCGATCGCGCGCAGGACGCTGGTCGAGACGCCCGAGGCGACCGGGCTGGCCTCGGCCTCCTCGGGGCTCACCCGAAGCCGACGATCCCGAGCAGCTCGGGGTCGAGCTTGTTCGCGGCCAGGTCTCGCGGATCGCGAGACTGCTCAGATCTGTGCACATGCCGGTCAGCGCCAGCGCCACCGGTCGGTGATCAGGTCGGGGTCGATGCCGGTGCGTGGAAGGTCGCGGAGCCGTGCGCGCAGGCGGCACGCGCTGCTCGGTGAACTCCTTCGCGGAACAGGGGCGCGTTCTGGTACGGCAGAGGAGTGACGACGTTGTGCCCGGCCTCGAGGATCTGGATCAGCTCGTCGTCGGTGTTGAAGTTGCCCATGTCGCGGGCGGTGTAGATGACGCAGTCGCACTCGGTCGCAGCACTGCGTCGACATCGGTGCTGGCCGCACCTGATCGGGTCGAGCCCGATCAGCTCGCCGGCGTCCTGCCGTGCTTCTCCTCGCTGTAGGCGCGGACGCCGACGAGCTCGAACTCGGCAGGCGGGTGGTCTCCCAGATCGCGACCGTCCCAGCCGCGGCCGAAGATCATCACGCGGTACGGGTCGCGGACCGCGTCGCTGTCCGCTTTCACGCTCTCCGCCTCATTAGCCGCTGCGAGGTGCGATCGAGTACCCTTTCGAAATCGTGACCGATCGTTCGATATTTGGGACGAAGCGGAACTCCCAGCCGGTACAACGCGGGGGTCGCCTGCTCGGACGTACCGGCGACGGCGCCCGAACGCCCGGCGGTGGTCCAGGCGTCGGGCGCGGTGCACACGATGCCCTTTGGTGAGCTCGCGCTCCGCTCGACCGCGCTCGCCGCGCGGCTGCCGCGAGGAGGGCGCGGCCCCGGGACAGGCGGTGGGCGTCTGCGCGCCCGCCGGGGTCCGCGGCGGCGATCGCGCATCTGGCCGTTCTCAAGGCCGGAGCGATCACCGTTCCGATCGTGCCGCTGCTCGGCGAGCCGCAATCTTATACAGGCTCGGGCGATGCCGACCCGCGGGTGCTGCTGGCGCTCCGGAGCTCGCCTCGGAGTCGAGCGCGCTGCTCGAGCGCCTTGCCGCATCCGGTAGAGGTGATTCCCCTCGACGACGTGTCCTCGGAACGCGAAAGGCGACGCGCCCACCTTCGCCCCCGAGCCGACCGGACCCGAGGACCCGGCGATCATCCTCCACACCTCGGGGACCACGGGGAAGGCGAAGGGAGCTGTCCTGCCGCACCGGGTGGTCCTCGCCCGGCAGGTCCCGCTCTCGATGGTTCACGGGCCCTTCCTCCCCGACGACGTTTTCTGGACGCCGGCCGACTGGATGTGGGTCGGGAGCCTGGTCGACTGCGTGCTCGGCACCGCTGAGTCACGGGTGCGCAGTCATGACCTATGAGCGCCGCCGCTTCGATCCGGCCGAGGCGATCGAGCGGATCGAGCTCGGGGTGACGAGCGCGTTCATTCCTCCGACGGCGCTCCGCGTCGCTGATGGCGCGCCATCGGACGGCTGGCGTGGGCATCGCCTTCGCACCGTCCACTCGGGCGGCGAGACGCTCAGCGCCGACGCCGCGGAGTGGGCGCGCGAGACCTGGGCCTGGTCGTCGACGAGATCTACGGGATGACCGAGGCGAGCTTCCTCGTCGGCAACGCACATCGCTTCGCCCCGATCGTCCGGGCTCGATGGGACGGCCCTTCCCGGGCCAGACGATCAGGGTCGCCGGGAGGGACTGCGGCCGGTCGGGGTCGGACGAGGTCGGCGAGCTGCTGGTCGCGGCGGGGTCGCCATCCCTGTTCCTCGGCTACCACGGGCAGCCGGAGGCGACGGCCGAGCGCTTCAGCGACGGCTGGTTCCGGACCGGCGACATGGTCAGCTGCGACGAGGAGGGGCGGCTCTACTACATCGGGCGGAAGGACGACCTGATCATGTCGTCGGGGCACAGGATCGGGCCGGCGGAGATCGAGGACGTGCTGCGCACCCATAGCGAGGTGAACGAGGCGATAGTGGTCGGCGAGCACGACGAGGAGCGAGGGCAGCGGATCAAGGCAGTGATGCAGCTGCGCAACGGGGCCGGCGAGCCCGGAACGGGCTCACGCCCGAACTCCAGGACCTGGTCCGCGAGCAGGTGGGTCGCCACGCGTACCCTCGTTCGGTGGAGTACATGCGACGAGTTCCCCGCACCGCGACGGGCAAGGTCCGTCGGGACCTGCTGCGACTTGCCCCGGCGAGCGCGACGCGGCCGACCACGCAGCGGTCGCGGGGTCAGATCGATGACGGTGACGGGCGGCGACGAGGCGCTCGAGCTGCTGGCGGACGTGGCCGGCTCGTTCGCCGCGCCGGACCCGGAGCGGGTGCGCGCGCTTCGCGACGCCGGCGGCGGGATCGACCGCGAGATGTGGCGGCGGATGGCAGAGAAGGGCTGGCTCGAGATCATGGTCCCGCAGGAGCGAGGCGGAGCGGGCCTGGGCATGGACGCTGGCGCGATAGTGACGAGGCGCCTGGGCTGCGGCGTGCCTGCCGGAGCCCTTCGTCGGGGCGGGAGTGCTCTCTCCCCTGGTGCTGTCAGCCGCCGAGGAGGACGATGCCCTCGAGGCGGTTCTCGACCGGCGAGCTGCTGGTCGGAGTGGGTTGGCAATTCGACGTCGGCGGCCGCGGAGACGCTCGACGGTCCGTGCTCACCGGCACGTCGCGCTTCATCTCGTCCGCGGGCGCGGAGCGTACGTGGTCGCCGCCAGGGGCACGGCGGGCACCGGTCTGCACTGGGTGCCCGGGGACGCGAAGGGCTGGACCGGGCGAGGAGCGCTGCGCCGACGGGACGCTGAGCGCCTCGCTGGGCCTGACCCACGTGAACGCGGCGGGAGCTGCTCGCGGCACCCGCGGGGGGCGTGGCTCTCGACGCCGCCCTCGACACGGCGCGGATCGCCGTGGCGGCGGAACTTGTGGGAATCGGGGAGCGGGTGCTCGACATGACCACGGAATACCTGCGCGAGCGACAGCAGTTCGGCAGGCCGATCGGCTCGTTCCAGGCGCTTCAGCACCGCGCGGTGGACGCCTGGATGCAGCCTCCAGCTCGCGAGCGCCGCGCTCGACGCGGCCGATCGCCGTCCACGCCGATCCCGAGAGCTCACACGCGTGCGAGGTCGGCCGCCGCCAGCAGCGCGAAGGCTGGCGCCGCGGCCGGCGGTGCAGGAGATATGCGCGGACGTCGCTCCAACTGCACGGCGCGATCGGGTTCACCGAGGAGCACGACCTCGGCCTCTACGTCAACCGGGCGCTGACGCTCGCCCCGTGGCTGGGGAACGCGGCGGAGCATCGCCGCCGCTACAGCGACCTGATCGACGCCGGGGAGGGATCGTGAGCGAGCAGCAGGGCGAAACCGCGACCTGGACGCGCTCGGGGACGAGGAGTTCCGGGCGCTGGTGCGGGCCGACATCGAGGAGCACTATCCGCCGCAGCTCCGCTACTCGCCGGGCCGGCTCACCTGGGACGAGCAAGCGGTGTGGATCGACCACCTGCTGGAGCGGGGATGGATCGCACCTGGGCTGGCCGGTGGAGCACGGGGGGATGGGGTTGAGCCCGCTGAAGCAGATCATCTTCCGCGAGGAGCACGAGCGCTGGGGCGCCAAGGAGTACCGCGAGCACGGCGTGATCCAGGTGGGCCCGGTGATCATGCGGTTCGGGACCGAGGCGCAGAAGCAGCGCTGGCTGCCGCCGATCGTCCGGGCGGAGCACCACTGGGCCCAGGGCTACTCCGAGCCCGAGGCCGGGTCGGACCTGGCGAGCCTGCGAACGCGCGCCCGCCGCGACGGCGGACGAGTACGTGGTCGATGGGCAGAAGACCTGGACGACGCTGGCGAACGTCGGCGACCCACATCTACCTGCTCGTGCGCACGGATCCGGAGGCAAAGAAGCAGGAGGGGATCAGCTTCCTGCTGGCGGACATCGACGACGCCGGGGATCACGGTGCGGCCGATTCACGACATCGCCGGCCGGGTCGACTTCTGCGAGGTGTTCTTCGAGGACGTCCGGATCCCGGTCGTGCAACCGGATCGGCGAGGAGAACCAGGGCTGGACGATCGCCAAGTCGCTGCTGGGCCACGAGCGGCTCACGGCGGGGAGCCCCGGCAACGCCGAGTACGGGCTCGAGGTCGCTGGCGAGGGTGGCGGAGGCGCGCGGCATGGACGCCGATCCGGTGTTCCGGGACCGCTACGCACAGCTGCGCCTGGACGTGGCGCACCTGCGGGACGCCTACGCCGGCTACAAGGGGATGATCGCCCGCGGCGAGGAGATCGGCCCGGACGTCTCGATGCTGAAGATCGTGGCGACCGAGACCTTCGCGGAGATCGCCGACGTGATCATCGAGACGGCGGGCGACGCCGGCGTCGCTGGCCGGCGACGTGCGCTGGGAGAGAAGGAGATCGACGTGCTCCAGGCCTTCTACAAGGCGCGCCCGGCGATGATCTACGCGGGGAGCAACGAGATCCAGCGCAACATCATCGCGAGCGTCGGTGCTGGGCCTGCCCGAGGGGTTGATGGACGCCGATCCTCGAGGGGATCCGGGTCGTCGAGTTCTCGCATCTGATCGCCGCCCCGCTCTGCGGGCTGACGCTTCGAGGACATGGGAGCGGAGGTGATCAAGGTGGAGCCGCCGGAGGGCGACTACACGCGCACGCTCGAGCCGGAGGTCGCCCCCGGCGTCAGCGCGTACTTCCAGATGCTGAACCGCGGCAAGCGCGGCGTCTCGCTCGACCTCCGCGAGCAGGGGGCGCGCGAGCTCGCGCGGGCGCTGATCGACTCGGCGGACATCGTGATCGAGAGCCTCGGGGACGTGCGCGAGCGCGCCCTCGGCACGGACTACGAGCGAGGCCGCGTCCGCGCAACGAGAAGCTGATCTGGTGCTCGATCACCGGCACCGGCCGCGGGACGGGGGGCCGCGCGATCGATCCGACCCTCCAGGCCTCGATGGGGATGATGGCCACTGACGGGCGAGCCCGGACCGCCCTCCGATGCGCCTGCCCAGTTCCGCTGGTGGACTTCATGACCGCGATGTACGCGATGCAGTCGGTGCTGGCGGCGCTGATGCGGGTGCGCGCGGGCGGGCGACGGCTCCCTGCTCGACTGC
The DNA here is from genome assembly GCA_963797835.1 of uncultured Solirubrobacterales bacterium. Lineage (GTDB taxonomy): Bacteria > Actinomycetota > Thermoleophilia > Solirubrobacterales > 70-9 > JBDTSW01. The sequence goes on from CAWCRN010000010.1 coordinate 91,287, forward strand.
GCGATGGTCGACTCGGCCTCGGTTCTGACGAGCTCGGTCGGCGTCCGACGCCGTGCACGGCGACGCCGATCCGCCGCATGGGCACCGAGAACCCCTGGTACGTCCCCGCCGCGAACTTCGAGGCGGCCGACGGCGGGTGGGTTCAGCTGATGGCGGTCACCGAGCAGCACTGGAAGGCTCTGTGCGAGGCGCTCGGGCATCCCGAGTGGCGTGCACGGATCCCCGCTTCGCCGACAACGAGACGCGCGTCGCCAACCGCGAGGCGGTCCACGCGGCGATCGCCGAGGCGATCCGTAGCGACGACGCCGCCCGCTGGGAGTCGGCCGTGACTCGCGCGGGCGGCTTCTGCCAGCGCATTCGCGAGATCGAGGAGGCCTGGCGCGATCCGGTGCTCGCGTCGCGCGGGCTCGTGACTGAGATCGAAGACCCCGAAGGGGCCCGCATCCCGATCATCTCGCTCGCGGACCGAAGCCGGGGCGGCTCACGGCCGCGAGCGCCGCGCCTGGGCGAGCACACCGCAAGGGTCGCGGAAGAGCTCGGGGTTGACGACTTCGCCGGGTAGCTCGGGCCGGCTCGCCTCCCTCAAGCTCGTGGTCGGATTTCCTGGCCATGGGGCAGGCAATCCTCCAAAAAATGCTTTCCATGCATAGGGCTATCCGCTCGCGGGCTCGCGTGCAGCGATCGCTCGGCGACCGTCACCCCAGTTGCGCGCAGGAATACGTCTGGCGCAGGGCCGAACGAAGTTGACCAGCGAACGACAGCTGCAGAAGAAGAGCGATGTCGGCAGCCAGATGCCGAACAGCGCCGTATCCACGCAAGACGCGTCCCTCGCTCTGAAGAGAAGAGCGCTGGCGAAGCCTGGAAGATCTGGTCGAACTCGGGGCTGACGAGAGCCGTCGGCGTAGCCGCACCAGCGCGGGAACGCCGGTTGCTCGTCTGTTGTCGTATGGCCAGGACGCGACCATCACGGCCAGCGGCGATCGCGAGGTAGATCGTCGACCCCTCCGAGGAACGTGCAGCCAGGCGAGGTCATTCATCAGCTGGATCAGGTCGGGGGCGCGCTCGGGACGGAAGGCCGCCGTCAGCCACCAGATCGCGGGATAGAAGGTGAGAACCATGTTCCCGGCGCCGCCGAGCAGGAAGGTGTAGGTGAGGACCCCCGGACCGCCCTCGATGCGGCGAGATGTACTGGGCCATGACCGCCACGAACGGCACGAACACCAGCGCGGCGAACATCACGATCACCATTCGCGATGCGGATCCGCGTGAAGTCGGCGTCGTAGAGCTGGCCGGATCTGGCCGAGCGCTCGTCCAGCGGGTCGCCGTGGGCGGGAGAAAGCCGGCGACGGCGCCCCAGCCGATGAAGAGCAGCACGAGGTAGGCGACGGCGCACCACACGCCGAACAGCTGGATCCTCGACTTGGTGATGGCGCTCAGTTGCGGCCTTCCGGGCGGCGCTAGCCCTTGAAGCTCGGGTCGCGGAAGTCGGCCCAGTGGCCGTGCGGGGTCCAGCCCATGTGGAAGGGCAGGTCGATCTTGCAGACCGGGCCCTGGGTGATGTCGTGGGTGTCGAAGACCTGGAACTCGCTGGTGTTCTCGGCCCAGCGGCTGACCGGGACGATGATGTAGCCGTCGCACTCGGGCGAGTCGATCTTGCGCGGGGCGAAGCTGGATTCGAGGATCGCCGCCGGCTGGTCGTGGCGGATCCGGAACTCCGTCTCGGCCCCGGTCTTGACGTCGTGGGTGACGAGGCTCTTCATCGACATGCCGTCGCGCTTCGCGTCGCCGCCGATCAGGAAGCCCTTCGTGTAGCCCTTGCCGTAGAAGCGCTCGTCGACCTTCGGCAGCTCGGCGGGCCGGTCGTTGAGGCGCTCGGTCTTGGCCTTGCCGGTCTCGAGGTCGATCGTCCAGCGCCCGAGCGTGCTCTTGGCCAGGCTGAAGAAGAGGGCGACGTCGTCGCCCTCCTTGAAGTCGGTCTCGAACGGGAAGGGCGGGCGGTCGAAGATCGGCGCGTCGAGGGTGAGGATGTTGTCCTCGACGTTGCAGGAGAGGGTGTGCATCACGTACTCGGGCTCGATATCGCACTCGATGTAGCGGATCTTGCCGTTGACGACGTCCTTGCGGGGAACCAGCGCGATCGTGATCGGCAGGTCGGGGTCCCAGCCGAAGACGCCGAGGCCCTCGTCGATGCGGTCGGTGGTCGAGATGAACGGCTGGAACGGCACGACGATGTAGTCCTCGGTCAGCCAGATGTCGTGCGCGTTGCAGTGGTACGGCGCGTCGTCCATCGCCCTGCTCGTGACCTTGCCGTCGGGGCTGACGATGTGGATCGTCACGTAGGGCTTCTCGTCGGTCCAGGCGAAGCCGATCAGCTCCCCGGTGTCGGAGTCCCACTTGGGATGGGCGGCGAAGGTGGCGTCGGGATCGGCGTCGGCGGGGAAGACCCCGTCGCCGTTTCCGTTCGCCTGGCCGGCCGGATCGAACATCCCGTGGCTGAGCTGGTTCGACCAGCGGACGATGCCCTTGGTCTCGAGCGTGATCGGGTCGAGCGCGATCGGAGGCCCGCCCTGCTCGCCCGAGGCCAGGATCTCGCCGGCGAAGGGGAAGGTGTTGATGTTGCACGAGCCCTGCGGGATCCCCTGGTTCTGCGGGGTCCGCTTGACGTCGCCCCAGCCGAAGTTGCGCCAGTCGCTCCACTCCCCGTCGGACCACTCGAACATGCTCTTGCCGTGCTTCTCCTCGAGCAGGTACTTGGGGGTGCGGATCCAGCGGTTGCGGAAGTGGGCCTTGCCGTCCTCGAACACCAGCCCCTGGACCATGCCGTCCATGTTGAGCAGGCCCTGGGTGCCCTGCGCCGTCGGCCGCTTGAAGGTGGGCCCGACGCGGTAGAAACCGCCGGCGAGGTCCTTCGGGATCTCTCCCTCGCTGACCACGCAGTCCTCGACCGTGGCCTCGAAGCGCATCGGCTTGAAGGGCCCCTTGAAGCGGGCGTCGTTTGGAACGGGTGCTCCCATCGGCGCGGGAACGTTAGCACACGGCGTTAACGATCGTTTCCAGATTTCGAACACCGGGGGCGTTCGGATACCCGTCAATCGGTGCCCAAAAACATCTAATCGAGATTAGAAAAAAGGATAACGATCGTGTACGCTGCGGGCGATGGAACGTGTCGGGAGCAGCCCGCGTGGCGGTTGAGGGAAGGACGTCGCGTGGCGGTTGAGGTCGAGATGGCGCTCGCAGGGCCCCGCCATGCGCTCCGTGGACGACGTCCAGGCACCAAAACCGCGCCCGGTGCTCTACTGGGCGGTCGCCGGGGCCCTCCTGTTCGCCTTCGAGATCTTCGTGCTCGCCAAGTGGGTGACCGGCCCCAACCTGGAGGCGACGCCCACGGGGCCGGATGGGATCTCCGGCGGGTCGCGGGCGCTGCTGACCGGGCTGCAGATCGCGGTCCCCCTCGCGACGGCGGCCTGCCTCTACTTCTGGGTCGTCCGCCCCTGGCGGCGTGAGCGCCGCCTCACCACCGACGGGATGCTGGCGCTCAGCGGCGGGATGCTCTTCTTCTGGGACATGTGCATGAACTACACGTCGGTGACGCTGCTCTACAACTCGCACCTCGTCAACCTCGGCGCCTGGGCGAACGGGTCTTGGCCCGGCTGGACGAGCCCGAACGGCAACCTGCTCCCGGAACCGCTGTTCGTAGCGATCCCGGGTTACACCTGCCTGGTCTTCGGCCAGGTCGTGTTCATGCTCTGGGTCCTGCGGAAGGTAAAGGCGCGGCGGCCGAACCTGGGCCTCCTGGGGACGATCGCGACGCTCGTCGGCGGCCTCTTCGTGATCGACACGATCATCGAGATCCTGCTGCTCCGCAGCGGCGTCTACGCCTACCCGGGCGGCATCCGCGAGATCACGCTGTTTGCCGGGGAGACCTACCAGATGCCCCTCAGCGAGGGCTTCCTGTTCGGGGGCCTCGGGCTCGGCGCGGTGGCGGCGCTGAGCTACTTCCGCGACGACAAGGGCCGCACGATCGTCGAGCGCGGGCTCGATCGCGTCAGGGCCGGGGTGAGGCAGAAGCAGCTGATCAAGTTCTGCGCGATCTTCGGCGCGGTCCACCTCGCCTTCCTGGTGCTCTACATGGTCCCGAACCAGTGGCTGGCGACGCACTCGGACCCGTTCCCCGAGGGCTATGACTCGTACATGATCAACGGCATGTGCGCCTCGGGAGCCGACGGCGAGACCTGCCCGGGGCCGGGCGTGCCGATGCCGCGACCCGAGGACAACCCGTTCTGATGGCCGCGAACGGGGCCACTGCGGTGATCGGCGCGGGCATCGCCGGCCTCGGGGCCGCGCGCGCGATCAAGCGAGAGGGCCGCGACGTGGTCGTGCTGGAGGCCGAGGACCGGGTCGGCGGCCGCATCCAGACGATCAAGCGGGGGCCCTACACCTTCGACGCCGGGGCCTTCATCTACCTGGGCAGCTACGACGCCTGCATCGAGACGATCAAGGAGGTCGGCCTGGAGGGCCAGGTGGGCCGCTTCGACGCCTACGGGGCGATGCCGCGCGACGGCAAGCTCAACTTCCTCGACCTCTCGAAGCCCGTGCGGACGATCCTCGGCACCGGCTACATCTCCGCCGGCAGCAAGCTGAAGCTGCTCAAGCTGATGGCCCTGCTCGGGCGCCACTGGCGGGACCTGAACTACGAGGACGCCTCCGGCGTCGCCAAGATCGACGTCGACACCGTCTCCACCTACTCCGAGCGCGAGCTCAACCGCGAGATCCTGGACTACGTGGCCGCGGTGGTCGTCCGCGGCCCCTGGCTCAGCGACCCCTCCTACGCGTCGGTCGGGCAGTTGCTGTGGACGATGAAGAACTTCTTCAAGCCCTACTTCTACGGCCTGGACGACGGCATGGACGCGCTGCCGCGCGCGATGGCCCGCGAGCTGGACGTCCGCATGGGCTGCGCCGTCAGCAACGTCACCGACACGGGCGACGGCGTCGAGGTCACCTGGAGCGAGGACGGCAAGGAGAGCACCGAGGTCTTCGACAGCGCCGTGATCACCCTGACCGCCGACCGGGCGCTCGAGGTCTATCCCCAGATGGACGGTCCGCAGCGCGACTACTACGAGCGCACCGAGTACATCGCGAGCGTCAACACGCACCTGGCGCTGTCGCGGCGCCCGGACAACCCCGCCACCTACATCATGTGCTCGCCTCGGGAGCAGCCGGACCTGTGCGGCGTCATCGTCGATCACCTGAAGGCGAACGGCCGCTGCCCGCCCGGCCAGGGCATGCTCACGATCTTCTGCCGTCACGAGTGGTGCCTGGAGCACCTCGAGGCGCCGGACGAGGAGATCCTGGACCAGGTCCTCCGATTCATCGAGCCCTATTACGGCGACCTCAAGGGCGACTTGGCCGACCACGAGATCGGCCGCTGGCGAAACGTGGTCCCGATCATGCGCGAGGGCCGCTTCAAGGCCGTCGACGCCTTCCTGCGATCGATCGACCCCGCCGCGCGCGTGCAGTTCGCCGGGGACCTGGTCAGCCCCATCCCCGGGGTGAACGCGGCCCTGGTCAGCGGCATCGCCGCCGGCGGCCGCGTCGCCTCGCGGGCTCCCTCGACAGCCACCCGCAGCCCGGTCGGTGTCGGCGACTAGCGAGGTGCCCGCCGCCGCCCAGGGGCCGGCCGCGGCCGATCGCGTCGCCCCGGCGCTCGGCCGAGACACCGACCAGCGAACCGCGGCGAGGCTGTGGATCCTGAACGGCGCGCTCTGGCTCGGGCTCGCCTCCTACTGCTGGATCGCCTGGGTCGCCAGCGGCGACTTCCAGACGAACACGCTCGCTCGCGACCAGGCGCCGGACTGGTACGTGACGCTGATGCGGAGCTGGGAGGTGTTCGCTCTTGTGGTCACGCTGCTGATCTTCTGGATATTCGTGCTGCGCCCGAAGATCCGCACCGGGCGCCTCTCCTTCGACGGGCTCTTCTTCCTCGGCTGCGCGATGATCTGCTTCCAGGAGCCGTGGGTCAACTGGACCAGCCCCCAGTTCCTCTACAGCACCACCTCGGTCAACTTCGGCAGCTGGACCGCGCACATCCCGGGCTGGAACAGCCCTAACTCGGAGCTGGTCCCGCTCTCCCTCTGGGCCCTGACCGCCTACTTCTGGCTGGTCGGGATCCCGGCGTATTGCGGATCGCGGTTCATGGGCTGGCTGCGGGCGCGGGACCCCTCGATCTCCCGGTTCCGCATGATCCTCTACGCCTACCTGGCCCTGTGCGTCTTCGACATCCTGCTGGAGAGCTTCATCACCCGGACGCAGCTGTTCAGCTACGGCAGCGTCGTCCCCGAGCTCAGCCTCTGGGCGGGGACGGACCACCAGTTTCCGATCTACGAGACGGTCAGCTGGGCCGGCACCTACACGGCGCTCGCCTGCCTGCACTTCTTCCGCGACGACCAGGGGCGCTCGCTGCCGGAGCGGGGCATCGACAAGCTCCGGATCGGCAGCGGCAGGCTGCGCACGTTCGCTCGCTACCTGGCGATCATGGGGGTCTGCCAGCTGGCGATCCTGTTCACCTACAACATCCCCTACGCCTACTGGGGCATGCACGCCGAGATGCCCGACGTCTTCATCGAGCGCGAGTGGCGCACCGCCGGGGTCTGCGGCCCGAAGACCGCCTACGACTGCCCGAAGCCCGAGGACCCGATCGCCCGCCAGAGCAGCCCGACGAACCGGATCGACCCGGGCGCGACCGGCACCGGCGCAGCTCCCTGAGCATCCCCTCAGGGCGGGAGCGCGGATCCTCAGCCCCGTCAGGGCGGCGGGGGATCAGCCGGCCTGCGAGGCCGCCCGCTCCACGGCGCTCACCGTCCCCGCGGAGCCGTCGACCTCGACGAGCGATCCGCTCTCGATCGTCCGCGTGGCCAGCTTCACGTTGACCACGCAGGGGATGCCGAGCTCGCGCGCGACCATCGCGCCGTGCGACAGCTCCCCCCGATATCGAGCACCACGGCCCCGGCGATCGCCAGCAGCGGCGCCCAGCCCGGGTCGACCGTGGAGGCGACCAGCACATCGCCGGGGGCGAACTCGTCTCCCTCCGGCCCGGTCGGATCGTCGATCACCCGGGCGACCGCGGTGCAGGACCCGGGCGCGGCGGCGATCCCGGACAGCGGCCCACCTTCGGCCGTGGCCTGCGGCCGGGGCGGGATCATGCCCTGCGCGCGGAAGAACGCCTCGTCCACGTTCTCGAGGCCGTCCGCGGTGACGCGCATCACCTCGGGGAGCACCACGTCCTGACAGGCCTCGAAGGCCCGCCGCCTCTCGGCGATCTCCTCGGCCGACGGGCAGCCGCCCCCGCGCAGCGCGGCCGCGAGCTCGGACCCCAGCAGCAGGCAGGCGGCCTCGGGGTCGGGCAGCAGCCCCCTCTCGGCCAACATCGGCCCGGCCCGCTCCAGCAGCAGCCTGACGTCGTCGTGGGCGGCGACCACCGGGATCTTGCAGTTCTCGCGCAGCGACAGCACCCGCCGGGTTATCCGCAGCGTCCGCCGCAGCGCCTCGTAGCGGGCCCGCCCCAGGGCCTCGCGCGCCTCGGCCTCCGCCTCGGCCCTGACCCGCTCCGCGCCGCCGCCGCCGCCGCCGGCCGGAGCGTCCAGCTCCCGGCGGACCGAATCGACGAGCTGGTCGGGATCCTGCCTCCAGCTCGGTCGAGACAGCTCGAGCTCTGAGACGCCTCGATACCCGAAGCGGGCGATGGCCCGCTCGAGCTCGGCCGAGAAGCGGGGGCTGCTCGCAGCGAGCCGCTCGGCCGTCCCCCCCGCCGCCAGTTCGTCAGCCAGCCCCTCGTCGCGGGCCACCCGCGCCAGCTCGCGCGCGGCCAGCCCCGCCTCGGCGCTCTCGTTGCCGCCGATCCCGGTGTGCAGCCGGTTGCAGAGGTCGGTGCGCTCGGACGCGTCGCCCCGCAGCTGCCCGCGAACCATGTCCAAGGACGAGGAGGCGAGCGAGCCTCCGATCATCGGCAGCACCCAGGCGTCGCCGGCGACGTCGAACAGCCGCTCCAGCCAGTCCGCGAGCTGATCGCCGCTGGGCTCCGCCGCGGCCGGCCGGCTCGCGGCGACCCTCGCCCTGACGCGGCCGATGTGGTCCTCGAAATCGCGGTAGGCACCGATCATGCGGGTCGCCACCCTCGCCCCGTCGCCGACGGTGCGGAGGCGCGAGGGGACCGGCCCCGGCTCGGGCAGGTCGGGGTCCGGGTCGAAGCCGAAGTAGTTCTCGAGCAAACGGCGGCGCGTGGTGCCGGGCAGGCGCGCCCCGCAGCCGCCGATCAGGTCGACGTTGATGCAGACCAGCCCGTAGAAGGCGAGCATGAACGGCTGCGAGGAGTCCGCGGGATCGAGCACTCCGAGCGTGCGCGAGAAGAACCGGTGCGCGCCGCGGTTCTCGCAGGTGATCACCAAGTCCTGGGTCAGCGGGGTGAGCGGCTTCGGGTAGCCGTCGGCCGCGTTCGCGCGCGTGACCACGCAGCCCCGCTCGGGCCGGGTGTTGAGCCAGTAGTCCCAGCTCGGGGGATCGGGGGCGGCCGCCGTCAGGGCGCGCTAATCCTACGCCGCGGGGACCAGCCCACGGGGCGCGGCCGCTCGCTCGGCCGCCGCGCCGGCCATCAGGTCGAGGTCGCGCAGCGCCGGCGCCGGGGCGCGGTAGAGGCCGGTCCAGACGCCCCGCCCGCCGGCGATGTACCAGAGATGGACGAACCGATCCTCGAACCGGAAGCGCGTCAGCTTGCCCTCGCCCTCATAGGAGCCGACCACCGACACGAGGCTGCCGTAGGCGGTGTAGCGGAGCGGCTTCACCTCGAGGCGAGCCCAGTCGCTGAGCACGTCTCGGAGCAGGCCCGCGACCGCGTCGCGGCCGATGTAGTCGCCCGGGTAGGGGAGGCCGTCCTCCTGGTGCCAGCGGACGTCGGGGTCGAGCGCGCAGAGCGCCTCGACGAAGTCCCGCTCCTCCCAGGCGCGATACGCGCCCTTGACGACGGCCAGCGGCCCATCCATCACACCTCGATTGTACCGATTGGTTCACAATGTGAGGATCGCGACCAGCACCGCCACAAGCAAGCGCGAGCGGCAGATGGACGCCATCGTCGAGGCGACGCTGCGGGCCCTGCGGAAGCACGGCTACGCGGCGACCTCGCTGCAGCGCATCGCCGACGAGGCGGGGACCAGCAAGCGCATGGTGCTGCACTACTTCGGCACGCGCGACCGGCTGTTCGACGAGGCCGTGGGCGTCCTCGGGAGGAGGATCCTGGGGCAGGTGGAGGAGGCGGTCGCCGGGCAGGAGGACCCGGGCGCCGCACTCTCGGGGGCGCTCGACGCGGTCTGGGACGAAATCTTGGCCGATCCCGGCCTGCACGCGATCTTCTTCGGCCTGATCGCGGAGTCCGTCACCGACCCCAGCCACCGCGCCGCGATCGCCGCCGTGCGCCAGGAGTATCGCGAGCTGCTCGCCCGGGTCGTCGCCGCCTCCAGCGGCGGCGCGCGCTACGAGCCGGATCGCCTCGATCTGACCGTCAATCTGACGCTCGCGACGCTGGCGGGCCTGACGATCGACTACCTGGAGCGGGGCGACACGGACTCGTTGCGGCGGGCGTTCGAGGAGTTCAAGCGGCGGCTCGCGGCGGAGCTGGGCGCGAGCGGCTGAGCTCGGCCGGCGCGGTTCCGCGCGCGGCGGTCAGCCGGCGACGAGCAGGCGCTCACGCAGCCCGGCCGCGGTCTCGGGGCGCAGGCCGTTTCGCTCGAGGTAGGCGGGGACGCTGCCGTCCGCTCGCTCGGCCTCATCGAGCGCGGCCCGGATCGAGTCAGGCAGCGGCTCGAGGAGCTTCTCGATCCCGGCCGGGAGGGGGTCCCCATCGTCCAGCTCCAGGTAGCCGCGCGCCAGCGGCCCGAGGCTGTCCAGGCCGGGCGCGCCCTGGACGTAGCGGCGCACGATCTCGTCCTCGGCCACTCCGAGCAGCGCCTGCAGGAACGCCGTCACGATTCCCGTCCGGTCCTTGCCGGCCGCGCACCCATAGCCGGCCGGCTGCTCGTCGGCCATGGCGGCGATCGTCCCCGCGATCTCGGACCCGTGGTCGTCGACGATCTCGCGGTAGAGCGAGGTCATCCGGTCCGCCGCCTGATCGGGGGTGAGGCCGTCGCGCGCCGCGTCGGCGAAGTCGATCTTCCCGGCGGCGGGGATCGGCTGGCTCACGTAGTCGACGTGATTCGAACGCGCCCAGTCCTGGATCACGGAGCGATCCTCGTCCTCGCCGCGCAGGTCGACGACGCGGCGCAGCCCGGCGGCCTCCAGCGCGCCGAGCTCGTTCGAGCGCACGAGGCCACCCGAGAGCCGGAACACCGCTCGTGCGCGGACCCGGCCTCCGCCGGCGACGGGCACATCCCCGGCGTCAGTGATCACAGCCGGGAGCCTAGCGAGGCGCGCCCGCGGGCCGGCGAACCCGCCGCGGCGGCGGTGATGTAAACGACCGTTCAGTACGATTGGCGCCGTGGAGCGCACCGTCTTCACCCCGGCGCACGAGGCGTTTCGAGCCGAAGTGCGCGACTGCTTCGAGCGCGAGGTCGTGCCGGTCTACCCGGAGTGGGAGCGGGCGGCGCGGCCTCCGCGCGAGTTCTGGCTCCGCGCAGGCGAGCTCGGGATTCTCGGCATCGGCGTCCCGCCCGAGTACGGCGGCCTGCCGAACTCCGACTTCCGGCACAGCGTCGTGGTCACCGAGGAGGCACAGCGGTTGGGCCTCGCGCTGGGGGGCCTCCGCGTCCACACCGACATCTGCATGCCCTACCTGCTCGAGTACGCGACCGAGGAGCAGCGACGGCGCTGGCTGCCGCGGCTGACCGCGGGCGAGGCGGTGGTGGCGCTGGCGATGTCGGAGCCCGGCGCCGGCTCGGACATGAAGGCGATGGCGACCCGAGCCATTCGCGAGGACGACGCCTACACCGTCAACGGGACCAAGACCTTCATCTCCAACGGGCGGGGGGCGGACCTGATCATCCTCGCGGTCAAGACCGACCCCGCCGCCTGGCGGCGCGGAATCAGCCTGCTGATGGTGGAGGCGACCGCGCCCGGCTTCGAGCGCGGGCCCAGCCTCGAGAAGATCGGGCTGAAGGCGCAGGACCTCTGCGAGCTCTACTTCACGGACACGCCGGTCCCGGCGTCCGACCTGCTGGGCGAGGAGAACCGGGGCTTCGAGTACCTGACGTCGAACCTCGCCCAGGAGCGCCTCTCGATCGCGGTCAACTCGCAGGCCGCGGCGGCGGCCGCGCTCGACTGCTCGGTGCAGGCGCTGGCACCGAGCAACGGCGCCACGAACGGCGCCGCCAACGGCGAGCGGGCCGACCAGCTGCCCCAGCACGTCAAGTTCGAGCTCGCCGCATGCGCGACCGAGGTGAGCGCGGGCCAGGCCCTGGTGGACCAGGCGCTGGAGGCTCTCCTGGCGGGCCGGCTCGCCGCGTCGGACGCCGCCGCCGTGAAGCTGTTCTGCACCGAGCTCCAGGGGCGCGTCGTCGACCGCTGCCTCCAGCTCCACGGGGCGGCGGGCTACGAGCGGGACTCGCGAATCGGCCGCGCCTACGCCGACGCCCGCGTCAGCCGGATCTTCGGCGGCTCGAGCGAGATCATGAAGGTGATCGTGGCCCAGTCGCTCGGGCTCTAGGGGCCAACGCGCCGTGGCAGCCAACGGTCGTTAACATTCTGGGCGTGCGCAGCGCGGTGATCATCGACGCGGTTCGCTCGCCGATGGCGAAGGGCCGCGCGGCGAGCAACGGCAAGCCCGGCGGCGCGCTCAGCGAGCTGCACCCCGTGGAGCTGCTGGCCCAGACCCTGAAGGGGCTGATGGACCGCAACGACGTCGATCCGGGCGAGGTCGAGGACGTGATGGCCGGCTGCGTCAGCCAGGTGGGCGAGCAGGCCGGCCCCGCGGGACGCTGGGCCTGGCTCGCGGCCGGGCTCCCCGAGCACGTCCCGGCGACGACGATCGACCGGCGCTGCGGCTCCAGCCAGCAGGCCGCCGACTTCGCGGCGCAGGGGATCATGGCGGGCGCCTACGACACGGTCGTGGCCTGCGGCGTCGAGTCCATGAGCCGGGTGCCGATGTTCACGGCCCGGATCGGGCAGGACCCGTTCGGCCCCTCGGTGACCGAGCGCTACGCCCCCGGGCTGGTGCCCCAGGGAATCTCGGCCGAGCTGATCGCCTCCCGCTGGGAGCTGGGCCGGACCGAGCTCGACGTGTTCTCGGCGCGCTCCCACCAGTGCGCCGCCGCGGCCGCCGAAGATGGCAGCTTCGACGGCGAGATCGTGCCGATCTCGGTCGGCGGCGACAACGGCGACGGAAAGCTCGTCGAGGGCGACGAGACGATCCGTCCCGGGACCACCGTCGAGAAGCTCGCCGAGCTGAGGCCCGCGTTCGAGAGCGACGAGATGAGCGAGCGCTTTCCGGAGATCGAGTGGAGCGTCACCGCCGGCAACTCCTCGCAGCTGACCGACGGGGCCAGCGCCATGCTGATCATGAGCGATGAGCGGGCCTCCCAGCTCGGGCTGCGCCCGCGGGCCGCCTTCAGGGGCTTCGGCGTCGCTTCCGACGACCCGATCACGATGCTGAGCGCCCCGATCCCGGCGACCGAGCGGGTCCTGGCCAAGACCGGCATGAAGCTGGACGAGATCGACCACTACGAGGTGAACGAGGCGTTCGCGCCCGTGCCGCTCGCCTGGCGCAAGCACTTCGACGCCGACCTCGAGCGGCTCAACCCGCGCGGCGGGGCGATCGCGCTGGGGCACCCGCTCGGGGCCTCCGGGGCGCGGCTGATGACGACGATGCTGAACGCGCTGGAGGCCGACGGAGGGCGCTACGGGCTGCAGACGATGTGCGAGGCGGGCGGGATGGCGAACGCGACCGTGATCGAGCGGCTCTAGGGGGGCTCAGAGCTGGTCGATGCGGCGGCTGCGCTCGAGCCACCCGTAGCCGACCTCGCCGTCCCAGTCGAAGCGGCTCGGGGCCTCGACGATCACCTTGGTCGTGGTGCGGGACGGGTCGGTGCCCACGAGCAGGTCGTTGGGCTCGTCGAGCATGAACGGCAGCGCGTGCAGCACCTCGCCGCCGATCGAGACCTCGCCGTCGCCCAGGGTCACCCCGAATTCGCGTGGGGAGGCGTCGGGGGCCGTCAGCGTCGGCATCTCGCCGGGATCCAGGTAGCGCATCTGGCCGCCCTCATAGGCGAAGCCCTGGTTCAGCACGACCTCGTCCTCGGGGCTCCAGATGCGCAGGGCGCAGAACACCCGGCCGCTGGGGAATTCGGCGTGGGCCCAGCAGGTCCGATTCAGATTGGCGAAGTTGCGCGGGCCGAGCGTGTGGTCCCGGAACCCGGTGCAGTCCAGCTCGATGGTGCGCCCGCCGGCCTGCAACCGTCCGCTGAACCTGCCCGCCTGCTCGATGTGGGCGTGTCCCCACTGCTGGGCGCGCATCCAGTCCGTCAGGTCCCAGACGGGGCAGATGCTCTCGTAGGCGAGCTCGTATGCGAGCCGCTCGACGGGCCGGTCGACGACCAGCCCGGCCGCCGCCGCCTCGGAGTCGGTCCGCATCGCCATCCCGTCCTGGTGCAGCGACCAGCGCTCGAACGGCCGCTCGCACTTCAGGCTCAGGGCTCCGCTGCTCGCCAGAGCCGGATCCGCTGAGAGCCCGACGGACTTCGAGATCGACAGCTCCCCGCCCGGAAGGAGCGCCGCGGTGGTCCCGCGCCAGAGGTCGGGGTTGTGCGGAAGGCGGCCGAGGTGGATGAAGACACCGGTCTCGCGCTCGGGGTCGAAGCAGACGAAGGCGTAGTTCTCGCTCCACAGCGGGACGTCCGCCCGCGGCGGGTGAGGGTGCTCGTCGGAGGGAGCGCTGAGGCTCAGCTCGATGCCGGCTTCCATCAGGCGCTCACGATCCGCTCCAGCACCCGGACGCGCCCCGCGCCCCCGTCGACCTCGACGCGGTCGCCGCTCCGGATCACGCGCGTGCCCTCCCCGGTCCCGATCACGCAGGGGATCCCGAGCTCCCGCGCCACGATCGCCCCGTGGCTGAGCGGGCCCCCGACGTCGATGGCCAGGCCGGAGGCCGCGTGCATGAGCGGCGCCCAGCCCGGGTCGGTCGTGTGGCAGACGAGCACCTCCCCCGGATTGATCTGCTCCGACCCCTCCGAGGACGCGACGACCTTGGCTATTCCCTCGACCACGCCCGGGCTGGCCGCGGTGCCCTCCAGCTCGGCCGTGGCGGGGTCCACCTCGGTCTCGATCGGCTCCGGCTCGCCCCACCAGCCGTCGGGCAGCTCGATCTCGAGATAGCGCAGGTGGCGCGCCCGCCGCTCCGAGACGAGCTCGCCCGCCTCGGCGGGGGGCGCGGCCGCCGTCAGCTCGCCCACCGTCAGGAAGAAGACATCGTCGCGGTCGGCGAGCGCGCCCTCGGCAACCAGGGAGTCGCCGAGGCGGCGCGCGGCGCAGCGCCCCACGTCGAAGGTCCTGACCATGGCGCCGCGGCCGACCTCGCGCAGCGGCATCAGCCGCCGGGCGAGGGCGGTCAGCGCGCTCGCCCGCCCCCGCGCCGCCGGCCCCAGCGACCGGCGCAGCGCGGTGGCGGCCTCGCGCGCATCGGCGGCGCTCTGCTCGCACTTGCGCCGCGGCGACTCGTCATCCGGCATCGCCGCAAGGGCGCCGACCACGGCGTCGAGCAGCTCGGGGCGCTCCCGCCACACGGTCGTCGCCAGCTCGCCTTCCTCGGGACCGTGAAATCCGTGTCGCGCCACCACCGTCTCGATCGAGAGCCGGCCGCGCGAGAGCTCCCACAGGTCGGCGACCACCTCCGTCTCGTCCAGGCCCTCGACTCCGGCGACGATCGCGTTTTCGTGGCGCTCCATCCCGGCCTCGGTGCAGATCTGGGCGAGCTGGTCGTAGATCCCCTGCGTAAGCATCGTTCCAAGCCCGTGCCAGTGCAGCACGCGCCGGTACTGCTCGACCGCCTCGGCCAGCAGCCGCCGGTCGCGGTCGCGGTCTGGGTCACCCCTCACCGCGTCGAGCCACCAGGCGTGGGTTCGGTCGCGGGCTCGGCGCACGCGCCCGCCGACGCGCGCGAGCGCGACGGGCATCCGGACCGCCACCGCCGGATAGCGGCGGCGGCTCTTGTGCGAGGCCGCGCCGGTCCGCACCGTGCCGAAGAACTGCCGCTCCAGGGCATCCCCCGAGCTGCCGGGCGAGAGGTCGGCCGCCAGGCGGAAGCGGTTCAGGTTCGCCGCCGGGTGCGCGAAGAAGATCCCGATGAAGCGCTCGTCGCCGTCATCCGGGATCACGACGTCGCGCTTGCTGAGCACCCCCATCTCGGCGAAGGAGCCGCGCAGGGCGAGCTCGGTCGCGTCGCTGTAGAAGGTCCAGGTGAGGGGGGTCGTCCTGCCGGGCAGCGCCTCCGTCGCGTTGACCGTGGTCCAGTAGGTGTCCGCGCGGCTGCTTTGGCTGACGGGATCCGCTGCCACGCCTCAACTCTCGCCTATTTGACACTTTCTGTCAAGTGTCAAGCAAGCTCCATCACTCGACGAGCGCCGGCACCACGAAGCGGCGCACGGACTCCCGGATCAGGCGGGGATCCGAGTGGAAGGCCTCCGGCTGCGCGACCAGCCCCACGTGCACGAAGGTGAGCCAGCGCACGGACTCGTCGAGGTCGAGCTCCGGGCTCAGCTCGCCGGCCTCGCGCAGGCGCTCCAGGATCGGCATCCAGTACTCGACCATGACCTCGGTCACCCCCGGCGAGCGGTCGATCACGGCCGAGGTGACGTCCAGCGCCCCGCCCGCGATCAGGAACTCGACGTAGGGGCTGCGGCGCGCCGAGAGGGCCAGCTCCACTACGGCGTCGGCTATCAGCTCGGGGGCGGGACGATCGGCCCGGAGCTTTCGCCGG
Source organism: uncultured Solirubrobacterales bacterium (assembly GCA_963797835.1). Lineage (GTDB taxonomy): Bacteria > Actinomycetota > Thermoleophilia > Solirubrobacterales > 70-9 > JBDTSW01. Next base: position 107,233 of record CAWCRN010000010.1, read on the forward strand.
GCCCGCTCGTTGACGCGGTGGGCCTCGTCCACGATCACCTCGGCGATGATCCCGTTCCTGCCGCCGGGCACGTGGTTGTAGAGCGTCTGGCGCGTGACGCCGGCCTCGCCGGCGATGTCCACGACGGTGGTGGCGTGGATCCCCTGGCGCCGGAAGCAGCGCGCGGCCGCGGCCAGGATCCGCTCGCGTGTCCCCTCCATCGCTCCCACGCTAGCGCGGAGGGCGGTACGCCGAGCCATCAAACGATCGTTAACATCCGCGCGCAGCGAGCCAAGCGGATCGTCGAACGGAGAACCTGGATGGACCTGAAGGGCGGCTCGGCCGTCATCACCGGCGGGGCCTCGGGCCTCGGCCTGGCGACCGCCAGGCGGCTGCTCGAGGCCGGCGCTCGGGTCGTGATCGTCGACCTGCCCGGCTCGGACGGCGAGGCGGTTGCGGGGGAGCTGGCCGACGGCGCCGCGTTCGCGGCGGCCGACGTCACCGACACCGACCAGATGAACGCCGCCTTCGACGCGGCCGAGGCCGGCGGGCCGCTGCGCGCGCTCGTCCACTGCGCGGGCCGCGGCGGGGCGGTCCGACTGGTCAACAAGGACGGCAGCCCCGGCTCGCTCGAGACCTACACCGAGGTGGTCAACGTCAACCTGATCGGGTCGTTCAACGCGCTGCGGCTGGCCGCGGCGCGGATGGCCGCCAACGAGGCGGTCGACGGCGACCGCGGCGTCTGCGTGCTCACCTCGTCGGTTGCCGCCTTCGAGGGGCAGATCGGCCAGATTCCCTACACGAGCTCCAAGGCGGGAATCGCCGGGATGACCATCGTCGCGGCGCGCGACCTGGCCGGTAAGGGCATCCGCGTCTGCACGATCGCGCCGGGGACGTTCGACACACCTTTGCTGGCGAGGGTCTCCGACGAGGTCAGGGCGGGGCTCGCGAAATCCGTGCCGCACCCCAGCCGCCTCGGCGAGCCCGACGAGTTCGCGGCGCTGGCCCTGCACATCGTCGAGAACCCGATGCTGAACGGCGAGACGATCCGCCTCGACGGCGCGATCCGGATGCCCCCGCGCTGAGCCGGTGAGCGGGGGCCCGACGACAGCCTCGACCCAGCGTCGCGAGCTCTTCGACGACGAGCACGAGGCCTTCCGCGACAGCTTCAGGACCTTCTTGGAGCGGGAGGTCATTCCCGCCTATCCGGGGTGGCGCCGGGAGGGCATCCCGCGGCAGCTGTTCGGCGAGCTCGCGGCCCACCAGTTCGTCGCGGCGTCGGTGCCCGAGCGGCACGGCGGCGCCGGCATCGACGACCTCCGCTTCGGCGCCGTGCTGCTGGAGGAGGCGATGAGCGCGAACGCGGCGGGCCTGGCGCTGATGCTGCTGGCCTGCAACGAGATCGCCGTCCCGCTGCTGGTCGAGAACGCCGGCGAGGAAGAGGCCGACCGGCTCACCGGGCTGGCCACCGGCGAGACCCTCGCCGCGTTCGCCTCGCCCGCCGAGCCGCCGCGCGCGCGCCGCCAAGGCGGCTCCATCGTGCTCGATGGATCCGCGGCCGGCGTGGTCAACGGGGGCCTCGCCGAGCTCATCCTCGTCACCGCCCTGGCCGAGGGAGACGACGATCCGACCCTGGTGGTCCTCGACGCGGACTCGCCGGGGCTGAGCCGGGCGCCGGCCCCCGAGCTGGTGGGCCCCACGGGCTGCGACCGAGCCGACCTGCGCTTCGACGGGGTCGAGGCCGAGGCTGTGACCGGCGGCGATTCGCTCGCCGCGGCGCTCGCCCGCCGCGTCGTGGTGGAGCAGCTCGGCCTGGCGGTGATGGCGGTGGCCGGCGCCCGTCGCGCCCTCGGCGAGACCCTCGAGTACGTGCACGACCGCCGCGCCTTCGGCCGCCCGATCGCCGAGTTCGAGAACACCCGCTTCGCGCTCGCCGCGGTCGCGGCCGAGATCGAGGCGACCGGGGCGTTCGTCGACGCCTGCGTTCGCGAGCACGGGGACGGCGGGCTGACACCGCTGCGCGCCGCGGCCGCGAAGCTCCAGGCGAGCGAGCTGTTCGGCCGGGCCGTCGACTGGGGGGTGCAACTTCACGGCGGCTACGGCTACATGCTCGAGTACCCGATCGCCCACGCCTTCGCCGACGCGCGCTTCCTGCGGCTGTACGGAGGCAGCAGCGAGCGGATGAAGGAGATCGTGGCGAGCTCGATCGGCCTCTGAGGTGGGCGGCCCCGTCCAGTCCCGCGACTGGGACCCCATCCCGCCGCCGGAGCGCACGGCCGAGAGCTGGCTGCGCTGGGCGAACGAGCTGCCCTTCTGCAGGGCGCTCGGGCTGGTCACCTCGGAGCTGGGCGACGGGCGCCTCACCGCCGGGCTCGAGCGGGCGCCCGTGGTCGCGAACCCGAACGGCTCGGTTCACGGCGGGCTCCAGGTCGCGCTCGCCGACCACTGCATGGGCATGGCCGCGATCGCCGTGCTGCCCCCCGGCTTCCTCGCGGTGACCGCGAGCGTGCACGCGTCCTATCACCGTCCCGCCGTGCCGCCGCTGACCCTGCGGGGGTTCGTCCGCTCGTCGGGCCGCACGCTGGTCCACGTCGACGTCGACGTGTTCGACTCCCGCAACCGCCTCTGCACCAGCGCCCACGGCACGATGGCGGTCGTCGACGCCGAGACCGTCACCAACGACGCCGGGGGCTAGGGCCGAGCGGAGGGCCGTCGGCCCCCCCGCGGGTCAATCGGGAGCGTCGGGCACCTCGGCGATGAACTCGAGCAGCGCGGCGTCGAATTCCTGCGGCGCCTCGAACATCGGGAAGTGCCCGCAGTTGCGCAGCTCCACCATCCGCGAGCCCGGCAGCCGCTCGCTGAGCCAGCGCGCCGCCTTGCCCGAGTGGACCGGGTCCTCCTCCCCGAAGATCAGCAGCGCGGGGAGCTCGACCCGGGGGAGGTCCGCGAGCAGGTCCGAGCGGAACATCGACCGGTAGCTGGCGACCGCCGCCCACGACGGCATTCGGAGCGAGCAGGCGACCAGCCAGTCCAGGGTGTGCGCGTCCGGCTCCCGGTGGAAGCCCGAGGCGATCGTCTGCCGGCGCGCCGCCACCCGGTCGGCCCGCTCGGCCGCGAGCAGCGGCTCCTCGAGCTGGTCGGGCGGGCGGCCGAATGGGAACTCCTCGCTGCGGCTGGCGCGCACCCCGTTGGAGGCGACCAGCACGAGCTGGGCGAGCCGCTCGGGAATCGACGCGGCGAGCCGGAAGGCGACCTGTCCGCCGAAGGACCAGCCGACCAGCGTGGCCTGTCGCAGGTCGAGCCGCTCGATCACGGCCTCGACGTCGTCGGCCAGCCGCTCGACCTCGTAGCCGTCAAGGGGCTTGTCCGAGAGCCCGGTGCCCCGCAGGTCGACGCAGACCACGCGATGCCCCGCCTCGGCCAGCAGCCGCACCTCGGCGTCCCACGCCTCGTGGCTCATCCCGAACCCCGCGATGAGGACGACGGGGCGGCCGCTCCCGACGTCCTGGACGAACAGCTCGACGCCCGGCGCGACCTCGATTCGGCCGTGGCCGCCGCCGCTCACGGCGAATCCGGCTCGGGTGCCATCGCGTCCGCCCCGCCTCAGCTGAGCTGCCTGACGATCCCCTGCTCGACCATCCCGTGTCCGACGCGGCCGTCCCCGGTCCTGATCGCGATCAGCTCGTCGTAGGCGCTCATCGTCGGCCCCTGGCGCTCCCAGCCCATCGGGACCCAGAAGCCGGCCATCCGCCCGGTCATCCGCAGGTCGAGTGCCTCGCCGTCCGCCAGCGTGACGCTGGCGGCGGCGAAGAGGCCGGCGGGGTCGCGGGTCAGGCCGGAGAGCTCGTCCACCGCGACGGGCTCGCCGTCGGAGAGCATGAAGCCGGCAGACGCCGAGCCGCCGTCGTTGCGGAACTTCATCACCGTCAGCAGCCGCCCGTCGATGTCGGCGATGATCCCGATGTACTCGGGCCACATCTTGGACTCGTCGCGGTAGCCCCAGGTGCGGTCGCGAAGGCCCACTCCGTCGACCTCCGACCGCTCGCCGTCCACCGACACCGAGCCGGTCACTGCCGCCGCTCCCTGGAAGTGCTGGAGCGGCTCGCCCTCCACCAGCTCGGGCACGACGCCGGTGGTGCCGTAGTCGCACCAGCGGCCCCGGGGAGCGTGATCGAGGCTGGCCTCGATGCGGTCGCTGCGCACCTCGATCGGGCCGTCGAGGCCGAAGCTGATCGATTCGCTCGCGAAGCTGCCCGGCTCCAGCTCCTCGGCGACCTCCGCCGTCCTGCCCCGGACCGAGAAGCTGGCGCGCGCCCGCCTGCCCTCGGCGTTCGGGGAGGTGGAGACGTGGATCACGCCGTGCGCGTCGTGCTCGGGATCCCAGAAGCACAGGTACGCGTTGTCCTTCCAGGCGGGCATGTCCTGCCCCGGGTGGTCGTCCCTGACGGGGTGGGCGAGCTCGCCCCAGTCGCGGGTCAGCGTCGTCGTCATCGTGCTTCCTCCTTGTGGATCGATGTGATCATGAGCCGGCTCGCTCCAGGACCTCGACCGTCCCCCTCGAGCCGTCCACCCTGACCCGGTCGCCCGTGCGCAGCGCGCTGCGTGCCGCTGCGGGTGTTGACCACGCAGGGGATGCCGAGCTCCCGCGCGACCACGGCCGCGTGGCTGAGCGGCCCCCCGATGTCGACGATCAGCGCCGACGAGACGAACATGATCGAGGACCAGCTCGGGTCGGTGGTGGGCGTAACCAGGATCTCGTCCGGCTCGACGTCCGCGAAGCCGGGGTCGGTCACCACCCGCACGACGCCGTCGACGACGCCGGAGCTGACGCCGAGCCCCTCGACCAGGTCCGCTCGGGTTCCGTCGGCGGATCCGTCGCCCGCCCCGATCGGCTCGGGCGCCGGAGTCCCCCGCCAGCTCCCCGGGATCGTCAGCAGCTCGTACTCCGCCCGTCGCTCGCGGCGGCGGGCGACGAGGTCCCTCGCATCGGGCGGAAGCCCCCCGGTCAGCTCGACGTCGGTGAGGTAGAAGACGTCGTCGGGCTGCTCGAGCGCGCCCGCGGCCGCCAGCTCCTCGCCGGCCCGCCGGGCGGAGCCGCGGGCGACGTCGAACGCCTGCAGGAAGGCGCGCTTGCCCACGCCGCGGATGGGCAACCGCCGGGCGGCGAGGCGCAGCAGCAACCGCGTCGAGGCTCGCTGCGAGCGCGGCACCGCGGCGATCACCTCGCGCCGCATCGCGTCGGCCATCGCCGTTCCGCTCCCGCTCGCGAGCGGCGGGGTCCTCGGACTCGTCACGCGCGGCGTACTCGGCGATCATCCGCAGCAGCGGCTCGGGATCCTCGCGCCAGACGCGGGAGCTGAGCTCGCCCTCCCGGGGCCCGTGGAAGCCGTGGTTTCGGATCACCTGCTCGGGCTCGATGCGCCCGCGCGCCGCGCCCCAGATGTCCTCGACGATCGCCATCTCGGCTCCCCCGGTGCCGCTCAGCAGCCCCACGTCGCCGACGCCGGCGCGCTCGACCAGCTTGGTGAGCGCCGTCGTACAGAGGCTGCACGGTGCTGAGCAGCCCGATCACGTGCGTGTGCATGGCCTCGTCGAAGCGCTCGCGACCCTCGGTGAACGTTCTGATCGATCGGTCCAGGTCGAGCTCCCCGAATCTGGGCACCTGCTCGCGCCACCACGCGTCCGTCCGCGCCGCGAGCCTGCCGATCCGGCCGGGTGAAGTCGCGAAGGCGTACGGCAGCCGCATGGCGATCGCCGGATAGCGCCGCCGGGTCGGCGCGAAGGTGATCGCATCGGGCACCTTGCCCAGCAGCCCCGCCACCGCGTCCGGCCCGGAGGTGCCCGGAAGCCGGTCCCCGATCGTCGCCATGTACTCGACCTGGATCGCGATGCGCCCGTAGAAGGCCTGGACGATTCGCTCCTCCTCGCTGGGCGGAGTCAGCTCGGAGCGGGTGAAGGCTCCGATCCGACGCGCGGTCTCACGCGACATCCCGTCCCCGACCGGCTTCCAGACCGACCAGTTGAGCGGCGTCATCACCCCCGGAATCGCCTCGCCGACGTTGTCGGTAGTCCAGTGCAGCTGCTGCGGCTCGGAGAAGTGGAGCGGGTCCCAGTCGTCGGCCGGGTTGAGGGGCGCGGCTCGCCTTCGGACGTCATCGCGCCGTGCGAGCGCTGCCCTCCAGCGCCCGCTGCTTCATCGCGCGCTGGTAGGGCGCGAACCAGATCTCCTGGAAGCTGGAGTGGGACTCCCGTCCCCGCTCGTCGGTCCAGCGGGCGACGTGGATCGCCGGCTGCATGTTCGGCCACGCGGGCACCGGCGCGACGGCGATCGTCTCGCCCTCGAACCGGTGGCTGTCTCCGCGCTCGTCCACGGCCTCGATCTCGTGGCGCATCGAGCAGTGCAGCCGCGGGTGGTACTCGTGCGTGCTGCGGCGCACGCTGGCGAGCTCGCGGGCCTCGCCGTCGACCAGGACCCAGCCCCAGTTGAAGGCGGGCCTGTCCTCGGGGACCTCGTACAGGCCCTTCCAGGCGGGGTCGGTGTCGAGCGGCTCGTAGCCGACCTGGTTGAAGGCGAGGTCCTCGCCGAAGTACATCGGCGACCAGCCGATCGGCGGGTAGGGAAGCGGGCGCTCGGTCCGCAGCTGGTTCCAGGAGCGATCGCGGGCCTCGGTGCAGTCGACCTCGTAGCGCTCGCCGTGCAGGACGAGCTCGCCGGTGCAGCGCATGATCTGCTCGAGGCCGCCGGGTTCGAGCGCGGGGTCGCTGTCGCTCGTCCTCGCCCGGCGAGCACGTGACCGCGCCGCAGCAGCGGAGTCACCGCGGTCTGCGTCAGCTCGAAGGAGGCATCGCCGCCCTGCGGAGCGATAGGAGACCTTCGCCTGCCGGCCGGGCTCGGTGAACTCGATCCGCAGCCCGTTGTCGGTGGTGATCGCGTTGCCCTCCACGCGGGGCCAGGACATGCCGATCTCGTAGTCGAGGTGCTCCATGTCGAGGGGCACGAGGTTGTCGGTGCCCTGGAAGATGCAGACGCCGCCGTGGCTGCAGTTCAGGGCCGGGTGCCAGCGCAGGTAGATGAAGGCGCCGATCTTCCGCTCGGGGATCGAGAACCCGAAGTAGTGGGTGTGGATCGTGTGCGGGTCCCAGTCCTCACCCGCGGCCGGGCGCGGCACCCAGAGGTCCTTCTCGGGCGACTGCAGTTCGACCGGCATCCTGTCTCCTCCTGGGCTTCCCGTCTCTCCTACGGCGACCGAACACCCTGTCCGGTCAGGCCGCTCGAACCCTACCACAGCCAACTTCCGCGCCCACGCCGCCTGGCTCACCTGGGCGCGGGCTCGTAGAGGGCGTTCCAGAGCACCATGGAGAGCGCCTTGGCGAGCCGCTCGGCCTCGGCGTCATCGGCCCCCCGGACGAGCTCGTGCAGCCCATGCTCGACCATCCACGCGAGCCAACCCGCCGTCCGCTCGGGGTCGAGCTCGGGCCTGACGGTTCCGGCGCGCTGACCGCGGCGGATCTGGTCGGCCAGCTCCGTCTGGCCCCCGACGATCAGCTTCTCCAGCTCGGCCCGCACGCCCGGGTCGTAGGCGGCCATGTCCACGATCGCGGCCATCAGGGTGGAGTGCGCGCGATAGGTCTCGACCAGGTCGGTGATCCCCCGCTCCAGCTCGGCGTAGTCGGCCTCGGGGAGGTGGGCCCACCAGGCGCGGCTCACAGCCAGCATGCGCTCGAGCATGTCCTCGGTCAGGGCGCGCAGCAGGTGGCCCTTGTCCTCGAAGTAGACGTAGAAGGTCGAGCGCGAGATCCCCACCTCGTTCACGATCTGCTCCACGCTCAGCTCGGTGAACGTCGTCCCCTGCTCGAGCAGGCGCTCGATCGCCTCCAGCGTGCGCTGGCGCATCGCCGCGGCTCGCGCCGCGCGGTCGCTCTGGCTCCTGCGGGTTACCGAGGGCACGCCGGACCGGCTCAGCCGGACTCGGCGCCCACGATCGAGACGAACGAGACGCAGGCTCCGGGCTCACCGCCCAGGTTGTGTGTCAGCCCCAGCTTCGGGTCCTCCAGCTGCCGCTCGCCCGCCTCGCCCCGGAACTGCGTCCAGCACTCGAACAGCATCCGCAGGCCGCTGGCTCCGATCGGATGCCCGAAGCTCTTCAGGCCGCCGTCGGGGTTCACGGGCAGCTCGCCGTCGAGGTCGAAGACGCCGTCGTTGACGTCCTTCCACCCCTCCCCCCGCTCGGAGAACCCCAGGTCCTCCATCAGCACCAGCTCGGTCGGCGTGAAGCAGTCGTGGACCTCGGCGAGCGCGATCTCCTCGCGCGGGTCCTCGACGCCCGCCTGCGCGTAGGCGTCAGAGGCGGAGGCGACGACCTCGTCGAAGCTCGTGTAGTCGTAGTCCGGATCGACGGGGCCCTGCGCCTTGCCGGCGACGAACGAGAGCGCCTTCACGTACATGGGGCTGTCCGTGTACCGGTGAGCGTCCTCGGCCCGCACGATCAGCGCGGCGGCCGCGCCGTCGGAGACGCCGGAGCAGTCGAAGATGCCGAGCTGGCCGGCGACCGTCGGCGAGCAGGCGATCTTCTCCTTCGCCACCTCGGACTGGAACTGGGCGCGCTCGTTGAGCGCGCCGTTCTTGTGGTTCTTCCAGGCGATCCGCGTCATCACCTCCTTCAGCGTGTCGGGGTCGACGCCGTACTTCTTCTCGTAGGCCGGCGCGAGCAGCGAGAACATCGCGGGCGCGCTCGGCTCAGCGGCGGTGCCGTCGACGGTCGCCGGCGGCACCACAAGTCCGGAGTAGCCCGAGTCCTTGAGCTTCTCGCCGCCGACCGCCATCACGCAGTCGTAGGCGCCGGCGGCCACGGCGTAGCAGGCGTTGCGGAACGCCTCGGAGCCGGTCGCGCAGTAGTTCTCGACTCGGGTGACCGGCTTGTTGTCGATCTTCAGCGGCCGCGAGAGCGTCAGCCCGGAGGAGCCCGAGCCCATGGTGCCGAGCCAGTAGGCGTCGACCTCGTCGAGCTCGATGCCGTCGACGGACGCAACGCACTCGGTCACGGCATCGATCAGCAGGTCGTCGATGGAGCGGTCCCAGTGCTCGCCGAACTTCGTGCACCCCATCCCAATCACAGCGACGCGGTCGCGAATGCCGTTACTTGCCATTGTCGGTCTCCTCCAGGGGTCGGGCTTTCCAGAAGTAATTGTGAATGCTCTCGGCGGTGTACATCCGCCGGAAGGTGAGCTCGAGGCGCGTCCCCACCTCGATCTCCTCGGGCACGCAGTCGGTGAGCTGGCAGCTGAAGCGGCCTCCTCCGTCGAAGTCGATCGCGGCGGAAACCGTCGGCGGGGAAAGTGAGAAGGCCAGGCGGTCGATCGTGTAGGTGGCGACCGTCCCGGGCACGTCGCCCAGCGGGGCCTTCTCCATCTCGTCCACGGCGCCGCAGCCGGCGCAGACGCGCTGGGGCGGGACGTGGACTCGGCCGCACTTGGTGCAGCGGGTGCCGACGAAGGCGTACTTCCACTCCGCGGCGCGCGCGGCCGGGGGGGCCTGGGTGCGGCTCGGGTCCGGGCGCCTGGGAGGCTCGCGCTCGAGGATCCCGCGCCAGGTGAGGTAGTTCGCGTAGTCGACATCCGCCGCGTGCCGGAACTGGTCGAGGGCCCCGGCGCCGGTCGGGCGCGAGGAAATCGCGTCGGTCACCCGGAGCAGCAGCGCGTCCGCGCCGTCCGCGCCGGAGACGACCAGGATGTGCTCGCCCGGCTGCGCCTGGTCGAGCGCGTCGGTCAGCGCCACGCCGGCGTGCGCCGCGCCGAGGTAGCCCGCCGCCGGGTCGATCCGGTCGACAGCCGCCTCGCCGAACCCCTTGGCCGCCGTCTTGGCCGCCCGCGCGTGCGGCGAGGAGATCACGACCCGGTCGGGCGCCTCGACCCCGCCCGCCTCGAGCGCGCGGGCGACGGCCTCCTGGATCAGCGGCATGTACATGGTCAGGCCGAAGCGCTCCTCCCAGATGCCGCTCGCGAACCCACCGGGGGTCCGCCACCGATCGAGGAACTCGGCCGTCGCGGAAGCCTGCGAGACGATCTCGGCGACCACCCCGTCCCCTTCGCCGAAGAGAAGGGCGGCGGCGCCGTCCCCGCCGCGGGCCTCGTCGGCCGATCCCGGCCTGCCGAGGCGCATGTCGGAGACGACGGCGAGGCCCCCGTCGGCCGCGGCCGCCCGCAGGGCGCCCATGGCCGAGCGGATCGAGGCCCCGTGGTCCGCCGCGAAGACGTGGGCCGGGAGGTCGAGGGCGGCGTGGATCGCGGTCGCGTTGGTCTTGTCGGCGTAGGCGGGCGCGGTCGTGGCGAAGTGGAGCGAGCCGGGCTCGCCCGCGGCCCCCCAGCGGGCGCGCCTGGCCGCCTCCACGCCCATCGAGGTGGTGTCCTCGTCGTAGCCCGCCACCGAGCGCGTGCCCTTGCCCCCGCCCTCGCCGAGGGTCGCGCGGATCGCCTCGCGATCGAGGCGATGGCGGGGCAGATAGGCTCCGTAGGCGACGATCCCGCGCATATGGGAAGCCTAGCGGCTACGCACGCACACCGTCCGGACACGATGTTCGTTTCGCCGCTATAGTGCCGTCGAGCGGGTCGCGGGCGCCCTTGGGCGCCGCCGCCGCTCGACCACGCGCCGTGCGAGCAAGGAGGGTTCGAGAATGGAGAATGAGCTGCTGGTCCTGCGGGCCGTACGCCTGAAGGGGCGCCCGAGCGGCGCCGACGTGGCCGCCGCCACGGGCCTCTCGGAGGAGGAGGCGGAGCGGGCGCTGAGCTCGCTGGCCGAGGCGGGCACCTGCAAGGAGGCGAACGGCCGTTACATGCTCGACCCCTCGGGCCGCGAGCGCCTCGAGCAGCTGCTGGACACCGAGCGAGCGGGCCTGGACCAGGAGGCCCTGGGCTCGATGTACGAGGAGTTCACCGAGCTCAACACCGAGCTCAAGCAGATCATGCACGCGTGGCAGCTGCGCGACGGCGAGCCCAACGACCACAGCGACTCCGCCTACGACCAGGGCGTCGTCGATCGGCTCGTCGCGCTGCACGGTCAGGTCGTGCCGCTCGGCGACCGCATCGTCGCCGCGGTCCCGCGGCTGGCGCCGTACCCCGGGCGGTTCGCGGCGGCGATCGAGAAGGTCCAGGCCGGCGATCACTCCTGGATCGCCCGCCCGATCGCCGACAGCTACCACACGGTCTGGTTCGAGCTGCACGAGGAGCTGATCGGCGCGCTCGGGCTGAGCAGAGAGGCCGAGGCTGCCAGCGGCCGCGCCGAGTAGGGCCCCGGCGGCCTCCGCCCGCAACGCGGTCCACTGCGGGAGCAGCCCGGACCACGCCGCCTGGTCGACGATCAACGCCGGCGAAGCCCTGCCCGGCGTCGTCACGCCGCTCACCTGGAGCCTGTTCGGCGACGGGGTCGACCGCAACATGAAGGGCGCCTTCTGCGACATCGGGGCGATGCGACGGTCCGAGGTGGTCGCCGCCCCGAACCCGGAGGATCGTCTCTGGGACCTGTTCTACGCTCGCGCGGCCGGCAACCTCAACGTCTTCCGAATGCTCGCCGACCGGATGCCCGGGACCAGCGGCGACGCGATCGAGGAGCAGATCTTCGGGCAGGTCCGCCCCGGCGTCGAGAATGAGCCGACCTATCGCCGTTACCCGGTGATCGCCGTGAAGCTGCCCTTCGCAGCCGCGCGGGTCCGCCCGCGGCTGGTCCGGGAGATCGCCGGGATCAAGCCGTGGTGGCATCGCAGCGTCTTCGGCCCGGCGCCGGAGGGGGCTGGGGCGCGGGAGCTGGCCTCCGAGGCGCAGCGCCGGTTCGAGTCGGTGATGCGGCCACACACGCTGGCCGCCCTGCTCTGCCAGGGGCTCTACGAGCAGGTCCGCGCCCTCGCCGAGGCCGCCGGCAGGCCCGGGCTCGAGCTCGGCCTGGTCACGGGCTACGGAGAGATGGCCGAGACCGAGGTCGTCGCCGACCTCTGGGAGGTCTCGCGCGACCGGCTTCCCCTCGATGAGTTCGTCGAGCGCCACGGCTACCACGGCCCCTCCGAGGGCGAGCTCTCGTCGCACCCCTGGCGGATGCGGCGGGATCCGCTCGATCGCCTCGTCGAGTCCTACCGCGGGATGGAGGAGTCCCGCGCTCCGCGGCGGGTGGAGTCCGAGCGTCGAGGGCAGCGCCTCGCGGCCGAGCGCGAGCTGCTCGCGGCCCTTCCGCGGTCGCGTCGCGGCCCGGCCAGGCTGGTGCTGCGCATAGCGTCCCGCCTGATCCCGCTGCGCGGCTCGGGCAAGGCCGCCTTCCTGCAGTGCTCGGACGTGCTCCGCCGCACCGCGCGCGCCTACGGCGCCGAGCTGGCCGAGGCCGGCCTGCTGGAGCGCGACGAGGACGTGTTCATGCTGACCCTGCCCGAGCTCCTGTCCGCGACCCCGCCTCCGGGGATCGCCGCGACCGTGGCGGAACGGCGGGCGCTCGAGGCCGACTACCGCACCACCGACGTGCCCGACCTGTGGCAGGGCATGCCCCAGCGGATCCCGCTCCAGGACCCCGGCAGCCTCGCCCCGACCGGGGAGCTCGTCACCGGCACCCCCGTCAGCCCGGGGCTGGTTACGGCCCGGGCCAGGCTGATCCTCGACCCCACCGAGGACGCGGCGCTGGAGCCCGGCGAGGTCCTGGTCTGCCGCACCACGGACCCCAGCTGGGCCTCGACGATGATGCTCGCCTCGGCCCTGGTGATCGACATCGGGGGGCCGATCAGCCACGGCGCGATCGTCGCCCGCGAGCTCGGCATCCCCTGCGTGATCGGCACCCGCAACGGCACCGCGGCCATTCGCACCGGCGATCGGATCGAGGTCGATGGCGGCAAGGGCGAGGTCGAGGTCCTCGAGCGCGCATGACCGAGACCGCCTCGAGCGCCGCGACCGAGAGCACGTTCGCCGGGGCGAACGGGATCGAGATCTTCTGGCGCGAGTCGCTGCCGGAGGGAACCACGCGCGGCGTCGTCGTGATCGCGCACGGGGTCTCGGAGCACTCCGGCCGCTACGGCCATGTCGCCGCCGACCTGAACGAGCACGGCTACGCGGTCTACGCCCTCGATCACCGCGGCCACGGCCGCTCCGCCGGTCCCCGCTGCGTGATCGACCGCCTCGAGTTCGCGGTGGCGGACATCGACACCCTGATCTCCATCGCGCGCGAGCGCAACCCCGGGAAGCCGCTCGTCCTGCTCGGTCACAGCATGGGCGGCGGCCTGGCGCTCGCCTACGCGGTTCGCCACCAGGACCGGCTCGACGGGCTCGCGCTCTCGGCGCCGGTGGCGGTCCTGGAGGCCGCCTCGCCCACGCAGCTCGCGGTCGCCCGCGTCCTCTCGAGGATCGTCCCCCGGCTCGGCGTCTACGACGTCGACGACGACGCGATCAGCACCGACCCCGCCGTCGTTCGCGACTACGAGCAGGACCCCCTCGTCCACCACGGCAAGGTGCCGGTCCGCACCCTCGCCGAGCTCGCCGGCGCAGTCGAGCACGTTCCCGGACCGGGTCCCCTCACTGCACCTGCCGCTGCTCCTCATGCACGGAGGCGAGGACACGCTGGTCCCGCTCGAGGCCAGCAGGATGGTCGACGAGCGGGCGGGCAGCACGAGCAAGCGGCTCGTGGTCTACCCGGGCCTGCGCCACGAGATCCTCAACGAGCCCGAGCGGGACAAGGTTATGGCCGACCTCCGCGGCTGGCTCGCGCAGGTGGGGTAGCCGAGTCATGGGGCCGACGCCATGACCCGCGAGACGCGCGTGGCCGTGATCGGGGCGGGCTCGTGGGGCACGACGGTCGCATCACTCGCGGCGAGGCGCTCCCCGACGACCATCTGGGCACGCCGGGAGCAGCTCGCGGCCGCGATCGACGAGCGGTCGGAGAACCCCGACTACCTTCCGGGCGAGGAGCTCTCCGGAGGCCTGCGCGCGACCCACGTGCTCGAGGACGCGGTCGGGGACGCCGACGTGCTGATCGTCGCGGTGCCGTCTCACGGCCTGCGGGAGATCGTCGAGCGAATGGCGCCGCACCTCCGGCCCCGGATCCCGGTGATCAGCCTCACCAAGGGAATCGAGCGCGACAGCCTGAAGCGGATGACCGAGGTGATCGCGGAGGTGCTCCCCGGCCATCCCGCGGGCGTCCTCACGGGGCCGAACATCGCGATCGAGGTGGTGCAGGGATACGCGGCCGCCGCGGTGATCGCGATCCCGGACGAGAAGCTGGGGTCGGCCCTCCAGGGACTGCTGCGGACCGAGATGTTCCGCATCTACACCAGCACCGACGTCGTCGGCGCCGAGCTCGGAGGCGCCCTGAAGAACGTCTACGCGATCGCCGCCGGAATGGCGCAGGGCCTGAGCGCGGGCGACAACACCAGGGCAACCGTGATCGCGCGGAGCCTGAGGGAGCTGACCCACCTGGGCGAGGCGATGGGCGGGCGGGCCGAGACCTTCGCCGGCCTTGCGGGCATGGGCGACCTGCTCGCCACCTGCATCAGCCCGCGCAGCCGGAACCGGACGGTCGGCGAGGAGCTCGCCAACGGCCGCAGCCTCGACGAGATCACGAATGAGATGCGGATGGTCGCCGAGGGCGTCACGACAGCCCCCGCGGTGATGCGGCTGGCGGAGCGCCACGGGGTTGAGCTACCGATCGCGGCTGAGGTCGATGCCGTGGTGCGGGGGAAGCGGACGCCGGCCGAGGCGTTCAGGGGGCTCCGGCGCCGCGATCCATCCTCGGAGCTGGTACCCGGATGATCCCTCCCGTCGCAGCCGCATCGGATGACTGGCGGACGATCAACTGGAACTCCTACGTCTTCCGAGCCAACCTGGGCGAGGGGGAGATCACCTACGCGGACAGGGGCTCCGGCGAGCCTGCCGTCCTGCTCGTGCACGGGCTGGGGGCGCAATGGCGCGTCTGGCTTCCGACGATCGGCCCGATCGCGGAGCGCCGTCGGGTCATCGCGCCCGACCTGCCCGGCTTCGGAGGCTCCGAGATGCCGATCGACCGGGTGTCGGTGGCGGGCTTCGCGAACGCGCTCGACGACCTCTGCGAGCATCTGGGACTCGAGCGCGTCGTCGCGGTCGGCAACTCGCTCGGCGGGGCCGTCGCGGCCCAGCTGGCGCTGGCGAATCCGAAGCGGGTCGAGAGGCTGGTCCTGGTGAACGCGGTCGGGATCGTGCCGAACCCGGTGGAGTGGGCCAGGACGCTGCCCTTCATCTGGGCCGGAGCGATGCTCGGCAACCAGTTCAGCGTGGCCAGGCGCCAGATCGCGTCAAGGACGGGACTGCGAAAGGCCGCTCTCTGGAGGCTGATCCATAAGCCCGAGCTGCTGAGCGCCGACATCGTCTACCACGGGATCCTGCAGCCGCCCGGGCCCGCGGCCAGGGACGCGATCTCCGCCGGCCTCGCCCACCTCACCCCGAAATGGGAGGAGCGCCTCGAGCGAATCGAGTGCCCGACCCTCGTCATCTGGGGGAGGGAGGACCTGCTGCTCCCGACCCGGCACGCCGAGACGTTCGTCCGCAGGATTCCGGGCTCCAGGCTGATCATGTTCGACCGCACCGGGCACATGCCGATGATCGAGCAGCCCGAGCAGTTCAACGAGACGCTGCTCGACTTCATCGAGGCACGGATCAGCGGCGGAGGCCCGATGACCACCTTCGGCCGGCTGCTGAGCGAGGTCGAGTCCGCGCCGCAGGGTCCGTCGACCGCGGCGTTCTTCGACCTCGACGGCACCCTGGTCTCGGGCTACACGGCGAGGCCCTTCTACCGCGAGCGGCTCCGTCACGGCCAGGTCGGTCTCGGCGAGCTGACCCGCTCCCTCGCGGTCTTCGCCGACAGCTCGCTGGGCGGTGACCCGGCCAAGCTCGGGCCGATCGCGGTCGAGGGGCTGCGCGGCCGGCGCCTGGACGAGCTCGAGGAGCTCGGCGAGCGGCTGTTCGAGGAGCGGATCTCTGACATGCTCGGCCCCGAGATGCGCGGCCTGCTCGAGGCGCACCAGCGACCGGGGTCACACGGTGGTGATCGCCACGTCCGCCACGCACTTCCAGGTCGACCCGGTCGCCCGCGAGCTCGGCGTCGAGCACGTGCTCTGCAGCGAGGTCGCGGTGGAGGACGGCGAGCTGACCGGTGCCTTCGAGGGCGGGATGCTGTGGGACGGCGCGAAAGCCTCGGCGGCCCGCTCGTTCGCCGCCGAGCGCGGGATCGATCTCTCCGCCGCCTACGCCTACGCGAACGGGGACGAGGACATCGCGCTGCTCGGCTCCGTCGGCCGCCCGCGGGCGGTGGCGCCCGATCCCCTCCTCGAGCGGGCGGCGGAGATGGAGGGATGGCCGATCCTGCACCTGCCGGACGAGCGCGGGGCCGGGGTCAGGTCGGTGGTTGGCACCGCCGCCGCGGCGGCCGGGATCAACCTCTCGCTCGCGGCGGGTGCGGTCGCGGGGCTGGTCCGCGGCAGGAGGGCCGGGGCCAACCTCGCCGGCCGCTTCGCCTTCGACGTGGCTCTCTCCCTGGCCGGGGTGCACCTCGAGGTCGTGGGCCGGGAGAACCTCTGGGCGGCCCGACCCGCGGTCTTCGTCTTCAACCACCAGAGCAACCTCGACCCGATCGTCGCCGGCGCCCTGATCCGACGGGACTTCACCAGCACCGGCAAGAAGGAGGCGCGCAGTGACCCGATGGCCGCCCTCGCCGGTTATGTGCTGGACGCGGTCTTTCTCGACCGCGAGAACCCGGAGCGCGCCAAGGAGCAGATGGGCGAGGCGGTCGAGCGGCTGCGGGACGGCGTCTCGGTCATGGTCGCCCCGGAGGGGACCCGAAGCAGGACCGCGCTGCCCGGGCCCTTCAAGCACGGCGCGTTCTGGGTGGCGCGCGAGGCGGGCGTGCCGATCGTCCCGATCGTGCTCCGCAACTCGGGCGAGCTGATGCCGAGGGGCTCGAGCTTCATCCGGCCGGGGACGCTGTACGTCCGGGTGCTCGACCCCATCCCCACAGAGAGCTGGGACGATCGAGACCCCGCCCGCGCGGCAGAGGGGCTCCAGCGGCGGATGGCGGACCTGGTCTCGGGCCTCGAGCAGTGGGAGTCGGGCGATGGCTGACCCGAGGGAGCAGAACCGGGAGGCGTGGGAGGCGGTTGCCGGCTGGTCGCGCTCGCCTCGGATGAACGACGCCGAGGCGGTGATGTGGAGGGCGGAGCGCCATCCCTCGCTGTCCTCCACGATCGTCGCGCTCGAGCTGCTGGACTCGGTCCCTGACTGGGATCGCCTGCGAGACGCCCACGAGTGGGGCAGCCACCTGGTGCGGCGCTTCCGGGAGCGCGTGGTCGATCCCTTCCCCCACCTCCAGGCCCCCTCCTGGGAGGAGGACCCGGAGTTCGACCTCGACCGGCACCTGCGGCGGGAGCGGATCGGGCCGGACGCGGGCACAGCGGAGCTGCTCGAGCTGGTGGAGGCGTTTGCGATCGCGCCCCTCGACCGCTCGCGACCGCTCTGGGAGGCGCTGCTGATCGAGGGCCTGGCAGATGGCCGCAGCGCCTACGTGCTCAAGTCCCACCACTCGCTCTCCGACGGGATCGCGGGGATCCAGCTCCTCGGCGGGATCCACAGCCGCACGCGAGAGCCTTCCCCGGGGAAGCCGCTGCCCGGGCGGGACTCCTCCGATGGCTCGGCAAGGGGGCCCGTAGGCCGCGCGATCGGCCTCACTCGCGGGGCCGTGCGCTCGGTGCCAGCCGCGGCCCGGGCCGTCCGCCACCCCCGATCTACGGTGCGCGAGGGACTGCGGACGACCGGGTCCCTGCGCCGGGTGCTGAGCGCCGACGTCGGCCCCCCCTCCCCGCTCCTCGCCGGCCGACGCGGCGAGCCGTGGCGCTTCCAGGTGCTCGAGTGCGGCCTGGACGAGCTCCGGGCGTCGGCCCACGCGTGCGGCGCGAAGCTCAACGACGCGTACGTCGCGGCCCTGCTCGGGGGCCTCCGCCGCTTTCACGAGCGCTCCGAGGTCGAGATCGAGACGCTGCCGGTGGCGATGCCGGTCAGCGTGCGCGCCCCGGGCGAGCTCGGCGGGAATCGGTTCACCGCGATCCAGCTCGAGGGGCCGATCGCGATTCGCGATCCGCGGGAGCGGATGGCGGTGATCCACGGGGCGGTGCTGGCCGCCAGGGCGGAGCCGGCCCTGGACATGACCGGGATGGTGGCCCCGGTGATGAGCCGGCTCCCCTCTGCGCTGGTGGTCGCGGCCCGGGCCCGGGTCGGCGCCGGGGCCGATCTCGCCGCCAGCAACTTCCCCGGGATCGACCGCGAGGCGTTCATCGCGGGCGCCCGGGTAGAGCGCACCTACGCGTTCGGCCCGTTGCCCGGCGCGGCGCTGATGGCGACCCTCGTCTCCCACACCGGGGTCTGCTGCATCGGGCTCAACTGCGACGGGAGCGTGATCTCCGAGCCGCAGGCCCTGCGCGACTGCATGCGGGAGGGACTTGACGAGGTCTTGGCGGTGGGAGATGGTTCCGGCCGACCAAGGGCCGGAGGGAGGCCGATGTCACGCGCGCACTGACACAACGGAGCAGGCATCGAGCGTGACCGGCGACGAGCGCTTCAGGGCCGCCGTCGTCGAGCTCGCCGAGCAGACTCGGACGCGAGCCCGCGGACGCTGCACCGCGAGGCGGCGGCCGACGCTGCGGGAGATGACGGCGTCCCACTCGCTCGCGCCGGTCTGGGCCTGGCGGCGGTTCGGGCGACGGCTGATTCGCAACTACGACGTCCGCGTCGGACGAGGTGGCGCTGCGCGAGCTCCGTGCGCTGGACGACCAGCACACCCTGGTCTGGCTGCCCTCGCACCGCTCCTATCTCGACACCTGGGTCCTGCCGCGGGCGCTGGACGAGGCCGGGTTCCCTCCCTACTACGTCTTCGGCGGCGCCAACCTCGCCTTCTGGCCGTTCGGGGACCTGGCGCGGCGCACCGGCCTGATCTTCATCCGGCGCAACGTCAAGGACGACCCCGTCTACCGGATGGCCCTGCGCCAGTACCTCGGCCACCTGGTCGGACGGCGCGCCGACTTCGGCTGGTCGATCGAGGGTGGCCGAACGCGGACGGGCAAGCTGCGCCCCCCGCGCTACGGCCTGCTCCGCTACCTCAGCGACGCCGTGCGCGGCGATGGCGGCGGGGAGGTCCTGCTCGTCCCGGTCTCGATCGTCTACGACCAGCTTGCCCGAGGTCGCAGCGATGGTGGCCGAGGCGCAGGGCAGCGAGAAGCGCTCGGAGGACATCCGCTGGCTGGTCAACTTCGTCCGGCGACAGGCTCAGGCGGACGGTCAGGCCTACATCGACTTCGGCGAGCCGGTCCCTCTCGCCGAGCGCCTCGAGGAGCTGGCCGCCGAGCCGGGCGGCGGCGGACACGAGGTGGAGCGGGTGGCGCTCGACGTCTCTCACCGGATCAACCAGGTCACCCCGGTGATCCCGGCCGCGGTGGTGACGATCGCGCTGCTCGCCGCGAACCGCGGCCTGACCCGCGACGAGGTCGTTCAGATCGTGCGCCCGCTGGCCGAGTACTTCAACCGCCGCGGCAGCCTGGTCGCCTGCGACGGCCGGCTCGACGACCCGACGGTCGTCGCGCGCGCCCTGGACGAGCTGGTCACCGCCGGCGGGGCGATTCGCCACGACGGCGGCAGGGAGCCGGTCTGGGCCCTGGGCCGCGATCAGCACCTGATCGCCGCCTTCTACCGCAACTCCGCCCTTCACTTCCTGGTCGACCGCGCGGTGGCCGAGCTCGCCTGCCAGGCCGCCGAGGAGAACCCCGAGCGCGAGCGGCGCGACATCGGCGGCGAGGTCGCGCTCCAGCTCAGGGACCTGCTCAAGTTCGAGTTCTTCTTCGCGCGCAAGCGCGACTTCCTGAAGGGGATCGAGGGCGAGATCGAGCTGATCGACGAGACTCCCGGAGGCCCAGCCGCTCGCGCCGCTGGTGCTGAGGCCGTTCCTCGAGTCGTACCTCGTGGTCGCGGATTGCCTGTCTGCGCTGCCGCCCGGGGCGCGGGTCGACGAGGAGGCGTTCCTGCGCAAGTGCCTCGGCGTGGGCCACCAGTGGCTGCTCCAGCGCCGCCTGCACAGCGCCGAGTCGGTCTCGCTCGAGCTGTTCCGGACCGGCGCTCGAGATCGCGCGGCACCGTGGGCTCACTGACACGGGCGACTCCGAGCTCACCGCGCGCCGCGGGCGTGTTCGCCGACGAGGTCCGCCAGGTGCTGCGCTGGGTGACCAGCCTCGAGCGCCGCGGCACGGTGATTTCGTCTTCAACTTTGAACGAAGTTCAGTCCTGATACGAGAAATCCGCCTTGATGCGCCGGCGCCAATCCGCGAGGGCCTCCTCGATGCCGTAGCCGTCCCAATCGAGTGACCACATAAAGCCGAGGCCC
This sequence comes from uncultured Solirubrobacterales bacterium, assembly GCA_963797835.1. GTDB lineage: Bacteria > Actinomycetota > Thermoleophilia > Solirubrobacterales > 70-9 > JBDTSW01. The sequence continues at coordinate 127,622 of CAWCRN010000010.1, forward strand.
ATTCCATAGGCGGCGAAGCGCCGGGCTTCGGCGCGGTGGTCGAGCCCCGAGCGGATTGAGCCGTCCTTGACGCCGGTTCGCAGGTTCTCCACGGTCAATTGGAAGTACCGATCGAACCAATCGCGGGGCCAGGGCTTCAGAGCGGCGCCATGCACGGTGAGCTCGAAGCTGAGCACGACGATCGCGCGAACGAGGTCGCGTTCCTCCTCGACGAGCTTGATCAGCCTGTCGACCTGGTCGAGGACGCGATCAAGACCGGTCAGGTCGCCGTCCTCCGGCAGCAGGCGCTCCTGCCATTCAGAGCGAAACACGGACTCGAGGAGAGCGTCCTTGGAGCCGTAACGAGCATGAACCATCGAATGGCTGTAGCCGGCGCGGCGACCGATCTGCGCAACCGTCGTCTTCTCGAAGCCCTGCTCCGCGATCAATGAGACCGCTGCGTCGAGCAGGCGCCTGGACGATTCCTGGACGCGCTCGTTCTGTGTTCTGCGCCCTTGGGTCTCCGACTTGGTGGCCACACCAGCCGAAAGTATTGCGGACCAAGATATTAGTTGACGGACCAATATCTTCTGATAGCGTGCAACCGAGTTCACCAATCCCGGAAGTGGAGAGATTCGATGCTCGACGACGGTTTTCGGAAGTTCGACCTCACAGGAAAGACCGCCCTGGTGACCGGTGGCAGCTCGGGCCTCGGTTACAACATGGCGCGTGCGCTGGCCCGCTCGGGTGCCACGGTCATGATCGCCGCCCGACGGGACGACGTGCTCAAGGAGGCAGCAACCCGGCTCAAGGGCGAATCGGGAGCGGAGATCCTCGATCAAACCGTCGACCTCGCCGACCGCTCGAGCGTGGCGGCCCTGGCCGAGAAGACCGCTGAGCGCATGGGTGGGGTCGACATCTTCGTCGGCAATGCCGGGCAGGACAATTTCGAGCTGCTCGACGTGATCGAAGACGAGTCGATCGACTACATGCTGCAAATGAACGTCTCGGCCAACATCGAGCTGTTCCGCTCATTCCTTCCACACATGCGCCAGAAAAAGTGGGGTCGGGTGATCTTCAGCTCGTCCGGCACCTCGATTTGCGCATCACCCCATGAGGGCATGGGGACCTACACGGCGACGAAGGGCGCCCTCAACGCGTTTACGCGAACGGCCGCGACGGAGACAGGGCACGACGGCATCACCGTCAACAGCCTGATCCTCGGGGTGTTCATGACCGACATGCTTCAGGAGATCGTTGATGGAGTCGAGGCGCAGACGCCCGGCGGAGGTACGGAGCTCATCAACAGCATTGCGAGCATGACCGCGGCCGGCCGGATTGCAGACGTCCAGGAGGTGGAAGGACTAATCCAACTCCTCGCGAGCGATGCGGGCAGCTATATCACCGGCGCCAACCTCGCGATTGATGGAGGTTTGACGATCATGCTGCGTCCCAATCATGGGAGCGCACTCCGCCCGTCTAACGCGCCTCGCGCGGGCGCGACGAGAGGAGACCACGATGGACCAGACCGCGGCTGACCGGTACGCTCTTTGTCCCGACTGAACAAGATTCATGTTTGATACGGTATTCAGCCTTGAGCGGCGGGGCCCCCACACGCACCGACCGCAGGCGAGCCAGGACTCGCCAGGCCCTGATCGATGCGGCGCGCGATCTGATCGCCGAGAACGGGGTCGGAGGCCTCCGGGTCGGGGAGATCACCGAACGCGCCGACGTGGCGCTGGGCTCCTTCTACAACCACTTCGACTCCAAGGACGAGGTCGTGGAGGCGATCGTCGCCGAAACGATCGGGTCGATCGCGACCGCACTGACGCCGCTGATCGAATCGCTCGAGGACCCGGCCGAGGCGGTCAGCGTCTCCAACCGGCTCTTCGTCCGGCTCGCCTACGACGACCCGCCGCTCGCTCGCCTGCTCGTCAACCTGGACCGGGCCGAGGCCCGCTTCGAGACGATGGTGCTGCCGCAGGCGCAGGCGGCGCTGGAGCGGGGGATCGCGGCGGGGCGGTTCCAGATGGCCGACGCCGCCGTCGTACTCGCGGTGGCGGCGGGCGGCGCGCTGGCGGTGATACGGGGGATCCTCGAGGGCCGGCTCGGGGCCGACGCCGAGGTGACCTCGTCCGAGGGGCTGCTGCGCCTGGTCGGAGTGGACGGCGAGGAGGCGCGGGAGATCGTCGGGCGCCCACTCCCCGAGATCGCGATCAACGGGGGCTGAGGTGAGCGAGCCGCGCAACCCGCTGCACATGCCGGAGGACGCGTGAGATGACCGTGGCGACGCCGCTCGACGACCCGCTTCACTGGAGCGTCGGGCCGGACGGGACCTGGACCAGCGTCAACACCGCCGAGGCCATGCCGGGGGTCCAGACCCCCCTGGGTTGGACGTTCTGGATCGATCCTCTGGAGGTCGCGATGCGCGGCTGCTTCCACGACATCGGCGTGCTCAAGCGCTCGGAGATCGTCGCCAACCCGACCATGGACGAGCGCTTCTGCGGGATCTTCTACGGCCGCTTCGTCGCCCACGTCGACAAGCTCCGAGTGGTCGGCGACCGCATGCTCGGCTCCACCGGGGACGCGGTGGAGGAGCAGATCTTCGGAAGCGTGGCCTCGGGCATCGAGTCAAAGAGCTCGATCCGGCGCTATCCGGTGGTCGCGGTGAAGATGCCGATCCTGATCGCTCGGCAGCCGAGGTGGCTGAAGCGGATGCGCGGGCCCTACACGGAGTGGTGGAGGCGGAACACGGCTCCCGAGGTGCTCGCCGACGGTGAGGGGGCGCCGGCCCGGATCGCCGAGGCGCAGCGCTACTTCCAGCGGATGATGCGCCCCCACTCGTCGGCCACGATGCTGGCCCAGGCGATGTACGAACAGGTCAAGACCGTCGCCGAGAGCGCCGGGTTGGCCGGCCTCGAGACCAGCCTGATCACCGGCTACGGCGAGATGGAGGAGGCCAAGGTGGCCGCCGATCTGTGGGACGTCTCACGCGAGCGGCTCTCGCTGGATGAGTTCGTCTCCCGCCACGGCTACCACGGACCGAGCGAGGGCGCGCTCCAGAGCCGCTCCTGGCGGGAAGATCGGACTCCGCTGCTCGCGCTGATCGAGACTTTCCGGAAGATGGGTGACGAGGAGTCCCCGCAGGCGGTGGCGGAGGCGCGCCGGGAGGCGCGGCGCGAGGCCGAGAACCGCCTGCTCGCCGCGACGCCTCGTCTCCGGCGGGGCCAGACGCGGCTCGCCCTGCGAATGGGGGCCCGCCACATCCCGGTCCGCGAGGTGGGCAAGGCGTCCTTCCTCCAGGCGATCGACGGCGGCAGGGCCGGCGCCCGGAGCTACGGGGCGATGCTGGCCGGCTCCGGCATGCTCGAGGACCCGGAGGACGTCTTCTACCTGACGATCGACGAGGTCCTGGGCGAGCTGCCGGAGGACGTGCCCGGCGTCATCGCGGCGCGTCGCGCCAAGAGGGAGGAGTACCTCCAGCTGCGGCTGCCCGACAGGATCTGGAAGGGTGAGCCGGCTCCGGTCAGCATCGACGGCGCCGTCGAGGAACACCCCGACCGGCTCGATGGCCTGGCCGTCTCCCCCGGTGTTGTCGAGGGCCGAGCGCGGGTGGTGCTCGACCCGGATGCGGGGATCGACATCGAGCCCGGCGAGGTGCTCGTCTGCCAGACGACCGACCCGTCCTGGGCGTCCTACTTCCTGGTGGCCTCCGCCCTGGTGATCGACATCGGCGGCGCAATGTCACACGGCGCGATCGTCGCGCGCGAGATGGGGATTCCCTGCGTGATCAACACCACGGTCGGCACCAGGGCGATCTCGACCGGCGACCATTTGCGGGTGGACGGGGGAACCGGCGAGGTCCGCGTGCTCGGGCGCGCGGCATGCCTAGCGCAGGGCCTCGAACGAATCCAGCTCGGAGATGTGCCGCAGGCAGCGGGTGATGATGCGATCGCCGAGTCCGCGGCCGTCGCCGATGTCCATCTCGCCGATCAGCGCCATCCCGGCCCCGAGCGGATAGACGATGCTCTGCCGGTAATGCTCGACGCACTCGTCGAAGCTGTAGCCGGAGACCCCCTGCGTGACGAGCCGGTCGTGGTAGCGGCGCAGCAACGCCTCCCAGTTCGCCGACAGGTCGTCCCCGTCCATGCTCCCGGCCAGCAGGTTGCCGACGTCCTGCGTCCCGCGCGTGCGGGCGAGGATCTGCCAGTCGATGAAGCAGGGCGTCCCGTCCTCCATGAAGAAGAGGTTGTCGAGGCGGACGTCGTTGTGGACCAGCGTCTTCGGCCCCTCGGCCAGGCGAGCGAGGACCTCGTTCCAGGTCGGGGCTCGCTCGGTGACCGTGGCCATCACGTCACCCGAGACCTGGTCCCCGTAGCGCTCGGCGAGCGCGGGGGCGCCACTCGATACCAGCTGCGTGATCATGGCGGCGATCACTCCCTCGCCCGGCGAGGCGAGCCAGGGCTCGGACAGCCGGTCGGACTCCCAGAAGGCGGCGTGCAGATCGGCCAGCGCGTCGACGGTGGCCTCGGCGTCGGTCACCGTCATGCCCTCCATCTGATCGCCCATGCGGAGCTCCGCCAGATCCTCCAGCAGCAGGGGCGTCTCGTCGCCGTCGCCGATGAACCAGCAGCGCGGAGCACGGACGGGGACCTCCTCGGCGAACGTCCCGTAGAAGCGGGCCTCGCGGTCGAACAGCCCCATCGCCTGGTCCATCTGCACCTGGACGTCCCGCACTCCGCGGATCTTGCCGATCAGCGACGGGGGCCCGGCCTCGCCGTCGTCGCCGTAGGAGATCCGCAACCGGGCCATGTCGGTGGTGGCGCCGGCGAAGGCGACCTCCTCCACGTCCATCGAGGTGACGGTCGCCGCGCCCGGTCCCCGGTCGGCCAGGGCGCCCTGAAGCCAGGCGGCGTCGAGGTCCGCGAATCGCGCCGGCCCGCTCACGCCGCCACCCCCACCTTCCAGGCCTCGATCAGCCCGGCGTTCTGGGCCGGAGTCGATCCGTAGGTCGTGATCTCGTCGGCGCCGGCGTCCGCGAAACGCTGAAGGTTGGCCGCGCACTCCTCCGCGGTGCCGAAGGCGGACGAGTCGAGCATCCACTCGTCGGGGATCAGGGCGGCCGCGTCCATCATCTGGTGGCGGTGCATCTCCATGTCTGGGACCTTGCTCGTGCCGCTGAAGAGCGGGTGGTTGCGTACCTCGAGGACGACCTGCTCATCCCATCCATTCACCTTCGCCAGGTTCTCGCCGTAGCCGGGGTAGCCGAAGTACCCGGTCGCGCGGCCGTGGGCGAGCTGGCGGAACTCCTCCTCGTCCAGGTCGGGGGCCGTGATCACGGACTGGCAGACCGTCACGGTCGCCGGATCGCGATCGATCCGCTCGCACGCCTCGCGGATGCGGCCGACGGCGGCCTCGGTCGCACCGGGCGTGAACACCGGCGGCAGGATCACGCCGTCGTATGCCGCGGCGATCGTCTCGGCGCCCTTCGGGTTGCCGAAGGAGCCGATCCAGAGCTCCGGCGCCGGCCCGTCGTAGGTCTCCGAGAAGGAGAAGCCCTCGAACTCACCGGACTGTCCTGAATAGGAGACGGACTCGCCGCGCCAGAGTGCTCGGTACATCTCGGCGTAGGAGACCATCTCCCGGTACTTCGCCTTCCTCAGGCCCATGCGGGTGAAGATCATGTCGTCGCCCAGGCCCAGGCAGATCGCGAGACGCGGGCCGAAGCAGGCGTGGAAGGTGGCCCCGAACGCCGCCGTGTTCCAGATCTGGCGCGTCTGCGGGTCGATGGTTCCCGTGGCCAGCTTGATCCGTGAGGTGCGCGCGGCGACAGCGCTCAGGATCACGTCCGCCTGCTTGATGTCGTAGCGCTCGGAGAGAAACGCTCGGTGGAAGCCCAGGCGCTCGGCGTCCATGCCGTCCTCGATCCCCTCGGCGACGGTGCGCGACTCGGTCTCGAACCGGCGCTCGGTGGGTTGCGCGCTGACGGCGCCGGCGATCAGGTATGTGCTCAGGTTGGCCATGCTCATCGTCTCCTCTGGGACTTGACGGTACGCGTACCGTACATGTACGGTACACGATATGCCGCGCACCTCGCAAGCAGCGCAGCCCGCGCTGAGCCGGGAATCGATCATCGACGCCGCCGTCGAGCTGTTCGATGCCGAGGGATTCGATGCCATCACGATGAGGCGGCTGGCCGATCGCCTCGGGGTTGGCGCAATGACCCTGTACACCTACTTCCGCACCAAGGAGGAGCTGCTCGCTGCCCTCGCCGACCGAGCGCTCGCGGAGGTCGAGCTCCCCTCCAACCGCATGGGCTGGCAGAGGAGAACCGCCGAGGTGTTCCGCTCGGTCCGCCGCGTGTTCCTCGAGCACCCCGAACTGGCGCAGATCGTCGCCACCCAGCCCATCGACGGCGCCATCGCCTACCGCGGCGCGGAGGTCGTCTTCGCAGCGTTGGAGGAGGCGGGCCTCTCCGACGAGCGAGCGGTCTCGGCCTTCGATGCCCTCGCCGCGTACACGACGGGCTTCGTCCTCCGCGAGACCGCTCGAGGCTCGCGGTCCGAGCAGACCGGTCGCAGGCTCGAGCAGATCCGCTCGCTCCCCGCCGACGAGTACAGCCACGTCGTGAGCCTCGCGGGCCTGCTCGCCGCCCGGGATACGGACCGTCACTTCGAGGACGGCCTTCAGGCCATGATCAAGGGGTTCGCGTGATCGGCACCCGGCCGGGAATGGCCAACCCGTTGCACTGGGACGCCACCGATCCCGAGGTGCTTTGGTCCCCGGGCAACGTCTCCGAGGCGATCCCAGGGGTGTCGACGGCACTCAACTGGTCCTTCATCGACGACGCGATCGAGACCGCGGCTCGCCGCGCGTTCTGCTCCATGGGCGTGCTGGCGGGGGACGAGGTGAGGCTCAACGACCGGGCCGAGGACCGCTTCATGGTCTGCTTCTACGGCCGCACCGTCGCGAACATCGAGGCGATGCGGGGGATCGGCGACCGCACGCCGGGCACCTCCGCCAACGCCGTCGAGGAGCAGCTCTTCGGGGTCGTGCGGCCGGAGGCCGAGAACAACCCGACCCTGAGTCGTGTGCCCGCCGTCCTCGCGCGGATGCCGCGAGCGGCCACCAGCCTCCGCGGCGAGCAGCTCCGGTTCCGCTCCGAGCTCGTGCGGTGGTGGCGCGATGCGGTCGTCTCGCCGCCCCCGGACGGGGATGCGGCTCGCCATCTCCTGATCCAGGCGCGCGAGCGCTACACGCGGGGGTTCGAGCTGGGGACCCTGACCAGCATGCTCTCCCAGGGTCTCTACGACCAGGTCGAGCTGCTCGCCAAGACGGCGGGCCTCGACGGACACCAGCGCAAGCTGGTCACCGGCTACTCCGAGATGCTCGAGGTCGGGCTGATCGCTGACCTCTGGGACGCCGCCCACGGCGAGATGGACCTGCCCTCGTTCCTGCTCCGGCACGGGTTCCACGGTCCCGACGAGGGCCAGATGGCGAGCCGGGTCTGGCGTGAGGATCCGGGTCCGCTTCTCGTGCTTCTCGGCCGGTACGCGGACCGTGACCCCTCCGATCATCCGAGGGCCTCGGAGAGCCGCCAGGCCGCGGTTCGAGCCGAGGCCGAGGACGAGCTGCTCGCCGCACTGCCCTTCTACCGGCGGGGCGGGGCGAAGCTGGTGCTGAGGATGGCCCGTGGCCTGATCCCCCAGCGCGAGGTCGGCAAGGCCAACTACACGCAGGCCCTGGATGGCGCACGGCTCGCGGCGCGGGTGATCGGGGCGGAGCTCGCCTCGGTGGGCCGGATCGACCATCCCGAGGACGTCTTTCACCTCACGTACGACGAGCTGGTCGAGGGGCTCGATGGGGATCTGCGTGAGACCGTCGAGAACAGGCGCGCGCTGCGCGAGGACTACCTCACCACGGACCTCGCCGAGAAGTGGACGGGTCCCCCGACCCGGGCCCCGCTCGACGGGGCGGCGGGTGCGAGCGGCGGGTCATCCAACGGGGTCGTCGCGGGCGAGGCGGTCGGCGGGGGCTCGGTGGTCGGCCGAGTGCGGATCGTCACCGACCCTTCCGACGCCGACTTCGAGCCCGGCGAGATCCTCGTCTGCAAATCCACCGACCCCGGCTGGATGCCTCTCTTCCACCTTGCGGGAGGCATCGCCGTGGACATGGGCGGCCAGATGAGCCACGGCGCGATCGTCGCCCGCGAGCTGGGCCTGCCCTGCGTCACCTGCACCGTCGACGGGACACGCCGCCTCAGCACGGGCGAGCTGGTCCGCCTCGACGGGGACACCGGGCGTATCGAACCGATCACGGAGGAGGGAGCATGAGGATCCTGGTAACCGGCGCCACCGGCGTCTACGGCCGCAGCACCGTCGAGCGCCTCACTCGAGCCGGCCACGAGGTCGTGGCGATGGCCCGCCGGCCGCCGAAGGCGCTTCCGCAGGGAGCGACCTTCGCGCAGGGGGATGTCGCCGAGCCCGACCAGGTCCGGGCCGCGATGGACGGCTGTGAGGTCGTAGCCCACCTCGCCTTCGTGGTGACGCCGATGAAGGACAATCAGGCGTCCTCTCGGATCAGCGTCGGGGGGACGCAGAACGTCCTCGATGCCATGAAGGAGACCGGCGCCCGCCGCCTCGTCTTCGCCTCGTCGGCGATGAGCTATGGCGCCAACCCGGACAACCCGCCCCTGTTCACCGAGGAGCACGAGCAGCGCCCGGCGCCGGACTACGTCTACGGAACCGACAAGAAGGAGGCCGAGCGGCTGATCCGCGAGAGCGGCGTGGAGGCGGTCATGGCCCGGACGGCGGTGACGGTCGGCCGGAACATCGACAACCTCCTCGTCGACATCTTCGCCGCGCCCGCGATCGTCGGGATCAGGGGAGTGGACATCCGCTACCAGCTGATCCACCAGGACGACGTGGGCCGTTTCCTCGCGCTCGCCTGCGAGGAGGGGCCCCCCGGCCCGGTCAACGTCGCGCCGGCGGACTTCGTCCCGCTGCCCGAGATCGCCGAGATCCTCGACAAGCCCTTCGTCGAGCTCAGCCCCGAGCGGGTGCTGAAGACGGTCGAGTTCATGTGGGAGCACGAGCTCGCCGACATCACCCCGGGCGAGGCAGCCGGGATCTCGTATCTCCCTCGGATGGCCACCGACCGCCTCCGCGAGGAGTGGGGCTTCGAATGCGCCTGGTCCACCGCCGAGGGCCTGCAGGACCTACGCCGGGCCGTCACAGGCATCACCGTCGTCGCCAAGCGCCGGATCGCGATCCCGTGGAAGCTCCGGTTCCCACAGCAGAAGCCCGGTGAGCTGGTCGCCGACGCGGAGCCGACCGGAAGGCCCGCCAACCCGGCTGTTCCGGGTGAGCTCGACACGCCGGTGCCGCTCGGCCACACCTACCGCAGGGCGACCGCCGCGAAGGGGCCCCTCGCCGCCCTCACCCTCGACCTGGGCGCGCACCTGATTCGGGCCGCCGCAACCGGCGCGCTCGACGCCTTCGGGATGAGCGAGGAGGAGCGGCTGCCGCTCGCCGCCGCTGGTGCGGGGATCTTCGGCCATCGCCTCTACATCAGCGACGACGTCAGCGACCGTGCCGAGCGCGTCCACGGCCTCCGCCGTCGGGCGCTCGGCCGCGCCTACGCGAGGGAGGCGGCGAGCCTCTGCGCCGGGACCCGAAGCGTCTTCGAGCGGATCTCGAATGCGGCGGAGCAGAGCGACGCGCGGCTCGAGGCCTCACTCGGCGCCGCCCGCGACGAGCTCGCCTGGCTCTGGTCCGCCGCGGCGGTCGGAGCCCTGCTCGACGGCCAGGAGCTCGGCGGGTGGGACCCCCTGCTCGCCGTGCTCCCGGAGGGCAGGGCTCTGAGCGTCGAGGACTCCTCTGGTGAGCCGCTCGCCGTGCCCGAGGGCCGCCACTCCGCCGCCCAGGCCAGCCTGGAGCGGACCGCCATCGTGCTCGGGCAGGCCCTGGCAGCCGCCGTGCGCGAGCGGGCGCGGCGACTGGTCGACGCCGGCGTGCTGCCGGAGATCGACGACGCCGCCCACCTGAGGTGGGACGAGCTACTCGCTCCGCCCGGCGACGCCGCCGAGATCTCGAAGCGCCGTCGCGCCGAGCACGAGCGGCTCGCCGACGTGACCGTGCCCGCGACCCTGTCTGCGATCGGCGCCGACAGCGCGATCGCCCAACCCGTGACGTCCGACGAGAGGGAGGCAGTGGCCCCATGACCGAGACCGCCGTCAAGACCGAACCAGCCTCGACCGAGGAGCTGGAGCCCCAGGTCGACGACCTGAGCGCCTACATCGCCGGAGGCCGGGTCTGGAGCTCGGCCGAGGTGATCGAGCAGGCCGAGCAGGGCGAGCGGCTCGGGCTGCGCCGGGTCTGGCTCTCGGAGCGCTACGACCTGAAGGAGGCGGGGGTCCTGCTCGGCGGCATGGGCGCGCGGACGAAGCGCCTCGGGCTCGGGACGGCGGCCTACATCCCCTCCTCCCGCCCGCCGATCGTGACGGCGGCGATGGGGGCGACGCTCCACTCCGCGTTCGGTCCCCGGCTGACGCTCGGCCTGGGCCGCAGCATGGCCGAGTACATCTCGAACGCCAACATCCCGACGATCACGCGCCAGGCGCTGCTCGACTACGTCGACATCTTCCGGCGCCTTTGGAAGGGCGAGACCGTCGACTACGACGGCCCGGCGGGCACCTACACCGGCCTCCACATGGCCGACAGATTCGACGGACCCCCGCCCGAGGTCTGGGCCGTTCACCTCGGGATGCCCAAGGCGTGCGAGATGTCCGGAAACCCTCTGTTCGACGGGGTCTACCTCCAGCCGTTCATGACCACCGAGGCTGTCGCCGAGTCGGTGCGGATGATGCGGGAGTCCTGCGAGCGCCACGACCGGGATCCGGCGACGCTCCGGATCTGCGTGCCGCTCGTCTCCTGCCCCGAGATGAGCGCCGATGAGGAGCTGCTGCTCATGCACGCTCGGATGGTCACCTACATCGCCCAGCCGAACATGGTCAAGGTCTACGCCGCGGAGAACGGCTGGGACCCGAAGGACGTCCAGCCGATCCGCGAGCACCCGATGTTCGCCGACGACCCCGATCGCGTCGACCACAACTTCCACCGCGAGCAGCTGGCCGAGGTGGCGAAGCTGGTCCCCGACGAGTGGGTCTACCCCACCTCGATCACCGGCTCGATCGCGGACTGCGTTGCGACCATCCAGGCCTACAAGGACGCGGGCGCCGACGAGATCTCCTTCTACGGCTCAAGCCCAGCCGAGAACGCCGAGCTGATCCGCGCCTGGCGCCGGCACAGCTCCGGCCGAGACGGGGCGCCGGCCGGGCAGTAGTCAGGCGCCTTCGATCTCGACGGTCCCGGCCGAGCCGTCAACCGTGATCGTCGCGCCGTCGGGGATGTCGCGGGTACCGGTCACCGTGTTGATCACGCAGGTCACGCCGAGCTCGCGGGCGACGATCGCGCCGTGCGACATCTGGCCGCCGGTATCGACCACCAGCGCCTTGGCGAGCATGAAGAGCGGGGTCCAGCTCGGGTCGGTGGTGACGCAGACGAGTATGTCCCCGTCCTCGAACTCCGCGGCGGCGGGATCCGACACCACCCTGGCGCGGCCCGTGACCGTCTCGCCGACGACGCCGATCCCCTCCAGCCGCGTCTGCCCGCCCGACGGCGCCGCGTCGGTTGAGATCTCGACCGGCTCCGGCTGGCCGGTGAACCGCGGCGGCAGCTCGAGCTTCAGGTAGCGCTCGTGGTTCGCGCGGCGCTCGGCGACGCGCTCGTTGAAGTCGTCCGGCGGCCCCGTGAACTCGTCGAGGGTGAGATAGAAGGCGTCCTCGGGATCGGCGATCAGGCCGCGCTCGGCGAGGATCGCGCCCCCAGCGCGAGCGGCGCAACGGCCGACGTCGAGCGTGTGCAGGAACGATGCCTTTCCCAGCTCGCGGGCCGGGATGAAGGTCTTGGCGAGGCGCATGGTCAGCTTCGCCTGGGGGCGCTTCACGGCCGAGAGGCCCTCGAGCACCCGCCGCTCGGCCTCCTCCCGCTTCGCGACCCGCTCGCGCTCCAGCTCGCGGGGATCGCCGACACCCTGCTGCTGGTACCCGCGCATGATCGCCTCGATCGGCGCCGGGTCCTCGCGCCAGCTGTGCGTCTCGAGCCTGCCCTCGTCGGGACCGTGGAAGCCGTGGCGGCGCTGGATCTCGGCCAGCTCGATCTCTCCGCGGGAGGCAGCCCAGATGTCGGAGATGATCTGTGTCTCCTCCATCCCGCCGAACCCCGTCGCGAGCTCCATGCCGAGGGCGCGGTCCCCGGTCGCCTGCTCGGCGAGATCGCTCAGGGCCTCCAGCAGCTGCGGGCCGAGCATCGAGACGATCGTGTGCGGGACGCCGACGTCCGCGAAGCGCTCGGCGCTCGCCCGGAGCAGCTGCTGCGCGCGCTCCAGATCGGCCGGCGGCCGCTCCAGGGTGGCGTCCCGCCACCAGGTTCGGCAGTCCTCGAGCATCCCAGGCAGGACGCGCGGCGAGCGCCAGGCGGCGCGCGGGCAGCTTGGCCAGCACCCGCGGGTAGGAGAGCAGGACGCTCCTGGGCGGCGGGCTGGGCTCGGCGGGGACCTCGCCGAACAGCTTCTCCTCGAGCACGTCGCCGGAGCTGCCCGGCATGCTGTCGCCGATCCGGCGGAAGACCTCGATGTTGCCGGCGGCGCGGCCGAAGAAGATCCCGGACATCCGCTCGTCGGCCGACTCCGGCGGGGGGACCTCCTTGCGCGAGATCAGCCCCATCGCCCCGAAGGCCCGACGGCAGGCGACCTCCATGCCGTAGTTCCAGACGCCCCAGCTGAGCGGGGTCTGCACGCCCTGGATCGCCTCGGCGAAGTTGACGGTGGTCCAGCGAGTCTCGGGCCCGCTGGACATGTGAACCGGATTGGGTGCCTCGGTCGCCTGGACCGCCTCGGCTACCGAGCTCATCCGCCCCGGCGCAGCGCCAGCAGCTTCGGCAGGTGGAGCTCCTGGACGTCCAGGTCGCCGACCTCGGGATGGTCCTTCATGTCCTCTCGCGCCCACGCGAGCAGCCGGGCGAGGTCCGGATCATCCTCCTCGGAGGACTTGGCCGTGTCGAGCTTCCCCTGCAGGAGCTCGCCGGCGGCGGCGTCCATGGTCACCTCGCGTCCGTCGAGGGCGACGATGCTGCCCTCGCCGCAGCCCACGACGCAGGGCACGCCGAGCTCGCGGCTCACCACGGCGGCGTGCGAGGTGGCGCCGCCCATCTCGGTCACGATCCCGGCCACGACGGCCATCGCGTGGACGTCGTTCGGGTCGGTCGTCGGGCGGCCGAGGAGCACGTTCTCGCCGTCGAGCGCGCGCCGCTCCGCCTCGTCGACGTCGGTGACGATCGTGCCGCTGGCCAGCCCGGGGCACGCGGGCTTGCCCGCGGCGAGCAGCTCGGCGCCGCCGCGCGCTACGGGATCGACGTGCTCCCGCAGCAGGGCGGCGGCCTGCTCGGGCTCGACCCGGTCGAGGGCCTCGGCCTCCGAGATCAGCCCCTCGCTCTGCAGCTGGACCGCGAGCCGGACGGCGGCGTCGGGCGAGCGCTTGGCGACCCGGGACTGCAGCAGCCAGAGCTTTCCGCTCTCGACCGTGAACTCGATGTCCATCGCGTCCCGGGAGTCACCCTCCAGCGTCGAGGCGAGCCTGCATCAGCTCGTCGTGAAGCTCGGGATGCTGCCGGGCGAACTCGTCGAGGTGAAGCGGATCGTGGCTACCGGAGACGACGTCCTCGCCCTGGCCCCGGGGGAGCCACTCGCCGAGCGGATCGGCGGCGCCCTCAGCGGATCGCGGGTGAAGAGCACGCCGGTGCCGGAGTCGTCGTCGAGGTTCCCGAACACCATCGCCTGGACCGTGACGGCCGTTCCACCTTCGTCCGGCAGGCCGCGCTCCTTGCGGTAGGCGTTGGCGCGATCGGACTGCCAGGAGTCGAAGACGGCGGAGATCGCGCCGAGCAGCTGGTCCGTCGGCTTGGCGGGAGGCGCCTCGCCCACGACCGACGAGTACTGCTCCTCGAAGCGCCGGCGGGTGTCGGCCGCGAACGCCTCGTCGCCGGTGCGCTCGGCGAGGATCCGCTCCACGTCGTCGTCCATCCCGAGGTTGAGGATCGTGTCCATCATCCCCGGCATGCTCTGCGCCGCGCCAGAGCGGACGGACACGAGCAGCGGGAGCTCGCCGCCGCCGAAGGTCTTCCCGGTCGCCTCCTCGAGCCATGACATCTCCTCGGGCAGGGCGGCGGTCACCTCGTCCGGGAGCCGGCGGCCGGACTCGTAGTAGCGCGAGCAGATCGTGGTCGGGATCACGAAGGCCGGGGGGACGGGGATCCCGAGGCCGCGCATCCGCTCGATGCTCCACGCCTTGCCGCCGAGCAGCTCGCGATCCGGCTCCGAGCGGCCCTCCAGCCGCAGCACCGCGGGTGCACTCTCGATCGAGGGCGCTCCGACCGTCTCCTCCAGCCCAGGGCTCATCTCAGGCGCAATTCTCTCAACTCGGACATGGGCGGCTCACTCGGCTGGGATCAGGTCTGGGGCACCGCGCGACGCCTTGGCCTCCGCGCCCGTCGTCCGCGTCGTCTGCCCGCGGGCCGAACGCGACCGCGCGCAGCTTCTGCAGCAGCGTCTCGTCGGCCAGCTCCTCCTGCGGGCGCGCCACCACCAGCGACACGATCCAGACGCAGAACAGGGAGAGGCCGAGCGTCGCGAAGCCCGCGAGGTAGGTCCAGACGTAGGAGACGTCGGTCTGGTTCAGCGCCACCCACATCGGCCAGGCCGCCGCGGCGTTTGCGATGCCGTCGGCCATCGGGATCAGCAGGATCACCGCGGCCAGCCTCCACCCGGGCAGGTGCGGGCGCAGCTTGTAGACCAGCGCCCCCGCGACCATCGGCATCACGGGGTTGACGAAGGCCCACCACAGCGGGAAGCCCCAGATGTCGAACGGCTGGTGGCCGTAGTAGAGGTAGGTGCCCGCCAGGATCCCGGGGCTCTCCAGGAAGACGTCGACCACGGCGTCCAGCGCCCACAGCGCGAACAGGCTCGAGGTCGAGATCCCGCGCTCGAACAGCTTGTAGGCCAGGTAGCCGAGCCCGCCGACGTACCAGGGGTAGACGAAGCAGATGTAGAGCGGCATCGTGCGGTCGAGCACGGTGAACGTCCCCAGCGCGTCCACCTCCTTCAGGTAGACGAGTCCGAGCACGTCCACGATCGGCTCGAACAGCGCCGCGAAGGCGCCCCCGATGATGCAGTAGAGGAGCAGCGGCCCCTTGCCCCGAACCAGGTGGCGCACGGCTATCGCGAGCGCGATGCCGAGCGGGATGAAGATGAAGATGTTGAAGATCGTCTCGGCGGTCTTCGGCATCTCCTCGTGGACCGGTGGCTGGGGTATCGCGGCGAAAAGGTCGAGCATCCCGCTACCTCCTGCTGAGCCCGTTGATGATCGTGTCAGGCATTCGCGCCCTCGGCCGCGCGTGCCTTCATCGCGCGCTGGTAGGTGTCGAACCAGATCTCCTGGCAGGTTCCGTGGGCGAGCCGTCCGTCCTCGCTCTCCCAGCGATAGACGCTGTCGCGGAAGCACGCGTTCGGCCACGCCGGCATCGCGGCGGCGGCGATGGCCTCGCCTCGGAAGGTGTGAGTGCCGCCCTCACCGTCGGTGGCCACGACCTCCTGCTTGGTCGCCGAGTTCAACTCCGGGTGGTACTCGAGCACATTGCGGCGGACGCTCGCGATCTCCCGCAGCTCGCCGTCGGCATAGAGCCAGGCGAAGTGGTGGGTGGGCTTGTCCGCCGGGATCTCGAATAGCCCGGTCCAGGCCGGATCGGTGTCGGCGGGCTCAAAGCTGATCTGGTTGAAGATGAGGTCGTCGCCGAAGCACATCGGCGTCCAGCAGACCGGCGGCACCGGCGCCGCCCCGCCCTGCGCCTCGGTACGGACCTGGCGCCAGGAGCGGTCCCGGGGTGCGTGGCAGTCGAGCTCGTGGCGCTCGCCGCGGACGACCAGCTCGCCGGTGCAGTGCATGAACTGCTCGCTCCCGCCCGGCGTCTGAGAGGGATCGGTGTCGGTCTCCTCTCCGGGCATCACGTGACCGCGGACGAGCAGTGGGCTGACCGCGGTCTGGACGCAGTCCAGCGAGGTCCCGCCGTCGGGGCTGGTGTAGGTCACCCGGGCCTTCTTGCCGGGCTCAAGGAACTCGATCCGCAGCCCGTTCGCGGTCTCGATCGTGTTCCCCTCGATCTGCGGCCAGGGCATCGTGATCTGGTAGTCGCTGAAGTCCATATCCAGGAGCTCGGCGTTGTCGAGCCCGCTGAACACGCAGAGGCCCCCCTGGCTGAGCGGGAACGCCGGCTGGTAGCGGATGTAGGCGAAGAACCCGAGGCTCGCGTCGGGCACGCAGCCGCCGAAGTAGTGAGTGTGGATCGTGTGCGAGTCCCACTCCTCACCGTCCGCCGGGAGGGGCAGGATCAGGTCGGTCTCGGGCTTGTGGGTCGCGGTGCTCATCGCCTCAGCGCTCCCCCGCCTCGACCGTCTCGCTCGCGGGAGCGGCAGCGCCGGCCCCGTTGGCGGCGGCGCCGCCCCGGCGCCCGACGGCCCTCGGGCGCCAGCGCCCGGCCTCGCCGCGCTCGAGCTTGCGGGCGACGGTCTGCGCGGCGAGCTGCCCCGGGATGCCGCAGATCCCACCCGTCGGGTGGGTGCCGGCCCCGGTCAGGAAGAGTCCGTCGACCGGGGTCGTGTAGCTGCCCAGCCCGATCGCCGGGCGCAGGGGGCCGAAGCGCTGGGCGAGCGGGTCGACGTGGTAGACGTTGCCGTCGATGGCGTGGAAGCGCTGCTCGAGCTCGGGCGCCGAGTAGACCTTGCGCCCGATCTCCAGCCCCTCGATGCCCTCGTAGTAGTCGGCGCACTCGGCGACGAGCTTGTCGCCGATCTGATCGCGGACCTTCTCCCAGGGCTCATGGGGATGCACCGGCACGACCCCGGACCAGAGCCAGAAGGTGTCCTGGCCCTCCGGCGCCTGGGTCGGGTCGGCGGCGGTCGGGGCCAGCGAGATGAACGGGATCGGGTCCGGCCAGCGGCGGCCGACGACGTCGTCCCAGGCGGCCACGTGCTCCTCGTAGGTCTGCCAGCAGGCGATCGGGTAGCGCAGGTCGAGGCCGTCGTCGCGCCAGGCGTTGTGCTTGGGCATCGAGAGCTTTCCCTTCAGCGCGATGTCGATCCGCAGCGAGGCCGCCTCGGTCAGGGTGGTCGGGATCCGCTCGGCCCGCACCCGGAAGCGGTCCTCGAGCATGCCCGGCGGCAGCAGCTGAGTGAGCGTCGCCTTCGGGCTGCAGCTCGCCAGCACCGCCCGCGCCGACAGCTCCTCGCCGTTCTCCAGCCGGACCCCGGTGACGGCGTCGCCGGAGGTGAGCAGCTGCTCGACGTTGGCGCCGAACCGGACGCTCCCGCCGTGATCGCGAAGGCAGGCCTCCAGCGACTTGCCGAGGGCGCCGGTGCCGCCGACGAAGCGGCTCGAGCGCGTGCGCTGGCAGAGCGCGACGTAGATCAGCGCCCAGCCGGTGCTCTGCTGGGTCATCCAGGAGAAGCAGGGCATCTGGGCCAGGGCGCCCCGCAGCAGCGGCGACTCGAAGCGCTCCTCGATCATCTCCGAGTGCGAGCGCAGGAAGAAGTCGGCGACCGAGGGGAGCTTGCGCCCGTGACGCGCCAGGTTGCGCAGCAGCTTCCCGATCGCGGCGGGGGTGATCCGGGTCGGGTGGCTGAGCATGTAGGGCATGGCGACGTCGATCAGGGCGTCGAGCTCCTCGGCGAGCACGAGCCAGTTCGCCGCGTCCTTGCGCGAGAAGCGGCGCAGCTCCTCAGCGGTCTGGCGGGGGTCGGTCCAGACCACCAGCGACGCGCCGTCGGGGTCCAGGTGGGCGTGGTGGGCGTCGACCGGGATCTGCTCGAAGCCGTAGCGCCACAGCTGCAGATCGGACTCGATCGTGGTCGCCCTGAACAGCGAGGCCTGGATCGCGCCCTCGTTGATCATGTGCTCGGGCGCCTCGGGGATCGAGGGGTTCGTGCAGGTCATTCCCCCAACCGTCGGCGACGCCTCGACGACGGCGACGTCGAGCCCGGCCTTGGCCAGGTAGCACGCCGCCACCAGGCCGTTGTGGCCCGCTCCGACGACGATCACGTCGCTCGGACGGCCGTTGACAGCTTGCGCTCATCCACCCTCCTCGCTCACTCGGAGCGCGGCACACTAGCACATATTTGAACGTATATTCAATACTGAACCATCGCTCACTACCGGGGGACCGGCTAGCCCCGCCGGTCGCGCCACGCTCCGATCAGCTGGGCGTTCTGGCTCGGGGTCGAGCCGTAGGTCGCGATCTCGTCCGCGCCCGCGTCGATGAACCGCTGGAGGTTCGTGACGCACTCGTCGACGGTGCCGATCGCGCAGCTGTCGTGGATCCACTCGATCGGCAGCACCGACGCCGGTCCCATCATCTGGTGGCGGTGGAAGGTCAGGTCCGCCGCTCGGTCCAGGTCCTTGAACTGCTCGTGGTTCCGCATCTCGTTGACGATCGCGAGGTCCCAGCCGTTCGCCTTGGCGAGGATGTCACCGTAGTAGGGGTACTGGAGGTAGGTGACCAGCCGGCCGGCCGAGATCGACATCGCCTCGAACTCGTCCATGTCCGGCGCGGTCACGACCGGCACGCAGACCCGCACCTCGGCCGGGTCGCGGCCGCTCCGCTCGCAGGCCGTCGACGATCCGCTGCCTTGGCGGCGCGGACCATCTCCGGGGTGACGAGCGGGGGGAGGATCACTCCGTCGAACGCCTTGGCGATCGCCTCCGCCCCCATGTCGTGGGCGAAGCCGGCGAGCCAGATCTCGGGTGGGTTGCCGTGGTAGGGCTCGGCAACGGTCAGGTGCGGATAGCTGCCCGCGGGCCCGTCGTAGGTGACCACCTCGCCGGCCCAGAGCTTCCGGTAGATGTCGACGTAGTCCAGCATCGCGTCGAAGGTGCAGACCTTGATTCCCATGCCCCTGTAGGCGCCGGCGTCGCCGCGGCCGAGGCCGAGGATGAAGCGCTCGCCGTAGCAGGCGTGCATCGTCGCCCCGAGCGCCGCGACCGCCCAGGGGTGGCGGGTGGTCGGGCCGATGATCCCGGTGCCGACCTCCAGGCGGCTGGTGCGCGCCGCGACGCCGGACAGGATCACGTCCGCCTGCTTGATGTCCCAGCGCTCGGACAGCCAGACGCGGCGGAACCCCAGTCGCTCCGCGGCGACCCCGTCGTCGATGCCCTGGGCGGGGGTGCGGCCCTCGGTCTCGCGCTCGAACTTCGACGGATCCGAGCTGACGGCCCCCGCGACGATGAAGGCGCTCATGTCCTCGGCGACCGGTGCGAGCTCGGCGGTCTCGGGTGTGCTTGCGGTCTGGGTAGCCATCGGTGGATCTCCTTCTGGGTCGTCGGCCTTCAGACGGCCGGGGAGGGGGCGGCCGTCCGCTCGCGCCAGGCACGAGACAGGGCCTCGTTCTCGATGGGGGTGCTGGCGTAGATCGCCAGCTCGTCGGCGCCGGCGTCGCGGTAGGCCGCAAGCCGCTCGACGCAATGGTCAACGGAGCCGATCGCGCACGACTCCTCCATCCACTCGTCGGGGACCAGTTCGGCCGGCTCCATCAGCTCGGCGCGGTGGAAGTCCTGATCGGCGTTCTTACCGGCGAGCTGCTTGTGCTCACGCAGCTTGGCCAGGAGCGACTGGTCCCAGCCGTTGGTGTCCGTGAGCGCCTCCCCGTGGCCCGGCCACTCCAGGTAGGTGACGGCCCGCGCGTGGGCGTACGCACGGGTCTTCCACTCGTCGAGCTCGGGGGCGACGACGATCGGGTGGCATATATGTAGGGAGGCCGGATCGCGGCCACGGTCGGCGCAGGCGTTGCGGATCCGCTCGATCGCCTCTCGGACCGCCTCCGCGGTGAGAAACGGGTAGAGCATCACGCCGTCGAAGACCTCGTGAGCCGCGGCCTTGGCGAACTTGGGCCGCCCGTAGCCGCAGGCCCAGATCTCGGGCTTCGGCACCTCACCGAGGGCGTCGACCGTGCGCAGCTCCGTTCCGTCGTACTCGACCGTCCCGCCGGCCCAGAGGGCCCTGACGGTCTCGGCGTAGTGGAGGAACTGCTCGAAGGAGTACTCGGGCATGTCGGGCAGTGGGACCCCGCGGCCGAGGCCCAGCACGAACCGAGGCCCGTAGAGCGCGTTCATCGTCGCGCCGAAGGAGGCCGCGACCATCGGATGCCGCGAGGGCGCGGCCCAGACGCCGGTGCCCACACCGAAGCGCGTGGTGCGGGCGGCGCAGCCGCCGAGGATGGCACCCGAGTCCTTGAGGTCAAAGCGCTCGGAGAGCCAGCCGCGGCGGAAGCCCAGGCGCTCGGCGTCGACCGCGTCGTCCAGCACGCTCGAGACGTGGGTGAAGCCGGCCTTCCGTTCCGTCGTCACCCGACCGCAGATCAGATAGATGCTGAGGTCGTCCATCACCGGCGCCGGCTCGCTCATGCCATCCCCTTCCGGGCAGCGCGGAGGGTCAGGCCACGCGGCAGGTGGCGACTCATCGCCGAGAGCACCTTGACGGTCACCGTGGGAACGACCTTGCGCTTTCCTCGTTCCATGCCGCTGATCGCCTCGCGCGCGCACCTCTCCGGATCGGTCATCAGCAGGCTCGGCGTACGGTCGGCCTGGGCGCTCATGCCGGCAACCCCGGCGAACTCCGTGTAGACCCCGCCGGGGCAGAGGGCCGTCACCGTCACTCCGTTCGGCCGGAGCTCCTCGTGGAGCATCTCCGCGAACGAGGTCGCGCCGGCCTTGGTCGCGGCATACGCGCCGAAGTTGGGCATCGGCTGGTTGCCGGCAAAGGAGGAGACGACGAGGATCGCCCCGCGGCCGCGCCGCTCCATGCCGGGCGCGTACTCGCGGGCGAGCATGACCACGCCCTCGAGGTTCGTCCGCAGCATCAGCTGGATCCGCTCCGGGTCCTGCGAGGTGAAGGCGCCGCCCATCCCGAAGCCCGCGCACAGGATCAGGACGTCCACCTCGACGTCGAGCTCGCCGACCCGCGCGACCAGCGCGGTCCGCGAATCGGTGTCGGCCACGTCGGTCTCGATCACCTCGATAGTCCGGCCGCCCTGCCTCAGCTCCTCCGCCAGCTCCTCCAGCCTCTCGCGGCGCCTTGCGACGAGCACCAGGTCGTGACCCCGCTCCGCCAGCTGGCGAGCGAGCTCGCGGCCGATGCCGGATGAAGCGCCCGTGATCAGGGCGGCGGAGCCCGGTTGTGGGGCGGGGATCGACATCAGTCGAGGAAGGAGGCGGCGTCGAGCTCCTGGACCAGCTCGGCGCCCATCGTGAACAGCCCGGCGAAGAGCTCGTCGCCCCGATCGGTCTGCTTCAGGTGCATCACCGCCCCGACGCTGAGCAGGAAGACGTAGAGGGAGCCCTGCCGGTAGCTCTCCATGCAGTCCTCGAAGCTGAAGTCCTCCACGCCCGCGTCGGTCAGACCCTCGTGATAGCGGCGCAGCAGCGCTTCTTGATGCTCGCGGCGATCCTCGATCGAGAGGCAACTCGAGAGGTAGATGCCGTGGTCGATCAGCGGAGGCCCAATGCGGGCCGACTGCCAGTCGATCACCTTCGCCTCGAGCCCATCGTCGCCGTCGGCGAACATCAGGTTGTCGAGGCGGTAGTCGCCGTGCATCACGACGAGGGGACCGCTCCACGCTCTCTCCGGGTAGAGCGCCGCCTTGGGGGCGAGGCGCTCGGCGAGCGCCATGTGCTCGGGCGATACGCGCTCCCCGAAGCGCTCCTTGAAGGCGGGCATCGCCGGCCCGCAGAGGCCGAACAGGGCCCGCGTTCGCTCGGGGGCAGACAGCCATTCGTGCTCCCTCAGCCCCGGGTCGTTCCAGACCGGCGCGTGGAGCTTCACGAGCTGGTCAATCGCCGCCGCGGCCTGCTCCGGGGTGCCGCCCGCGATCGCGTCCCCGACCTGCCAGTCGGGCGTCAGGTCCTCGAGGACGAGGGTGAACCTGCTGGTCTCCGGCTCCACCCTCCCCCAAAAGGCCTTTGGCGCACCGACGTCGGTCAACGGCAGGACGTCGTTGTAGAAGCGGACCTCGACCTCGTAGGCGCCGATCAGCTTCGCGAACCCGCGCGCGCTCTCGTCGTCGGAGGGGATCTTCACGATCACCGACTCCGGGGGCGTCGCCGGCGTCGCCCTCGTAGGCCAGCTCGGCTGCGCACCACGAAGCCGAACTGACCGGTCCCGTAGATCTCGTTGTCCGCCTTCGCGACCGAACCGCTCTCCGGCAGCACGCCGCCCTCGTGCAGCGCCGCCGTGAACCACTCGGCGCTCAGCTCGTCGATGGTGTCGGCGATCGCGGGCATCGGGCGGCGCCGTGAACCGGCGCCTGGGCACCATATAGGATTCTGCGTACATGTACGCACGATGAAAGAGACCTCGCTCAGCCGTGATGCGATCGTCGACGCGGCGATCGATTTGGCGGAGGCGGAGGGGATCGGCGCCGTGACCATGCGGGCGCTTGCCGAGCGGCTGGGCGCGTCGCCGATGGGGCTCTACCGCCACGTGGCCACCAAGCAGGAGCTGCTCGGGGCGGTGGCCGACCGCCACCTCTCGGAGATGCAGCTGCCGGCGGTCGACGAGCTCAGCTGGCAGGACGCCATCGAGCGGGTGTGCATCGCGCTGCACGACGCGTTCCTCGCCCATCCGGATGTGCTGGAGATCCTCGCCGTCCAGCACATCGACACGATCACGATGTTCAGGGCCACCGACGCCGTGCTCGCAGCCCTCAGGCGCGCCGGGCTCTCCGACCGCGAGGCGGTCCAGTCGCTCGACGTGCTGACCTGCTACGCGACGGGCTTCAACCAGCGGCGGGCGGAGTTGCGCAGGCGGGCGACGGCCAAGGACGAGCGCCTGCGCCGCCTCCAGGACCTTCCGGCGGACGAGCTCCCGACCGTCCGGGAGCTGGCCGGCGAGCTGGTCAGCCTCGACTTCGAGCACGACTTCGAGGACGGCCTGCGGCTGATCCTCGACGGGATCGAGGCCCGGGTCGCCGCCCGGGGTTGAGTCAGGCCGGCGTCGGGGCCGCCTTGCCCTTGGCCGCGGCCTTCTTGGCGGGGGCCTTGCTCTGACCCGCCGAGACCTTGCCGTTGCCGCCGCCGCCCGCGGCGGGGTCGTAGTCGTTATCCCCGCCGGGGGAGGTGAAGGCCGGCAGGGCGGCCGGAATCGAGGAGTCCTTGGCCACCATCGCGGCGATGCCGCGAACCAGCAGCAGGCAGAGCACCAGCGAGCCGAGGTCGACCACGTGCATGAGGCCGTTCGACATCTCCCAGTTGATCGCCGCGAACGAGGGCCAGGCGACGATCCCGTAGGCCCCGAGGAAGCCGGTAACGGG
The DNA here is from genome assembly GCA_963797835.1 of uncultured Solirubrobacterales bacterium. GTDB lineage: Bacteria > Actinomycetota > Thermoleophilia > Solirubrobacterales > 70-9 > JBDTSW01. The sequence goes on from CAWCRN010000010.1 coordinate 151,067, forward strand.
CAGCAGCAGCGTCACCGCCCTCCAGCCGCCGCGCAGCCGCGACCCGACCAGCCACAGCATGAAGCCGATCGCGAGCATTCCGGTGCCGTTGATCCAGGCCCAGTGCATCGGGAAGTCGAAGATCGGATAGGGCTGCTCGCCGTAGTAGCGGTAGACGTCCGCAGCCGTACCCGGGAGCTCCAGCGCCAGGTCGGTGGCCGCGATCGCGAGCCACACGAGGAAGACGCCCCGGACGGTGATGCCGCGCCGGAACATCCGGTACGCGAAGTAGCCCGTCATCGACGTGAAGAAGATGTAACAGGGCGGGATCAGGAGCGGGATCTCGAGGTCGAAGCCGCTGAAGACGGGCCCGGGCAGGTTGGTCGGCCACCAGAGGTGGCCCAGGTGGTCGAGCATGGGCTCGCCGAGGGAGGTGATGAAGCCGCCCGCCCACGCCAGCAGGGCGATCGAATCGCCCTTCCTGAGCCTGTAGATGCAGTACGGCAGGACCAGGAGCGCGAAGCCGCCGGCCCAGATCGTGAACAGCCACATGCTCGTCTCCCCCGCCTCGTAGTCGGACGGCACCGGCAGCGTGGGCATGACGCCGATCAAATCCATCTCTCAGACCTCCTGATCCCAGTCGCGAAGCGGCTCGACCTCGTTGCGAACACCATCGTACACCTTATCCGGATAGGTCGTTCGATGCGTGGTGCCCGGGCGTCGGGTTCGCGGCCGGAGCGCGGTGATCACGAAGAGCAGCGCCGGGCATCAGGACGGTGACCGCCGGGCCGAAGGTGCCTGATCATGGCCCCCGGTCGTGCGCCGTGCATCGCGGGTTCCTCTCCTCTCAGGCGTGGGCCGGCTCGGCCCGCGCCGAGTCCGTATCGGCCTGGTCGCGGGCGGGCGCCGCGCTCTCCTCATGGCTCGCTCGCCTCAGCAGCAGGATCATGTTGATCGTCATCCCGACGGCGAAGACGGTCACCGGGATCCAGTAGCCGAAGACGCCGTTCCAGGAGAACGGGCCGGTCTTGAAGTAGACGGCGAGCATTCCCCCGGCCCCAGTGAACGCGACCCAGAGGTTCATGTAGGCGGCCCAGCGCGGCCAGGTCGGATGTGGCCGGTCGTCCATGAAGCCGGCGACCGCCAAGCAGACGTACTGCATCGAGTAGGTGGGGATCAGGATCGTCCAGACGAGCCAGCCGTAGTCGTTGATCGCCCTGATGATCTCGGGATCGATCTCGGGGCGGAAGCTGGAGAGCAGCCAGCCCAGGCAGATGATCTGGAAGAAGCAGACCAGGATCACCGCGGCCCCGAGCTGGATCGGGGCGAGGAGCGACATCGGCCCCTCGATCTTGCGGATCTCCGCGGAGATCGCCGTGTAGAAGGGGAGCATCAGGGCGGAGAAGAACATCCCGCCGATCAGACCGGCGCGGATCGCGTCCCGGTCAGCCTCGTAGAACTCGGCGATCCGCGCGGCGCTCCACGACTCCTTCGGCGGAGGCACGAATCCGGCGATCAGGCCGAATGTGAGCAGGAAGCCGACGATGCAGACCGCCCAGGACCAGATGCAGGCGCTCCGGATCCTTCTCCTGTAACCGCTCATGCCGGGATTGTCTCTCGATCCCCGTGGGCATCGGCCGCCTCCTCTCTCGTCCGCTCGTGGCCCGCCCCGACCCGGAGCGCCTCAGCCTGCGGGCCGACCTCTCGAGCGGCAAGCTGTCCGGGAACCCCGCAGATCCCGGCACTGGGATGCGTTCCTCCGCCGCTCACGAAGAGGCCCTCGACCGGCGTCCGGTAGCTGCTGAGGCCGAGCGCAGGGCGCAGGGGCCCGAATCGGGTCGAGGTCGGATCGACGTGGTAGACGTTGCCGTCCGGCGTCCGGAAGCGCTCGGCGAAGTCGTCGGGCGTCATCACCTGCTCGGGCGATCTCGAGCTCATCGAGGCCGTCCAGGAACCGGGAGGCGTGAGCATGGACCGAATCGGCGGCTGGGCCCAGCGAGCTCCGACCACGGCGTCCGCGGGTGCGCCGGGGCGATCCCGGTCCAGCTCCAGAGCGTGTCCTGGCCGTCGGGCGCCTGGGACGGGTCGGCCGCCGTCGGCAGGATCGTGATCACCGGGAGCGGGTCGGGTACCTCGCCGCGCGCGCAGGCGGCCCAGGCGTCGACGTGCTGCTCGAAGGTCGTGTAGCAGAGGGCCGGAACCCGGAGGTCGACGCCGTCCGCCCGCCCGGCCTGGTGGCGGCTCGGCACGGCCCGGCCCGACAGCGCGAGGTCGAGCTTGAACGACGAGGCGTGGGTGGAGGAGGTCGGGATGTGAGCGGCGCGCTGCGCCATCCGCTCGGAGAGGACCCCTTGGGGCAGCTGCTCGGTGAGGACGCGCTTGACGTTGTTGGTCGTGATCACGGCCGCGGCGGTCAGCTCCTCGCCGCTCTCGAGCATCACCCCGGTCACCCGACCGCCGCGGGCGAGCAGCCGATCGACAGGGCTCGAGCATCGCACCTCGCCGCCGGCCTCCGCGAAGCAGCTGGCGAGGGCGTCGGTGATCGCGCCGGTGCCGCCGACGTAGCGGCTTACACCCGCGCGATGGATCAGTCCGAAGTAGATCAGCGCCCAGGCGGTCCCGTCCTGCGTGATCGGCGCGAAGCAGGGAAGCGCCGCGAGCAGCCCGCGGACCATCCGGCTGCCGAAGCCCTCCTCGATCACCTCCGCGTGAGAGGCGGTCATGAAGCGTCCCAGCGCCCCAGGCCGCTTGGGGTGCCGAAGGCTGCGGAGCCCACCGCGCGCGATCCCGGCCGGCCGCGGACGGGTCGGGTGCGTGGTCATATAGGGGAGGGCGAAGTCCATCAGGGTGTCGAGCTCGTTCGCGAGGTCGAGGAAGGCGCTGGCATCGGATTTCGAGAAGCGCCGAATCTCGGCGGCGGTGCGCTCAGGATCGGTCCATACGCAGAGCGAGGCGCCATCGGGATCGAGGTAGGCGTAGATCGGATCCATCACCACCTCACGGAGCCCGTGGCGCTCCAGCTCGAGGTCTCCGACGATCGACGTCGCCCGGATCAGCGACGCGTCCATCGCTCCCTCGTTGACGAGGTGCCGGGGGGCGCCCCCGATCACCGCGTTCGTCGAGGTCATCCCACCGATCCGCTCGTCCGCCTCGACGATCAGGACGCGGGCGCCGCCGCGGGCCAGATACGAGCCGGCGATCAGGCCGTTGTGGCCGGCGCCGACGACGATCGCGTCGTATTCCTGGTTCATCAGCTCCCGGCTCGCTTCGGTTTGGGGCGACTTGGAGCGGGAGTATACACAGTGTATACCGAGCTGCTCGAGCCGGAGGTCTACCCGTATATCGCCCGCTCCCAGATGGTCACGATCGTCTCGAAGATCGCGCGCTCGCTCGGCAGCGCCGGGTCGACCCCCAGCCCAGCGACGTAGGTGCACTGCGCGGTCGACCACAGCAGCGCCGCGGTGAGCTGGCGGCCGTCGGGCCCTGGCGGCGCCAGCCCGGCGGCGCGCTCGCGCTCGATCTCGGCCCCCATCGCCTTGCTGAAGCGCTCGATCACGTCGAGCCACATCGCGCGCAGCTCCGGCACCTCGTGCCAGTGCTCGTTGACCGCGCGCAGCACGATCCGGTGCTCCACCCAGACATCCCAGCCTGCTTCGAGGCTGCGCCGCAGCGCGTCCCGGCGGGGCTCGCCCTCGTCGGGTTCGAGGAAGGGCCGGATCACCTCGAACACCTGCTCCATCGCCCCCGCGGCGAGCTTGGTGATGACGGCGTGCTTCGAGCCGAAGTAGAGGTAGAAGGTGCGGCGGGAGACGCCCGCCTCGGTCAGGATCTGCTCCACAGTCAGCTCGTGGACGGGGACCGTCTCGAGCAGGCGCTCGGTCGCCGCCATGAGTTGCCGCTCCGCCTCGCTCATGCCGTCGTGGAGACGAGGGCGGTCCGCCATCATGGCGGGGTCGCGTTCGGGCCGGAACGCGGTGATCACGACCTGCGCCGAGAGAGGGCGAGAGGGGCGGGATGAGTGGGCGAACACGACCGCAGGAAGAAGAAGGTGCGCAGACGATCGGCTTCCCCGCCGCTCCCGACATGGTCTTCCCGAGGTCGCCCAGACCTGGGCCGAGGCGGTGATCCTGCTGCTGAGGCGAGCGAGCCATGAGGAGAGCGCGGCGCCCGCCCGCGACCAGGCCGAGACGGACTCGGCGCGGGCCGAGCCGGCCCACGCCTGAGAGGAGAGGAACCCGGATGCACCAGATGACTTCCAACGGGTATGCGCAGTGGGTGCTGTGCTCGGTCTCGCTCACAGCGCCGCGATCAGCTCCCGGGCGGCTCGCTCGCCGGCGACGGTGGCGGTGTTCACGTTGCCCGAGGAGTTGTAGGACCCGGCCAGGTGGATGCGGCTGGCGAGGTCGCGGCTCGCGTGAAAGCGCCCGAGGTCCCGGTAGAGCCCGGGATGGCTGTAGACCAGCACCGGGTACCAGCGGTTGACCCGGACGAACTCGATCTCGTCAGAGATGCCCGGCAGGCAGCGCTCGGCGTCGCCGATGATGTTCGCGACCAGGGTCTCGTCGTCGTTGTCCATGTTGGCGACGGCCCACTCGTTCAGCGTGAACAGCGTCACCAGGCCCTTGCCCTCGGGCGCGCGGCCGGGCACCTTGTTGTGCTCGAGCATGATCGCGAACAGCCCCTCGGAGAACGGCCGGGGCACGACCACGAGGCAGACGGGCGTGTCGGGCGCGCGCCTCAGCGCCAGGTTGATGCTGACCGTCGAGGTGAAGTTGAGGTCGCGCAGGAACTGCGCGCGGTCGGGCTCGAGGCCGGGAACGATGTCGGGCACCCGATTGCCCATCGAGCTCACGATCGCGCCGGCGCCGGTCTCGGTCCGCGACCCCTCGGGGCCCTCGTAGCTGACGCGGACGCCGCCGCCGTCGGTGACCACCTCGGTCACCTTGACCCCCAGGCGGACGTCGTCGATGCCGGCGGCCAGCGCCTCGGGAAACTGGGAGTAGCCCTCGCGGAAGGCGTAGAGCTTCGATCCCAGCACCTTCTGCCAGAGGAAGAAGAACTCGACCGCGGAGATGACGTTTCCCGGCACGCCGGCCCCGCCGCGGACGGTGGGCTCGATCAGGTAGTCGTAGAGCTCGCCGCCGAGGCCCCGTCTCTTGCAGTACTGCTCAGGGGTCTCGAAGTCATGCTCGGCGGCCAGCGAGAGGTCCTCGTAGCTGAGCAGGTTTCGGATCCGGAAGGCGTCCCAGGCGAGCTTGCGGACCTTCAGCTTCGACCCCGCCGAGAGCAGCTTCGTGCGGGCGGCGTCGAGGGCGAGGTGGTTGGCCCGAAGCTGGTGCATCGTGTCGACCCCGTCGTCGCCGCGCATGAAGCCCATCAGCGAGTTGGCGGGGATCATCTCGCCGGCGAGCCCCGCGTCGTCGATCAGGGCCCAGACCGACCGGTAGGCCTCGGGCAGGATCGTGGTCCCGGCCTCCATCAGGAAGCCGTCCCGCTTGACGCTGAGGAGCTGGCCCCCGACCCGGTCCCGCTCCTCGAGCACGATCGGCGAGTGGCCCGCCTGCTTCAGCCGCCAAGCGGCCGCCAATCCAGACGGGCCCGCGCCGATGACGAAGATCGGGCCCTCGGCTCCCATCGGCGGATCATACATCGTGTTCGATAGCCCATACAGGCTGTACAGTTCGGGTCGATGGCCTCGGCAGCGACCAGCCCCCTCGATGTGACCGCGGCCGACCGCCGCGAGCTGCTGGGTCGCCGGCTGATCTCGATCGTCGAGCCTCTGATCGAGGCCGAGGGCGGCTACGCCGAGCTCAGCGTCGAGCGGATCATCCGCGCCGGCGGGATCTCTCGCTCGACCTTCTACACCTACTTCGGAGACAAGGCCGACCTGCTCGGTGCAATGGCCCAGCACGTTGTCGCCGAAGTGCTCGATACGGGCGACTCGTGGTGGAGCCTTCCTCACGAGGCGGGGCGGGAGGAGCTGCGCGAGGCTCTCCGACCCCCGATCGACGCCTACCGCGCGCACGCGACGTTGCTCGGCGCCGTGGTCGAGGCCGCAGGCTACGACGCCCGCTCACGCGAGCAGCTCAACCGCTTGGTCGGAGGCGCGACTAGCGCGCTCGAGGCGCACATCCGGGCCTGCCAGCGGGCGGGCTCGGCCTCACCCGAGCTCGACCCGGGGCGGAGCGCCGAGTGGCTGAGCTGGATGATCGAGCGAGGGCTCTACCAGCTGGTCAGCCCGGCGAGCAAGCGCGAGGCGGAACGGCTGCTCGATTCCCTCACCGGCCTCGTGTGGCGGGCCCTCTACGCCGGCTACCGGTAGTCGAACCGCATCGCCGGTACCGAGACTTTCGTTCGAGAGACGCTCCCTAGGGAGACGAAACTGTTTCGTTTCGTCTATGGTCCCGCGGGTGCCGACCCTCTCCAGCTCGCGCTCCGGCCCCCGCAGCCCCCGTCTCGACGACGCCCTCGACGACTCGATCGTGGCGGCGGCGGCCGAGCTGCTCGCCGAGGTCGGCTACGACGCGATGAGCATGGACGCGGTGGCGGCGCGCGCCGGGGTCGGCAAGGCGACCATCTACCGGCGCTGGTCGGGGAAGGCGCCCCTGGTCCTGGACACCGTGCGGGCCCGGGGCTTCGAGCTCGCCGAGGTTCCCGACACGGGCGCCCTCAGGGAGGACCTGCTCGCCCTCTTCCGGCTGCTGCGGTCGCTGCTGGAGGACAACGCGCTCGATCATCTGACCGGGGTGCTGGTGGCGATGCGCAAGGACCCCGAGCTGGCCCTGGCCGTGCACGATCAGATCTCGGCGAGCTGGGCCAGGGCGGCGCGGGAGATCGTCGAGCGCGCCGTGTCGCGCGGTGAGATCGCGACTCAGGACGACGACTTCCTCGAGCTGTTCGCGAAGACGGGCCCGTCGGTCGTGGCGCTGCGCTATCTCACCGACGACGGCCCGATCGACGACGTCTTCATGACGCAGCTGGTCGACGGGATCCTGCTGCCGGCCCTGCGGAGCGCCTGATGGACGCCGTCCCCGCGCCCGCCGCCCCACCGGCCGGCGCGGGCTCGGGCGCCGCGTCGTTCGAGGGTGACCCGCGCAAGTGGTGGGCGCTGGCGGTGCTGCTGCTGGCGCAGGTGATGATCATCCTCGACATCGCGATCGTCAACGTCGCGGTGCCCTCGGCGCAGGCCGAGCTTCACATCGCGCCCGCCGACGTGCAGTGGGTGGTGACGGCCTACCTGCTTCCGTTCGGCGGCCTGCTGCTGCTGGGAGGCCGCGTGGCCGACTACGCCGGCCGCAAGCGGGTCTTCTGCTTCGCCACGGTCGGCTTCGCGATCGCGTCGGCCGTCGGCGGCGCGGCCGGAACCGAGGCGGTGCTGTTCGCCGCCAGGGCCTTCCAGGGCCTGTTCGCCGCCGCGATGGCCCCAGCGCTGCTGTCGATGATCACGCTCGGCTTCCCCAGCGGGCCGGATCGCACCCGGGCGCTATCGCTGTTCGGGGGCGTCTCGGCCGCGGGCGGCGCGCTCGGCCTCGTGATCGGTGGGCTGCTGACCGAGTACATCTCCTGGCGCTGGAGCCTGCTGATCAACGTACCGATCTCGATGATCGTGGTGGCGGCGGCGATTCCCCTGCTGCGCGAGAGCCGTGCCGCGGGGAGGCCCCGCTACGACGTCGGCGGCGCGATGCTGGGGACGCTGGGGCTGCTGGGCCTGATCTACGGGATCGCGAACGCGGCCGAGGAGGGCTGGGGCGCCTCGGCCACCGTCGTCCCGATCGCGGTGGGCGTGGCGGCCCTCGTCGCCTTCCTCGCCTGGGAGTCGCGGGCAATGAACCCGCTGCTGCCGCTGGAGATCCTGCTCGACCGGACCCGCGCCGGGGGATTGCTGACGATGGCGGTGATCTACGGGCCGCCTACCGGGATGACCCTGCTGATACTGGTCTTCCTCCAGGGGCCCCTGGGCGAGGGCGCCCTGAGCGCCGGGCTCCACTTCCTTCCCATCCCGGCCTTCGCGATCGTCGGCGCTCTCGCCTCGATGAGGCTGCTGCCCGTGGCGCCTCCGCGCGCGATCATCGCTGCCGGGGCGCTGCTGGCGGGCGTCGGCATGGTGGCCCTGAGTCGGGTGGGCCTGGATTCGAGCTTCGCGCGGGACATGCTCCCCGCCTTCGCGCTGATCGGCCTGGGTACGTCGATCATGTTCGTTGCCGGGAACGCTATCTCGCTCAGCGGGATCCCGGACGGGGATACCGGGCTCGCCAGCGCCGTGATCAACGCGATGCAGCAGGTCGGCGCCGCGCTCGGGGTGGCGATCCTGAGCACGGTCGTCCTCGAACGCGACCAGCGACTACGTGACCGAACACGGAGAGCAGGCCCTTGCCCAGGGAATCGTTCACGGCAATGAGGCCGCGCTGATGCTGGGGGCGGACCTGTTGCTGACCGCAGGCATCGTCGCTGCGCTGCTGATCCGAGGTGACGAGCCGGCCCTCGAGCCGAGCCAGGCGTCGCCGGGGCTCGGCGAGCGTCCCCCCGCGCGGCAACCGGTGGCCGCGGCCGTCGCCGACCGCTGAGAAAGCAAAAGGAGCGGCCGCCTTGCGGCGGCCGCTCCCGGTGCTGCTCCCGCCCCTGTGAGGCGGGTGTCGAATCGGTGCTGCTTCGCTACTTCTTCTTCTTCGGCTTCGGAGCCTTGCAGTTGCCCGCGCTCGAGGTGATCGGGTGGGTGCCGAACCCGTCAACCACGACCATCTTGAAATCGCGGGTGCCCTTGCAATTGATGCTCACGAAGAGGTTCTTGGGCTTCGCCTTCTTCTTCTTCGCGGCCGAGGCCGACTTGCCCTTGCCTTCGGCTTGGCCTTGATGTTGGCCCAGTTCATGCCGCCTTCCGGCAGGCCGCCTTCGGCGCCCGGCAGCGGGTACTTGATGTTGTCCTCGAGCGTCCAGGTGAACTCGGTCACGCCGCCCTTGTTGGCCAGCGTGATCGGGTAGGCGCCCAGGAACCCGAGGGTCGCGCACTGCTCCGGCGGACCGTCGAGGACCAGGGCGAACGTCCCCGGAGCGCTGTTCCAGACGTCAAACGTCTTGCCGAGGCACTGCGTGTTCGGGCCCTCGGCCGCACCCAGCGGGCCGAACTCGGCGACCGCGTTCGGGCCGACCCCGATGTGGGAGCCCGGAGGACAGACCGACGTCGACTTGGCGTCGTTGATCGCCTGGATCGAGCACTGCGGGATCCCCTTCTGGCGTGCCGTCACGCCCTCCCACGACCAGGTCCAGCTGAACGGGACCGCGGCGCGGTAGCTCGGGTCGGCGTTGTTGGTCGCCTTGATCAGCCAGCTGCCCGAGAACGGCGCCGGCGCGGCCTTGCTGCCGCCACCCTGGGTCCCGGTCCCGGAAGACGTCCAGGTCGCCTCCGTGGATACCGCGTGGGCGTTCGTGACCAGGCCCAGGGAAAACAACGCTCCCAGGGCGAAGGCCAGTTTCATTCTTTTCATCCGAGTCACTCCCTCTTCCTCTTCGTGTCAGTTGCCACTTGATTAGGTGTCCACACACTGTGTACACCCCGAACCATAACCTGAATTTGGTGTCCACACAGTGTGTACACCCCGAAACTTATAGACAAGCCGTAAGGCCGGAAGTTGCGGTCGGACACGAAGAAAAAGGAGCGGCCGCCTCGCGGCGGCCGCTCCCGGTGCTGCTCCCGCCCCTGTGAGGCGGGTGTCGAATCGGTGCTGCTTCGCTACTTCTTCTTCTTCTTCGGAGCCTTGCAGTTGCCCGCGCTCGAGGTGATCGTGTGGGTGCCGAACCCGTCAACCACGACCATCTTGAAATCGCGGGTGCCCTTGCAATTGACGCTCACGAAGAGGTTCTTGGGCTTCGCCTTCTTCTTCTTCTTCGCGGCCGAGGCCGACTTGCCCTTGCCCTTCGGCTTGGCCTTGATGTTGGCCCAGTTCATGCCGCCTTCCGGCAGGCCGCCTTCGGCGCCCGGCAGCGGGTACTTGATGTTGTCCTCGAGCGTCCAGGTGAACTCGGTCACGCCGCCCTTGTTGGCCAGCGTGATCGGGTAGGCGCCCAGGAACCCGAGGGTCGCGCACTGCTCCGGCGGACCGTCGAGGACCAGGGCGAACGTCCCCGGAGCGCTGTTCCAGACGTCAAACGTCTTGCCGAGGCACTGCGTGTTCGGGCCCTCGGCCGCCCCCAGCGGGCCGAACTCGGCGACCGCGTTCGGGCCGACCCCGATGTGGGAGCCCGGAGGACAGACCGACGTCGACTTGGCGTCGTTGATCGCCTGGATCGAGCACTGCGGGATCCCCTTCTGGCGTGCCGTCACGCCCTCCCACGACCAGGTCCAGCTGAACGGGACCGCGGCGCGGTAGCTCGGGTCGGCGTTGTTGGTCGCCTTGATCAGCCAGCTGCCCGAGAACGGCGCCGGCGCGGCCTTGCTGCCGCCACCCTGGGTCCCGGTCCCTGAAGACGTCCAGGTCGCCTCCGTGGATACCGCGTGGGCGTTCGTGACCAGGCCCAGGGAAAGCAGCCCCCCCAGGGCGAGGCCGATTGTAAACCGCCTCATTCTTGACTCTCCTCTCGTGTGACTTGCCATTTCATTGGTTCTCTAGCGGATGGTGCTCGTGTGAAGTTAACAGGTGTTCACAGGCCTGTGGGCTCTGCCCATCGCCTGCGTCATGGCAGCGTCCCGAGCTCGGGGAAAACGCCCGTTCCCGCGCCCATCGCAGGGCCCAGGGGGGCCTGCGAGCGGCACGGAGGAGCAGGAGGATCGACCGGGTTCGGGTTGGTCGGTATGTCCGTGTAGTAGAACGGCAGCGCCGGCTCGACGGGCGGGTTGGTGAGCGGGTCGCCGTTGACGAGGATGTCATCCCACGGCGGTGCCGTGAAGCTCGGAAGCGGCCGGTTGACGCACAGGTGGCCGGCGAACTGCGGCAGGCCCCCGGTGATCTCCAGGGCGCTGCCCGGCGCGGGGTAGGGGTTCGACCGGCTGGTGCCGAAGCGCTGCGAGTAGGCGCCGAGGGACTCCAGGCTGGTCGGGAGGGCGCCGCGCACGTAGTGCAGCTGGCCGGGCAGCGCCACCGGCTTGGCCGTCGATTGTGTGGCGGCCCCGACGTTGGCGAAGGCGCCGACGAGCTCGCGCCGGTAGCCGTTCGCGTAGTCGATCACGGGGGTCACCCTGCCCAGCCAGGGCGTTGAGACCTCGAGGAACGGCGGGATCGTGCTCAGGAAGCTGTTGAGGGCCGGTATGCCCTTCTTCGAGGCGCGGGTCAGCGGCCGGATCCCGAGCATGAACGTGCGCAGCGGCGGGGAGATGACCTTCAGATCCCTGAGCACCGGCGAGAGCTCGCGGGCGGCGGGGATCAGCTGCCTGAGGAGTGGCGTGGTGTCCTCGGAGAATTCCGCGAAGCGCTCCGAGGTGGCGACGGTCTCGTCGATGAAGGTCGGGAGGATCGTGATCGCGTCGGCGAGCTCCTCGTTGCGCGCGGCGGTCGCCCGGAACACCCGCGCGCTGTTCTCGACCAGGCCCCGCAGCTGGCCCTGCCGCTCGCTCAGCGCGGTCAGGGCGCCGCCGCCCTCGCGCAGCAGCATCGCCGTCTCCTCGTCCTGCTGGCGGACCACCTCGAGCGCCTGATCGATGTTTACCGCGAAATCCGGCATGGTCGAGAGCAGCCAGCTGAAGTACGGCGCCGATCCCTGGAAGGCGCCGCCCTGGTTGCTGAGCATGCTTGTGAGGGCCGCCCGGGTCCCGGGGTCGAAGGTGTTGAGCAGGTCCTCGAACACGACCGACTCCTCGACCCGCCCGGACGGGAGCGTTCCCCCTTCGGGCACGTCGGGCGCGTCGGCCGATCCCGGCGAGAGCTCGATGTACGGCTCGCCGAGCAGGCTCTTCTGCCTCAGGACCGCCTTGGTGTCCGTGGGCCGCGGGGCGAACTCGTTGTCGATCGCCATCTGGACGATCGTCTCGTTGGCCTCCTGATCGAGCTCGGTGGACGTGACGCTGCCCACGTCGATGCCGGCGATGCGGACGTCCGTTCCCTGGACCAGGCCCCTGGCCTCCTTGAACGCGATGCTGCATCCGGTAGGACTCGGGCTTGAGCGGGATCGGCCCGCCGAACTCGATCCACATGTAGACGGTCGCCGCGAAGCAGGCCACGATGAACCCGACGAGCGCCACGAGCGCACCAAAGCTTGGTCGCTGGACGATCATCAGCAGAACACCGTCTCGTCGGGGAGGTTGGCGAGCCTGGTGATCGAGCCGAGGATCGGGTTCGCGGCCTCGACCGTGTTGAGCGCGTCGAACTGCGGGCAGGTGAGCATCGGCAGGCCTCGCAGCGCCGCGCCGTGGGCGTCCTGGATGCTGGCCAGGGAGGGCAGGATGTGCGAGAGCCAGCTGTAGTGGAAGAGGTATCCCTCCTCGGCACCGGCGGGGTTGTTGGCGAGCCCGTTGAAGAACCCGTTGAGCACGTCGGCCGTCGTCACCAGACCCGGCGAAGCGTCGGCGAACTCCGTGATCGGGACCCTCACCCGCTTGAAGATCGGCAGCGTCTGGCGGGCGAAGGGCCGGAGCTGGTCCCTCACGATCGGCAGCGTCTTGGTCGCGAAGGGTCGCAGTGCGCGCTCCGAGGGCGCCAGGGCGCGAGCAAAGCCGCGCAGGTTTCCGGTCGAGATCCTCAGCTGGCGGCCGAACTCGACGGTGGAGGCGAGCGCCGCGTCCGTCTCCTGGAGGGTCGGGGGAAGCTGATCGAGCGCGGCGATGAGCTGCTCGTCCTCGGACCCTATGGCGGCGAAGGCGCGGTTGGAGCCGTCCACGAGCCGGGCGATGTCGACGTTGACGGCCCCGAGCTCGGTCATCACCTGCGAGAGACCGGTGACCGCGTGCTTCAGGTTGCGGCGGCGCTCGCCCAGCTTCTCGACGACGAGACGCGCGTTCTCGGCGAAGGGGTCGAACTGCCGCAGGGTCGCGCTCAGGTCCTTGACGGCCGCCGGGTCGGGCTCGCCCTCGTCCCCGGCCTCGTCGCTGGCGCCGAGCCCCTGGGCGGCACCGGCCAGCAGCAGCCGCGTATAGGCGCGCGTGTCGGTGTCCAGGTTCGCCAGGATCTCCTGAACGTCCACCGCGGGCTGAGTTTGGCCGACCGGGATGCGGCCCCCGTTCTCGAGCTCGCCGGCCGCGGCCGTGCCGGGATCGAGGGCGACGAACATGTCCTTCAGGGCCGTGCGCGGGCGGAGCAGCAGCGTCGCGTCCTGGTAGACCTCGAGGTCCTCGTCGTCGACCTCGACGGTCACCACGGCGCTCTGGTCGTCGACCTGGACGTCCTTGACCACGCCCACCTGCACGCCGGCCACCGCGATCGGCTGGGCGGTCCCGGGCAGGAGCCCGGTCGCGTCCGCGAACTCGGCCTCGAACTCGTAGGTCTCCGCGGCGCCCGGGAACCAGGACGGGCTGCTGAACTGGGTTTGGTTGGAGAGAATCCACCCGGTCACGGCCAGCCCGCCCACCGCGGTCAAGACGATGATCACGGCATCGCGGCGGTTCCGGTGCAGGGCCCTCCGCAGGATGAACCAGAAGTGCGCCAGGCCGGTCTTCTTCACGGGGTCCCCCCGGTCGCGGCCGCAGTTGAGGTCGGGCCGCGCGTTGGCCGTGCACTTGGACTCGAAGTTGATCGGCGGCTCCGAGTTCGTGTAGGCGGGACGGGTGCCCAGGGGCGGAAGCACCGCGTTCGCCCGCGAGATGCCGAAGCCGGGCATGTTCGCGGTCTCGACCAGATGCGCTCCCCCGGCGATCTGGGCCCGGGCGAAATGCCCGTTCCCGTCGAAGTTCTGCGTGGCGCTGGCGAGCCCGGTGAAGCCCTGGAAGAGCTCCTGCTCCACCGTCGGCCCGGAGGGCAACGGCGGGTCGTTGATGACGACGTCGCCGGTGGGGAAGATGTTCTTGCTCCAGCAGGTGGAGATCCCCTCGAGGTCCTGAAGGATGGGGATCAGGTCCGCGAACAGAGAGGCACCGGCCCTGACCGTCGGCCTGGCCTCGTTCAGCAGCCCGCCCGCCTCCTTCGCGGACAGCAACGGCGTCGCCTGGCCGAGCCACGGCGTCACCGCCCGGATCGTCCCCGGCAGCTCCTCGAGGCCCGGGATGAGGTCGTTCGCGAGCGCCGTCGTGTTGGGCACGGCGCGCTCGAGCTCGTAGAAGGCTTCCTCTTGGTGGCGCAGCACCGGGTCGAGCAACTCGATGGTGCGGCTGAGCTCATCGTGCCGCGATGCCGTCGCCTGCATCGTCCGGTTGAAGTTGGAGATCAGGTCGGCGAGCGCGGCCTCCTGGTTCGCGAACCCGGCGAACGTCGCGTCGGCCCCTCGGACCAGCTTCGCGACGTCTCCCTCCTTCTCGCCCTGCAGCCCGTCGAAGGTCTTGGCGATGCCCTCGAACACCGCCGGAGTGTTCTCGAGCGAGTCGTTGAGCGCCTCGCCCGTCGTCTCGCCGTTCGAGTCCTTCTCGTTCAGGCTGCGCCCCACCCCCTGCACGACCGTCCGGAGGTTGTTGCGGGTGGCGATCGGCAGATCCGAGAGCACGCGGTCGAGCTGGACCGGACCGGTCGTGCGGTCGACCGCGATCGTGTCCCCCTCCTCCATCTCCGGGGCGCCGGGGCTGCCCGGATCGAGGGCGACGTAGTAGTTGCCCTCGAACACGAGGCGGGACTTGATCGTCGCCTGCGCGTCGGCCCGGACCGGCAGGGCCGCGTCCTCGAGGTTCATGGTCACCTCAATCGCGTCGGATCCCTCGGCGGCCGGTTGCACCGAGGCGACCTCGCCGACCGCGACCCCGGCGATCCTGACCTGGGCTCGCGGCTTCACCTGGGACTCCGAGCGGAACAGAGCCTTGAGCTGGTACGGGTTGCCGCCGACCGGGCCCGTACCGAAGAAGCCCAGGAACAGGGCCAGGGCCAGGCCCCCGATGCCGATCGCGGCCCAAACGGCCAGCGAGATCCGTGATCTCTCCAGACGCCTCATGGTGCGGTCACCGGACTCTCGGTCGTGGCCTTCTGGACGCCCGGGACGTTCCCGATGATCGGCCGGTTCTGGATGTAGGGCTCGTTCCCGGACTCGCACTCGGCGGGCTGACCCGGGGCGGCGGCGTTCGGATAGGGGTTGCTGTGGAGGGGCCCGATCGCCTTCGCCGCCGGCGCCTGCCAGATCGAGGCCGACGGTCCGCGCTCGCTGTTGCGCGAGGTGTCGGTGACCACCCCTGAGGCGCGGATGACCGTACCGGTCGTGAACGACTCCTTGACGACGCTCGTCAGATTGCGAAGCAGGAGGGACGGATAGCTGCAGACGGTCTCGGCCGGGGTCACGAACGCGACCGGCGGCTGCAGCGCGTTGGCGAAGTCCGCGAGCCGGTAGCTGCCCGGCACGACCGAGGGGATCTCCGCGTAGTCGGCGAGGTAGTCGGTCGAGTCGATCAGCCGATCGCTGAGGCGCGGGACCAGGTTGAGGTTGTCCGCCCCCGCTTCGAGCGCGTCGGCGAGGATCGGCGCCGTCTTGGGCAGCACCGAGGTGCCCGGCTCCAGGGCATCCATCAGGTCCGCCGCCGCGCGGATCACGAGCCGCTCGCGAGGCAGCGTGTCGGCGACCCGGTCCAGCAGGCGCGGGGTCCCCTCGATCGTCTCATGCAGATCGGGCCGGACGGACTCGAACGCCTTGAAGGTCGTATCGAGGTCGGTGACCAGTCCCGGCAGCGTCTGCGACGCCGGCGCCAGCTCCCCGAACGTGCCGGTGGTGCCCTGCGATGAACGTCTTCAGCCCGTTGTCGGGGTCGGCGAGGATCCTCTGCGCGGCCGCCGACTCCTTCAGCGTGCCGGGAAAATGCTCGAGGAAGGCGTTCAGGTCCGGCCCGCGCCCCGCGAGCCCCAGGCCCAGCGCCTCGAGGGTGGTGCGCGTCCCCGCCCGGGCGGGTGCCGTAAAGGTGTTGAGCACCTCGTCGATGTCGGTGACGGGGTCGCTCTCGGAGTTCTGGGCGATCGAGACGAAGGCGCCGTCGCCCAGGTCCTCGTTGGAGCGTCCCGGCCTGATCTCGACGTACTTCTTGCCGAGGGCGCCCAGCAGGTGGATCGAGAAGACCGAATCGGCGGGCAGGGGCTCGAACTTGGGCTCCAAGGCGAGCTTCATCTCGGCGACCGGCGCGCCGCTGCCCTCGGCCTCGGCGGCGTCGACGGCCGTCACCTGGCCGACGCGGGTACCCGCGATCATCACGTCGGCGCCCGCGGTCAGCTTGCCCGTGGTCGGCAGCTGGACGGTCAGGTTGTAGCGAGGAATCGCGGGCAAGCCCCGCGTCGAGCGGAAGGCGACGAAGACGCCGAGCACGATCAGGACGAGCGCGGCCAGGCCCATGATCGTCCTGTTGGCTCCCAGGTGTCCGGGCAGGCGGGTCACTTGTCGTCCCCAAGCAGGAAGTCGAGGAGGGCTTCGGCGCTTGCCCCGCCGGCCCGGCCGGCCCGGCCTGCCTTGCCCGGCGCCGGATCGATCGGCCCCGCGGCCTTGCCGGCCGACGCCGGCAGCGGCTTCACTACCTCGGCCTGCCCGCCCCAATTCGCATCGCAGGTGTTGAAGCCCCTGGTCGTGTACTCCGAGCAGGCGCTCGAGAGGACCTCGATCCTCGCGTAGTGGCCCTCGGCGTCGAACCCGTTCACCGTTCCCGTGCCGTAGTAGAAGAACTGCAGGAGGCGCTCGCGGAACTGCTTGTCCCGCAGGCTCGTGCTGAGCTTGCCGAGATCCACGCCGAGCGGCTTGAGCGGCTTGCTCAACGCTGTCGCGGCGTCGATCAGGTGGGTGAGGCGCTGGTAGTCCGGGCCGGCCTCGTCAGCGAACCGGCCCAGCGCCTCGAGGGCCGGGATTCCATCCCGGGCAACCGGCTTCAGGGCGGTCATCGCTCGGCCCAGGTCGTGACCCGACTCCCCCAGCTGGGTGAGGACGGGCGTGCCCTCGCGGGTGAGCCGCGACAGGTCCCTGACCGCGGGCCGCAGCTCGCGCAGGAAGCGCGGCAGCCTGTCGATGGACTGGGCGATCTCCTCGCTGCTCGCAGCCGCTGTCTCGGCGGTGCCGGCGGCCGAGGTCACGAACCCGGCGAGCTCCCTGCGCTTCGAGGCCAGCGCCGTCGCGACGCTGTCGGCGTCGACGGCGAACTGAGCGAGCTCGCGATTCTGGCCGGCGAGGATCTTGAACACGCGAGTCGTCTGCCGGAAGGCGGGAACCGAGCGGTGGATGACCTCGTTCAGCTCCTCGCCGCGGGCGGCGAGGCCGACCCCGAGCTCGGACAGCATCAGCGCGAGCTGCCTGCCCGTCGGCTCTCGGTAGGTGCCGAGAACGAGATCGAGGTCCACGGGGGTGCTGGTCTGCGAGATCGGGAGCTCGTGGGTCCCCTCGCCGATGCCCGACTCGATCGTCGCCAGCTCGGGCGCCTCGGTCGTGCCCGGGTCGCACTCGACGAACTTGACCGCGAGCAGGCCCTCGGAGCGGATCGTGCAGTGAGCGTTGGCGTGGAAGGGCGTGAAGCGCGAGTCGTCGACCCGGAACGTGACCGCGGCCTCGCGGTCGCCGGTGAGCTCGACCTTCTCGATCTCGCCGATGCCCGCCCCGGCGACCTTGAGCTCCTCGCCCTCGGCCAGGAACGCGGCGTTGTCGAAGACGGCGGTGATCCGGTAGGTGTCGCCGCTGCCGTCGTCACCCCACGCCGTCACGGCGAGGACCGGGACGGCCAGGGCCACCGCGACTATGACCGCCAGCCTCCTCATGGGCCGGGGGGCAGCAGTAGGGGGTTGCATCCCGGGACCACCACGGGGGCCGAGCCGTCGAGCGGAGCCT
Organism: uncultured Solirubrobacterales bacterium; assembly: GCA_963797835.1. Lineage (GTDB taxonomy): Bacteria > Actinomycetota > Thermoleophilia > Solirubrobacterales > 70-9 > JBDTSW01. The sequence continues at coordinate 168,887 of CAWCRN010000010.1, forward strand.
GCATCGCCGCGCCGGGGCAGCGGGCGCCGGCCCCGAGCTCGAAGCCGCCAAGGCGGTTGGCGGGGGGCTGAGGGACGATCTCGTTGAGGCCGGCGTTGTAGCTGCTGGCGCCGAGGACGGGGAGGCCGCGGAGGTAGTGGCCGTTGGCGTCATACGTGCCTGCCAGCTGGCCGATGTTCGAGATCGCGCCGAAGATGTCGGGGGTGTAGGCGCGGAGCAGGTCGATGGTGTCCTCGGAGTCGCCCATGAACTCGGCGGTGCTCGGGAACGCCGTGGACGCGGTCTTGGAGAGGGCCGGCGTCGTCTTGAGGAGGTCCGTGAGGTCGTTGCGCTTCCCCTTCTTGTCCACGATCGCGGCCGCGTCCGGAACGGACTTGCGGGCCCGCTTCGTGAACGGCGCCAGCTTGCGCAGGAACGGGGCCAGATCCTTCGTCGTGGGCTTGGCGACGGCCACGAACTCGTCCAGCTCGTCCATCGCCCCGCGCAGCTCGACGAAGGAGGTGTTCGAGCGCCGCAGCGTGTCCGGCAGCTGCCCCAGCGCGCTGTCGAGCGCCTCGGCCTCGTCCCCGATCGCGCCCGTTGTCGTGTTGGCGGCCGAGATCAGCTCGACCAGCTCCGCCCGCCGCGAGTTCATCGCGCGGGCGGTCCTGGCGGCCTTCCCCAGCAGGCCCGCGAACGCGTCCTGGTCCTTCGCGAGCTCTCCCATCAGCTCGGAGACGCTCCCGAAGGTCGGTCCCAGCCACGAGATCGTCTCGTTGACCTCCTCTGAGCGGCCGTCGAGGACGGTGGCGCCGCCCCGCACGAGCTCCTGCAGGCCCTTGCGGGTCCGTGCGTTCAGCGTGTCGAACAGCGCGTCCCCTTCCACGATCGAGGTGGAGCCGGCGACCCCGATCGTGCTGCCGTCCGGGAGCGGCTCCGCCTCGCCGGGTGGCGGCTGCACGACGACGTAGCGGTTGGCGAGCCCGAGCACGGATGTGGAGCGGACGGCGACGGTCGTGCCCTGCCCGAGCGGCGCGGTGTCCTCGTTGATCTCCAGGTCCACCTCCGCGGTCCCGTCGTCCGCGAGGTTGATGTCCGTGACGGAGCCCACGTTCACCGCTCCGATGCGGACGTCGTTGCCCTTGATCAGCTGGCTGGAGTTGTCCAGGCGGACCGTCACCTTGTAGGGGGATCCCCCAGACCCGAGCAGAACGACTGCCACGGCCAGGATCCCCAGGCCGAGAGCCACCAGAGCTGCAACTCGCTTTGCGTTCACCCTGCCTCTAACCCCCGATCGGGGTTCGCGGATCGGCCCCCCAGAAGACCAGGGTGCCAAGCATCCCGATGATGTGCACCCCCACCACGTTGACGACCATCGATTTCGCGGCCGCTTCGCCCACCCCGACCGGGCCCCCGCTCGCGGTGTAGCCGTAGTAGGCGCCGACGAGAATGATCAGCGTCGCCATCGCCATCCCCTTGATCAGACTGAATAAGAGGTCGAGGGGGCTTTGGAAGAACCAGAAGATCAGGTCGTAGCCGCCGGCTGCGGTGTCCCCCACGATGAAGATCACCCCGATGTACGAGGCGAGGTAGGAGGCGGCGATCCCGATGATGTAGATGAAAGGGATCACCAGCCAGCACGCGAGCAGCCGGGTCGCGCAGAGGTAGACGAGCGAATCGATCCCCATCACCTCGAGCGCGTCGACCTCGTCGCCGACCCGCATGGCGCCGATCTCGGCGACGATGCCCGTGCCCACCTTGGCGGCGAACATGTAGCCGAAGGCGTAGGGGCCGGCCTCGCGGAGGTCGCAGAGGGCCGCGAAGATCCCCGCGTAGGAGGGCGAGCCGGTCGCGCGATTGAAGAAGGCCGATTCGATCCCGCAGGTCGTCCCGATCGTGAACATCAGCCCGACCACCACCAGCATCGAGCCCGTGATCAGGATGCCCGCCTGGCGCAGCGACTCCCCGAAGTAGTGGAAGACCTTCAGCGTCAGGGTGTCCCGCAGGACGTACGCAGAGAAGCGCGTGATCTCGCCGGCGGACTCCTCGGGGCCCCTGAACCGCTCCATCTGCTCCCGCAGCGAAAACCTCACTTCAGGGCCGTCAGTTCAGGGTTGGTCGCCAGCAGCAGCTGCGTGAAGACGACGTTGAAGGCGAACACGACCAGCAGCTCGATCACGACCGACTGGTTCACGGCTCGCCCGACCCCGGCGGCGCCGCCGGACGCCGTCATTCCCTTGTAACAGGAGACGATCGCGATGATCCCGCCGAAGCACGCGGTCTTGACCAGGGAGCCCCAGAGGTCGGTCACGGTCGCGTTCGCCAGCAGCGTCGAGACGTAAGAGTCGATCGACCCGTACAGGACGATGGTCGCGAGGGCGCCTCCGACGATTCCGAAGATCAGGGCGAACACGTCGAAGAACGCCGTCATCACGATCAGCGCGAGGAAGCGGGGCACGACGAGGTTCTTGACCGGGTCGACGCCCATCACCTCGAGCGCGTCGAGCTCCTCCCGGATCTTGCGGGCGCCGAGGTCGGCGACGATCGAGGCGCCGCCGACACCGGCCATGACCACCGCGGTGACGAACGGGGCGAACTCCCGGATCGAGGCGATCACGAAGAGGCCGCCGAGTCGATCGAGCACGCCGAACAGCTGCAGGAAGTTCCCGCCCTGGAGCCCGGGGGCCCCGAGGCCGAAGACGACCGTCGAGATCAGCAGCGGCAGCCAGCAGTGCTTGAGGAGGAACACGCACTGCCGCAGGAACTGAGTCCCGTAGGAGTACGGCGCCCGGATCGCCGAGTTCACCGTCTTGGCGGTGAGGACGATCATGTCGCCCCCCTGCGCCGCGAAGCCTTTGCCCGTCGAGCCCGGCCGCTTCACTGCCGCCTCGCTCATGGCAAGCGACCGTTAACGTCTTCTGCGACCCGAGGAGCACCCCGGCCGGTGGCCGCCTCCATGGGCTCCCGCCGGTGGCGGCCCTGGCAAATGGCTTCGTTCGGGCCTCTGGCCCATCCCTGGCCGATCACTCCACTCCTCTCACTCCCGCGTCCCCGTGTACCCTTGGTTCACAACTGTAACGCGGATCCTGGCCGCGCGGCAACCCCCAGTTGGGGTGTTCGCCCGGCCCAATCGGGTCATTGTGTTTTGATGAAGATCGAGCTGGGCCTCGGGCCCGGTTCCCGTCATTTCTCTCAGTTCTCGGTAAACGGTGATAAACCATTGCTGTCATGCTTCGTCGAAGCAGTAGCGCTACGTGATCACCACTCCTGAGTCGGAGGGAGGGGCGGCCCGAGCCGGTCGCTCCTCCCCTCCGGCGTCACGGCCTCCGGCCTCCGGAAGGAGCGCTCGCGCGCGCCGGCGGCGGGCGCGGCACCAACCTTGACGGCTACCCGAACCCGACGATACACTCTGTAAAGACAATCCGTCCAGTCCTGGGCCGACCTTAGTCCGAACTCAAAAAAGGTGCGCCGGTTGCGGTCGCCTGCCCGGCCGGTCAAGACATCCGGAGAGCAATGATCGCCGACACCCCAGAGCGCCGCAGCAGCTCGAGCCGGAGCGCGCTCGGCTCCGGCGGATCCGGCCCCGAGGCGCCCGCCTGGCTGCGCGACTCGCTCCAGCGGGCCCTGCTGACGGAAGGCAACGCGGTCAGGCGGCTGAGCTCGGCGGGGACGAGCGTCACCTTCCTGGTCGTCGACGCCCCCGAGCTGTCGGTGACCCTGCTGCTCGACAGGGATCCCCCCGAGGTCGCGGACGCCAGCCAGCCGGCGGAGATCACCATCGAGCTGGTCGAGGAGCAGGCGGACAGGCTCGCACGAGGGGAGCTGCCCCTGCCCACCTGCATGCACAGGGGGGACGTCGCGTTCAGCGGGCCGGTGCGCAGGTATCTGCCATTCGATCCCGTCCTGCGTGCGCTGCTTGCGCGGCAGAGCGGGAACGAGCGGTGAACGAGGTCGAGAAAGACATCGCAGCCGAGTCCGTCGCCGTGGACTCGCGTGACGCCGTTTCGCACTACTCCCATCTGGCCGCGCGCATCGGATCGCTCTCGGCGCTGCAGCGCTCCCTCAACAGCTCGCCCACACTCGGCACGCTGCTGGCCCGCGCGGCCGTGGACGGGGCGCGAGCGTGTGGATTCGATCGCGGGGTAGTCGTCGCCGTCGGCGAGGGCCGCCTGAGCGCAAGCGGGATGGACGTCGTCTCCGACCCCGGCTTCGACGAGCTGCGGCGTCGCAGCCTGCCCCTCTCGATCCCGCTGACCCCCGCCAGCGAGGAGGCCGCGCTGATCCGGCGTGCCGAGGGCCTGCGGGCGGATCCCGGAGCCGGCCGCAGCCTGCTGAAGAAGACCCTTGACCTGCAGGAATACGCCCTGGCCGCCGTGGTGCCCGAGTCGCGGGTGGTCGCCCTGCTGGTTCTCGACCGACCCGAACCGCCCGTCGGCCAGCCGGACCTGGGGGCGGTGGAGCTGTTCGCCCACCTGGTCTCCGTCGCGGTGGAGAGGGTGGTCCTCCGGCTCAGAATGTCCGAGCTCTCGAACGAGTTCCGGCACCTGACGGCCTCGGCCCACGCGTTGATCAAGGAGGCGCTCGAGGCTCCGGTGGGGCTGACCGCCGCCCTCGGCCGCGGCCAGGTGTTCACGGCCGCTGGGCGCGAGCCGACCCTGCCCGGCGGGTTGCGCGAGCAGCTGAGCGACCGGGAGAGGTCGATCGCGACCCTGATGGTCCGCGGCCGCTCGAATCGGGAGATCGGCGAGGAGCTCCACCTCTCGCCCGACACGATCAAGGCGCACGTGGCGCGTCTGGTGCGCAAGCTCGGCGCCTCCAACCGCGTCGAAGCGGTCGCGAACTACGTCACCCTCTCCCAGGAGTCCGAGCGCTAGCCCCTCACAGGCAGTAAACGATCGGTTACATTTGTGCCGTGGAAGCTGCGGTCGCCGACCTGACCGATGATCAACTCGACCTGCGCGAGGTGGCCGCGAGGATCGCCGCCGATCGCTACGCGCCCCACGCCCAGGAATGGGATCGTGACCGGACGCCGCTGCCCGCGGAGGAGCGGCGCCGGCTCGGCGAGCTCGGGCTGCTCGGCATCACGCTGCCGGAGCAGTTTGGGGGCGGGGGCAGGCCGCTGCTCGACGCGCTGATCGTGATCGAGGAGCTGGCCAAGGCGACGCCGCTGTCAGCCTGGCCCACCTTCGAGGCGTCGGCGGGCCCGGCGCGCGTGGTCCACCTGTTCGGGACCGAGGAGCAGAGGCAGCGCCTGCTGCCGCCGGTGGCCGCCGGCGAGTCCACGATCGCGGTCGCCATCTCCGAGGCCGACGCGGGCTCGGCCGCCACCGACGTGTCGACGACGGCGCGCATCGATGGAGACGAGCTGGTCCTGAACGGGGCCAAGCGCTGGTGCTCGGGCGCGGGGCACGCCGAGCAGTACCTGACCTACGTCCGCCTCCGGCCCGAGCCCGGCGCGGCGGGGATCGGCGCGGTGCTCGTGGACCGCGACGCCGACGGGCTCAGCTTCGGCCCGCAGGAGCAGCTGATGGGCTTCCGCGGGGTCCCCTCGGCCGACATGTTCTTCACCGACGTGCGCGTCCCGCTCGAGAACCTGATCGTGGACGCCGGCGGCTTCAAGAAGCTGTTCGGGGCGTTCTCGATCGAGCGCCTGGGTAACTCGACCATGTCGCTGGCGATTGCGCAGTCGGCGCTCGACCGCACGGCCACCTATGTCCAGGAGCGTCAGCAGTTCGGCCGGGACATCGCCGAGTTCCAGCTGGTCCAGGCCTCGCTCGCCGACATGCTGATGCAGGTCGAGGCCGCGAGGCTGCTGATCCGCAGGGCCGCGCAGCGCGCCGGCGAGGGAATGCCCGTGCCGCTCGAGGCATCGCTGGCGAAATGCTTCAGCAACGAGATGGCGAAGCGGGTCACCGACCTGGCGATCCAGCTGCACGGCGGCTATGGCTACTCGGCCGAGTACGACGTCGAGCGGCTGCACCGCGACGCCCACGGCTGGGCGCTCGCCGGCGGCACCCCGAACGTCCAGAGGATCAGGATCGCCTCCGAGTACCTCGGGCGGCGGTTCGACCAGCGTGCATGACCGGGCTCGCGGCCCGTTCGCGACCGGGGCCGCGGCGGCCGGGCTCGCCGCGAGTTTGCCCCCGCGACCGCAACTGGCGCTCCTTTTTTGAGTTCGGGCTAAGGCCGACCCAATCCGTCGATGTAGGTCGGACACTGTGTCAAGATTGATTGACCGGAGGCGATCCGGGAACGGATTGCCCGTGGAAGCGGGAATTTGGGGTAGCTGGGAAGAGAGATGACGAAGAGGCTTCTACTCACCATCGCGCTTGGCTCGGCCGTGGCCGTGATCGCGGCGGGCGCGGCGGGCTCGGCGACGGTGGATCTGGGCGGCGGCGCGAAGGTGCAGGTTCCCGCCGGCGGCGCCCTTCCCGCCTGCGCCGACCTCATCGATAACGACGCCGACGGCCTCACCGACTACCCAGCCGACCCCGAATGCGCCGACGCCCTTGACGACGACGAGCTCACACCCGGATCGACGACCGCCCCTGAGATCGTCACCCCCGGCGGAAACGTCATCACCAACCCGGCCCTCCCACAAGCCAAGCGCCCCAACAAGAACAAGCAGGGCGCCAAAGCAGAAGGGCGCGCGCCCCCGGCTCCGGCCTCTTCGGCCAGAAGGCCCCCAAGGGCGGCGCCGTCCAGGGCGAGGCCGAGCGCGAGAAGTTCGAGTCCGAGCCGATCCGAAACCCCGACGGCTCGCCCTCTAACTCCAACCCGGGCCTCACCATCGCCCAGTTCGGCGCCGCCCCGATCGGCGTCCCCAACTTCGTCATCGACCAGTTCGAGATCCCGCCCTTCCTGCTGCCGATCTACCAGGCCTGCGGCACCGAGTACGGGGTGCCGTGGCAGGTGCTGGCCTCGATCAACCGCATCGAGACCGCCTTCGGCACCAACCTGAACGTCTCCTCGGCCGGGGCCCTGGGCTGGATGCAGTTCATCCCCTCGAGCTGGGAGGCCTACGGGGTCGACGCCAACGAGGACGGGCGCAAGGACCCCTACAACCCCGTCGACGCGATCTGCGCCGCCGGCCGCTACCTGAAGGCGGCGGGCGCCGAGTCAGAACCTGCGCGAAGCGATCTTCGCCTACAACCACGCCGACTGGTACGTGGACGAGGTGCTGCTCTACGCCAACCAGTACGCGAAGCTGCCCGACGACCTGGTCGGCTCGCTCACCGGGCTCACCGAGGGCGCCCACTTCCCGGTCGCCGCCGACGCCCGCTACGCCGACGACATCTCAGAGCGCGAGGCCGAGAAGCGCTCTGAGACCGCTAGGGCCGAAGCCGGCAACGCCGCCGACGTCGTCTCCGCCAGCCCCACCCGCCGCGGCATCAACATCTACTCGAGGGTTAACGCTCCGGTGGTGGCGGTCAACGACGGCGTCATCACCAAGCTCGGCGAGAGCCCCCGCCTCGGCCGCTTCGTCGTCTTAACCGACGCCTACGGCAACCGCTACACCTACGCGCAGCTCGGCGAGCTCTCCGAGGTCCACCCGGTGCCGAAGCAGAAGGCGCTGACCGCCAAGGACTTCGAGATCGTCGCCAACGAGGGGTCAGAGGCGCGGCCCGGATCGGCCGCCAGCGCCGGCGCCAACGACTCCGAGCCCGCCGCGAAGCCGGCCCCCGAGCCGAAGGCCGCGGCGCCGGTCAACACCGAGGAGCTCCGCGAGCGCCTCTTCGCCCTGCCCGAGCGCCCCGCAAACGTCGAGGCCGCCGGCGTCGGCGGCCAGCTCAACAGCCTGCTGGGCGAGCGGGTGCCGGGCTATGAGACCTTCAAGAGCTACTTCTCGAGCGCCTTTAAGTTCGACTCCGAGACGATGGAGCTGCGCGCGGCTGCGGGTCGGCTCCAAGGTCACCGGCGGCACCGTGCTCGGCCGCATCGGCGCAGGCTCGGCGCCGGCGCTCCGCACCTCCACTTCGAGATCCAGCCCGCCGGCCGCGGCGCCCCGCGGATCGACCCGAAGCCGATCCTCGACGGCTGGAAGCTGCTGGAGAGCACCGCGATCTACCGCGCCGCCGGCAAGGACCCGTTCGGCTCGGAGGCGACGATCGGCCAGATCCTGCTGATGAGCAAGGAGGTGCTGGCCCAGCGGGTGCTGGCGGACCCGCGGATCGAGATCTACTCCTGCGGGCGCTCAGACATCGAGTCGGGCCAGATCGACCGCCGCATCCTGGCCACGCTCGAGTACCTGGCAGAGCGCGGCTACCGGCTGACGCTGACCTCGCTCAAGTGCGGCCACAGCTTCTACACCTCCTCGGGCAACGTCTCGGCCCACTCCTCGGGCAACGCCGTCGACATCGCCCAGGTGAACGGGCTGCCGATCCTGGGCAACCAGGGCCCCGGCTCGATCACCGAGGCGGTCGTGCGCGACCTGCTGAAGCTGCAGGGCACGATGCGCCCGGCCCAGATCATCACGCTGATGGAGTTCGGCGGCCCCACCTTCGCGATGGGCGACCACGACGACCACATCCACGTCGGCTTCACGCCCACCTACGGCGCCGGCAAGCCCTTCGACCAGCTCGCCCAGGTGCTGAAGCCCGACCAGTGGGAGCGGCTGATCAACCGCCTCGGCGAGATCGAGAACCCCGAGGTGCCGGCCAAGCCCTCCGAGGCCTCGCTGCCGGCCGGCAAGCGCGAGATCCCGACGCCCGCCGAGATCGAGCGCGGCTCAGAAGCCCACCGCGGCGAGTAGCCCTCGCCACCCGAACAGCGGGCGACGGTGTCGACGCAGCGCGCGTCGGCCGGCCTCGGCATGCTCGTCTGGCCAGCCTCCGGGCTGCCGGACGTAGTATTCGGGCAGAGTGTATGATCCGGTCGCGGCCTCGGGCAGCGCCGCCGGGCCGACGTTTGACGGCGAAGGCTGACGGCGCACGCCCGGGAGCGAGATGGAACCCACAACCACCACCGAGAAGGCGAGCGGCATCGAGAGTCCCGCCGACGCCGGGCTGATCGAGGTGACCAACCCGGCGAGCGGGGAGCCTGTCGGCGCTGTGCCAAAGCTTGACGCCCAGCAGGTCGCGGAGCTCGTGGCGAAGGCCCGCAGCGCCCAGCCCGCCTGGCAGGCGAGCGGGTTCGGCGAGCGCGCGCGCGTCTTTCGCAGGGCTCGGCAATGGCTGGTCGAGAACCAGGAGCGGATGGCCCAGACGATCATCAGCGAGACCGGCAAGACCGACGAGGACGCCGGCCTGGAGACGACGGTCGCGATCGAGTCGTTCGCGTTCTGGGCGAAGCGCTCGAAGGGCTACCTCAAGGACGAGCGGGTGCCGTCCCGTACGGCCCTGCTGCTGGGACGCAAGGTGATCGTCCGCCACGAGCCGCTCGGCGTGATCGGGGTGATCGGTCCCTGGAACTACCCGCTGGTGAACGCGTTCTGCGACTGCGTCCCCGCCCTGATGGCGGGCAACTCGGTCGTCATGAAGCCGTCGAAGGAGACGCCGCTGACCGCTCTGTTGACCGCCGAGATGATGCGGGAGTCGGGGCTGCCCGACGGCGTACTTGAGATAGCGACCGGGGACCGCGAGACCGGCGAGGCCCTGATCGACCGCACCGACTTCGTCATGTTCACCGGCAGCACCGAGACGGGACGGAAGGTGATGGAGCGGGCGGCGAAGACCATGACCCAGGTCTCGCTCGAGCTCGGGGGCAAGGACCCGATGATCGTCCTCGCCGACGCCAACCTCGATCGAGCCGCGAACGCGGCGGCCTACTTCTCGATGAACAATGGCGGCCAGGTCTGCATCTCCGCCGAGCGCGCCTACGTCGAGGAGCCCGTCTACGACCGCTTCGTCGAGATGGTCACCGAGCGGGTCGAGCGGCTGCGGCAGGGGCCGGCCGCGGGTCCCGGCACGGTCGAGGTCGGCGCGGTCACGGTCGGGTCGCAGCTCGACCTGATCGACGCGCACGTGGCTGACGCGGTCGCGAAGGGGGCCACCGTGCTCACGGGCGGCAAGCGGGGCCCGGGGCCCGGCCATTTCTACGAGCCCACCGTGCTCGTCGGCGTCGACCACTCGATGCAGTGCATGACCGAGGAGACCTTCGGCCCAACGCTTCCGATCATGAAGGTGCGGAACGAGGAGGAGGCGATCGCGCTCGCCAACGACTCCGTATTCGGCCTGCAGGCGTCGGTCTGGACCGGGAGCAAGCGGCGCGGGGAGCGGGTCGCGCGGAGGATCGAGGCGGGGTCGTGCGGCGTCAACGACGCCCAGATCAACTACGCGGCGTTCGGCGCCCCGATGAGCGGCTGGAAGCAGTCAGGCGTCGGCGCGCGCCACGGGGCCAACGGGATTCGCAAGTACTGCCGGACGCAGACGATCACGGTGAACCGGTTCCCGCTCAAGCGCGACCTCTACATGTTCCCCTACACGCCGCGCGTGACCCGGCTGCTCAACCGCGGAACCGAGCTGATCCACCGCCGCAGATCGCAGCGCTGAGCCCTACAGCTCCCGCTGCCCGGGCGTGAACCTGATCGGCAGCGAGGTGTGGGCGTTGACCCAGTTGGACTCGAGCCTGGTGGGGGTGCCGGCGAGCTCGACGTCCTCGAGCCGCCGCAGGATCTCCTCGAAGGCGACCCGCAGCTCCTGACGCGCCAGGCCCGCCCCGAGGCAGAAGTGGCGGCCGCCGCCGCCGAAGGCCTGATGGTCGACGGACTCGCGAGTCACGTCGAAGGTGTGCGGGTCCGAGTTCACCTCCGGGTCGCGTGACCCGGCGGGGTACCAGAGCATCACCTTGTCGCCCTCGTGGACCGGGCAGCCGGCGACCTCCGTCTCGGTGGTGGCGGTGCGGCAGAAGTACTGAACGACCGTCGTCCAGCGCAGGATCTCCTCGACCGCGCCCTCGATGCGCTCCGGCTCGTTGCGAAGCAGCTCGAGCTGGTCGGGGTGCTCCAGCAGGGCCCTCATCCCCCCGCTCAGGGTGTTGCGCGTGGTGTCGTTGCCCGCGAACACCAGCAGGCCGAAGAAGACGAGGATCTCCTCGTCGGCGAGGCCCTCGCCGTCCACCTCGGCGTCTGCGAGCGTGGTCACGAGGCTGTCGCCGCCGGCCTCCTTCTGCCGCTGGATCTGCTCGAGCAGGTAGGGGGCCATGTCGACCATCACCGGGTTGGCCTCGTCGGGGCCGCCCGAGATCACGGCCTGCTCGATGCGGTCGATCCAGCCCTCGAGCGTCCCGATGTCCTCCCTGGGCAGCCCCATCAGGTCCATCAGAACCGTCAGCGGGTAGGGGACGGCGATGTCGGTGACGAAGTCGCACTCGCCCGCCTCGATCACCTCGTCGATGAAGGCCGTGATCGTTCTGCGGACCTGGTCCTCGCGGCGGGCGACCGAGTTGGGAACGAAGGCGCTCTGCAGGATCTTCCGGTACTTGGTGTGCTCGGGCGGGTCCTTGTAGAGCAGCAGGTTCTGGGTCAGGGCGAGGCTGAAGACCTGGTCGCGGTGGGGGAAGATCCCCTCGCGCTGCGAGGAGAAGGTGTCCGTGTCGCGGCTGATCGCGGCGATGTCCGCGTGACGGCAGACGGACCACAGCTGGTTGCCCTCTGGGCCCTTGCCCGTGTCAACCGGGCTGTCGTCGCGCAGCTCGTCGAACCGCTCATGCGCGGGGCCGTCGGCGAACGTCGCGTGCTCGGTCAGCTCCGAGGCGTCTTGGGGTGGTGCCGCCTTCTCGCTCATCCTCTCCTTCCGTCCGTGGTCCGTCGGCCATTATGCCCAAACATAACGTCCGGGCAAGCTAGGCGGGCAACTCCTCGAAGGGCACGTCCTTGTCCAGCCTGGGCTCGGGCGGCAGGCCCAGGACGCGCTCGCCGATCGTGTTCGCCAGGATCTCGTTCGAGCCCCCGGCCGAGCGCAGGCCGGGCGCGAAGGCGGTCAACTCCGACCAGCGGCTCCCCGGCTCCAGCGCCGCGGGGCCGAACAGGTCGGCGCCCAGCTCGCCGGCGGAGACCGTGGCCTCGACCAGCGTCATCTTCACCAGCCCCGCCTCGGGCCCCGGCGCGATTCCCGACTGCAGGCCCACGAGCGTCTCGCTCGCCGCGGCCTCGAGCGCCAGCAGCTCGACGGCGATCTCGGCCAGCCGGCGCCGCACGAGGGGGTCGCCGGCGGCACCCGCCTCCCTCACCGCCTCCAGCAGCGGATCCAGCTCGATCCCGAAGCCGCGGGCGTGGCCGGAGATCGCCATCCGCTCGAACATGAGCACGGTCAGGGCCACCTTCCAGCCGTTGCCGACGCCGCCGATCACCGCGTCGCCGCTCAGCTCGACCCCGTCCAGGAAGACCTCGTTGAAGTGCGAGTCCCCGTTGATCTGCCGCAGCGGCCGTACCTCGAGCCCCGGCGACTCCATCGGGACGATGAACATGGTCAGACCTTTGTGCTTGGCGGCCGACGGATCGGTTCGCGCCAGCAGCATCCCGAACGAGGCGAACTGGGCGTTCGTGGTCCAGACCTTCTGCCCGTCGATCTTCCAGCCGCCTCCGTCGCGCTCCCTTGCCTTCGTCCTGATCCCGGCCAGGTCGGACCCGGCCGCCGGCTCGCTGAACAGCTGGCACCAGACCTCGTCGGCGTGCAGCAGCGGCCCCAGGTAGCGCCCCTGCTGGGCCTCGTCGGCGTGGGCGATCATCGCCGGGCCCAGCATCCCGACGCCGATGAAGTCGAGTATGCCCGGCAGCCCCGCGCGCTCCAGCTCCTGGTCGACGATCAGCTGCTCGATGGGGCCCAGGCCGCGGCCGCCGTGCTCGCGCGGCCAGCTGACGCCGACCAGCCCGCCCTCGGCGAGCTTGCGCTGCCACGCCCGGCGCTCCTCGACGGGCGCCTCCTCGGCCGCCCCCGGCGGGGCCTCCGCGGCGATCGAGTCCAGGTGAGCCCTGACCTCGCGCCTGAACTCCGCCTGCTCTTCGCTGTCCTCGACCCGCATCCCGGCTGATGATACGCATGAATCGAACATAGTGTCTGTATAGTCCGTCAGGCACCGTGGCGGAGCCGTCGATCACCGGAAAGCCGAGATGGCCGGTTCGACTCCGGTAGCGGCGCTCGGGGGCGCCGGGGCGGCCGAGCCGGCCGGCGGTGATCGGCGGGAGGCCGACGTGGTCGTCGTCGGCGCGGGGCACAACGGGCTGGTGGCGGCCTGCTACCTGGCCAAGGCCGGGCTCGACGTCCTCGTGTTGGAGCGTCACGACACCCCGGGCGGGATGACCTCGACCAACCCGATGGCGCCCGAGGCGCCCGATCACCTCATCAACGAGGCCTCGATCCACGCCTCGCTGTTCCGCACGACCCGGATCGACGCTGAGCTCGAGCTCTCGTCTCGCTTCGGGCTGCGGCAGCGCCTGATCGACCCGGCGCACGTGCACCTGGGCCCCGAGGGCGAGTCGATCGCGATGTGGCGGGACCCAAACCGCACGGCCGAGGAGATCAGGAGGTTCTCGCGCAGGGACGCCGCGGCGTGGCTCGAGCTCTCGGAGATCATCGCGGCGGCGACCGCAATCGGGCTGCCGATGATGCAAACCAGCGCGACCCGACCCGAGCCCAAGAACGTGCTGGCGACGCTGCGGGCGATGGGCCGCGGCCGCAGGCACCTGAAGGAGATCGCCCGCTGGGTCAGCGCCTCGCAGAAGGAGGTGATCGAAGAGCGCTTCGAGCACCCGATGGTGCGCGGGCCGCTGACCGTGAACCTGCCGTTCATGCACTTCGACGCCGACGCCAGCGGCTGGGCGCTGATCTACCTGGGCGTCCTGCAGAAGTGGGGCGTGGCGATGTTCGAGGGTGGCACCGGAGCGTTCCCCGCGGCGCTGATCCGCTGCCTGCAGGCCCACGGCGGCGCGCTGCGCACCTCGGCGCCGGTCGAGGCGCTGACGCTGAGCGGGGGCCGCGTCCGCGGCGTTCGACTCGAGGGCGGCGAGGAGGTGAGCGCGCGGCGCGCCGTGGTCACGGCCTGCGCGCCCTCGCTGGTGCTGAACCGCATGCTTCCGCCCGGCACGCTGCCGGACCGCCTGGAGCGGCGCGCCCGCGGGATCCCGACCAGCTCGACCGGCTACGGGAACTACAAGCTCAACGTCGCGCTCGAGGGCAGGGTCGAGATGCCCAAGCACCAGGAATGGCGCCGCGAGCGGCTGCCGGGCGACCCGGTCGACCTGCGGCTCCCGTGCGTCACCTGGAGCACCCACGAGCAGAGCCTCGAGGCGGGCGAGGCGTGCGTGCGGGGCGAGGTGCCCGCGATGATCCCGGGCCTGAGCCAGGTGACGACCGCCTTCGACCCCTCGATGGCGCCGGAGGGCCACGACACGTGGTGGTTCTGGAGCGGGCTCGTGCCCTCGCGTCCGAACGAGGATTGGGACGTCGTCCGCGACAGGATCACCGAGCGGGTGCTGGAGGACTGCGGGCGTTACTACGAGGGCCTCGAGTCGCTCGAGATCGCCCGCCGCCCGCTCACCCCCTACGACCTCGAGCAGCGGTTCGGCGCACCCGAGGGCAACGTCTACCACGTCGATCCGATCATCACGCGGTTCGGGCCAATGCGCCCGGCGCTCGGCCTGGGCGGCTACGAGCTCCCGGTCCCGGGTCTGTTCCTGAGCGGATCGGGGACGCATCCGATCGCGGGCATCAACGGCATGCCGGGCATGAACGCGGCGAAGACCGCGATCCGGGTGCTGGAGCGCGAGCGCGCGCAGGGCCTACGCCACAGCGCCGCCTGAGCCGGCCGGCGCAAGCGAGCAGGAGCTCTTAGAGGTCCAGAACGGGTGCTGTCGGTAGCGCGTCCCGGCGTTCCTATGGCTCAGCAGCTACTCCGACAGCCCGGCGGCTTCGAGGGCGTTCGCCAGCTCTCTGAACTCGTCTACGCGCGCGACCTTGCCCTCGCGCAGCGTGTAGACGACAAAGAAGTGGGCATCAATCTCCATGCCGCTTGCTTTGCCGCGCCCTCGGTGGTGGATCGTCACAAGCACGCGGTCTCCGGCGTCAACAAACTCCTCAGCATTGACCTCAAGGCCCTCCCAGGCGCTCGCCCACCGCTCGAAGTTCTGTCGGATCGCGTTTCGACCGAAGGTCAGCTCCTCGTCACCGAAGCCCTCGATTGGGTTCATCTGAAAGTCGGCGGTGAAGTACGTGGCCGCGTCGGCGCGGCCACCGCGATCGAGGTACTCGTAAGCGAACGCCTTGCGGACGATCTCGACGTTCTCCTCCGACATCCCCTACTCCGACAGCCCGGCGGCTTCGAGGGCTTCGTCCCGGGTCCAGAAGATCTGACGCCTTGTGACCAGGCCCTCTGCGAACCAGATCACCTCCCAGTTGGCCATCTCAAACGGGACGCCGCTGCCCCTACCGCGCGCAGTGAGCACGATCGATAGGAAAACCCGGTCATCACCCAAGTCCGTCAGCTGCTCGATCTCGGTGTGGATGCCGCCCTCGGCGAGTTCCAAGAGCTGCTCGATCCACTCCCTCACCTCTGCCCGCCCGCGGTACAGCTCTCCAAGCCCAGGGACACCCGGAAGGGCCTCCCAGACGACATCAGGACTCAGGAAAGCCAGCCAGGCGTCCAAGTCGCCTCGGTTGAGGGCGTCGATCGCTTTACGTGCCAGCTCCACGTTCTCCTGCGACATCGCCCGCGCAGTATCTCGTTCTGGTCGTGACCTAGCTGAGCAGGGGGCCCAAGGCAAAGCGCCCCGCCCCTCGGTTCTCCCCTTGCGCCGCCGCGGCGAAATCGGGAGGATCGAGCGCGCCGATGAGGCCCCGCATCCCAGCCCTCGCCGCCGCGGTGACCGCGATCGCGCTCATGGCCGCCCCGGCCCCGCTCGCCGGCGCCTCGTCTCCGGGTGCCCCGACGACCGCGGCCGCCGCGGGCGCGAAGCCGATCCGCGCCTATCCCTGGGAGCGGCGGATCAAGGCCGCGGCTCACTTCGCCCGCCGCAGGGCCGGCGCTGTCTCGTTTGCCGTCGTGGACGAGCGGGGCCGGATCCACGGCTTCCACCGCGGCCGCCGGCACTCGTCGGCGAGCGTCGTCAAGGCGATGCTGCTGGTCGCCTACCTGCGCAAGCGCGGGGTCCGCGGCCGCCGGCTGCACGGATCCGAGAAGGGGACGCTCGGCCCCATGATCCGCCGCTCCGACAACGCCGCCGCCACCGCCATCCACAACAACGTCGGCAACCGCGGGCTGCGGCGGCTCGCTCGCAGGGCCGGGATGAAGCGCTTCATCCCCAGCTCGACGTGGGGCGGCAGCCAGATCACTGCGCGCGACCAGGCTCGCTTCTTCTTCCGCATCCGGGGCCTGGTGCCCGAGCGCCACCGCTCCTACGCGCTCGGCCTGCTGCGCCGCATCGTCCCCGGGCAGCGGTGGGGGGTGCCGCGGGGGAAGCCCAAGGGCTGGCGCGCCCACTTCAAGGGCGGCTGGAACCCGAGCGGCGGCGGCTGGCGCGTGAACCAGGCGGCGCTGCTGCGCCGCGGCGACCGCCGCCTGGCGATCGCGGTGCTGACCGAGGGCGACCCCAGCCTCGGCTACGGCGCCGCCACCATCAGCGGCGTCACCCGGCGGCTCCTGCGCGGCTACAACGGCTACCGCGCGCCGGGCAAGCAGCGCCCGAAGCGCCCCAAAAACAAGTAACCAAGCCGAATTCGACTGGAACGAACGTCCAGCGGGCGGAGCGGGCCTGGCCCGGGCCACGCAGGGGAACGATGCTCCTTCAAGAAGGAAGGACCAGACGCGATGACCCCGACAGTCCAGAACCTGAACGCCAAGCTCTCGCCCCGGCCCCGCCGCAAGCCCAGCCGCCCGGGTCGCGGCGACCAACCGGCATCTGGCGCGCTCCGCATCCTCAGCGCCGCTCCGCAACGACCGGCGGCCGCCGCACCGGCTATCGCGGCGGCGGTTACCTGATCGAGGTCTGAGCCGCCACCCGCAAGGGCGCTAGTCCGCGAAGCGGTAGCCGACCCGGCGCACCGTCAGCACCAGCTCGGGCTTCTGGGGGTCGCGCTCGATCTTCTGGCGCAGGTTGGAGATGTGCACGTCGCAGGCGCGGACGTCCCCGCGGAACTCCGTCTGCCACAGCTCCTCCATGATCTCCTTGCGCGAGAAGACCTGGCCCGGGTTCTCGGCCAACAGGCGCAGCACCTGGAACTCCGAGCGGGTGAGGCTGACGGGCTCGCCGCGCACGGTGACCAGGTGGCGGGCGAGGTCGATCGTGACCGGGCCCGACTCGATCGCCGTCCCCTCGGCGCCGTCGGTGCGGTCGAGCTCGCGGCGCCGCAGCTGGGCGCGCACCCTGCCGAGCAGCTCGCGGACCGAGAACGGCTTCGTCATGTAGTCGTCGGCGCCGACCTCCAGCCCCACCACCTTGTCCACCTCGGCGTCCTTCGCGGTCAGCAGGATGATCGGGACCGGGCTGCGGGCGCGGACCTCGCGACAGATGTCGAGCCCGCTCTTGCCCGGCATCATGATGTCCAGGATCAGAAGATCGAAGTCGCCGCCGTTGCTGAGCTTGGCCTCGGCGTCCTCGCCGTCCTCGGCCAGCGTCACCTGAAAGCCCTCCTGCTCGAGGGCGTAGCCGACCGACTCTCGTACCGACGGCTCGTCGTCGACGACGAGAATGCGGCCGGTAGTGGTGCTGGTCTCGACCACGCTCAGGCCACCGGGGTCGAGGTCGGCTTGGCCTGCCGCAGGCGAACCCAGAAGGTCGAGCCCCTGCCCGACGCCGAGCGCAGCCCGATCTGCCCGCCCATCACATCGACCATGCGCTTGGCGATCGAGAGGCCCAGCCCGAACCCCTCGCTCTCCAGCGCGCCGCTGCCGCGATAGAAGCGCTCGAAGACCCGGCCCTGCTCGTCGGCCGGGATGCCCTTACCGGTGTCCTCGACCTCGATCGTCACGGTGCCGCCTTCCTCTCGCGAGGCGCGAAGGGTAACCGCGCCCGGGGCAGGCGTGTTCTTGCAGGCGTTCTGAAGCAGCCCGATCAGCACCTGTCGCAGCAGCACCGGGTCTCCCGTGGCGACCAGTTCCTCGTCGATCTGCGTGCGAATTTCGACGCCCTCGGTCGGCTCCACGGCCTGCACCGCCTCATCGGCGGCGACGGTCACGTCCACGACCTCGGCCTCGCCCCGCTGCCCGGCGGCCTCGACGCGCGCCAGCATCAACAGCGACTGCGTCAGGCGGGTCATCCGCTCGGCGTCGTCGGCGAGGCGGCCGAGGAAGCGCTCGCGCGCCTCGGGGTCGTCCTTGGCGCCGCCGCGCAGGACCTCGATCCCGCTGCTGATGCCGGCAAGCGGGTTGCGAAGCTCGTGCGCGGCGTTGGAGACGAACTCGCGCTCGGCCTCCTCTCTCTGCAGCTCATCGGTGCGGTCGCTGACCACCAGCAGCACAGCGTGCTCGGCCGCCACCCGCCGGGCCTGCACCCGGTAGGTCCGATCCTCGACCCTCAGCACCGGGATGTCCTCGTAGCCGCGCTCGGCGGCCGCGCGCAGAGCCGGGATCAGCGCGGCAGCGGGCTGTCCCCGGCGAACGAGGCGCTGGCCGGCGGGGTTGGTGAAGCGCACCTCGCCATCCTCCCCGACCACGATCACGCCCTCGCGCAGTCCGTCGAGGATCGCCGAGAGGCGATCGCGCTCGGTGGCGAGCAGGTCGAAGCTGTCGCGCAGGGCCTCGCGCATCTTGTCCAGGGAGCGGGTCAGGTCGCCGATCTCGTCGCTGCCGCCCGCGGGCAGCGGTGCGTCGAACTTGCCGGCCGCCATCTGCTCGGCGCCGCGAGCGAGCCGCTTGACCCGGACCGCGATCAGCGACGAGACGACGAAGCCGACCAGCACGCCCACAACGATCGCGATCATGATCGCGCGCACGCGATCTCCCTGGAGGTCGTCGAAGGCCCTGGTCAGCGCCGGAGGGGGCTCGGCGACGACGACGACGGTGCCGCGCACACCCTGTGCCCCGAAGATCGGCGCCGAGGCGAGGGTGCGGTCCTCGGAGAGGTCGGCGCGGAAGCGCCGCCCGGAGCGCCCGGCCTGCGCCGCCGCGCCGGCCTGCTCGACCTGTCGCAGGTCCGCGGGCGGGGTCGCCAGCAGCGCGAACGGCCCGCCGCGGCGATTGATCGCCCAGACCTGGAAGGTCTCGGTGTTCGAGTCGTCCAGGATCATCGCCGCGCCCCCCTTGGGCGCCTCGCCCAGCGCGTCCGCGACGCTGGTGGTGCGGCCGACGGCCAGGTCCGCGCTCTCGGTCTGCAGCGTGCGACCCGAGGAGTCGTCGACGAAGATGTAGACGGCGAACGCGGTGATCAGGGTGACGCCGGCGAAGGCGGCGCCCAGCCAAAGGCGCATGCCGACGCGGCGGCCCCGGATCAGGCCGCTCCGTGGCTTAGTGGCGCTCGAGGCGCCCGCGCTGGCACTGGCGCTCGCCATCTCTGACCATTTCTTAATGTGTAGTGGCGACACCACCCCCTACAAACACCCCCGCCTCCCGGCCCGACCCCCCCCCCCCCCCCCAGGTCAGCCAGCCAGCGTCGAGGACAGGCGCAGCCAGAGCGCCTCGAGCGCCAGCTCCTCGGAGACGTTCACGCGCAGCCGCCGGCGCGTCTCCAGCACCAGGTCGACCGCCCGGCCGGCCGCGCCGGCTTCGATGCCCCGGGCGTCCTCGGCCAGCTCGGCGCGGCGGTCGGAGTTGAGCACGACGTCATCGGCGCCGGCCGCGACCGCCGCCAGGTCGCGAAACCAGGAGCAGCACAGCCCCAGGCCCAGGTCCAGCGCCTCGGTGCGGGCGCGGCGCCCCGTCCGCTTCACCTGATCGGTGTGATCGCGGCTGAGCTTGCCCGCCGAGCGGCCGCGCCGCGCGGCGGCGGCCCCCTCCTCCAGCAGCCGCCGCTCCTCCTCGGCGGCGGCGTCCTGGCCGGCCTCCTCGGCGGCCTGCAGCAGCGGGCCCCAGGGCTCGGGTGCCCGGCCCTCGCCAGCGGCGACGGCCGCCCGCGCGGCGGAGGTGGCGCTGGAGCGAAGCGCGCGTCCGTGCTCGCCCAGCAGCAACCTCGCCAGCCTCAGGTCGCCGCCGCTCAGCCGCGCCGCCGCCTCGGCCTCGGCACCGGATTCGCCCAGCGCCTCCAGCACGGCGTCCGGCGACAGCGGCGCGAACTCGACCTCGCGGCAGCGCGAGAGGATCGTCCCAGCCAGCAGCTCCGGTTCCGAGCAGATCAGGATCAGGTGCGCGAAGGGCGCCGGCTCCTCGAGCGTCTTCAGCAGCGCGTTCTGGCTCTCGTCGCGCAGCGCCTCGGCCTCCTCGATCACGAACACCCGCCGCTCCCCCTCGGCGGGCCGCAGGCTGGCGGCGCGGATCACAGACTCGCGCACGTCCTCGACCAGGTGCTGGGCTCCCGGCGGGCGCAGCCAGACCAGGTCGGGGTGGGGCGAGGGGTCGATCAGGGCGCGGCGCCGGGCATCCTCGGGGTCGGGGGCACCCTCGGCAAGCAGCTCGGCGGCAAAGGCCCGCGCGGCGGCGGCCTTGCCGGAGCCGGGGGGCCCGCGGAAGAGGTAGGCGTGGGTCGGCTCTCCCAGGTCGGAGCCCAGCTCGACCCGGACGCGGGGCTGGTGGCGGGTTGCCTCGGCCAGCGGATCCGGAAGCGCTGACTCAGCGACCGGGGTCACTTGAGGGCCCCGACGGCCTGCAGCTCCGCAATCACCGCGGCGTGGACCTGGTCGGGGTCTCCGGAGGCATCCACGACGCGCACGCGGTCGGGATGCCGACGCAGGACGTCCTCGTAACCCTCCGCGACGCGCCGCTGCAGCTCCATCCCCTCGCCCTCGAAGCGGTCGGCGGCGCGGCCCTCGGCCGCGATGCGCTCGGCCGCGACCTCGGGATGAAGGCGCAGCAGCAGGGTCAGATCCGGCCACAGCCCGCCGGTCGCGAGATCGCAGAGCTCCTCGACCCGCTCGGCCCCCAGCCCCCGCGCGACCCCCTGGTAGGCGACGCTGGAGTCTCCGAAGCGGTCGCAGACGATGTCGCGTCCGGCCTCGATCGCGGGCCGGATCACCTCCTCGACGAGTTGCGCCCGCGCCGCCAGGAACAGCAGCAGCTCCGCCATCGGGTCCAGCCGCACCTCGCCGTCCTTGAGCAACTCCCGGATCTTCTCGCCGGCGGCTGTCCCGCCGGGCTCGCGCACCAGCAGCGTTTCGCCGCCGAGCGCCTCCGCGAGGCGGGCGGCCTGGGTTGTCTTGCCTGAGCCGTCGACTCCCTCGAGCGCGATGAACACGCCTTCAGGCTATCCGCCGCCCAGGCTGCCTCGATCCCGCACTACCCGCGGCCACGCTCGCAGCTCGTGCGCACGTCGTTCCCGGCGCCTCCGATGCACCGGTCCCTGCGCCCCTTCCCGCCGACCAGCCTGTCCCGGCCCTTCAACCCGAGCAGGAGGTCAGCGTTCCCCTGGCCTTTCAACAGGTCCCTGCCGTCCCCCCCGCAGACCACGTCGGCGCCACCACCCGCGAGCACGCGGTCCGAGCCGCCGAGCGCCGCGATGACGTCCGGCCCAGAGCTGCCGACCAGCACGTCCGGTCCGGTCGTTCCCACGATCGTTGCCCTGTTGCCCGGGCACCTCGGAGCATCCACGGTCACCGCCACCGGCCCGCTGAAGATGGATTCGTCTCCGGCCAGCACCGCCACGGGAGGCGATCCGGGCGGGATCCTCCACAGGGCGCCGAGCGCGCTCGGCCCGTCCGTGTCGGTCACGAGCAGGCTGCGGTCAGGCAGCACCGCGATCCCGGTGGGCTCCGACAACGGCGGGCCGGACCAGACGGTCGCCAGGACTCCGGTCGCGGGGCTCAGGCGGTAGACCGCGCCGGTCTCGGGATCAGCCGTCACCAGCGACCCTTCGGGCTCTCGCGCGAGGCCGACGGGCGATCCGAGCGGCGGGCCGCTGTGCACGGCGGTGACAGCGCCGGTGCGCGAGATCCGGAAGACCGCACCGCT
>CAWCRN010000011.1:0-16696 GCA_963797835.1 uncultured Solirubrobacterales bacterium
ACCTTCACCGAGCGGCCCGTCTTCTAGGCCGGCACACAGAGGCGCGCCGCGGGCGCTCAGCGACAGATCGCGTGGACGAAGAACGGGCGGTCGAACGTGAGCAGGTTGTCCACGAAGGCGCCGAAGCCGTCGTCGGCCAGGCCATCCAAGTCATTTCCGTCGGTCGGGTACATCGTTGACGTGTGGACCGACACAGACGTGTTTTCGATCCCGCCACCGATCCCGCGTTCCCCCTCCTGGCACTCGACGCCGTCGTTGCTGTTGTTCATGGCGAACGCCGTCTGCGGCTCCGAGCGGCGGTAGCGCGGCTTCCTCCCGTCGTCGCAGATAGCGGTGACGCGTGCCGCGCCCGTGAAGTTCAGATCGGGTGCCCGCGCCGCCCCGAGCCAGCCGTCCTTCCGCTTGTCGGGATCGGTGTCGTCGTAGGGATAGGACCCGGCGACGACGGTCCGGTCGGCGAACGCTCCATCGGTCGAGACCCCGCCTCCGATGGGAAGCGTCTTGCCTGGGCAGGTGGCGATGCCTGCGTCGCCGTTCACGGTGAACTCCATCGTCCGGTACCGGGGCTTCTTGTCTGTGCAGATCGCGAGCCCCGCGACGGTCTCGGTCTCGCCGCCGAAGTTGTCGACGATGGCCTCCCAGCCGTCGTCGAGGCGCTGGTTCTGGTCAACGGAGTCGTATGGGCCCGAGTCGTTCACCCACGTCTCGTTGTACGTCCCCGTCGAGTAGACGCCGCCTCCGATGACGTATTCGTCGGCCGCACAGGCGAGGGAGAAGCCCGCCTGGCCGCCGGTGGCGACCATCCCACTCGTGCTGAAGTACGAGAGCTCCGCGGCCGCGAGCGACGGTGCGAGCAGCATGGCGCCCCGGCGGCCAGGCCGAAGACCAGCGTTCGAGCGGTCCGCGTCCGCGCTCGCGTGAGGGCTCCCTGCATCGACGCTCGATTCTAGGCCTGCGCTCGGGACCGGTCAAGCGGCGGTTTCCGCAACTCCGCGCCGGGTAGCCGCAGGCCATGGCGGATCTCAAGGTGGTGCGCAACGAGGTCGACGGCTGGGACGTCGTCAACGTCGAGGACGGCGTGGCCGTCACCAATCACCCAACGCTCCAGGCCGCCGAGGAGGCGGCGCGGATGCGCGCGGAGGAGGACTCGATCAGCGAGGACGCCGAGGGCAACGTCATCGTGGCCCCCGATGAGACCCACGGCATCGACGACGACCAGCGTGGCGTAAAGACGGCGTTCTTCTCGCTCGGCGGGCTCCTTGCGCTCGTGACCCTGATCGCGGCGACGGTCGCCCTGATCGCGGCACTCACCGGCTTCGGCTCCTGATCCGACCGCTACGCTTCCCGCGCTGTGAGCGAGGAAGCCGACGCCCGCAAGATCCGCGTCGTCGTGGCCAAGCCCGGCCTCGACGGGCACGACCGCGGCGCCAAGATCATCGCCCGCGCCCTTCGCGACGCCGGCATGGAGGTCATCTACACCGGCCTACACCAGACGCCCGAGCAGATCGCGGCGACCGTGGTCCAGGAGGACGCCGACGCCGTCGGCCTCTCGATCCTGTCCGGCGCGCACATGACGCTCGTCCCGCGCGTGGTCGAGCTGTTGAAGGAGCAGGGCGCCGAGGACGTGGTGCTGACGGTGGGAGGGACTATCCCCAACGACGACATCCCCGAGCTGAAGAAGCTGGGCGTCGACGAGATCTTCACCCCCGGCTCGCCCACGGACGACATCGTGGAGTTCATCCGCGGCGCCGTGGGCGGGCGGACACCGGCCTGAGCGTCCGCGGCGCAACGGCGAGCGCGGACGCAGCTGCAACCGAGCCCCCCTTCGCGCCACCGCGGCCTACTTCGGCTGGCAGCCCGCGTAGACGGTCAGCGTGACCTTCGCGTCGCCGTCGTTCTGAGCCCTCGCCGTCCAGCCGTCGTCGGGCGTCCTCCTCTTGTCCGTGGAATCGAAGGGCCGGGTCGAAGTCACCCACGCGTCGTGCTCGACGTCGCCGCCGCTCGTGGCGGCAAGGAATCCCCCGGCGATGGCCGCCTCGCTGCTCTTGCATCGGGCCGTCACCTTGCCGGCCTTCCCCGGGGGGATCTTCGCCGATTCGGTGCGCCGCTTCGGCTTGTACTCGTCGTCGCTGAAGCAATTGGCGTATTGCGTGGCGGATGCGGGGGTGTTGGCGAAGTTCCGGGCGGTGGCCGCCCACGACGCGTACCGTTCGCTTGGATAGCTCGCGGGGAACCGCACGTCCCCACCCTCGCCCTCGAAGCCTGCGAGCGCGTTCTCACCGGGGCCGCAGACGTCCGAGAGGGGCACGACGTCGCCGATCTGGCCGGCGGCGGAGAGAGGGCTCGTGCCGACGTTGTAGGTCGCGTCGACACTGCCGCAGATCACGTAGGTGGTGACCCTCCGCCCGGTGTCGCTTGCGCTGCCCTCCGCCTGCCAGCCGTCGCCGGGGGGGCCGGTGAAGGGGTGACTGGCATTGAGCGCCGCAGTTGCGCCCGGGCCGCTGATCGTCCCGCCACCGCCAGTGGGACTGTCCCCGCCGTCGCACAGGGCGCCCGCGCCGGCCTGGGAGACCACGTCCTCGAAGGTCGACTTCAGGTACTCGAAGCCGCCGGCGCTGCCGAGGCTCACGGTGGGGCCGGGCGTACCGGCGTTCGCCGGCCCGGCCGAGGCAATCAGCACCGCACCGGTGAGAAGTGTCCCTGCGACGACCTTCCGTGTCATCAACGGCAGCGTAGCGCCGGTGGGCCCGGGCCTACTGCGGCGGGCGCTTGCAGACGGCGTTCGCGATCAGGTCGATGCGCTGCGTGTGGAGGTTCTGGGCCTTCGCGAGCCAGCCGTCGTCCGGCACCTTGTTCGCGTCGTCCTTGGAATCCCAGGGCTTCGTCGTAAGGGCCCTCATCGTGTAGCCGACGACGTCGTCGCGCCTCCCGGCCCAGCCACCCGAGACCACGGCCTCCTTGGGCTTGCATTCCGCGATCGCCGTGCCGGTCTCCTGCGCGGGAACGCGCACGCGACCCGATTCCCGGTAGCTCACGTCCAGGTCGGAACAGACGCCGTGGGAGCTCCATAGCGTGTCGTCCTGCGTCGTGTTGTGGGCGAAGGGGTGCCAGCCCACCGGGCTGCTTGGCGGAAGCCGTGGGAAGCTCGCGATCATGCGGATGCCCGGGCCCGAAGCGTTGCCGCCGCCAGCGATCGGCTCCTCCCCCGCCTCTTCGCAGACCACGGACGAGATGAGCACGGTGTTGACGCCGAGCGACGATTGGCTCACCCAGTAGCTCGGTACGATCCCGGCGCACACCGCGTAGGCCGTCAGCGTCCGGGGCTGGGGCGACGTGTTGCCCTCCGCCTGCCAGGCCGAGCCCGACACCGGGTAGGTCTCGTTGAGCGTCGACTCCGGCGCGGGGCCGGCCATGGACCCACCGCCACCGACGATCTGGGCGTCGCCGTCGCAGTTCGCCGGCTGGGTGCTCTGGGTGATGACGTTCGCGAACTTCGCCCGCATGTACTCGAGCCCCTTGGCCTTGCCGAGGCTCTCGGTGGTGCCGGGCGTGCCCGCGGCCGCGACGCCGGAGCAGGCGAGCAGCGCGACGCTCCCGATGAGCTTCCCTGCGACGAGCCTCCCTGTCATCGAGCACACCGCCGCCTTGATCCCGCCTGCCATCCGGGGGAGCTTAGCCCTTGCACACTGCGTGTACCGTCAGCGTCCGGGTGCCCGGGTCGAGGTCGTCGGCCTTGACGCGCCAGGCATCGTCGGGCGCGTCGTCGGCGTCGCCGAGGTCGCGCGGGTACGACGCGTTCAGGTGAACCTGAGTCAGGTCACCGGTCGCGTTGGCGCCGCCGCCGACCACGTGCGTGTTCTGTGGGCATCTCGCCTGCGCACGTGCCTGCTTCAGCGGGCCGATCACCTTCGTCTGGGAGATGTAGCTGTAGTCCCCGGGCGCGCAGATCGCGGTGACGTACATATGCCCCTCATGCGTGCCGGCGTTGTGGACGGTGGCCCCCCAGGCGCCGATGGGAGCCGGATACGGATAGCTCCTGACCACGTAGCCGTCGTCGAGTCCGGCGCTCGTGCCAACTCCGCCGCCGGTGACGTAGAGGCTCGGGCCCCCGCAGCCGCCGCCGATCGACACTGAGCGCGCCTCGCCGGGTTGGACGTCCAGGCCGCCCGTGCTACTTGTAGCTCACGTAGCCCTTGGCGCAGATCGCATGGGACCGCACTCCGAACGCAGGTCCGCCGAGGCCCGTGATGTTTTCGACCTTGACCCCCCAGCCGTCGGCCAGGGAATCCGGGTCACCTCCCTTCCCGATGACGGTCGTCCCGGCCACGTGAACCTGGTCGAAGCCGCCACCGCTCTGCACCCCGCCGCCGAGGGGGTGGCGGCCCGCCGGGCACATGACGCTGGCGTAGGTCTGGGTGCCGCCGGCGCTGGTCGCGCCACCCGACAGGTACTTGAGCCCGCCCGGGCCGGCGGTCGCCGCCCCCGGGGCCAGCATCGCGATCCCGCACGCGGCGGCCGCGCCCAGCGCGAGCACACGGCCGGGGCGCCAGGCGTCGATCTCCTCTCGAAGTCCATGTCCCCAGGGTCCTCGCCGGGACCGGGACCGCAAGGTCCCCTAGGGCTGAAGTCGGCTAGCCCTCGATCTGGGCGCGCGTTAGCCGGGTCGCGGCAGAGCACGTGGACAGTGAACGTCTCGCCGTCCTGGCGGGCGTTGTGCGTCGTCGCCTGCCACGCGTCGGGGGCGCTGCCGGGGTCGTTCGTATCGACCGGGCGGGATTCGAGCAGGTACATGGAGTGGTTCGACCCTGTCGCGCCGCCGCCGACGACGCGCTGGCCCGGGTCGCAGGAGAGCGAGCGGAGCGTGGGCCGGTCGCCCAGCAGGATCGTCCGGGTCTTCGAGGCCGCGTTGACGGTCCAGCCCGCCTTGCAGATCTTCCAGGGGACGTACGCCACGGTCTCCATCCCCGTGTCGAAGGAGACGCCCCAGCCGGTACCGGAGGGGTTCGAGCCGATCACGTAAGAAGTGTTGAACGGGGCGCCGGTCGTGATGCCGCCGCCGATGGCGGTGAGCCCGCCGCCACACGGCCCCGCGGTGGTGGTCCACCCACTGGTCGCAGGTTGGATCGCCCCCTCGTAGGTGAACGCTCCCCTGGAGCAGATGGCATGGACCGCGAACTTGCGTTTCTTCGAGGTGACGTTCTCGACGATCGCCCGGAACCCGTCGTCGGTCACGTTGTCGGGGTCGCCCGATAGGCCGTCGGTGTCGTAGGGCGCGAGGCCCGCGATTCGCACCGCGCTCGGGTTGAGGGGTGTGTTGACGCCCCCCGAGATCACATGGCGGCTCCCGCACGGCGCCTTCTTCGATGCTTGAGCCTGGGGAGCGGCCGTGAAGGTCTTCTCCACGTAGCTCAGCCCGCCGGCGGCGCCTGCGTCTTGCGCCGGGACGAGCGCGATCGCTGTTGCGAGCGTCGCTGCGATCCCCGGCCAGCGCATGTCCCCAAGGTACGCCCGAGACAGCACCTAGTCAAGGAATTGGACGATCGTTCCGTCGTCCGGATGGCGTGGCCCGGGCGCTGGGCGCAAACCGATTGACTTGTCAGTCAAACGTGCGTTCGACTCCGATATGATGCCCGCCCGCCGGCACCCGGAAGCACCCTCGCCGGCCTTCGACGACCACCCCCAGCGGGCACCCCAAGGAGGCTCGACTTGAAGATCTGTTGCCTCGTGAAAGAGGTTCCAGACGCCGCCGTTCAGAAGCGGATCGACCCGAACACCAAGCGGCTCGATCGCTCCGGCGAGAAGAACCTGAACCCGTTCGACACGCACGGCATCGAGGCCGCGATGCAGATCCGCGAGGGCGGCAACGCCGACGTCGAGGAGATCGTCGCGGTGACGATGGGCCCGGAGACCGCCGCCCGCGCCCTCCACAAGGCGGTCGCGCTCGGCGCGGACCGCTCGGTGCACCTCACCGACGCCGGTCTCGAGGGCTCGGACGTCTGCGCCACCGGCTACGCGCTGGCGAAGGTGCTCGAGTCCGAGAGCCCCGACCTGGTCCTCCTGGGCCAGCAGTCGGACGACGGCGAGTGCTACACGATCGGCGCCGTCGTGGCCGACCACCTCAAGATGCCCTCGCTCACTCAGGTGATCAAGATGGACGTCGCGGACGGCAAGCTGACCTGTCAGCGCCAGGCGGAGTACGGATACGACACCGTCGAGGTCGAACTGCCCGCCGTGATCAGCGTCGGCGACGCGATCAACGAACCGCGCTATCCGTCGCTGAAGGCGATCATGGGCGCCAAGAAGAAGCCGCTCGACACCAAGGCCACCGGCGACGTCGGCATCGAGACCGACCGGGTCGGGGAGGCCGGCTCCAAGACCGCGGTCCTCGCGATCAACCCGCCGCCCGAGAAGCAGGCCGGCAAGATCATCGAGGACGAGGACACCAACGAGACGGTCGAGAAGATCGTCGCCTGGCTCGATGAAAGGAAGCTGATCTGATGTCCGGCATCCTCGTCTACGCCCTCCACTCCGATGAGGGCGAGTTCAACAACAACTCTCTGGGCGCGATCACCGAAGCCGCGAGGCTGGCGGGCGAGATCGGCGGCGAGGCGGCGGCGCTGGTCGTCGGCGACGTCGACGATACCGCCGCCGCGGGCCTCGGCAAGTACGGCGCGGCCAAGGTCTACCGCGCCAAGTCGGTGCCGGAGGGGCTCGCGCAGCCGATCGTCGATGCGATGGCCAAGGTCATCACGGAGAACGGCTACGGATACGCGCTCTTCGGCGGCGGCCTTCTCGGCTTCGAGATCGGTGCCGGCCTCACGGCCCGCCTCGGCGCCGGGGTGACCATGGAGGTGACCGCGGTCAAGGCCGACGGCGGCAAGCTCGTCGCCGAGCGCCCTGTGCTGCAGGACTCGGCCATCGTCGACGTCGGCTACGTCTCCGAGCCCGCCGTGATCATCGGACGCCTCAACGCCTTCGACGCGAAGGAAAACGGGTCGGGCGACGCCGAGGTCATCGACGTCGAGGTGGAACTGTCCGAGTTCTCGACGAAGGCGCGGATGGTCACACGCGGAGAGTCGGGCGACGTGGGCGGGGTGGATATCACCGAGGCCGACATCCTGGTCGGCAGCGGCCGTGGCTTCGGGGGCGAGGAGAACCTCGCGGTCGCCCGCGACCTGGCCGCGGCGCTCGGCGGCGAGGTCGCCGCGACGCGCGCGATCGTCGACGCGGGCTGGATCCCCTACGCCAGCCAGATCGGGCAGACGGGTAAGACCGTCGCCCCGAAGCTGTACCTGGGCGCCGGCGTCTCAGGAGCGATCCAGCACAAGGTCGGGATGCAGAACTCCGAGAACATCCTCGCGATCAACAAGGACCAGAATGCGCCGATCTTCGAGTACTGCGATCTCGGCGTCGTCGGCGACCTCCACAAGATCTTGCCGAAGCTGACCGAGGCGATCAAGGCGAAGAAGGGAAGCTAAGGCCTCATGTCCGGGGTCGCTCCCGCGGAGTTCCCGCCTCCCGTCGAGCCGACGGAGGAGTTCGTGGGCCCGCCGACGGATCCCGAGGACGAGCGGATCGAGGTCGGCGTCGCGATCGTCGGCGGCGGCCCCGCCGGCCTGGCCTGCGCGATCCGGCTGACCCAGTTGCTCGAGGACGAGCCGGAGCTGGCCGAGTCGCTCGGCGAGGTGCCGGTGGCCCTGGTCGAGAAGGGGAAGGCGACCGGGGCGCACACGCTGTCGGGCGCGAACATGCGCCCCTCCGCGATGCGCGAGCTGTTCCCGGACCTCGACCCGTCCGAGTGGCCGGTCTACCAGGAGGTCACCAAGGACGCGGTCTACCTGTTGACGAAGCGCACGGCGCTGCCCCTGAAGCCGATGCCGCCCAACTTCCGCAACCACGGCAACTACGTCACCTCGATCGCCAAGCTCTCGCGCTTCTTGGGCGAGAGGGCCGAGGAGGCGGGCGTCTACCTGCTGACCGAGACGGCCGCGACGAAGCTGCTGGTCGACGACCGCGTCGTCGTCGGCGTCCGCTCCGGCGACAAGGGCCGCGACCGCGAGGGCAAGGAGCTGGGCAACTTCGAGCCGGGCTCCGACCTGATCGCGAAGGCAACGGTGCTCGCCGAGGGCACCGCAGGCCACCTGACCGGGGCCGCGCTCGACTACTTCGACCTCCATGGCCACCTGCCGCCGCGCTGGGAGCTGGGCGTGAAGGAGGTCTGGAAGGTCGCCGAGCCGCTCGACCGCGTGATCCACACGTTGGGCTGGCCGCTCCGAAAGCGTGCGAAGTGGAACGAGTTCGGCGGCAGCTTCATCTACCCGATGGGCGATGAGCGGCTCTGCGTCGGGATGGTGTGCGGCCTCGACTACACGGACGCGACGTTCTCCGTCCACGACGCCCTCCAGCAGCTCAAGACCCACCCGCTCGTGAAGAATCTCCTCGAGGGGGGCGAGCGTGAGGCCTGGGGGGCCAAGACGATCCCGTCGGGCGGCTACTGGTCGATGCCGCGGAGGCTCTCGGTGCCCGGCATGGTGATCGCAGGCGACTCGGCGACGATGGTGAACATCCCCGAGCTGAAGGGCATCCACTATGCGATGCACGCCGGGATGTACGCGGCCGAGGAGATCGTCGCGGCGCTGAAGCGCGAGGAGGTGGACTTCTCCGCATACGACGAGCGCGTGCGCAACGGCCTGATCGGCAAGGACCTCTACAAGTGGCGAAACGGCCGCCAGCCGTTCTCGAAGGGCTTCTTCGTCGGCGGCGCCGTCGCCAGCGCGATGACGATCACCCAGGGATTCTTCCCGGGCGGGATGTGGAAGCAGGTGCCGGACTCCGAGGAGGAGATGGTGTTCGGCGGGGCGGGGGATAGATACCCCAAGCCCGACGGCAAGCTCACCTTCGACAAGCTCTCCTCCGTCTTCGCATCCGGGAACGCTACGCGCGACGATGCCCCCAACCACGTTCGGATCCAGCGTCACGTCCCGCGCGAGGTCGCCCAGACCTGGGTCTCCATGTGCCCGGCACAGGTCTACGAGATCCCCGAGGGTCAGCTCGAGAACGGCGCGGCCGAGGTCGATCTGACCATCGTCCCCTCGAACTGCGTCCAATGCGGCGCGATCACGGCCAAGGGCGGGCGGTTGACCCCGCCCGAGGGCGGCGACGGCCCGTTGTATCAGGAGGTCTGAACGGCCTCCGGGCGGGGGTCTCCGCGGACCGCCCGCGTCGTCCTGCGCGACGGCCGCGGCGTCCTGGTGGGCCCGCTGCAGCCGACCGATCGCGAGCGCTACCTCTCGGGCCTCTCGCAGGCGAGCCCGGATTCGCTCTTCATGCGCTTCATGGCGCCGATCGTGCGCCTGACAGAGGCGCAGCTCCGGTATCTCCTCGACGTGGACCATCGCAACCACGAGGCGCTCCTCGCGGTCGACCAGGACTCCGGAGAGGCCGTCGGCGTGGCGCGGTTCGTGCGCCTCGGCGAGGGATCCGACGCCGCCGAGTCGGCCGTGATCGTGGTCGACGCCTGGCAGGGAGCGGGGCTCGGTACGGCGCTAAGCGTGATGCTCGCCGAGCGCGCCCGCGAGCTCGGCATCGCCCGCTTTCAGGCCACCCTGCTCATGGAGAACGAGGCGATGATGTCCGTGCTGCGGTCGCTGGGCCCGGTGCGGACCGTCGGGCGGGAGGGCACGGCGGTCGTGGTCACCCTCGAGCTGCCGGAGGAGGGCATCGGCGCGGGCATGGAGGGCGTGCTCCGCGTCGCCGCCACCGGCGACGTTGAGGTCCTGCCGGAGACGGCCGAGCTCGGGCTCCCTGGCGACGGCTAGACCACCTAGGTGGCGGCCGGTGCCGTGGGCTCCTCGCGCATGAATGCCGCGATCGCGTCGGCTACCGCGCCGGGCTGGTCGAGCGAGACGAAGGTCCTCGCGTCGGGCACGCGGACGAGCCGCGCGTCGGGGATCTCCCGCTCGAGCCGCTCGGCGTAGCGGATCGGGAAGAATCGGTCCTCCGGTGCCCACACCAGCAGTGCGGGCTTGTCGAAGCTCTCGAGCTTCTCGGCGGCTTCGAGCGTGAAGCGCTTGTTCATGCCAACGGTGAACTTCTTCGTGTCGCGCCTGATGTCGGCGTCACGCAGGCCCGGCTCGGCCCAGCCCGCGAGAAGCTCGTCGGGCACCTTGGTCTTCGCAAACGGTCCGAAGGCGGTGCGCCGCGCCCAGGCGAGGCGCATCGGCTGCCCCATCGCCCAAAGCGCGCCCGGGATCCGGGCGATCGGCGGGAACGCCTTGAAGATCCCCGGCGGGAAGTTCTCGTGGCTGTCGCAGTTCGTGAGCACCAGCCTTCCGATGCGCTCCGGATACATGGTCACGGTGACCTGCGACATCGCGCCGCCCGAGTCATTGCCGACGATCGTCACCCCCTCGAGGCCGAGCGCCGCGAGGAAGCCCGAGATGATCCTCGCCATCCCGGGAGGGGAGAGGTCGGCATCGGGCTTCATCGCGGCCACGTGCGAGCCCATAGGCCAGTCGGGCTGGATGCAGCGGAACTCGCCGGAGAGTCGCTCGGCGACGCCGTCCCAGAGCCGGCCGTCGACGAGGAAGCCGTGGACGAAAACGATGGGCTCGCCCTCGCCGCCGTCCCGGTAGCGGATGGGACCCTGCTCGAGTTCGACGGTCTTGGTCTCGGTCATTGGGAACGTCCTCCTGTCAGCTTCGCGGTCAGTTGTGATGCCTGCAACCTCAGGAACCGAGGCCAGGCGCGAGGGCTCGCCGCAACGCCGAGCAACATCGGGGTCGGATCGAAATGGGCAACGCGCTCGCTTACGAGCCCGTCGCGGAGGGTGAACCGGTCGACGGCCGGGACCCGCACCTGCCTGCCGCCGAGGGTGCCTTCGAGAGTGAACTCGATGAAAACGATGTCGCCGTGGGCCGCCCAGTTCGAGACGGTGGCGTGGAGGTCCGGAATCAGATCGAACGCCGGGCGGAACCCCTCTCGGAACGCCGCCTTGCCGACCATCACCGGGAGCTGCGGCTGGATCATCCTGACGTCGTCTGTGAGCCAGCGCTCAAAGTGGTCGGCGAACGCATCGAGGCTCTCCGGATCGCGCCAGCCCTCGGCGAAGGCCTCGACCCAGCCCTCGGCCGCCGAGCGCTCCGCCTCCGCCGTCGCGCTCATGCTCACTCGCCCAGCTGGCGCAGAAGCGCCTGTGAGTCGACGTAGGTGTGCTTGGCGGTCAGCTTCCCGTCGGCGACATCGATCACGTCGACGGCATCGACCTCGAAGCGGGCGCCGGCCTCGGCGCTCTCGCCCTCGACCACCTCGCCGCTCTCGGCCAGCGTGCCGCTCATCGTCCAGCGGACTACCCAGCCGCGCTCATACGTCTCGAACAACTCCCGCATCGAGAGCGAGGCGGGGTGGGGGGCGGTGGCTGACTCGGTCATCGCAGCTCCTTCGCAAAGAGGGGACATACAGACAGTATGTATCTAACATACAGGTTGTATGGAAGTCAAGTCGACCCAGGTCGAGCGCTCGGAGGCGACCCGGGCCGAGCTGATCGCGGCGGCCCGCCGCCTGTTCGGCGAACGCGGGTACGCCGACGTCGGAACGGAGGAGATCGTCCGCGCGGCCGGCGTCACCCGAGGCGCGCTCTACCACCATTTCGAGAGCAAGCGCGAGCTGCTCGCCGCTGTCTACGAGCAGGTCGAGGGCGAGCTCACCCAGCGGATTGCGACCGCCGCGCTAGGCGGGTCGGACCCCGTGGAGGCCCTCCGCGCCGGCACCGGCATGTTCCTCGACGCCTGTCTCGACCCCGAGGTGCAGCGGATCGTCCTGCTCGATGCCCCGTCCGTCCTCGGCTGGGAGCGCTGGCGCGAGATCGCCGCCGACCACGGACTCGGCCTCGTAGAGGCCGCCCTGGGCGCCGCGATGGAGGCGGGCGCGATCGCCGAGCAGCCGCTGCGGCCCCTCGCCCACGTGATGATGGGGGCCCTCGACGAGGCGGCGATGGTGGTCGCCCGCGCCGATGACACGAAGGCCGCCAGGGCCGAGGTCGGCGCCACGCTCGAGGGGCTGATCGAGGCGCTAGGTAAGATCGAACCACGATGAAGACCGGCATCCACCCCGAATACACGCTCGCTCACGTGCGCTGTTCCTGCGGGAACGAGTTCTATACGCGCTCGACTGAGTCCGAGCTCCACGTGGAGATCTGCTCCGAGTGCCACCCGTTCTACACGGGCAAGCAGAAGCTGGTCGACACCGGCGGCCGCGTCGAGCGGTTCAAGCGCCGCGCTGCCCGCAGCAAGAAGGACTGAGGCCACGCCCCCGAGAGCGGGAGGGGCGGGGTGAGCGAGCCGAACCTCGCCAACTCGCGCATGCCGGACGGGCTGCCCGTCGCCAGCCGCGACGCGCCGGTCGGCGGCCAGGCCGTGCTCGAGGGAGTGATGATGCGTGGCGTCTCCACCTGGGCCGTCGCCGTTCGCAAGCCGGGTCCGGACGGGCCCGATGGCCCGCCGGGCGAGATCGAGGTCACCTCCGAGCCACTCGTCTCGTGGGCGAAGCGCCACCGCGTGCTGCGGCTGCCCGTGATCCGCGGCGTGGTCGCACTCGCCGAGTCGCTCAAGATCGGGTTCCGGGCGATGGCGATCTCCGCCAACGCCCAGGAGGAGGCCGGCTACGCGGAGGAGCCGCCGAAGCCGATCGGAGGCGTCGCCTGGGCCCTGACGGTCACGGCCTCGCTTGCGCTCGCGATCACCCTCTTCTTCGTCGTCCCCGTGGGCCTCACCAGCCTGATCAAGGACGAGCTGGGTTCAGCCTTCCTGTTCTGGCT
Organism: uncultured Solirubrobacterales bacterium; assembly: GCA_963797835.1. GTDB lineage: Bacteria > Actinomycetota > Thermoleophilia > Solirubrobacterales > 70-9 > JBDTSW01. Next base: position 12,815 of record CAWCRN010000011.1, read on the forward strand.
GGTCGAGGGCGTCCTGCGGGTGGCGATCCTGATCGGCTACATCGTTGCCATCAGCCGCGTGAAGGAGCTCCGCCGGGTGTTCGAGTACCACGGGGCCGAGCACAAGACCATCTCGGCCTACGAGGCGAACGACCGCCTCACCCCCGCGCGGGCCGAGCGCTACTCGCGCCTCCACCCGCGCTGCGGGACGAGCTTCCTCCTGATCGTGATGGTGCTCGCGATCTTCGTCTTCGCCCCCATCGGACTCCCGGAGTGGTACTTGCTCGTGCTCTCTCGGGTCCTCGGGATCCCACTCGTCGCCGGGCTCTCATACGAGGTCATCAAATGGGCCGGCCGCAACCGTGAACGCGCCTGGGTCCGCGCGCTGATGTGGCCGGGCCTGATGCTCCAGAACCTCACCACCCGCGAGCCCGACCGCGACCAGCTGGCGGTCGCGATAGCCGCCCTCGAGGAGGTCCTGGCGGTGGAGAGCCATGACCTCAACACCGAGTCCGCCCCCGGCTCGGAGCGGATCGAGATCGTCGCCTAGCGCCGCCGACGTCCCGGCGTGATGGTCTCGCGGCAGGGCGTTGCGGTTGATTGCGCCTTTTCGAAGGGGTAGCCTCGCGGAGCCGTGGTTCCCCGGGGGCATCATCGAACTGGCCGGAAACGCGCGGCGGCGGTGGCCGCCACACTTGTCGCGCTGGTTGCGGCGACCGCAGCACAGGGCGCGCTCCTCGGTACCTCCAACCTGAATGGGCCGAGCACAAGCTCCCAGAGCTGCAGCGTCAACCCGAGTTGCACCTACATCCAGACCAAGGTCCCGGGCGGGGACGCCAAGGCTCCTTTCAACGGCCACGTCCGGAAGTGGCGCGTCTCGCTCGGACTCGCCGGCTCCGCTCAGCTCGTGGTCGTCAAGCGCCTGGCCAGTGGCGAGTTCAAGGTGCTGCGCGCCTCGGACGTGGAGTCCGGCGGGACCGACGTCAACAGGTACACGACCAATCTCCGGATCAAGCGGGGTCAGTACACCGGCGTCAGCCTCTCGGATGGTGCGGCCGTCAGTCAGTTCGACGACGCCGGGGCGCAGCGCCGGGGCTTTGTCCCGGCGATCCCCGTGGGCACGAGCGCCCCGCCCAACCCGTCCTACACCAGCGCCGACAAGTCGATCCAGCTGAACGCCACGCTTCAGCACTGAGCCGCCGGGCCGCGGCCTCGGTGGGCAATCGAAGCATCTGACCGGCCCCAGCCGGTCTAATCCTTCGGTCGCTGGTGTGCGAGCCGGTTTGCCACCGTTCGCAGGACTGCCTCGACCCGCTTCGCCTCGTAGCGAATCTGAGCGTGAGTGAAGCGCAGCGGCGTGAGCCCCGCCGCGGCGTGTGTCTGATCCCGTAGCCGGTCCCGGGCCTGCTGGGCCGGCGTGCGGTGGTAGCGCAGGCCGTCGGTCTCCACTATCAGGCCGAGCTCGGGCCAGAAGAAGTCGACCCTGAAGCCGTTGACCTTCTCCCGTGTGCGGGGCTTGGGCAGTCCCGCGGCCATCGCGATCGGGACGAAGCGCCGTTCAAGCTCCGAGTCAGTGAGGACGAACGTCAGGCGGTCGAGGAGCTCTCGGAGCTTCGCCTTCCCGGGCCGCTTTGGCATCCGATCAAGTTCCGTCCGCAGCGACTCCGGATCGATCAGGTCCAGCTTGTCGGCCTCGTTGATCGCTCGCTCGAGCTCGGCAACCGAGAGGCCCGACGCGATGTCGACCAGGGTCGCCGCCGGGCCGGTGACCGGGATGCCCTCGATCACTCCGATCTCCCAGGGAGCCAGGTTGGACCGGCGGTGAGCCCGGATCCCCGAAAGGCGTCTCGTATCCCCCTGGGGCACTGATACGTGGATCGTCTCGTCTGCCTCCGGGCGGATCACCATGAGGGCGGCGCCGCTGCCGTGGCTCAGCGCCGCCGCGGGGCCACACGCAAGCACCGCGGCCCTCCACATGCCCCGTCTCGTCAGTGATCGTCGTCCCACTGCGAACACCCCGGGCCAGAGGCGATGGAGCCGGCCGGTCGCAACGCGGTGGCGCACAGCGTGGTGGGTGAACCCCAGCCCGCGGAGCTGCTCCCAGGTCAGGACGTCGTCCTGGTCCGCTGCCAGGCCCCAGGCCCGTCGAGATCGTGCGCTCATCGCGCCCATCACCGCGATGAGCGCGCAACGGCTCGAAACGCTCCCCCTCGGTGCCTCGTGCCGACGCCCGCGTCACACTTACCTGCGTGATCGAGCAGCTGGTCGAGCAGATCGAGGACCGGTTCGCGGAGCTGGAGCGGCAGATGTCGGATGCCGAGGTGATCGCCGATCGGGAGCGCTACGCCGATGTCGGGCGCGAGTACCGCGAGCTCGAGCAGGCGCGTGCGCTGGCGCGGGAGTGGCGCACGCTCCGCGACGACCTCGAGGGGGCGCGGGAGCTGCTGGCCGAGGACGGCGACGACGCGGAGCTGAAGCAGGTCGTCGCCGACGCGCCGGCGCGGATCGCCGAGCTGGAGGAGGAGATCCGCCTGGCGATGGTCGAGCGCGACCCGAACGACTCCAAGGGAGTGATCGTCGAGATCAGGGCCGGGACCGGCGGCGACGAGGCCGCGCTATTCGCAGGCGACCTGTTCAAGATGCTGACCCGCTACGCCGAGGAGCGGGGGTTCACGACCGAGGTCCTGTCGCAGTCGCCGGCCGAGGTCGGAGGGTTCAAGGAGGTGACCTTCGAGATCACCGGTGAGGGGGCCTACTCGGTTTTCAAGTACGAGGGCGGGACGCACCGGGTGCAGCGCGTGCCGAAGACCGAGTCGCAGGGGCGGATCCACACCTCCACGGCGACGGTGGCGGTGCTCCCCGAGGCCGAGGACGTCGAGGTCGAGATCAACGACGGTGACCTCCAGATCGACGTCTACCGCTCGTCCGGCCCCGGCGGCCAGTCGGTGAACACGACCGATTCGGCGGTACGGATCACGCATGGGCCGACCGGCATCGTGGTCTCGATGCAGGACGAGAAGTCCCAGCTGCAGAACCGCGACAAGGCCATGCGCGTCCTGCGTGCGCGGCTGTACGAGCGCGCGCTGGAGGAGCAACTGGCCGAGATCTCGGCCGAGCGGCGGGCGCAGGTGGGAACGGGCGAGCGCTCGGAGAAGATCCGCACCTACAACTTCCCGCAGGGGCGCGTGACGGACCACCGGATCAAGCTCACCGCGCACAACCTCGACGAGGTGCTGGGCGGGAACCTCCGCGAGTTCACGGACGCCCTGGCCGCGGAGGAGAAGCGCGCGCGACTCGAGGCTCAGACCGCAGGAGCCCAGGGCTCGGCGGCCGGCACCTCGGGCTGATGCCGGCGGCCGTCGCCGGCACGGTGCGTGAGGCGCTCACGAGCGCCACGGACGCGATGGCCGCGGCCGGGGTGCCCGGCTCACGACTCGACGCGGAGCTGCTTCTCGGCGCGGCGACGGGCCTCGATCGTGCGGCCCTCGCGGCCGATCCGGAGCGGGGGGTCGACGCGCAGGCGGCCAGGCGGTTCGGGGCCATGGTGCGCCGCCGTGTCGCCCGCGAGCCGGTCGCCTACATCCTCGGGCGCAAGGGCTTCCGCCACATCGAGCTCGCCGTGGACCGCAGGGCGCTGATCCCCAGGCCCGAGACGGAGCTCCTGGTGGAGGTGGCGGTGGAACTGGCGCCCGCGAGCGTCCTCGACGTGGGGACGGGCTCTGGCGCCATCGCCTTGGCCGTGGCCGACGAGGTGCCCGACGTGTCGGTGAGGGGGGTGGACACGTCCGCCGACGCGCTCGAGCTCGCTCGTCTGAATGCCCGGCGCCTCTCCCTGGACGTCGATTTTCGGTTGGTGGGCGCTGGGGGCCGCTACAGCGACGTTGAGCGCCCAGTCAACGGCCG
>CAWCRN010000012.1:0-17245 GCA_963797835.1 uncultured Solirubrobacterales bacterium
TGCGGGGGCTCGACCCGCCCGCGTCGTGGGAGAGCGCGCGGCGCGAGAGGCGGCGGGGGCGCTTCAATGAAGGCGATGGCCGCGACCTGGGAAGACGTCAAGCGGATCGCACTCGAGCTCCCCGAGGTCGAGGAGAGCACCTGGTTCAACACGCCGTCGTTCAAGGTGCGCGGCAAGTCCTTCTGCCGCCTGCGCGAGGATGGCGAGGACATAGTGCTGATGGTGGACATGCTCGAGCGGGAGGCGCTGATGCAGTCCGAGCCCGAGATGTTCCACATCACCCCGCACTACCAGGACTACCCCGCGATGCTCGTGCGCCTCGCCACCGTCGATCAGGAGATGCTGCGCGAGCAGATCATCGAGGCCTGGCTTCGCAAGGCCCCGAAGCGAGTCGCGAGGGCCTGGCTCGACGAGCAGCCCGCCTGAGGCCTGCGATGCCCGGTTCGCCACTCGCCGAGGACATCCTGAGCAGGGTGCGGGCGATTCCGCCGGGCTTCGTCACCACCTACGGGGAGCTGTGCCCGCAGGCGCCCCGGTTCGCCGGCTCCGTCCTGGCAGCCTGCCATGACCCGTCGGTCCCCTGGCAGCGCGTGGTGCGCTCCGACGGCTCGCTCGCGAAGGGCGAGCGCCAGCGGCGGCTGCTCACGGCGGAGGGCGTCCCGTTCCGGGGCACCAGGGTGGACATGTCGGTGGCGGCGGCGCCCGCCAGGGATCCGGGATGATCCGCCGATGGCGAGGCCGACCGTGCTGATTGCCCGGAAGCTCCTGCCAGCCGGCCGGGAGCTGCTGGAGCGGGTCGCGGAGCTGCGCGAGGGGGGGCTCGATGCCACGGCCGGGCGCTTGCGCGAGCTCGCCCCCGGGGTCGATGCGATCGTCGCCGATCCGACGGTGAAGGTCGACGAGGCGCTGCTCGACGCGGCGGGCCCGCAGCTGCGGGTGGTCGCCAACTTCGCGGTCGGCTACGACAACGTGGACCTGGACGCGTGCCGGCGCCGCGGGGTCGCCGTCACCAACACGCCGGACGTGCTGACCAACGCCACGGCCGAGCTGGCCCTCGCGCTGACGTTGGCGGCGGCCCGGGGCACGACCGCGGCCGAGGCGGACCTGCGCGCCGGGCGCTGGACGGGGTGGGACCCCGGCGCTGGCCTGGGCCTGGAGCTGAGCGGCGCCACCTTCGCGGTCGTCGGCCTGGGACGGATCGGGCGCCGGTACGCGGAGCTGGTGCGCCCGCTGGCGGGCGAGTTGCTGTACGTGGCGCGATCCGAGAAGCCCGAGGCCCAGGCGGTGCTCGGGGCAGTGAAGGTGGGGTTGCCGGAGGCGCTCGTCCGGGCCGACGTGGTCTCACTCCATGCGCCCGCGAGCACCGAGACCCGGCATCTCATCGGTGCTCCGGAGCTGGAGGCGATGCAAACGCACGCGATCCTCGTGAACACCGCCCGTGGCGCCCTCGTCGATGCCGAGGCGCTGGCGGCGGCGCTTGAAACGGGCGCGATCGGGGGTGCCGGCCTCGACGTCTACGAGGGGGAGCCCAACGTGCCGGACGCGCTTCTACGCGCCCCGAGGGTAACCCTGCTCCCGCACATCGGCTCGGCAACCCACACCTCCCGCGACGCGATGGCGCGGACCGCCGCCGAGAACGTGCTCGCCGTGCTCGAGGGCCGCGAGCCCCCGAACCGGGTCGCCTAACCGGCCGCTACGCCGACTTCGACTCGACCGTCTCCTCGACGGCCTCGGGCTCGAGGCCAGGCTTGGAGCGGGCGGCGCGATCCTCGTAGGCCTTGCGCTTAGCGTCGTCGACCTCGCTCAGGACCTTGTCGGCGCGCAGCGCCCTGGCCATCGCCTCGCGGCCGCGCCGCGGCAGCAGCTGCATCACCTTCGTGATGCCGCCCGCGTAACCCGGGACGAAGACGTCGAACTTCGGGAACTCCAGCGCCTTCACGATCGCGTCGGCGACGTCCTCGGGCTCGGTGTTCTTGACCCCGCGGGCGGGCTTCATGCCCAACGTGAGCTCGGTGTTGACGACGCCCGGCATCACGCACGAGACCTCGATCTCCGTGTCCACGACCTCGCCGCGAACCGCCTCCGAGACGCCCACGACGGCGTGCTTGGTCGCGCAATAGGTGGCGCCGCCCGCGAACCCGCCCTTCCCGGCTTGGGAGGCGATGTTGACGATGTGGCCCGTGTTGCGGCGCAGCATCCCCGGCAGCGCCAGCTTCATCCCGTAGAGGACCCCGTGGATGTTGATGTCCACCATCCGGTGTGCCGTGGCGTCGTCCTCGTCGACGAACGAGCCGAGCGGCATGATCCCCGCGTTGTTGACGATCACGTCGAGCGGCCCGATGCGCTCCTCGACCTGGGCCAGGAAGTCCGCGAACGACTCGCGCTTGGTGACGTCGAGCTCGAGCCCGATCGCCTCTCCGGGCAGGCCCTCGGCCGTCTCGGCCGCCAGCTCGCCGTCGAGGTCGCCGATCGCGACGCGCGCCCCCTTCCGCGAGAGCGCCTCCGCGGTGGCTTTGCCGATCCCGCGAGCCCCGCCGGTGATCGCTACTACCCTGCCCTGGATTGAACGCGGCTCCTTGGCCATCCTCAGTACTCCCGTCGGTCGTGGACGGCAGGGATTCTATGCCGGTGGGCTAGCGGGAGGAGCGGGTCTCGCCGGAGATCTGGTAGCTCAGGAACCAGCGCAGGTGCCGTGCAGCGCTGAGGCCGGCGTTCCACGGAGTCAGGATCCGCTTCATGGGGGGCGATCCTACCTCTAGACCAGGTCGTTGGTTTGGACAACCAACCTTTTCTGGAACCTCCCAGTCGACGAAGTCGTTGCGAGCGGCTTCCACACACATCGCATCGACAGCGACGGCCGTGGGGCTTAGGCTCCCGTCGATGAGAGTCGTGCTCGTGGGCACCCATCCCTCCCTCGTCGAGGCGCTCGGCCGGGCCGGGATGGAGGTCGGCCAGGTCCAGTTCCCCCCTGCCGGCGATGCAGGCGCCACCGCCGGCCTCGCGGGCGCGTTGCGCGTAGCAGATGAGGCGCTCGCCGGCGACCCACCCGACGCCCTGCTGGTCGGCGGCGACGGCGACCCGGCACTGGGCGCGGCGCTCACGGCCGTCAAGCTCGGGATCCCGACCGCGTGGCTGCGGCCGGCGGATGCTCCTCGCGATGCGCTGGTGGGGCGAGTGGCCGACCTGAGCCTGGACGCAACCACGGATGCGGAAGTCCTCGCCACTGCCGTGCGGGAGCTGGCGGCTCCTACAATCTCCGCGCGATGAAGGTCGGCATCATCGGCCTCGGGTACGTCGGCCTGCCGCTCGCGGTGGCCTTCGCCGAGGCCGGAAACGATGTGATCGGCGTTGACGCCGACTCACGAAGGGTCGAGCGGCTGCGCCGCTCGGAGTCGGACGTCGAGGACGTGGCGTCGGCGCGGCTTCGCGCCGTCGCCGAGCGCTTCACGGCGACGACCGAGCACGGGCACCTCGGCTCCTGCGACGCCCTGGTGCTGTGTGTCCCGACCCCGCTCGCGAACCAGCGCGAGCCCGACCTCTCCTACATCGTCGACGCCGCCACGTCGCTCTCGGGCGTGCTGCGCTCCGGCCAGCTGGTGGTGCTGGAGTCGACCACCTACCCCGGCACCACCCGCGATCGCCTGCGCCCGATCCTCGAGGAGTCCGGCCTGGCCGCCGGGCGCGACTTCAACCTCGCGTTCTCGCCCGAGCGGATCGACCCCGGGCGCACCGACCACACGATCCGCACCACGCCGAAGATCGTCGGCGGCCTCACCGAGGCCTGCCGCGAGCGCGCGGTCGCGCTCTACGAGCTGATCTGCGACGAGGTCATCGCCGTCTCGACCCCCGAGGCGGCGGAGCTGTCGAAGCTGCTGGAGAACATCTTCCGCTCGGTCAACATCGCGCTGGTCAACGAGCTGGCGATCCTCTGCGACCGGATGGACATCGACGTCTGGGAGGTGGTCGACGCCGCCGCCACCAAACCGTTCGGCTTCATGCGGTTCGACCCGGGGCCCGGGATGGGCGGCCACTGCCTCCCCGTCGACCCCTTCTACCTCGCCTTCAAGGCGCGCGAGTACGACTTCCCGACCGAGTTCATCGAGCTGGCGGGGAAGATCAACCAGAACCAGCCCCATTTCTGCGTCGACCGCATCCAGCGCGCGCTGAACGACGTTGCCAAGCCGGTCCGGGGCTCGCGGGTGCTGCTGCTCGGGATGGCCTACAAGGGCGGCGTGGGCGACATCCGCGAGGCGCCGGCCCTGAAGATCGCGCACCTCCTGACCGACCTCGGGGCCGAGATCTCCTACCACGACCCCCACGTTTCCGAGGTCGGCGAGCTGGGCCTCTCCTCGAGCCCTCTGGACGAGGCGCTCCGCTCGTGCGACGTCGCGTGCATCGTCACGGCCCACCCCGAGCTGGACTACGGCGAAGTCGTGGCCCGCGCCCCGCTCGTGGTCGACTTCCGCGGCGTCACGCGCGGGATCGAGGCCGAGAACCTCGTTCGCCTCTGATTCGCGGGGTCGCCCGGCCCGGATCGTGTGGGCGGTTAGATTCACGACATGGACGGGCTGCGCCAGCGCCTGCGGCGCGACAACGGCGGCCGCGCCGACCGGCTGACCCTGGGCCTGGCGGGGGTGGCGGCGGCGACCGCCGGCACGGTGCTGATCGGCGAGCTGGCGAAGCTGACACGCCGCCGCGCGCTCGAGCAGCCCGAGGCGGAGACGGTGCTCGACTCCGCCGAGCACGCGCTGGCGGCGGCCGGCGAGGCCACCTCGGACGCGGTCACGGTGGCGATCGAGGGCTACGAGGCGACGCCCCGCGGCGAGACCGTCCTGTTCAACATGCTCACCGGCTTCGTCGGCGGGTTCGCGCTGATGCGGATCTCGACCGCGGGGATCCGCTCCGGCTGGTGGCCGACCGGGGACATCAGGCTGGGCGGCCGTCACATCCACCACTTCGTCCCCGGGATCCTGATCGCGTTCTTCGCCGGCGGCGCCGGGCTGATCACCCAGAACGCCAAGCTCGAGCAGGCGCTCGCGGTCCCGTTCGGGGCCGGCATCGGCGTCACGTTCGACGAGGCCGCGCTGCTGCTCGACCTCCGCGACGTCTACTGGACGCGCGAGGGGATCCTGAGCGTGCAGCTCTCGCTGGGCCTCACGGCGATCCTGGGCGGCACGATCATCTTCCTGCGGATGCTGCGCCGCGGCGAGGAGCGCGTTGAGGAGCGGGGCGACCTGCCCCCGGCGCCCGAGCGCATGGGCCCGCTGGCGGACCTCGCCTGAGGAACCGGCCTAGAGCACCCGGTAGCGGCCGAACAGCTCACCGGCCTCCTCGAGGAGCCACACCAGCTCCACCGGTCGCTCCTGCTCGGCGAGCCCGGCGACCAGGCCTGGCCCCTCGCCCCCCGCCAGCTTCGGCGCGTGGGTGACGAACAGCTCGTCCACGAGATCCGCCTCGATCAGTTGCGCGTGGAGGTGCGGGCCGCCCTCGCAGAGCAGTGCGCGGATGCTGCGGGCGTCGCGCAGGTAGCGCATCATCTCGGCCAGGTCCACCCGGCCGGGGTGGCGCTCGACCGAGACGGGGGTGGTCACGTCCGGCGGCTCGGCGTCGTCGGAGGCGAAGATGAGGACCTCGCCCTTCCCCTCGGTGAATAGCGGGGCGTCCCAGGGCAGGTCCAGGCTCCCCACGATCACCATCAGCGGGTAGGGGGCCAGGCCGCGCTCCTCGCGGCGCGCCCGCTTGGCGGGGTCGGAGACGGGCGGCCCGTAGCTCTCCACCCTCATTGTCCCGGCCCCGATCATCACGGCATCGACGGTGGTCCGCAGGGCGACCAGCATCGCGGTGTCGGTGTCGCTCCCGATCTTCCCCGAGCGTCCCGCGATCGTGGCCCGGCCGTCGAGGGTGAGGGCGAAGTTGGTGATCGCGTACGGGCGGTCGGCGTGCGCCTTGCCGACGAGGTCGAGCGTGGCGCCCTGCTCCTCGACGGTGGTCTCGGCGTGGTCCGGCAGGAGGCGCTGCACACCGCCTGTATACCGGCTCGCCGGGCCCTCGGTTGGTGCAGATCCGGCACTTTCGTCACCCACGCGCGCGGAAGCCCGTGCCAAACTCCCGTGTGATGGACGACCCGCTGCTCTCGAGGATCGACGAGCATATGCGCCGCAGCAACGAGCTCGTGGCGCAGATCCGCGCCGAGTGGGCGCGCTCCGAGGAGCGCTACCGCGAGGAGGTACAGATCACACGCGAGGTCGTTCGGCGCAACGAGCTGGCTTTCCACGAGAACAGCCGGCTGAACGCCGAGCTGGTCGAACGCGTGCGCGAGATCGGCGTAGACCTCCGGGAGCTGGGGGCGGAGGTGCGCGCACAGACCGAGGCCATCTTCCGGATGCTCGACCGCTTCGAAGGCGGCTCGGAGCCAGCCGGCGCGTAGCCGCTAACCGGGCTCGATCTCGCCCAGGTGCGTGACGTTGGCGCGGTCGCCGGCGTCCGGGCTCGGCTCGCCCGCGAACCAGGCGTCGAGGATCTCGGCCAGCTCGGCCTCCGACGTCGTCCGCAGGCTCAGCGCCAGCACGTTCGCGTCGTTCCAGCGGCGGGCCCCCTCGGCCGTCGCCGCGTCGGCGCAGAGCGCGGCGCGGATCCCCGGCACCTTGTTGGCCGCGATCGAGGCACCGGTGCCGGTCCAGCAGCACACCACCGCCTGGTCGGCGCGGCCCTCGGCGACGTCGCGCGCGGCGGCCTCGCTGGCCCAGGCCCAGTCGTCGCGCTCGCCCTCGGCGAGGGCCCCATGGAGGGCGGGCTCGTGGCCGCGCCGGCGCAGCTCCGCCGCGACCACCTCGGCCACGCCCACCCGCTCGTCCGCCGCCACCGCGATACGCATGCGTTGGAGGCTACCCCGCCCCGCAAAGTGTCCTGCCCTACCTACACACAGTGTGTGCAGGGCAGGACAGTCCACCGGCGCGAGGTTTCATCCGGCTTTCATGAAGTTCGACGATCCTTGTGTCATGCGCGTGTTGATCGTCGAGGACGACTCGAAGCTGGCCGCCCTGGTGCGCCGCGGGCTCACCCGTGAGGGGATGGCCGTTGATCTGGCCCCCTCGGGCGAGGACGCCGTGCCCCGCGCCGAGGCGACCGAGTACGACGCGATCGTGCTCGACGTGATGCTGCCCGGCATCGACGGCTTCGAGGTCTGCCGCCAGCTGCGGGCGGCGGAGGTGTGGTCGCCGATCCTGATGCTCACCGCGCGCGACGGGGTGCGCGACCGGGTGGCCGGGCTCGACTCCGGCGCCGACGACTACCTGACCAAGCCGTTCTCCTACGCCGAGCTCCTAGCCCGCCTGCGGGCTCTGTTCCGCCGCGGCCGCGCCGAGCGCTCGCCCGAGCTGCAGGTCGGCGACCTGCGCCTCGACCCTGCGACCCGGCGGGTCTGGCGCGGCGACACCGAGATCGAGCTGTCGGCGAAGGAGTTCTCGGTGCTCGAGACCTTCATGCGCCGGCCCGGCGACGTGCTGAGCCGGTTCCAGCTCCTCGAGCACGCCTGGGACTACGACTACGAGAACCGCTCCAACGTCGTGGACGCGTACGTCGGCTTCCTACGCCGCAAGGTCGACAAGCCGTTCGGCGTCACCTCGATCGAGACGGTGCGCGGCGCCGGCTATCGCCTGCGCGAGGACGGCGGGCGTTGAGCCGCATCCCGATCCGCCTGCGGGTCACCCTCGTCTTCGCCGCGGTCATGGCCGTGGTCTTCGTCGCCGTCGGGCTGTTCGTCTACGTACGCCTGGGCGATCAGCTGGACGAGTCGATCGACAACGGCCTGCGCACGCGAGGCACCGAGATCTCGGCACTGGTTCAGGCCTCGGGGCCGGCCCTCGAGAGGTCGGGGGACGTGCGGCTGATCGAGGCCGAGGAGAGCTTCGCGCAGGTGCTGGCGGCCGACGGCACCGTGATCGACTCGACCCCCCAGCTCGACGGACAGCCTGTGCTGACGCCCGCCGAGGTCGAGCGCGCGCTCGCAGGTGCCACCTTCTTCGAGCGCGAGAGCCTTCCGGGCGTGGAGGGCAGTGCCCGCCTGCTCGCGACGCCGGTCGACGTCGGCGGTGAGACCGTGGTCGCCGTGGTCGGCGCGTCCCTCGACGATCGCCGCGAGGCCCTGGCCAGCCTCGCGACCCTGCTCCTGATCGGCGGCCCGATCGCGCTCGTGCTCGCGTCCCTCGCCGCCTACGGCGCCGCGAGCGGAGCCCTGCGGCCGGTGGAGGCGATGCGCAAGCGCGCCGAGACGATCTCGGCCGGTGGGCCCGAGGAGCGCCTGCCGGTCTCGCCCGCGCGCGATGAGCTGACCAGGCTGGGCGAGACCCTGAACGAGATGCTGGGCCGGCTGGAGGCCGCGATCGAGCGGGAGCGACGCTTCACGGACGACGCCGCCCACGAGCTGCGCACGCCGCTCGCACTTCACAAGTCCGAGCTGGAGGTGGCCCTGCGCTACGGCGGCAGCGAGGACGAGCTTCGCGAGGCGATGGCATCGGCGATCGAGGAGGTCGACCGGCTGGTCCAGCTGGCCGAGGACCTACTGGTGGTGGCGCGCTCGGAGCAGGGCAAGCTGGGCCTCGCGACCGAGCGGCTGCGGGCAGGCGACCTGTTCGAGGGCGTGAAGGAGCGCTTCAGCGCCCGCGCCGCCGGGGCGGGACGGCAGGTCGGCGTAGACGGCGGGGCCGATCTGGAGCTCGAGGGGGATCGGCTCCGCCTCGAGCAGGCGCTCACCAACATGGTCGACAACGCCCTGCGCCACGGCGCCGGGCCGATCCGCCTCAGCGCCGCCCGCAACGGGAGCGGTGTCGCGCTTCACGTGGCCGATGAGGGCCCCGGCTTCCCCGAGGGCTTCGCGGGGCGCGCCTTCGAGCGCTTCAGCCGCGCCGACCCCGCCCGCGAGCGCGGCGGCACCGGCCTCGGCCTCGCGATCGTCGAGACGATCGCCCTCGCGCACGGCGGCACCGTGGGCGCGGTCAACTCGCCCGCGGGCGGTGCCGACGTGTGGATCGAGGTGCCGGCGGCCGGCGCGGGCGCTCCCGAGTCAACGTAGCCGCACCGCGCAGCCGCGTTGGGGCGGTGAGGGAGGGCGACTCCGCGGAACGGATGGCGCTTTTCTTCACACCGTTCGGCAGGAAAGCGCCATCGCCTCGAATTTCCCGGCGACCCTCCCTCGGTGCCAAGAGCCCTGCACCGGCCTAGAGCCACCCGAACCCGCGCCCGGCGATCTCCTCGAGGCGGGCGACGTCGGGCTTGAAGATCTCCACCAGCCGGCCGCGAAGCTCGCGCGGCAGCTCCGGCTTCGGGGCCTCGCCCGAGTCCGGGTCGTGGACGATCTTCTCGACCCGCCAGCGCATCCGCTCGGGCAGGCGGTCGAAGTTGCGGTCGAGGGCCCGCAGGCCCGGCAGGCGCACCGCGCGGTCCATGATCCGGAAGCGGCCGCTCGCCTTCGCCCCGCCGGTCTCCCACTCGCGCGCGAACTCGTCGGAGGTGAAGTCGGGGTCGACGCCCAGGAACTCGAACAGGGCGTGCATGACGCCCGTGCGGTCGGCCTTCAGCTCCTCGCGCGAAACCACATGTACCCGGTCGAACCCGTAGGCGTCGAGGTACGGCTCGAGCTGGAACGCGTAGCGGCTGCGGTCGACGTACGCGGTGTCCCAGCGCCCGAACGCCTCCTCCGGCGAGCGGTCCTCGTAGCCGCCGGCGACGTTGTGCAGGTAGTGGGAGAGCATCCGGTCGACCGGGTCGCGCACCATGTAGACGACGTACGCGTGGGGGATCAGCTCGCGCATCCGGTCCGCGACCCCGTCGAGGCGCGGGCGGTCCGTGTAGTGGGGCGACGTCTCACCGCGCACCGCGGCCCCGGGGTCGAAGTGCGATCCGTACCAGGCGGGCCCCAGCTCCCAGTTCAGCTCCTCGACGAAGAAGTTCAACTCCTTCGGGCGCGACATCGAGATCGACGGGTGGAGGTTGAGGTAGTGGTGGAGGCTGGTGGTGCCGCACTTGAGCCCGCCGATGACGACGAGGTTCGGGAGCACACCGGGCTCGGGCCCGTCGCCGGGGCCGCGGCGGCGCTCGGCGGCGAAGCGCTCGTGCGCCCGGGCCACCATCGCCTCGTCGGCCAGGTCGCGGTGCGCGGTGGGCGCGCTCGGTTCCATCGCAGGCCTACTTGGCGCCGAGGCGGGCCGCGGCGTCGCGCAGCGTCTTCACCTCGGCGTCGGGCTTCTTGCGGCCCTCCAGCTTCTCGCCGTGGCGGTTCACCCAGATCACCGGCACCTTCATCTTCAGGAGCGGCTCGACGTCGGCGCTGTAGCCCGAGCCGATGTGCACCCAGCCCTTCTTGCCGCCGATCCGCCGCGCGCACTCCTTGAAATGGGCAGGGTCGGGCTTGTAGGAGCGGACCTGCTGGGCCGTCACGACCAGGTCTAGCTCGGTGCGCAGGTGGCGGCGGGAGACCCCGAGCAGCTTGTCGTCGATGTTCGAGATGATCCCCAGCTCGTAGCGCTTCTTCAGCCGGTCCATCGCGGCGTTGGCCTCGCGGAACGGCTGCCACCTGCCGACGCTATCGGGCAGGAACTGGGCCCGCGAGGGCTCTAGCTCCCAGCCCAGCTCGCCGGCGACCTTGACCGCAGCGCGCCGCAGCACCTCCGCGTAGAGCTCGTAGGACCCGCTCATGATCTCGGCCTGGACCTCGAGGAAACGCTTGATGAACTCGTCCTCGTCGAATGAGAAGCCGTCGCGCGCGGCCTGCGCGCCGAACGCGTCGATGATGCCCTTCTCCCAGTCGATCAGGGTCCCGTAGCAGTCCGTGGTTACGAACGTGATGTCTTTGAGCTTGGGTAGGGGCATCGAACTCCGCCTGAGCGGCGGAGCATTGTAGGCTGCCGCCGCGCGCCGCGGCACCCACGCGCGACCCCCACGCATGGACCTACTCGAATACCAGGGCAAGCAGCTGTTCGCCAGGCATGGGCTCCCGGTGCCGGAAGGACGCCATGCGACCACCGTCGACGATGCCGTCGCGGCGGCCAGCGAGATCGGCTACCCGTGCGTGGTCAAGGCCCAGGTGGCGATCGGCGGCCGCGGCAAGGCCGGCGGGATCAAGGTCGCCAAGGACGAGCCGGAGGCGCGCGCCCACGCCGAGGCGATCCTGGGCATGGACATCCGAGGCTTCACGGTCCACGACCTGTGGGTGGAGCAGGCGTCGGAGATCGACGCCGAGTACTACGCCTCGATCATCCTCGACCGCTCCGCCAAGAAGCTCCTGGCGATCGTGTCCCGCATGGGCGGGATGGACGTCGAGGAGGTCGCCGAGTCCGACCCCGACGCCCTCGTGAGACGCCACATCGAGCCGGGCGAGGGGATGACCCAGGAGCTGGCGCGCGAGATCGCGCTCGACGCGGGGATCGACGAGGACGTCACCGACCAGGTCGCCGACATGCTGGTGAAGCTCGCCGACGTGGTCAAGGCCGAGGACGCGACGCTGCTCGAGATCAACCCGCTGATCGTCACCACCGACCGCAAGGTGGTCGCGCTCGACTCGAAGGCGACGATCGACAATAACGCGCTCTTCCGCCACCCCGAGCTGGCCGAGCTCTCCGACAAGTCGGCGGAGGACCCGCAGGAGGGGATGGCCAAGGAGAAGGGCCTCACCTACGTCAAGCTGGACGGGAACATCGGCATCCTCGCCAACGGGGCAGGCCTGTGCATGTCCACGCTCGACGTGGTCGCTCAGGCGGGCGGCGAGCCGGCGAACTTCCTCGACGCGGGCGGCGGCTCCAAGGCCGAGGCGATCGTCGCGGCGCTCGAGGTCATCACCTCGGACGAGAAGGTCACGGCCGTTCTGTTCAACATCTTCGGCGGGATCACCCGCTGCGACGAGGTCGCGAAGGGCATCGTCGAGGCGTCGCAGCAGATGGACATCGATCTCCCGGTGGTTGTGCGCCTCGACGGCACCAACCAGGAGGAGGGCCTCAAGATCCTGGCCGAGTCGGGCCTCGAGAACCTCCACCAGGAGAAGACGATGCTCGGCGCGGCGAAGAAGGTGGTGGAACTCGCGTGAGGTGCTTTAGCACCGAAAGCAGCATGTCAGGCGGCGAAGCCGCCGCAGGTGGTTCGGCATGAGCATCATCGTCGGTGACGACACCAAGCTGGTGATCTCCGGCCTGACCGGTCGCGAGGGCACCTTCCACGGCCTCCGCAACCTCGACTACGGCACCGACCTCGTGGCCGGCGTCACGCCCGGCAAGGGCGGCCAGGACGTCGACGGGGTGCCCGTCTTCGACACGATCGCCGAGGCGGTGTCCGAGCGCGAGGCCAACACGTCGATGATCTTCGTCCCCGCGAAGTTCGCAGCGGCCGCCATCGAGGAGGCGATCGACGCCGGTGTCGAGACGGTCATCGCCATCACCGAGGGCATCCCGGTCCTCGACATGATGGGCGTCTACTGGAAGGCGAAGGAGGCCGGGGTCAGGCTGATCGGCCCCAACTGCCCGGGCGTCCTGTCGCCGGGCAAGGCGAACGTCGGGATCATCCCGGCGCAGTTCTTCGACCCGGGCTCGATCGGCGTCGTCTCGAAGTCGGGCACGCTCACGTACCAGATCGGCAACGAGCTGAAGCAGGCCGGGGCGGGCAACTCCTCGATCGTCGGCATCGGCGGGGACCCGATCGTCGGCTCGGACTTCATCGACGTCCTCACCCTCTTCGAGAACGACCCGGAGACCGAGCTGATCGTGATGGTCGGCGAGATCGGCGGCGACGCGGAGGAGCGCGCGGCCGAGTTCATCGACGAGTCGGTCTCGAAGCCCGTCGTGGCCTACATCGCCGGCTTCACCGCCCCGCCCGGCAAGCAGATGGGCCACGCCGGCGCAATCATCTCCGGCTCGTCGGGCACCGCCCAGGCGAAGAAGGAAGCGCTCGAGGCGAAGGACGTCCGCGTGGGCACGAGCCCCACCGAGACCGCCCAGATCGCGCTCGAGACGCTGAACAGCTGACCCGCGCCCTTCCGTAGACTCGGCCGCATGCCCAGCGACGTCATCTCCTTCGCTCGCGGCGCCCCCAGCGCCGACATCCTCCCCGCCGAGGCCGTCCGCACGGCCGCGAAGACCGCACTCGACGAGGACTGGGAGCGCGCGCTCTCCTATGGCACCGGGCGCGGCCACCCTGGCCTCTGCGAGTGGATCGCCGCCGAGCTGCATGGGATCGAGGCGGACCGCGTGATGGTCACGAACGGCTCGATGGAGGCGGCGGCGCTGCTCTTCCGCTACATGATCGAGCCGGGGGACCGGGTGATCGTCGAGCAGCCCTCCTACGACCGCACCCTGCTGCTTCTCGGCCGCACCGGCGCCGAGCTGGTCCCGGTGCCGCTCGAGGAGGACGGCATCGACGTCGGCACCTTCGAGGCCGCGCTCGCCGACGGGCCGGTGAAGCTCGCCCACATCATCCCCAACTTCCACAACCCCGCCGGCTGCACGCTGTCGGCCGCCAAGCGCGAGCGCTTGGTGGAGCTGGCGGCCGAGCACGGCTTCTGGCTGTTCGAGGACGACCCCTACCGGCTGATCCGCTTCGGTGGCGAGGAGCTGCGGACGATGCTCTCGCTGGATCAGGCCGACCGCGTCATTCACGCCTCGTCGTTCTCGAAGACGGTCAGCCCAGGCGTCCGGGTCGGCTACCTGGCCGGCCCCGCCGAGCAGATCGCGACCCTCGCCAAACGCGGCTCCGAGCACTACATCTCGCCCAACATGCTGGCCGAGTCGGTGGTGCTGGAGATGTGCCGCTCGGGGATCCTCTCGAGCAACGTCGAGTTCGTGAACGGGGCGCTCCAGGAGCGCCGCGACGCGCTCGTCGACGCCCTGCGCGAGCAGATCCCGGAGGCCCGCTTCGTCGTCCCCGGGGGCGGCTACTTCCTCTGGGTCGACCTCGAGGACGACGCCGACACCCCGGCGCTGCTCGAGGCGGCGAAGGAGGAGGGAGTCGCGTTCGTCGCCGGCCCCGACTTCATGCACGACGGGGGGCGCTCCAGCCTCCGCTTCTCGTTCGCCAGCGTCCCGCCGGAGCGAATCGGCGAGGGCGTCGCACGTATCGCCCGGGCGCTCGAGCGCGCCCGGGCGACGACGACGGCCTGAGGTTTACCCGCTCGTTACAAAGGCTTGAGAAGTCCCGCCTATGGTGAGGGCGAGTCGAACGACGACGGGGGACGCCGTACAGGAGGTGAGATGAGCCCCGTAACGATCATCGAGGGAAGTCAGAAGCTGGACCCGGTCAGCGAGCGAAACCTGGCCGAGCGGCGGTTCTCCGCGCTCGCGGCCGCCGTGCGCGAGCACGAGGCGTCGGTCCGCCGGCGCGAGCTCGGGATCCTCCGCCCGCAGGACGCGAGCCTCTACCGCAGGCTGCGCCAGATCTGCGGCGACGCCTAACCCCTACTTCACGCAGAATGCCTGCTACCCCGGCGCTCGAACCGCCTCAGCGCCCGTAGCGGTCCGCCGATACGACTAGCTGCTCGGGCAGCGGCGCCCGTGGCGGCGGAGCCGGGTCGGCCCGCACCGACACGGTCTCGGCCACGTCGCGCGAGACGACGTGGCGGCCTCCGTCGGAGACGAGCACCACCTCGTCGTCCTCCTGGGCCTCGAGCTTGCCGTCGAGGCCCGGGTGAAGGCCGGTCTCCTTGAGGTAGTGCAGGATCGCCTCGGCCTCGTTCTCGAAGCGGAGCACGTGGACGTCGGCCCCCGGCTCGACGTCGGCCAGCAGCACGCCGTGCTCGCGCGCGCCCTCAACGATGGGGTGCCCGTGTGGGCACGTCTTGGCGTCGCCGATCGCGGCGAGCATCCGGTCCTCTAGCGTCGGCGACATCGCGTGCTCGAGGCGCTCGGCCTCCTCGTGGACCTCGTCCCAGGGGATCCCCAGGACGTCGGTGAGGAAGCGCTCGATCAGGCGGTGGCGGCGGACGATCTGGCCCGCCTGCCCGCGGCCGTCGTCGGTGAACTCCACCGACTTGTCCTCGCGGCGCGTGATGTAGCCGTCGCGCTCGAGCCGGCCGATCATCTCGTGCACGGTGGGGGGCGAGAGCTGCATCGCGCGGGCGACGTTGGCCCCGGTGATCGGAAGCCCGGCCTCCTCCAGCCAGAACATGATCTGGAGGTACTCCTCCTCCGCGATCGTCGCGTGATCGGCAGCCATGAACCGAGTCTAGATGAGCCCGGCCCCTGCGCCCGTGAGAGGATGCGCCTGATGCTGATCGAGACCGGCACCCGGGCGATCGTGACCGGCGCCTCGCGCGGCATCGGGCGGGCGCTGTGCGAGGTCCTCTCGACCCGTGGCGCCCGGCTCGGCCTCCTCGCCCGCGACCGCGGGCAGCTGGAGGAGCTGGCCTCGGCGCTGCCGGCCGGCGGCGAGGAGCACCTCGTCCTGGCGGCGGACGTCGGGCGCCGCCGCGAGGTCGAGCGCGCCGTCGGCCGCTTCGTCAAGAAGACCGGCGGCCTCGACCTGCTGGTCGCGAACGCCGGGATCGCGCACTACGGCCCGTTCGCCGACGTCGAGCTGGAGAAGGCGGAGGAGATGGTGCGCGTGAACGTGCTCGGCACCCTCTACACGGTCGAGGCCGGTCTCAACACGATGCTCGACGCCGCCCATGGGCACGTCGTGGTTGTGTCGTCGGGCGCCGGATTGCGCGCGTTTCCCTGGGGCGCCGTGTACGGCGGCACCAAGGCCTTCGACCGCGGCTTCGCCGAGGCGCTTCGCCACGAGCTTTCCGGGACCGGGGTGGGGGTCACGACGGTCTTCCCCGGCGAGGTCGAATCGGCGCTCCACGACCACCAGCGCGACCGCCTCCCCGACTGGCGCCGCGACGACAACACGATCCCCGCCTCGCAGGTCGCCGAGGACGTGATCGAGGCGGTCGAGGCCGACCGCCGCGAGGTCCACTCGCCGAAGGCCGTGAAGGTGCTCGGGCTGAACGGCCTGGCGCCCCGGCTCACCGATCAGCTGATCGCGCGCGCCCGCGGCGCCACCGCCGCTCCCCGCCGGGATTAGCTCCGCTCGGCGAGGGTCGAGATCACGGCCTCGTAGAAGCCGTCGCCCATCGCGCCCTCGGTGACGGTGGCGTTGGGGAAGCGCGGTAGCGCCTCGCGCATCGCGGGGTCGCGCTCGGGGCCGTTGGCGACGGCGAAGAAGCGGCCGACGGCCTCCGCGGCATCCAGGTCCTCGAGCGAGTCGCCCACCGCGATGCAGCTCTCGGGATCGAAGCCGCGGGCCTGCATGTGGAAGGCGACGGCTCTCGCCTTCGAGGCCCCTGCGGGCACCAGGTGGTACGCGTGGGCCTGCCCGTCGACAGAGTCCATCTGCCGGCCGATCGCGCCGTTGTCGAGGAAGCGGACGTCGGGATGCCCGGCCTCGGCCAGCAGCGCGTTCGCCTCGGTCACGTCGACCTTCCCGCGAAAGAGGTGGGACAGGTGGCGGTCGGTGTGCCAGGGGCGATGCCACTCGAGCTGGTCTCCAAAACGCTCGAACAGCAGGTCCGGGATGCCCTGGTCGAGCATCCGCTGGGCGGGGGTGGGGGCGTCCTCGTCCTCGGAGGCCCAGTCGCCCACGAGCAGCGTCCGCTCGAAGTCGATCGTCACCCCGCAGCCCGCCTCGTAGATGCAGGAGGTCTGGCCGATCACCCGTGCGTCGGCCAGCACCTGGGCCTCGCGTCGCCCCGACATGATCACCACCTCGACCCCTGCCCTGTGGCACGCCTCGAGGGCCCGGGCCTGGAGCATCGAGAAGTTGCCCTCCGCGTCCCGGAACAGCGAGCCGTGTTTGCCGTAGAGGGTGCCGTCGAGGTCGGTGTAGACGCAGCGCAGGCTCATGGGCGGGGAAGTGTGGCGAAGTCCAGCCCTAGGGTGTCTGGCCGCCGGCGCCCGCTGCACCGATCCTGGGGGCATGACACGAGCAATCTCTGCTCTCGTGACGGCCACCGCAATGGCCCTCATCGGCCTCGGCGGGCCGGCGTCCGCCTCTCAGGGCGCGGTGGTCCCGAAGGTGAGGGGCGAGGGCACCGACACGTTCGGCCTCGACTTCTACTTCAAGGCCAAGAACCCCGCCAACGCCTCCGGCGAGGTGGGCTTCGAGACGAACTCGTTCGGCGACTTCACCGGTGACGTCGACTGCCTCGACATCAAGCGCCGTAAGGCCGGGATCTCAGGCGAGCTCGACAACCCGAACCAGGGCGCCGGGCTCACCCACTTCATGATCG
>CAWCRN010000013.1:0-12110 GCA_963797835.1 uncultured Solirubrobacterales bacterium
GCGGGAGGACATCAGCCGCATCGTCGAGCTGCAGGTGGACCTCCTGACCCGACGGATCGAGGAGCGGGGGATCGAGATCGAGCTGACCGACGACGCCCGCACCCTGCTCGGGAACCTCGGCTACGACCCCGTATACGGCGCCCGGCCACTGAAGAGGGTGATCCAGAAGCAGCTGGTGGACCGGCTGGCGCTGGCGCTCCTGGAGGGCGAGTTCGGCGAGGGCGACCGGGTGCTGGTGGACGCGCGCGACGGCGAGCTGGCCTTCGAGCGCGCGGGTGAGCGCGAGCGCGCCACCGCCTGAGCCGCGCGGCCGCGGGGCTCGAGCACCGACCGCCTAGCGGCGCCCTAGGCGCCTACCCACGCCAACCAGCGACGCCTGACGCGACGGATCGCGCGACGAGGGTGGCGACGCAGCCGTCGCCAGCGCACCTGTGACGGTCGCTGGGCTTTCCGCCGGCGCTCGGCGCGCTCCGTTGCGAGGCCCTCGCACAGCTTCTCCTCCCAGGCTGCACGGAGATCCTCGTGCCCGTGGGGCATGCGATCGATGAGCTCCTCGGTCAGCGAGAGGCTGTTACGGGAGGGCTCGCAGGCTCGGATCGCCTCGACCGTGAGCGGTGCCTCGAAGCGGTCGGTGCGTTCGAGTGCCCCGGCGATGGCCAGGCACGTCATCGTCCGCAGGCACTTCTCGCATCGACCGCAGTTCGCGGGGACGTCCCCGACCCAGCACACCGTGAGGTGTTCAAGCGCGGTCGGCTCGGAGGCAACGATTGCCACACGCCCGAGCTTGCCCAGCTCGGCAGCGTCCGGGTGGATCGCGGTGGATTCCGTGCTCCAGAGGGGATCCAGGTCGGGCCGGGTCCCGTGCGGGCGGTTCGCCTCGGGCAGCTGAGAGGACCCGGACAGCACGGTGCCGAACCTGGGGCCGAGCGAGAGCGCGCTGCTGGCGAATGCGGCCCCGTAGGAGCGCGGCCAAGAGATGCGGCCGTGAAGCACCTGCGGGGCGTTGGTGGTCAGGCGGAGCAGCGGGAGGCCGTAGGCCGCGGCGGCGGCCTCGTTCTCCCGCCAGATCGCCTCATGGCTGTCCGGCGAGAGCTTCCACTCTGCCCCGTAGACGTCCAGCAGATGAGTCGCCCGCTCATCGATCTCTCCGCGCAGCGACCGGATCACGGTTGCGCTGGTGTCCACTCCGCCCGAGAAGAGCGCAGCGACCTCGCCGGCCGTGGTGGCCCGGTCGAGCACGGGCGCATCGATCCGGGTCGCCCGATATCCCCACCAGCCGGCGAACTTGCGGCTCGCCTGTTCGGCGCCCCGACCGAGGCGGGGGCACACGGGCGCCTCGAAGCGAAGATCCTCGCCTACGGCGGTCGCGAGCGCTGTCGCCACCGGGACGAACGGATTGGCGGTACGGTCGAGCCACTGGCCGTACTCGGGACTGACGCCGAGGCGGAGCACGGCTGGCTCGAACGCAGAGCCCTCCGACTCAAGCCGGGCGGCGATCGCGGCTTCCGCGTCACCGAGCTGCAGCTCAGGTTGCCGGACGATCATGGCCGGGCAGCCTAGAGGCCTGCCTAACGGGGACGCGCGGAGGGCCGGACTGTGCCGCGGCCGGCCCCGAGTTCGCGTGGGGAACCCATATCAGGCCTCTACCCTTCCGGCGCGATGAGGATCGGCATCTGCGCCTACTGGTTCAACCGCGGGCAGGGCGTGGTGGCCCGGCAGGTGCGGTCGATCCTCGACCAGCTCGGGCACGAGACCTTCGTGCTCGCGCGCCCCACCCGCGAGTCCAACATCCGCTCGGCGTTCGTGGACCGCACCGACGTCTGGGACCAGCCTCGGATCACGGAGGCGTCGAGCTATGAGATCCCCGTGCAGGAGTACCTCGACTGGGGGCGCGCAAACGACCTTGACGTCGCCCTCTTCGACCAGAACTACGGCTTCGAGGGGATCGCCGCCCTGCGCCGCTCCGGCGTCACGACGGTGGGGCGGTTCGTCTGGGAGCAGTTCGCGGAGTCCGACGTGCCCGCGGCGACGGATGCGCTCGACGTCATCTACTCGCTCACGCTCTGCGAGCAGGATCGCTACGCCGGGTTCGGGATCGAGAGCCCACGCGTGCAGTGGGGGATCCACCCCGAGCTGCTCGCATACGATCCCGGCGAGCGCCCCGCCGGGGACGTCGTGCGGCTCTTCTACCCGGCGGGGTTCCTGTCGAAGCGCAAGCCGCTGCGGCCGCTCCTGAAGGCGTTCTCGGCGGTGCGTGACCCCGACCTGCGACTGACCGTCAAGGCACAGGTGGAGCGCCAGGCGACCCGGCTTCACCGCGCCGCGGCCGAGGACCCGCGGATCGAGGTCATCCTCGAGGACCTCCCCACCGACGAGCACCTGCGCCGCTTCGCCGCCGCCGACGTGTGCATCGCCCCGAGCCGCTGGGAGGGGCTCGGCCTTCACCTCTACGAGGCCACCGCGTTCGGGATGCCGGTGATCACCAACGACAACCCGCCCATGAACGAGGTGGTCAAGGACGGCGTCAACGGCATCCTCGTCAAGGCGCGCCCGAACGGCCAGGCGAAATCGGGCATCCCGTCGGTCGATCCCAGCGTGCGCCAGATGAAGCGGGCCATCGGCCGGATGCGCGACCCGGAGCTCCGCGCGCAGCTCCGCGACGGCGCCCTCGCCGAGCGCGAGCGCCTCGACTGGCGCCACACGGTCGCGGGCTACGCCCGGCTGATCGAGATGGTCAGCTAGATCGCGCCGGCCGCGCCCTGCAGGCGGATCAGTCGCCTGAGCTCACCCCGCATCTCCCGCAGGCCCGCGTCCTCGGTGCCCTTGAGAAGGCGGTCGCACGGGCGGTGGGGTTGCACGCGCCGCTCCAAACTGAAAGAAAGGGGGGTGCCAACCGCAAGGAGGAGAACCGATGCCTACCTACATCATGCTCACCCGCCTCACCTCGGACGGGGTGAAGACGCTCAAGGACAACCCGTCGCGGGTCCATGAGGTGAACAAGGAGGTCGAGCAGCTCGGCGTGAAGGTCCTGAGCCAGTGGGCGACGCTGGGCGAGTACGACTTCGTCACCGTCGTCGAGGCCCCGGACGAGCTGACGATGGCGAAGCTCTCGATCGAGATGGGGTCGCGCGGGACCGTCAGCAACGAAACGATGGCCGCAATCGACGCTGAGGAGTTCACGAAGTCCCTGTAGGCACAGCCCGCGTTCAGCCGATGCGGATACTGGTCCTCGGGGGCGGCGGTCGCGAGCACGCGATCGTTCGCGCGCTGCTGCGCTCGCCGAGCGCGGGCGAGCTGCTGTGTGCGCCGGGTAACGCCGGGATCGCGGCGGATGCGCGCTGCCTCGACCTGGACGCCGAGGACGTCCCCGCGATCGTCGACGCCGCAGTGGCCGAGGATGTCGGGCTCGTCGTGGTCGGGCCGGAGGCGCCGCTCGTCGCAGGGCTGGTCGACGCGCTCGAGGCGGCCGGCGTGCCCGCGTTCGGCCCCAGTGCCGCGGCCGCACGCCTCGAGGGATCCAAGGTCCACGCCAAGGAGGTGATGGCGGAGGCCGGGGTGCCGACTGCCGGCCACGTCGTCCTGCGCAACCGCGAGGCGGCGCTCGACGCCCTCGCCGGCACCTCGTATCCGGCCGTGCTGAAGGCGGACGGCCTCGCCGCCGGGAAGGGCGTGGTCATCGCCGGCTCCGAGCGCGAGGCCGCCGACGCGGTGGAGCTCTTCTTCGTCGAGCGGCGCTTCGGCGAGACCGAGGTCGTGCTCGAGGAGCACCTCGAGGGCGAGGAGCTCTCGCTCCTGGCGCTCTGCGACGGCGAGAACGTGCTGCCCCTCGCCCCGGCGCAGGACTACAAGCGGATCGGCGACGGCGACGTGGGGCCGAACACCGGCGGGATGGGCAGCTACTCGCCGGTGCCCGGCATCGGCGAGGCGGACGTCGAGGCGCTTGCCGGCGTGGTGCACCGGCCGGTCGTGGAGCTCATGCGCGAGCGCGGCACCCCGTTTCACGGCGTCCTCTACGCGGGGCTGATGATGACCGCTGATGGGCCCCGGGTGCTGGAGTACAACTGCCGCTTCGGCGATCCCGAGACGCAGGCCGTGCTGCCCCGGCTGCGCACAGATCTGGCCGAGCTGTGCCTGGCCGCGCGCGACCGGGGCGGCCTCGGGGGGAAGACGGCCGACTTCGACGACCGCTGGGCGGTGACGGTCGTGCTCGCCTCCGCCGGGTACCCCGAGAGCTCGTCCAAGGGCGACGTGATCTCCGGGCTCGAGGAGGCGGCGGCGCTCGAGGACGTCGAGATCACGCACGCGGGCACGGCCCTCGCAGACCCGGGCGCCCCCGGACGAATCCGAGCAAGCTCGGATCAGCGGTCGGCTTCGCCTCCCTCGGAGGAGGCGGACGGCAGTTGTGTGACGGCTGGCGGTCGCGTGTTGAACGTCACGGCGCTCGGCGCCGACGGCGCCGCCGCCCGCGACCGCGCCTACGCCGCCGCCCGCCTGATCAGCTTCGACGGAATGCAGATGCGCACCGACATCGCCGCCCGGGCCGTGGAACGCACCGCCGTTCGCTGATTGGGACAATCGGCCGCGATGGAAGTCTCAGAGCCACACGAGCGCCCCTCGACCGAGACCGCCACCGAGGACCCGGTGCCGCCGCCCACGGAGACGATGCCCGAGGTCGAGGCCGCGTTCGAGGAGATCGAGGTCGATGCCCCGCGGGTCGGGATCATCATGGGCTCCAAGAACGACAAGCCGAAGATGCAGCCGGCCGGCCAGGCCCTCCAGGACGCGGGCATCCACTACGAGGTGCGCGTCATGAGCGCCCACCGCGACCCGGAGAAGGTGCGCGAGTATTGCCACAACGCCCGGATGCGTGGGCTCAAGGTGATCATCGCCGGAGCCGGCATGTCCGCCGCCCTGCCCGGGGTGGCCGCCGCCCACACCGACCTGCCCGTGATCGGGGTCCCGATCCTGGGCAAGGCGCTGGGGGGACTCGACGCGCTCCTTGCCACGGTGCAGATGCCGCCCGGCGTTCCGGTCGCCTGCGTGGCGATCGACGGGGCGAAGAACGCGGGCATCCTCGCGGCACGCATCATCAGCGCTTGACAACCACTGCCCGCCACCTCCTCCGAGGGAGGCAAAGCCGACCGGTGATCCGAGCTTGCTCGGATTCGTCCGCGGGTGTGGGGGGGGAACGAACTTGATTTCCAGGTACACCCGAGACGAGATCGGAGCCGTCTGGACCGACGAGCGACGGATGAGCGCCTGGCTCGAGGTCGAGCTGGCCGCGACCGACGCGTGGGCGGCGGAGGGCGTGGTGCCCGCCGAGGCGGCCGTCGCGTGCCGCGAGCGCGCCACCTTCACGGTCGAGGCGGTGAAGGAGCGCGAGCGCACGACCGGGCACGACGTCGCGGCATTCGTCGACGTCGTCTCCGCATCGGTCGGCGAGCACGGCCGCTGGATCCACTACGGACTGACATCCTCGGACGTGCTCGACACGGCGCTCGCCCTCCAGCTCCGCGAGGCCGGGTCGGTCATCGTCCCCGGCGCTCGCGCCTACCGCGACGCGCTGGTATCCCAGGCGCGCGAGCATCGCGAGACCCTGTGCATCGGGCGCACCCACGGCATCCACGCGGAGCCAACGACCTTCGGACTGCGAATGGCTGGCTTCGCGATGGAGGCGCAGCGAAACCTCGATCGGCTGACGGGAGCCTTCGAGCACGCCGCCGTGGGGAAGCTCTCGGGCGCCGTCGGCACCTACGCGTCGATCCCGCCGGCGGTCGAGGCGCGCGTGCTGGACTCGCTGGGGCTCCGGCGCGAGGACGTCTCGACGCAGGTGGTGCCTCGCGACCGCCACGCCGTGGTCCTCACCTGCGCCGCGCTGGCCGGCGCGGGCCTGGAGCGATTCGCGACCGAGGTCCGAAACCTCCAGCGGACCGAGGTCCGCGAGGTCGAGGAACCGTTCGGGTCCGGTCAGAAGGGCTCCTCGGCGATGCCGCACAAGCGCAATCCGATCCTGTCCGAGCGGATCACCGGCCTCGCGCGGGTCCTGCGCGGCTACGCGCAGGTCGGCTTCGAGAACGTGGCGCTGTGGCACGAGCGCGACATCTCGCATTCGGGCGCCGAGCGGGTGGTTTTGCCGGACGCCACGATCGGCCTCGACTACATGCAGCACCTCGGCGCCCGCGTCGCCGCCGAGATGACCGTGCATGCCGACCGAATGCGCGAGAACCTCGAGTTGACGCACGGCGCCCTGTTCAGCCAGCGGGCGCTGACCGCGCTCGTCGAGTCCGGCATGGCCCGCGACGACGCCTACCGGATCGTCCAGGAGGCTGCCCAGGAGGCGTGGGACACCGGGACGCGTTTCAGGGAGCTACTGGCTGCGAAGCTAGCGGATCCCGACACCCCCGGGCGAATCCGAGCAAGCTCGGATCACCGGTCGGCTTCGCCTCCCTCGGAGGAGGTGGCGGGCATTGATCTGGACAGCGTTCTTGACTACGACGCCTATCTGAAGCACGTCCCCGAGGTCATCGCGCGCCTCGACGCCCTCGATTGACGATCCGCGGAGACGGCGCGGCGATTAGGTTTCGCGGCCCGCCCGGTCTTACCTGGCAACCCGATCCCGACGAAGGAATCCCATGAGCAAGCTGATCGTTTCCGAGTTCGTGAGCCTGAACGGCATCATGGAGGCCCCCGGCGGCGAGCCGACCCATCCGCACTCCGGCTGGACCTTCAAGTCGATCTACGGCGAGGACCACTACGCCTTCAAGGACGAGGAGATCCGGGAGGCCGAGCTCCTCCTGCTCGGCCGCAAGACCTACGAGGGGTTCGCGGCGGCCTGGCCGGGACGCGACCGCTCAGACCCCTTCACCGACAAGATCAACTCGATGCCGAAGTACGTGGTCTCCTCGACCCTCACGGACCCCGAGTGGGAGAACACGACCGTGCTCTCCGGCGACCCGATCGAGGAGGTCTCGAAGCTGCGCGACGCCGACGCGGGCCCGGTCCTGATCAACGGATCGGCGCAGCTCGTCCACGCGCTGACCGAGGCGGACCTGGTCGACGAGTACCGGGCGATGGTGCACCCGGTGCTCGTCGCCGAAGGGCTGCGGATGTTCCCGGACCCGGACGACATGAAGAAGCTCAAGGTCGCGGACGTGAGGACCTACGACTCCGGCGTGGTCCTGATCACCTACGTGCCCGCGGAGAGCTGAACGAAGGCCGAGCTAACGCCGCCGGAGGAGAGCCTGGGTTCCCCGAGCCGGCGCGAGGGTGACGTTGCGGCGCACGATCCGCTCGGGGGCCGGGTCGGCCGGACGGAGCTCGGCCCGGCGCAGGATGGCGCGCAGCGCGACCTTCATCTCGAACAGGGCGAAGGCGGCGCCCAGGCAGCGGCGGGTGCCGCCGCCGAACGGGATCCAGGAGTAGGTCTCGGGCGATCCCTCGAGAAAACGCTCCGGCCGGAACGAGCGCGCCTGCGGGTAGATGTCGTCGCGCATGTGGGTGAGGTAGATCCCGGCCATGACAATCGCGCCGTCGGGCAGGTCGTGCCCGCCCAGCGTGGCCGGCTCGCGAAGCTGGCGCCCGGTGAAGGGAACGACGGGGCGCACGCGCATGGTCTCGCTGATCACGGCATCGAGCCAGGCGTCCTCGTCGCCGGACGCCTCCTCGCGGAGCCGCTCCATGGCCGCCGGGTGGTGGAAGAGCTGGTCGAACGCCCAGGCCAGGGATGTGGCGGTCGTCTCGTGCCCGGCGAGCAGCAGGGTCATCAGCTGGTCGCGGACGTCGCGGTCGTCCATCGCGCTGCCGTCCTCGAACCGGGCCGCAACCAGCATCGAGAGAATGTCCTCGCGCTCGGCAAGGTCGGGGTCGCCGCGGCGGCGGCGGACCTCCTCCGCGAGGAGCTCGTCGGTGCGCTGGATCCGCGCCACCGTCCGGCGCCACGGCGGCAGGCCGCGAAGCCGGGGAATCACCAGACCGACGGCGCGCGGCGACTGGGTGGTGGCGAGGATCGCGACCAGGTTCTCGCTCAGCTCGTCGCGCCGGGCGTCGTCCTCGACGCCGAAGACCGCGCGCAGGATCACCTCCAGCGTCAGCGCCTGCATGCTGGGGTGAAGCGCGAAGCGCTCGCCGACCGGCCAGCCCTCGACCTGGCGGATGGCGGCCTCGGCGATGACCTCCTCGTACGCGCGCATCCGCTCGCCGTGGAACGGGGGCAGCATCAGCTTGCGCCGGCGCATGTGGTCCTGGTCCTCCGCCAGGAGCACCGAGTGGGATCCGAGCAGGGGCTCGAGCAGGAGGTTCCGGCCGGGCGCGATGGTGTTGACGCGGTCGGCTGCGAACAGGCGCTTGATCGAGCGGGGATCGGAGATGAAGACAAGGTCGCCCGGGCCGTGGAGGCGCAGGGTGAACGTCTCGCCGAAACGCTCCGCCGAGGCCTCCCAGAGGGGGATCGGGTCGCGCAGGAAGCGAAGGGTCTGGAGCGCGCGGGGCGTGCCTGGGCCCGGCGGGAGAGCGGCGGGCGCCGGGCGGGGAGGAGCCGGCTTCGCCACCACCGTTCCGCCGGCCGCCACCTGGGTCCCTACCTGGTCCGCGCGAACCGCTCGACCGCCTCGAGCAGCTCGGCCACCTTCTCCTCGGCCTCGCTGCCGCCATGCTCGACCGCGTCGCGGACGCAGTGGTTCGTGTGGTCGGCGAGGACCTCAAAGCCCACGCGGTCGAGCGCCTTCGAAACCGCCGCGAGCTGGGTGAGGACATCGACGCAGTACGCCTCCTCGGAGACCATCCGCTCGATGCCCCGAACCTGGCCCTCGATTCGCGCGAGACGCTTGAGGATCGCGTCGCGGTTCTCCAGGTAGCCGACCGTCTGCTGGGCAGTCGCCATGTCCCCACTATACCGGGTAGGGGTATGTGCCCCGCCTATCATCGCCCACCCCCTTCATGCGCATCCCGTTCCTCAATCCCCATCGCCATCTCACCCCCGCACCGTTCGTCGTCGGCGTGGGGCGCTCCGGCACGACGCTGCTGCGGCTGATGCTCGACGCGCATCCCGACCTCGCGATGCCGCCCGAGACGGGCTTCGTCCCCGACCTAATCGCCGCGACAAAGCCCACCGGCGCGCGGCCCGAGGACGCGCTTGCGGCCGTCACCGGCCACCGCAAGTGGGGCGATTTCCCGATGTCGGAGGACGAGCTGATGGCGCGCTGGCGCGCGCTCGACCGGGTCACCCCCAGAGCCGCCGTCCGCACCTTCTACGAGCTCTACGCCGAGCATCAGGGAAAGCCACGTTGGGGCGACAAGACGCCCGGCTACACGCTGGAGATGGGGCCGATCTCGCGCACGCTCCCCGAGGCCTACTTCGTGCACGTGATCCGCGACGGTCGCGCTGTGGCCCTCTCGCGAATGCGGACGCTGGCGCTCCGCCCGACCGAGATCTCGAAGGTGGCACGGCGCTGGCAGCGGCGGCTGCGCAAGGCGCGCAGCAAGGGCGAAAGGCTCGACCACTACGTGGAGATCCGCTACGAGGCCCTGATCCGCGAGCCCGAGGCGACGCTCCGCCAGGTCGCCGAGTTCATCCAGCTCCCCTGGGACCCGGCGATGCTCGACTACCACGAGCGATCCAAGGAGCGCCTGGCCGAGCTCGACCGCGACATCCCCGCCTGGGGGCGGAAGCTGCCGCGCTCGGCGGAGAGCCGGATGGCGCTCCACCAGCAGACGACGAAGCCGCCGGACCCCGCCCGCATCGACCGCTGGCGCGAGGAGCTCTCGGCCGAGGAGCTGCGCACATTCGAGGACGAGGCGGGTGAGACGCTGGCCGAGCTGGGATACGAGCTGGCCGCAGGAGATTCCCGATGAGCGACGGCGGCGGGGTGGTACTCGTGGTCGGGCTCCAGAAGTCCGGCACCAGCCTGCTGCTCCGGCTGCTCGCCGGCACCGACGCGTTTCGCAACCCGGTGCGCTTCGAGGGCAAGGAGGTGTGGGGCGACGACCCCCCGTTCGCGCCCGAGGCGTTCCCGGCCGGGAGCTTCTACCAGCGCGACGGCGGCCTGCGCGGGCACGAGCTGGGCGCCGCCGACGCGACGCCCGAGGTCGTCGAGCACCTGCGCACGTACCTCGCCGACGCCGCCCGTCCCGGCAAGGCGCTGGTCCTGAAGAACCCCTACAACACCGTCCGCGCCCCCTGGCTTCGCGCGGCGCTCCCCGAGGCACGGATCGTGGCCGTCGTCCGCCGCCCACTGCCGAACGTCTTCTCCCTGGCCAAGAAGCACGCCGAGAACCCGCACGTCCACCGCGGCCCCGAGGAGGGATGGTGGGGCGTGAAGCCCGCGGGGTGGCGGGACCTCGTCGACGACGACAAGGTGGTCCAGTCGGCCCGCCAATGGGACCGGGTGAACGCAAGGCTCGCCGAGGACAGCGACCAGATCGACCGCATCGTCCCCTACCACGAGCTGTGCGACGAGCCCGAGCAAATCGTCGCCGAGATCGCGCAGGACGCCGCCGGCCGGGTGCCCGCCATGGACTTTCCCGAGCTGTCAGCTCTCGACGACGAGTACGAGACCGGCGGCCCGCTGGAGTCCGCCAACCGGGTCTTCAAGCGCACCGGCGGCCTCGACCTGGCCGGCGCCGAACGCGCCGCCGATCGCCTCGAGCCGTTCACAGCTGAGCAGCGCGACGCGGTGCTCGACATCTGCGGCGAGACGGCCGCCCGCCTGGGCCTCGATTAGACCCGGGCCGCGTGCCAGGCTCGGCGGTTTGCGCCTACTCGTCCTTCGGGAAGCGGAACGGCCCCTCGATCGTCGGCTCCAGGGGCAGGCGCTCGTCGAGCCAGCGATAGGCGTCGGTGGTGGGGTCGAGCGGGGGATCCACCTCCGTGAGCAGCCCGGGGAGGTGCAGCCAGCGGTGGCCGTGGACGTGGACGAGATCGGCGAGGTCGAGCGCCTGCATCTCCGCCGGCAGCTTGATCCGCTTGGGCAGCGGATAGGAGTAGGTGTCGGGCAGCAGCTTCACCCGATCCATGTGGTCGGCGAGGATGCCGCCGAGCGCGAGCTGGTCGATCTGGCGCCGCAGCGGCGCCCGGTCGGCGATGGAGGAGTCCAGCAGCGTCAGGGTCGCATCGCGCCATGCGCTCCCGAGCCCGGTCTCGCGCCGCAGGGCCACGAGGCCGGCGTTGAAGTAGGCGCGCACGCGCTCGCGCTCGACAACCGTCTCGACAAACGGCCTTGCGTCCACCCCCAGCACCTCGTACAGCGTCTGCCAGTCGGCCTCGTTGCGGTGGCCCTCGCCGCTCGAGCCCTTGTTGACCGAGCCGACAGGCCTGACTGCCGCGTCCCACCGTCCGGGGGCGAGCTCGCTCGGCTCGGCGAGGAAGACGGTGTCCGAGTCGGTGAAGACGAGGACGTCATGGCCCAGCTCGCCCTCCGCCCACGCGGCGACGAACACCTTGTTCGCATGGGGCAGCTCCCCGAGCTCCGGGTTGAGCGGCTCATCGACGTACTCGGCGTTCAGGCCGGCCAGCGCGGAGACCGTCGCGGGCGCGGGCTCGCTGCCGGGCCGCGGGGCGAAGGCGTAGACGGGGGCATCCGCGAGGGCGCCACCGAAGGCGCGCAGCGAGGAGACGCAGAGCAGCGTCTGCGCCTCGAGCGGTCCGCGCTCGCAGCAGAGGAGGAAGGCGACGGACATGGGCGGCGAGGATAGGCCCCCCCGCTCGGATCTCCGCCGAAAGCCGCACTGTGCGGGAATCCGGCTGGGCGGGCGATCGCGGCGGGGCTAGGATCGGCCCGGATGAGCACCGCCCTCTCGGAATTGCCCCTCCTGGCCCGCGGCAAGGTCCGCGAGATGTACGGGATCGACGACGACATCGTCATGGTCGCCTCCGATCGGATCTCGGCCTACGACGTGATCCTGCCCACCCCGATACCGGACAAGGGGCGGGTCCTGACGCAGATGTCGGTCTTCTGGTTCGAGACGACGGGCCACATCGCCCCCAACCACTACATCTCCCAGGATGTGCCGCCCGAGGCCGAGGGGCGGGGGTTACGCGTCAAGCGGCTGGAGATGTATCCGGTCGAGTGTGTGGTCCGGGGCTACATCACGGGCTCGGGCTGGCGCGAGTACCG
>CAWCRN010000014.1:0-19979 GCA_963797835.1 uncultured Solirubrobacterales bacterium
ACCGTCGGAATCCGGGTCCGCCGACGTCGTCGGCGGCGCTGGCGCCGGCGGTGGCTTCTGTTCCTCCTCCTCGGCCCCGTCGCTCTCCTGCTCTTCTGCCACGATCGCCGACTCGACCGGCGCCTCCTGGGTCGAGATCGCGCCGGCCTCAGCCGGCTCGATCACGGCGATTACGGAACCCTCGGAGACGGTGTCGCCGACGTCCACCTTGAGCTCGACGATCTTCCCGGCGAACGGTGAGGGAACGTCCATCGTCGCCTTCTCGGACTCGAGCGTCACGAGCGGGGCGTCGGCGCCGACCTCGTCGCCCGCCTTGATCAGGATCTCGATCACGGGGACGTCGGCGAAGTCGCCGATGTCGGGGACGAGGACCTCGCGCGGCTCGGCCATCATCACGAGACCGCCGGATCGGGAGCTCGCGGGTCGATCTCGTAGCGCTCGATGGCCTCCGCCGCAACCGACGGCTTCACGGAGCCCTCGGCGGCCAGCCCTCGCAGTGCGGCGAGCGCGACGTGCCGGCGGTCGACCTCGAAGAAGCCTCGAAGGTGGCGCCGGTAGTCGCTGCGGCCGAAGCCGTCGGTGCCCAGGACGTCGAAGGGCCCCGGCACCCAGGCCCGGATCCCGTCGGGCAGGGCCTTCATGTAGTCGGTGGCCGCGACCACCGGGGCCTCGACGCCCGCGAGGCACTCCGTCACCCAGGGCCTCCCCGGCTCGGCGTCCGGCTTCAGGCGACGCTCGCGATCCCACCGGAGGCCATCGCGGCGCAGCTCGGTCCAGCTGGTCACGCTCCAGACCTCCGCCGCGACGCCGAAGTCGGAGGCGAGCAGGTCGGCCGCGGCCTCGACCTCGCGCAGGATCGTCCCCGAGCCGAGCAGCCGCACCGCGGGGCCGTCGGCCTCGCGCAACCGGTACATGCCGCGCAGGATCCCCTCCTCCGAGCCCTGCGGCAGCTTCGGGTGGGGGTAGTTCTCGTTCATCACGGTCAGGTAGTAGAAGACATCCTCCTGCTCGGCCACCATCCGGCGCAGGCCCTCGTGGACGATCACGGCCAGCTCGCAGGCGTAGGCCGGGTCGTAGGAGACGCAGTTGGGGATGGTCGACGCCAGCAGGTGGCTGTGGCCGTCCTCGTGCTGGAGGCCCTCGCCGTTGAGGGTCGTGCGCCCGGCGGTCCCGCCGACGAGGAAGCCGCGCGCCCGCGAGTCGCCGGCGGCCCAGGCCAGGTCGCCGATCCGTTGGAACCCGAACATCGAGTAGAAGATGTAGAAGGGCACCATCTGCACGTCGTGGTTGGAGTAGGAGGTCGCCGCCGCGATCCACGACGAGAAGGCGCCCGCCTCGTTGATCCCCTCCTGGAGCACCTGGCCTTCGCGGTCCTCGCGGTAGAACATCAGGCTGCTGGCATCCTCGGGCTCGTACAGCTGGCCGACGTGCGAGTAGATCCCGAGCTGGCGGAACATCCCCTCCATCCCGAAGGTCCGCGACTCGTCGGGGACGATCGGCACGACCCGCGCGCCCAGCTCGTCGTCGCGTAGGAGCGCTGCGAGGATGCGGACGAACGACATCGTCGTGGAGATCTCGCGCTCGCCGGTGCCGTCGAGCTGGGATTGAAAGATCTCGAGTGGAGGAACGGGAAGCGCGGTGTCGACCCGCTGACGCCGGGTCGGGAGGTGGCCGCCGAGCGCCTCGCGGCGCTCGCGCATGTAGGTGAGCTCCGCCGAGTCCTCCGGGGGGCGGTGGAAGGCGATCCGCTCGACCTCATCGTCGGTGACCTCCAGCTCGAAGCGGTCGCGGAAGGCCTGCAGGGCCTCATCGTTCATCTTCTTCTGCTGGTGGGTGATGTTCTGGCCCTCGCCGGCCTCGCCCATCCCGTAACCCTTGATCGTCTTCGCGAGGATCACAGTCGGGGTGTGCTCTGACGCCTGTGCCGCCGCATACGCGGCGTAGACCTTCTTCGCGTCGTGCCCCCCGCGGTTCAGGTCCCAGATCTCCTCGTCCGTCATGTGCTCCACCCGCTCGAGCAGCTCCGGGTACTTCCCGAAGAAGTGCTTGCGGACATACGCCCCGTCGCGCGCCTTGTAGACCTGGTACTCGCCGTCGACCGCCTCCTCCATCCGCTTCACCAGCAGGCCGTCGTGGTCGGCCTCCAGCAGCGGATCCCAGCGGTCGCCCCAGATCACCTTGATCACGTTCCAGCCGGCGCCGCGGAAGATGGTCTCCAGCTCCTGGATGATCTTGCCGTTGCCGCGGACGGGGCCATCGAGGCGCTGCAGGTTGCAGTTGACGACGAAGACCAGGTTGCCCAGCTGCTCGCGGCCGGCAAGGGCGATCGCGCCGAGCGACTCGGGCTCGTCGCACTCCCCGTCGCCGAGGAAGGCCCAGACCTTGCGCCCGGAGGTGTCCCTGATCCCGCGGTCGGTGAGGTAGCGCATGAACCGCGCCTGGTAGATGGCCATGATCGGCCCCAGGCCCATCGAGACGGTCGGGAACTGCCAGAAGTCCGGCATCAGCCATGGGTGCGGGTACGAGGAGAGCCCGCTGGGCCTGGAGACCTCCTGGCGGAAGCCCTCGAGCTGCTCCTCGGTGATCCGGCCCTCGAGGTAGGCGCGCGCGTAGATCCCGGGCGAGGAATGCCCCTGTATGTAGACGAGGTCGCCGTCGTGTCTCGGCGGTGGGCGCGTGCCAGAAGTGGTTGAAGCCGATCTCGTAGAGCATCGCGGCCGACTGGAAGCTGGCGATGTGCCCCCCGAGCTCCGAGGACTCCTTGTTGGCCCGCAGGATCGTGGCGATCGCGTTCCAGCGGATGAGGGACCGCACCCGCCGCTCCATCGCCGGGTCACCGGGCAGCGGCGGCTCGTCCTGGCGGTGGATCGTGTTGACGTAGGGGGTTGGGCCCACGTACTCGATCGCGGCCCCCTTCAGCCGCGCCCGCTCGACCACCCGCTCGACGAGATCGTGCGCCCGCCGCGGGCCGTCGTTCTCGACGACGGCGTCCAGGGCCTCGAGCCACTCCTCAGTCTCGGCAGCGTCGATGTCCACCGCTTGCGAGACTAGTGGCCCGCCGCTTCGGCGGCTTCCTCCAGCCGGTCGTCCCCCCAGAACACCTCGCTGCCCACGACCACCGACGGCACGCCGACGACGCCGAGGTCGCCGGCACGGTCGGTCGCCTCGCGGAGAGCGCCCTTGACCGCGTCGCGCCCGACCGCCACGTCGATCGCCCGCGGGTGCATCTCCGCCGCCGCGGCGGCGACCAGCACGTTGTCGGGGTCGGTGAGGTCACGGCCCGCGGCGAACGCCTGGCGGAATGCCGCGAGCGAGAAGGCGACCGTGCGGCCGATGTCCTTCGCGAACGTCGCGACCCGCATCGCGTGCAGCGTGTTGCCGGGGAATGGCTCGGGCCAGCGGATCGGCGGCAGGCCGTAAGCGGACGCGCGGCGCTCGACCTCGCGCAGCCCCTCCTTACGATCGGGGCCGTTGGCCCAGGAGCCGCGGTCGAAGCGGGCGAACAGGCCGCCCAGCAGGATCGGCTGCCACCCGGGCACCTCGGCGCCGGCCTCGGTGAAGACGGCGTTCACCCTTTCGGCTGCCAGGTAGGCGTAGGGCGACCCGAGGTCGTAGTAGAAGGTCGCGCGGGACGGCACCGGCCCGCGCTCACGCGTGCGTCGCCCACCCGTCGACCGCGCGGGCGGCCTCCATGACCGCCTCGGAGATCGTCGGGTGGGGATGGATGATGCGCGCGAGCTCCTGGTAGCCACCCTCGAGCGCCATCACGCTGACCAGCTCACTGATCATGTCGCACGCCCGGTTGCCGACGACGTGGGCGCCGACGATCTCCCCGTACTTCGGCTCGGCGACGATCTTCACCATCCCGTCGCGGTCGTCGTAGACGGCCGAGGCGCCCACGCCTCCGAGCTTGAACTTGGCGACCTTGACGTCGATCCCGGCCTCCTTCGCCTGCGCCTCGGTCATGCCGACGCTGGCGACCTGGGGGTGGCAGAAGGTGGCCCCGGGGATCAGGTCGATGTCGATCGGGTGGGTCTCGGCCCCGGCGATCGTCTCGACGGCGACTATGCCCTCGTCGGACGCCTTGTGGGCCAGCGCGGGCCCGCGCACGAGGTCGCCGATGGCGTACACCTTCGGGTTCGACGTCCGCTGGTGGTCGTCGACCTTGATCTTGCCGTCGTCCTCGGTCTCGACCTTGGCCTCGGCGAGGTTGAGCGCCTCCGTGTCGGGGGCGCGGCCGCCCGCGATGACCAGATACTCGACGTCGATCTCCGAGTCCCCGAACTTCACCTTGACCGACTTGGCACCGGCCTCGACCGACTCGACCTTGGTGCCGGTGGAGACGTTGATGCCCTGTTGCTTGAAGGTCCGCTCGACCACGCGCGCGCAGTCCTTGTCCTCCAGCGGGAGGATCTGGTCGAGCATCTCGATCAGCGTCACCTCGGTGCCGTAGCGGGCGTAGGCCGAGGCGATCTCCGAGCCCGAGGCGCCGGCGCCGACGACCGCGAGCGACTTAGGCAGAGCCGGAAGCGACCAGGCTCCCCAGGTGTCGAGGACGCGGTCGGAGAAGTCGACCCCGGGAATGGGGAGCGCGACCGAGCCGGTCGCGAGGACCACCGCCCCGGCGCCGTAGGTCTCGCCGCCGGCCGCGACGTCCCCGTCGGCGGTCAGCGAGCCCTCGCCCTCGATCGTGGTGACCTTGTTCTTGTCCCAGAGGAACTTCACGCCGTCCGAGAGGCCCTGGGAGACGTTGGCGCGCCTCTCGCCGAGCGCCTTCCAGTCGAGCGCCGCCTTGGTCACCTTCACGCCCAGCTCGGCGCCGTTGACGGCGTGGTCGTAGACCTCGGCCGTGTACAGCATGGTCTTCGCCGGGATGCAGGCATAGTTCAGGCAGCGGCCGCCGGCCTTGTCCATCTCGACGACGGCGGTGTTTAAGCCGAGCTGGGCGGCGCGGATCGCGGCGACGTAGCCGCCCGGCCCACCGCCGATCACGATCACGTCGTAGGGGTCAGCCATCAGGCTGCGACTCTATCGACCGTCCGGCATCGGCCGGGTCAACTTCGATCGGGCATCTGAATCCGCGCCATCGCCTTGATGTTGAAGAAGAAGAGCGCGCCGGCGGAGGCAATGATCAGGACGTTGCCGATCGCCTGCGTCCACTGGCTCGCGACCACGAGTGAGAGGGAAGCACCGATCAGGACGAACAGGAGGACGGTCTGGAACCCGAGCACCGCCCAGTACTTTGCCTCCCACATCCCCCAGGCCATGATCGCGAAGATCACGAGGGGGGCGAGCACCTGGAGGAGGTTCGGACGCTCGCCGTCGATCTCGACCCCGGCCGCATAGCCGATCACGATCGAGAGGCAGACCGCGGCCGAGATCGCCGCGCCGATCGTCACCACGAGGGGGCGCTCGTCCTCCTCCAGTGGCTCCAGCGCCTCCCTCGCCGCCTGGTTCTTCGCCTCGGCCTTCGCCGCCATGCGTTCGCGGCGCTCCTCCAGCTCCTGCTGGCGGTGGACGCCGCGCTCCTTGCGCTTCCTTCGCGCTTCACGCTTGCGCTCCCGATCAGCCATCCAATGCCTCCCGCAGTCGGCGTGCGGCGGCCTCGGGATCCGTTGCGTCGCGGATCGCGCGCACCACGACCACCCGCTCGGCACCTGCTGCCACCACCTCGCCGACGTTATCCGGATCGATGCCCCCGATGGCGAACCAGGGGATCGTGGCGTGCTCGGCCGCGTGGCGGATCAGCTCGAGGCCGGTCGCGGGGCGGCCCTCCTTCGTCGGCGTCTCCCACACCGGACCGACGCTGATCTGGTCCGGGCGAGCGTTGCCCTGCGCGGCGCACGCCGCGTCGATCTGTTCGGGGGAGTGAGTGGAGAGGCCGACTAGCGCCTCGGGCCCCGCCGCCGCCCTGGCCTCGGCCACGGGCGCGTCGTCCTGGCCGACGTGCACGCCGTCCGCACCGCAGGCCGCCACCAGGTCGGGGTGGTCGTTGAGGATGAACAGGCCGCCGTGGGCGTTGGCGGCGCGGCGGAAGGGTTCGGCTAGCGCGACCAGCTCCTTGGCGCACCTCGGCGCCTTCTCGCGCAGCTGGATCAGGTCGGCGCCGCCGCGAAGCGCCCCCCCGAGCAGCCCGTCTGGGGCGACGCCGCCGGGCAGCCCCTCGCAGACGAAGTAGAGGCGGGCGGCCGCGAGCCGCTCGACTAGCTGCGCGCGGGTCACGCCTCCGGGGCTTCCGCCTGCTCGGCCGCGATGAAGGCCCTGTCGTTCATCGAACGCGAGAAGTCGAACACGACCTCTGGATGTACCCACCTCTCGATGGCGCGGAAATCGCGGTTGGAGAACGCGCTGCTCAGCTCCTCTGCCATCTGCTCGTACCAGGCCACGTGTCGCAGTATTACCGTCCGGGCGGGGTACCATCAGGGGTGAGAAACGGGAGCCCTACCGAGGGCTGAGAGGGCGGCATCGCGGCCGCCGACCGTCTGAACCTGACCCGGGTAATGCCGGCGCAGGGATGGTGGCCCCGGTGCCCCCGAGAGAGGAGTACGTGCCCAGTCGAGCCCCAGAGCAGGTTGACGTGATCGTCGTCGGCGGCGGTGCGATCGGGCTCGCCTGTGCCTGGCGGGCGGCGCAGCGGGGGCTGCGCGTACGCCTGCTGGAGCGCCACCACGCTGGGGCCGGGGCCTCGGGCGTGGCGGCGGGGATGCTGGCCCCGGTCGGCGAGGCGACCTGGGGAGAGGAGGCACTCCTGCGCCTGGCGCGGCTCTCCCACACCGCCTGGCCCGCGTTCGCAAAGGAGCTCACCGAGGCCGCCGGCTCCGAGGTCGGGTACCTGCCGCTCGGCGCCGTCCACGTGGCCTTCGACCGCGACGAGGCCGAGGAGCTGCGCCGGCGCCACGAGCTGATGGCCGAGCTCGGCCTCGAGGCCCGGTGGATCCCGGCGAGCGAGGCGCGGGCGCTCGAGCCTGGGCTGAGCCCCCGCTGCACCGCTGCCGTCCACGCGCCCCATGAGGCCGCCGTCGATCCGAGGTCGCTGGTCGGCGCTCTGCGGGTGGCGGCGGAAGCTGCCGGGGCCGAGGTGGTCGAGGGAGCCGAGGCCACGGCGCTCCTGGGCGACGGGGCCGTCGCAGGCGTTCGCGACGGCTCCGGCCGCGAGCATCTCGCCGAGCAGGTGGTCGTCGCCGCGGGAGCCTGGTCGGGCTCGCTTGACTGGCTTCCTGCTCGGGCGCGGCCCCCGGTGCGGCCGGTGAAGGGGGAGATCCTCACCCTGCACGCCCACGGCAGCGCGCCCTGTGCGCGGGTGATCGTCTCGGAGCGTGTCTACCTTGTGCCGCGCGGTGACGGACGGCTCATCGTGGGCGCCACGGTCGAGGAGCGCGGCTTCGACACCACGGTGAGCGCGGGCGGCGTGCACGAGCTGCTCCGCGAGGCCTACCGTGCGCTCCCCGAGGTCGCCGAGCTGGAGCTGGAGGAGGCGACCGCTGGGCTGCGCCCCGGGACGCCCGACAATGCCCCCCTGATCGGCGCTGGGGCCATCGACGGCCTGTTCCTCGCCACCGGGCACTACCGCAACGGGATCCTGCTGGCGCCGGCGACGGCCGAGGCGATCGCGGCCGGGCTCACCGGCACCGAACCGGCCGCCGAGCTCTCGGTGGCGGACCCGGCCCGGTTCGCGGCGATGGCCGCGGAGGGGATCGCGGCGCCGTGGTGATCGAGTTGAACGGCAAGTCGGTCGAGCTCGGCGAGGGCGCCTCGCTCGCCGACGCGGTGGCCGCCACGGGTGCCGATGGTCAGCGCCGCGGCGTGGCGGCCGCCGTCGACGGCGAGGTCGTGCCGAAGGCAGCCTGGGACGCACACCGGCTCGATGAGGGCGCCGAGGTCGAGGTCGTGAGGGCGGTGCAGGGTGGCTAGCGCGAGGCAGGGAGCACCCGAGCGCCGGTCGGTCGCAGGCTTCGAGCTGGGCGGGCGCACCTGGGGCTCCCGCCTGATCGTCGGCACCGGCGGGTTCCACTCGCTCGAGGTGATGGAGCGGGCGCTCGAGGCGTCGGGCACCGAGATCGTGACGGTGGCGCTGCGGCGCGTGGACCCGCTGGCGCAGGGATCGGTGCTGGAGACCGTCGACCGCCTCGGGCTGTTCTGCCTCCCGAACACCGCCGGCTGCTACACGGCTCGCGACGCGGTGAAGACCGCCCGTCTCGCCCGCGAGGCGTTCGAAACCGACTGGATCAAGCTCGAGGTGATCGGCGATGACCGCACCCTGCTCCCCGACGCGGTCGAGCTGGTCATGGCGGCCGAGACGCTGGTCGGCGACGGCTTCACGGTTCTCCCCTACACCACGGACGACCCGGTGCTCGCGGCCCGCCTGGAGGCGGTCGGGTGCGCAGCCGTGATGCCGCTTGGCTCGCCGATCGGCTCCGGCTCGGGGATCCGCAACCCGTACAACCTGCGCCTGATCGTCGAGCAGGCGAGGGTCCCGGTGATCCTCGACGCCGGGATCGGCACCGCCTCCGACGCCACCATGGCGATGGAGCTGGGCTGCTCCGGCGTCCTCTTGGCCAGCTCCGTCTCGCGGGCCAAGGACCCGGTCGGGATGGCAGACGCGATGCGCAAGGCGGTCGAGGCCGGGTATGCGGCGCGGCGCGCCGGGCGCATCCCCCGCCGCCTGCACGCGGAGGCCTCGACGCCCGAGGACGGGCTGCCCGACCTCTCCTAACCCCCAAAGAACGCCCCGACACGAAGGGGCAGCTAGGCCGGAGCCGGGGCAGGCGCCCGCGGCAGCAGCGTCGAGCGGCGGGCCGTGACGAACACGGCGCCCGCGCCGGCGACCGCCACCCCGGTGCCGACCGCGGCCGCCCATCCGCTGGCGTCGACCAGGGCGCCGGCGCTTGCCACCCCCAGCGACAACCCGGCGACCAGGGCGGTGAGCGGCCAGGTGAACGCCTCGGTGACCGATCCGCCCGGAGCGATCCGGCTGACCAGCTCGTTGCGGCTCGCGATCAGCGGCGCGAGCGGGACCCCGGCGACCAGGACGAGGAGGGCCATCCCGAGGGGCGTCGTGCCGGCAAGGATCGGCAGGCATGCGAGGGGCAGGAGGAAGGCGAGGCGGGTGTGGGTCTCCACCAGCGACCGCTGGCGCGGTCGGGCGCCGTAGACGAACCCGCCGACGGCGCTGCCGGCCGACCAGATCGCGAGCAGGATCCCGGCCGTCTCGGGCGAGCCATGCGAGGCGCTGAACGCGGGCAGGGCCACCTCGATCGTGCCCAGGCAGAAGCCGACCGGCAGGGACGCGAGCGCCATCGTGCGGATCCCCGGCGCGGCCAGGGCGCCGAGGAGGCCTGCGGGCTCGGCTTGGCGCAGGTGCCCGGGAGCCGGCGGCAGGAAGGCGACGAACAGCATCGCGCCGGCGAGGTTGAGTGCGGCGGACACCGCAAGCATCGCCTCCGGCCCGGCCAGCGCGATCCCGGCCGCGGTGAGCAGCGGTCCGGAGATGAAGGCCACCTCGATGAGGACCGAGTCGAACGCGTATGCGGCGCGCACCAGGTCGGGCCGGTCGGCGAGGAGGCTGGGCCAGCGCGAGCGCAGCACGGATCCCGTGGGCGGGAACGCGATCCCGCCCACCACGGCCGCGGTGACGAGCAGAGCGAGCGCCGCATCGGCTGCCCCGAGCGCCCAGATCGAGAGCAGCGCGGCACTGTGCACGCCCGCCAGCACCAGCAGCATCCCCTCCCCCCGGCGGTCCACCAGCCGGCCCTGGACAGGGGCGCCGAACGCGCTGCCCAGCGCGAGGCCCCCGGACACGAGCCCCGCGCCGGCGAAGGAGCCGGTGACCTCACGCGCGTAAAGCAACACGGCGAGGGCGTTGATCGCGAACGGGAGGCGGCCGAGGAGGGTGGCGGCGATCAGCACCGCCACCCTGGGCGCCCGCAGGATGTCGAGATAGGCGCTCACCCACCCAGGATGGCAGCGCGTGCTGCCGGGCCCGCGCGTCGAGCCCCCTTCGTCGGGGTACAGACGGGCCATGGCCGAACTCGTCCTTGGACCGCTGCTTCGTTATGTCGGGACGACCGACGCGACGGTCTGGGTCGAGACCGACGCGCCCTGCGAGGTCGAGGTGCTGGGACGGACTGCGCAGACGTTCTGCGTCTCAGGCCACCACTACGCCCTCGTGTTCTGTGAGGACCTCGAGCCCGGCGCGAGCGAGGAGTACGAGGTGACGCTGGACGGCGAGCGGGTCTGGCCCGAGGTGGGAACGGACTTCCCGCCCAGCGTGCTGCGGACGTTTCGCGAGGATGAGCAGATCGAGCTGGTCTTCGGCTCATGCCGGGTCGCGCTGCCCCACGGGCCGCCGTACACGCTGCCGAAGGAGCGCGACAAGGAACACGGCCGCGGCTTCGACGCCCTGCACGCCCTGACGCTGTCGATCCTCGACGACCCCTCGCCCTCATACCCCGACCTGCTGTTCCTCTGCGGCGACCAGGTCTACGCCGACGAGGTCTCGCCCGAGACGCTCGAGTTCATCCAGCGGCGTGAGGGCCGGCCGCCGGGCGCGCCGGAGGACCAGGTCTGCGACTTCGAGGAGTACACACGCCTGTATCGCGAGTCGTGGTCGGACCCGGCCATCAGGTGGCTGCTGTCGACGGTGTCCAGCTCGATGGTCATCGACGACCACGACATGCACGACGACTGGAACATCTCAGCGGCCTGGTGCGAGGAGATGGAGCGCCAGCCCTGGTGGCGGGAGCGGGTGCTCGGGGGGATGACCTCGTACTGGATCTACCAGTTCGTGGGCAACCTCTCGCCGGCGGAGCTGCGCGACCTCCCCCTTTGGCGCCGGGTGCAGGACAGTCGCGAGGACGCCACGGCCGTGCTGCGGGAGTTCATGGAGCAGGACGACCGCGAGCGTGAGGGCAAGCGCTGGAGCTACTACCGCGACCTCGGGACCACCAGGCTGATCGTGGTGGACGTTCGCACCGGCCGGTCCCTCGACGAGGGCGAGCGCAGGATCGTGGATGACGATGAGTGGGACTGGGTGGTGGAGCGCGCGAAAGAGCGGGAGGTCGACCACCTCCTGATCGGCACCTCCGACCCCTACCTGCTGGCGCCCTCCTTCCAC
Source organism: uncultured Solirubrobacterales bacterium (assembly GCA_963797835.1). GTDB lineage: Bacteria > Actinomycetota > Thermoleophilia > Solirubrobacterales > 70-9 > JBDTSW01. The sequence continues at coordinate 11,114 of CAWCRN010000014.1, forward strand.
AACCTGGAGGCGTGGAACGAGCGGGTGTGCGCGGGGCGGTGGGGGAAGCGCGCCGCGCGCGTCGGTGAGCGGATGCGCCAGGCGCTCGACTTCGACCATTGGGCGGCGTTCGGCGATTCGTTCGGGCGCCTGACGGAGCTGCTCCAGGAGCTGGGCTCGTCTCGAGACGGGAGGACGCCGGCGACGCATCGGCGTGCTCTCGGGCGACGTGCACCACGCCTACCTGGCCGACGTCGCGTTTCCGGTGGACGCCGGCGTTCGCAGCGTTGTCTACCAGGCGGTCTGCTCGCCGTACCGGAACGCGCTCGACAACCATGAGCGCCAGTCGATCAGGGTCGGCCTCTCACGCGCGGCGGAGGCGATCACCCGGTCCCTCGCCAGGCGCGTGGGCGTGGGGGACCCGGGGATCCGCTGGCGCTTCGCCGCGGGGCCGTACTTCGACAACCAGGTGGCGACGCTGAAGCTCGACGGCCGCTCATCGGAGCTGGTCCTCGACAAGGTGAACCGCGATCCCGAGGGGCTCGACGAGCGCCTCGAGCGGGTCTTCGAACACCGCCTGAGCTGAACGCGGGCAAACGTGCTTTCGCCTAGGCCCCTGCCCCGAGGGAGGCTTTGCTACCCTGCCGCGGCACATTACCCACCATTTCAATCAAGAAAGGTCAGAAAGCGAATGAGAGGACTTCGAAAGCTCCGCGACGGCGGGGCCGCGAACGCTGATTCGGCGCACGCGCGGCCCCGCGGTCGCAGGCTCTTTGCTGCATCGGCCACGGGCGTGCTCGCCCTCGGCCTCGCCGGCGGCATCGCCGCCTGCGGTGGCAAGAGCGAGGGCAGCTCGGGCGGCGGCGGGTCGATCGACCTTGTCGCCTACTCGACCCCGCAGACCGCGTACGAGGAGTCGATCATCCCCGCCTTCCAGGGGACGCCGGAGGGCGAGGGCGTCGAGTTCTCGGCCTCGTTCGGGTCGTCCGGCGACCAGTCGCGTGCCGTCGAGGCCGGGCAGCCGGCCGACTTCGTGCACCTGCCGATCGAGCCGGACATCACCCGTCTGGTGGACGCCGGCCTCGTTGACCCCAACTACGCCAAGGACGACGAGTACGAGGGCAAGATCCAGGAGTCGGTCGTGGTGTTCATCACCCGGCCCGGCAACCCCAAGGACATCACCGAGTGGGACGACCTCCTGCGCGATGACGTCGACGTGATCACGCCCAACCCGTTCACCTCGGGTGGCGCTCGCTGGAACATCATGGCCGCGTACGGCCAGGTCATCGAGAACGGCGGCTCCGAGGAGGAGGCGCTCACGTTCGTCGAGGACATGCTGCGCAACACCGTCGTTCAGGACGCCAGCGCACGCGACTCGCTGAACACGTTCCTCGGCGGCCAGGGCGACGTCGCCCTCTCCTACGAGAACGAGGCGCTCGGCGCGATCGCAGCCGGCGAGGAACTGGAGTACACGGTTCCCGACGACACGATCCTGATCGAGACGCTCGCGGTGATCCCGACCGAGGCGGCCAACGCCGAGACCGCGACCGCGTTCCGTGAGTTCCTCCTCTCGGAGGAGGGCCAGACGCTGTTCGCCGAGAACGGCTACCGCCCCGTGGACGAGAAGGTCCTCGCCCAGTTCGAGGATGAATTCCCGACGCCCCCCGGTCTGTTCGAGATCGAGGAGTTCGGTGGCTGGAGCAAGGTCGCCACCGAGTTCTTCGACCCGGAGAACGGCAAGATCGCGGACGTCGAGGCTGAGCTCGGAGTACCGCTCGAGTAGTGGCTTCCGTTGCTCACAGTGAGGCGCCCCCCAGGCGGGTTGCAGTGCCCCGCCTGGGGGGGCCAGCCCTCACCCGGGGACTGGTCGTCGGCTACCTGTCGATCATGGTGCTGCTGCCGATCGCGGCGGTGGTGTCGAGGTCGTTCGAGGACGGCCTGGCCAGCTTCTGGGATGCCGTGTCGAGCCCGCAGGCCGTCGCGGCGATGGAGCTGACGCTGATCGCGTCGCTGATCGTCGTCGCGATCAACGCGGTATTCGGGACGATCATCGCCTGGGTGCTCGTGCGCGACGAGTTCCCCGGCAAGCGCTACATGAACGCGATCATCGACCTCCCGTTCGCGCTGCCCACGATCGTCGCCGGGTTGACCCTCCTGGCGCTCTACGGCGACAACGGGATCCTCGGGATCAGCGGCGTCTCCTTCACCAAGATCGGCGTGATCATGGCGCTGCTGTTCGTGACGCTGCCGTTCGTGGTGCGGGCGGTGCAGCCGGTGCTGATCGAGCTCGACCAGGACATGGAGGAGGCGGCAGCCTCGCTCGGTGCCCGCCCGCTCACCATCTTCCGCAGGATCGTGCTGCCCAACCTGGCGCCGGCGATGTTCGCCGGGGTCGCGCTCGCGTTCGCGCGGGCGATCGGCGAGTTCGGCTCGTTGATCCTGATCTCGGGCAACGTCCCGTTCGACACCGAGGTCGCGTCGGTCTTCATCTTCAAGCAGGTCGAGGCCGGCAACGAGGCCGCCGCAGCGTCCGTCTCGGTCGTGCTGCTCACCGTCTCGGTGGGCGTCCTGGTCCTCATCAACTGGCTGGGCAGGAGGGCAGGGCGCCATGAGCAGTAGCGCGGACGACGTCGCCCGCAGGAACATCGTGCGCGGGGGTCCCGGCGCCCGGATCGGTCTGCGCACGGTGGCGATCGGCTACCTGGCGGCGCTCTTGATCATCCCCGTGATCGTGATCGTCTTCAAGGCGTTCGAGGACGGCGCGGGGAACGTGATCGACACGCTCACGACGCCCGAGGCCCAGCACGCCTTCTACCTCACGCTCGTGATGGTCGCGATCGCGGTCCCGCTGAACACGATCTTCGGGATCGCGTGCGCGCTCGTGCTCGTACGCGACAAGTTCCGCGGCAAGGCGATCGTCAACGCGATGATCGACCTGCCGTTCGCGATCTCCCCGGTCGTGATCGGCCTCGCGCTCGTGCTCGTCTACGGGTCGATCGACGGCTGGTTCGGGGCCTGGTTCCTGGAGCAGGGGATACGGATCATCTTCACCCCGGTGGGGATGGTGCTCGCGACCATGTTCGTCTCGCTGCCGTTCGTGGTGCGCGAGGTCGAGCCCGTGCTGCGCGAGATCGGCGACGACCAGGAGCAGGCGGCCGCGACCCTCGGGGCCAGCGGCTGGCAGACCTTCTGGCGGGTAACGCTCCCCTCGATCCGCTGGGGCGTGACCTACGGCGTCGTGCTGGCCACGGCGCGCGCTCTCGGGGAGTTCGGCGCGGTGTCGATCGTCTCCGGCCGCATCTCCGGCGAGACGGAGACGCTACCGCTGTTCGTCCAGAAGCAGTTCGAGGTCTTCAACGTCTCCGGCGCCTACGCCGCCGCCCTCGTGCTGGCGCTGATCGCTCTGGTGACCCTGTTCGGCATGAGCTTCGTCCGCCGGAAGGACAAGAACGTCACCGGCCTTTCCCCTGAATTCGCAACTCCCAAGGAGGAACCCGCATGAGCATCGTCGTCGAGAACGCAGTCAAGAAGTTCGGCGACTTCGTCGCCCTCGGAGGGGTCTCGATCGAGGTCCGCGACGGCTCGCTGACCGCGCTGCTGGGCCCGTCCGGGTCCGGCAAGTCGACGCTGCTGCGCGCGATCGCGGGTCTCGAGGAGCTGGATGACGGCAAGGTGATCATCAACGGCACCGACATGACCCAGACCCCGGTCCAGGACCGCGGGCGTGGGCTTCTGCTTCCAGCACTACGCCGCGTTCAAGCACATGACCGTGCGCCAGAACGTCGCGTTCGGCCTCTCGATCCAGAAGCGGCCGAAGGACGAGATCTCAGAAAGGGTGCGGGAACTGCTCCGCCTGGTCCACCTCGAGGGTTTCATCGACCGCTATCCGTCGCAGCTCTCCGGCGGTCAGCGCCAGCGGATGGCGCTGGCTCGGGCGCTCGCCGTGGAGCCGAAGGTGCTCCTGCTCGACGAGCCGTTCGGCGCGCTGGACGCGAAGGTCCGCAAGGAGCTTCGCACGTGGTTGCGCCGCCTTCACGACGAGATGCACGTGACGACGGTCTTCGTCACCCACGACCAGGAGGAGGCGATGGACGTCGCCGAGCAGATCGTGGTCGTGAACGACGGGCTGGTCGAGCAGACGGGGCCGCCGCGGGCCATCTACGAGCACCCGGAGACGGAGTTCGTGATGAGCTTCATCGGCCCGGTCAACAGGCTCGGCGATGCCTTCGTGCGCCCGCACGACGTCCAGATCCTGCCGGCCCCGGTCGATGGCTCGGAGGAGGCGATGATCGAGCGGATCGTCCACCTCGGCTTCGAGGTCCGCGTGGAGTTCACGCTCTCCAACGGCAACGCCCTCTACGCGCAGATCACGCGCGCGCAGGCGGAGGAGCTGGAGCTGGAGGAGAAGCAGATCGTCTACGTGCGGCCTGCGGCGGCGCGCGTGTTCGAGGCGCCGAACGGCTCGCATCCGACCACCGAGGAGCTGGCGGCCGCCTAGGCGGAGCGGCGAGGAGCGATGGAGCTTTCGGCGCTCGTCCTCTGGATCTTTCTCGCCCTGATGATCGGCTGGGTGGGCGCGATCCTGCTCGCGACCTGGTTCCAGGTGCGCAAGGAGGCGGAGCAGGTGGCCGAGCGCGACGGGCGGCGGATCTAGCGAGGCGCCTCGCCGGACTGGAGCAGGCGCTCGACGTCCGGGGGCAGCTCGTCGGCGACCACGTCGGCGAGCGTGACGTGCTCGAGGACGTCGCGGATGTTCGAGCGCAGCGCAATCCAGACGCGCGCGAGCGGCTCCGCGGAGCCCGTGTAGCGAAGCTCGTCGGGCGGCTGCCCGCGGACGGTGGCCAGTGGCCCCTCGACGGCCCGGATGACGTCGGCGATCGAGACCTCGCGCGGCAGCCGGCTGAGCCAGTAGCCGCCCTCGGCGCCGCGGCGGCTTTGGACCAGGCCGCTGTGGCGAAGCTCGGAAAGGATGTTCTCGAGGAAGGGCATGGGGATGTCCTGCGCGGTCGAGATCGCCTCGCCCTTGACCGGGGTGCCCTCGTCGCCCGCCGCCAGTTCGACGAGCGCCCGCACCGCGTAGTCCGACTTCGCCGAGACCCTCACGCGTGGGATTCTCCCGCACCGGCGTCGTCCGGCGCGGCGTCGGGCTCGAAGCGCACCTCGAGCGGGTCGCGGTCGTCGCGCAGCCCCTTGAACGAGGGTGCGCGCAGCGTGCGGGCCTGCGTCCACTCGCGGAACTCGACCTCGGCGACCAGCTTCGGCTCGGTGAAGATCGCCTCCTTCGGGGGGTTGCGGCCGGTGAACGGCGACTCGTCGGTGCGGAGCCTCGAAAGCTCCTTCGCCAGATCGCGCAGCGTCTCGTTCGTGAAGCCCGTGCCTACCCGCCCGGCGTAGCGGAGCACCAGCTCGCCGTCGTCCTCCTCGTAGAAGCCGACGAGGAGGGAGCCGATCGAGTCCGAGCGCCTGCCCTCGCCGGGCATCCAGCCGCCGATCACGAAGTCCTGGGACTGCACGTTCTTGACCTTGATCCACGAGCGCGAGCGCCGGCCCGGGAGGTAGCGGCTGTCGAGGCGCTTGGCGACGATGCCCTCGAGCCCCTGGTCCTTCGTCAGCCTCAGCAGCTTGGCGCCCTCGCCCTGGTGGTAGGCGGGCGTCTGCCAGGAGGGCCCGTCCAGCTCGAGCTCCGCGAGAAGCTTGCGCCGGTCCGTGTAGGGCAGCTCGTAGAGCTCGCGGCCCTCGAGGAAGAGGAGGTCGAAGAGGATGTAGGTGACGGGCGTGTCGCCCATGCGCCGCCGCACGGCGGCCTCCGAGCCCAGGTGCATGCGCCGCTGGAGGCGCTGGAAGTCGGGGCGGCCCTCCTCGTCGAAGGCGACTACCTCGCCGTCAAGGATCACCTGGAGCGAGCCGAGCTCGGCGCCAAGCGCGCGCAGCTCGGGGTACTGGGAGGTGATGTCGCGGCCGTTGCGGCTCTCCAGGCGTAGGTGTCCCGCGTCCGAGTAGCCGATCGCCCGCACCCCGTCCCACTTGAGCTCGTAGGCCCAGCCCGCGTCGTCGCGCGGCAGTTCGCCGAGGGTGGCCAGCATCGGCTTCACGCTGCTCGGCATCGGCACCCGGCCGGGGTCTGCCGGCGGGTCCATGCGGTGGATCATCCAGTTCTTCCCCTTGGTCGGGAAGAGTCCATAGGTGCCCTCGACCCGCTCGCCGTGCAGGGTCACGGTCACCTTCTTCTCGGTCCACTCGAGCGCCTCGTAAGTGCCCCGGTCCCAGACCTCCATCGTCCCCGCTCCGTACTCGCCCTTCGGGATCTCCCCCTCGAAGGTCAGGTACTCGAGCGGATGGTCCTCGGTGTGCACCGCGAGCCGGTTCTCCTTCGGATGCGGCGGCAGCCCCTTCGGCAGCGCCCACGACACCGCGACCCCGTCCCGCTCCAGCCGCAGATCCCAGTGCAGGCTCCGAGCATGGTGCTCCTGCACGACGAACCGCCCCCCCTCACCATCCGCCTCGCCCCCGCGAGGCTCAGGCGTCCGGTCAAACGCCCGCTTGCGCTCGTAGTCCGTGAGTCGCTGCTTTGCCACCACTCGATCGTAGGCCGGGGCTCGTTCTCAGTGCCCCCGGTGGGGATCCAACCCACGACCTTCGGATTAAAAGTCCGCTGCTCTAAGCAACTGAGCTACGGGGGCTCGGCAAGCTTAGGCGCTCGCATCCGGTAGCCAAGCTGGTGCAAGAACTGCCGCTTTCGTCCTAAGCGCTACTTCTGGCTACTCCGACAGCCCGGCGGCTTCGAGGGTCCGCTGCCAGCCGTTCTGCTCGACGAACCACTCCTGGCGCGCGATCTTGCCCCGCGATGAGAGCTCCATCACCGTTCCGCCGGATGTCAGCTCGGTCTTGACGCCGCTGCCGCGCCCGTAGCCGACGAAGTCGCCTCCCACCGCGACGCGATCGCCGCCGTCGACCAGGCGGTCGATCGTCCACCCCCAGCGCTCGAAGGGCTCGTCGATCTCGCGGTAGAGCGCCCGGACCCCCTCGCGTCCGCGAAAGCAGCCCCCCACGCCCACGCTCTCCATGCCATGCATCCAGACCTCCGCGTCGGGCTCGTAGAGGAGCACATTTACGTCCATGTCGCTGCGTGCCATCGCGCTAAAGCCCCGCTTGACCGCGTAGGACATCAACCGTCTCCTGAGCGGCGAGCCGAGCTTGAGCCGGACGAGGCCCGCCGTGATCGCCGTCCCGACGGCGGGCGCTCGCAGCACCAGCGAGTCGAGCAGGTCGCGTTTCTCCGTGGACATCGCCCGCGCAGTATCTCGCGACGGGGAGGGGTCCGCGCTCCATGCAACGCGGCTTAGCCGCTCCTCCTAAGCGCTACTCCGACAGCCCGGCGGCTTCGAGGGCCTCGTCAGGATCGAGGTACTCGCGAATCCGCACCACCTTGCCGTCCTCGAAATCCACCACCCACACGTTGGGCGACACGGTCTCAACGCCGCTCTCCTTGCCCCGTCCATAGAGGCGGCCGATCGCGACGACCCGCTCGCCTAGATCCCGGAACTCCGCGGGCTCGGCCCGGAGCTCGGTGAAAGCCTCCTCCAGCTCTCGGATCCCTTGGCGGGCGCCCTCATGACCCCTGTAGATAGCGGCTTCCCCGCCGAGCAGCACCGGCAGCAGGGGGCGCCACTCGACCCGGGGGTGGAGTTCCTCGAGCAGCGCTTCGACGTCACGGCGGTTGTAGGCATCAACCCCGCGCTTGAAGGTCTCGACGTTCTCGTCCGACATCGCCGACGCAGTATCTCGCGAACCGCCAGTACGGCGAGGGGGCGTGGGATGGCCTTCGTGGCGGACGCGGCGGCGATCACCTGCATGGAGGAGGGGGCGAGGACCGATACCGCAGAGCACTTTGACTCTTGGGTGGCCTGCGCCGAGTACGTCAGCGCACTGCCGGGCTAGCCCGCGCAGCGACTGCTTCTCGTCCGAAGCGCCTAGATGGCATCGGCCTTCCGTAGCTCTGTCTCGATCGAAGCCGCGACACTCGCAACGGTTCGCTGATCCGTCTCGATCTCGACGTCAGCGGCGTCAAACCGAATCGCAGACAGGCGTTCGGCGCTTTCGAGTAGTGCCGGAAGACCAGACCATGCTTCCGGCTCGCGTTCCCGGATTCGCTCCTGAAGGGTCGCTGCGCGCCCCGTCAGGTGCACGATGAGCTCTCTTCCACCTCCGGCCGCCTTTCGCCATGCCTCGAGTTGCGTCTCGCTCTCGGCAGTTACCGCGACTAGAAGGAGGCCGTGGCCGGCGTCCCGATAGGAGGCCGAGATCGCGCTGAGGTGGGACAGCTGGCGGTCGTCCTCCAGGGGCGGATAGCTGCGTGCGAGCTCGTCGACATCGATCGCGGCCGAATCGATTCGCATGTCGGCCAGTTGGTCTTGGACGAGCGTGAGCACCTCGCTCTTGCCGGCGCCGGGCGGCCCGGTAAGCAGCAAAACGAAGGTGTCAGTCGTCACCCCGAGAAGTATCGCCGGCCGCGATGCGCGCTCTTCGTCCCAAGCGCTACTCCCGCCGCCCGGCTCGCTACGGGCAGCCGTTCTGCCCCGAGGGGCCGCAAGAGCACGGCGGGCCCCCTTCAGTAGACGGCGACACCCATGCTCTCACGGCTTCGTGCCGAACGCAACTACCGGTTCTCCTGCGACACCGCCCCGCAGTATCGCGCCGGGCTGGCGAGGAAACCGAGGGAAGTGTCCGCTTCTGCTAGGCGGGGGCCACCCGTCCGCCGGCCTCGGCGCGGCCGTCGGGGAGGGGCCTGGCATGGATCAGGGAGCCGCGGCCCTGGAGGATCTCGATCGGTCTGCCGAGCTGGGCCGTGAGCTGAAGCGCCGCTGAGCCGGTGGCCTCGTCCTCGAGG
>CAWCRN010000015.1:0-163760 GCA_963797835.1 uncultured Solirubrobacterales bacterium
GGCGCCGCCATCGACGTCGTCGTCCATCGCGGGGCCGGCGCCTACATCTGCGGCGAGGAGACCGCCCTGCTGGACTCGCTCGAGGGCAAGCGCGGCAACCCGCGGCTGAAGCCGCCGTTCCCCGCGATCCAGGGCCTCTACGGCGGGCCGACGCTGATCAACAACGTCGAGACCCTCTCCAACGTCCCCCACATCGTCAACAACGGAGCCGACTGGTTCAGGAGCTTCGGCACCGAGCAGTCGCCGGGGACGAAGGTCGTCTCGGTTTCGGGGTGCGTGCAGCGCCCGGGGAACTACGAGATCGAGCTGGGCATCCCGTCGCGCGACCTGATCGAGGGGCTGGCCGGCGGCCCGGGCCCGGGGCGCTCGGTCAAGGCGTGGTTTCCCGGGGGCTCATCGGCGCCGCTCCTGACCGACGCGGAGCTGGACCTCCCCTACACGTTCGAGGACATGGCGGACGCGGGCTCGATGCTGGGCTCGGGAGCGATCATCGTCGCCGACGACACGGTCTCGATCCCGGAGCTGGCGCTGCGCACCGCGCGCTTCTACCACCACGAGTCGTGCGGGAAGTGCACCCCCTGTCGCGAGGGCACGAACTGGACCGTGAAGATGCTCGAGCGCGTCGTCCGCGGCGATGCGACCCCGATGGACCTCGACATCGTCGCCTCGGTGCAGGAGAACATCATCGGCAACTGCCTCTGCGTGCTCGGCGACTCGATGGCGATGCCCGTAGGCTCGATGGTCGCGAAGTTCCGCTCGGAGTTCGAGGAGGCGATCGCGCAGGCCCGCGCCGCCGCGCCCGGGCCGATCGACATCGCAGCGGCCGAGGCAGCCGTGCGGGTGGGGGTCTAGTGGCCGAGCGGCCCGATGTAACCCTCGTCGTCGACGGCATCGAGGTGACCGCCCCGGACGGCACGATGCTCGTCGACGCCGCCAAGCAGGGGGACGTCGAGATCCCGGTGTTCTGCTACGAGCCGAAGCTGGGCCAGCCGGTCGGCGCCTGCCGGATGTGCCTGGTTGAGGTCGAGGGGATCCCGAAGCTCCAGACCGCGTGCTCGACCCCGATCCGCGACGGGATGGTCGTCTACACGCGGACGGACAGGGTCAAGGAGGCGCAGAACGCGGTGGTCGAGTTCCTACTCGTCAACCACCCGCTCGACTGCCCGGTCTGCGACAAGGGCGGCGAGTGTCCGCTCCAGGACATCGCGATGGGCTGGGGCCCGGGCCGGAGCCGGGTCACCGACCCCAAGCGCCACTTCCAGAAGCCGATCCCGCTCTCGCCGCTGGTGCGGATCGACCGCGAGCGCTGCATCCTCTGCTACCGCTGCGTTCGCTTCAGCCAGGAGGTGGCCGAGGACGAGCAGCTCCAGCTCCTCGAGCGCGGGGCCGCGACCTACGTCGGCACCTTCGACGACCGCCCCTACATCGCCCCCTTCCACGGCAACATCATCGAGCTCTGCCCCGTTGGGGCCCTGACCTCGGAGGCCTACCGGTTCCGTGCCCGCCCCTGGGACATCGAGGACGCGGGATCGGTCTGCACGCTGTGCCCCAGCCAGTGCAACGTGAAGTTCACGGTCCGCGACGAGCGAGTGGCCCGGGTGCTCGCCCGCGACAACCACGAGGTCGACGACGGCTGGCTCTGCGACAAGGGCCGCTTCGGCTTCCAGATGATGGCCGCGGAGGACCGGATCACGGAGCCGATGATCCGCCGCGGCGGGATCCTGGCGCCCGCCACCTGGGACGAGGCGCTCGACGCGGCGGCCGCCGGCCTTCGCGACGCGGGAAGCGCGCCCGCCGCGGTTGCGGCGGGCGGCACCTCCAACGAGGAGGGGTACCTGATCCAGCGCATCGTGCGCAGGGCGCTGGGCTCGCCGAACGTCGACTCCCGCCCCTCCGGCCCGCTCGCCCGCGGGCAGGCGCTCGGGCTGTCGCGCCCGGAGCTGGCGGCGGCTGTGTCCGACGTCGACCGGGCCGACTCGATTCTCGTCCTCGGGACCGACCTCCTGCACTCGATGCCGATCCTCGACCTGCGGGTCCGCAAGGCGATGCGCCGAGCGGGCGCCCGCGCAGGGGTCGCGACCGAGCGCCCGACCGCGCTCGACGGCGGCGCCGACGAGGTGGCCCACTACGCACCGGGCGACGCCGCCGCGTTCCTGTGGACGCTCGCGGCTGAGCTGGGCGACGCCGACGCGCCGATCACGGAGGGCTACCGCCAGCCCGCCGCCGAGGTGGCCGGCGTGCTGCGGCCCGAGGAGACGGTGGTGATCTGGGGGGAGCGGATCGGCCGCCTCGGACCCGATGCGCTCGACGCCCTGCTCGGCTGCGCCCGCGCGCTGAAGCTCGACGCCGAGGGCGCCGGCCTGATCGAGGTGCCCGACGAGGCGAACGCCCGCGGCCTGCGCGAGGTGGGCGTGCTCCCGGGCTCGGGGCCGGGCTTCGCGGAGGCGCCGGACGGGCTGGATTCGACGGGCATCCGCGAGGGCCTCGCGGGCGACGAGCTTGACGCGGTGATCCTGGCGAACGCCAACCCGGCCCGCGACTTCCCGGCGAGTGACCGCTGGGCCGAGGCCCTCCAGCACTCGTTCGTCGTCGCGATCGCGATGTTCGAGGACGAGTCGGCGAAGCACGCCGATGTGATCTTCCCGGCCGAATCGCACGCCGAGAAGGAGGGGACCGTGACTCACCCCGACGGCCGGATCCAGCGAGTGCGGCCCTCCGTCCCCCACCCCGGCAGCATCCGGCCCGGCTGGCAGGTGCTCGCCGAGCTGGCGGCCCGCCTGGGCGACGAGACCGGCATCGACTCGGCCTCGGAGGCCCTCGAGGCGCTCGCCTCCGAGGTCCCGTTCTACGCGGGGCTGACGCTGGACGAGATCGGCGGCCGCGGCGTGCGCTGGCAGGAACGGGGCGGCCTCCGAGTTCCCGCAGCCAGAAGCACCGCCACCGGGGTCAGATCCCCGGAGGGGGTCTGACCCCACGGGTAACGGCACAGGTCTCCGCCTCGGCGCACTCGGCACATAGAGATCTCTGGGCCACCGAGGTCACCGAACGGAACCCAGCGCTGCGTTTCCTGGCGCCGAAGCAGCTCGTTGAGATCGCGCCGGCGGACGCCGAGCGGCTCGGGCTGGCGCACGGCGAGGAGGTAGACGTGCGCTCGAACGGGACCAGCGTGCGGGCGCGGGTCGCGATCCGCGAGCGGGTGCGGCCCGGGAGCGTGTTCATGATCGAGGCGACGGTCGAGGCGAACGCGAACGTGCTGTCGCCGGCGGAGTCGATCGAGGTCGTCAAGGCGGGGGAGCCGGCCCGGCCGCCTCCGGACGTGAAGCGGAGAAGGTGGCCGCTGATGTTGCCGATGGCCGACGTCAGCGCCACCGAGGCGATCTGGGTGATGGTCGTGAAGTCGCTGATCATCTTCGCGATCGTGTTCGCGATCGTCCCGGTACTGACCGTGGTCGAGCGAAAGGTCCTGGGCCGCTTTCAGGCCCGCTACGGCCCCAACCGGGTCGGCCCCATGGGGCTGATGCAGCCCCTGGCCGACGCGATCAAGCTGATCGGCAAGGAGGGCTACACGCCGAAGAACGCGCTGCCGCTCCTCTACGCGATGGGGCCGGCGCTGGTCGTCTTCTCCGGGGTAACGGTTCTGGCGCTGCTCCCGTGGGGAAACGTGCAGGAGATCGGGGGCGAGACGGTCGGCCTTTACGGGATCGACGTCTCGATCGGGATCCTCTACTTCTTCGCGTTCGGCTCGTTCGCGTTCTACGGCCTGCTGCTGGGCGGCTGGGCGTCGGGCTCGAAGTACAGCTTCCTGGGCGCGATGCGCTCGGCGGCGCAGCTGATCTCGTACGAGATCTCGATGGGGCTCGCGCTCCTCGGCGCGATCATGATGGCCGGCACCCTGTCGCTGACCGAGATCGTCGAGGCCCAGGACGAGGTCTGGTACATCGTCCCCCAGGCGCTTGGGTTCCTCATGTTCATGATCGCGGGTTTCGCCGAGGCCAACCGTGCGCCGTTCGACCTTCCCGAGGCCGATGCCGAGCTCGTCGCCGGCTACCAGACCGAGTACGGCGGGATGCGGTTCGGCTCGTTCATGCTCGCCGAGTACATCGAGATGTTCGTGATCTCGGGGATCGCCGTCACCTTCTTCCTCGGCGGCTGGATGGGCCCCGGGCCGGCCTGGCTCGACCCGATCTGGTTCCTCCTGAAGACCCTCGCGCTGGTCTTCGTCTTCTTCTGGGTCCGGGCAACGCTGCCCCGCCTCCGCTACGACCAGCTGATGAGCCTCGGCTGGAAGGTGCTGCTGCCCCTGGCGACTCTGAACGTGGTGGTGACCGCGATCCTGGTGACCGTCCTATGAGCGAGAACGGTGACCGGAGTTTCCCTATCTCAAGGGCGAGGACGAGGTCGTGGCCGTCCAGCGCGGGCCCGAGCCCGGCGGGCCCGCCGGCGCCTACCGCGCCTTCGGGGAGACCCTGCGCGGGCTGAAGACGACGATGGGGCGGCTGCTCGAGGGCCCGGTCACGATCCAGTACCCGGAGGAGAAGACCCCGGTCTACCCGCGCTTTCGCGGCCGGCACAAGCTTCATCGCTTCGAGGACACCGGCCTCGAGAAGTGCGTCGGGTGCTCCCTGTGCGCCGCGGCGTGCCCCGCCGACTGCATCCGCGTCGTCGCCGCCGAGAACGACCCCGCCGACCGCGTCTCCGCCGGCGAGCGCTACGCCGCCGTCTACGAGATCAACCTCGCCCGCTGCATCTTCTGCGGCTACTGCGAGGTCGCCTGCCCGTTCGACGCGATCACGATGGGGCACGAGTACGAGATGGCCGACTACAACCGCGAGGACCTGATCTTCACCAAGGAGATGCTGCTCGCCGAGTCGGTCGAGCGCACCCCACTACGCGCCGAGGGCGAGTAGCGCTCTTCGTCTAGAGCGTCTATCCGTGTGCCGGCAGGGTTAACCGGCACTCTGGGTCGCGAGTGGCTTCAGGGCAGCGAGGACTTCTCGGAATCGGGAGGCGACTTCGCTCGGCGTGGCGCGTTCCTGGTCCATGTGACCGATAGAGCGCCACGTCCGCTGATATGGGCGCCCACCGCACTCCTCAAGTGATTGTCGTCCCGGCACCCGCTCCCCAAGCGAAGCGACATGATCTGGCCGCTCCCGCAGGCCCGGACCAGGGCCGCTGTCATCCTTTGACTCGTGGCCCAAACCCGCACCGCGGATCCCTGGCGCGACACCGAGGTGATCGACTTCCGCGCCGCCCGCTTTGGCCAGGGCGTGACCGGCGTCGTGGCCCTGGCCGGCGTCGCTTTCGGCTGGCCGCTCGCCTGGGCGCTGATGGCGGCGCAGCTTGCGATCGGGGTCACCCTCGGCCGGCGGTGGTGTATCCCCTGCGTCGTCTACTTCGTCTGGGTCCAGCCACGGATCGGCGAGGGCGAGGTCGAGGACGCGCGGCCGCCACGGCTGGCGAACATGATGGGGATCGCGTTCCTCGGCTCGGCCGCGGCGCTGTGGTGGGCGGGCGCCGAGACCGCGGGAGCCGCGGTCGCCGGGCTCGTCGCCTTCCTCGCCCTGCTCTCGGCGTCGACCGGGTTCTGCGCCGGCTGCGAGGTCTACCGGCTTGGCGCCCGCCTCCGCGGGATCTCGCCCACCCACAACGACCGGATCGACCCCGCCGACCTGCCGGCGCTCGACGGTGCCGCGCGCGCCCACGTCGAGTTCACGCACCCGCTCTGCTCGGAGTGCCTCGCCTGGGAGCGGCGGCTGTCCGAGCGCCCCGAGCCCCTCGTCAGCATCGACGTCCGCGAACGCCCGGACCTCGCCCACAAGTACGGGATCGCGATCGTGCCGGCCGTGTTCGCCGTGAGCGCCGACGGCGCCGTCGTCGAGCGGCTGGCGTAGCCGGGCCGGCGCCGACTAGGTACCCAGCATCCGCTCGAGCGCGGCCCGGTGGTACGGCCAGGGGTCGCCGCGGCTGGCGCGGCCGGAGGGGTCGAACTCGCGGACGAGCGCAAGGCCGGCGACGGTGTTCATCGCCACGGCCAGGCGGCGATCGAAGTCGGGCTCGGCGCCCAGGTCGCCCGCCACCTCGCGCGCGACCTCGGCCGTCGCCTTGTAGATCCTCCGCTCGACCGGGATCAGGCGCTCGCGCAACTCCTCGTCGTCGGCGGCCGCGACCCACAGCTTGGCCGCGACGGTGAACAGCGGGCTGGAGAAGTCCTCCCACAGCAGGTCGAGCAGCGCCCGCGTCCGGCTGGCGCGGTCTCCCGACAGCTCGCGTGCGCGCTCCGCGTAGCGGGAGACCCGCTGCTCGGCGAGGTGTTCGAAGGCGCTCGCCACGAGGTCGACGCGGTGGGGGAAGTGATGGCTCTGCGCGCCCTGCGAGACGCCGGCGCGCTCGGTCACCGCCCGGATCGTGGTGGCCGCGTAGCCGGCCTCGATCAGGCTCTCGATCGTGG
Source organism: uncultured Solirubrobacterales bacterium (assembly GCA_963797835.1). Classification (GTDB taxonomy): domain Bacteria; phylum Actinomycetota; class Thermoleophilia; order Solirubrobacterales; family 70-9; genus JBDTSW01. The sequence goes on from CAWCRN010000015.1 coordinate 6,449, forward strand.
CGTCGAGCAGGCGCCCGCGAGTCTCCGCGCGACGCTCGGACTGGGTTCGCCGTTGGCTAGGGACTGTCTCGGTGGCCATCTCGCTCCTCCGGTCGCGGCTCGGGCACGCGACTCTAACAAACCGGGCACTTGTTCTGTATCTTTCGCGACACTTCCCCATGAGGGGTCTGACCCCCGGTTTCGCCTGAGGGTCGACCGACCTGGATCAGGCGCCGTTCGGCCGCGAATGGGGTCAGACCCCGTCACCGTCCCACCCGAAAGGAACTCTCGAGCGATGACGACGATGACCGCCCCCGCAGGCAGCGAGTGGATGACCGACGAGCGCCGGGCCTTCGTCGAGGCGATCCGCGACTTCACCAAGCGCGAGCTGGGCACCCGCGAGCAGCGCGCCGCGGCGACCAACGACTACAGCGAGGCCCACTCGGACGAGATCTACTCGAAGCTCGCCGAGCTCGGCTGGCTTGGCGCCTCCGTCTCGGAGGAGTACGGCGGCTCGGGCGGCTCGATCGTCGACGCCTGCCTCTTCCTCGAGGAGACCTCGCGCGGGATGGTGCCGATGGCCGGCTTCCCGGTGAGCCTGATCGTCGCCGGCGCCTACGAGCGGTTCGGGACCGAGGAGCAGAAGGCCGAGATCCTGGGCGGGATCTGCGAGGGCCGGGTCGAGGCGATCGCGATGTCCGAGCCCGAGGCCGGCTCCGACGTCGGGAACCTCCAGTGCCGGGCCGAGCGCCAGAACGGCGGTTTCGTCCTGAACGGGCAGAAGACCTGGATCTCCGCGGCGCACATCGCCGACCACATCCTCGTCGTCGCCCGCACGGACCGCGACGGCTCCAAGCACGAGGGCGTGACGATGCTGTCCGTGCCGACCGACTCCGAGGGCCTCGAGATCAGCGGCATCGAGACGATGGGCGGCAAGGAGGTGAACGACGTCTACCTCACCGACTGCTACGTGCCGGAGGAGCGGGTACTGGGGCAGGTGGACGGCGGCTGGATGCAGCTGATGGCCGGGCTCAACGTCGAGCGCCTGATCACCGCCGCGACCGTCCTCGGCCTCGGCCAGCGCGCCTTCGACGACGCGCTCGCATACATCAAGGAGCGCAAGCAGTTCGGCCGCCCGATCGGCTCGTTCCAGACGCTGCGCCACCGAATCGCCGACCTCGGCACCGAGCTGGAGTGCGCCCGGCTGCTGGTCTACGACGTCGCCCTGAAGACCGAGGCCGCGCCCGACCAGATGCTCCCGCGCGAGGCCTCGATGGTGAAGCTGAAGGCGACCGAGGTGGCGAAGAAGGTCGCGCTGGAGGGCATGCAGATGATGGGGGGCTACGGGTACTCGACCGAGTACGACATGGAGCGGCTCGTCCGGATGACGCTCGTCTCCACCATCTACGCCGGCACCAGCGAGATCCAGCGCGAGATCATCTCGAAGACGTACGGGCTCTAGCCGAGCCGGCGATGATCCCGCCGCCCGAGCCCCCCGTACAGTTGTGGGGATGGCAGCTGCGATCGAGAGCGCCTGATGTTCGGCGGGTGGGAGATCCTCGTCCTGGTCGTGATCGTCGCGATCTTCTTCGGCTACAGGTATCTGCCCCGGCTCGGGCGATCGGCGGGCGAGGGCGCGCGGCAGCTGAAGGAGGGGGCGGAGAAGCAGGCCGCGGCGGCGAAGGCATACGTCGACGAGCGCAAGCCCGACGCGGGCGAGGTCGGCCGCACCGCGGGCAAGCACGTCCGCGAGTACCGGGAGCTGAAGGACGAGGTGATGGGCACCCCCAAGAAGGATCCCGAGGCCGAGGAGAAGTGACCGGCGAGCGTTGTCGGGTTTGTCCCACCTGGTGGGCTTTATCCGACAACGCCCGGTCATGACTGGCTTCGACCTCCGCGGGTAGGCTCATCGACATCAAGCGCGTCAACGTCGGCAAGCCGGAGTTCGTCTACGACGACGATGACCCCGAGGGCTTCCGGTCGGGGATGGATCGCTTCGGGCCCCGGCTGGGCGCCAAGCAGACCGGCACCAGCGTCTACGAGCTGGCGCCCGGCCAGGCGCTCTGTCCTTACCACTACGAGTACGCGGAGGAGGAGTGGCTGCTGGTCTTGGAGGGCAACCCGACCGTTCGCGACCCCGACGGCGAGCACCGGCTGGACCCATTGGACCTCGTCTTCTTCGAGCGCGGGCCGGCGGGGGCGCACCGGGTGCAGAACGACAGCGAGGAAACCGCGCGGGTGATGATGTACTCGACCGTCCTCCACCCCGCCGCGACGGTCTACCCCGACAGCGACAAGATCGCGGTTTGGACCGGTAACAAGGACGACGACCTGATCGTGCGCCGCTCGAGCGGCGTCGAGTACTTCGAAGGCGAGGGCCCGAAGACCTAGTCCGGACGCTAGTTTCAGACGCCTCTTGCGGGCTCTGGCGCGCGGGTGGCCCCGACGGCGCCGCGAATAGGATGCGAGGCCATGGAGGAGGTCGCCTTCTTCATCGGCGCTATCGGCGCCCTGGGTGGCGCAATCGCGGTCATCGCCCTTCGCAACCCCTTCTACAGCGTGCTCGCCCTGGTCGTCCACCTCGTGGCGCTGGCCGGGCTCTTCCTGATGCTCCACGCCGAGTTCGTGGCGGCGGCGCAGGTCGTGGTCTACGCCGGCGCGGTGATGGTCCTCTACGTGTTCGTCGCCGCCTATGTGGGAGGGGTCGAGGAGCCGATCTGGGAGCCGATCCCAGGGCAGCGGTTCCTGGCGCCGCTGCTGGCGATCGCGCTCTTCGTCGAGCTGTCGATCGCGATCCTCGGCACCGCGCTCACCTCGCTCGAGAGCGAGGGCCCGACGATCCCCGAGGGCTTCGGCTCGCCGGCGGCGATCGGCGAGCTGATGCTGGAGAGGTTCCTGGTCGTGTTCGAGGCCTCGTCGCTGCTGTTGCTGGTCGCCGCCATCGGCGCGATCGTCCTGGCCGGGCGGCGCCAACCGGGGCCCGGCGACGAGGGAAGCGAAGCTGAGTACGTCGCCGGTGGTGGCTCCTGATGGACATCACCTGGTACCTCGTCCTCTCGGCGCTCCTGTTCGCGATCGGCGCCGGCGGCGTGCTGATCCGCCGCAGCCCGCTGGTGATCCTGCTGTGCCTGGAGCTGATGCTGAACGCCGGCAACCTGGCGCTGCTCGCCTTCGCCCGCGCCAACGGCGACCAGGACGGCCAGATCTTCGCGCTGGTCGTGATGGTCGTGGCCGCATGTGAGGTGGTCGTCGGCCTTGGCCTGATCGTGGCGATGTTCCGCCGCCGCCTGCCGCTCAACGTGGACGACATGAGGGGTCTGAAGGGTTGAGCGCGACCACCTACGGCTGGCTGATCCTCGCCTTCCCGCTCGCGGGCAGCCTGATCGTCGCGCTTCGGCTGGCGCGTCCTGCCGGCGAGGACCGCGGGCTGGATCGCCACGAGCGCGATCGGCCTCGCGTTCCTCTCCTCGATCGGCGCCCTGGTCGCCCTGCTCGACCACCCGGCCGAGGAGCGCCAGCTCGTCTCCTCGCTCTACGACTACGCGTCGGCCGCCGGGCTCGACATCGAGCTCAACATCCTGGTCGATCCGCTTGCGGTCCTCATGTGCCTGATCGTCAGCGGCGTCTCGGCGCTGATCCACCTCTACTCGACCGCGTACATGAAGTCCGACGACGGGTTCCGGCGCTTCTTCAGCTACCTCAACTTCTTCGTCTTCTCGATGCTCCTCCTGGTCCTGGCGGGCAACTTCGTCCTCCTGACCGTCGGCTGGGCGTTCGTCGGCTTCGCGTCCTACGCGCTGATCAGCTTCTGGTACCGGCGCTCGACCGCGACGACGGCCGGGATGAAGGCGTTCGTGATCAACGTGATCGGCGACATCGGCCTGGTGCTCGCCGCCTTCCTGCTGTTCCGCGAGCTGGGCACGTTCGACTACCTCGAGGTGTTCGAGGAGGCCCCGAGCGCCTTCAGCCCCAATGAGGGGACCGTGGTCGCGATCTGCCTGCTGCTCTGCGTCGGCGCCTTCGCGAAGTCCGCCCAGCTCCCGCTCCACACCTGGCTCCCGGACGCGATGGAGGGCCCCACCCCGGTCTCGGCCCTGATCCACGCGGCCACGATGGTCACGGCCGGCGTCTACCTGATCGCCCGGGCCCATCCCCTGTTCGAGCTCGCCCCGACCGCCGCGGACATCGCCGCCTTCGTCGGGCTCGCGACCCTGGTGTTCGCGGCGACCGTCGCCCTCGTCGTCACCGACCTGAAGCGGATCATCGCCTACTCGACCATGTCCCAGATCGGGTACATGATCACGGCCGTCTCGATCGGCGCCTACACGGCCGGGCTCTTCCACCTGATGACCCACGCGTTCTTCAAGGCGCTCCTGTTCATGGCGGCGGGCTCGGTGATCGCCGCGATGGCGGGCCGTCAGGACATCGACAGGATGTCGGGCTTCCGCCGGGCGCTGCCGTTCACCTCGCTGGTGCTGATCGTCGGCTGCCTCGCGCTGGCCGGCTTCCCCGGGATGTCGGGCTTCTTCTCGAAGGACGAGATCATCGGCGTGGCGTTCGACCGGGGCGGGATGTACGCGTGGATGGGCGTCGTGATGTACGGCGCCGCCTTCCTCACCGCCTTCTACGCGTTCCGGATCGGCTTCCGGGTGGTCGCCGGCGATGCCCTGCGAGGAGGCACGCGAGCTCGAAGCGCGGCCACCTCGCCCATGGCGAGCCCGAGAACCCCGCGACCGGGGAGCGCGAGGACACCGACGTCGGCTTCCCCGGCCCCGAGCACCACATCGCCGAGCGCGAGATCGCGATGAAGGTGCCGATGGCGATCCTCGCGGTGCTCTCGGTGATCGGCGGCGTAGTCCAGATCCCGGGCGTCGACCACGTCCTCGAGACGTTCCTCGAGGGGAGCTTCGAGGGCTCGGCGCTGTTCCACATCGTGCCCTCGACCGGCGACGCATGGCTGGGGCTCGGCGCCGGCGGACTGATCTCGATCCTCGGGATCGGGCTCGCCTACTACTGCTACGTGCTGCGCCCCGGGGTCACCGTGCGCCTCGCGGAGCGCCTGCGGCCGATCCACACCTTCCTCTACAACAAGTGGTACTTCGACGAGCTGTTCGACGCCCTCGTCTACCGGCCCGTCATCGCCGTCGGCCGGTTCTCGAACGCCGTCGTCGAGCGCGTCGTGGTGGACGGGCTCGTCGGCGCTACGACGGGCGTGGTGCGTGGCTTCGGCTCGATGGTCCGCGGCGCCCAGTCGGGCTTCGTCCGCGCCTACGCGCTGCTCCTGATCACGGGCTTCGCGGCCCTGGGCCTCTATTTCCTGGTGAGCGCGTCATGAGGAGCGGCCCGTGCTGAACGTCCTCCTCTGGCTGCCGCTTGCCGTCGGCCTCGTCTGCCTGCTCCTGCCCCGCAGGGCGGCCGGGCCGGTGTCGCTGGCGGGCGCACTGGCCGTGGTCGGCCTGGCGATCGCGCTGGTCGCCGACTTCGAGACCGCCAGCCCGGGCCTCCAGCACGTCGTCGACGAGTCGTGGATCCCCGACCTCGGCGTCCGCTACATCCTGGGCGTCGACGGGATCAGCCTGTTCCTGATCGTGCTCACGGCGATCTCGTGGGCCGGCGCGATCGGCTTCTCGCTCGCGCGCCAGCATGACCGCGAGCGGGACTACTACTTCCTCCTCGGCCTCGCCGAGACCGCGACGCTCGGCGCCTTCCTCGCCCAGGACCTGCTGCTGTTCGTCCTCTTCTTCGACCTGATGCTGATCCCGTTCTTCTTCCTGATCGGGAGCTTCGGGACAGGGGACCGGGTGGCGGCGACGCTGAAGATGATCGTCTACACGCTCGTCGGGTCGCTCTTGATGCTGGTCGGCGCGATCGCGACCGCGATCCTCTCGGCCGACGCCACGGGCGAGCTGACCTTCTCGATCGCGGAGCTTCGGGCGAACGTGCTGCCGGAGGGAAGCCAGGACTGGATCTTCTGCTTCTTCGCCGCCGCCTTCCTGGTGAAGATGCCCGCCTTCCCGATCCACGGCTGGATGCCCGACGCCTACCGGGCGGCGCCGCTGCCGGTCCTGGCGCTGCTCTCCGGGGTGCTCTCGAAGGTCGCCGCCTACGGCTTCCTGCGGGTGGTCCTGCCGATCTACCCCGACGCGACCGTGCGCTTCCAGGAGCTGATCCTGGTGATCGCACTCGCCAGCATCCTCTACGGGTCGGCGATGGCGTTCACGCAGACCAACGTGCGCCTGATCGCCGGCTACTCCTCGATCGCCCAGCTCGGCTTCATCACCCTCGGCGTCTTCGCGCTCAGCGCCGACTCCGCCGACGGCGCCGTGCTCCAGATGGTGAACCACGGCCTGGTGGTGGTGCCCGTGTTCCTCGTCATCGCCCTGCTCGCCGAGCGGGCAGGGACCGAGGACCTGCGTGAGATGGGCGGCCTGGCGACGCGCGCGCCCGTGCTGGCGGCGATGTTCCTGATCCTCACCCTGGCGACCCTGGCCATGCCCGGGTCGGCCAACTTCATCGGCGAGTTCTACATCCTCAACGGGCTCTTCGACGCGAAGATCGTGTACGCCGTCGTGGCGACGATCGGAATCGCGCTGGCGGCGTTCTACGCGCTGCGGATGTACCAGCGCTCGATGCACAACCGCCTGCCCACGGGCGTGGAGTCGCGCGAGATCTCGCTCCGCGACGCCCTGGTGGTGGGGCCGCTCGTGGCGGTCATCGTGGCACTCGCGCTGTACCCCGGGCTGGTGCTCGAGCGGGGCGAGGCTTCGGTTGAGGACAAGCTGGCGGCGGTCTCAACCGAGGAGCCGCTGGTCGCCGACGACGAGGGCACGTTTGTGAACGCTCCGGCCGGCTCCCAGGCCACCCCCACCGGGGCGCGACGTCCTCCCCAGCCGCCGTTGGCGACTTTTGCCCGCTATGCGGGCTTAACTCACCAGTCGGCCTCGCTGCCGGCCCTGACGCCGCGGGGCGCCGGTGACCTTCACCGCCCCCGACATCGACTACGCCGGCATCTCGCCGATCATCGCCCTCACCGTCGGCCTGTGCCTGGTGCTGCTGAGCGGGGTCTTCGGGCGCCGGCACCAGCGGGTCGTCGCCTCGGGGCTGAGCTTCGCCACGCTCGGTTCCGCGGCCGGCCTCTGCATCTGGCAGTGGGGTGAGAACGAGGACCTGGTTGCGGGCGCGCTTCGGCTCGACGATCTGGGCCTGGCGGTGTCCCTCATCTGCATCGCCGCGGCCGCGTTCGTGATCCCGCTGGCCTGGCGCGAGGAGGCTTTCGACCCGGAGGCGGGCCCGGGAGGGCAGGCGGAGTTCCAGGCCCTGGTGATCTCCTCGGTGCTGGGGATGGTCCTGCTCGCGCAGGCCCAGAACCTGGTGCTGCTGTTCGTCGCGATCGAGCTGCTCTCGGTGCCGCTCTACGTGCTCTGCGGCGCCGCGCGGCGCCGCTCCGAGTCGCTCGAGTCGGGACTCAAGTACCTGATCGTGGGCTCGCTTGGCTCGGCGACCCTGCTCTACGGGCTCGCCTTCATCTACGGCGGTTCGGGCTCGACCGACTTCACCGCGATCGCCGAGGGGATCGGCTCCGAGCTCGCCGACGACCCCCTGATCCTGATCGGCATCGCCCTCTCGGCCACCGGGCTCGCGTTCAAGCTCTCGCTGGCGCCGTTCCACCAGTGGACGCCCGACGTCTATCAGGGCGCGCCGACCCCGGTCACCGCCTTCATGGCCGTGGCGACCAAGGCGGCCGCGTTCGCGGTGCTCGTCCGCTTCTTCGAGGTTGCCCTCGGCCCGTCGGCCCCCGATTGGCGCCCGGCGCTCGCCGCCCTCGCGGTCCTCTCGATCGTCGTCGGGAACGTCGGAGCGCTGGGCCAGGACTCACTGAAGCGCCTGCTCGGGTACTCGGGCATCGCCCAGGCCGGGTACATGCTGGTCGGGGTCGTGGCGTTCTCCGAGGCAGGTGTGAACGCCCTCGTCTTCTACCTCGCCGCCTACGCCCTCATGAACCTCGCTGCGTTCGCGGTCATCACCCTGCGTGAGCGCCAGACGCCGTTTGGCGACGACATCCGTTCCGTCCAGGGCCTCGCCAAGGCCGCGCCGGCGCTTGCGATCGCGCTCACGGTCGCCATGCTCGCGCTGGCGGGGCTCCCCGGGACGGCCGGCTTCATCGGCAAGCTCTTTCTGATCGAGGCTGCGGTCGAGGCCGACTACACCTGGCTCGGGGTCGCAATCGCGATCGGGACGATGATCTCGCTCGCCTACTACCTGCGGGTGGTGGCGGCGATCTGGATGCGCCCGGGCGAGGAGCCGGCGACCGATGCCGGCCCGCTCCCGGCGATGGCAGGCGGATCGCAGGAGGCCGACGCCGTCGCTCGCGGCGCGCGCTGTCGCACGATCGTCGCCCTCGCCCTGATCGCGGCGGCGGCCACCATCGCCTTCGGTGTCGTGCCGTCCCCGCTCGTCGACTGGGCCTCACAGGCCGGGGCCGCCCTGGCGGACGCGTTCTCCTAGTTCCATATCCTCCGCCCGATGCCACGCTTCGAAACCGTCCGAGTCGCCGCGATCCAGGCGACGCCCGTCATCCTCGACGCCGAGGCCAGCGTCGGCAAGGCCTGTGATCTCCTGGCCGAGGCCGCCGGCCAGGGAGCTGCGCTCGCGGTCCTGCCCGAGGCGTTCGTGCCGCTCTATCCGTCGAACGCCTGGGCGAAGGACGCCGGCTCGTTCGGCGGCTGGGACGAGCTCTGGGAGCGCCTCTGGGAGAACTCGGTGGACGTCCCGGGCCCGCACACCGAACGGATCGCGGAGGCCTGCCGGGAGCACGAGATCACCTGCGTGATCGGCGTCAACGAGCGCGAGGCCGAGCGCCCGGGATCGCTCTACAACACCCTCGCGATCATCGATGGCGAGGGGGTGCGGCTGAAGCACCGCAAGCTGATGCCGACGATGCACGAGCGGCTCTTCCACGGCGTCGGCGCCGGCGACGACCTGGAGGTGGTCGAGACCGCGGCCGGCCGCGTCGGCGGCCTGATCTGCTGGGAGAACCGGATGCCCCTGGCGCGTTACTCCGTGTACCGCGGCGGGCCACAGATCTGGGTCGCGCCCACGGCCGACGACAGCGACGGATGGCTGGCCTCGATGCGCCACATCGCGATCGAGTCGGGCGCGTTCGTCGTCTCGGTGCCCCAGTACATCCCCGCCTCCGCCTTCCCCGCCGACTTCCCGGTCGGGCTGCCGGAGGGCAAGGAGGTCTTCGGGCGCGGCGGCGCTGTGATCGTGGAGCCCACGGGGGGCGAGGTGATCGGCGGGCCGCTCTACGACGAGGAGGGGATCGTGGTCGCCGACTGCGACCTGCGATCCGGCCTGCACGCGAAGCGGTGGTTCGACGCCGCCGGCCACTACTCGCGCGAGGACGTGCTGGGGCCGGTGGCCGCGGAGGGCGTTTGAGCCTGCACCACGTCTCGCTCGAGGTCCCGCCGGAGGATGCCGAGCGAACGGTGGAGTTCTGGGAGCTGATCGGCTTTCGGAGGATCGAGGCGCCGGAGGAGGTCGCGCCGTTCGTCACCTGGCTCGAGCGCGACTCCCACCAGGTCCACCTGATCCACACCGATGCGGCGGCGGTCCCCATGCTCGGCCACACCGCGGTCGTCGCCGACGACTTCGACGGTTGCGTCGGACGTCTCGGGGACGCCGGTTTCGAGGTGGCCGAGGCCCGCGAGCTGTGGGGCAAGCGGCGGGCGTTCACCATCGGCCCGGCCGGCCACCGGGTGGAGCTGATGGAAGCCCCGCCGCCTCCAACAACCTAGCGCCTGTTCGGCAGGTGCCGCTCGAGCCGCTCGTCGGCCTCGGCCGCGAGCTCGTCGAGGCCGGTGCGTCAGCCCGCGCCACTACGATGCCGCGCGTGCGCTATCCCGTCGAGAGCTTCACCGAGGCCGAGCGAGCGGCCCTCGCCCCCCACTTCACCGACCTCGACGGCCCGGTGTTCGCGCTCGTCAACCTCCCCGAGACCGTCAAGGGTGCTCTCTTCGCCCGCTACTCGCGCTACTCGGGGTCGCTGCGACGGCTCTATCTGGAGGAGTTCGCCGCGGAGGTCCCGGAGGGCGGGCGCCCGTTCGACGGCGTGGAGGGCGAGCGCGCCGCCGGCCTCTACGAACGCGTCTTCATGGGCTACGGCGACGACTCCATCGCCCAGGTCGGCGGGGCGCACCTGGCCTGTGAGTGGGTCTCCAACGTCCTCACGAAGGTGCTCCAGCGCGGCCGCCTGGCCGCCTACCTCGAGCAATCCACCCGCTACCTCCCCTACGACAAGCCCATGCCGGGCGGCGGCTACCGCTACTACTCGGACGAGGAGCTCGGGCCGCGCTACCGCGAGGCCCTCGACGAGATCTTCGGGATCTACTCGCATGGGCTCGAGCGCACCGAGGCCTGGGCCGCCGAGCGCTGGCCGCGCGGCGACGAGCCCGAGGCCGCGTGGCGGCGCTCCATTCGCGCCAAGGCGCTCGATCTCCTGCGCGGGCTGCTCCCCGCGGCGACCCTCTCGCACGTCGGGATGTTCGCGTCGGGCCAGGCCTACGAGCAGCTGCTGCTCCGCCTGATGGCCTCCCCGCTGCCGGAGGCAAGGGACTACGGCGGCCTCATCCTCGAGCAGCTGAAACAGGTGATCCCGAGCTTCGTCGCCAGGGTCGAGCGGCCCGACCGCGGCGGCGAGTGGGCCTCATACCTGGAGCGACGGCGGGAGGCCTCCGAGCGAGCCGTCGCCCGCCTGGGGCTCGACCGCCGCGAGGGGGCCGAGGCGCCCTCCGTCGAACTCGTGCACGTCGACGGCACCGAGGCCGACCTGCTGGCCTCCTCCCTCTTCGAGTCCGCCGGTGCCTCGGAGGCCTCGATCCGCCGGCGGATCGACGCCCTCGACCCGATCGAGCGCGCCGAGCTGATCGGCGAGCTCGCGGGCGAGCGGGAGAACCGCCGCCACCGTCCCGGGCGCGGCTGGGAGGCGCTGCGCTACCGCTTCGAGATCGTCTCCGATTACGGCGGGTTCCGCGACCTTCAGCGCCACCGCCTGCTCACGTGCCAGTGGCAGCGGCTGGGCCCGGAGCTGGGTGCGGGCATCCCAGATGAGGTGCGCGAGGCCGGCGCCGGCGGAGACTACGAGCGGGCGCTCGAGATCTCCCGGGGCGAGTTCGAGCGGCTCGAGGGTCTCGGCCTCGCCGACGCCGCGCCGTACGCGCTGTGCCTGGGCTACCGGATCCGCTACGTGCTGGACCTGAACGCGCGCGAGGCCATGCACCTGATCGAGCTGCGGTCCGGCCGCGAGGGCCATCCGACCTACCGCGCCGTCGCCCAGGCGATGCACGAGCGGATCGCCGACGTCCACCCCGCCGTCGCGGCGGCCATGGTCCACGTCGACGCAACGACCGAGCCCCGCCTCGAGCGGATCATGAGCGAGATCCGCACCCACCGAAAGCGCGCCCTCGCCGCCGAGGACGACGCGGCCGCGGTGGCGCCGCCGGGTCTCAGCGAATTGGGCTGAGCGGCGCCGGCAAGATACGGGCCTGGCGGTAGCATCCGCCGCGGGATGAGAGCACTGGCAGTGGGCCTCAGCGTCGGCGTGCTCACGGTGAGCCTCGCGGCTCCGGGACTGCTCGCGGCCCAGGAACCCGAGCCCGCTCCGCCCGCTCCGCCCGCTCCGGAGGAGCCCGTGGCCCCCGAGCCGGCGCCGCCGCCCCCTGAGACCGCACCGCCGCCCGAGGAGGCCACGCCGCCGGCCGAGCCCGAACCGGCCGCCCCGCCGGCACCCGAGACGGCGACCGCGGCGCCCCTCGTCGCCAAGGGCTCGGCCTCCGTCAGCATGGTGGACTTCGCCTTCTCGCCGGCCACGGTCACGATCGCCGTCGGCGACACCGTCACCTGGGTGAACAACGGCGCCGAGGACCACGACGCCGCGGGCAGCGGTTTCTCGACCGGGACGATCGGGCCGGGGAGCTCGGGGTCGGCCACCTTCTCGAGCGCCGGAACCTTCTCCTACATCTGCAACTTCCACCCGGACGACATGAAGGGCACCGTGGTCGTCAACGACTCGGGCGGGACGACGAGCGGGACGGACGACGGGCCGGAGACCGGCGTGGACCCGGAGACCGGAGCACCCCTCGGCACTGAGGCGGCCGCGGGAGCCGCGCCGGGCGCCGCCGGCACGGCGGACGCCCTGCCCGCCTCCGGCGAGGCGGAGGCACCGCTCGCGATCCTCGGGCTCGGCCTTCTGGGCTGCGGCCTCCTGGCCACCGCGCTCGCGCGCTGGCGCCTTCGCGAGACGGCGCTGCTCCCGCCGCGGTTCTAGACGGCCGGGAGGCCTGGCCTACTGGCGGCGCTTGCGCTTGCGCTTCTTGGCGCGCTCGCGGCGGGCGGCGTTCGGGTTCTCGCCGTCGCCGGCGGAGGTCTCTTCGAACAGCTCGGTCGCCTCGGACTCGACCACGTCCTCGTCCTCGGGCTCGTCGGGCTGCTCGCCCGGCTTCGGCCACGGTCGGGCCTCCCCCGCGTCCCATGCGGGCGAGCGCCCACCTGGGACCTTGCTGACGATAGATCAGGCCAAGCCAAACGGACCACAGCATCAGCGCCAGGAGCGAGAACGCCTGAGCCAGCAGGATCAGGGAGGCGCCCAGCGCCATCCCGAAGGTCCCGAAGAATCTCGTCACGAGCCCGACGCGCATCGCCCACAGGGCCGTGTAGATGACCCCGATGACGAGCGCGAGGATCCCGGCGAAGCTGAGCCCCTGCGCGAGCGTCGAACACGGGCTGGTCGAGGATCAGGTCCTCCGCGTACTCGCCGATGGGGATGCCCGCGCCGCCACCAGGCGTGGCGAAGTCGCTGGCGGCATTGCTCACAGCGATGTACTGGAGGACCTCGGCGATCGCGAGGAAGACCGGGCCGGCGACCACCACGCCCACGAGGCCTCCGCGCACGGACGGGCTCCGGGCGGCGGCGGCCCTGAAGAGGTAGTAGAGGACCGGGGCCAGCAGCAGGAGCGAGAGGGCGTTGAGGCCCGCCGCCAGTGCCATCGTGCCGCGGACCTCGTGGTACTCGCGCAGCAGCTGCACCGTTGGAGCCGGTCGAAACGGGGCCGCTCTGGGCGGCGACGGTGCCGGCGATGAAGAGCGCCGCGGCCGCGAACGCGCAGAGCCCCGCGCGCACGGCCCATTGCGCCTCCCACTCGAGGGTTCGCTGGCGGTTCAGGGCGTGCTCCGGTGACTCACGGCGGCGTATCTTGTCAGGAGCCGACAGATGAGCAGTCCGCGACCGGGATCCTCTTCCTCGACCGGGTCGAGTGGCTGGTCGACGACGTGTTCCGGCGACGGACCTACTCGGGGGGCCAGCCCACCCGGCTCGGGCTCGGGCTCGGCCGTCTTTGAACCCGGCAAGGAGAACGCCTCGCCCGCAGAGCGGATCGGGTAGTACTCGTCCTCCGGCCCGACGGTCTTCGACACCCGCTCGCCGACCGAGAGCATGAGGTCGAGGAACGGTGCGGCGAGGGCGATGAGGCCCTCCACCCGCTCGCGGCGGATCACCTGCTGGGGGGTCGACGGCATCGGGTCGCAGAGTACATCGATCGGCCAAATAGCATTTCTGGGATGAGCGACCAGCGCTGTCCACTCTGCGGCTCGCCCCTGTACGGCTGGCTCAAGGTCCCCGCCGCCGCCTCGGATGCGACGGTCGGGCGCCCGGTGCCCGACGATGCGCCCGTCCGGGTGCTCGACCGCTGCGAGGAGTGCGGCGCCGGGATCCAGGATGGCGCCGGCCCCGTCGACCTCGAGCAGGAGCTGCGAGCGCTCGAGACGACCCTGGAGGACGGGACGCCCGCCGTGGCCGCTGCCAACCGGCGAAGCTGGCAGGCATCCCTCGGAGGCGAGGGCTGGGCGGCGATCGACCTCCATCCCGGGCGGCTCCTGTTGACGCCGCGGGCGCTGGAGCTGCTGGCCGAGCGCACCGGGGCCGAGCTCGGCGAGGTGCGGTTCCCCGCGGTGGGCGCCAACCAGCGCTGGATGTGGCAGACGCTCCTGAACGGGCTCACCTTCCACCCGAACTTCGCGCGCGATGTGCGGGCGGGGAGGCTGCGCCCGGCCACCGCGCGCAGCCGCTTCGCGTTCTACGCCGACTGCGTCGCAACGGTGCTGGCGGCGCCGCTGGTCCTGATCGCGTCGGTCCCGCTTGAGCTGATCGCGGTGGTCAGCCGGCGCGGCGGCTCGATGGTGGCGGCGCTTCGGCGCTAGCGGGCCGCGCGCCAGAGCTCGTTTCGCCAGCGGGAGCAGGACCGCGCGCGGAGTGTGCTGCCCGCCGAGCGTGGTCGCCCGGTTGAGGAGGCCGCCCGGGATGACGACGCGCTTCCCCTTCTCGGCCCCTGAGACCGCCGCGCTCGCGACCTCCCCGACCTCGGTCCAGACGAACCCCGGCGCCCGCTCCTCCGCGCCGGCCATGCCCGCCTCGGCGACGAACTCCGTCTTCACCGGGCCCGGGCAGACCGCGGTGACCGTCACGCCCCGCCCTGCGACCTCCTCGTGGACGGCCTCGCTCAGGGACAGGACGAACGCCTTGGTCGCCGCGTAGACGGCGTTGCCCGGGATCGGCTGGAACGCCGCCATCGAGGCGATGTTGATGACGGCGCCGCGGCCGCGCTCGACCATCTCGGGCAGGTAGCGGCCCTGGAGGTCGGTGAGCGCGCCGCAGTTCAGCTCGATCATCCGGACGTTGCGCTCACGGTCCGTCTCATGGAAATCACCGAAGTCCCCGAAGCCCGCGTTGTTGACCAGGATCTCGACGTCGAGCCCCGCCTCGGCGACGCGGGCGGCGAGGTCGTCGCGACCGGCCGCCGTGCCGAGGTCGGCACGAAACGCCTCCGCTCGGACGCCGTGGGCGGCGCTCAGTTCGCCTGCGAGCTCGACGAGCCGCTCCTCCCGGCGAGCGGCCAGGGCGACCCCGTGCCCGCGGCGCGCGAGCTCGCGCGCGATCTCCACGCCGATCCCCGACGAGGCGCCGGTGACCAGGGCGACGGAGCTCTCGCTGGGTGTCGGAAGCGCCACGGGCCGAGCAGGCTATCCCACTATCCTGGACCTCATGGAAGGAAGCGAGGGCTTCAACATCTTCGGCGACCCGGACGAGCTTCGCGCCCGCCTCGGGGAGATGGCCGAGCAGATGCAGGGCGCGCAGAAGGTCGCCTGGGCCGACAACGCGATCAAGCTCGCGGTCGACCTGACGGTGGCCGCGGTCGGCGCGATCGAGCTGGAGGGCTCCAGCGACCAGCAGGCGATGCAGGTCCGCGACGCGATCCGGGTCGTCTTCCCGGAGGCCGTGACGCTGGTGCGCGAGGCGCGCCAGGGCCTCTCCTGATCCGCCGACCACCCGGTAGCTGAGTAGGCACGAAACGCGCGCATCCCGCGCGCCCGCGCCGCCTAGCGTGGGCGCGTGCGCATGCGCGGTGACAACGGGGCGGCTTCCGTCGAGCAGGCGGGCCTGGCGCTGCTGATCGCGGTGCTGCTGCTCGCCTGTGCGGCCGCCCTCGCGGGGGCGCCGGCGCTCGAGGGCGGGCGGGAGGTCGGCTCGGCGATCGCCCGCAAGCTCCGCTGCGCCCCGCGGCTGCCGGGCCCGTGCTGGCAGGACCCGCTCACGGAGGCATACGGGCGCCCGCTCGGCGGGGCGATCCGGGCGCTCGCGCCGGCGCCGGCGATCGGTCGGCGGCCTCGTGCCGGTCGACTTCCGCTACTGCCGCAGCGCGAGCTGCGCCACGCCGATCCCCGGGAGCACGAGGCTGACGGCCTCGAACCGCCGCACGACCGCGTTCGTCTCGGTGGAGGACGGCCGCCGCGCGGGCGGCGAAGTCGTCATCTCCTACTGGCTCTACCGGCCTACGATCGGCTGGGACCGCGAGGTGCGCCGGGCGACGTCAGCCGAGGTCGCCGCGCTCGCCTCGACGCCGCTACTCGAGACCCAGGACCCGAAGCTCGTCCCGCTCGAGACCCTCCACGGCCGAAACCACATCGACTTCCCCGCCGGCGAGGAGCCGCCCTGGCGCTGGCGGGTGGAGTCGGTGTACCCGTGAGCGCGCGGCGCGACTGGATGGCGCGTTTCGGGGACCTGTCCCCCGAAAGTCGCCAGACTGCCGAGCCTCACCAGGTCGCGTCGTGGAACTCCATCACGCCCAGGCCGCGCTCGAGCTCCAGACCGCCGGGGAGCGTTCCGGAGAACGTCCCGAAGGGCTGGCGGTAGGAGTACTTGACGATCCAGCGGTTCTCCTCCTTGGAGCGCTCGAACTCCTTCGTGAACGCGAGTCGCGAGCCGTCGTCGAAGTCGATGGCGTCGAGGCCGTCAAAGACGACCGGGCCGGGCTCCGAGGGCGCGCCGTCAACCCAGATCGCCCGCTCCGAGCGCTCGGGCGGGTCGTTGATCCCCGCGACGAGGTTCCAGCCGACCGAGCGGCCGTCAACGGTGTGGCCGACGCCCGACGACCAGCTCCAGACCGTGTGGCGGGGGTGGTAGCCGGCCGACTCGTCCTCCATCCCGCGCGCCTCGACCCGCCAGCGGAGGTCGCCGACCCGGACGTCGACCTCGATCGGCACGTCGGCACGCTTACGCGTCCACACGTACTGCCCCTCCGCGGTCGGGCAGATCGCCTCCGCCCAGCGGCCGCCGTGACAGCGCAGGAAGGCGCGGCAGTCGTCAGGCCCACGCACGTCCGAGTCGATGCGGACCAGCGAGCCCTCGTCCGGGGCGTAGTCCAGCACCCCGACGTCCCCCAGCTCGGCCACCACCTCCTCGCCGCCGAGGTGCTCGGTCCAGACGTCGCCGCGGGCTCCGGGGAGGAGCATCCGCGTCCGCTCCCACATCTCGCCGCTCTCGCGGTCGCAGACCGCCCAGAAGTTCTGCACCAGCGGCCCGACGTGGACCCTGGCGGCGCAGACCATGACCTCGTCGGCGAACGCGCCGACGTACCGCCAGCGCTTTCGCATCCGCCCGCCACGGCGAAGGGGAAGCTTGTCCGGCGGCAGCGGCAGGTCGGGCCGCTCGCCGTTGGGGCCGCGCCACGGAAGCCCGGCGATCGCGTCGGTCATCCCGCCGGCTCGATGGTGGCGAGCGGGTCGCCGGCATTCACCGAGCCCCCCTCGCTGACGGCGAGGTCGGTCACCTTGCCCGCCATATGGGCGGTGATCTCGTTCTCCATCTTCATCGCCTCGATGACGCAGACGAGGTCGCCCTCCGCCACCTCCGCGCCCTTCTCGACCGCCACCTTCAGCACGGTGCCCTGAAGGGGCGAGGCCAAAGTCGGGCCGCTCGCCCCGCCCCCCGCTGAGCCCCCTGAACGCTCGCGCTTCGGCGGGCGGCGGGCGTCCGGGGCCGGCGCAGACCCGGCGGGCGCGGCGGCGCCGATCACCTTCACCTCAGTGGAGGCGGCCGTCAACTTCCACCTTGTAGTCCCGTTCAGTGACCTCGCCAGCCTCATCCTGGTCCGGCCCCGACACCCCCGGAAGCGAAGCTGAGGGGGTGTCGGGCATCGTCTGTTTCAGCCACTTCTTGTCCTCGGTGAGGTCGCGGCAGGTCTCGCCCTTCGCCCACTGCTCGGTGGCGAGGAGCGCCTCGTGGAACGGGATCAGGGTCACGAGCGGCTCGATCTCGTACTCGCCCAGCGCCCGGAGCATCCGCGCGGTCGCCCGCTCGCGGTCGGTGTCCCAGACGATGAGCTTCGCGACCATCGGGTCGTAGATCGGGGTCACCTCGGTGCCGGCCTCGAGGCCGGAGTCGACTCGCACGCCCGGCCCGGCCGGCTCGCGGTAGCTCTCGATCGGGCCGGGCGCGGGCGCGAAGTCCTTGTGGGCAGCCTCGGCGTTGATCCGGCACTCGATCGCGTGCCCGGTCAGCGCGACTTCGTCCTGCGCCAACGAGAGCTCCTCACCCGCGGCGATCCGGACCTGCTCGCGGACGATGTCGATGCCGGTGACCATCTCGGTCACGCAGTGCTCGACCTGGACGCGGGTGTTCATCTCGAGGAAGAAGTACTCGTCGCCCACCTGCATGCCCTCGACGGTGCCGGCGCCGCGGTAGTCAACGGCAGCGGCGGCGTCGATGGCGATCTTGCCGATCCGCTCGCGCATGGCCTCGTCGACGTGCGGCCCGGGCGCCTCCTCGATCAGCTTCTGGTGACGACGCTGGATCGAGCAGTCGCGCTCGCCCAGGTGGATCACGTTCCCGTGGGAGTCGGCCAGCACCTGGACCTCCACGTGCCGCGGGTCCTCGAGGTACCGCTCCAGATAGACCCGGTCGTCGGAGAAGAACTTCTCACCCTCCCGCGCGGCGCCCTCGAACGCCTCCTCCAGCTCGTCCTCGCTCATCGCCACACGGAACCCCTTGCCGCCGCCGCCCCCGGCCGCCTTGCACGCGATCGGGTAGCCGATCTTCTTCGCCGCCTTCTTGGCGGCCGCGACGTCGGGCGAGGGCTCGGTGGAGCCGGGGACGATCGGGACCCCTGCCTCCTGCATCAGCTCGCGCGCTCGGGTCTTCGACCCCATCGCCTCGATCGCGCTTGCAGGCGGGCCGATGAAGACGATGCCCGCCTCCTCGCAGGCCGTTGCGAACGCCGCGTTCTCCGCCAGGAAGCCGTAGCCGGGATGGATCGCCTCGGCGCCCGCCTCCTTCGCGACCTCGATAACCCGCTCGATGTTCAGATAGCTCTCGGCGGGGACCGCGGGCCCCAGCAGGTACGCCTCGTCGGCGTAGCGGACCGCCGGGGTGTCACGATCGGCCTCCGAGTAGACGCCGACCGACGTGATCCCCATCTCGCGCAGCGCGCGCATGACGCGGATGGCTATCTCGCCGCGGTTGGCGACCATGACCTTCTCGAACATGGCGGCTGAGTCTATTTGCGGCCGTTTCCTACGCGGCGCGCAGCTGCGGCGAGGTGTCGCCCGTCCAGACGACCTGGTCGCGGCCGGGTCCGACACCGATGAGGCGGATCGGGACGCCCGCCGCCTCCTCGATGAACCGCAGGTAGTCGCGCGCGGCCTGGGGCAGCTCGGCCTCGGTGCGGCAGGAGCCGATGTCGCCCTCGAACCCGGGCAGCTCCTCGTACTCGGCCTCGGCGGTGTGGACGATCGACTGGTGCCAGGGGAACTCCTCCAGCACCGCCCCCTCCGATGAGCGGTAGCGGACGGCGACCTTCAGCGGATCGGTGCCGGCGAGAACGTCGAGCTTCGTGATCGCCAGCGCCGACATCCGGTTGAGCCGAACCGCGTAGCGCAGAGCGACCAGGTCGAGCCAGCCGACCCGGCGGTCGCGGCCCGTCGTCGTGCCCACCTCGCCGCCCAACTCGCGCAGGTGATCGCCAAGCGGGTCATCCAGCTCGGTCGGGAACGGGCCGGCGCCGACGCGGGTGGCATAGGCCTTCGCGACGCCCCAGACCTCGTCGATGTCCCCCGGGCCCGACGCCGGCGCCGACGCACGCCGCGCCCGCGACGGGGTTCGAGGATGTGACGAAGGGATAGGTGCCGTGGTCGAGGTCGAGCATCGTCGCCTGCGCGCCCTCGAAGATCAGGCGCTTGCCGGAGTCGAGCGCCTCCCAGCAGAGGCGCGCCGTGTCGGCGATGTGGGGCTCCAGGCGATGGCCGAAACGCAGGTACTCCTCCGTCATCGCGTGGAGGTCGAGGCGGGGGTCGCGCGCCCAGGGACGAAGCATCTGCTGCTTGGGCTCGAGCGCCGCCGCGATCTTCTTGCGCAGGATCTTCGCGTCCAGCAGGTCCTGCACCCGGATCCCGAGCCGTGCGGCCTTGTCGGCGTAGCAGGGGCCGATCCCGCGCTTGGTGGTCCCGATCTCCAGCTTGCCGAGCTTCGCCTCGCCAGCCGTGTCGAGCATCACGTGGTAGGGCATGATCAGGTGGGCGTTGGCCGAGAGCCGCAGCTCGCCGGTGTCGATCCCACGTCGGCGCAGGCTCTCCAGCTCCTCGATCAGGACCGCCGGGTCGACGACCACGCCGTTGCCGATCACGCAGGTCAGCTGGGGGTGGAGGATCCCGGACGGGACGAGGTGGAACTTGAAGGTGTCGCCGTTGCGCATGATCGTGTGGCCGGCGTTGTTGCCGCCCTGGAAGCGCACGACCATGTCGGCCTGCTCGGCGAGCAGGTCGACGACCTTCCCCTTGCCCTCATCGCCCCACTGGGCGCCGACTATGACCGTTGATGGCACAGCGCGCGCATTATGGAGAGGCCGGCAGCCGGATGCTGCCGGAACGGCTAGTCCTGGGGCGCGTACCTGTGGTGGATCGCCAGGGCATTGCCGTCGGGATCGGCGAAAAACGTCTGGTGGCACACGCCCGAATCGAGGATCTCGCCCTCGAACTCGACCCCGCGGGACTCGAGCTCGGCCCGCGCGGCCGCGACGTCATCGACGTGGAACTCGATCGGATGGCGGTGCGGGGCGAAATCGACCCCGAAGGCGTCGGACTGCATCAGCGCGATCGTGAGGCTGCCGGTCTCGAACTCCATCCCGGGCATGCTGCCCCACTGCTTCGACTTGTCCAGGCCGAGCACGTTCTCGTAGAAGTCGACGGCCTTGTCGAAGTCCTGGGTGCCGATGCAGATGAAGTCGGTGCCCTTGACGAGCGGGGTGCGATCGTTCATGAGGGGATCTCCTGCAGGACCCAGGAGTTGCCGTCCGGATCCTTGAAGTTGGCGTGGGCGAACCGGGACTCCGGCCGGTCCTTGTGACCGAGCCACTCTATCTGGCCCACCTCCACCCCCCGGCCTGTGAGCTCGGCGTGAACCGCGTCCATGTCGTTGACGACCAGCTGCAGGCCCTCGAGGCTGCCGGGCTCCATGGCGTTGAGCCCGGTGCCGATCACGATCGAGCAGCCCGAGCCAGGCGGGGTGAGCTGGACCACCCGCATCCCCACCTGCGGCTCGGTGTCGTGATCTACGCTGAAGCCGAGGCGCTCCGAGTAGAACGCCATCGCGCGATCGACGTCCGCGACCGGGACCTGTACGACCTCGAGGCGCAGCTCCATCTCGGGACCGACCCTACCGCTACTCGGGCACCCGGTAGCGAAGGTCGGCCCCGAACAGCGGCAGCGGGTCACCGCAGATCTCGACCAGCCTCGACACCGTGCGCGGGCCGATCTGCTCCTCGAGCGAGGCCTGGTCGAGGTTGGTGGTGACCACCATCGAGCGCTCCGACTCGTAGCGCTCGTCGACGATCGCGTAGAGCTGCTCGAGCACCCAGTCGGAGCGCTTCTCGGCCCCGAGGTCGTCGATGTGGAGGAGGTCGACGGAGGTGAGACGCTGGAAGAACTCGAGGTAGGAGTCCTCCCCCGACTCGGCGTCGTAGGTGCGGCGGATCCGGGCCAAAAGGCGCGGCAGCGAGTAGATCGCGACGCTCCTCCCCGCCTCCGCCGCCGCCTTCGAGACCAGCATCGCGAGCGTGGTCTTCCCGGTCCCGACGTCACCCATCAGCCAAAGGCCACGACCCTCGTCGAGACGCTCGGAGACCTCGTCGGCGAAGGCGCGGACCGCCTTCACCACCGGCGCGCGGCCCTTGTCGGCCGCCATGTCCGAGACCGGCGGGCGGTCGAAGGAGACGCCGCGGTAGCGGGGAGGGATCGTGGATGCAACGCCGCGCGCGCGACGCCGGGCGAGCCTCGGCGCCCGGCACTCGCATGGACGGGCCACGTCCTCGGGCCCCAGGATCCAGCCCGAGCCGTCGCAGACGCCCAGCGGGCACGTCGGCTCGGCCGCGTCGGCGACCCGCAGAGGGCGCGCGCCGCTCACGCCTCGTCCGCCACGTCAACCAGCGGCGGCCCTTCGCCCGGCCGCTGGTCGACCGGCCGCTCCAGGTTCCCGTGCGCCTTGTCCACGAAGCGGGGGTACTGCTCGAGGAAGACCATGTCGACGCTCCCGGTCGGCCCGTTGCGGTGCTTGGCGATGATCAGCTCCGCCTCCGACGGATCGACAGCGTCGTCGTGGTCGCTGTACAGGGCCTTGCGGTAGATGAAGGCGACGACGTCCGCGTCCTGCTCGATCGAACCACTTTCTCTCAGGTCCGAAAGCATCGGCCGGCCGCGCTCCGGGCCAGGGCGCAGCTCCGGGGCGCGGGAGAGCTGGGAGAGGCCGATCACCGGGACGTTCAGCTCGCGGGCGAGGACCTTGAGGCCGCGGGAGATCTGGCCGACCTGCTCGACGCGGTTGGCGCGCTGGTCGTCGGGCCGCATCAGCTGCATGTAGTCGACGATCACCAGGCCGAGGTCGCCGCCGCCCTCGCTGGAGGCGAGGCGTCTGGCCTTGGCGCGGAGGTCGAGGAGGCTGAGGTCGGAGGAGTCGTCGAGCCACAGCGGCGCCGACTCCAGCTCGTTGCAGGCCTTGAGCACCTTCGGCCAGTCGCGCTGGGAGACCTTGCCCTTGCGCAGCTTGTCGTTGGAGATCCGGGCACGGCAGGAGATGAAGCGATGGGCCAGCTCGACCTCGGACATCTCGAGCGAGAAGAAGGCGACGGGCAGGCCCTGCCGGCCGGCCACGTTGTCGGCGATGTTGCAGACGAGCGCCGACTTTCCCAGCGAGGGGCGGGCGGCGAGGATGATCAGGTTGCCGGGCTGGAAGCCGCCGAGCAGGCTGTCGAGGTCGCGGAACCCCGAGGGGGTGCCGGTCAGCTCGCGGTCGCCGCGGGCGAGTGCCTCGAGGCGGTCGACCTCCTCGGCGAGGACGTCGGCGACCTTGCGGAAGTCGCTGGCCCGGTCCTCGTAGGCGACCTTGAACAGGAGCGACTCGGCCTGCTCGACCAGCTCGCTGGGCTCGCCCTCGCGCTCGTGGACGGACTTCTGGATCCGGTGCGAGGCGTTCAGCAGGCGGCGCAGGAGCGCGTTCTGCTTGACGATCCGCGCGTAGTGGCGGGCGTTGCCGGGGGCCGGGACGGCGCTGGGGAGCTGGGTGACCGTCTCGCGGCCGCCGGCCTCGGCCAGCTGGCCGGTCTGCGTGAGCAGCTCGGCGACGCTGATCGAGTCGACCGGATCGCCGCGCTCGTGCAGAGACTTGATCGCCCGGTAGACGATCCGGTGCCCCTCGCGGTAGAAGTCCTCCTCGTTGAGGCGAACGTCCAGGATGACGGCGTCGATCGCGCCGCCGGAGACCATCATCGCCCCGAGCGCCGACTCCTCGGCCTCGAGGTTCTGGGGTGGTACGTGGGCTGTGTCCGCGCTCGCCATCGGCCTCGTCTAATTAGAGGGCCGGCGGCGGCGGAACTCTGCCCCCGGGGGCCCGTCCTTCCCAATCAACCACAGGGGGGTGCCGGACGCGAGCCGCGAAGACGCCTTTTGCGGAGAGTTAGAGCGGCGTTCACCGCTGGTGGAGATACAGGCCGAGGCAGACGAGCAGGAGGACCAGGACGATGACGCCGAGCGGATCCACGCCGACGATGAGAAACGACCCCAGCGTCGCCGCGAGGAGCACGACGATGATCGCCAGCTCGATTCGGTCGCCTCTGCCGCGCACGGCACCGAGCCTAGGCGTCCCGCGCCCATTCGACTCGCACCTCCTCGAGTTGATTCCGGGAAGCGCAGCGTTCGTGACTGCGGGACCCGCGGCTACGATCCCTGGCAAGCATGGCCACCGAAGAGTCGAGCACGACGCAGGGAGGCGTCCAGGAGGCGGACCTGGCCGCGCTCCGGGGCGTCTACGAGGAGTGGGGCCAGGGGAACTGGCGCCCCCGGTTCGAGATCTACGCCGACGACATGGAGTGGGGCTGGTCGGATGAGTTCCCAGGGCTCGCGGGCATCGCCCACGACGACGCGGAGCGAAGCAGGCGTCTTCGCGAGTGGCTGAGCCCGTGGGAGGACTGGCGCTGCGAGGCGGAGGAGTACTTGACGGCCGGCGACCACGTGGTCGTCCTTACCCGCTACAGCGGGCGCGGCAAGGAGAGCGGCGTGTCCGTGGACGTGCAGGGCGCACACTTTTGGACGCTGCGCGACGGGAAGGCCGTGCGGATTGAGGTCTTCTCGAGCCGCGACCGGGCGCTCGCGGCGGCCGGCATCGGCGACTAGCGACTGAAACAAGCGCGCGGCGGACTGCTGGCGAGCGCCGGAGTGCTACTTCTGCTCGGCGACGATTGTCTTGACGCGAGCGGTCTCGCCGCCGCCGACCTCGACGTCGACCATGTAGGTGCCGATCTCGCGGATCGGGTCGTCGAGGCGGATCTTCTTGCGGTCGATGCGAAGCCCGCGCGCCTCGGAGATCGCGTCTGCGATCTCGGCGCTGGTGACGGACCCGAACAGCTTGCCGTCCGGGCCGGCCTGGTGCTGGATGGTGAGCACGGTCTTGGAGAGCAGGGCCGCCGTCTCGCCGGCGCGCTCGGCAGCATCGCGGGCGGCCTGCTCGGCGCGCTGCTTCTGGCGCTGGGCGGCCTCGAGGGCGCCGGGCGTCGCGGGCTGGGCCAGCTTGCGGGGCTGTAGGTAGTTGCGGAGGTAGCCGGGCGAGACGTCGACGGCGGTGCCGGCCTCGCCGAGGTCGGGCACGTCCTTCAGCAGGATCGCCTGGGCCATCCCCGGCCGCCCTAGCGCTCGCCGACGTAGGGCAGGAGCGCGATCTCGCGGGCGCGCTTCACCGCCAGCGCCAGCTGCTGCTGGTGGCGGCGGGAGAGCCCGGTGACCCGGCGGGAGCGGATCTTGCCCCGGTCGGAGATGAAGCGGCGCATCGTCGCCAGGTCCTTGTAGTCGATCCACTCGACGTTGATGCGCGTGTACTTGCGCGGGCGCATGCGATCCGAGGGACCGCGCCTGCGGCCGCCGCCGCCACGCCCGGGCGGGCCGCCGCCGCTGGAGCCACCCTGCGGGGCACGCTGCTGGGGACGTGCCATCAGGCGGCGCTCTTGTCGCTTGCTTCAGTCATCTGACACGAATCGCGCCGCAGCGAAGCGGCGCGAGACCCGCATGATAGAGAGTCGGCAGCAACATACGGGGCCGAGCCCGGAGCCCGACCCCGCCCGAGCCGGGCCTCGCTAGAACGGGATGTCGTCGTCGTCCGAGGCGCCGACGCTCGCCGTCTCGTTCTCGAAGTCGGAGGTATCCGCCGGGACGTCGGACTTGGCGGCGAACCCGTTGCCGCCGCCGGAGCCCTGGCCGCCGCCGGAGCCGTCGCGGCTACCGAGGAACTGGACGGACTCGGCGATGATCTCAACCGCCTGGCGCTTGTCGCCGTTGTCGTTCTGCCACTCGCGCCACTCGAGGCGGCCCTGGATCGCGACCGGGCGACCCTTCGAGAGGTAGGTCGCGCAGTTCTCGCCCTGGGCGCCCCAGACGGTGACGTCGAAGTAGTTCGGCTTGTCCACCCACTCGTTCCCGTCCTTGCGGCGGGTGTTCACCGCGACGCGGAGCTTGCAGACGGCGGTGCCGCTGTTGAGGTGACGGAGCTCGGGGTCGCGGGTGAGATTCCCAGTGACGACCACCGAATTGATGTTGGACGCGGCCATGGTTGATCAGCCCTTCCTGAAGATTCGTTGACTCGTTATCGAGTCTAAGGAGCCGGTCGGCCGGTTCTCTCCCCCCTGACGGAGGAAGGCGCAAATAGCGGGGTGAGCCAGTCGGACGGCGCGGCGGTGCAGGCGGCTACTGCTCGTCGTCGGAGGCGGGAGCCTCGGGCTCGGCGTCCGCGGCGGGGGTCTCGGGCTCCGGGGCGGGCTCGGCGGGCTCCTGGGGCGCATCGGCGACCGGAGCCTCAGGCGAGTCGGGAGCCGGTGCAGGCGCCGCGGCCTCGGCAGGAGCCTCCTCGGCCGGAGCCGCGACGGCCTCGACCGGCGCGGCCACCGGGTCGTCGTCGGCTCCACGGCTGCGGGGCGGGCCGTCGCCACGGCCGCGGCCGGGGCCGTCGCGGCGGGAGCCGCGCTCGCCGCGCTCGGGCCGGCCCGAGGAGAGCGGGGTGGGCGGCGGCGGGACGATCACGGGCGTGCGCGGGTCGACCTTGAAGATGCGGAAGCGAAGGACGCCGTCGGCGATCCGGAGGTTGTGGTTCAGCTCGTCGAGCAGCGGCGTGCCGCCTGACTCGAACCGAAAGAAGCGGTAGTCGGCCTCGGTGCGCTGGCTGATCTCGTAGGCCATCTTGCGCATGCCCCAGGAGTTGTCGGCCTTGAGCGCACCGCCCGACTCGATCCGCTGGCGGGCGTCGGCGGCGATCTGCTCGCGGCGCTCGTCCGGCATCTCCGGGTCGAGCATCAGGACGAGCTCGTATTCGGCTTGAGGGGCGACCATAGGCGGCGGACGACTATAGCGGGGGGCGCTCGGAGCGGCCCCGGGCTTGACGTCAGCGATGAGCCTTCTGGGGCAGATTCGCTGGAGCGGCCTGGCGCGCCTGCTGGCGCTCGCCACGGGCGGGCTTGGCGCCACGGTCGCCCTCGGCACGATCGCGGGTGAGCCCCAGGCGCCGCGGCTGAGCGACGACATCGGCCTGCACGCGCTCGGCCCCGCGCCGCCCGTGCCCGCGGCGGACGCCCCGGCCGAGCCGCCGAGGGCGCGAGCGCCCAAGCCGCCGCGGCGCCCGCCCAGCGAGCGGACGCGACCGCGCACGACGACGAGGCCGGACCCGGTGCGGCGTCCCGCGCGCCAGCAGGATCGGCCGGAACCCCCGGCGCGCCCGCGCACAGCACCCGAGCCGCCACCTCCCCCTCCGGCTCCGGCCCCTCCTCCGCCCCCCGCGGCACCGGCGCCGGCGCCTCCCCCTCCAGCGCCGGCGCCGGCCCTGCCGCCCGCGCCGGGCGAGTTCGACTTCGAGCACTGACCCAGCACACCAACGACCCGGGAGATACATGCAAGACCCCACGCCCCCGCCGTCCCGTCTCACGCGCGCCGCGATCGCGGGTGCCTGGCTGATCGCAGCCTCCGCCGCGATCCTCGTCCTGCTCGTCGTCGCCAGCTCGGCCGAGGGCGGCACCTACCGCGCGGCCCAATGCAACCCCGACCTGGGGGCCGGCCGCGCCGGACGTCGCGTTCGACCGGAACTCCGATCACTACGTCTCGAAGGCCGACTGCGAGGGCGGCGGCGGCCTGGTCGTCCGCCACTCCTCGCCGAACTCGAAGCGCGATCGCTGGGGTTCATGGTCGCTCGATGCGCCCGAGGGCACCGAGATCGTCGCCTTCGCCGCCAAGGTCGCCGGCACCGCCGCTTCCGGCCACGTCCCCGCGCTGCTCGCGGCGGTGGGCTCCACCGGACCGCGGCCGTTCGGGCCCGTCCCGCAATCGCCCGATACAGCCCGCTGGACGGGGAAGGGTGGGCAGCGCTTCGAGGCCCGACTCGCATGCTCGCGCCCACGCTGCGGAGAGGGCGAGGCGGCGCGGGTGATGATGCGACACGTCTCGCTGCGGCTCTCCGACGAGACGAAGCCCGAGGCAACGCTCGATGGGCCGCTGGCCGGCAACCGCACGCTGCGCGGCACCCAGGCGCTCGACGCCCTCGCGACCGACCTGGGCGGCGGCGTCCGCCGGCTGTACCTGGAGGTCAATGGGAAGCCGATCGGCGCTCGCAAGGTCCCATGCCAGCTGCGCCGACAGGTGGCCCTGCGGCTGAAGCCGTGCCCCGGCGAGAGCGAGCGAAGGTGGGAGCTGGACACGACCGGCCGCGGCTTCCGCCAGGGCCTGAACCGGATCCGGGTTTGCGCCGACGACCTCGCCCTCGGCGGGCAGCGAAACCGCTCCTGCGCCCGCCACAAGGCGCGCGTCGACAACGAGTGCCCGATCGACCGCGGCGGCGAGTCCGGCGTGCTTCGCGCCCGCCTCGCCGGGATCGGCGAGCGCGGGTCGATCCCGCGCGACCGGCGCGCCAGGGTCGTCGGCACTCTCACCGACCACTCCGGTGCGGGGATCGTTGGCGCGAGGGTGTGCGTGGCGACCGAGGTCGTCCCTGGCGACGGGCCCGAGCGAGTGGTCGCGACGCCGGTGACGGGGCCCGGCGGCCGCTTCGAGGCCCGCCTCGAGCCGGGGCCGACCCGCGAGGTGCGCGTGGCTCACTGGTCCGACGCCGACCACGTCGCCGAGCGCCAGATGCACCTGGCGGTCCGAGCCAGGCCGACGCTGAGCGTCTCGCCCTCCGGCACGCTGCGAAACGGCGACGAGGCGCGGTTCGAGGTGCGCCTTCACGGCCCCGGCGAGGGCGGGCGCCGGGTCCAGCTCGAGGTGCGCACCGGCGACCACTGGACCATCGTCCGCGCCCACAACGCCGACGCCAACGGGCGCTGGCGCGACGCCTACCGCTTCACCTCCACCACCGGCACCCGCACCTACCGGTTCCGGGCGCTCGTCCCGAAGCAGCCGGGGTACCCCTACGCCCGGGGCTGGTCGGAGATCCGAAAGGTCCGCGTGCGGGGCTGAGCGGGGCGGGCCCTACGCCAAGCTCTCGCGCTTGGCGCGGATGTCGGCCAGCTGCTCGTCGATCCAGACGCCCGGGTCGCGGTCGCGGACGATCTCGCGCAGACGGTCGGCGCGCATGCGGCGCTCCTCGGGCGACATCGTCAGCGCCCGGTGGATCGTGTCGGCCTGCTCCTGGATGTCGAACGGGTTCACGGTGAGCGTGCAGTCGCCCAGCTCCTCGTGGGCGCCGGTGTTCTCCGACAGGATCACGACCCCGTCGCGCGTGTTCACGGCCGGCGCCTCCTTCGCGACCAGGTTCATCCCGTCGAAGATCGAGTTGACCATCAGCAGGTCGAAGTGCTTGTAGCGCGCGACCGCCTCGGGGAAGTTCTCGTAGATCCGCAGGTCGATCGGCATCCAGTCGGTCGTGCCGTGACGGTGGTTGACGACGGCGACCAGGGCCTCGATCCGCTCCAGGTACTCCTGGTACTCGGGCACGTCCTGGCGCGAGGGCTGGAGGTGGGCGATGAAGGTGACGCGCTCGCGGAACTCGGGGTGCTCCTGGAGGAAGGTGTCGAACGCGGTGAAGCCGCGCAGCACGTTCTTCGAGAGGTCGGCCCGGTCGACCCGGAGGATCAGGTGGTCGCGGCGGCGGCGCAGGAGCTCCTCCTCGTAGACGGCGACCTCCTCCGAGGCCGCGACCTGCTCGAAGCGGCCGGCGTCGATGCCGAGCGGGTAGGCGCGCACCCACGTCTCTCGGCCAGAGTGCAGCACGGCGCCGCGCTCGTAGTCGACCTCCAGCTCCATCAGCTCCCGGCAGCAGTGCAGGAAGTTCCGGCAGTAGGCGGTGGTGTGGAAGCCGATGATGTCGTTGGCCAGCATCCCGCGGTAGATCTCCTCGCGCCAGCGCACCGGGAGGATCCGCCACGAGTCGGGCTGGCTCCACGGGATGTGGACGAAGTGCTGGAGGAAGACGTCCGGGCGGGCGGCGCGCACCAGCTCCGGGCACGTGTAGAGGTGATAGTCGTGGAGCATCACCAGCGGATCGGGCAGCTCCTCGATCGTGCGCAGGACCGCGTTGGCGATGTCGGCGTTCACGACCCGGTATCCGCGCTCCCAAGCCTCCGCCTCCTCGGCGCGGATGTCGGGAGCGTTCGAGAGGTCCCAGAGGTAGTGCTGGATGAACCAGAGGAGCGGGTTCGCGATGACGCTGTAGAAGCGCTCGTAGGCCTCGGGGTCGGACTCGACCAGCAGCACGTCGTAGGTCACGCCCTCGAGCTCGACCGAGGTGGGCCGCCCCCCGGCCTCCCGCGTGACCGCCACGTCCTCATCCGTCATCGCCGATGCGATCCACAAGGCCTCGCGATGTGAGACGAGGCCCTGGAGCGCGGTCACCAGCCCGCCGCCGCCGCGGCGGACGACGCGCTCACCCGCCTCGTCGCGCTCGAACTCCGCCGGCCCGCGGTTGGAGACGATGACGAGGTCCTGCTCTCCCATGCGCGGAGAGCCTAGTGCTCCGTGGGTTCAGGTCAGCCAGCGCCGTCGAGCGCCGTGAACATCCGCAGCCAGTCGCGCAGGAGCCGCGGGGTCAGGAAGTGCTCGCGGGCGTGCTCCTTGCCCGCCCTGCCGAGGCGCTTGGCCAGCTCGGGGTCCTTGAGGATCTCGATCGACCGCTGTGCAGCCTCCTCGGCCGAGGAGACCAGGTAGCCCGACTTCCCGTCCTCGATCTGGAGCGGGATGCCCCCGACCTTCCCGGCGACCATGGGCCGCCCCTTCCACAGCGCCTCGGTGACGGTGAGCCCGAAGCCCTCGCGGATCGACTTCTGCATGCACACGTCGGCCTGGGACTGAAAGGCGTTCACCTCGATCGCGCCGACATTGTTGAGGTTGTTGAGGATCTTGATGTCGGGGTCGCCGTCGGCGTGGCGCATGGTGGCATGGAAGAACTCCCAGCCCTCGGGGTCGTCGGTGGCCATCGAGCCCACCAAAGCCAGCTGGACGTCCGGGATCTCCTCCTTCGCGATCCGGTAGGCGTCGATCACGCCCATCGGGTCCTTCCACGGGTCGAACCGCGAGACCTGGCAGATCAGGGGCCGCTCGACGTCGATCCCGAACTGCTCGCAGACGAAAGCCGCGTCGTCGGGCGAGAGCGCCATGTTCTTGGGCGAGAGCGGGTCGATCGCCGGCGGGACGATGTTGACCGTGCCGCGGGGGTCCAGATCCTCGGGGACGTACTGCTGCATGTGCCAGACGGTGGCGTCGTAGTCGCGGATCAGCGGCTTGAGGCGCGCGGTCGTGTCCGGGTTCGGCGTCGAGAGGTCGATGTGGCAGCGCCAGATCCAGCGCTTGGCGCGATCGACCGCGTGCATCCGCATCCCGGCCGGCTGGGGGTCGTGGATGATGATCACGTCCCAGTCGCCGTCGAGGCTCTTCGCGTTCATCGCGTTGTAGGCGCTGAACACCTCCCACTGCTCGTCGGAGATCGACTGCTCGTCGCCCTGGAGCGAGTTGTGCATCAGCTTCGAGACGTTGAAGAACTCCTCGCGCCCAAGGATCACCTGCCAGTGCGTGTCGAGGCCGACGTCGCTCATCAGCGGCACCAGCGTGTAGAGGATCTCCGAGACCCCGCCGCCGAACGCGGTCGCGTTCACGTGGAGGATCCGCTTGCCCTCGAGCGGCTCGGCGAGCTCGCGGATCTCCTCGATCAGGCCGCGGCCGGCGATGTGGGTGTAGTCGGCGAGCGAGCGGTTGCCGAGAGCGACTTCGGTGAGCATGGCTGCGGCAGGCTAGCGCGCGCCGACAGCGCGGCGCGGGACAGTTGGCTAGGCCGACCGCTCGCGCAGGCGCCCGATGCCGGCCTCCACCTCCTCGACGATCTGGCGGTGGAGGTCCGGGTTGGCCGCGCAGACGCACGACATCTGGAATTCGTGGCCCGAGCCCAGCAGCGGGCGGTCGGCGAGCGAGCCGCCGGCTGCGTCGGTGACGATCGCTCCGGCCTCGGTCAGACAAAGCGCCGCGGCGGCGAGGTCGTACGGGGAGTTGTTGAGGACGACGCCGCCGCCGACGCGCTCGAACTCCTCGCGCGTGCCGGGCACCTCGGACACGATGAGAGGCCCCGGCTCGACGTAGGCGTCGAGCTGGCCGGTGACGATCCTGGTCATGTCGAAGGTGGCCGAGCCGAGGTCGAAGGTGCCGCCGCCAACGGAAGACCCGTCGATCAGATCCCCGATCACCTCGACGACCGCGCGCACCGGCCGCCCGCGGAACCCGTAGGTCCAGAACATGCGCGAGAGGTCGGTGTTGGCCGAGAGGCGGGGCGCCGGGTCGAGGCCCTTGCCCCGCTCGGCCACGAAGGCCCGGCCGGACTTGATCTCGACGACGCAGCCGACGTCGACGTCGCCCATCGTCGGCTCGGAGTCGAGCGATGCCGCCGCGACCGAGACACACGCAGACTCGAGCCCCGCCATCGCCGGGCGGGTGCCGTCGATCGGGTCCACCACCAGGACCAATCGTGGCTCTCCGGCGGGCTTCACCATGCCCCGGTCCTCGGAGTAGAAGGCGACGCCCGGCGCCCTAAGGCTGAGGAACTCCTCCATGAACGCCTCGGCCCGCTCGTCGATCGCGAAGGTCACGTCGCCGCCCTCGCCGGCGCCGGCGTGGCCGCGGCCGGCGTGGCTACCCAGCTCGGGCAGCACCTGCTCGCGAAGGGCCAGCGCCAGCTCCAGCGCCAGCTCGCGGGCAGAGATGGGGTCAGACCCCGCGTTCACGAGATGGGGTCAGACCCCGCTTTTGCCTGCAAACGCGCGGTTTCGGATTGTTAAGGGGTCTGACCCCATCGGGGGGACCCCATCAGGTTGCGTCTTCGCGCGTGCCGAGGGTCAAGGTGACCTCCTCGTGCTCGCCGTCGCGGATGATCTCCAGCGTGGCCTCGTCACCCGGGTCGAGGCGGGACACCAGCCGCGGGAGGTCCGACTCGGCCACGATCGGCTCGCCGTTCACGGCCACGATCACGTCTCCGCCCGCCTCGATCTCCTGGCCCTGGAAGTCCACCGTCTGGTCGGAGCCCTCGATGCCGGCGTCCGCCGCGGGGCCGCCCTCGCTGACCTCCGCGACCAGGGCGCCGGTCTCGACGTCGATGCCCAGCTTGTCCGCGAGTTGCGGGTAGAGCGCCTGGGTCGTGACCCCGATGAACGCGTACTCGACGCTCCCGTCGTCGCGGAGCTGGTCGAGCGAGCGCAGCGCCAGGTCGATCGGGACCGCGTAGCCGACCCCCTCGTTGCCGCCCGACGTGGTGTTGATCTGCTGGTTGAGGCCGATCACCGTCGCGTCCGCGTCGAGCAGCGGGCCGCCCGAGTTTCCGGGGTTGATCGAGGCGTCGGTCTGAATGGCCCCATCGATTCGGAACTCCGTGAGCGACCCGATCGAGCGGTCGGTGGCCGAGACCACCCCGGTCGAGAGCGACTGCTCCTCGCCGAACGGGCTCCCGATCGCCGCCACGGGCGAGCCCACGGCCACGTCGTCGAGCGATCCGAGCTCGAGCGGCTGGATGTCGAGGCCGTCGGGATCGACCTCGATCAGCGCCACGTCCGCGTAGGGGTCGAATCCGACCACCTCCGCCGGGACCTGGTTGCGGTCGGCGAACTGGACGTAGACCTCCTTGGCGGCGCTGATGTTCTCGGGGTTCCCGCTGGCCTCCGCGTCGGTCACGACGTGGGCGTTGGTGAGGATCTCGCCCCCGTCGGAGATCACGAAGCCCGAGCCCTGCCCGACGCCGCCGCCGCCGCCGAAGAGGTCGCCGGTGTCGCCCCCGCCACCGCCGAAGACAGAGATGATCGTGACCACGCCCGGCGCCGCCTCCTCGTAGACCGCGCCCGGGTTGAAGGAGCCATCGGCCGTGGCGATCACGACCCGCTCGGCGTCGCCGGAGCCCGGGCCGTCGGCGATCGGGCCGGCGCCCTCGTCGTCGCCCCCGCAACCGGCGATCAGGAGGGCGAGAGCTGCCATCGGGGCGAGTGCGGCTGGCCTCATGCCGGCACCTGGCTCGCGGCGGCGCGGAGCCGCACCGTGAACTCGGTCCGGCCGCGGTGCGAGCGCACCCCGAGGTCGCCGCCCATCCGGATCGCCAGCTCGCGCGCGATGGCCAGCCCCAGCCCCGAGCCGCCGAGCTCGTCGCCGGTGTGGAAGCGCTCGAAGACGCGATCGCGGTCGTGCGGGTCGATTCCCGGCCCGTTGTCTCGGACGGTCACCTCGACGGTGCCGTCGCCCTGCTCGGCGGTGATGGTGATCGCGGTTCCCTTCGGGGTGTGCGTGAGAGCGTTGTCGATGAGGATACGGAGGATCTGTGCCAGTCGATCGGCGTCGGCCGCGGCGACCGCGTCCGCGTCCCGCTTGATCTCGAGCATGGAGTTGTGCCCGTCGATCGCCGGCGCGAACTCCGCCGCCACCCTCTCGGCCAGCCGCCCGACGTTTACCCGGTCCGCGCGGAGCTGGAGGGCGTCGGAGTCGAGCTTGGAGAGGTCCAGCAGGTCGTCGGTCAGCTTCTCGAGCCTGGCGATCTGCTCGCGCATCGTGCGCACGAAGTCGGCCCGGGCCTCGGGGTCAGGGTCCTCGTCCTCCAGAAGCTCGACGAAGCCGCCGAGCGAGAAGATCGGGGTGCGCAGCTCGTGTGAGGCATTGGCGATGAACTCCTTGCGCGCGCTGTCGAGGCGGGCCAGCCGCTTCTGCATCTCGTTGAACGTGCGCGCGAGCTGCCCGACCTCATCGGTCGAGTCCACCGGGATCTGGGTCTTGAAGTCCCCCTCGGCGGCCGCCTCGGCGGCGGCCTCGAGGCGGCGCAGGCGCCGGGCGTGGGCGCCGGCCGCGAACCACCCCGCGGCGAGCGCCGCCAGGATGGCGATCGCCCCGGCGATCAGGATCTGGCGCTTGATCAGCGCGACGTTCGCGTCGACGTCGGAGAGGTCGACCGACAGCACCGTCACCCAGGTCGGCTCGCCGTCGACGAAGCCGGGGACCGCCGTCTGCCCCAGGCGGGCCCCGTCCACCCGCTCGACGGCGCTCGTGATGCGCCCGCTCGAGGCGGCCGCCGCCGCCCCGGGATAGGAGGGCTGCGTCGCGGTGCGCTCGAACCCGGAGTCGGCGACGACGAACTCGGGGGCGGGCGCCGAGCCGGTGTCACGCACGCCGAGCACGGTCACCCGCGCGTCGCTCTCCTGCGCGACCGAGCGGATCACGCGGCGCAGCTCGGCCTGCGAGGCGCCGTCTCGCATCGCCGCTGCGACCCGCTGCACGCCGTCGCTCGACTCGAGCCGGCGCAGCTGCTCGGCCGTCAGACGCGAGTCGAGCTGGGGCACCACGTAGAGGTAGACGAAGACGACCGCGGCGGTGGTGATGGCGAAGAACAGCGCCAGCAGCCGGTAGCGAACGCTCATTCCGGGTCTCGGAAGCGGTAGCCCACGCCCCTCACCGTGAACAGGTACTCCGGCGAGCGCGGGTCAAGCTCGAGCTTCTCCCTCAGGTGGCGAATGTGGACGTCGATGGTTCGGGGGTCGCGGTAGGCGGAGTCGCCCCAGACGTGCTCGAGCAGGTTCTCCCTGGTGAGCACCCGGCCCGGGGACAGGGCGAGCGCCGCGAGGATCTCGAACTCGACGTAGGTGAGCCGGATCTTGTCGTCGCGAACGGCTACGACCCGCCGCGCGAAGTCGATCCGCAGGTCGCCGGCCGCGATCGGCTCCTCGGGCGTGGTGCGACCACCACGCATCTCCGAGCGGCGAAGGGCCGCGCGGACGCGGCTGCGGAACTCCCGAACGGAGAAGGGCTTGGTGATGTAGTCGTCGGCGCCCATCTCGAGGCCGAGGACCTTGTCGATCTCGTCGTCCTTGGCGGTGAGCATGATGATCGGGACCTGGCTTCGCGCCCGCAGGCGCCGGCAGACCTCGATCCCGTCGAGCCGCGGCATCATGATGTCCAGCACCACCAGGTCGAAGCGCTGCTCGGAGAAGCGGTCGAGCGCCTCGCGGCCGTCCTGCGCCGAAACGACCTCGTAGCCGTCCTTGCGAAGCGGGTAGGTGAGCAGCGTCTGGACCGCCTGCTCGTCGTCGACGAGCAGGATCCGGCCCGAAGCCTCCTCGCCCGCGGTGCTCATCGTCACAGCGTAGTGCGAGGGGTAAAGCCTGCTGAAAGCCGGGTTGCTTGTCGACTGAGTCGGACCGATACCGATCGAGTCGACTACGGGCTGGCGGTTGACCTCTGGCTCCGCGCTAGCCTCGCCAACCGCTGCCGATGATCGACTTCCGCCTCTACAGGATCGCCTGGCTCCCGGCGCTGGCCGCGTTCGTCGTAATGATGTTCTCGCTGGACGGGATCCCCGGGCCGCCTGACCCCCAGATCGCGCCCGCGACCTTCGATTCGGAGCGCGCCCGCGACACGGCGCAGGACATCCTGGCCGCGGCCCCCGAGCGGGTCGCCGGCGGCCAGGGAGACGCGGTGGCGGCCGACCTGGTGCTGGACCGCTTCGAGGAGGTCGAGGCCGGCACCGCCGCCGCCCAGACGTTCGAGGCTGAGGTGGACGGCAGCGACGAGGAGCTGCGCAACGTCGTCCTCACCCTCGCCGGGGAGAGCGACGAGACGGTGCTGGTGATGGCCGCCCGTGATTCCGCCTCGGGCCCGGGCGCCGCCTCGAGCGCCGCGGCCACCGCCGCGCTCATCGAGCTGGGCGAGGTTCTGGGGGGGACCGAGCACGCAAAGACCATCGTGCTCGTGTCCACCGATGCCGGCAGCGAGGGGGCCGAGGGGGCCCGCCGGTTCATCGAGGCGTTCGACGAGCGCGATCAGATCGTGGCGGCGGTCGTGCTGGTCCAGCCCGGGTCCGCCGACCCCGAGCAGCCGCACGTCCTGCGCCACTCCACCGACGATGCCAGCACTTCGATGGGCTTGGTGAGGACCGCCGAGGCGCTCCTCGCCGAGCAGTCGGGGCGCGGGTCCGGCGGAAGCGGTCTCTTCGGCGGCCTCTCACGGCTCGCCGTCCCGATGGCCGCCGGCGAGCAGGCGGTGCTGATCTCAGAGGGGATCGACGCGATCGCCATCTCGTCGGCCGGGGAGCGTCCCCTCGCACCGGAGGAGGACACCGCCGATGACCTCGACGCGGAGGTCCTGGGGGAGTTCGGCGCAGCGGCGCTGGGGACCGTCCTCGTCCTGGACCCGCTCACCGAGCCGCTCACCCACGGGCCCGACACCTACGTCGAGTTCTCGGGCAGCCTCCTGCCCGGGTGGGCGATCGCGGTCTTCTCGCTGGCGCTGCTCGTGCCCGCGGCGGTGGCGGCGCTCGACGGGGTCGCGCGCGCGGCGCGACGGCGCGCCGGCGTCGTCCAGGCCATCATCTGGGCTTACGCGCTGGCGCTGCCCCTGGCCGGGTTGGTGATCGCGGTGCTGGTGGCGGGCGTGGCGGGGCTCATCGCCGACCCCGCCTACCCGTTCGACCCGGGGCGGTTCGACCTAGGCGTCCCGGAGGCGCTCCTCATCATCGCGCTCCTCGCCGCCGCGGTCTGCGGCTACGCCCTGACCGGCCTCGGCCACCCGCCCACCCGATCACGCTGGGAGGCCCTGGCCCCGGCACTCGGCGCGGCCGCCGTCACGGGAGCGCTGGCACTCTGGCTCGTAAACCCCTATCTGGCACTGCTGCTGGTGCCGGCCGCTCACGTCTGGCTCCTGGCCGACCGCCCCCGCCCGCGAGCTCTCGTCGGCCTCTGCCTGCTCCTGAGCGTGCTGCCGGCCGTGCTCGCGGTCCGCTCCTCCGCCTCGGCAGTCGGCGCCGAGCCCTCGGACCTCCTGCTGATGGTCGTGGACGGCCAGTTCCCCGCGTTCCCGCTGCTCGCCCTGTGCCTGGTGGGCGGCACGCTCGCGGGCATGCTGGTCCTCCTCGCACACCCACGTGGGGCGCGGACGGATGATCGAGACCTAGGGGGGAACCCCCAGCCCGAATGGGGTCCCCCCGAAGCACGCCCGGCGGCAGGCTCTATCGATTCGGCTCCCACGAAGGCCGATGAATGGATGCGAGAGGAACCGGGTACAGACCCCCCAAGAGCCTCGCCGAGATCGTGAAGACGAAACTGAACCCTCAGCAAAAAGAGCACTCCCTGGACCAGCTCAAGCATCGGATCGAGGCTGGCGAGTACGCCGTGGACCCCGGTGTGCTCGCCGGCGAGATCCTCTGGAAGGTCGACCTGGTCAGGAGGGTTCGCCGGCAGCTCGCCGAGGAGGACTCCCGCCCCGAAGGTGCTCGTACCCGTCGCCCGGCGCTCGAGCGTCGCTTCGCCCCCGGAGGGCGACGCCCTCCCCGGGCACGGCAAGACCCACGCGCCTGACCGGGACCCCGGTTCCGCCAGTCCCCCCTTCCAGCGCGACCGCCGCATCCGCGGGCAGGCTCGCCAGCAGCTCGTAGTCCTCGCCGCCGGTGGCGAGCCGGAGCGGGTCGATACCAGCCGCGGCCGCCACCTCCTCGACGCCCGCCGCGATCGGGAACAGCTCGGGGTCCAGCTCGACGCCGACGCCGCTGGCCCCCGCGATGTGCCCGGCGTCGGCAACGACGCCGTCGCTCACGTCGATCATCGCCGTGGCCCCGCCGTCCGCCAGCGCCCGGCCCGAGGCGATTCTGGGTTGGGGGCGGAGCTGGCGGGCGACGAGCCCGTCCGCCAGCGGGGTCTCCACCGCACCCCTGAGCTCGGGGCGCTCGAGGAGCAGGAGGCCCGCGGCGGCGCCTCCCAACTCTCCGGTGACCACGACCGCGTCGCCTGCCCGCGCCCCGGCGCGGCGCACCAGCCGCTCGGCCGACTCCGCGTGTCCGACCACGCTCACCGCGATCACCAGCACCGGCGCCCCGGAGATGTCGCCGCCAAGCACGGCGACGCCGTGCTCGCCGGCAATGGCGGCCATGCCGTCCGCGAGAGCCAGGCAATCCTCCTCGGGGAAACCCGTCGGGAGCCCGAGCTGGACGTAGGCCTCGCCCGGGATCGCGCCCATGGCGGCCAGGTCCGACAGAGCCGCCGCCAGCGCCTTGTGGCCGATCGCCTCGGGCGGC
Source organism: uncultured Solirubrobacterales bacterium (assembly GCA_963797835.1). GTDB lineage: Bacteria > Actinomycetota > Thermoleophilia > Solirubrobacterales > 70-9 > JBDTSW01. The sequence continues at coordinate 44,835 of CAWCRN010000015.1, forward strand.
GAGGTCGAGCGCCGGAAGTGGACGTCTTCGACCGCGAGGTCGACCGACGTGGCGGTGGCGCCGGGGGGGACGGTGACCGCGGCGTCGTCGCCGCTTCCGACGACGATCCTGGCCGCCTCCGCGGGACGCTGGGCGAGGTCGATCCCGAGCCGCTCGCGCAGCCTCGCGATCAGGGCGAACTCGCCGGAGCTGCTACTCGTCAGCCGGATCCGCCCCCGGCTGGAGTTGGCCGTCGTTGTACGCGCCGTCGCCGTCCCCGTCGCTCCCCGTGTCCCCGTCGGACGTCGTGGAGGTCGTCGTGGGCGACGTGGTCGTGTCGAAATCGTCTGCGCTGGGCGCCGAGACCGCGTGCTCACCGTAGAAGGAGGTGAGGTCGGGAAGCTTGTCGGGAACGTCGAAGGACTCGCAATCAGGGTCGGCAACCGACATGAACTCGTTCCAGATCGGGGCCGAGTAGGTACCGCCAAAGGCGGAGGAGCCGAGCGAGGTGCGGTCGTCCGGGTATCCGATCCACACCGCTGTGGAGAGGTTCGGCGTGTAGCCCACGAACCAGGCGTCGGTGTTCTCGTCGGTCGTGCCGGTCTTGCCGGCGATGTCGGAGCATCCGTAGTTGGCCGCCGTGCCCGTGCCGCTGTCGACGACGGTCTCCAGCACCCGCGTCACCTCGTATGCCTCGCCCTCGGTCAGTACCTGGTCGCTGTCGTCGGGATCGGGGCCGTCGACCTCGCCGCCCGGGAACTCGACCTCGGCGATCGCGGTGGGCGGGTTGTGGACGCCGCCGTTGCCGAACGTCGCGTAGGCGTTCGACATCTCGAGCGGGGAGACACCGATCTCGAGGCCGCCGATCGTCTCGGCCGGATAGCCGTCCAAGGGGGTCGAGATGCCGAGGTCCTCAGCCATGTCGGCCACGTTCTCGGGCCCCAGGTCGAGGGCTAGCTGGGCGTAGACGGCGTTCGTCGAGTTGGTCGTCGCCGAGGTGAGGCTCAGTGTGCCGCTGGACGCCTCGCTCGAATTGTTGACGACCCAGGGCTCCGAGTACGGGCCCATGCTGAGAGTCACCGGGCTGGCGCCGGAGTAGTAGGTCGAGTCGGGGTCGACCCCCTCGTGGATCGCCTCTGCCAGCGCAAACGGCTTGAACGCCGAGCCGGGCTGGCGATGGCCCTGCGCGGCGAGGTTGAACTGCCGCGCGGAGAACTCGCCGGACGACGCCATCGCGACGATGTTGCCCGTCTCGACCTGGGTCGAGACCAGGGCGCCCGTCGGCCCGCCAAGCGGGGCGACCCCGTTCGTGACCGCCTGCTCGGCGATGGCCTGAAGACCGGGGCTGATCGTGGTGTAGACGTCGAGGCCCCCGTTGCGGACCACCTCGACGCCGTAGCGGTCGATCAGCTCCGCCTCGACGAAACTGAAGAAGTACGGCTCGCGGATCGTCTCGTAGCGGTAGCCGCGCTGGAGCCCGAGGTCGGAATTGAGCGCCTTCCGCTCCTCCTCGAGGCTGATGTAGCCCTGCTCGTACATCTCGCGCAGCACGATGTCGCGCCGGTTCCGCGCCGCGTCGGCGCTCAAAAACGGGTTGTAGTCGGTCGGCGCCTGCGGCAGGCCCGCCATGAGCGCCGCCTCCCACAGGTTGAGATCGGATACGTGCTTGTTGAAATAGACCTGCGAGGCCGCCTCCACCCCCACCGCTGTGCGGCCGTTGTTGGTGCCGTAGGAGGCGGTGTTCAGGTACTGCTCGAGGATCCACTTCTTGGTGTGCTCGTCCTCCATCTCCTCGGCCAGCTTCGCCTCGCGGATCTTGCGCTCGATCGTGTCCTCGGGGTCCTGGAGGTAGAGGTTGCGGGCGAGCTGCTGGGTGATGGTCGAGCCGCCCTGGCGGACCTCGCCGGCCTCGAGGTTCTCGACCGCGGCGCGGACGATCGCCTGGTAGTCGACGCCGTCGTGGGTGTAGAAGTTCTCGTCCTCGATCGCGACCGTCGCATGCTGGAGGTCCTTCGGGATCTCCTCGAGCGGCACGGGCTCGCGGATCGAGTCGTCCTGGATCACGCCCAGGCGCGAGCCGTCGGCGGCGTAGATCGTGGATATCTCGCCCTTGTCGATGGGCTTGAGCTCGTCGATCGAGGGCGCCTCGGCGCGCACGTCGAGCACCCAGAAGGCCACGCTCGCGAGGCTCAGGCACAGGATCGCGATGACGATCCCGAACCCGAGCGCGATCTTCTTGCCCGGGCCCCCCGTGGAGAGCCGGTGCCTTCTGCGTGCCCGCGCAGTCATGAGCTCACGGCAAGGGTAGCGGCCACGACATCGCGGCCTTGCAGCTCATTCCGCCAGCAGGCCGGCCGCCAGAAGCGCCTGGTGGGAGCGCTCGCGCAGCACCGCCTCCTCGCCCACCATGACCGTGCGCTCGGGGTCGCTGGCCCCATGGACCTCGATCCGGATCCCCTCGGGCGTGACCTCGGCGACGTCCACCGCGCTCACCTCCAGTTCTTCGAGCGCGGAGCGCGCACGCGCGAGGTCCGCGTCCAGGGGAACCCATACGGAGACGCTCGCGGGCGCGCTTCGGTCCCCCGTCGAGCGGTTGAAGAGGACGGAGGACGCCACCTTCTCGTTGGGGACGACCATCAGCCGGCCGTCGCCGGTGTCGATGAACGTGTGCGCGAGCGTGACGTCGTCGACCCGCCCAGCCGTGTCCTCGATCTCGATCGAGTCGCCGATCCGGATCGGCTGCGTGATCGCGAGCATGATCCCGGCGAGTGGGTTGGCCAGCACCCGCTGGGCGGCGAACCCCAGGACGAGTCCGACCACGGCGCTCGACGCGAGCAGGCCCGTCGCGAGCTTGGAGAGCTTGTCGAACTGGCTGAGCGCGATCGCGGCCCCGATCAGGAGGATCACGGCGAAGACCAGGCGGCGGATGAGGCGAAGGCGCGTCTGCGTCGTGCGCGACATGCCGGACTCCGAGACGCGGTCGGCGTAGCGGGCGCCACGCCCGATCACGAGCCGATCGACGATCAGGGCGATCGCGATCGCGACCGCCATCGAGATCGCGGCAGAGATCCAGTCGCCGTTCTCCTGCCAGAAGGAAGGCTCCACGCGTGGTCGTTCGCCCCAGGGCTGTGTGGTTCCTGCGCCTGCACAGGCACGTGCGCACGGCGCGCAAGGGAAAAAACGGGGCGCAGCCGGGGACTGCTGCGCCCCAAGGCCCAGAATGCCCGGAATGGAAGGTGCCAAACAGGACCCTCGGCGATTACGCACGGTCACGCTCGACGCCCTGGGCACGATGGTCGAGCTGGAGCCGCCGTGGGAGCACCTGGCTCACGCGCTGGGCGTGGAGGCCGACACGTGCCTGATCCGGGCGGTCCGTGCCGAGATGGCCTATTACCGCGACCACAGCCACGAGGGTCGAGACCGCGAGTCCCTGAACGCCCTGCGCAGGCGCTGCGCGGCCGTGCTCTCCGAGGCCCTGGGGCAGGAGGTGGACGTGGAGACGATGATGAGCGCGATCCGGTTTCGCGCCTACCCGGACGCGCTCCCGGCCCTGGCCCACCTGCACGGCTTGGGGCTGAAGCTGGTGTGCGTGTCCAACTGGGACTGCTCGCTGGGCGAGGCGCTGGAGCGTTGCGGCCTGGCGGGCGCGCTCGACGGCGTCGTCTCCTCCGCCGAGGCCGGCGCCCGCAAGCCGGACCCGGCGATCTTCGCCCCGGCGCTCGCGCTGGCCGGCTGCACAGCCGGCGAGGCGCTCCACGTCGGCGACACCGCCGGCGAGGACGTCGCCGGAGCGCGGGCCGCCGGGATGAAGGCGCTCCTGCTCGACCGCTCCGGGGGCGGGGAGATCGCCTCACTGGCCGAGATCGCGGGACGAGTTGAAAGCATGGGCGGGTGAACGAGCAGAGCCCGCCCCCTCCCGCCCCGGTGCCTCCGGACGGGCCGCTCGCCCCCGAGCCGGCGCCCGGGGCGCTTCCCCGGGTCGGCTGGGGACCGGGGCAGGCGCTCGGCGGGTTGGCCGTCCTCCTCCTGGTGACGCTGATGGAGGTCGTGGTGATCTCGTCGTTCGACGAGGACCTCGAGACGCTCGGCGGGCGCCTCGCGGTACAGGTCGGCCTCGCCCTCTCGCTCGTCGGCGTGGCGTTCCTGTTCGCGCGTCCGGGCTCGGTGCTCGAGCCGGCCGAGCTGGGCCTGCGGCGCCCGCTCGTCCCGCCGGTTCGCCCGGCCATCCTGGCCTACCTCGCGTACATCGGGTGCGCGATCCTGATCGCGATCGCCGTCCAGCCCGAGCAGGAGGACGTGACGGACCAGCTTGGCTACGGCGAGAGCGCCGTCGCGAACGTCGTCGTCGGGTTGCTGGTGATCGGGCTGGCGCCCCTGACCGAGGAGATCTTCTTCCGGGGCTTCATGTTCGCGGGGCTCCGCCGGAGGCTGCCGTTCTTCGCGGCGGCAGCGATCTCAGCCGGCGTCTGGGGCCTCTTCCACTACACCGGCCCCGGCACCCTTGGCGTGGTGCTCCAGCTCGCTGCCTTCGGGGTGATCCTTTCGTGGCTCTATGAGCGGACCGGCTCGCTGTGGCCGCCGATCGCCGTCCACGCCCTCAACAATGCAATCGCGTTCGCGATTCTGACCTCCTGAACGTGAAAGAATTGCTCGCGTGAACGGGACCAGGGCTCTATTGGCCGCAGGGGGCCTCGCTCTTTCGCTTGCCGCCGCGACCGCCGCGACGGCGCCGGGGCAGGAGGGGCAGATCACCGACGTGTCCGCCACCCCCGCCGGCGCGCCTGAGCGCGGCCCCGCGATCCCGCCCGAGGACGCCGACGTGAAGATCCGCGTGACCAACGCGTCCGGCGGCACCGTCCAGGTGAACGAGAAGGTTCACGCGTACGCCAAGATCCGCCCGTTCGTCCCGGACGAGGTGATGCAGGTGCGCTTCAGCGGCCCCGGCGGGCTGGTCAAGCGCAAGAACCTCCCGGTCAAGCGGGTCGGGCAGCGCAACCTGGGCAAGGTGGACCTGAGGTCGCCGAAGCTCTTGAAGCCGGGCACCTACAGGGCGACCGCCGTCCACCGGGGCTCGCCGGCACAGGAGCAGGGCATGGCCAAGTCGCGGAAGTTCCACCCCAAGTATCCGGACCTGGACCCAGGCAACAGCAACAGCAAGGTCGGCCTGTTCAAGAACCTGCTCGACAAGCGCGGCTACTTCGTGGGCGGCGGCGACAGGTACGACGACGGCACCTCGCGCGCGGTGATGGCGTTCCGGAAGGTGAACGGGATGCAGCGGACGTCCAACGCGACGCCGGAGATCTTCCGCAAGCTCGCGGACGGCAAGGGCGGCTTCAACGTCCAGCGCGACGGCGCCGGCCGCCACGTCGAGGTGGACATCTCCCGCCAGGTGATGGTGCTCGCCGACGGCGGCAGGGCGCAGTACATCTTCCATGTCTCGACCGGGGCCCCGTCGACGCCGTCCGACCGCGGCGCGTTCCGCTTCTACCGCAAGGACCCGGGCTACAACTCGGTCGGGATGTACTACTCGGTCTACTACAACGGCGGCGAGGCCACCCATGGCTATAAGTCGGTGCCCCCCTACAACGCGAGCCACGGCTGCATCCGCAATCCGATCCCGAATTCGGTCTTCATCTACAACTGGATCAATCTCGGGATGCCGATGTACGTCTACTCGTAACCCCCGGCTTGCCCGACCTCGAGGCCGCAAGGCAAACGCTGCTCGAAGAGGTCCGCGAGCATGGGCTGATCATCGGGCGGGTCACGCTCACCTCGGGGGCTGAGGCGGAGTACTACGTTGACGCCCGCCGGGCGCTCCTGCGTCCCAGCGCGTTTCGCGCGGCCGGGGAGTTGATCGCCCACGCCGCCGTCGAGGCTCGCGCCGAGGCGGTGGGCGGGCCGACGATGGGGGCGATCCCGCTGGCCTGCGCCGCGATCGCGGTCCCGGCCGGCCAGGACCTGGTCGGCTTCTTCGTCCGTGGCGCGCGCAAGGAGCACGGCCTCCAGCGCTGGGTGGAGGGCCCGGTCGCCGCGGGCACCCGCGTGCTGGTGGTCGAGGACACCGTGACGAGCGGCGGCTCGACGGTGACGGCGATCGAGCGGATCGCCGAGCAGGGGCTCGAGGTCGCCGCGACCCTGTGCGTCGTCGATCGGCTCGCCGGGGGTGGTGAGGCGATCGAGAGCGCGTCGGGCGCTCCGTTCAGCGCCCTGCTCACGATCGACGAGATCTACCCGGAGCGTCCCGACCGCTAAGCCTCACGCCACTCCAAGGCGCGCAGGACATGGGTGCCCGGCAGGCCCTTCAGCTCCACCTCGCGCGGCTCCCCGAACGCGAGCTCGTCCTCCTCGCCGGCCGCCTCGCTCACCTCCTCGGTCACGAGGATCTCGCCGCCTGTCGCCTGGTCGGCCACACGGGCCGCCAGGGCGACGTTGCGGCCGAAGAGATCGCCGCCCTTCTCCAGCGCCTGCCCGGTGTGGACGCCGATTCTCACCGCGATCCTCTTGCCGCGCAGGGAGCGCGGCGGGGCCTCGAGTCGGCGCTGGATCCCGGCCGCCGCGCGCAGCCCCTCGGTCGCAGCGCCGAAGGCGACCATGAACCCGTCGCCCTGGGACTTCACCACGTAGCCGGAGTTCCGCTCGACCTCGCGGCGGACCACCCGGTCGTGGGACCCCAGGATCTTGAGCCATGCTCGGTCGCCCACCGCCTCGTTCAGGGCCGTGGAGTCCTCGATGTCGGAGAAGAAGATCGTGAGCGTGCCGTCGCGGGCGGCGAGCCGCCGCAACTCCGGCTCGGCCTCCTCGGCCAGGCCGGCCAGCTCCTCGAACGAGCTGCGGAGCACCTCGCCGAGGCCCTCCTCGCGCACCCGGGCCGCGGTCTGGAGCATCGCCTTGAGGGGCGGCGGCGACGTGAGCGACCTGGGCTTCGCCCTCTCGGCGGCCAGCTCGCGCTCCAGCTCCGCCGCCCGCCGGCGCTCGCGCTGCCAGAGTCCGGCGACCGCGATCAACCCGGCGACGGTCGCGACCAGGAGGACGATGAGCAGCTCGGTCACGGGCGTTCAGCCGCCGGGAACGCTCACCGGCTGGGAGCGAAGCGTCGTCAGGGCCTCCTCGGCGAGCTTCGCCGCCGGCTCCGTGGGCTTGTCGGCGTTGGCGGCTATCACCGCGGTGAAGTTGGCTGCCCCCTCGCGGCGCAGGACGACGACGGTCACCTCCTGGCGCACGCCGGTGCCGACCGCCTCGCCGGTGCCCTCGACGCTCGCGCCCTCATAGCGGGCCTTGAACGGCCGGGGCTTGCCCGGCTCGAGCCGGTCGTAGCTGTCGGCGAGGCCCTCCATCGTCCGCACTGCGAACTCCCCCGGCTCCAGCTCGAGCGCCTCGTCGGTGCGGTCGGCCGAGACCGACAGCGTCACCAGCTTGTCGGGGGAACAGAGGATGGTGACCGAGCCCGAGGGGGCGCCGCCCTTCAGGCAGTCGCCCCCGGAACGCCATCCGGGCGGGGCGCCCAGCTCGAACCCCTGAGCCTTGTTCTCCTCGACCGTCCAGCCGGCGGGCAGCCCCTTGACCTGCTCGGGCTTCTCGGGCTTGCGGTCCACCGGCGGCACCTCAGGCTCGTCGTCGTCGCCGCCACAGCCGGCAAGCACCGCGGCGGCGGCCGCAACGGCAGCGATGAGCTTGAGGTCGCCGAGCATCGGCGACGAGGCTATCCGCCGTTCCCATGGCGCGTTTCTTCCAAACGGTCGGACGAAAAGCGCCAGGGACCGGAGCGCCCCGAGCAGGATTCGAACCTGCGGCCTACTCCTTAGGAGGGAGTCGCTCTATCCAGCTGAGCTATCGGGGCCGAGCCGCAGCATACGCTGGGGCGAAACCGGCTCCCGAGCGGGCAAGCCCAGTTGTGCGATCAGGCTCACACACGGCCCGTGACCGCCGTGCAAGCATCGATCGCGATGACCCGCCCACCATCCCGGACTCCGGCGCAAGCGGCTCGGCCGCAGGCGGACGGTGTGCGCAGGGAGATGGCGCAACTAGGGGGGTCGAGTGATCGCGGTACGAGGGACGGCACGCCCGTTCTCGACAGCTTCGAGGAGCTGCTCGCCGAGCTCAGGCGCTCGGCGGGCCGCCGCGGTCGCTAGTCGCGACTAGTCCGCTTCGTAGAGGCTCTCGCGGGCGAGCATCGTCATCCGGCGGTCCCAGAGGACGACGTCGAGGTAGTGGTCGTCGCCGAACCCGTGCACGGCGTCGACGGCGATCAGGGTGAAGCGGCCGTCGTTGATCGCCGTCTGGTCGATCGTCTCCTCGTCGAGCTCGGCGGTGGCCGCGACCGCGCCGCGGACCAGCGGCAGGCCCCAGATCAGCGTCACGTCACCCCCGCGGTCGCCGTCGGCATGCCAGTGGCCGATCACGTCGTCGTTGAGATCCACCTTCCACTCGGGGTTGTCGTCTGCGGTGACGTCTGTGAAGTCGGCGCTGGCCTGGAGGTCGGTGGGCTCGCCGTCCTCGGGGCGGACGAAGGAGACATGACCGAAGAACTCCACCCTGGGGTCGTCCGTCTCCTCGCCTTGGGTCGAATCTCCGATGGCAGGCACGTAGACCCGCCCACCCCAGGCCCGCTCGGGGAACCAGACGAGGCTTTCGGGGTCGAGTTCGGCGCCGGCTTCGCCCGCCAGCGGTTCGCAGGCAGCGCCGAACGCCTCCGCCAGGCGCTCCTCGAAGCGGCCGTATGGGGCCTTCTCCTGCGGCGCGTCGGCGATGTAGCGGGGATAGGGGCGTCCGGTGGGGGGCGTCATCGGTGCGCCACCCTACGTGAAATCGCGCGTAGACTCGTTGCGTGCGATTCTGCCTCGCCACCGCGCTGTTGCTCGGCGTCTTCGCCGTCGCGGCGTCCACGTCCGCCACCGCGGGCTCGGAGTTCAGGTCCGCTGTCCGGATCCTCGACGACGCCAACGGCGATCCGCCGGGGACGAAGCGCAACTACTACCCCCACTTCACCGGGACCGTGCGCTCGCCCAAGGACAAGTGCGAGGCGAAGCGAACCGTCAACCTCTTCCGGGAGGCCGGGAAGAAGGACGCGTTCGCCGGCAGCGACGAGACCAACAAGCGAGGGCGGTTCCGGATCGTCGTCGACAAGCCGAACGAGAACGACTTCTACGCGATCGTCACCCCGCGGACGATCGGCGCCGGGGTGTGCGCGGAGGACAAGTCCCCCGTCTTCCACCACGACGGCTTCACGCCTCCGTAGCCGGGCAGGCCCGCGCGGTCAGCCGCGGACGCGGCGGAAGCCGTACTTGGCGGGCTCGGGCTCGACGTTCGTCGCAACGTCGGTTGCGGTAACCCGGAACTTGTGGCGCCCGACCTTGACCCCTACCGCCTCCGGCGAGTCGCAGGCGAAGGCCGGCTTCTGGTCGAGCTGGCACATGAACGTTCCGGGCTCGTCGGCCTCGAACTTGAACTTCACCATCTTGCTCTTCGTCTTCTTGGGCGGGGTCTTGGTGAGGCTGGTGTCGGGCTCCGCCGTGTCCACCACGAACGAGACCGAATCCGGGCTGGCGTCCGTGTTGCCGGCGGAGTCCTTGGCGCGGACCGCAAAGCTGTTCGGGCCGTCGGCGAGCGGCCCGAGGTTGTGGAAGAACTCGTGTGAGCAGAGCCCGAAGGCCGCGCCGTTCTCGCTGCACTGGAAGGTCGCACCGGCCTCGCTCGAGAAGCCGATCGCCGGGATCACCTCGTTGATCACCTCGCCCTCGCCGGGCCCTGAGACGATCGTCGTCTCAGGCGGGTCGCAGTCGATCGCCGCCGGGACGAACTCGTCTGCGCCGATGTCGCGGCGGTCGACGCCGCCGGAGCACACCGGGGTCCCGTCGATCGCTCGGTCGTCGCCGTCGAAGTCGATGTCGCCGGCGCCGGGATCGGCGGGGTTGCCCAGGTCGATCATCGGCGAGCCGGGCGCGAGGTGAAGGTCGCCGTCGTCCGGGTCGACGAGCTGCGGGGCCGCAGTGGTCTGGAACGAGTTGCAGCCCGACGGATCGGTCCCGATCGCATCCGCGCGCGAGTGGGTGATCGTGCAGGTCGCGCCAGCCGCGTACAACGTGTCGACGATGCTCGAGTCGAGCGCGAGGTCCGAGTTGGTGACACTGATCCCGCCGACGACGGTCACGTTCGTTGCCGAGACCTCGGACCCGGGTGCCGCGGGGGCGAAGAGCTCCAGCGCGACCTGAGTGTTGCCCCAGAGGCGGTCGCCCGCGAGGGTCACGTCCGTGTCGCCGCCGACGAAGACGCCGTACTGGTGGCCGGTGACCTCGTTGCGGCGCAGGTCGACGTTGGTGGAGGGCCTGATCCCGGCCACAGCGTCCTGCGGAAAGACGCCGGGGCCCTCGACGAGGTTTCCGCGCACCATCACCGTGCCGGTCGCGGAGCCGTCCGCCCGGATCCCCGCGGCGGCGAACGGGGCGCCGTGCGTGCCGGTGACCTCGTTCTGAGCCACCAGCACCTCGCCCGGCATGGCGCTCGCGGAGATCCCGATGTTCATCGCGGAGATCTCGTTGCCGGTGACCTCCACGTCCGCGGCGAACACGGCGATCCCGATCCGGCCCCGCGTCGCCGACGGGCTCGGATCGGTCACGGTGCTGTCGTGGATCGTGCTCCCGTCCGATCCGGGCTTGGCGTCGATCCCGACCGCGAACATCGCATCGGGGTCGTCTGCGACCACCGAGTCGACCTCGGCGGCGCCGTTCAGGACAACCCCGGTGGTGTCGCCACGGACATGGATCCCGCGCACGTGGCCCGCGCCCGAGGCGGCCACCGTGACGCCGGTACCGGCACCGCCGTCGACGATCGCAGGACCCGTGCCGTCAGCGGCGACGAAGTTCTGAAAGGCGAGCGAGCGCCCGTCGCCGACCGTCACGGCCTCGGGGTAGCTGCCGTTGTCGATGAGGATCTCGTCGCCCGTGCCGGAGTTCGCCAGCGCGTAGGCGATCGTGTCGCAGGGGTTCGCCTGCGGGCAGGCGGTGTTCGAGTCGGCGCCGGTCTCGGCGTCGACGTAGCGATCGACCGCGGCGGCCGAGGCGGGCGCGAGCGCAAAGGCGAGCAGGCATGCGCCCACCGCCATACCCCTCCTGCCGAGCCTCCCTGCCAAAGCGCGGCGCAGTGTACATGCGCGTCAACCCAGAACCTCGCGCGTCAGCCCAGAACCGCGCGCAGGTCGGCCGCCGCCCGCTCTGGCGGGTAGACGTTGACGTCGACGCCGGTCCCGAGCTCGAAACCGGCCCGGATCGTGAGGCGGGGGACGATGTCGACGTGCCAGCAGAACTCCTCGACGCCGCGTGGGGCGGTGCGCACCCAGAGGTTGAGCTGTGGCGGCGTGTCGAAGGCGCCCGCCAGCGTCCGCAGGGCTTCGCCGAGCATGTCCGTGCCAACGTCGCCGTCGTCCGCGAACGACGGCGACGGGCGGCGTGGAATGACCCGCAGCTCGAACGGCGAGCGCGAGGCCCACGGCGCGATGAGAAGGGCATCCTCGTCCACCGCGACGAGCCGGTCGCGGCGGCGGACCTCCTCGGTAGCGACGTCCCCGAGCAGGTGGCTGCCCATCGTGCGCTCGTGGTAGGCGGAGGTGCGCTCGCGCTCGCGGGCGATCTCGGCGGGAACGAAGTCGAGGGCGTAGAGCTGGGCGTGGCTGTGCTCGAGCGAGGCGCCCGCGGCGGGGCCCTCGTTCACGATCAGGTGGATGTAGGCGGCGTCGGGGTGGGCGCGCATCCGCTCGCGCCAGGCGGCGATCGCGGTCGGCAGGCGCCCCTCCGGCAGGGTGGCGAGGGTCGTCGCGTGCTCGGGCGCGTGGACGATGACCTCGTGCGAGCCGGTGGCCGCGCGCGATGCGAACAGGCTCGGCTCCGCCCCGCGGCGGCTCGCCCCGAGCGGGTCAGCCGAGTCCGCGAGCGCGGTCTCACCGCCGGCCTCCTCACCGCCGCCGAGCACCGGGTAGAGGTTCGGCACTGCGCGGGCGACCCAGCCCGGAGTGTCCGCCGCGCCCCCGCCAGGGCGATCGGCCCAAACCTCTGGCGGCGTACGGTCCTCGCGCCCCTCGCAAAAGGGGCACGTCTCTGCGGCGTCCGGTTTCGACCGGGCCGGTTCCGGAGCGAAGGCGTCGGGGCGCTCGGCCCGGCCGGGGGCGAGGATCGCCCGCAGCCCCGTGAGCTGGTCGATGCGGACCTCTGGAGCGCTCAGGTCGAAGCCGGCGGGTCGGCGGGGTGCCGGGACGGCGGCCGCGGCTTGTTCTCCCGCGAGACGAAGGCGGACAGCAGGTCCATCGGCAGCGGGAAGACGATCGTCGTGTTCTGATTGACGCCCATCTCCAGCAGCGTCTGCAGGTAGCGGAGCTGGAGCGTCGCCGGGTTGTGGCTCATGATGTCCGCCGCCTGGGAGAGCTTCTCCGCGGCCTGGAACTCGCCGTCGGCGGAGATCACCTTCGCGCGGCGCTCGCGCTCGGCCTCGGCCTGGCGCGCGATCGCCCGCTGCATGTCGGTGGGCAGCTCCACGTCCTTGACCTCGACCGTCGAGACCTTCACGCCCCACGGCTCGGTCTGCTCGTCGATGATCTGCTGCAGCTCGATGTTGAGCCGCTCGCGCTCGGCCAGCAGCGAGTCCAGCTCGGCCTTGCCCAGCACGGAGCGCAGCGTGGTCTGTGCTATCTGCGACGTGCCCAGGAGAAAGTTCTCGATCTCGGTCACGGCCTTGTTCGGGTCGATCACGCGGAAGTAGCAGACGGCGTTGACCCGCACGGTGACGTTGTCCCTCGTGATCACCTCCTGGGGCGGCACGTTGAGGGTCACGGTGCGCAGGTCGACGCGGACCATCTGGTCGACGATCGGGATCAGCAGGATCAGCCCCGGGCCCTTCTGTGCGATCAGGCGACCGAGCCGGAAGACGACGCCGCGCTCGTACTCGCGGAGGATCCGCACCGAGGACGCCAGCAGGATCAGCACGAGGACCGCCAGCACGGCGACGATGGCGATTCCGACTCCCACTAGCTGCCTCCTCCTTCCTCGCTCACCGGCGCGACCCGGAGGGTCAGGCCGTCGACTTCCTCTACGCGCACTCTAACGCCGGGCGGGATCGGCCCGTCCGCGCCCCGAGCCTCGGCCCGCCACAGCGCCCCCTCCACGAACACCTGCCCGGCGGGGTCGAGCACCTGCCGAACCTCGCCGACCGCCCCGACCAGCTCCTCCCAGCCGGTTCGGACCGGCCTCCGCCTCGCCTCGACCACCTTCTTCGCCGCGAAGGCGAGGAACCCGCCGATCGCCACTCCGGCCACGATCACAACGGGCACCGAGACGTCAAGGGCCTCGGTGTTCGTGTCGTAGAGCAGGAGCCCCGCGAGAACGATCGCGATCACCCCCACCGCCCCGAGCACGCCCGATCCAGCGACGTGCGCCTCGGCGATGATCAGCCCGACGCCCAAGAACAACAGGGCGATCCCGGCGAAGGTGACGGGCAGCTGTGACGTCCCGTAGAGGCCCATTAGGAAGCAGACCGCGCCGAGCGCGCCGGGGACGATCAGGCCGGGGCTGAAGATCTCGATCGCCAGGCCCAGGAGGCCGGCGGAGAGCAGCAGGAACGAGACGGTGGGGTTGACGATGATCTGCAGCAGGTCGAACTGGAGGGGCATGTCATGGCGCTCGATCACGAGGCCCTCGGTGTCCAGCGTCTGCGCCTTGGGGCCCTGCACCTCGAAGCCGTCCAACTGCTCGAGCAGATCCTCCTCGCTGGTGGCGACGATGTCGATCAGCCCCGCGTCGAGCGCCTCCGTCGCGGTGACGTTCTCGGCGTCGGTGACCATCAGCTCCGCAAGATCGCCGTCGCGGCCGTGGCCCTCGGCGAGGGCGCGGACGTAGGCGGCGGCGTCGTTCTCGATCTTCTGACCGAGGACCTCCCCCACGTCCTCGCCCCCGATCGAGACCGGCGAGGCGGAGCCGATGTTGGTCTGCGGCGCCATCGCAGCGACGTCGGCGGCCTGGGTCACGAAGAGCCCCGCCGAGGCGGCGCGGGCCCCATCGGGAGAGACATAGACCACCACCGGCATCGGCGCGGCGATGATGTCCTGGACGATCTCCCGCATCGAGGTGTCCAGGCCGCCGGGCGTGTCGAGCCGGATGATCACGAGCTCGGCGCCCTCGTCGGCGGCCTCGTCCAGGGCCTTGCCCACCCAGGCCTCGGTCGCGGGGTCGATGGTGCCGGTCAACTCCATGGAGTAGGCGGTGCCGCTGGTCTTGACCCGGCGGCACTCGAAAGCAGACCGGCGGCCCCAACAACAACGGCAGTGAGGGGAAGGAGGAGGCGTAGGGCGCGCCGCGTCACGGGCCAATTATCCGCCGTGTGGCGCCTCGGTCGCGCTATGCGGGACCAATGCGCCATGCGCCGAGCTATCGGGCGTAGCGGTCGATGTCGGCGGCGAGGGTGGCCTCGTCCGGATAGCCGCCGAGGTGGACGTAGGCCAACTCGCCCTCGGAGTCGTAGAAGCCGGTGGCCGGGAACTCGCGGGCGTTGTCGAGGAACTCGTCGGCGATCTCCTGGCCGGGGTCGAGGTAGCTCGGGTAGGGCAGAGGCAGCTCGCGAAGGAAGGTCTCCGCGGCCTCCTCGGTGTCGTCCGAGTCCACGCCGAGGAACGCGACCTCGCCGGCGCGCTCGTCGGCCTGGGACTGGAAGAACGGGAACTCGAACCGACACGGCCCGCACCATGAAGCCCACTTGTTGACGACCACGGGAGTGCCCTCGAGCTCGGCCAGCCTCTCGCCGAAGGCGTCGGGCCCGCCCTCCAGCAGCTGATTTGCCTCATCTCTCAATGCCCGGAGCTCCGGAGGCGCATCAGGGAGCGGCGCCGTCGCCTCCTCCAGCGAGACCTCCGACTCGGGATTGCCCGCGTCGTCGTCGCCCCCGCCGCAGGCGCCAAATGCCAGCGCCAGCGCCAGTCCCGTGGCGGCGATGGCGTGTTTGCGGGTCATCCGTTGCTCGGGCTGGTACTTTTAGGGTCGGCTCCAATCCACGGAGCCCCGGAGAAGCCGCCGGTCGGGTCAGGGGAAAGTTCCGCCCGGCGTCCGCCTCCATCGAGGTTACTGCGCTCCCCGTCCCCTGTTCGGATCA
This sequence comes from uncultured Solirubrobacterales bacterium, assembly GCA_963797835.1. Taxonomy (GTDB): domain Bacteria; phylum Actinomycetota; class Thermoleophilia; order Solirubrobacterales; family 70-9; genus JBDTSW01. The sequence goes on from CAWCRN010000015.1 coordinate 59,937, forward strand.
GCGGCGCGGAGCCCGACAGCTCTCCCACTCATGGAAAAAACCACTGATGTCGCCGCGAGCGCGGCTGAGGCGTCGCTTTCCGACGCCGATCTGGAGCGAGTCCGCGAGTTCACTCGCGAGCCGGTGCTGCTCGAGGGCGAAGACATCACGGCGCTCGCGCCGGGCACCGCCCGTCGCCGCGCCGCCGACGCCGCCCTGGCCGAGATCGAGGCCGGCGCCGAGGCGCCGTCCCCGGAGTGGAGGCGCGAGTACTCGCTGATGCTCGGGCTCGAGCGCCTGCTGTCGGAGGATCGGCCCAAGCTCCTGGACGGCGCCGAGCTCTCCGAGCACCAGGTGGACGCGCTCTCCGGCACGCTGGCCGCCCTGGTGGCCGAGCTCGAGGCGAACGGCGAGGCACGGGCGAACGGGTCGGGGAACGGCGCCGTCGCGGCGCGGGACGCGGGGTCAGACACTGAGGTAGCGGACGATCCCGACCTGAACGGCGCTGAGGGGTCTGACCCCACAGTCGACGCGGGGTCTGCCCCCACAGGCGACGCGGGCTCAGTCGACGCGGGGTCTGACCCCACGAGTGACGATGGGTCTGGCCCCACGGTCGACGCCGAAGCAGACGACGACGAGGACCTCGAGGACGAGGACCTCGAGCCCGAGGAGCTCGACGCCGACGAGGAACCGCAGGACTGGGACGAGCCCGCCGAGGACGAGGACTCCGAGCCGGTCGCCGAGCCTCCTGAGGACCCGGGCGCCGACCGCCGCTTCTGGTTCGAGCACGCCACGGGCGCCGGCAAGACCGTCGCCGCGGTGGGCTTCATCGAGGCGTCCCGCACCGGCGGGGTCCTGATCCTGACCCACCGGCGCAACCTCGTGGACCAGTTCATCGGCGAGATCTCCGACCGCGGCTACAAGGAGCGGCTCTGTCCGCCGCTCCTGGACGGGGCGGATCATCCCTACGGCCCCGTCACCGTCGAGACGTACCAGTGGTTCGTGCGCAACGCCAAGCGCGCCTCGGACGCGTACTCGATCGTGATCTGCGACGAGGCCCACACGGCCCTCGGCGAGAAGACGAGCGCCTGTATCCGCGAGTGGCCCGGACCCGTCTTCATCGGGATGACGGCCACCGGCGCCCTGATCGCCCGCCACGTCACTGACCTCTTCCCCACCCAGACCTCGCGCTTCGACCTGGCCCAGGCGGCGCGGCGCGGCGTCATCTCGCCGCTTCGGTGCCTGCGCATCCCGCCCGGCCCTGGGGTGCGGACGATCGCGAAGGTCCCGCTTCGCCGTGGCGAGGTCGACCAGGACTTCGACCAGGAAGAGCTGGCCAAGCTGCTGGACCAGGAGCCGTTCAACGTCGCGGTGGCCGACCTCTACCGCTCGCGCTTCCGCAACGTGCCCGGCGTCGTCTACACGGCCGGCGTTCGCCACGCCAACAACGTCGCGGCCTCGTTCCGCGCAGCCGGGATCAACGCCCAGGCGGTCTCGGGCGAGACGCCCAAGCGCGAGCTGGCCGAGATCCTGGCCGGGTTCGAGCGCGGGGAGGTCGACGTTCTCTGCAACGCGATGCTGCTGGCCGAGGGCTGGAACTCGCCGCGGGCGACGATCTGCATGCACCTGGCCCCCACCGCCTCGCGCCGCGTCTACCAGCAGCGGGTCGGTCGCGTGACCCGCCGGGCACCGGGCAAGGAGGCGGGCCTGGTGATCGACTTCGTCCATCCGGCGACCACGTCGGACGAGACCATCGTCACCCTGCACTCGCTGCTCGACCGCGACGTCTACCGCGGCGGCGCGATCGTGGTCGGCCCGGTCCGCCGCGGCCGCGGCCGCCGCGTGCGGGTCGAGCGACGCGTGGTCCCCGTGTCCGCCGACCCTGAGCGCCGCCTGCAGATCCTCGAGCGCGAACTGTGGCGGATCGCCGTCGAGAACCTGAACTTCTCCGAGCAGCACGCCTGGGCTGCCCTCGCAGGCGCCCGGGTGACGCCGAACAACTGGCGCCGCGCGAAGGCGATGATGCAGCACGACCAGTCGAAGGAGCTCCGCCGCCGCTACCTCCTGACCTGCGTCCAGCGCAACCGCAACCACCAGCTGAAGCTGAAGGCGCTGAGCGAGATCGCGGTGCTGCGCGACGCGGACGCCTTCGACGACGCCGCCGAGGTGGTGGCCACGTGGCCGCGCGACGAGCGCCGCGCGGGCGTCAAGGTCCTGCTCCAGGCCCTCGCCGAGCAGCGGATCGGCCGCCGCGACCAGGCCCAGGCCTGGGTCTGGCGCCTCGCCTCGTTCACCCGCGAGCTGCACGAGGAGTACGCGGTCCAGCGCTGGCCGGAGACCAAGCGCCTGCTGGGCCTGTTCGTCAACTCGTCGGGCCGCGCCCACGGACGCAACGCGCGCCGGATCGTGCACGCCGCCCGCCAACAGGACCGCCGCCTAGCGGTGGCGCTGCTGGCCGCGGCGGTCGCCCACACGCCCGAGGCGGAGGAGGTGCTGCGCGGCGCCCGGATGCGAATGGCCCGCAAGCCCTCGGCCGTCGCCCGGGAGCTGCTTCGGAACTTCCCCAAGTCGGGCGGGTCGCGCCGGCGCCGGCGCAAGAGCGGCAAGGGCAAGGGGGGCAACGGCGCGAGCGGAAACGCCGGCAAGGACGGCGGCAGCAACGGCCGCGGGCGAGAGAAGCTCAACGAGCCGCCGGAGGGCGGCGGCGGCGAGCAGGAGAAGCTCGAGGAGGCTTGACAGACACCCGTCGCGGACGCGGGCTGGGACGGGGCCGGGTCAAGGACTGGGCGAGCCGCCGAGCCGCAGGCTGACCTCGCCCGCGCCCAGGGCGACCGGCTCTCCGGCCCCGGTCCGCACCAGCAGGTTGCCGTCGGCGTCGATTCCCGCTGCCACGCCTGAGCCGGAGGCCGGGTCGCCCCCGCCCTCCCAGCCAATCTCGCGGCCGCGGAGGGCATCGCGTGCCCCGAACTCGCCGACGACGCGCTCGGCCTCCGCCTCGACCCAGCGCCCGAGTGCGGCATCGAGCGCCATCCGGGCGGTCTCGGTGGTGGCGCCGTGGCCGACCGAGGTGGCCGGCCACCGCAGGTCCGCGGGGAATTCCTCGTCGGCGACCTGAAGGTTGATCCCAACCCCGATCACCGCCCACTCCGGCGGCCGGACCTCGATCAGCACCCCGGCCACCTTGCGCTCCTCGATCCAGACGTCGTTCGGCCACTTGACCTGGCACTCGGCCGGCGCCAGCGCCTCGATCGCCTCGCAGACGGCCAGCGGCACCGCCAGGGGCAGCAGCCTGTGGCGCGCGTCCAGGGGGCGGAGGATCGCGGAGTAGAGCAGCGCCGAGCTCGCAGGGGCGCTCCAGCGCCGCCCGTGGCGCCCGCGCCCGGCCTCCTGCTCGGCCGCCGTCACCACCGCGCCCGAGGGGGCACCGGCGTCGGCGAGGTCGCGGGCGCGCTCGTTGGTGGAATCGGTGAGGCGGAGGTGGCGGTGCGGCCGTCCGAAGACGGTGGGGGCGCTCACGCGGGGCGCAGCCTGACCTCGGCGCCGGGCTCGAGCCCGAGCGCCTCGGCCGCGTTGCCGCGGTTGACCGCGAGGGCGAGCGCCCGGTACGCGTCCTCGTAGACGACGAGCTCGCCGGGGGGGACATCGCTGAACGTCAGCGCGTAAGGCAGCTCGCGGCTCGTCCCCGCCGCCTCGAGGCGAACCGGCCGGCCGAGCCGCAGGCCCGTGCGGGGGAGCTCGGCGTGTCCCACGTTGAGCGAGGCGTTCCCGTAGCCGTCAACCGCTACCACGTGGGCGGTTACCCCGGCCTCGTCGAACCGCGGCGTTGGAAGCGGGCTGGGTGCGAGGGCCTCCAGCTCGAGGGGCTCGCCGGCGTCCTCGAGCGAGGCGCCCAGGGCGAGCTGCGCCGCGACCGGCGCGAAGAGGTCGCGGCCGTGGAACGTGGCCGCCACGGGCTCTAGCCGGAACGGCGACAGCGACACGTCCACCGCGGCGACGGCGCCGCCCAGCACCTCGATCGCGGGCGCGAGCAGCCCGTTGTCGGGGCCGACCAGCACGCGCTCGTCCTCGCGTACGCGCACCGCGACGCCGCGGCGCTCGGAGCCCACGCCGGGGTCGACCACGGCGAGGTGGATCCCGGCCGGCGCATACCGGAGCGAGCGCGCCAGCACCACGGCCCCCTCGGCCACCGCGTGGCGGCGGATCCCATGCCCGAGGTCGATGAGCTCGGCGCCGGGCGCGATGCGGGCGATAACCGCCCTCAGGACGCCGGCGAACTCGTCGTCGTGGCCGTAGTCGGTGAGGAGGGTGATGGGCCGCGCGGCCACGGCTCAGCCCCCGCCCGCCGCGTCATCGAGGAGAGCCTCGACTAGGCCATCGGGGTCGTGGCGCGTGGCCTCGACGTGCACCTCCAGCCCGGCCTCGCGCACGGCCTCGCTTGTGGCGGGGCCGATCGAGACGATGCGCGCGCCCGCGGGGAGGCGCTCACCGACGGCCGCGAGCAGGTTGCGGACGGTGGACGAGGAGGTGAAGGTGAAGTAGTCCGCCGCCTGCGCCGCCTCGACCGCGGCCGGCTCGGGCTCCTCGGCGACGGTCTCATACAGCGCCACCACGTCGACCTCGGCGCCGCGCTCCCGCAGGGCGTCGGGGACGACCTCCCGGGCCTGCGCGGCCCGGGCCACCAGCACCGGCTTGCCGGCCACGTCGACCTCCGCCAGGGCCTCGACGAGCCCCTCCCCGACGTAGCGTTTCGGCACGATGTCCGCGAGCACGCCCAGCTGCCCCAGCGCAGCGGCGGTGCCGGGGCCGATCGCGGCGATCGTGGCGCTCGCGAGCGCGCGGGCGTCGCGGCCCTGCGCGACCATCGCCTCGCAAAGTGCCTCCACGGCGTTGGGGCTGGTCAAGCAGATGAGGGCGTACGTGTGGATGTCGGCGACGGCCCGAACGACCTCCTCGCTCTCGGCCAGCGACTCGATCCGGATCGCCGGCAGCTCGATCACCTCGGCGCCCAGCGCCGTGAGCGTCGCCGCGAGGCCGCTGGCCTGGGCGCGGGCGCGGGTTACGACCACGCGCCTGCCATGCAGTGGCCTGCGCTCGAGCCACGCGATCGCGTCACGCCGGGCGGCGACCGAGCCAACCAGCAGGATCGCGGGCGGGCGGAGGCCAGCCTCCGCGATCGCGGCGGGTAGCTCCGCGAGGGGGGCGGCCACGGTCCGCTGGCCAGGCAGCGTGCCGCGCTCGACCGCGGCGGCGGGCTCGGCCGGATCGCGGCCCGCGCCGATCAGCGCGGAAGCGATCTCGCTCACCCGCCCGACGCCCATGTAGAGGACGAGCGTGCCCGGGAATCGTGCCAGGGCATCCCAGTCCAGCGCGGTCTCCTCCTTCGCAGGGTCCTCGTGCCCGGTCACGAACGCCACCGCTCCCGCGTCGTCGCGGTGGGTGACGGGGATGCCGGCGTAGCCCGGCGCGGCGACCCCGGCCGTGACGCCGGGCACGACCTCGAACGGGACGCCGGCCGCCGCCAGTGCCTCGGCCTCCTCGCCACCGCGGCCGAAGACGAACGGGTCGCCGCCCTTCAGGCGCACGACGCTCCGTCCCTCCCGGGCCCTGGCAACCATCAGCTCCTCGATCTCGCCCTGGGGCATAGCGGCATCGCCCGGCCGCTTGCCGACGTAGACCAGCTCGGCCTCGGCGCGGGCCTCGTCGAGCGCGCCCTTGGGGATCAAACGGTCGTGGAGGATCACGTCGGCGCTCGCGATCAGCTCCAGCGACCGCGCCGTCATCAATCCAGGGTCGCCGGGGCCGGCGCCGACCAGGTAGGCCACGCCGGGGCGGGCGCTCATGCTCCGGCCCCCGCTCGCTCGAGGATCTCGCCGGCGCCGGCGCTCAGCATGCGCTCGGCGAGGGCGGCGCCCAGCTCGGCCGCCTCGTCGGCCGGGCCCTCGACGGTGTCGCGCACCCAGTCGCTGCCGTCCACGAGCCCCGCGAAGGCGTCGATTCGAAGGCCGTCGCCAGCGGCGCGGGCCAGCACGCCGACCGGGGTGTCGCAGGTTGCGCCGAGGGCCACCGTGGCCGAACGCTCGGCGGTCAGCTCGACGGTCGAGGCGCGGTCGCAGCAGGTGCCCCGCCGCGGTGGTCGCGCGCTCGTCGCCCACGCGGGTCTCGAGCGCCAGCGATCCCTGGCCTGGCGCCGGCGTCATCTCCTCGGGTGCGAATGCGAAGGCGATCTCGTCCTCACGGCCCAGCCGGCGCAACCCCGCCACGGCCAGGACGAGCCCGTCGCACTCGCCAGCCGCGAGCTTGCCGAGGCGGGTGTCGACGTTGCCGTGGATCTCCACGACGTCGAGGTCCGGTCGCAGCGCAAGGAGCTGCGAACGCCGCCGCAGGCTCGCGGTGCCGACCCGAGCGCCCTCCGTGACGTCGGCGAGCGAGCCCGCCGCGCCGACGTACGCGTCGGCGGGGTCCTCGCGGCCCGGGACCGCTGCGATCGCCAGCCCGCCGGGCAGCTCGCCGGGGAGGTCCTTGGCCGAGTGGACCCCGACGTCGACCTCGCCGGCGAGCAGCGCGTCCTCGACGCCGCGGACGAAGCGCTCCTTGTCACCGGCGATCGCCGTCGGTGCTCTTCACCACAACGACCTCGGCGCCGCCGAGCGCCCGCGACACGGTCTCGGCCTGGGCCAGCGCCAGCGCACTTCCCCTGCGTCCCCAGGCCGAAGCGCGGCCTCCATCGGGGAGTGCTCAGGCCTGCTCGTCGCGGCGACGAAGCTCGCGCACCTCGCCCTCGTCCGCCGAGCGGCTCGGTGTCGCCGTCGAGCCCGAACAGCTCGCGCAGGGCCGCCACCTTGACGTAGGTGTCGTCGTCGTCACCGGCCCGGCGCAGCTGCAGCGTCGGCTCGTGGAGCAGACGGCTGACGATCGCGCGCGCCATCGCCGGCAGGCGCTCGCGGTCGGCCTCGCTCAGCGCCTCCCAGCGGGACTCGTTCTCGGCGAGCACCCGCTCGACGATCTCGTCGGCACGTGAGCGCAGAGCGGCGATCGTCGGGGTCACGTCCTGGGCCTCGAGCCAGCGCTCGAAGCGCCCCAGCTCCGAGCGGAGCACAGAGCGGGCCTGTACCGCCTCCACCTCACGGCCGGAGGCGTTCCGCTCGGCTACCGACTGGAGGTCGTCCATGTCGTGGAGGGTCACGCCCGAGACCTCCCGGCACGAGGGATGGATGTCGCGCGGGACCGCGAGGTCGATCAGGAGCAGCGGGCGTCCCTCCCGTGTCGCCATCACCTCGCGCCAGGCCGTCGCGCTCGATCACGTGATGCGGCGAGCTGGTGGACGCGGCGACGATGTCGGCCTCAACCATCTGCTCGGGAAGCTCCTCGAAGCGAACGGCGCGGCCGCCGAAGCGCTCCGCCAGCCCGATCGCCCGGTCGTAGTGGCGGTTGGCGACGAATACCGCCTCGACGCCACGCGCCGCCAGCGCCCGCGCGGTCAGCTCAGCGGTCTCGCCCGCACCGACCACCAGGACCCGGCGGCTGGTGAGGTCGCCCAGCGTCCGCTGCGCCAGCTCGACGGCCACCTGCGGAACCGAGAGCGCGCCCTCTGAGATCCGGGTCTCGGAGCGGGCCCGCTTGCCGGCCGCGAGCGCCCCGCGGAAGAGCCGGTTCAGCACCGGGCCGGTGGCCCCCTCAACCAGCGCCAGCTCGTAGGCGCGCTTGACCTGGCCCTGGATCTCGGCCTCGCCGATGATCATCGAGTCGAGGCCGGCGGTGACGACGAAGAGGTGCTCGGCGGCCTCGCTGCCGCGCAGCGAGTAGAGGTGGCCGACAAGTTCGGTCGGGCGGATGTCGGCCTCGCGGGCCAGCGCGGTCAGCGCGATCGACTCGGCCTCGACCCCGTCGGCCGCGTAGAGGTAGATCTCGGTCCGGTTGCAGGTGGAGATCGTCGCCACCTCGTGGACGACCTCGGCGCCGAGGAGCTCGCCCAGCAACCCCGCCGCATGGCCCTCCGTCAGCGCCATCCGCTCGCGCAACTCGAGCGGCGCCGTCTTGTGCGAGACGCCGATCGCAAGCAGTTCACCCATCGGAGCGCTCCTCGGCCAGCTCGGCCAGCTCGCCCAGCTCGCGGTCGATGCGGGCGAGGCGGGCGGCCATGATCGCGACGTAGATCAGGACCAGGGCGAGGAAGACCAGGTACGCCGCGGCGACGTACTTGCCCGCCTCGTCGAGCGGCAGCGCCGGCATCGCTAGCTCGCGCTCGCGCGGGAGGGGACGACCGGGGCGATCCGCGAGCCACGGACCACCGGCGCCTCGGCGTCGAGCGCCGCGGCGGATACGCGAGATCCGCGCCCGCGACGACTTGGCGACCAGCTCGAAGCGCACCAGCGTCACCCACAGAAGCGCCATGCCTGCCAGCGAGACGAGGAACGTGAGCCACATCTCCCCCGGCATGCCGCCCTCGGCGGTGGCGAACGTGCGCGGGTGCACGAGCGACTCGGCCATCCGGACCGCGGCGAAGTTGAGCGGCACGAAGGCGCCGGCGGTGATCGCGAACACCGAGGCGTAGCGTGCCTGGCGGTCGCGGTCCTCGATGGCGAACCGCAGCGGGTAGTAGGTGCAGTAGAGGAGGAAGACGATCAGGAAGCTGACCAGCGTCGGCTCGTCCCACACCCACCACTTGCCCCAGGCGGCGCGGGCCCAGATCGAGCCCGTGATCAGGACGGCGACGCCGAAGATGATCGAGAGGTGGATCGAGACGTACGCCCGCGCGTCGTGCTTCGGATCGCCCGAGCGCAGGTGCCGGATCGCGTGCACGGCCGCGACGATGAACCCGACCAGCGCGCAGACGGCCAGCGGCACATGCAGGTAGAAGATCTTCTGGACGAAGCCCTGGTCGGCGTCGTTAGGCGCGTAGAAGAAGACCAGGGCGAAGGCCCCGACGAGCAGGGCAGCGCTCGCGAAGGCCAGGTTCCGCAGGCTGAAAGCGCTCACCCGGGACATCGTAGAGAGCGACCTCAGTCCTCCAGCAGGAAGTCGTACACCGCGTAGCCGATCGCCAGGAAGACGGCGTCGTACAGGGCCAGGATCAGGACCCACTTGCCGACGCCGTCGTAGTCGGGCCCGCCGGCGGCCAGCAGTGGCTCGGCGGCGCCCGCCGCCGCGATCATCACCGGCACGATCAGGGGCAGGAGGAGCAGCGGCACGATCAGCTCCCGCGCACGTGAATTGACGCCGATCGCGGAGACCAGGACGCCCACCGCGGCGAGCCCGACGTCCGCGAGCAGCAGCACCCCCGCCAGGGGCAGCAGGCCCCCCCAGTCGTCGAGGAAGAGAAACCCGAACGCGGGCAGCGCGAGCGCCTCCAGCACCGCGAGGTAGACGACCAGCGCCACGGCCTTGGCGGCGAACAGCGCGGACGGGTCGACGGGCGCGAGGCGGATCGCGTCGAACCCGCCCTCCTCGCGCTCGGCGACGAACAGGCGGTTGATCGCGAGGATGGCCGCGAACAGCACCGTGGCCAGGATCACGCCGGCCGCAAGGCTGCCCTCCAGCGATTCGCGGTCGAGCCCGAACCGGAAGAGGACGAACGTCGTGAGCGCGAACAGGGCCATCGCCGGCACCGACTGGAGCGTGCGGAGCTCGACCCGCAGGTCCTTGGTGAGGATCACACGGAACGCGCTCACGGGCGGCCCCCATACGCAGCCCGCGCGTCGCCCGGCGAGACGCCGGACGACGGGCCCTCGTAGGCGACGACGCCACCGCCGGCGAGCACCAGCGCCCGGTCGCTCTCGGCGAGCGCCGCCTCGACGTCGTGGCTGACCAGGACGCGGGTCAGGCCGGACTCACGGCCGATCAGCGGCTCGACCATCGCGGCCGCCTCGGGGTCCAGGTGTGAGCGCGGCTCGTCCAGCAGCAGCAGCTCGGGCCGGTGCAGCACCGCGCGGCAGACGGCCGCGCGCTGGGCCATCCCGGCCGACAGGTTCGCGACCAGCTCGCTCGCGCGGCGCTCGAGGCGGACGATGCGCAGCAGGTCGGCGATGCGCGCCTCGGCGTCCTCGAGGCGATGGAGCCGCGCTTGGAAGGCGAGGTTCTCGGCCACGGTCAGGTCGCGGTAGAGCAGGGGCTCGTGCCCCAGCAGGCCGATCCGACCACGCGCCCGCCAGGCGTGGCGGGGCAGCTCGGCGCCCAGGACATCGACCTCGCCCTCGGTCGGGCGCAGCAGCGTCGCAAGGATCCGCACCAGGGTGGTCTTCCCCGACCCGTTCGGGCCCAGCACCGCCAGGGTCGACCCGGCGGCCAGCTCGAAGGAGACGTCGCGCAGGGCGACCAGGTCCCCGTAGGAGCGGCCGAGGGCCGCCGCGCGCACGGCCGCGGGCCGCAGCATCGGAGCCGCGCGGGCCGGCCGCGCTCTGGACAGAGGCAACCTCGCTCACTACGATCGCCATTCTCTCAGCGGGAGGGATGAGGACTTGCAAGCGGGAGGACGACGAGTGGGGAAGGTCGCGGCTATGGCGGTGATCGCGTGGCTGCTGGCGCCCGCGGGCCGCCCGCGCAGGCGACACGATCCAGATCGCGGTCGAGCCCGGCGGCTTCGACGTCTTCGCCCCGGACGACGCCACCGCCACGCTGGGCGCTGAGTCGTTCGCCTTCCACTGGGTGGACCCGCCCACCGACGACGGCCACAACGTCGTCTCCAATCACGGCCTGTTCGACTCGGGCCCGGCCAGCGTGGATCAGCCCGACTACCTGCTCGCGCCCTCGGCCGGGTCCTACAAATACTTCTGCGAGGTCCATTCCGACGGCAAGCAGGGAATGATCGGGCGGGTGGCGGTGAGACCGGCCGAGGGAAACGCACCTCCGGACGGCGGTTACCGAGTCGCCTGGGCGACAGACGCGACCCGCACCGGAGACTCCTTCGACCTTCGGTACCGGGTCGGCGACGGAAAGTGGCGGAGCTGGAAGGAGGGGACCGAGCGGCTGCGGGCCGTGTTCGGGAACGGCGGGACCCCGGTCGAGGTCAATCCCGCGCAGACGTACCGGTTCGAGGCCCGCTCGCAGAAGGCCGGAATGCCCTCGAAGCGAAGCGGCTGGTCTCCGGCCCTTGTAGTCGGGCCCTGACCCCTTTACCCTTGAACCCAGTGCAGGGGTTGAGCAGGAGAGCGGGATTTGCGAGTGCGGCAGTGACGGCGCTGGCGCTCGCCGCACCCGCGATCGCCGGATTGTCGACGGATGTGACCGTTGGGGACGACTTCTTCGACCCGGACACGGCGAGCCAGATCCTGGAAGCCTCGACACGACTGGTCGTGGGACGACGGCGTGCTGAACGCGCACAACGTCCGCCAGGACGCGAAGCTCTTCTACTCGGGCCCCACGACCAGCAATCCCAACGCGAGCTTCAGCTTCTCCCCCTCAGCCGGCACCTACCACTACTACTGCGAGGAGCACGGCACGAAGCGCGGGGGCATGGACGGCACCCTCAAGGTGAAGCCGGAGGTCGGGCCCGCCGACATCGACGGCTTCATCGTCACCTGGGGCGACCCGAGCGTCGCCGGCACCGTCCGCCACGACGTCCAGTACAAGATCGGAAACGGGAAGTGGAAGGACTGGGTCAGGAACGAGACCGACCTGGGCGCCGAGTTCGGCGCGGATGACGAGCCCGTGGACGTGAAGCCCGGCAAGACCTACCGGTTCCGCGCCCGCACCGAGAAGGTCTCCAACCCGGACAAGCGCAGCGACTTCTCCCCGGCCGCCAAGCACACGGTGGACCCTCCCTAGACGCCTGCCGCCCTTGACGGCCGCGGTGGCGCCGGACTAGGCCCTAATCGGACTTGCGCAGGGTCCGGGCTCCGACCTTTGCGAGGGCGACGCCGCCGTCCTTGAGCGCCTTGACGCGCTGGCCGTTTCGCCCGTAGAGCAGGCGGGCGGAGGCGCGGAGGGCCTTGCCGAGCGTCTCGTCGTAGGGCTGCCACCACATGTCGCGCGTGAGGCCCGGCTCCCACGCGACCAGCTTCACCTCAACGCACTCATAGAGGCCGAACTTGGAGTGGGAGCGGCCGAGGCCCGAGTCCTTGACGCCGCCCCACGAGCACTGCATCGCGGCGTGGGTGTAGGAGTGGTCGTTGAGCCAGACCATGCCCGACTCGATCCGGCGCGCCATGCGCTCGCCCTTGGCGCGGTCGCGCGTCCAGACCGAGGCCCCGAGCCCGAACTGCGAGTCGTTGGCGCGCTCGATCGCCTCCTCTTCGTTCTCGACCGTGATGATCGGCACCACGGGCCCGAAGATCTCCTCCCTCATGATCCGCATCTCGTGGGTGACGCCGCCGAGGACGGTCGGCGCGATGAACTTGCCGCTGAACCCCGGCACCTCGCGCGGCCCGCCGGTGAGCCGCTCGGCGCCGTTGTCCAGCGCATCGTCGACGAGGTCGGAGACGATCTCGAACTGGTCGACGGAGACCATCGGCCCCGACTCGGTGCTCCAGCTCATCGGGTCGCCGACGGTCAGCTCGTTCGTGCGGCGAACCACTCCCTCGAGGAACTCGTCGGCCACGTCGCGGACGACGTAGGTGCGCTCGATGCCAGAGCAGGTCTGGCCGGAGTTCGCGAACCCGCCCCAGACGCAGCCCGAGATCGCGTTCTCGAGGTCGGCGTCGGCGCAGACGATCTGGGGGTCCTTGCCGCCCAGCTCGAGCACCGAGCCCTTCATCCGGGAGGCGCAGATCTCGCCGACCTTGCGCCCGACCTCGACCGAGCCGGTGAAGAACACCTTCCGGATCCCCGGCGACTCGCACAGCGCCTGGCCGATGACGCCCCCTCCGTGGACCGTCCGGACGAGGCCCTCGGGGACGCCCGCCTGGTCGAAGATCGACTGGATCCGCTCCCCAAGGAGCGGGGTGAGGCTGGCCGGCTTGAGCACGACGCCGTTACCGGCCATCAGCGCCAGGGCCACCTCGCCGAACGGAATGGACCACGGATAGTTCCACGGCGAGATCACTGCGACGACGCCGTGCGGCTCATAGGTGAACTTCGACTGCTTGGTCGCGAACAGCGCCTGGCGCATCGGGATCGGCTCGTCGTCGAGGATCGCGGGGGCGTTGTCGGCGCACCAGTTGAGCGCGTCGATCGTGGGCACGACCTCCATCGTGTAGCTCTCGGTGATCGGCTTGCCCTGCTCGCGGGTCAGGAGCTGGGCGACGTCGTCCATCTCGTCCACCAGGACGTCGGCCGCCCGCCGCATGTAGCGGGCGCGGTCCTGGAGCGACAGCGCCGCCCAGAAGGGCTGGACCTCGGCGACCTCGGCGACCAACCCGTCGACGTCGGCCGGCTCGATCGTCTCGACCGTGCCGACCAACTCGCCGGTGGCGGGGTTGAAGGATTCGAGCTGCCCCATCGGGAAGGCATTCTAGGCCGGAACACACCGTGTTCCGGCAGGAGCATGTAAGGCGGGCATTGCCCCGCAAGAGATTGGAGGCCGGTAGCGTCTCGGGTCGAATGCCCCTGGACGACCTCGTCCACCGCCACCGTCCCGCCGCCGGCGACCCGCAGGGGGCGCTCGTGCTGCTGCAGGGACGTGGAGTGGACGAGAACGACCTCTTCCCCCTCCTCGACATCCTCGATCCCGAGCAGCGCCTTGCCGGGTTCACCCCGCGGGCCCCGCTGACCCCGCCCGGTCACGTGGGCAACCACTGGTACGTGGTCCCTCGCGTCGGCCATCCCGACCCGGAGACCTTCCTGTCGACTTACGGCCTCCTCGGAGACTGGCTGGACTCGGTCGCCGACGAGACCGGGATCGCGCCGGAGCGCCTGGTCCTGGGCGGCTTCTCCCAGGGCGGGGTCATGGCCTACGCGATGGGACTCGGGCGTGGCCGCCCGCACCCGGCGGCGATCATCGCGCTCTCCTCGTTCGTACCGACCGTGGAGGGCTGGGAGCCGGACTTCACGGGCCGTGGAGACCTGCCCGTCTACCACTCCCACGGGGTGGCGGACCCGATCATCGGGATCGAGTACGGCCGCGCCGTCCGCGACCTCCTCGAGGGCAAGGTCGACCTCACGTATCGCGAGCACCCCGGCGGGCACAACATCGACCCACGTGCGTTCGAAGAGATGCCGGAGCTGGTCTCCCGCGCTACCCTCCCCGTGGGGGAACCTTGAGGCGGGCATCTTTCATCGCAGGGCTGGCGGCGACGCTTGGGACCATCTGGGCGGCGCCCGCGTCGGCCGGCGTACCGGTGAACATCGACGTCTATGACTGGAACTTCCTTCCGAAGGAAGCGGAGCACTCCGTCCTCGGGACCGGCGTCATCTGGGACTGGAACGGGGGCAGCGGGACGACGCAGGACGAGCACAACGTCCGCGAGGACTCGAAGCTCTTCCGCTCGCCCCTCCAGGACGAGGGGACGTTCCAGATCTCTCCGTCGGCGGGCACCTACCACTACTACTGCGAGCCGCACCTCGACTCGAACGACATGCAGGCCGAGCTCAAGATCACGCCCGCCTACACCGAGCTCTCGAACCCGGACGAGCTTCGCATCGTCTGGGCGCAGGACGACAGCGACACCGGCGACCGCTTCGACGTCCGCTACCGGGTCGGGATGGGCCCGTTCAAGACCTGGAAGAAGGACACGGCCAGGCTTTCGGAGCGATTCGGCCGCCAGGACGAGCCGGTCGACGTGAAGCCCGGCAAGACGTACACGTTCAAGGTGCGGACCGGCCTCGCGTCGAACCCCACCAAGCAGAGCAAGTACTCGCCGCAGCTCGTGGTCGAGGTCCCCGCGCGCTGACGTAACGGCCCTACGAGATCCGTCGCCGGATCTCCTCCAACCGCCGCGAGAGCTCGGCCTCCCAGCCGCGGTCGGTCGGCTCGTAGAAGCGCTCGCCCTGGACGTCGTCGGGCAGGAGCGGCTGTGCGGCGACGGCGTCGGGCTGGTCGTGTGAGTAGACGTAGCCCTCCCCCCGCCCGAGCTGCTTGGCGCCCGGATAGTGAGCGTCGCGCAGATAGTCCGGGGGTGGCTTCGCGCCGTGCTCGCGGAGGTGTCGCTTCGCCGCGCCGATGCCCTCAGTCGAGGCGTTCGACTTCGGCGCCAGCGCCAGGTACACCGCCGCCTGGGCGAGGTTGAGCTGGCACTCGGGCAGCCCGACCCGGTCGACTGCCTGGGCGGCCGCGTTGGCGACCACCAGGGCCATCGGGTCGGCGTTGCCCACGTCCTCCGACGCCAGGATCACCATCCGGCGGGCGATGAACCGCGGGTCCTCCCCGCCCTCGAGCATCACCGCCAGGTAGTAGAGGGAGGCGTCGGGATCGGAGCCGCGGGTGGCCTTGATCCACGCGGAGATGTAGTCGTAGTGCTGGTCCCCCTCGCGGTCGAAGCGAACCGCCTTGCGCTGGAGAGCGTCCTCCGCCGTGGCGAGGTCGACGCCCTGGCCGGCCGCGCGGGCGGCCTCGACCGCGCGCTCGAGGGCGCCGAGCGCGATCCGGGCATCGCCGCCCGAGCGGGTCGCCAAGAGCTCGACCGCGTCGTCGTCCACCTCCGGAGGCTCGGCGATGCCGCGCTCGGGGTCGTCCAGCGCCCGGCGCACGAGCTGTTCGATCTCGGGCGGGCCGAGCGGGGCCAGCTCGTAGATCTGCGCGCGGGAGAGCAGCGCCGAGTTGACCTCGAAGTAGGGGTTCTCGGTGGTCGCCCCGATCAGGGTCACGAGGCCCTCCTCCACGGCGGGAAGCAGCGCGTCCTGCTGGGCCTTGTTGAAGCGGTGGATCTCGTCGAGGAAGAAGATCGTCGGCCGGTTCGACGCGCGCCGACGCTCCGTGGCCCGCTCGATCATCGCCCGCACCTCGGCTCGGCCCGCGTTGACGGCCGACTCCTCCTCGAACGCCCCGCGCGCGGCGGCGGCCATGATCCGCGCGAGCGTCGTCTTCCCGGAGCCCGGCGGCCCGTAGAGGATCGCCGAATGCGGCTCGCCCGCCTCGATCGCGATGCGAAGCGGCGAGTCGATCCGCAGCAGCTCCTCCTGGCCGACCAGCTCGTCGAGCGTGCGCGGGCGCATCCGCACGGCCAGCGGGGCCTCCGAGGCGGGCACCGGCGTGCGCCCGCCGTCGCGCTCGTCAGGCGTGTCGAACAATCTCTCCATGCGAAACCACCGCGAAGTGTCCTGGATAGGTGTTGCAGGACAACAGCAGGGCAGGACAGCCGCCGCGCGGAGGCGGTGGGTACGCTGGTTCGATGGAGAGCGTGACCAGCTCCGCGCTGGGCCAGGAGGCCGTGGACCTCCTCTGCGAGCTGATCCGCATCGACACCTCGAACCCGCCCAACAAGGAGCTGCCGGTGCAGGAGCTGCTCGCCGAGCGGCTGAGCGACGCCGGCTTCGAGTGCGAGCTGCTCGCGGCCGACGACCCCGAGCGCCCGAACCTGATCGCGCGGCTGCGAGGCGACGAGCCCGGCCCGACCCTCTGCCTGCTGGGGCACGCCGACACCGTCCCCGCCGAGGACGCGGCGGACTGGAGCTTCTCCCCGTGGGCGGGCGACGTGGTCGACGGCGAGGTGCGCGGGCGCGGCGCCCAGGACATGAAGGACCAGGTGGCGGCCGAGGCGGCGGCGTGCATCGCGCTGGCCCGCGACGGGTGGCGGCCGAGGGGCGAGCTGCTGTTCGTGTGCACCGCCGACGAGGAGGCGGGCGCGACGCTGGGAGCGAAATGGCTGTGCGAGGCGCACCCCGACAAGGTGCGCGCCGACCTCGTCATCAACGAGGGGGGTGGGCCCGTCTTCGAGTTCGAGGGGCGACGTCTCTACACGCTGTGCGTCGGCGAGAAGGGCGTCTGGCGCTTTCGCCTCAGAACGCACGGCAAGGCCGGACACGGGTCGGTCCCCTCGCTGGGCGACAACGCACTGCTGAAGCTGGCGCCGCTCCTGGAGAAGCTCCGCGAGCAGCCGCCGCCGGAGCCGACCGAGGCCGGGATCGAGTTCCTCGCGGGGGTGCTGGAGCGCGACCTCGCCGGGGCGGGCCCGGACGAGCTGGCAGCGGCGCTCGCCGAGGTCCGTGAGCGCTCGCCACTGCTGGCCGCCTACCTCGCGGAGCCGATGCTGGGCGTGACCCTGGTGCCCACGATGGCTTCGGGCTCGGTAAAGGACAACGTGATCCCGGGAAGCGCCGAGGTGCTGGTCGACTGCCGCGTGCCCCCCGGCCTGGGAGAGGCCGAGGTGCGGGAGCGGCTCGAGGCGTTCTTCGGGGACACCCTGGACGGCGCGGCGATTGAGTTCACGCACAGCGTCACAGGCAACGCATCGCCGGCGCAGAGCCCCCTGGCCGACTCGATCGCGGCCTGGGTCGAGGCCAGCGACCCGGGCGCGGGCGTGGTGCCGATCGTCATGCCCGGCTTCTCCGACAGCCACTGGTGGCGCAAGGCGTTCGGGGCGGCGACCACCGTCTACGGCTTCGCCCCGCAGCGCGACATGAGCCTGTTCGAGGCCTCCCCTCTCGTCCACTCGGCGGACGAGCGGGTGAAGGCGTCGGACGTCGAGTTCGCCGCCAGCTTCTTCCGCGACATCGCCACCGAGGTACTGGGGTGAGCGAGAACGGCGTCGCTCCCGAGGACGAGGCGCGCGAAAAGCCGATCCGCCTCGGCGGGATGGCCCTTCGCAACGGTCTGCTGATCCACGGCCCGACCTCCTGGGCCGCGGCGGCGCGGGCGCCCGACGGATCTATCGAGGTCGCATCGGGCCCGAAGCCCGCCTTCGCCCAGGGCCGGCTGGGATCGGTGCCCGGGTTCCGCGGACCACTGCGGCTGGCCGAGGGCCTCGCGGTGGTGCCGATCGCCCGCTGGCGCCTGCGCTCGGCCCGGCTCCCCCTGGAGGACAGGCGGGTGATCCTCGCCGCGCTCGCAACAGCGGCCGCGAGCGGCCTGGCCCGGCGCTGGCGCGCCGGTTCCGACTCGACATCCGGGGCGACCCTCCGCGAGGGCGTCGTGTCCGTGCTGGGGATGGCGCCAGCCGTGATGGCCCTGCGCGACCACGACCTGGCGGCCTACCACGGGGTCGAGCACAAGGCGATCGGCGCCTACGAGAAAGGCTCGCTGGATCCCAACGACGCCCCGAAGGAGCACGAGCGCTGCGGCTCGAACCTGATCGCGCCGATGCTCGCCTTCTCGGTCGCCGGGCAGGTCGCGACCGAGCGCCTGATCGAGCGGCCCGGGCCGATGGCGCGCGCCGCCGCGGGCACCGGCGCGGTCTCGGCCGCCGTCGAGGTCTTCGCCTATGCCGAGCGCAACCCGGAGTCGTCGCTGGGCCGGGCGGTCCACCGGGTGGGCCACGAGATCCAGCGCCTCCTCTCGACCCGCGAGCCCAACCCCGAGCAGATCGAGGTCGGCGTAGCCGCCCTCGCGGCGGTTCTTCGGGAGGAGGGCAGATTGCAGGGCTCGGGCGATGTTGCCGATACCGTCTAGGCGAGGCATGTACCCCGCGTGGAGGCCTTGCGCCAAGTGATCGACCTGACAGCAATCCTCGGGATCGAGTGGGACTCGATCAAGTACGACCTCGGGATCATCGTCCCGATGATCTTCCTGGGGATCATCTGCTACTTCATGTGGAAGACGCTGCGGCTGATGCCGCGGACGAAGCCGCAGGAGATCAGCGCGAGGTCGAAGTCAGCGGTCACCTGGGCCGACGTCGCCGGGGTGGACGAGACCAAGGACGAGCTGCGCGAGGTCGTCGAGTTCCTCTCCGATCCGCAACGGTTCAAGCGCCTGGGGGCCAAGGTCCCCAAGGGCATCCTCCTCCACGGGCCGCCCGGCACCGGGAAGACCCTGCTGGCGAAGGCCGTCGCCCATGAGTCGGGCGCCAGCTTCCTCAGCCAATCCGCCTCGTCGTTCATCGAGATGTTCGCCGGCCTCGGGGCGGCGCGCATCCGCCGGCTGTTCAAGGAGGCGCGCGAGAACGCGCCCGCGATCGTGTTCATCGACGAGCTGGACGCCGTGGGCGCCGCGCGCGGCTCGGACGTCTCGGGTGAGCGCGATCAGACCCTGAACCAGCTCCTGGTGGAGATGGACGGGTTCGACGGGCGGGACAACGTCGTGGTGATGGCGGCGTCCAACCTGCTCGAGAAGCTCGACAAGGCCTTGCTTCGCCCCGGGCGCTTCGACCGCCAGGTGTTCGTGCCGCCGCCCGACATGCGCGGCCGCCAGCAGATCCTCGAGGTGCACGCCAAGGGCAAGCCGCTGGCCCAGGACATCGACCTCGAGCGCGTCGCCCGACACGCGGCCGGGCTGACCGGCGCCGACCTCGCCAACCTCGTGAACGAGGCGGCGATCCTGGCCGGCCGAAAGGAGCGCGACTTCATCGCCCAGGCCGACTTCGAGAACGCGTTCGAGCGCGTGATCGCCGGCCTTCAGACACGCAAGGTCATCACCGACCACGAGAAGAGGGTGGTCGCGTGGCACGAGGCCGGTCACGCCCTCGTCTCCGAGCTGCTTCCGACCGTCGACAAGGTCCAGAAGGTCTCGATCGTCCCCCGCGGGAAGGCCCTCGGCTACACGCTCAACCTGCCCCAGGAGGATCGCTACCTGAAGTCCCGCCAGGAGCTGATCGACTACATGAAGATGCTGCTGGCGGGCCGGGTCTCGGAGCAGATCACGTTCGGGAAGGTGACGACCGGCGCCTCCGACGATCTCAAGCGGGTGACCGAGATCGCCCGCTCGATGGTCTTCGAGTACGGGATGGGCACCGTCATCCGCTCGCACCAGGTCCCCTCCGACGACTTCACCGTCTCCGAGTCGCTGCGCCAGACCCGCGACGAGGAGGTGCAGGAGATCGCCGAGGAGTCCTACCGCGGCGCCCACCGCCTGCTGACCGACCATCGCGACCTGCTGGACGAGATCGCCGAGCGCCTGCTCGCAAACGAGGTGATCGAGCGTGACGAGATCCGCGAGATCATGGACCGCCACCGCGCCGGTAAGCCGCCGCTTCGCGAGTTCCGGATCACGGAGGAGGACGGCGCCGAGGCCGAGGCCGCCGGCACCGTCGTCGAGGCCTTGGCCGCCGAGCCGCCGCAGGAGCCTGAATAGACTCGGCGCTGACTTGTTCAGCGCCTTGGATCACGTCGGAGTCGCGGTCTCGGACCTCGAGGCGGCGATCTCGCTCTATGAGGGCAGCTTCGGGATGGAGCTGGTGCATCGCGAGACCGTCTCCGAGCAGGGCGTGGAGGCCGTGCTGCTGGACGTGGGCGACTCGCACGTCGAGCTGCTGCGTCCGACCGGCCCGGACACCCCCGTGGGCAAGTTCCTGAGCGCGCGGGGCGAGGGGCTCCATCACGTGGCGTACCGCGTCGATGACATCGACGCGGCGCTCGATGGGCTGCGGGAGCGGGGCATCAGGCTGATCGACGAGACGGCTCGGACGGGCATACGCTCGAGCCGCGTCGCCTTCCTTCACCCCAGGGCCACCGGCGGGGTGCTTACCGAGATCGTGGAGCCGGCGGCACACTAGGTACGAGCGAGGAGCGATCTGAGATGGCGGAGATGAAGAAGGTCGAGATCGGGTTCGGCATCGGCCAGGCCCTGTCGGTGAAGCTGAGCGACGATGATCTTCTGACCTCCGCAAGGCGGTCGGGAAGGATGGCGGCTGGTACGACCTGAAGACACAGGACGCGACGATCGCGCTCAACCTCGCGACCGTCGTCTTCATCCGGGTCGACGACTCCGACCACGCGATCGGGTTCAGCGGGACCTGATGCGAAGGCTGTTGGTCGGTCGCTGCGGCAGCGATGGCCGCCGCCGCGCTGTGGTGGCGGAAGAACCCCTCAGCCTGCCCGTACAGCCAGCGCTTCTGGGTCCAGGCGCCGCACCCGTTCATCACCCGCGAGCGCCTTCGCTCGGTGCTGAGCCCGAACCCCGGGGAGCGCATGCTCGAGATCGGGCCGGGAACCGGCTACTACTCGCTGGACCTCGCCGGTTGGGTGGCGCCCGGCGGCGCGGTCGAGATCTTCGACATCCAGCAGGAGATGCTCGACCACACCATGCGCCGCGCGGCTGAGGCCGGGATCGAGAACGTGACCCCGACCCTGGGCGACGCGACCGGCCTCCCCTACGACGAGACCTCGATGGACGCGGTCGTGCTGATCACGGTGCTGGGCGAGATCCCCGACCAGGATGCGGCCATGCGCGAGATCGCGCGGGTGCTGAAGCCGGATGGACGGCTCGTCGTGGGCGAGCTGATGGGCGACCCGCACTACACCTCGCCGGGGCGCTGCGCGCCGTGGCAAGGCAGCGGGCTTCCGGTGGTCGAGCGCTCAGGCCCCGCCTTCGGCTACTTCGCGCGGCTTACCGCCTAGCCGCGTAGAGGAGGCGCTTCTCGTCCTGGGCGACGGCGCGACGGCGCTGATTGGGCCGTCGGCGTGGCAGTTTCGTGACGGTCGGCCCCGCGGAGCCGCCGAGGAGCTCGCGCTAGGCGCCCAGCACCTTGATGATCATCCGCTTCGGCCTCCGCCCGTCGAACTCGCAATAGAAGACCTGCTGCCAGGGGCCCAAATCGAGCCTTCCGTCGGTGACCGGCACGATCGCCTGGTGGTGCACGAGCAGGTTCTTCAGATGAGCGTCGCCGTTGTCCTCCCCGCCGCGGTGATGGCGGTAGTCCCCCGGGTCGGGCAGCAGTGCCGAGGCGACCTCGTTGGCCGGCTCCTGCCACGATGGCGGAGCGACCTTGTCGAGCCACTCGAGGACGTCCTCGTGTAGCCCGGGCTCGTCGTCGTTGATCCAGACTGCGGCCGTGATATGCATCGCGGCGACGAGCACAAGGCCCTCGGCCACGCCAGCTTCGTCGACGGCGCTTTGCACGTCCTCGGTGATGCGGATCAGCTCGCGCCGCCCTTCGGTGTTGAAGGTCCTGTAGACGGTGTGGGACTTCACCTTCGCTGAGCGCGATCCTAGACACTCTGGGTCCATGGATCTCGGGTTGGAAGGGAAGCTCTGCGTGGTCACCGGTGGCAGCCGCGGCATCGGCGCCGCCACGGCAAGCATGCTCGCCGCGGAGAACGCGCGGGTGCTCACCGTCGCCCGCGGCGGCGCGGACCTGGAGGTCGACGTGACCGATCCGGGTGCCGCCGACCGCGTTCTCGA
Organism: uncultured Solirubrobacterales bacterium; assembly: GCA_963797835.1. Taxonomy (GTDB): domain Bacteria; phylum Actinomycetota; class Thermoleophilia; order Solirubrobacterales; family 70-9; genus JBDTSW01. Next base: position 81,997 of record CAWCRN010000015.1, read on the forward strand.
GGCCTGCGAACGTCCCCCGTGGGCGCTCGTGAACAACGCGGGCACGAGCCGCGCCCGGTCGCTCGAGGAGCTGACGGACGCCGACTGGCAGGATCAGTGGGAGCTACACGTGATGGCGCCGATGCGACTGATGAGGGCGCTCGCGCCGGCGATGGCTGAGGCGGGTGGGGGCCGAATCGTGAACGTCGCCTCCTCGGCGGGCAAGCGTCCGTCCGCGACGCTCGACGCCGCCTACTCGGTGACCAAGGCGGCGCAGCTCTCGCTCTCGCGGGTGTTCGCGGACCTCTGGGCGGATCGGGGCGTCCTCGTCAACGCGGTGGCGCCGGGAGCGGTCGAGTCGGGGCTCTGGACCGGGCCGGGCGGGCTCGCCGACCAGATCGCCGGGCGGAGCGGAAGCTCGCGCGAGGAGGTGCTCAAAAGCACGCACGCCAAGCCGCCCGTAGGCAGGATGGCGACCGAGGCAGAGATCGCCGCAGCGATCGTCTTCCTCTGCTCCGAGGCAGCCTCCTACGTGGCGGGTGCGGCGTGGTCGGTTGACGGTGGCAGCGTGCCTGGCTTCCTCTAGAGGCCCCGCCGGCTCGCTCGACGATCTGCTGCGGCTCGGGCTAGATGCCGCGCCGCCGACGTCGCGATCACCTCCTCATCTACGGCCTGCCCTCCGCCGTCGCCACCCGCTCGACGTCGAGGTCCGGGAGGACCCGCTGGAGCCAGTCCGGGCACCACCAGTTGTTCTTGCCGAGCAACTGCATCACGGCGGGGACGAGCACCATCCGCACTACGGTCGCGTCGAGGAAGATCGCCGCGGCGAGCCCGATGCCGAACAGCTTCAGGAAGGCGTCGGGGGCGGTCAGGAAGGCGAGGAAGACGACCACCATGATCGCCGCCGCCGCGGTGATCACCCGCGCCGTCTTCGCGAGCCCGTCGGCGACCGCCCTGCGGGTGTCGCCGTGTTTCAGGTACTCCTCACGGATCCGCGAGATCAGGAAGACCTCGTAGTCCATCGAGAGCCCGAAGAGGATCGCGAACATCATGATCGGCATGAACGGGGCGATCGGCACCTCGCGGTCGAGCCCGATCAGCCCGCCGAGCGTGCCGCCGCTCGCGAACACCGTCATCACGCCGTAGGCGGCGCTCACCGAGAGCAGGTTCATGATCGCGGCCTTGAGCGAAATCAACGGTGAGTGGAAGGCGATCAGGAGCAGCAGGAATGAGAGCCCGACGACACCTGCGATGAACAGCGGCAGCTTGTCCTTGACGTACTCGCTTTGGTCGTCGAGCGCGGCCACGATCCCGCCGACGTGGGCGGTGATCCCGGCCCCGCCGAGCTCCTCGGGGATCACGGTCGCGCGCAGGTCCTTGACCAGGTCCTGAGTCGCCTCGTCCTGCGGCGAGGTCGTCGGGATCGCGGTGACGATCGCCGCGGTGCCGTCGTCGTTCACAACCGGCTCGCCGACGAACGCGATGCCCTCCTCCGAGCGCAGGCGATCGGCGAGCGCCTCGATCTCGCCGGCCGCGCCGGGATTCGGCAGCTCGGCGGCGATCACGATCGGCCCGTTCGAGCCGGCGCCGAAACCCTCGGTCTGCAGATCGTAGGCCTGGCGGGTCATCGTGTCGGCCGGGTCGTTGCCCGCGTCGGGGAAGCCGAGCCGCATGCTGAGCGCCGGAGCGGCGATCGCCAGGAGCAGGACGGTGGCGCCGATCGCGAACAGCCACGGGCGGCGCTGGACCGTGTGGCTCCAGCGTGCCGCCGGCGAGTTCGAGTCGCCCTCGGCCCTCAGGCTGCTGCCGAAGAGCGGGATGCGGAGGCGGTTGACCTTGGGCCCAAGGTAGGCGAGCAGCGCCGGGAGCAGGGTGATCGCGGCGAACATCACGACCAGCACGGCCATCGAGGCCGAGAGCGCCACCCCGTACATGTACGGGAGGCCGGTGAGGAAGAGTCCCAGGACAGCGATCACGACCGTCGCGCCCGCGATCACCACGCTGCGCCCGGCGGTGGTCACCGACTCCACCAGCGCGTCGTGCACGTCCTTCCCTTGCGCCATCGCGGCGCGGAACCGCGTCAGCACCAGCAGCGCGTAGTCGATCCCGACCCCGATGCCGATCAGCCCCGAGACCGCTGTCGTCCAATCCGGTACGTCGACGACGTTTGCGAGCAGGGCGATCAGGCCGGCCGAGGAGATGCCCAGGCCGATGAGCGCCATCGCCAGCGGCAGCCCGGCGGCGACGACCGAGCCGAACGCGATCAGCAGCACGATCGCCGCGAGCAGGAGCCCCACCCCCTCCGGGCTTCCGGCCTCCTGGGCGCGGTAGATCGGGTCCCCCCGAGCCGGATCTCGAGCCCGTCGGTGCTGTTGTCCTCCGCCGCGGCGACCAGCTTCTCGCCGTCCTCCTTCTCGACCTCCCAGCCCGGGATGGTCAGTGGCAGCGTGGTGGCGCCGATCGTGCCGTCGTCTGAGAACCGTGGCGGCGTCTCGGCGGCGACGCTGTCAACCTGCTTCGCCTCGGCGAGGAAGGCGTCGACGCCGTCGGGGAGGTCGTTAGGGCGCCCGGCCCCGGCCTCGTCCTTCCAGACGACGTAGATCTCCTGGCCGGTGTAGCCGTCGAACTCGCGCTCGGTCAGGTCGGACGCCGCCTTCGACTCCGATCCGGGGGTGTCGTAGTCGGCGTTGTAGTCGCCCGCGAGCGAGGAGCCGACGCCGATGATCACGATCGCGGAGACGATCCAGGCGAGGACCACCTTTCCACGGTGGTGGTAGGCGATGTCGGCGAGACGTGCGAGACGGCTGGTCATCGGACTCCTTACAGCTTCCCCCCGGGCGCGGGGTATAGCGGTACGCAAGCGAAGGTGCTTGCCGCCCGGTCAATGGGTTAGACCGCGGTCCCGGGAAGAATCATCGGTCACCTTCCAAGACGAATGGGGCGCGGCGCCTGGACGAGACATCGCTCAGAAGTCAGGCGAACCTCTCAGTGTCAACGCCCTGGGCTCATGACCCGGCTAACGCCGGCCACAGGCGCTCCTCGGCTTCGAGCACGGCGGCGGCTCGGTCGGCGACGGCCGTCCACAGCGGCGGCTGCGGCTCGTCCGCCTCGCTCGCGGCGAGGAGCGCCGCGGCCAGCTCGGTCCAGCGCTCGGCGGCCTCGGCCGCGATCGGCGCCTCCGCCCTGCCCACCTCGTCCAGGAACCGCGAGTACATGAGCCGGAAGTTGCCGCCGCCGGTCCCGCGGCGCTCGATCACCTGGTAGTTGAACCGCGCGCACCATTGCCAGTCGGGGGTGCTCTGCGCGGCCACTCCCCCACCTCGGCCGCGAAGCGCCGCAGCGCCGGCATGCCCTCGTAGTCGCCGAGCGGCGGCTCCAGCATCCGCTCCGCGGCGCGCGCGATCGCCCGCGGGGCGGCGGCGAGCAGCTCGTCGCGGTCGAGCTCGCCGGGGAGGCTGAGCATGTGCCCGGCGAGCGGGTACACCGGGTAGTCGCTGTGGCGGGCGTCGGCGAGGTGCTCGAGCGTGGTGGTCTGGAGCTCGGTCGAAGGCGGTGTCCGAGAGGTAGGCCACCTCGTCGTCGTAGCCGGCCAGGATCACCGCGTGGCCGGGGAAGTGGGCGGAGTTGCCGTAGTGGTCGAGGTAGTAGAGGTCGGTGAGCAGGATCGCCGGCTCGCCGCCGTCGACCAGCCCTCGCGCCGCGGCCCAGGACTCGTCGCGCCCCTCGAAGCGCTCGAGCCGAAGCGCGGCGCCGGTGAGATCCACGAACTCCTCCTCGAGGCGCGCCGTGCGGCCGTTGGTGAAGCGCGAGGGCGACGAGCCGTCGAGCGCGATGTAGTAGAAGCCCGCGCCGGCGCCGAGCCCGAACGCCATCTCCTCGCTCAGCTCGACCCCGCCGAAGGCCAGCAGGTTGCGAAGCGCGGTCGAGCCGCAGTGGTTGCCGGGAACGTGCCGGTAGCCGGGCACCATCGTCGCCATCAGCAGGCCTCCTCGCAGGCGGCAGTACTCGGCGCGGGCGCGGAAGGTGTCGCGCATCTCCGTGGTCATCTCGTCGAGGAACTCCGAGCGGTAGGTGGAGTCGGTGAAGATCGCGATCGCGAAGTAGAAGCCCGAGAACGCGGCGAGCCCGCCCGCGACGCGGAGCAGCTCGGAGGTCAGCTCGAGGCGCTCGCCGAACAGCTCGAACTGGACGAGGACGTCTCCGGGGTTCCCGAGCCAGCCCGTGCGCACCTCGTCGTTGATCGCCAGCAGGCCGAAGGCGACGAAGAAGGCGCCCAGCGCGACGCTGACGATCAGCACCTGCACCGCCTGGCTGACGAACATCACCAACCCCACGTTGAGCCGCTGGCGACGGTCGAGCGGCGGCGCGTCGGTGCCCGCCTCGCGCTCGAGCTGGCGGGCCTCGGCGGGGATGCGCACGCCCAGGAAGAGCGAGCCCAGGACGACGAACAGGCCGACGATCAGGAAGTAGATCGGCGTCGTCACCCCGGGGAAGATCTGCCACGACTCCTGCGTCATGAACGAGAGCAGGGCGAAGATCAGGAGCAGCGGGAGCGCCTTGGCGATCAGGCCCAGCGCCGAGCGCAGCTGGCCCGCGAGCCGCGCCAGCACCCAGCGAAGGATCCACAGGAGCCCATAGCCGACCACCCCGTAGATCAGGGCGAGCAGGGCGAGGTTGGCCAGGGCCGTGACCAGCGCGCTTCGCCACTGACCGCCGAAGATCAGCGGCAGGAGGGCCGGCAGCAGGACGAACCCGGCCAGCTCCGTCTTCCCCACCCGCTGCGGGACCGCCAGCGAGGGGTTGCCGTTGCGGCGGTTGATGAGCGCGACCGCGATCAGCAGGATCGCGAGCCCTCCGAGTGCCGCGGCGACGTTGGCGAGAGGCGACCATTCGAGGTTGAGCGCCCCGAGCATCTCGCCCAGGAACACGAGGCCGAGCAGCGGCACACCCGGTTGAAGACGTCTGTCGTGGCGGAGTAGCCCTCGATGAACAGGGGCAGACCGGCGCGCCGAAAGCCCCGCTCCAGCTCGGCGATCCTCGCCTGGGGCGCCGCCTCCATGGTGCGGCACCCTAACCGGCGGCGCGCACGCCGATCCCATGCCGTTTCCCCGTGCCCGGCCGCGGGGTACAGGGTGTCGGGGTCCAGGGACGGAGAGGAGTGATCGGATGACAATCCTGGTGATCGTGGGAGTTTGCATCGTGCTCGCCGTGCTCGCGTTCCTGCTCCCGAGGCTGTCGCGGCACGCCCAGCGCGGCGTGGACAGCACCCTCGGAGCAGGGCAGAACGTGGCCGGCAAGGCCCCGGGCAAGGCGGGCGAGCTGCTGCAGAAGCCCTTCGAGTCCTCGCGCAAGGCGGCCAACAGGAGTGCCGCCAAGGGCCGCGAGGGAAGGGCCAAGGCCCCCGGGCCCTAGACCGCCGCCCGGGGACCGCCAGCCCATGCTCATAGCCCTGCTCAGGAACCCCGACTCGGGCTCGGGCGAGGCCACGGAGGTCGCCGGCCTCCTCCGTGCGCATGGCGCAGACGTGCTGGCGGTCGGGGTGGATGAGGCGGACCGCGGGGTCTCCGCGGGACCGGACAGGATCGTGGTGGCCGGGGGCGACGGCTCGATCGGCCCGGCGGCGGCCGCCGCCGCCAGGGTCGGGGTGCCCCTCGCCGTGATCCCCGTCGGGACGGCGAACGACTTCGCGCGAGCCATGGGCCTCCCCGGCGATCCGGAAGAGGCGGCGCGGACTCGCGGCCACAGGGGACGAGCGCTGCCGGATCGACCTGGCGCGAATGGACGGACGCCCCTTCGTCAACGTCGCGAGCCTCGGCCTGGCGCCCGCCGCCGCCGAGAGGGCGCACGGGCTCAAGCGCGTGCTGGGCGCCGCCGCATACGCCGTCGGCGGGGTCCGCGCGGCGATGGCCGAAGACCCGATCCGCTGCGCGGCGCGCTGCGACGGCCGAGAGGTCGTGAGCGGCGAGATGTGGCAGGTCACCGTGGCGTGCTCCGGAGCGTTCGGAGGCGGGTCGGAGGTCGACGCCGACCCCAGCGACGGGCGCCTCGACCTCGTCGCAATCGAGGCGGGCTCGCGGCTGGCGCTGGCGCGGCGCGCCGTCGGCCTGCGCCGCGGGACGGTGGAGTCCCAGCACGGGGTCCACAGCGTGCCGCGCCGAGCGGATCGAGCTCGACGTCCCAGAGGCCACCGACTTCAACGTTGACGGCGAGGTGGTCGAGTCCGGCCCGGCCACGTTCGAGGTGGAGGCGGCCGCCGTGGAGCTGATCGTCGGATGAAGCGGGTTCCCGCCTGGACATGGCCTGCGGGCGTCGGTGCAATCGCCGTGGCCTGGTACGCCTCCGAGAGCCTGCGCCACCGCCGCGAGGGGGCGTTCGGCTACAACCTCGCCACCGAGATCGAGGTCGATTCCGAGGACTTCGCGCGGGCCGCGGAGGCGCTCACCGGCGGACCGATCACCGATGGCAACTCCGCGGAGCTGCTGATCAACGGCGACCGCACCTTCCCGGCGATGCTGGAGACGATCCGCTCCGCCAAGCGCACGCTGATCGTCGAGACCTACGTGTACTGGCGCGGGAAGATCGCGGACGAGGTGGCGGGCGCGATCTGCGACCGCGCCCGGGCCGGGGTCGAATGCCGGGTGATCTTGGACGCGCTGGGCGCGGCGAAGATGGATCGCTCTCTCGTCACCGACATGGAGGAGGCCGGGGTGCGCGTGATCCGCTTCCGGCCCCCGAAGCCGTACGCGGTTCGCCGCCTTGTGAACCGCACGCACCGCCGCGTGCTCGTCGCCGACGGGCGGGTGGGGATGACCGGCGGCGTCGGGATCGCGGCCGAGTGGGAGGGCGACGCGGACGCCCCGGACCACTGGCGCGACACGCACGTGCGGGTCCGTGGCCCGGTGGTCCGCGGGCTCGTCGGCGCCTTCGCCGAGAACTGGCTCGAGGGGACCGGCGAGGTGCTGGCCGGCAAGGGTCACCTGCCGAACCTGAAGCCGTTGAAGGACGGAGAGCGGATGCAGGTTGTGCGCTCCAGCGCCGGCGTCGGCGACACGAATGTGGAGGCGCTCTACTACCTGGCCATCGCCTCGGCCTCGAAGTCGATCGACCTCACCGCGGCCTACTTCGTGCCGAGGCCCGCCTTCATCGAGGCGCTGGCCAGGGCCGCCGATCGCGGGGTGGTCGTCCGGATCCTGGTCCCCGGCCCGCATATCGACAAGAAGTTCGTGCGGGTCGCCGGAAGCGCCGCCTACGATCCGCTGCTCGACGCCGGCATCGAGATCCACGAGTATCAGCCCACGATGCTCCACGCCAAGTCGATGGTGGTGGACGGATCTTGGTCCACGGTTGGGACGGTCAACTTCGACAACCGCTCGTTCCAGCTACATGACGAGGTAACGCTGTGCGTGTGGGGCAGGCGGTTCGCCGGTGAGCTCGGCGACCAGTTCAAGCGGGATCTGGCCCGCTCCGAGCGCATCGAGCCAGGACGATGGGCACAGAGGAGCCTGGGCCACCGCCTGGCGGAGTCGGCCATGAAGCTGCTCCGGCGCGAGCTGTAGCGCCCGCGGCCTATCCTGCGCGCGTGCTGCGATCGCGCCAAGAGCCGCGCCGCCCCCGCCTCGCGCCGCCCAGACTGCGGGCGCGAAGCGAGGCCAAGCGCCTGCGCAACCCGCTTCCTGCGCGCGCTGGGAGACGCCGACCAGGCCGCCCTCCGCACCCTCCGCACTCGCGGGCATCAGCCCCCCCTCGAGGCGGCCATGAAGGCGCTCGGCACCGTCGGTGAGTTCGGGGCCGTCTGGGCCGCCATCGGAGCCGCCGGCGCGCTCGCCGATCCGCCGCGCCGGCGCCGCTGGGCCATCGCCGCCGCGGTCGCGCCCGTCGCGATCAACGTGAACTATCTGGTCAAGCTCGCGATCGGGCGGGAGCGGCCGCTGATCGAGGGACACCCGCCGCTGGGACGCGGCGCCCAGCAAGCTCTCGTTCCCCTCCGCCCACGCGACGTCCTCGCTTGCGGCCGCCACGGCCCTCGGCCGAGTCGAGCCCCGCGCGCGCCTGCCCCTGTTCGCGCTCGCCGCGGCGATCTGCGTGAGCCGGCCTTACCTGGGCATGCACTACCCGTCCGACGTCCTGGCCGGCGCCGCACTCGGGCTGGCGCTCGGGTCGCTCGTGCCGGGCCTCGGCGACCGTGGGGCCGAGGAGCGGCTGATCGACCTCGTCAACGAAACGCACGCCTCACCGGCGGGCACGAACGGCCGGCCCGAGCCGCTCGCGGCCTCGCCGGGCGAGCGCCCGGCCGCCTGACCTCGTGAAGATCGGGATCGTCGGCCTGCCCAACGCCGGCAAGTCCACCCTCTTCAACGCCCTTACCGCCGCCGGGGCGCCCACCGGCGACTACCCGTTCACGACGATCGACCCCAACGTCGCCGTCGTCCCCGTGCCCGACGACCGGCTGAACCGCGTGGCCGAGACCGTCGGCTCGTCGGCCGTGATCTGCGAGTCGATCGAGTTCCACGACATCGCCGGCCTGGTCCCCGGGGCGTCGCAGGGGGAGGGCCTCGGCAACAGGTTCCTCGGGGCGATCCGCGAGACCGATGCGATCTGTCACGTCGTTCGCGCCCACGAGGGGGAGGGCGTGCCTCACCCGGAGGGGCGGATCGACCCCGTCGCGGACGCCGAGCTGGTGGAGATCGAGCTCCTGGCCGCCGACCTCGAGAGCGCCGAGCGACGGCTGGAGCGCGTGGCGAAGCTGGCGAAGTCGGGCGAGCCCGGCGCGGTGGCGGAGCGCGATTGGCTCGAGTCGGTGGTCGACGCCCTCGGCGCCGGGCGCCCCGTGCGCGAGGTGCCCGTGCCGGAGGGCGCCGCCGACGCCCCGCGTCAGCTGGCGGCGCTGACGTCGAAGCCCGTCCTCTACGTCGCCAACGTGGACGAGGGGGCCGATGCGGTGCCGGAGCCGCTCGCCCGTCACGCGAGCGAGGCCGGCGCGCTCGCCGTTGCGATCAGCGCCCGGATCGAGTCGGAGCTGGGCGAGCTGGACGACGCCGCCGAGGCCGCCGCGATGCGGTCCGAGCTCGGCATCTCCGAGAGCGGGCTGGAGCGCGTTATCCATGGCGCCTGGGAGCTCCTTCACCTGATCGCCTTCTTCACCGCGGACACCGGGAAGGAGGCGATGGCCAGGGCGCTCGAGGCCGGGTCGACCGCGTACGAGGCCGCCGGCCGGGTCCATACCGACATCCAGCAGCGGTTCGTGCGGGCCGAGGTGATCGGCTGGGACGAGCTGGTGGCGGCCGGGGGCTACGCCGCAGCACGCGACCAGGGGCTGATCCGCACCGAGGGCCGCGACTACGTGGTCCGAGACGGAGAAGTCCTGCATATCAGGCACTAACGCGGCTCCCAGGCACGAATCCCGGCGCGCGCCGGGCCATTACCGGTGAAACCTTCCGCCGTTCTTTGTGTTTTACTTACACATCCTTAATACCTGCCGAGCCCCGGACGCACCGCGCCCGGGGACGGGGGAACCAACCGGGGCCGCAGTGGTCCCTGGGGCGAATCAGGCCAACTGACCTGTAGCGCAGCTCTTTCAGCGCGAGCCCGACAGCTAACCCCGTAGGCCCGAGAAAGAGGAGTTCCAGTCGTGACACCCCCCGATATCGCCGCGGACGGCAAGCGTCCCAGGCGCCTCCCCCTGCTGATCGGCTCCGCCGTCGCCACCGCCTGCCTCAGCGCGGGCGTCGCGTCCGCGCAGACGGTCGAGCCAACCGAGGCAGAGACCGTCCCGGAGGCGGTCGGCGGCGAGATCCCGGCGGATGCCGAAGAGCCGACCACGGACGCCGCGACGACGGAGGAGACCGATGCCGACGCCGCGGCCACCGACCCTGCGGCGGCCGAGGGTGCCGAAGCCACGGATGAGAAGCGCAAGGGCAACCGGCTGCGCCTCCGCAAGGAGGACGTCAGCCCCAATCGGGTGTTCTGGGCCGGCAGGCGCCACGCCAGGTTCAGGTTCGAGTTCACCGGGGCCCGCATCGCCGACCTGAACATCGAGCTCATGAAGAAGAAGGCCGGCGAGGACGAGATGATCCGCCGCTACAAGCGGCGCAACCTCGAGGGGGGCAAGACCTACACGCAGACCTGGAACGGGCGGCGCTCGAACGGCGATCACGTTCGCAGGGCTACCCTCTACTTCGTCGTCGCCGAGTCCCCGGGCCAGAGGCTCAAGCGTGGGGACGCCAACGGCGACCGCCAGTTCAAGGTGTTCCCGGCGATCTTCCCCGTCCAGGCCAGGCACGACTACTGGGACGGCTTCGGCGCCGGACGCGGCCACCAGGGCCAGGACGTCGGCGCCAAGTGCGGCGCGCCGCTCGTCGCCGCCGAGCCCGGCAAGGTCTCGATCAAGGGCTACGACGGCGGTGGCTACGGCTACTACGTCGTGGTCGAGGTCAAGGACTCAAACCGCGACGAGGTGTACGGGCACCTCAAGCGCAAGGCGCGGGTGGCTCAGGGCTCGAGGGTGAGCACCGGCGAGAAGATCGGGCAGGTCGGCGACACCGGCAACGCCACGGGCTGCCACCTGCATTTCGAGTACCGGCCGAACGGCAACCCCTCGCCGGCGGTCACCAAGATGCTGAAGCGCTGGGACAAGTACTCGTAGTGCCCGCTCGGGCGACCCTCAGGTAGGGTCGCGCCGGTGAGGACGAAGGCCCGCTTCCCCGGCCTCGACTCGGGCGCCGGGCATTACGAGAGCTTCTACATCAAGGCCGCGCACCCCTCCGGCGGGCGCGGCGTCTGGATCCGCCACACGGTGCACAAGCGCCCGGGGGAAGAGCCGACCGCCTCGATCTGGCTCACGGTCTTCGACGCCGACGCGCCCGGGCCGAAGGCGGCCAAGGCCACCTACGACGCGACGGAGCTCGCGGCGCCGCCCGACGCCTACATCAGGGTGGCCGGCGCGACCCTGGCGCCGGGCCATGCGACCGGCTCGCTCTCGGCCCCGGCCCTCGAGGCCAGCTGGGACCTGACCTTCGACGACCCGGGCGAGGCCTTCCACCACCTGCCGTACGAGCGCCTCTACCGCGCACCGCTCCCGAAGACGAAGTTCCTCAGTCCCTACCCCAGCGCGCACTTCAGCGGCACGGTGGACGTCGGCGACCACACGATCACGCTGGAGCGCTGGCCCGGGATGATCGGGCACAACTGGGGCGCCGAGCACGCCGAGCGCTGGGTCTGGATCCAGGGGGGCGAGCTCGACGGGCAGCCCGAGAGCTGCTTCGACATGGCGGTCGGCCGGATCAAGATCGGCCCGCTCACGACCCCGTGGGTCGGCAACGGGGTGCTGCGCCTCGACGGCGTTGAGCATCGGCTGGGCGGCTTCGACCGGGTCTTCAGCCTCAAGGTCGACGACGAGCCGACGGCGTGCCGGTTCGAGATCGCGGGCAAGGACATCAAGGTCCGGGGGCGCGTCTCCTCCGAACCGCGCAACTTCGTCGCATGGGTCTATGCCGACCCGGACGGACCCGAGCACAACACCCTGAACTGCTCGATCTCCGACCTCGAGCTGGAGGTACTGGGGAAGGGCGGCGACCCCAAGCGGCTCGAGGTGACTGGGGCCGCGGCGTATGAGATAGGCATGCGGGACACCGACCACGGGATACCGTTGCAGCCCTACCCGGACGGGTAGAGGGAGAGGAGGCCCATGAGCACCGCCACGGAAGAGCAGCGCGTAATCGAGGAGGCCCCGCGGCAGCTCCTGATCGGCGGCGAGTGGCGCGACGCCGGCGGTGGCGGCACCCTGGAGGTCGAGGACCCGGCAACCGGCGAGGCGCTGTGCGAGATCGCCGACGCCACGCCCGACGACGCCAAGGCCGCGCTCGACGCCGCGGTGGCGGCGCAGGGCGAGTGGGGGGCAAGCCAGCCCAACGAGCGGAGCGAGATCCTCCACCGAGCGTTCGAGGCGCTGAACGAGCGCGCCGACGACCTGGGCCTGCTTATGACCCTGGAGATGGGCAAGGCCGTCGCCGAGTCGAGGGCGGAGATCGCGTACTCGGCCGAATTCTTCCGCTGGTTCTCGGGCGAGGCCCTGCGCCTGGACGGCTACTACAAGCCTGCCGGGAACGCCGCCAGCCGGGTGCTGGTGATGCGTCAGCCTGTCGGCCCCTGCTACTTCATCACCCCCTGGAACTTCCCCACGGCCATGGGCACCCGCAAGATCGGCCCGGCCATCGCCGCCGGCTGCACGATGGTGATCAAGCCCGCGAGGAACACGCCGCTCTCGATGCTGGCGCTCGCCGAGCTCCTCGAGGAGTGCGGGCTGCCGCCCGGGGTCCTCAACGTGATCACGAGCTCTTCGTCGGGCGGCGTTTCCGCGCCGATCATCGGCGACCCGCGCCTGCGAAAGCTCTCGTTCACCGGCTCGACGGAGGTCGGCAGGAAGCTGATCGCCCAGGCCGCCGAGAACGTCCTCAACGTCTCGATGGAGCTGGGCGGCAACGCCCCGTTCCTGATCTTCGACGACGCGAACCTGGACGAGGCGGTCGAGGGGGCCATGATCGCCAAGATGCGCAACATCGGCGAGGCCTGCACCTCGGCCAACCGCTTCCACGTCGCCGAGCCGGTCGCCGGCGAGTTCGCGCAGAAGCTGGCCGAGCGGATGGGCGCACTGAAGCTGGGCCGCGGCACCGAGGAGGGCGTCGACGTCGGCCCGCTCATCGACGCCGACCAGCAGGGGAAGGTGAACGAGCTCGTCGAGGACGCGGCCGCCAAGGGCGCCAAGGTCCTGGTCGGCGGCAGCGAGGTCGACGGCGCCGGCTACTTCTTCGAGCCCACGGTGCTGGCCGACGTCACGCCCGACGCGAGGCTGTTACGCGAGGAGATCTTCGGGCCCGTGGCCCCGGTCACCGGGTTCGACTCCGAGGAGGCGGCTATCGCCGCCGCCAACGACACGGAGTACGGCCTGGTCGCCTACGTCTACACCCGCGACATCAAGCGCGCCATTCGCGTCTGCGAGGCGCTCGACACCGGGATGATCGGCCTCAACCAGGGCATGGTCTCGAACGCCGGAGCGCCCTTCGGTGGCGTCAAGCAGTCGGGCATCGGCCGCGAGGGCGGCAACGAGGGCGTCCACGAGTACCTCGAGACGAAGTACGTGGCGATCAACGTCTAGCGCCATGCGTTGTCGGAAAACTCCCACCAGGTGGGACAAACCCGACAACGCTTCCCCGCCGCCAGCGCATCGGCTCCCTCAGTGCCTTCACCGGGGCGCCAGCGAGGCGCCCGGGCGGTAGCCCGGGAACAGCTCTCGCAGGAGTGGCGTCCAGACGTCGAAGCGCTCGATCTCGCAGCCGTTCTCGCGGGTCAGCTGGGCATCCACGGGCTGCCCGTCGAGCGTGCCTGTGACCGCCACGGTGTCCGGACCGCCGTAGATCTCGGTGCACGCGGTGTTCGCCGGCACCGGCGCCAGGTCCTCGGGGGAGAGCGGCGTGACCAGCTCGCAGCGCGGATCGTCGCCCGGGCACTCGATCATGGCCGTCTCCGGCTTCTCCTGACCCGGCCCGTCCGGGTCGAGGGTGAGCTCGAGGAAGGTGCCCTCGTCGGCGGGGGCGGCCGCTGTGTCGTCATTGTCGTCGCCGCAGCCCGCAAGGAGCGTCACGCCGCCCAGGACCGCCGCGAGAGCGAGCGGTGGTCTCAGACAGGCCCCAGGCCGGGGCTCGTGATCGCGAAGATCGTGAACCTGCCGGCGGCGGCCAGCGACGCTCCGAACACCGCGATCGCCTCCGAGTTCCCGTTCTCGGCAAGGTACATGCGGAAGTCCCCTCCGCCATCGGTCTGGGCACCGTTCACGTCGATCGTCCGGCAGGCGCCGGCCTGGGGCAGGGTCGTGCGCGACCGCGTCTCGGCGGTGCTGGCGTTGGCGCCCCCGATGTAGACGATGTCGAGCTGGACGAGGTTGACGCCGAAGACGTTGCAGATCCGGATCGAGCCGGCGTCGCCGGCGTCGGTGCTGCGCAGCTCGTAGGAACCGAGGTTCATGAAGGTGTCGGGGTCGCTTGCCGAGTAGGGATCGTCGGTCAGAAGGATCTCCGAGCGCAGCCAGCAGCACTCCGCATCGCCCTGGCCCTCGACGACCCCCAGCGTGGACTCGTCGACGTCGTCTCCGGTGAGCGTGTCGTCCTCGACTTCGAAGCTCTGGATGCCGTCGTTCGGGATCCCGAAGGCCCCGCCCTGCTCGGCGATGTCGGCGTTGAACGCGGCGGGGTCCAGCTCGCTGAACCCGACCGCGTCGGGGCCGACGTCGGCCGCGCCCAGCGACTCGTCCACCACCTCCGCGCCGGTCACGGAATCGGGTGCCAGATCCGAGTTCCGGACCTCGTCGTTGACTATGTGCTTGGACCGGACGCTGTTGTTCTGAATCGCCCAGGCCGTACCCATCGTCAGGGTCAGGAAGAGCGCCACGTATCCGACAACGTTGTCTCGGAGATGGGCGCCAACCCGGGAGCTCATGGCAATGCGATCAGCGGCCCATCAGCGTGCTCAGGAGGCCGGGCTGCTCGTGGCGCTTCTGGAGGTAGCACTGGTGGTACTCCTCGGCGCGCCAGAAGCCGGTGGCCGGCTCGACCGTGGTCATGATCGGCTTCTTGAACCTCTCGCTGGCGTTCTCCAGCGACCGCTTGGCGATCTCCTCCTGCTCGGGCGAGTGGGTGAAGATCACGGTCCGGTACTGGTCGCCGACGTCCGGGCCCTGGCGGTTGAGCTGGGTCGGGTCGTGGAGCGCCCAGAACTTCTCGACCAGCTCCTCGTAGGAGACCTGGTCGGGATCGAAGGTGACCTGCGTCACCTCGGCGTGGCCGGTGTTGCCGGCGCAGACCTGCTCGTAGGTGGGGTTCTCGGTGTGGCCGCCCTCGTAGCCGACGGCGGTCTCGATCACGCCCGGGGTCTTGCGGTACGCGTCCTCGACCTGCCAGAAGCAGCCGGCGCCGAAGGTTGCCTTCTCGGTCTTCTCGGTCTTCGTTTCGTTCATATGAGTTGGTCGCGTGACCACGCCTGATGTTACGGCTCGAGGAGCTCCCTGCCAAGTGGCGAGACGGTTACGTGGATCGCACGCGGCTCGACCGCGTAGTCGATCACCGCCAGCGCCCGCAGCCGGTCGAGGGCGAACTGGAACGCGGCGGCCTGGAGGTCGTTCTCGTACTCGCGCAGGACATCGAACGAGTAGCCCGTCGTGTGAAGCGAGTACTCCTGCGTCGCCTCGGGGTTCGAGTCGTTCAGCAGGTCCTGGTAGGCGCGGTCGCGGACGGTGCTCGTCACGCGCAGCGGTTGCTCCGCGCCGCTCAGGCGCTCGACCAGCGCGCCCATGAACGCGAGCGTCGCGAGGGCCTCGGGACGCAGCGCCCGGTAAAGCTCGGGCTCGCGGTCGAGGCGCGGGGCGAGCTCGCCCATCTGCTCGTCCACGCTCCAGCCCGGCCCGCCGTCAGCCGGCAGCGGCAGGAGCTCGCCGTCGCCGGTCGCGTCCTCCACCGCCGCCGGGTCGTCGAACACCTGGGTCTCGTTCTCCGGGTGGTAGACCTCCTCCAAGGTGGCCTTCGCGGTGGCGAGCTCGACGGTCCGCTCCAGCTCGGCGCGGTCGTTGCGCCACTGGTCCATCACGCGCTCGGAGGCGAGGATCCGCCAGTAGTACAGCGACGAGTCGTCGGCGAAGCTGGACAGGATGTCGTGGGCCTCGGCGTTTGAGTCGGGGGCGGAGTCGAAGAAGAGCTGGGCATAGGAGAGGTCCTCGGTGCCGCCCTCGTAGGCCTCGATCACCGACTCGAGGTTGCCGATCCCCATGTGGTAGGAGACCGTGGCGAGGTCGGTGGACCCGTCGAAGCGCTCGGTCGCGGTCTCGAGGTAGCGCGCCGCCCCGTCGAGCGCCGCCTGGGGGTCGAAGCGCTCGTCGATGCGCGCGCGCTCGCGGCGCAGCATCTGGGCCCTCGCGCCCTTGCCCTCCTCCTCGGCGCGGGCGATCTGACGGGTGAGCCTGATCGAGGCGGGCAGGTCCACCTCCATCCCCAACAGGTCGGTCGCCGTCGAGGGCAGGATCTGGCCCAGGCCCGACGCGGCCTCCGGGGTCTCGCCGGCGATCACGTCCTCGCGGCCGGCGCTCTCGAGGAAGACCAGCGCCTCGAGGCGGTCCGGGTCGACGCCGTGGCTCTCGGCCGCACTCTCGATCTGGGGGCGCCAGGCGTCGGTGCGCTCGGCGCTCGCGATCGCCCCACCGGGGCTGAGCGCGTAGATCACGTGCGACGTCCCAACCGATGCTTGCTCCTCGAATTCGGCGCGGCGGTCCGGCTCCCAGGCGAACGGGCCGTAGTCCTCGGCCGCGGCCGACCCATCCTCGACGACGGCCTCCGCCCGCTCCACCGGCGAGTCGCCGCCGAGCAGGATGAGCGCCAGCCCCACCACGGCGGCAAGCACGGCCAGGGCTGTTGCTACGCGGGGAGTCAGCTCGGACGGTGCGTGCGGCTCAGTCGTGCGGGCGGGCGAGCTTCGCGTAATCGAGCGCCGCCTCGAGCGTTTCGGGCTCGACGCCCTTCTCCAGCGCCACCTCGCGCAGGGTGCGGTCGCTCGCCGCCGCCTCCTTGATGATCTCCGTGGCCGCGTCGTAGCCGATGTGCGGCGCGAGGGCGGTCGCCCCGGGCACGAGGGTGGCCTCGACGTGGCGATCCGTCATCTCGGTGTTGGCGAGGAGCCCGCGCACGCATCGCTCGTCGAGGAGGCGAGCGGCAGCGGCCAGCAGCTTGATCGAGTCCAGCAGGTTGCGGGCGATCACGGGCACGCGCACGTTCAGCTCAAACTGGCCCTGCGAGCCCGCCATCGTGATCGCCGTGTCGTTGCCCACCACCTGGTCCCCGACCTGGATCACGACCTCACAGATCACCGGGTTGACCTTGCCGGGCATGATCGAGGAGCCCTTCTGGAGCGCGGGCAGGTGCAACTCGGCGAGCCCCGCTCGGGGCCCCGAGCCCATCAGCGCGATGTCGTTGGCGATCTTGATCATCGACACGGCGACGACCTTGAGGGCGCCCGAGAGCTCGACCAGCGAGTCACGGTTGCCCTGCGCCTCGAAGTAGTCGGCCGGAGGCCGGATGTCGAGGTCGGTCGCCTCGGTGAGCTTGGCGCGCACGCGCTGCGCGAACTCGGCGTGGGTGTTGAGCCCGGTCCCGGTGGCGGTGCCGCCAAGCGGGATCTGACCCACGTGCCCGAGCGTCGCGCGCACGCGCTCGGCGCCGAGGCGGATCTGGGCCGCGTAGCCGTCGAACTCCTGGCCCAGGGTCACGGGGACCGCGTCCATCAGGTGCGTGCGGCCCGCCTTGACGACGCCGGCGAACTCCTCCGCCTTGGCCCCCAGCGCGACCGCCAGCCCGTCGAGGGCCGGCAGCAGATCCTCGGTCGCCTGCGCCAGCGCAGCGAGATGCACGGCCGAGGGGAAGACGTCGTTGGACGACTGGCCCATGTTGACGTGGTCGTTCGGGTGCGCCGAGTCACCGGCGAGGCTCGCGATCACCTCGTTCGCGTTCATGTTCGAGGACGTGCCCGACCCGGTCTGGAAGACGTCGACGGGGAACTGCTCGTCGTGCTCACCGGCGCCGACGGCGTCGGCAGCAGTGGCGATCCGCTCGGCGAGGTCGGCGTCCAGCAGGCCAAGCTCGGCGTTCGTCCGGGCGGCGGCGGCCTTGAGGCGGCCGAGCCAGTGGACCACGGGAGCCGGGATCGGCTGCCCCGACACGGGGAAGTTCTCGACCGCCTTCGCGGTCTCCTCACCCCACAGCTGGGTTTCAACGTCGGTCGCCATCAGTCTCGTCCAGATCCTTTTCATTCGTGATCGCAGGGAACGCTACCCACTGTCGCGCCCCGCGGCGAGGCCCTCCTCGTAGCGCTGCTGGAACCCGGCGGGCAGCAGCTCGTCCTTCTCCAGGAACGTGGCCGCGCTCTCGACGTTCAGCGCCAGGTCGCGGTGGATGCCCCCTGTCTCCTCCGCGCGGGCCTCAACCGCGCCGACCAGATATCCCAGTCGCACGCCGGCCTCACCCAGGGGCTCCCTGCGAGCCTGCTCGTTCAGCTCGGTCGCGGCGTCGAGCATCGCCTCGCCAACCGACGGCGATCTGGCCTGCGCCCTGCTCCTCGGTGAGGCAGTCGGGGAGCGGGGTCCCGTCGAGCGCGACCGCGCCGGGGGCGGCCTCGAGCGCCTCGAGGTAGGCGTCGGCCCCAGCCAGGCAGGCGGCTGGCGTGGCCTCGGCCTCGTCCTCGCCGCAGCCCGCGAGGGCGAGCAGCGCGGCGACGGCCGCAAGGGATGCGAGGGACCTGCGCACCCGGCCATGTTATGGAGGCCCGACCTGGTGGTCGCGTGGTGAGGCCGCTCAACGGCGGCGGCCCCAGTAGGGACTCTGCGCATTGCCGGCGACGACCTGCTCGCCGCCGCCGTCGGAGGATCGGATCGTCACGATCTGGCCGGCGGCGACCTTGCGGTAGACGATGCGCTTTCCGTTCGGGGAGTAGGCGGTATTGGACTCCGAGATGCTCATCGGAGACGTGGGAGTGTTCGTAAGCTGGTTGACGCCGGACGTATCCAGCTTCATCGTCCGAATCCCGCCGCCGGCGCCATTCCGCACGAAGACGATCCGGTTCGAGTTCGGGGCGAACGAGGGCGCGTAGTCGCGGTCGGGGCTGAACGTGAGCGGCGTGACGTTGCCGCCACCCGGACCCATGGTGTAGATCTCGTAGTCCCCGTCTCGATTGCTCTCGAAGACGATCCGTGCACCATTCGCCGAGTACTCGGCGGCCGCGTCGTTGTCGTCGTTCTGGGTCAGCCGGTGCTCGTCGCTGCCATCGGCCTTCATCACGAACAGCTCGCGATCGCCGTCCCTGTCGGTCTCGAAGACGATGCGCCTGCCGTTCGGGGAGAACGTGGGGCCGCTGTCGAAGTCGGGATGATCGGTCAGCCGGCGCTCGTGGGAGCCATTTGCGCGCATGATCCAGATGTTCGTGTTGCGGGCGAAGGCGATCAGGCCCGCGCTTTGCGAGAAGGCCGGCTCGTAGTCCTCGGCCGGGCCCGTGGTGAGCGTTCGCACGTCGCTTCCGTCGGCCTTCGCCGAGCGGATGTTGCCGGCGTCGGTGGCGTAGACGATGCGGCCGTTCTTCCCAGGGAACGCCGCGGTTGCCGGCTCCGCCGCGAGCGTGAATGCGAGCGCCGCAAGCACTAGCAGCGAAGGCCGGCATGCTCCCATGACGTCATTGGAACACACGAGCCGCCCGTGCGCACGTCCGGCGGTTGGCAGAATCAGCCGCCCGTGCCAGGCTTTCGTCCAGTAGACCCGAAGCAGTCCTTCCCCGAGCTCGAGGAGCGGGTGCTCGAGCGTTGGCAGGAATCCGACGTCTTCGCGCGCTCGCTCGCCCAGCGCGAGGGAGCGGAGGTCTGGAGCTTCTACGAGGGGCCGCCGACGGCAAACGGGGCACCGGGAACCCACCACGTGCTCTCGCGCGTCTTCAAGGACATCTACCCGCGCTACCGCACCATGCGCGGCTATCCAGGTGCCACGCAAGGGGGGCTGGGACTGCCACGGGCTGCCGGTCGAGCTGGAGATCGAGCGCGAGCTGGGGATCTCCTCGAAGGCCGAGATCGAGGCCTACGGGATCGCGGAGTTCAACCAGCGCTGCCGCGAGTCCGTCTTCCGCTACGTCGAGGACTGGAACCGCCTGACCGAGCGGATCGGCTTCTGGATCGACCTCGACGACGCCTACCGCACGCTCGACAACTCCTACATCGAGTCGGTCTGGTGGGCGCTGCGCGAGATCTGGGACGCGGGCCGCCTGTACCAGGGGCACAAGGTCGTCCCTTACTGCCCGCGCTGCGGCACGGCGCTGTCCTCGCACGAGGTCGCGCAGGGCTACCACGACGTCGAGGACCCGTCCGTCTTCGTGAGGATGCCGGTGCGCGGGGGCCCCGGGCCGCTCTCGGAGGGCGACCAGCTCCTCGTCTGGACGACGACGCCGTGGACCCTGATCTCGAACGCCGCGATCGCCGCCGGCCCGGAGATCGAGTACGTGCGGGCGCGGCCACAGGACTCTGAGGAGGTCTTGGTCGTCGCCCGCGCGCGCCTCGATGCGGTGCTGGGCGAGGGCGCAGAGGTCCTCGACAGCTTCCCCGGCTCCGCCATCGCCGGCGCCGCCTACGAGCCGCCGTTCGACTACATCACCGACTACGGCCCGCGCGGCCACACCGTCCTCGAGGCGGACTTCGTGACCACCGGGGAGGGCACCGGGCTCGTCCACACGGCGATCGCCTTCGGCGAGGACGACTTCCGGCTGGGCGAGCAGTACGGGATCACTCTCCAGAACCCCGTCCGCCCGGACGGGACGTTCGACGAGCAGGTCACCGACTTCGCCGGCCGCTCCGTCAAGGAGGCGGACGCGGACATCGTCGAGGCGCTGCGCGAGCGCGGGCGGCTCCTGCGCGCGGAGGTCTACGAGCACTCCTACCCGCACTGCTGGCGCTGCGACACGCCGCTGCTGTACATACGCAAAGGCGAGCTGGTACCTGGCGACGACCGAGGTCCGCGACCGGATGCTGGCCGAGAACGAGAAGATCGGGTGGCACCCGGAGCACATCAAGCACGGCCGCTTCGGCAAGTGGCTGGAGGGAAACCAGGACTGGGCGCTATCGCGCGAGCGCTACTGGGGCACGCCGCTGCCGATCTGGCGCTGCGAGGGCAGCCGAGTGCGAGGAGACCTTCTGCGCCGGGTCGATCGCCGCCCTCGCGGAGCGGGCGAAGGGCCCGGTCCCCGACGACCTCCACCGGCCCTACATCGACGACGTGATGCTGGACTGCGAGGCGTGCGGCGCTGAGATGCGCCGCGTGCCGGAGGTGATCGACGCCTGGTTCGACTCGGGCTCGATGCCGTTCGCCCAGTTCCACCACCCGTTCGCCGAGGACACGCCGTTCGACGAGCGCTTCCCCGCCGACTACATCTGCGAGGCGATCGACCAGACCCGAGGCTGGTTCTACAGCCTGCTCGCGGTCTCGACGCTGGTGTTCGACCGCTCCAGCTACCTGAACTGCGTCTGCCTGGGCCTGATCCTCGACCCCGAGGGCCAGAAGATGTCGAAGAGCAAGGGCAACGTGGTCGACCCGTGGGACGTGCTCGCGGAGCACGGCGCCGACGCCTTCCGCTGGTACTACTTCACCGCCCAGCAGCCCTGGGCCGGCTACCGCTTCTCGACGGAGGTGCTGGGCGAGACCGTCCGCCCGTTCTTCACCACGCTCTGGAACACGTACTCGTTCTGGGTCCTGTACGCCAACGCCGAGGGCCTCGGAGGCAGGCGAGCTGGATGCTGTCACCGGACGGCGCGACCTCGACCGTTGGGCGCTCTCGCGGCTCCAGACCCTCACCGCCGAGGTGATCGAGCGGATGGACGACTACGACTGCACCGCCGCCGGGCGGGCGATCGCCGCGTACGTCGACGAGCTGTCCAACTGGTACGTGCGCCTGGGCCGGCGGCGGTTCTGGGAGGGCGACCGCGCCGCGTTCGCGACGCTTCGCCACTGCCTGCTCGAGGTCTCGAAGCTGCTCGCCCCGTTCGTCCCGTTCCTGGCCGACGAGATCCACGGGAACCTGGCGGGCCCCGACGCCCCGGACTCGGTCCACCTGGCCGACCACCCGGAGCCCGACGAGTCCCTGCGCGATGAGGGGCCTCGAGCGGCGGATGGAGGCGGTGCGCCGGGCGGTCGAGCTGGGCCGGGCGGCGCGCGCCGCGGCCGGCATGAAGGTGCGCCAGCCGCTGGCGAAGGCCGTGATCGTCGCCCAGGGCGCCGAGCGCGAGGCGATCGAGTCGATGGGCGATCTGGTTCGCGGCCGAGCTGAACGTCAAGGAGCTGGAGTTCGTCTCCGACGAGGCGGAGCTGGTCTCCTACGAGGTGAAGCCGAACTTCCGCACGCTCGGCCCGCGGTTCGGCAAGCAGATGCCCCAGGTCGCGGCGGCGGTCGGGCGCGCTCGACCCCGTCGCACGCCGCCGAGGCGATCCGCGGCGAGCGGCGCATCGGGATCAACCTCGACGGCCACGACCACGAGCTGGCGCCCGATGACATCACCCTGGTGATGCAGCCGCTCGACGGCTACGAGGTGGAGGCCGAGGCGGGCCGGGCGGTCGCGCTGGCGCTGGAGCTGGACGATGGCCTGCTACGCGAGGGGCTGGCCCGCGAGGTCGTTCATGCCGTGCAGGCGGCCCGCAAGGACGCGGGGCTCGAGGTGACCGACCGGATCTCGCTGACGCTCGGCGGCGACGAGGGTCTGCTCGAGGCCGCGCGCGAGCACGAGGCCTACGTTGCCGGCGAGACCCTCGCGACCTCGGTCGGCTACGACGGGGGTGGCGGCGCGGGAGCCGTGACGATCGAGGGACGCGCGCTCGAGATCGCCGTCGAGCGGGCTAGTTGACGCCCTTGATGATCGCGACCTTGTCCTGGTTCTCGATCCCGGCGTACACGACGCTGCCCTTGGCCGCCACGATAGCGGGTGTGCGCGTTGTTTGGCAGGTCCTTGAACTGCTTGAGGTCGCCGTCCGGCTGCAGGATCCCCATGCTCTCCTTGTTGAACTGCCCGATCCAGTAGTTGCCGTCGCCGGCGAGCTCGATCCCGAAGGGGTCGGACATCGGGGCCTTCGTCTTCCTGACGTTGCCGTCCTCGATCCGCCCGACCGTCTGCGGGTCGCTGCCTGGGGTTGGTGTAGGCGACCTGCTCCCCGGGGCCGTCTGCGACCTGCTGCGGGCCGCCCCCGACGTTGAAGCGCGTGGCGTTTCCGTTCGCGCTGGCGCGGACGATGTCGGCTGCCGGCGAAGTCGGCGATCCAGAGCTTGCCGTTGGCCTCGTCGATGCCGCGGGCGTCCATCCCGTCGATGGTGTCGGCGTCGAAGCCGTTCGGATCGTTCGGCTCGAACGAGATGAACTGGTCGCCGCTGGCGGCATACATCTTGCCCTGCGGGCCCTTGACGATCCCCTGGCCGCCGCCGATCGCGGCGATGTCGAAGTCCTGCGCGTTGTCGGGGTCGTCGACCGGGATCCGGATCGACGCCGCCGTTGCGCGTGGCCCAGAGGTTCCCGCCGGGCCCGGCGGTGATGCCGGTCGGGATTGACCAGGTTCGCGGGCGCGTACTCCTTGACGTTCCCGCTCGGCTTGACCCGCGCAAGGTTCTCGCCGCCGGCGCCGTTGAACAGCACCCAGGCGTTCCCGTCCGGGCCGATCGTCATCTGGCCGGGTGGCCCGGTCAGGTCGACGGCCTTGTCGAGTTCGGTGCCGCCTGCGCCGCGGCGGCCGGTACCAGCGCGAGCACGGCGAGGGACAGCGAGGATCGGCAGCAGTCGTCGCATCATGCGCGGGAGTATTGCACCGACCAGCGCGGTGCGGTGGCCACCCAGGGGTGAAACCGGCCACCCCCGTTGTCCGATGTCCGGCCTACGCCAGCGCGGGCTCGAGCTCGGCCTCGAGGCGGCGCTTCGGCATCGCGCCGACGATCCGCTTGGCCTCGGCGCCGTCCCTGAACAGGATCAGCGTCGGGATCGAGAGCACCTCGTAGGTGGCCGCGGTCTGCTGGTTGTCGTCGACGTTCAGCGAGACGATCTTGAGGTCCTCACGCTCGACGTCGATCTCCTCGAGGATCGGATGGACGACGCGGCACGGACCGCACCAGGGAGCCCAGAAGTCGACGAGCACCGGCGTGCTCGGAATCCAGCACGTCGGCCTGGAAGCTGCCGTCGGTCACATCGGAAAGCTTGCCTGTCACGTCCGTCTCCTCGGTTGTCGTCTGCTGGGGCTCAGGTTGGTCCCGTCTGGCCTCCGCCATCACTATACATACTGAAGTATTGGCCAGCCGATGCGCTCGGCGAGCGGAGAAGCATACGCCCACGGCCAGCGGCGGCGCAGGCGCATGGCCGGCACCCGCCACGCCGCCTCCAGCACGATGCGCTTGCTCATCTTCGACTCGCCCACCCGGCGGTCGCGGAAGGTGATCGGGACCTCGGTCACCCGAAAGCCGCGGCGGACCGCCCGGTAGGTGGTCTCGACCTGGAAGGCGTAGCCCAGCGAGCCCAGCGAGGGCAGGTCGATCGCCTCCAGCACCTCGGGGTGGAAGACCTTGAAGCCCCCCGTGAGGTCGCGGATGTCGAGTCCCAGCGCGGCGCGCGCGTAGCCGCTGCCCCCGCGACTGATCGCCCGCCGAAGCCGGCCCCACTCCGCGACGCCGCCGCCCTCGACGTAACGCGAGCCGAGCACGAGGTCGGCGTCGGCGGCGGCCGCGATCAGGCGCGGCAGGTCGGCGGGGTCGTGGGAGAAGTCGGCGTCCATCTGCGCCACCAGCGACGGGCCCTCCTGGAGCGCCCTCTCGAAGCCCGCCACGTACGCGGGCCCGAGGCCCTCCTTGCCGCCCCGGTGCATGACCTCGACGCCCCCGTCCGCGGCGGCGAGGCGGTCGGCGATCTCGCCCGTGCCGTCGGGCGAGGCATCGTCGACGACGAGGATCCGGCTGCCAGGCGGCAGCGCCGCGCGGACGGCGGCGACGATCGCCTCGAGGTTGTCGGCCTCGTTGTATGTCGGGAGGACGAGCCAGATCGCGCCGTCGCCGGGCATCCGGTGATGCTATGCCCTTAGGGAATGGCCGAGATGATGAGAAACGCCGAGATCGCGGCGGCGATGGACGAGCTGGGGACCCTGTACGAGCTCGACGGGGCCGTGCGCTTCCGTGTCCTCGCCTATCGCGAGGCCGCGCGGGTGATCCGCCAGAGCCCCGTGTCCATCGCCGAGCTGGCGAAGGAGGGGAAGGCCACCGAGCTGCCCGGCATCGGCGCCACGCTCCAGGAGAAGATCGTGGCGCTGGTCGACACGGGGGACATCCCGTCGGCCGTGAAGCTCCGGGCGAAGTTCCCCGCATCGCTGCTCGAGGTGACCCGGATCCCGGGCCTGGGAGCGAAGACCGTGCGGCGCCTCTACGACGAGCTGGGGGTTGCGAGCCTGGACGACCTGCGCAAGGCGGCCGAGGAGCAACGGATCCGCGACCTCAGGGGCCTCGGCGCCAAGGTCGAGGAGAACGTGCTCGCCTCGCTCGAGAAGATGGGCGACGAGGGCGCGCCGGGACGGCTGCTGCTGTCCCACGTGCTCCCGATCGCCGAGGAGCTCGCCGCCGCGCTGCGCGAGCACCCCGCCTCGGAGGCGGTCGAGATCGCCGGCTCGGCGCGCCGCCGCGCCGAGACCTGCAAGGACATCGACCTGATCGCGACCGCCAAGGATCCCGAGGCGCTGGCGAGGTTCATCGTCGAGCACCCGCTGGTCGCCCAGTCCGGGAACCCGGGCGCCTCCGGCGCCCACTTCGTCACCCACAACGGCGTCGCCGTGGACCTTCGGATCGTCCCGCCGAAGGAGCTGGGCAACCTGCTCCAGCACTTCACGGGCTCGGCGGCTCACAACATCGAGCTGCGCGAGCGGGCGGTGGCCGCGGGCCTCTCCGTCTCCGAGCACGGCATCAAGGACGTCGAGACCGGCAAGGTGGCACGCTACGCGACCGAGGCGGGTGTGTACAAGCGCCTGGGCCTGTCCTACATCGAGCCGGAGCTGCGCGAGGGGCGCGGCGAGATCGCCGCGGCCGCCGAGGGCCGGCTGCCGGACCTGGTCGAGATCAGTGACATCAAGGGCGACCTTCACTGCCACACGACGCTCTCGGACGGGCGCAACGCGCTGGAGGAGATGGCGGAGGGCGCGAGGGCGCGCGGCTACGCCTACCTCGCGGTCACCGACCACTCGGCGAGCCACGGGTTCGGCGACGACGTGCAGCCCGATGCGCTGCGGCGACGCATCGAGGAGATCGCGAAGCTCAACGAGAGCTTCACGGGCAACCGGTTCCGGGTCCTCGCCGGGTCGGAGGTGAACATCAACACCGACGGCTCGCTCGACTACGCCGACGACCTGCTGGAGCAGCTCGACTGGGTGATGGCGAGCGTCCACACCTCGTTTCGGATCTCTCAGAAGAAGATGACCGACCGGGTCGTCACCGCCGCCGAGAACCCGCTCGTCCATTGCATCGGCCACCTCACCGGCCGCCTGATCGGCCGCCGGGAGCCGTACGACATCGACGTCGAGCGTGTGGTCGAGGCCGCCGCCAAGGCCGGGACGATGGTGGAGATCAACGGCAACCCCAACCGCCGTGACCTGAACGAGCACCACGCGCGCCTCGCGGCCGACGCCGGGGTCGCGATCTGCGTCAACACCGACGCCCACGGCGTGGACACCCTGGCCAACATGCGCTGGGGCATCGCCACCGCCCGCCGCGGCTGGCTGACGGCCGCCGACGTGGTGAACACCCGGCCGTGGGCGCAGTTCAAGAAGCTGCTCAAGCGCTGACGCAACGCCCTCGTCCCAGCGAGCGTTGTCGGGTTTGTCCCACCTCGTGGGACTTTTCCGACAACGCCCGGTGGTGATGGGCAGCCCGGTCGGCCCGCGAACTAGTTTGCTATGCTAATTAGCAATGGTAAGCACCCAGGATCGCGACGAAGCCGTACTCGAGGTCGCCTCGAGGCTTCGGCTCGCGATCGCGCGCACCGCGCGACGGCTGCGCCAGAACTCGGGCACTGACCTCACGGCCGCGCTCACCGGCGCGCTGGCGACGGTCGAGGGCCGTGGGCCCCTCACGCCCTCCGAGCTCGCACAGATCGAGAACGTGAAGCGCCCGACGGCGACCCGGATCGTGGCGCGCCTCGAGGAGCAGGGCCTGGTCGAGCGCACGTCCGACCCGAGCGACCGCCGCTCCTTCCTGGTCGGGATCACCCCGGCGGGCAGCGCCCTGCTGCTCCGCCTGCGCAAGCGCAAGAACGCCTACCTCGCGAAGCGCCTTCGCGAGCTCGACGCGGAGGACGTCGCGGCGCTGGAGCGCGCCGCGGACGTGCTCGAGCGCCTGCTGGAAACGGAGCCGCGTTCTTGAGCGCGGCCTTCCGGCGGTCCTTCGACTCGCTCAACATCCCGAACTACCGGCGCTACTTCGCCGGGCAGCTCGTCTCGCTCAGCGGCAACTGGATGCAGATCGTCGCCGAGATGTGGCTGATCCTGACGCTCACCGGGAGCGCGCTTGCCGTCGGGACGACCGCGGCGCTCCAGTTCCTGCCGATGCTCCTGTTCGCGGTCTGGGGCGGGCTGCTCGCCGACCGGATCTCCAAGCGGCGCCTCCTGCTGGTCACCCAGGCGCTGATGGCGATTCCGGCCCTCCTCCTCTGGGGGCTCACGGCCGGCGGCGTCGTCGAGGCGTGGATGGTCTACGCGCTCGTGTTCGCACGCGGGACGGTGAACGCGGTGGACAACCCCACCCGCCAGAGCTTCGTGACCGAGATGGTGGGCTCCGAGCGAGTGGTCAACGCCGTCGGCCTGAACAGCGCGCTCATCCATGCCGCCCGGATCTTCGGACCTGCGATCGCGGGGGTCCTGATCGCGACCCTCGGCGTCGCCGCGTGCTTCCTGCTCAACTCGCTGACCTTCGCCGCGATGATCGTCGCCCTGCGGGCGATGGACCCCCGCCAGCTCCAGCCCGCGCCGCCGGCGCCGCGGAGGCGCGGCGCGCTGCGCGCGACGTTACGCCACGTCGCCGACACGCCGGCGCTGGCGGTCCCGCTGGCGATGATGGCGGTGGTCGGGACGCTCGGCTTCAACTTCCAGGTGATCCTTCCGGTCTTCGCCCGGTTCACCTTCGACGGCGACGCCTCCACCTACACGCTGCTCGCGATCGCGATGGCGGCCGGCGCCCTCGCCGGTTCCCTCTTCACGAGCACGAGACGGAGCGTTTCGGGCAACTACCTCGTGCTTTCGGCGCTCGCCTTCGGAGCCCTGGCCGCGACCGTGGCGGTCGCCCCGACGCTGGCGTTGGCGGCGCTCCTACTCGTGCCGCTGGGCGGCGCGAGCGTCGCCTTCGCCGCCGGCGCAAACGCCCGCCTCCAGCTCTCTGCCGAGCCCTCGATGCGCGGGCGGGTGATGGCGCTCTACTCCATGGTCTTCCTCGGCTCGACGCCCATCGGCGCCCCCGTCGCCGGCTGGCTGTCCGAGGCTGCGAGCCCGCGCGCCGCCCTCCTGCTCACGGCGATCGCCGCCCTGGCCGCGGGCGCCGGAGCGCACCTCTTCCTGAGCCGCTCCGCCTCCGGCCGCGCGCCTCTAGGCCGCAGGCGGCGGTGGCGGTGGGTGCCCCGGGGTGGCCCTGTCGCGGCTGAGGCCGGGCGTGCGTACGAGCCTGATCGGGGTGAAGGCCGACGACGGCTCGACGTAGAAGCGGACCCCGTCGCGCTCCTCGATCGCGGTGACGGCCTCCTCGCGGCGGCGCCAGGCGAGCGCGACGAGGATCGCGTAGCCGGCGCCGACCGCGGCCACCTGCGGCCAGATCCACGCGAGCCCGGCGGTGATGAGCGCTACCGCCCCGATCGGCCAAAGCCGCTGGAACGCGATCCGGCCCGGGCTCTCAACCGGCAGGCTCGTCGCCGTCCGCGCCGAGGCGAGCGCCTGGGCCATCGCCTCACCGGCGCGCGAGGAGCGGCCGAAGGCGGCGCCGAGGATCCCGGCGATCACCCACCACGCCCCCGCGACGATGAGGGTCGTGTAGTCGTTGTCCTGGTTGGCGACGACGACGGTCACCGTTCCCAGCGCCGTGGCCACGCCGGCCACGAGCAGGACGGTCGATCGCAGCAGGTCGCAGAACAGCACGACTAGAGCAGGCCCTCGAGCACTTCGCGGAAGCTCTCGGGGCCGTCGACGATGAGATCGGTGCGCTCCGCCAGGCCGTCGGGCTGCTCGTCGGAGGCGATGCCAACGCAGACGGCGCTGCGCAGGCGATCCGAGCCGGCCATCCAGCGCAGCGCCTGGAAGGCGTCGAGGTCGGTCGCGTCGTCGCCGCCGAACAGCGCGGCGCTCTGCCCGCCGTCGCGCAGCATCCGCATCGCCGCCGAGCCCTTGTCGATCCCCGCCACCGGCCGGATCTCGAGCACCTTCCGCCCCCAGCGGGGCACCAGGCCCGCCGCCTGCGCCAGCGCCGCGACCTCCTTGGCCCGCATCACGGCCGGCGCCTCTTCCGGGGCACCGCGCCAATGGAGCGCCTGGATCGCGCCCTTGTCCTCGACCCGGATCCCGACCGTTCGGAGCCGCTCCTCGTCGAGCGAGGAGACGAACGCCCTCGGGCGCCCGGCGCGGCCGCCCAGCGCGGGATCGGGCGTGGGCTCGTCCTCGCGCGGGGCGAGCGTCTCGAAGCCGTGGTTGCCCGCGTACGCGATCTCCTCGACCCCAACGATCCGCCGCGCGTCCAGAGCCCTCCGGCCCGTGAGGCATCCGACCAGCCCGTATCGCTCGGCCAGCGCGCGCAGGACCTCGCGCGTGGCCTCGGGGACGGCTGACGCCGATGGGTCGTCGACGATCGGGGCGAGGGTCCCGTCGACGTCGCAGAGGACGGCGGCCGCCGGCGGATCGGCCCGCAGCGGCTCGAGGAGCTTCTCGATCACCCATCTAGTATCGCGGCGGTGACGCGCGACCGGATCGTGAAGCTGGCCGTGATCGCCACCGCGGCCGGGGCCTTCAGCGGCCTCTTCGGCGTCGGCGGGGGGACCGTCATCGTCCCGCTCCTGATCGTTTGGCTGGGCTACGGCGAGCGCGAGGCCACCGGCACCAGCCTGGCGGCGATCGTGGTCATCGCCGCCCTGGCCGCCGGCGCCCAGGCCCTCTACGGCAACGTCGACCCCGCGAAGGCGGCGCTTGTCGGGGTGCCGGCCCTCGCCGGCGTCGTCGCCGGCACGGCCCTCCAGCAGCGCCTGGAGGAGCGCTGGATCTCCGGCCTCTTCGCGCTGCTGATGGTGGGGATCGCGGTGGAGCTGATCCTCTGATGGAGCTGGCCGACGCCATCGCCGCCGCCGCGCTCGGCCTCGCGGGCGGGTTCGTCGGTGGGATCCTCGGAGTCGGCGGAGGGATCCTCTTCGTGCCCGCCCTCGCGATATTCGCGGGGCAGACCCAGCTCGAGGCCGAGTCGACCTCGCTGCTCGCGATCGTCGCCGTAGCAGCACTCGGCGCCTGGCGCCAGCACGGCTACGGCAACGTGCGCGTGGCCGACGGGATCGCGATCGGCGTGCTCTCGCTTGCCGGGGTGGCGATCGGCGCCGTGGTCGCGAACGCGGTCTCCCAGCGGGTGCTCGAGCTGTCCTTCGCCGCGCTCCTCCTTCTCGTCGCCCTCCAACTCGCCCGCCGGGCGCTGCGTCCCGCCGATGGATGACCCCATGCCGATCGCCCCGGGCGTCGCGATCCCGCTCGCCGAGATCGAGCTTCGGGCCAGCCGCTCCTCCGGCCCAGGGGGCCAGCACGCCAACGTGACCGCGTCGCGGATCGAGGCGTCGTTCGACGTCGAGGCCTCGGCGGCCCTCGACGAGGCCGCGCGCGAGCGGCTGCTACGGAAGCTCGGGCCCCGCGTCAGCGCCGTCGCCCAGGACGCCCGCGGCCAGGCGCGCAACCGCGAGCTCGCCCTTCAGCGGCTCCAGTCCAGGCTCCGGGAAGCCCTGCGCAGGCCCCGGCGGCGGCGGGCGACCAAGCCCAGCCGCTCAGCCCGCGAGCGCAGGCTCAAGGACAAGCGCCATCAGGCCCAGCGAAAGCACCACCGCCGCCCGCCCAGCGCGGACGACTAGGGCGCGGCGCGGTCGGACTCCGCGAGCCGCGTTGGGGCTGGTGAGGGGTGGCGTTGCCGCCAATCCGCGTCATTGGTCACTCATGCCGGCTATAGGCGGCATGAGCGCCCGATCGTTTGCGGGAACACCCCAGATCGCTCCCCTCAGTGCCCCCGACTACGGTCCCGCAGCGCCGCCCGGCCCGAGCTGAACGCCACCGACGCCTAGGAGAACCCCCGCTCCAGCGCGCCCTTGACCGACGCGTCGAGCGCGTTCAACCGGTAGAGGGCGAGCGCCTCCGGGGAGGCGAACCCGGCCGCCGACCCTCCGGAGCGCCCGCGCGAGGGGCCCGCGTCGGGCCCGTGGTGCGAGAGGACGCAGTTGAGCAGCGCCAGCCGGCGCTCGGAGTCGAGGCTCTGCCGCCGCAGCGCCGATGATCTGCGCGCCGATCACGAGGTGGCCGAGCAGCCTGCCCTCCTCGCTCGTGCCGAACTCGGCGCCATAGGTGAACTCGCGCGCCTTCCCGACGTCGTGGAGGATCGCCGCCGCCATCAGCAGGTCCGAGTCCAGCCGCGGGTGGAGCTGGCAGAGCTCGCCGACGAGCGTCGCGACCGACACCGTGTGCTCCAGCAGGCCGCCGAGTAGGCGTGGTGGCCCGCGCGCGTGCACGGGGCGCGGCGGAAGTCCTCGGCGAGCGGGCCGGAGAAGATCACCCGCTCGACCACGGCCAGCAGCGGCGCGTCGGCGATCTCGCGCGCGAGGTGCTCGAGGAAGCCGTTCATGTCCTCGGCGGAGCGGTAGGCGACGGGCAGGAACTCCTCCGGCGACCACTCCCCGGGCTCCAGCTTGCGCACCTCGTCGAGCTCGGCGGCGACCGCGCCCCGGTAACGCTCGAGGGTCCCGCGAACCGCCACCGCGTCGCCGCGCTCGAAGCGCAGTCCGATCCGGTCGGCCTCGCGGAAGACCCGCGCGGCGACGGTCCCGGAGCGGTCTCGCAGCTCGAGCGCCAGGTAGGCCGAGCCGTTCTTCGCCGTCAGCCTGTCCTTCCGCACGCAGGCGTAGCGCCCGGTGAAACGCTGCCCCGGGCGCAGGTCGGCGATCGCCGTCCCGGGGCCGGGGCGAAGCTCGGTGACCGTGGCCGCCTCCATGCAGTCGATGATGAGCGCCACATCGGACGCACGCGGCGAACGTGCGCCCGGCATGGCGAGGCCGCGATAGGCTCGCCCGCGTGGACGCGTTGATTTGGGAGGGCGAGCGACCGGCGCTGCGTGCGCCGATCCTCGTCGCCGCCTTCGCCGGGTGGAACGACGCCGCGAGCGCCGCGACCACGGCGCTCGAGACGGCGGCCGCCAACCTCGACTCGCAGGTGATCGCCCGCGTCGAGGCGGAGGAGTTCTTCGACTTCCAGGTGACCCGGCCAACGATCCGGCTCACGGAGGGCCAGGCCCGGCACGTCGACTGGCCCCAGAACACCCTCGTCGCGGTCCGGGCGCCCACGGCCGAGCGCGACCTGGTGCTGCTCAGCGGCACCGAGCCGAACCTGCGCTGGCGCACGTTCTCGAGCACCATCCTCGACGCCTGCCAGGAGCTCGGGGTGGAGATGATGGTGACGCTGGGGGCGCTGATCGCCGACGTCGCCCACAGCCGCCCCGTCCCGATCACCGGGCTCGCGTCGGACCCCGAGCTCGTCGAGCGGCTCGGCCTCAGCCGCTCCAACTACGAGGGCCCGACGGGCATCATCGGCATCCTGCATGACCAGTGCCGCCAGCGGGAGATCTCCTCGGCGAGCCTCTGGGCCGCGGTGCCCCACTACGTCGCCGCCGTCCCCAACCCGAAGGCGGCACTCGCCCTGCTGCGCCGTCTGGAGGGCCTCACGGGCATCGCGGTCGAGGCCACCGAGCTGGAGGACGCAATGGACCGCTTCGACCGCCAGGTCGACCGCGCGGTCGAGTCGAACCCGGAGATCCGCGAGCTCGTGGATCGCCTCGAGGCCGAGCAGGAGGAGACGTTCGGCGCCGGCGAGGACGTGCCGTCGGGCGACTCGATCGCCCAGGAGTTCCAGCGCTTTCTGCGCCAGCGCGGCGACGAGCCGGGCAACCCGGGGGGTCAGACCCCCTAAGTCGACCCCACTCAAGGGGTCTGACCCCGTCTCAGGCCTCGCTGGCCGGGCAGATCAGCCGGTAGTCGCACCACGAGCAGACCTGGTGCGACGGACGGGGCTCGAAGTCCTGTTCCTCGATCCCGCCGGCGACCTCCAGCACCGTCCGCTCGACCCGCTCCGCGTCGTCCGGCTGGCTGGGCACCGTCACGCGCTCGTCCTCGAGCACATACCAGTAGCTGCCGGACTCGGCCTCGATCTCCCACGCCTCGCGGGCGCCCAGCCGGTAGAGCGCGATCTGGACGTCGCCGGAAGGGCGCCACGGAGGAACGCCGCTCGCCGGTCTTGTAGTCGATCAGCTCGTATCCGCCGTCGGCGCTGCGATCCACCCGATCGACCCTGCCACGTAACTGGTGCGGGCCGATCCGGAAATTGAAGCTCCGCTCGAGCCAGACCGGGCTCGACTCCGCCCGCACGTGACGCTCGTGGTAGCGGGTGAGCGCTGCGACGGCCCGGTCGCGGTACTGAAGCTCGTCGTCGGAGGCGCCGAACCCGCTGCGCCGCCAGCCCGCCTCGAACAGCGCCAGGAGCCGGTCGAGGCCTCCCGTGCGGACCTCGTCCCCGGCGAGCGCGGCGTCGCCTGCCAGCCCCGACTCGGCCGCCCGCATCTCCTCCGAGTGGAAGCGGTCGAGCACCTGATGGATCAGGATCCCGAAGCGCTGGTTGATGGTGGGCTCCTGCGGGATCGCGAAGACGCGCGCGAACTTGTAGCGCAGGGGGCAGATCCGGTACAGGTCGATGTCGGTGGCGGAGAGGGCGAGCCCGTCGTCCTTGCGGGGGATGAACTGGTCGAGCGAGGGCTCGCGGCGGCTCTTCGCCTTGGCGGTGCGGTCCTCGCGCGCGTGCTCCTCGCCGAGCACGTACTCGTCGAGCGCCGAGGACTCGAGCGCCGCCCGCTGCTCGGGCGTTGCGACCCGGGCCAGCAGCTCGTTCACGGCGGCCAGCGCCTCGGCCGCGGCCTCGGGGCCCGGGCGCTGCACGAGCGCCGCCAGCTTCACCAGCTCGAGGAACCGCGCCACGGCCCGGTTCACGTCCTCGGCCGTGTCGAGGCGCATCTCGGAGATCGCCGACCCGGCGCGCCACGATGCCTCCAGGACCTCGTCCCGCACCATCCGGTAGGTGGAGTGGAGACCCTCGGCGGGGCCGAACAGCTCCTCCGCGTGGACGACCTCCTCGCCACCGAGCGCGCTCCGCACCGCCTCGAGCAGCGGCGACGGGTGTGCCGGCTGATCGCCGATCGCCTCCGACCACGAGAGCACCAGGCCCGAGCGGGCGCGGGTCATCGAGATGTAGGCCAGGCGCGAGCGGCGCAGGGCCACCAGACCCTCCCCCGCCTCCGGGAGCTCGTCGCCCACCAGCTCGGGCGGCACCCACTCGTCTTCCTGGGCGTGGCCCTCGATCGCGCCGCGGTGCAGCCCGATGACGTAGACGTGGTCGAACTCGAGGCCCTTGACCTGCTCGGGCTCGGCCACCAGCACCGACCCGGGCCCGGGCGGATCGGAGTCCTCGCCCCCCAGCTCGCCCGCGTCGGCCACCGCGGTCAGGTGCCGGATGAAGTCGCGGGTGGACGCCTGCGGCTGGCGACGCGACCAGGCCGCCGCCATGTCGGCGAGGCGCGAGAGGTTGACCAGGCGCTCCGCCGTCTCGGGGCTCGCCGCGAAGAGGCGGTGCTTGCGGAGCCCGATGCGCTCGATCAGGCGGCGCACGAAGACGTCGGCCCTGCGGTCCTCGAGGGCCCCGGCGGCCGCCTGGTAGAGCCGCAGGAAGGCGTGGATCCGATCGCGCGCCTCGGGCGGAAGCTGGGGGCTCTCGAGCGCTGCCTGGAGCGCCGAGATCATGTCGAGCTTGCGGCGCCGGGCGATGGTCGTCACCCGAGCCAGGTCGACCGAGCGCAGGTCGACCGGTGGCCGCGTGAGCGCCCTTACGACCGCGGCCGAGTCGTTCGGGTCGGCCAGCATCCGCAGCCAGGCGAGGGCGTCGCGCACCTCGCGGCGCTGGAAGAAGGCCGCGTCACCCGCGTAGCGGAAGGGGACGTTTCGCTCCTCGAGGGCGGCGCCGACCAGCCGCCCCTCTCGCCAGCCCGCGGCGGCCACCACGCAGACGCGCTCGGGCGCGACGCCGGCGCTCAGGAGCTGCTCGATCTCCCTGCGCGGCCGCCTGCGCCTGCGCTCGCTCCGTGGCGCACCGCCAGAACCGCACGTCGCCGGTGCCGGCTGCGCCCTGGCGCGGCTCGGCTCCGCTCGCGATCGAGGCCGCGAGGGCGACGTCGGCGCTGAAGCGCGCCGGCTCCACCAGCTCGACCTCGGCCGCCTCTCCGAACCGCTCGACGAACCAGGCCACGTTCGCCTCGGCGGCGCAGCGAAAGCGGCGCACCCCCTGGCCGGGGTCGCAGGCGCAGACCGGGCCACCGGCGCCGCCGATGGCCGCCAGCAGCCCACGGTGGGCCACGCCGGCGTCCTCCAGCTCGTCGGCCATCACCCATTCGAAGCGCCTCGCGAGCGCCTCGCGGACGTCGGCGCGATCGCGAAGCAGCCTGGCCAGCTCGAGGACGAGGTCACCCTCGTCGAGGCTTCCGGCGTCGCGCAGGATCCGGTCGTGGCGTGCGTAGAACTCGGCGAACTCGGCCTCGCGCCGCGCCCGCTCCCTCGGCCCTGGCCCGGTCGCCGACTCCAACTCGACCTCCGCCCACTCGCGGAGGCGCGAGGGCGTCACCCCCTCGGCCTTCAGCAGGTCGATCCTCCGCAGAAGCTGAGCCAGGAGGCCGGCCGGGTTGCCGCGGATCTCGTGCCGGCGCAGGGGCAGGTCGTCGAGGCGGTCGAGGAGGATGGCCAGGCGGTCCGCCAGCTCCACCGTGCCGAAGAAGGGGTCGAGCCCCGCCTCGGCCGAGTGCTCGCGCAGCACTCGCTCGGCGGTCGCCGCGTAGGTCGAGACCCAGAGCTCGGTGTACGGCCCCTCCAGCAGGTCCTCCGCCCGCGCCCGGATCCACGCGGCCGCCGCGCGCGAGCGGGTGAGGACGAGGACGCCGTCGGCGGGAGCGCCGTCTGCGACCAGGGAAGCGAGGCGCAGCGCCAGCGCCTCGCTGCGGCCGGTGCCTGCCGCGCCCAGGACCAGCATCGGGCCGGCGCGGTGGGCGGCGACCTGGAGCTGCTGCGGTGTGGGTCCTCCGTCGATGCGACAAAGCTAGCGGGCTAATCTCAGGGCCATGTGGGACCAGTGGCTCGCCGCCTGCCGGCGCATGGTCGACGCCCAGCGCGAGCTGTTCGCGAACGAGCGAACGATCGCCGGCCGCACCGTCTACGACGGCCGCGGGGAGGGCGGAGACAACGCGCTCGTGATCGACCGCCTGGCCGAGGACATCGTCTTCGCCGAGCTCGAGTCGCTGCATGAGTCGGGGCTCGAGTTCACGGCCATCTCCGAGGAGCGCGGCGAGGTCGTCTTCGGCGACGGCTCCGCCCCACACCGCGTCGTGATCGACCCCATCGACGGCTCGCTCAACGCGCGGCGCACGATCCCCGCCCACTCGGTCTCGATCGCGGTCGCCGGCGGCAGCTCGATGGCCGACGTGGAGTTCGGCTACGTATACGACTTCGGCGCCGGCGAGGAGTTCACGGCCGTGCGCGGTTCCGGCGCGACGCTGAACGGCGAGCGGCTGGTCGCCGCGGGCCCGGGGTACGGGCTCGAGCTGGTGGGCATCGAGGGCGCGAAGCCCGAGCGAACGCTGCCGATGCTGACGGCAGCTGCAGGGCAAGGCGTACCGGATCCGGGCGGTCGGCTCGATCGCGATCACGCTCTGCTGGGTCGCGACCGGGCGCCTCGACGGGATGCTCACCGGCCGCGCCTGCCGCTCGGTCGACGCCGCCGGCGCGCAGATCGTCGCCCGCGAGGCGGGGGCTTTGGTCGAGTTCGGTGGGTTCGATCTCGCCGGCGCCCCGCTGGCGCTGGACGCCCGCTACCACCTGACCGCCGCGCTGGACGAGGAGATGCTCGCCACCCTTCGCGAGGTCCAGGCAGTCGCCGAGCCGGCCCCGTGAGCGCGTCCCTGATCGACTGGCCCCTGGCCGAGCGCGTCTCGTTGCGAGTGGCGGGGGCGGGCGACGCCGACGCCCGCCAAACCCCGAGCCCGCTCTCGCGCCGGCTCGCTCACGGCCACCTGCCGCGAGGCCGAGGGCCTCATTCGCGGCTACTCCGGGCTGGATCCGCAGGCCGGGCTACCCGCGCCGGAGGCGGTCGGGAGGGCCGAGTGGTCGCGCTCAGCGCTCGGCACTGCTGAAGGGACTCACCGACGACCTCCAGCGCGAGAACGACATCGAGATCTCGCTGCCGGGGCCGCTCGGGAGCGTGGCCCGGTCGGTCATCGGCGCCGCGACCGGCACGGAGGTGGGGTTGGCGGCCGGATACGCCGCCCGCCGTGTCCTCGGCCAGTACGACCTCCCGATCGTCGGTCCGGACCGTGCGCCGCGCCTCCTCTTCGTGGCGCCCAACCTGGCCGGTGCCGCGGCCGACCTCGGGGTCGAGACGGAGCCCTTCGTGCGCTGGGTGGCACTCCATGAGACCACGCACGCCATCCAG
This sequence comes from uncultured Solirubrobacterales bacterium, assembly GCA_963797835.1. GTDB lineage: Bacteria > Actinomycetota > Thermoleophilia > Solirubrobacterales > 70-9 > JBDTSW01. Next base: position 119,373 of record CAWCRN010000015.1, read on the forward strand.
TTCGCCGTCGCCCCCTGGCTTCGCGACGAGCTCGGCGGGCTCGTTCGCCGGCTGCTCTCGGGGGCCGCCGCCAACGTCCGGATCTCCGACCTCCTCCGACGCGCGGTCTCCGATCCCCGGGGGGCCGTCTCGGGCCTCTTGCGCGGGGACATCGCGAGGGCGATCGCCGGCCCCGAGCAGCTCCCGACCCTCGACCGCATCCAGGCCACGATGACGGTGATCGAGGGTCACGCCGAGCACGTGATGGACGCGGCGGCGGCCGAGTTCGTGCCCGACGTCGAGGGGCTGCGCCGGCGGCTGGAGTCCCGGCGTTCGTCGCGGGGGCCGCTCGAGACGATCGTCGGCCGCCTGCTCGGCCTCGATCTCAAGCTCCGCCAGTACCGGCTGGGAAAGAGCTTCTGCGACGAGGTCGCGGCCCAGGGCGGCGCCGAGGCGCTCAACCGGGTCTGGGACGGGCCCGGGCTCGCTCCCGACCCTCGCCGAGCTGGACAGCCCGGCCGCTTGGCTAGAGCGGATCGCCACAAACGCCACGGCAACAGCTCGGTAACCACGCTCCCATCGCGCGTGTAAGAACATGTGTTCGGGGTAGTTGATACTCTCGAACATAGTTACGAGTAATGAAGTTAGAAAGAAGCGACCCTAGTCAGGAGTTGAAGAAGCAGTGGCAACCAGCAGCACGAAGACCACCAAGGCTCAGAAGAGCACGACCACGACCGCCAAGCAGCCGACGACGAAGCGGACCCCCGTCGACGTCGTCCGTGAGGGCACCGAGCGCGCCGTGAACGTCCCCGTCGGGGCGGCCCTCACCGCCGCCGACCGCGTCAACGAGATCGTCGAGCCCCTCACCAACACCGAGGGCCGCGAGCGGGAGCTGAAGAGCATGCGCACCCGCGTCGAGCGCGAGCTCAACAAGTACGAGCGCCGTGGCGGCACCGCCCGCCGCAAGGCGACGCAGCGTGTCCGCCAGACCCGCAATCGGGTCGAGCGCGAGCTGAAGCAGCGCCGCCGTTCGGTCGAGACGCAGGTCAAGCAGAACCGCAGGAAGGCCGAGACCACGCTCAGCAGAACCGCAAGAAGGCGGAGGACCAGCTGAAGAAGGCCCGGACCACCGTCGAGGAGCGTGTCAACGCGCTGGTCTAGCGCTTAGCCCGGGCCGGCCTGTACCAGTGGGAGAGGTTGGCTGCCCCGGAGAAGCTGTCCGCATTACATATCTCGCGGGCAGAACAGCAACCTCTCCTCCCCGATCGGCGGGCCCTTGCGGCCCGCCGATCTTTTTCTCGGCCGGCCGGGCCGCGCCACCCCCGTACAATCCCCTCCATGCCCCTGCCCACCAAGGACCAGGTCAACGACGCCCTCCGCGCGGTCATCGACCCCGAGCTCAGGCGCTCGATCGTCGACCTCGGGATGGTGCGCTCGATCGAGATCGCCGAGAGCGGTCACGTCGACGTGATGGTGTCGCTCACCACTCCCGGCTGCCCGATCCGCTCCCACTTCGAGACCGCCGTGGCCAAGAACGTGACCGCCCTCGAGGGCGTGACCGGTGTGGGCGTCACCTTCGACGTCCTCTCCGATGAGGAGAAGTCCACGCTCCAGCAGGCGCTCGGCCGCGGCCGCCTCCCCGAGGGCGCGCTGGCGCAGGTCAAGAACGTGATCTGCGTGGCCTCGGGCAAGGGCGGGGTCGGCAAGTCCACGCTCACGGCCAACCTGGCCGCCGCGCTGGCCGCCGAGGGACATGCCTCCGGCGCCCTGGACGCGGACGTCTACGGCTACTCGATCCCGCGCATGCTGGGCGTCAACCGCAAGCCGGACGTCAACGCGCAGCGAAAGATCCTGCCGCTGGAGGGGCCGGCCGGCGTCAAGGTGATGTCGATCGGCTTCTTCGTCGAGGAGAACGCCGCCGTGGTCTGGCGCGGGCCGATGCTCCACAAGGCGATCCAGCAGTTCCTCGAGGACGTCGACTGGGGCGAGCTCGACTACCTGCTGCTCGACCTGCCGCCCGGCACCGGCGACGTCTCGATGACGCTCGCCCAGCTCCTGCCTCAGGCCCGGATCCTGATCGTCACGACGCCACAGCCGGCAGCCCAGTCGGTTGCCCGCCGCGCCGCCGAGATGGCCGCCAAGGTCGATCTCGAGGTGCTCGGCGTGGTCGAGAACATGTCGGGCTTCACGACGCCGGACGGCGAACGCTTCACGATCTTCGGCGAGGGCGGGGGGCAGCTCCTGGCCGACGAGCTGGAGGTCCCGCTGCTGGGCAAGGTCCAGCTCTCCGAGGAGCTTCGCGAGCACGCCGACTCGGGTGATCCGCTCGTGCTCTCACAGCCCGACGCCGCGGCCGCGCAGGCGATCAGGGCGACAGCCCGCGGCATCGTCGCGGCAACACCCCAGGAGCTGGCCGTGCTCCAGGCCGAGCCGCCGGCGATGGCCGCGGCGGCACCGATCGGCGGCACCGAGCTGCCGGTCGTCCAGTCCGGCTGAGCCGTCCTGGACCGGCCTGTGACGCGCACTCCCGGCGCGTAGTAGACCCGTGAGGGCACTGCCGCTCATCTCCACGCTGCTCAGCGCCCCGGCGGGCGGGCAGTCAGGGGGCAGCGAGGGAAGGGTCCTGGTCGCGCTCGGAAAGAATCCCGGATAGCTGTCGCAGGACGACAGTTCGGCGGGATCGTTGGCTGGAACGCCTGTCAGCGGGCGAAGGCCGCCTGGGCCCCGAGCGGGTCGCCGCGGGGTCGAGCGGCATCCCCGGCGCCGCCGTCACTTGCCCCTACTTGCTCGCGTAGTACTGCGCGTTGATCTCGGTGTACTTCGCCCACTCCTCCGGGAGCTGGTCCTCGGCGAAGCAGGCATCGACGGGGCAGGCCTCGACGCAGGCGTCGCAGTCGATGCACTCGTCGGGGTCGATGTGGAGCTGCTCGACGCCCTCGTAGTCGGGCTCGTCCGGGGTTGGGTGGATGCAGTCGACCGGGCACACCTCGACGCACGAGTTGTCCTTCTGCCCGATGCAAGGCTCGGCGATTACGTAGGCCAAGGTGTCAGGTCTCCGTTTCTCGTAGGTGTGCCTGGGACTGCGCCCTTCCGAGCCCCCGGTCGGGCGAGCCGCACATTCTACGGACGAGGCGTCCCGATAGAGGCTGGGCGGCCGCGGATACAGTTCACGCGTGATCCTGCTCACGGGCGCGACGGGGACGGTTGGCAAGGCCCTGCTCCCCCTCCTCCTGGAGCGAGGCGAGGAGGTCCGGGTGCTGGTCCGCGACCCCAGACGACTGGGACGCATGCGGGTCGACGTGCAGCTGGCGCTGGGGGACCTTGCCGGCCTCGGCGATCCCCACCTGCAGCGCCAGGCGCTGCGCGGCGTGGACACGGTGATCCACCTCGCCGCCTCGATCCGGGACCAGCCCCACGCCTCGGTGGTCGAGCTCAACGGCCTCGCCACGGCCCGCCTGTTGCGCGCGGCGGAGCGGCTTGGCGCCCAGCGGTTCCTGTTCTTCTCGGCGATGGGGGCGAGCGAGATCCAGCGCACGAGGTTCTTCCGCGCCAAGGCGATGGCGGAAAGGGCCGTGTTGGAGTCGCCCCTGGAGACGACGGTCTTCGCCCCCTCGATCATCTACGACCGCGACGACTTCTGGGTGGCGCTGATGCGCCGGCTCTCGCTGCTGCCGGTGCTGCCGATCTCCGGTGCTGGAACCGCCGCCTTCCAGCCGATCTGGGCGGCGGACGCCGCGAGGTGCGTAACCGCCACGCTGGACGAGCATGGCGACCGCGTCGAGCTCGCCGGGCCGGAGACGCTCACCTACGACGAGATGGCCCGGATCATCGCCCGCTCGTCCGGCCGTGAGCGCCCGCTCGTGCACGTGCCGCTCGGCCTCGTCCGCCTGGGCCTGATCTGGCTGCGCAGGCTTGTCGGCGAAGCGGCGTTCGCCACGTGGGAGGAGGCCGAGCTGATGGAGGTGGCGATGACGACCCCGCGCGGAGACGCCGACGTCCGTCGCCTGGGCATCGAGCCGGCGGCGATGCCCGACGTGCTGGCGGGTGGGTAGGGCCGAGACACAAGGTGTCTCGGCAGCGGCATGTAAGGCGGGCGAAGCCCGCCGCAGGTGGTTCTAGGCGCTAGACGACCACCACGCCGTTGCCCCCACCCGCCTTCGCGCGATACAGCGCGCGGTCGGCGCGGTGGTAGACCTCGCCGGCGTCGATCGAGCCGTCGCTGACGCAGATCCCGCCCGAGAGCGTGAGCGTGCCGGCCCCGCGGAACGCCTCGCCGCCGATCGCGCCCCGGGCGCGGGCCACGGCCTTCATGGCGCCGTCCGCGTCGGTCTCGGGGAGGATCCAGCCGAACTCGTCCCCTCCCACCCGCGCGAGGTGCTCGCCGGTGCGAACGAGGGCTCCCAGCCGCGCGGCGGCCTCGGCGAGCACCCGGTCGCCGGCCGGGTGGCCGCCGGCGTCGTTCACCCGCTTGAAGCCGTCGAGGTCGAGGATCGCGAGGCTCAGCGATCGCTCGTGGCGGCGGGCGCGGGCGACCTCCCCCGCGAGGTTCACGAGGAAGCTGCGCTTGTTGAGCAGCCCGGTCAGCTCGTCCTTGGCCGCGAGCTCGGCCAACCGCTGCTCGCGCTGGCGCGTGCGGCTGATGTCGCGGACCGTGAGGACGCGGGCGACCACCTCGTCCCCGGCCCGGGCCGTCCCCGCGGCTACCGCGCCGTGCGAAGCGTGAGCCGTCACGGCGCATGAGCGTCACCTCGACCTCACCCCTACCGGTGGCTCGCAGCTCGCGCATGAAGCGGAGCATCCGGCCCGTCTCCTCCGGCGGGAAGAACGGGAACGGCAGCTTCGCGCCGATCAGCTCCTCGCGCTCGAACCCGGTGATCTCGGTCAGGGCCGGGTTGACCTCGACGATTCGCTCGTCGTCGGCCACGACGAGGCCGTCGGGAATCGCCTCGAGGACCGCCTCGAGGAACTCGGGGGTCGGAGATGACCTGGGTTGTTCGGACGGGGTGGGCGTAGCGATCTCGGGCCCAATGTAGTAGGGGCCCGGCGCGAACGCCGGGCCCCTCGAAGTCGCCTCCTCGCGGAGGCACTCGCCTGTTGAGGCGAGCGTAGCGCGGAATCGCGCTACATCATCCCGCCCATGTCCGGCATGCCGGCGGGCGCGCCGGCGCCCTCCTTCTCCGGCGGCTCGGCCACGATCGCCTCGGTGGTGAGGATGTTCTTGCCGATCGATGCCGCGTTCTGCAGCGCCGACCGGGTCACCATCGTCGGGTCGATCACGCCGGCCTTGATCAGGTCCCCGTACTCGCCGGTCTCGGCGTCGAGGCCCTCACCGGGCTTGAGGCCGCGGATCTTCTCCACGACCACGGAGCCCTCCATGCCGGAGTTCTCCGCGATCTGACGGATCGGCTCCTCCAGCGAGCGGCGGATGATCTCGGCACCGGTCGCCTCGTCGGCATCGAGCTTGGCGGAGTCGATGGCCTCCTGAGCGTTCAGGAGCGCCACGCCGCCGCCCGGGACGATGCCCTCCTCGAGGGCGGCCCGGGTGGCCTGCAGCGCGTCCTCGACGCGGTGCTTCTTCTCCTTCATCTCGGTCTCGGTGGCGGCGCCGACCTTGACCACGGCAACTCCGCCCGCGAGCTTCGCCAGGCGCTCCTGGAGCTTCTCGCGGTCGAAGTCGGAGTCGGTGTTCTCGATCTCCTGACGGATCTGGTTGATCCGGCCCTCGATGGCCTTCTTGTCGCCGGCCCCGTCGATGATCGTCGTCGTGTCCTTGTTGACGACGACGCGGCGGGCGTGGCCGAGCTGGTCCACCGTGGTGTTCTCCAGCTTGAGGCCCATCTCCTCGGTGATCACCTCACCACCCGTGAGGGTCGCGATGTCCTCCATCATGCGCTTGCGGCGATCGCCGAAGCCGGGGGCCTTGACCGAGACGCCGGTGAAGGTGCCGCGCAGCTTGTTGACCACGAGCGTCGCGAGCGTCTCGCCCTCGACGTCCTCGGCGATGATGACGAGCGGCTTGCCCGCCTGCATGACCTGCTCGAGGATCGGCAGGATGTCGCGCACCGAACCGATCTTCTGGTTGGCGATCAGGATGTGCGGATCCTCGAGAACCGCCTCCATCCGATCCTGGTCGGTGATCATGTACGGCGAGATGTAGCCCTTGTCGAACTGCATCCCCTCGGTGAACTCGAGCTCCATCCCGAAGGTCTGGCCCTCTTCGACGTTCACCACGCCGTCCTTGCCGACCTTGTCGATGGCATCGGCGATCGTGTTGCCGATCTCCTCGTCGGCGGCCGAGATGGCCGCGACGCGGGCGATCTGCTCCTTGCCCTCGATCTCCTGCGACTGACTGTCGCGCAGGTGGTCGACGACCTGGTCGACCGCGGTCTCGATCCCGCGGCGTAGCGCCAGCGGGTTGGCGCCCGCGGCCACGTTCTTGAGGCCGTGGCGGACGATGGTCTGGGCCAGCAGCGTCGCGGTCGTCGTGCCGTCGCCGGCGACGTCGTTGGTCGCGGTCGCGACCTCGCGGACGAGCTGGGCGCCCTGGTTCTCGAAGACGTCCTCCAGCTCGATCTCGCGAGCGATCGTGACGCCGTCGTTCGTGATGGTGGGCGCGCCGAACTTCTTGTCGAGCACGACGTAGCGCCCCTTCGGGCCAAGGGTGACCTTGACCGCGTTGGCGACGCCGTCGACGCCGGCCTGCAGAGCAGCCCGCGCCTCAGCGTCGTACTTCAGTTCCTTGTGAGCCATTTCTCAGTATCTCCTTCTCAGTGGGGCGCTCTAGACGACCTTCGCGAGCACGTCCGACTCGCGCAGGACGAGCAGATCGTCGCCGTCGACCTTGACCTCGGTGCCCCCGTACTTCGAGTACAGGACCTCGTCGCCCGCGGCGACGTCGAGGGGGATGCGCTTCTCGCCGTCCTCGTCCCAGTTGCCTTCGCCAACTGCGACTACCTTGCCCTTCTGGGGCTTCTCCTTGGCGGTGTCGGGGAGCACGATGCCGCTAGCGGTCGTCTCCTCCTCCTCGATCGCCTGGACGATCAGCCTGTCGCCGAGGGGCTTCAGGTTCATCTTCTCGTACCTCCGTTGGTGCTTGTTGGACTAAGTCTTCCGACCTACAGGTCGGCTCTCCGCTTGGCACTCTAGCGGTGAGAGTGCCAAAAGCGCGTCTCAGTTTAGTGAACGGCGCGTCCGAAGTCAAGGATCTAAGTCACCCCCACTCATGGGGTCTGACCCCGTGAGTGGGGTTCGCTGAGGTCAGTCGGCGGCGAGCAGGCGGCAGCCGAGCAGCTTCGCGATCCCCTCGCCGCCGTTCCCCATCACCCAGTCGTGGTTCCACTCGAACGCGGGGCGGGCGATCGGGGCCAGCAGGTTCATCCACCACTTCGTCGTCGCGACGTTCCACTCGTAGACCACCGCCGTGACCGGGGCCGGGCCCCCAACTCCGTCTCCTCGAACAGGCGCCAGGTGCCGGTGCCCTCGAGCTGCCCGGACGCCTGGCCCTGAAGCAGGTGCGGGCGCTCCGCGCGGACGGTCCTGGTATCGAAGGTCAGCTCGTACGGGAGCGCCGAGCGCCAGGTGTAGCGGCCCACCTGGCCGACCCCGTCGGCGTCGCCGGCCTCCAACTCGACGACGCGCTCGACGCCCTTCCACCACTCAGGCCACGCCTCGGAGTCGAAGATCGCGTCCCAGACGCGCTCGCGCTCGCATTCGAGCAGCCAGGTCGTGAGGAACCGATACTCCCGGGCCACCTGTCAGTTTCTGGAGGGTGTTTCGCCGTTCCCGAACCTGGGGCCGGCCGGCTCGACGATCTGCGAGAAGCGGACCACGGTGACCGTGTCCTCCAAGGTCACCTCGCGGCCGTAGATCTGCTCCAGGAAGCTGATCGTCTCCTCGACCCGGCGGAACTCCGGGTTGTCGTGTTCGATGTCACGGGGGGACAGGTCCTTCACGCGCTTGACGTCGACGTCGTCGATGACGGCCGAGAAGATCTTCTCCCGCGGCGCGTGCTGCTGGCCGACCGTGATCCACACGACGTGGCCCCGCTCGTACTTCCGCGACTTGTCGCCGAGGCGGATGGTGGCGGTCTTGCGTCCGCGCCGAAGCTGATCGACGAAGGCGGGCGAGAAGAAGTTGAGCGCGTACAGGCTCCCGGGCATGGCGGTCCGGATGAGCCTATGCGATCGTGCCACCCCTGGCGGCGCGGCGAGGTGCGCCGTGGCAGCTAGAACCCCTCGCTGCCGATCAGCGGCACGAACCTGCAGGGCCCGATCACCCGGGCCTCGGCCGATGTTCCGTCCTCGGAACGGCGGAACGCCGTGAGCATGTCCGTCCCTGCTTCGGCGATCGGGACGACCAGGCGCCCGCCCGGGCGCAGCTCGGCCAGGAGCCCCGCGGGTGGGCCCGGAGCGGCGGCGTGGACCGCGATCGCATCGAAGGGCCCGCGGCCCTCGACCCCGGCGCTCCCATCCCCCTCGATCACCTCCACGTTCTCGGCCCCGACACGCGCGATCGCCTCACGTGCCGCCCGCGCCAGCGGGCCGACCCGCTCGATCGTGACGACGGACCGCGCGAGCAGGGCGAGGACCGAGGCCGAGTATCCGGATCCGGTGCCCACCTCCAGGACCGTCTCGGACCCGGACAGCTCCATGGCCTCGCAGATGGCGGCCACGATCCAGGGCTGGGAGATCGTCTGTTCATGGCCGATCGCCAGCGCCCCGTCGTGGTACGCATGCTCGCGGCTGGCAGCGGGGACGAACAGCTCGCGTGGGACGGTCGCCATCGCGGCCAGCACGCGCTCGTCGCCGATCCCGCGGCGGCGGAGCTGGCGCTCGACCATGCGCGCCCGCTGCCTCGCGTAGTCCACCTCGGAGCTCAGAAGATGTAGGAGCGAAGGCGTCGGGGCTGGATGACCGTGACCCGGCCCCTCCCGACGGAGACGACGCCGGCCCGCTCGAGCGTGGCGAGGAAGCGCGAGACGCTCTCCCGCGACGTCCCTGCGAGCTGGGCGAGGTCTGCCTGCGTCATCCGCACCGTGACGCCCTCGCGGCCCTCCGGCAGGGCATCCTCGGCGATCAGCTGGGCGAGCACGCCCGCCACCCGGCTGGGCACGGTCTGGAACGACTGGCGCGCCACCCGCTCGTTCGTCTCGCGCAGTCGGCGGACCAGCGCCACGATCAGCTTCACGGCGATGTCCGGGTGGGCGCTCAGCAGGCGTCGCATGTCCCCGGCCGGCAGCGCCAGAAGCTCCGAGTCGGCGAGGGTCTCGACGCTGGCCGAGCGGGCGCCGCCGTCCAGCATCGCGAGCTCGCCGAAGATGTCGCCCGAGGCGAGGGTGGCCAGGGCGATCGCCCGCCCGTCGGAGTGCTCGCGGGTGACGCGGAGGTCGCCGGTTCGCACGATGTAGCACGCGTCGGAGGTGTCGCCCTCGTGGAAGACGCGGACACCGCGCGGGAAGCTCCTGGGGACGGCGACCGCGGCGATCCTCGCGAGCTCGTCCCCGGAGAGCTCGGCGAACAGTGGGACGCGTTCGAGCAGGTCGACGTTTTCGGGGCTCAACTTCTCCTCTCCCTTCTCCCCGATGGTATTCGGAGGCGTATGCTCGTGGCTGCGCCGTGAGCCGGCGCGAGGCCACGGAGGGTTAGGGAGTGGAGAGCGCTACAGCCATGGCACGCGTTGCCGGCGCCAGCGGAGACCTCAACCACGCGGTGGTCGTTGTCGCGATCGACTGAGCCGGGGGCCGGCGAGTCGGTCGACATGGCGGTGATGAGGCGCCGCTTCGCCGTGGCGCAGCGGCGGGCGGAGATCATCGCGCGGGTGAACGCGGCGGAATCGGAGACCGATCTCTCCGCGGTGGTCTGCACCGAGCTGGCCGAGGTCTGCGAGGCCGAGATCTCCTTCCTGGTCGACTGGCCTGTGAGGGAGAATCCCCGGATCATCGGCAGCGTCGGGCTGGTCGGCACCCAGGCCGACCAGATCGCCGGCTCGGCCCTGGTCGAGAGCGCCGTGGGTGGCGGCGGGGCGGTGGCGTTCGGTGAGACGCTCCTGGCCGGGCTCCAGGCCGAGGGCGCCCTCGTCGCGGGCTACCGCGGCCGCGACGGGCGGCGTGCCGTCGCCGGGGTCGCCCGCCTCCACGACGAGCGCTTCGACGAGGCCGAGCGCGGGCTCCTGGAGGCGGTCACGACCAGCGTGGGTCACGGGCTCGAGCGCCTTTGGAGCGAGGCGGACCGGGAGCGCCTGAACGAGGAGCTGCGAGCGACCTCGCTCGCCACCGCGGCCGCGCTCGCCAACGCGATGGAGGCCCGCGACAACTACACGGCCGGCCATGCGCAGATCATCGCCGAGCTGGCGGTCGGGGTTGGCCAGCGGATCGGTCTCGGCACCCAGGCGCTGGGAGACCTCCGCTACGCGGCGATCCTCCACGACATCGGCAAGATCGCGGTCTCCGACGAGATCCTGCGCAAGCCGGGTCCGCTGACGACCGAGGAGCGACGGGTGATGGAGCGCCACGTGGTCGAGGGCGAGCGGATCCTGGCGCCCGTCCCGTTCCTGACCGAGGTCGGCACGCTCGTCCGCCACCACCACGAGCGCTGGGACGGCGACGGCTACCCCGACGGCCTGCGCGGCGAGGAGATCCCGCTCGGCTCGCGGGTGATCTCGATCGCCGACGCCTGGCACGCCATGATCTCCACCCGTCCCTACCGCCGCGCCGTCTCCCACGACGAGGCCCGCAGCGAGCTGGAGCGCGCCGCCGGGGCGCAGTTCGACCCGACGCTCGTGATCCAGTTCCTCGCACACATCGAGGCGGGCGAAACCGCCTGAGCGCCGTTCAGCGGTTCAGCGCGCGCGTCGCCGCCACAGCGCCAGCGCCGCGACCACCCCCAAGCCGCCGAGCAACACGAGTCGCCAGGCCGCCGAGTCGTCGCTCGCGCCGGCCGTGGCGGGGCCGGCGGGCGGGCGATCCCCGGCCGCGTCGTCTCGGGGCGGTTCCGGGCGCTCGAGTGGAGCGATGCCCGTGGTCAGGTCAACCCATTCCGGCGCCGCCGCGGAAGTCATGCGCTCCCAACGCGGGTGCCCGTAGGACGAGCCCATGGCATCCCCGAGCCGGATGTAGCCGGCCGTCGGAGCGACCATCTGCCGCAGCACCTCGCCCTTGCTGCCGTCGGTGCCGGCCCCGACCGTCACCGAGACACGCCATACCTCGGCCCCCGCGGGCAGCGCCTCGCCGCCGACCCCCTCCCCGCCACCGAAGACCCAGTCGAACGCCTGATGCCCCTTCAGGTCTCGGTCAGGGACGGAGCTGCATTCCGACTCGCCGCAGACCTCAACCGACTGGACGCTCTTGGCAGCCGCCGGCGCCGCCGCAGCCAGTGCGACGAGCATCCAGCCCAAGGCGAACCGCTTCATCGCTTCCTCCTCGTTCGGGGGCCTGTCCCTCCTACAAGCCGCGTCGCGCATGGGTTCCCGGAACCGCGGGGCGCCGGTGCTTGTAGAAGAGGGGCAGTGGAGGACCGGCCACTGACCGAGTCGGAGCTGCTCGCGCGAGCCAAGCGCGGGGACGTGGACGCCTATGAGCGGATCGTCGAGCAACACCAGGCCATCGCCTTCCGCACGGCGCTGCTCATCACGCGGTCGGCGGCCGACGCGGAGGAGGCCGCCCAGGACGCGTTCCTCAAGGCCTACCGCGCGCTCGGCCGGTTCCGTCGCGGCGCACCGTTCCGGCCGTGGCTGCTGCGCATCGTCTCCAACGAGGCCCGGAACCGGCTCGCGGCCGCGGGGCGGCGCTCGAGGCTCGAGCTGCGCGTGGCCGGGGAGCGCCGCACGGTCGACGCGGTCCCGTCGCCCGAGGCGGCGCTTCTCGGCTCCGAGCAGCGGGAGGAGCTCCTCGCGGCGATCGACCGGCTGGGAGAGCGCGATCGCGAAGTGATCGCATGTCGCTACCTGCTGGAACTGTCGGAGCGCGAGACCGCCGCTGCGCTTGGCTGCCGGCGCGGCACCGTGAAGTCGAGGCTGTCGCGGGCGCTCGACCGCCTGCGCGAGGAGCTGGGGGTCGACGATGAGGAGGGCTGAGGTGGAGAGCCGGCTGAACGGTCTGCGCGAAGCCGTCGAGTACCCACCGACGCCGGACATCGCCGCGAGCGTGGCCCGGCGGCTGCGTTCGGACGGCCCTGTCGCAGCCCGACGCCCGTGGTTGCCTCTGCCGAGGGCCCTGGTCGCGATACTCGCGGGAACCCTGGTGGTTGCCGCCGGGGTCTTCGCGGCCGTACCCGGCGTCCGGGACGCCGTGCTGGACCTGATCGACCTGCGTGGCGTGACGATCGAGACCACGACGGCCCCTGCGCCTGCGCCACCCACGGATGAGCCCGACTACGGACGGGAGACGACGCTCCCGGCGGGGCGAGCCGACGTCCGGTTCGAGCCCCTGCTGCCGGCGGGCATGGGACCGCCGGACGCCGTCTTCATCAGGACCGAGGCGCCGGGTGGCGAGCTCACCCTCGTCTACGGCGACATGGCCATCAGCCAGTTCCGGGGCGACCTGGTGCCGGAGTACTTCGCGAAGCTCGTTCCCGCCGGCACGGCCGTCGAGCGGCTACGCGTGGGCGGCAACCCGGCCGCGTGGTTCTCGGAGGCGCCCCACTTCTTCGCCTACCGGGGCCCAGGCGGTGCGATCATCGAGCGCACGCTGCGGCCGGCTGCGAACGTGTTGCTGGTCCAGCGTGGGCGATTGCTCATCCGGATCGAGGGTGCCGGTTCCCGGGCAAAGGCGATCGAGGTGGCGCGCTCGCTCGACGGCCGTCCCTAGCTCTGGCACGTGGGGCACCAGTACGCCATCCGGTTGGCGTCGCCCTGCCCGCTGGCGTGGATCCGGCCGCCGCAGCGCGGGCAGGCCTCCCGGGTCGCCCGGTAGATGCTGCTGGCGCGGCGTCCGCGCCTGACCGAGGCCTGCATCACCCGCTGGTTGTGACGGATCACGTCCGCGGCCTCGCCAGGTTCCAGGCCGGCGACGGGGCGCCACGGGGAGACCCCGGCCTGGAACAGCGCCTCGGTCCGGATCGCGTTCCCGATTCCGGCCACGATCCGCTGATCGAGCAGGGCATCCCCGACCTCGCGCCCCGCACCCATCTCGAGCAGGCGCCGGGCGGCGGCCTCCCGGTCGAACCCGGGCTCCAGGGGATCCGGCCCGAGCTGCATCAGGCCGGGGTCGTTGCGGGCTCGCGACTCGCTCACCAGGCGCAGGATCTGCCCGCCCCGCTGCGCGGCAAGCGCCGGGCCCGACATCAGGACGACCCAGGGCATGCCGCGGGGGGCCTCGCCGCCGGCGCTGACGAACCAGCGGCCGTTCATCCCGAGGTGGCTGTGGAGGACCTGGGCGCCCGAGAAGTGGATGAGCAGGTGCTTGCCCCGAGCCTCGGCCCGCTCCAGGATGAGGCCTTGGAGCTCGGACGCGCGGTGGTGGATCGGCGAGCGCGGGCTCGGGGCGTGGGCGCGATCGATCTCCCTGCCGCCGAGCGCATCCTCGATTCGCCGGGCGATGCGGTGGATGGTGTCGCCCTCGGGCACCGCTTGCCACCGACCCCTAGGCCGAGGCGACCAGCCGGCGCGGCTGGCGGCTGAAGCCGGCGGCGATCAGTGTCTCCTCGAGCCCCGAGCCGATCACCGGCTCGCCGTCGACGCGCTCGATCCCGAGCTTCGGGATCAGACCGTCGTGGGCGGCGGTGACCACCTCGCCGATCGCCTCACGCAGCTCCTCCTCCTCCATCTCACGGAGCCGCAGGATGCCCCGGCCACCGCGCTCCACGTAGAGCGCCGGGCTGCCGTCGAGCAGCAAGAGGTAGGCGCCGGGCGAGCGCGAGGGCCGCCGGCCGCCGTCGCGGTCGCGCTTCGGCCAGGGCAGGGCGGCGCCGTAGGGGTTGGCCGGGTCCGTTGCCGCGAGCAGCAGGTACTCGCCCTCCTCGCGTGGCAGCGCCCGCAGGCGCTCCACCGCGCCCGCCAGCGCGAACTGGGCCCCGCCCAGGCCCTCGACGAAGTAACCGCGCCGGGCGGTGCCCAGCATCTCCAGGTTCGACAGCTCGCCGTAGAGCGAGCTGAAGCCGCCGGGAACCCCCTCGGCCAGCACGCTCTCGCGGGTCACGATCCCGTAGCGCTCGAGCATCAGCTCGGCCTGGGCGCGCAGGCGCGGGCCCTGGGCCGGCGCATCCGCGAACAGGGCCGCGGTGAGCGACCAGCGCCCCTGCACGGCGCGGCTGGCGGGGTTGCGCCGCGAGGCGAACCGGCGTCCGCGCTGCTGGGAGCGCTGGACCGCCGTCAGGCGCCTCGCGCGCAGGGGGGCGAAGGCGTCGTTGGTGGCCTCGCCCGCCCACGCGAGGTCCCATAGCGCCTCGTGCAGCTCCTCCGCCGGGAACTCGAGGTCGGCGACGAGGTCCGACCAGAAGCAGGCCCCCGCCCCGAGCCGCTCGCGGATCGCGTCGTGGACCTCTCCCTGTGGTGATTCGAGCTTCGCGTTGGCCGGGGGCGGGCCGCAGAGGCGTACGTCCTCGCGGAAGTAGAGGGCCACGCGGCCCGTGCGCCCAAGCGCGCCGGCGCCGATCCAGACGAGCTCGCCGCCGGTTGTGAGCTCGTCGAGCCAGGTGGGGCTGTAGGCGCCCAGGCGTCGTGGCAGCACGTCGCGCTCCCACACCTCGGGGGTCAGCGCCACGCCCTGGAGGGCGATCAGCGCCTCGCGCAGCCGGTCCGGGCCCGCGCCCGCGGGCCGATGCGCATCGACGTTCTGCCAGCTCGGAATGAAGCGCGCCAGCTCGGCCTGATCCACGGCCTCCGCCTCCTTGCGCAGGTGCGCGAGGCTCGCTCGGCGGAGGCGCCGCAGCACGTCTGCGTCGCACCACTCACGCTCGGTCCCGCCTGGCAGGAGCTCGCCGCGGACGAGGGTCCCTGCCCGCTCCAGCTCGCGCAATGCCGGCGCCGGGTCGACCCCGTAACGGGCCGCGGCCTGGCTCGTCGGGAAGGGACCGTGGGTGCGGGCGTAGCGGCGGAGCAGGGACAGCATCGCGTCCGGCACGTGTTCGAGGAACGAGTCGGGCAGGCCACCCGGCGGCGGCACGCCGAGGGCGTCGCGGTAGAGGCCCGCGTCCTCGGCGACGATCCAGCGCTCCTCCCCCCCGATCATCACCTTCACAGCGCTGCGCTCGGCGGTGAGCTTGGCCAGCATCGAGGTGGCCGAGTACCCCTCGGCCACGCGCGCCTGGCACTCCTCCTCCGTCAGGTCGCCGAGCCGGCGCAGGATGACCTGGAGCGCGTCGCGGTCTCGGGCGCGCGCCGGATCTACCAGGTGCTGGAGGGACGCCTCGACCTCTGCCAGGGCGTCGGGATCGATCAGCTCGCGCAGTTCCTCCTGCCCCAGGAGCTCGCGCAGCAGGTCGCGGTCGAGCGCGAGGGCGGCCGCCCGCCGCTCGGCGTTGGGCGTGTCCCCCTCGTACATGTACGTGGCGACGTAGTCGAACAGCAGCGATGACGCGAACGGGGAGGCCGTGGGCGTCTCGACCTCCACCAGCGAGATCTTGCGCGAATGGAGGTCGCGCAGGAGTCCCTCCAGCGAAGGCAGGTCGAGCACGTCGCGCAGGCACTCGCGGTAGGTCTCGAGCGTGACCGGGAAGCGAGGGAAGTCCTTGGCCACCTCGAGCAGGCTCTGCGACTTGAGGCGCTGCTGCCACAGCGGTGTGCGCTTGCCGGGGTAGGCGCGGGGCAGGAGCAGCGAACGGGCAGCGTTCTCGCGGAAGCGGGCGCCGAACAGGGCCGAGCCGCCCAGCTCGCGCACCACGAGGTCCTCGAGCTCGTCGGGCTCGAGCATCACGATGTCGGCCGGCGGCGCCTCGTCGGCGTCGGGCAGGTGGACGACGATGCCGTCGTCCGACCAGATCGCATCGGCCTCGAGATCCTGATCGTCGCGGATCCGTGCCGACAGCGCCAGCCCCCAAGCCGCGTGCACGCGGCCACCGAAGGGCGAGAGCACGCAGAGGCGCCAGTCGCCGATCTCGTCGCGGAAGCGTTCGACCACGATCGACTCGTCGGACGGCACCACGCGGGTCGCCGCCTGCTGCTCGCGCAGGTAGGCGACCAGGTTCTCCGCCGCGCGGCGATCCAGGTCGTAGTCCTTGGCCAGCGTCTTGGGCTCCATGGCGACCGCCTCGCGGGCGAAGGCGCCGATCGCCCGGCCCAGCTCGGCCGGCCGGCCGACGCCGTCGCCACGCCAGAACGGCACCGCGCCGGGGACCCCTGGCGCCGGGGTCACGATCACCCGGTCGCGGGTGATGTCCTCGATCCGCCACGTGGTGGCGCCGAGCAGGAACGTCTGGCCCGGGCGCGCCTCGTAGACCATCTCCTCGTCCAGCTCGCCGACCCTGCGGCCGTCCGGCAGGTGGACGCCGTAGAGGCCGCGGTCGGGGATCGTGCCCGCGTTGGTGACGGCGAGCTGCCGGGCGCCCTTGCGGCCGCGAACGGTTCCCGCGGCACGGTCCCACGCCACCCGCGGACGGAGCTCGGCGAAGCGCTCGGAGGGATAGCGCCCGTCGAGCATGTCCAGCACGTTCTCGAGCTGCTCGCGGCCCAGCTCGCTGAACGACTCGGTGGCCGTCACGACGCGCTCGATCTCGTCCACCTCCCAGTCGACGTCGGCGACCATCGAGACGATGTGCTGGGCCAGCACGTCCAGCGGGTTCCTCGGGATCACGGTCTCCTCGATCTCCCCGGCCCGCATCCGCTTCGCGACGACCGCGCACTCGAGCAGGTCTGCCCGGAACTTGGGGAAGATCCGCCCCTTGGAGATCTCGCCGAGCGCGTGGCCGGCCCGGCCCACCCGCTGCAGCCCGCGCGTGACCGACTTCGGCGACTCGACCTGGATCACCAGGTCGACCGCCCCCATGTCGATCCCCAGCTCGAGCGAGGAGGTGGCGACCAGGCAGGGGAGCTGCCCGGACTTCAGCATCTCCTCCACCACCAGGCGCTCCTCATGTGCCAGAGACCCGTGGTGCGCGCGGGCGATCTCGACGTAGCTCTCGTCCCGCGACGGCGGCGGGCCGGAGGTCCCCGCGGCCTCGGTCGCCGGCAGCTCCCCCTCCGGCTCCTCGTTGGCGAGCTCGTTCAGGCGCTTCGCAAGGCGCTCGGCGCCGCGGCGGTTGTTGACGAAGATGATCGTCGAGTTGTGCTCCTGGACCAGCTCCAGCAGCTCCGGGTAGATCGCCGGCCAGATCGAGCGCGAGGCGACGTTGCCGTCGAAGTCGCCGTCGCTGCGGCGGGGTCGCTCGAGGGGTCAGACCCCATCGCTCGAGGGGTCAGACCCCCAGATGGGGTCTGACCCCGCGCTCGACCCCGCGCTCGGCCGGCGTCCGGCTCCGTCATGTCCTCCACCGGGACGCGGATCTCGAGGTTCAGCTCCTTGGCGATGCCCGCGTCGACGATGCGCACGTCGCGCTTGGGGCCGACCAGGAACTTGCCGACCCGGTCGAGCGGGCGCTGCGTTGCCGACAGCCCGATCCTCTGGACCTCGCGCGCGGGCTCGCCCGCCTCATCACGGGCTCGGGCCGCGTTGTGCGAGAGGCGCTCCAGCGTCAGCGCCAGGTGCGCGCCGCGCTTGGTCTGGGCGACGGCGTGGATCTCGTCGACGATCACCGCCTCCGCGGAGGTCAGGATCTCCCGCGCCTGCGAGGTGATCATCAGGTACAGCGACTCGGGGGTCGTGATCAGGATGTCGGGCGGCTTGCGCAGCATCGCCTGGCGGTCCTTCTGGGGGGTGTCGCCGGTGCGAAGCCCGACCGAGATCTCGGCGCCCACCCCCTGGAGCGGCGCGCGGAGGTTGCGCTCGACGTCGTAGGAGAGGGCCTTGAGCGGCGAGACGTATACGAGCTTCACCCCGGAGCCCAGCCGCTCGGGTTCGCGCGAGAGCCGGTCGATCCCCCAGAGGAAGGCGGCAAGCGTCTTGCCCGAGCCCGTGGGCGCGCAGATCAGCGTGTTCTCACCCGACGAGATCGCCGGCCAGCCCTCCGCCTGGGCAGGCGTGGGCGCGGCGAACGAGTCCGAGAACCAGCGGCGAACCGGCTCCGAGAACGGCGCCAGGGGTGATTCAGCAGTCTGATTTCCGCGGGTTGCCAACCCATCGATTCTACGGACCCGTCAAGCCGGGCCTGGGAAGCCGCCGAATAACCTGCAGGCATGGCCGAGATCGACTGGGAGCAGCGGCTCAAGGACGGCCTCGAGGCTTACAACCGAGGCGACTACGCCGCCGTACTCACGTTCGCGACGGACGACGTGGTCCTGAAGCGCCCACCGGACGCGCCGGAGGGCAAGCAGACCGTCGAGGGCCGGGAGGCGGTACTTCAGTTCTTCCGGCCGGACGTTTTCCGGGAGCAGTACCTGGACTTCCACGAGTTCCAGATGGGCGACGGCGCGTTCCTGGCGCGCATCACGTTCAGCGCTACCGGCGCCGCCAGCGGCATGGCCATGTCTGCGGACTCGTTCCTCGTTTACCTGCTCAGCCCCGGCGACGAGGTCGCCCGGATCGAGATCTACAACGACGAGGCCGAGGCGCGGGCCGCCGCCGGCATCGGCTGAGCCAGTTCAGCTCGAAGATCGGGGAGCGATCGCGTCATCGACCGCGTAGCCACGATCAGATCTCGCGCACGAAGCGTTTCGACTTGTCGGCCTTGCAGGTGATGCCGGCGCCGCCGCTGTAGACCGGCGCCGAGACCCGGTAGGTACCCGGCGCGAACGCTTGGATTTCGAGCTTGAACCTCGCGTCGCCGTCGGAGCTCCCCGTCTCGACGACGTTGCCGTCACGCAGCAGCTCCAGGGGCCGAAAACTCCGGCAAGCCCCCCTCTCCGACTTCACGAGGCCCTTGAAGTAGTGAACACCACGGGTGGCCTTGAGCGGCGGCGTGATCCTCTTGAAGACCACCTTCGTCTCGAAGGTCTGCCCCGCCTCGCGCACTGCCTGGCCGACGTGTTGACCGGCACGATGAGCGCCGGCCTCACCCGCAACGATCGCGACGAGCACCGCCGCGAAGGCGACTATCGTTATCGCAGTTCTCATCCCACCTCCCTGGGTCCGGTTCGGGGCACCCTACTCCTGCGCTGGGGGCGGGTCAACCGATCGTGTCGCCCAGGGCGCGGCCGTACTGGCGTTCGTAGTACTCGCGGTACTCGCCGGAGCGGATCGGCCCCCACCAGTCCTCGTTGTCGCGGTACCAGGCGACGGTGTCGGCGATCCCCTCCTCGAAGCCCACCGCCGCCTCCCAGCCCAGCTCCTCGGAGATCCGTTCGGCGGAGAGCGAGTAGCGGCGGTCGTGGCCCAGGCGGTCGGTGACGTAGGTGATCAGCGACTCGTCGCGGCCGGTCAGCTCGAGGATCCGCCTCACGACCTCGATGTTCGCCAGCTCGTCGGGGCCGCCGGCGTTGTAGACGCGGCCGGGCTCGCCGCGCTCGAGCGCGAGGTCGATCGCGGTCGCGAAGTCGGTGACGTGGAGCCAGTTGCGCACCTGCATCCCGTCGCCGTACACCGGCAGCGCGTCGCCCGCCAGCGCGTTCAGGATGCACAGGGGGATCAGCTTCTCGGGATGCTGTCGCGGCCCGTAGTTGTTCGAGGCCCGGACGATCAGCGCCTCGGCACCGTAGGTGCGGTGGAAGGCGGCGACGATCAGGTCGCCGCCGGCCTTGGACGCCGAGTACGGGGACGAGGGATCGATCGGGGACGCCTCGGTGAACGAGCCCGACTCGATCGAGCCGTAGACCTCGTCGGTCGAGACCTGGAGGTGGCGGATGCCCGTCTCGCGCGCAGCCTCGAGCAGGACGAAGGTGCCGAACACGTCGGTGCGGATGAACTCCCCGGGTTCCTCGATCGAGCGGTCCACGTGCGACTCGGCGGCGAAGTTGACCACGGCGTCGCAGCCCTCCAGCGCCGAGCGCACGACGTCGGGGTCGGCGATGTCGCCGACCACGAGCTCGCAGCGCTCGAGACCCTCCAGATTCTCGCGCCGGCCGGCGTACGTGAGCTTGTCCAGGACCCGCACGGAGCCGCCCGGGTCCGCCTCCAACCGCCGGCGGACATAGGCGGAGCCGATGAACCCGGCCCCGCCGGTAACCAGGACCCTCACGCCCCGGCCCTCGCCGCCTCGCGCTCGACCATGTATTCGGCGAGGGCCTCGCGCCAGTGCGGCAGCACCACGGGCCCGTCGCGCTCGCTGCCCAGCACCGAGTAGGCGGGCCGCGGTGCCGGGCGGCCGAGCATGCCGGTTCGGGCCGCCATCACGCGGGTGCCCATCCCGGCCTGGTCGAAGATCTCCTGGGCGAACTCGAACCACGAGCAGGAGCCGCTGGCCGTGACGTGGTGGATCCCGAAGTCGTCCGACTCGGCGAGCAGCACCATCGCCCGGGCCAGGTGCGGGGTGTAGGTCGGGGCCCCCACCTGGTCGGAGACCACGAGGACCTCGGGCTGTTCGGCCCCGACGCGCAGCATCGTCTCGACGAAGTTCTCGCCGCCCACGCCGAACAGCCACGAGGTGCGGACGATCAGGTGCCGCGAGTTCGCCACCGCCACCGAGGTCTCCCCCGCGAGCTTCGAGCGGCCGTATGCGGAGAGCGGGTGCGGGAGGTCAGACTCCACGTACGGGTCCTCGCGGTTGCCGTCGAAGACGTAGTCGGAGGAGGGGTAGACGATCTTGGCGCCGACCGTGCCCGCGGCCACGGCGAGCAGGCCCGCGCCGGTGTCGTTCAGCTCCATGGCCTCGCGTTCATGCGACTCGGCGCCGTCGACGTCGGTGTAGGCGGCGCAGTTGACGATCGCATCGGGCGCGATCCGGCCCACCGTCGCGTCGACCCGCGGGCCGTCGGTGATGTCCAGCTCGGAGCGGTCGAGCGCGCCCACCTCGTGGCCGTGGGCCTCGAAGGCGGCGATCACGTCCCGCCCCAGCATGCCGCCCGCGCCTGTCACGAGGACCCTCATGGGATCTCGATCTCCGAGCGGTCGCCGACGATCATCCGCAGCGTCTTCGGCACGCCGTCGCCGCGGCTCAGCTTGGCGCTCTTGCCCAGCAGGCTCGCCTCCAGGCGCACGTCGAGGTCGGTCACCGACGCACCCTCGAGCAGGATCGAGTGCTCGACCTCGCAGCGCTCGACCACGCAGTCGCGGTCGATCGAGGTGTACGGGCCGATGTAGGCGTCGCGGATCACGGAGCCGGCACCGATGATGGCTGGCCCGCGCACGGTCGAGCGCTCGACGGTGGCGCCGGCCTCGATGCACACCCGGCCCTCGACGTTCGCCTCGGAGAGCTCCCCGTCCAGGCGCTGCTCCTGATCCTCCAGCACGAGGCGGTTCGCCTCGAGCATGTCGGCGAGCTGCCCGGTGTCCTTCCACCAGCCGCGCACGGTGTGGCTCTCCACCTTCAGCGACTCGTCGATCAACGACTGGATCGCGTCGGTTATCTCGAGCTCGCCGCGGGCGGAGGGCTCGATCCGCTTGGCGGCGTCGAAGATCCTCGAGCCGAACATGTAGACGCCGACCAGGGCCATGTTGGACGGCGGGTCCTTCGGCTTCTCGACCAGGCGCACGACGGTCTCGCCGTTCAGCTCGGCGACGCCGTAGTGCCACGGGTCGGGGACCTCCGTGAGCAGGATCAGCGCGTCGGGCTCGGTCGGCGCGGAACCGCTCGACCAGGTCGGTGATCCCGTCCCGCAGCAGGTTGTCTCCCAGGTACATGACGAACGGGCCGTCCTCGAGGTACTCCTCGGCCGTCAGCAGCGCATGCGCGAGGCCCTTGGGCTCGGCCTGCGGGATGTAGGTGATGGTCGCGCCGAACGCCGAGCCGTCCCCCGCCGCCTCGCGGATCTCGTCGCCGGTCTCCGGGGCGATGATGATCCCGATCTCGGTGATCCCGGCCGCGACCAGCGCCTCGATCCCGTAGAACAGCACGGGCTTGTTGGCGACGGGCACCAGCTGCTTCGCCGAGGTGTGGGTGATCGGGCGCAGCCGCGTACCGGCGCCGCCCGAGAGGATCAGGCCTTTCAGATTCTCCATCGGGGGCGGCAAGGGTAGCCACGGGCGCGGGGCGGCGCGATGCAGGACTAGTACGTGCCGCCCAGCTTGCGGTGGTCCCAGGTCGCGGTTCGCAGCGCCTCGAACTCGATCGCGACGCGCTTGGGGGTCTGCGCCCTGAGTGCCTCGGCGGCATCCCCCTCGACCGACTCGATCCCCTCCGCGTAGCGGATCGTCAGCTCCTTGGCGAACTCGAACACCGTGTCGTGGTCACGGTGAAGGTGGGCGTTGGCCTCGATCTGCACGCCGCGAAGCTCCGAGTACTCGTGGCCCGTCTCGACCAGCAGCGTCGCCCGGGGGTCGCGCTCGAGGTTCTTCACCTTCTGCGACTTGGCATACGTCCACACCCAGATCCGCCGGTCGCGGACGACGTACCAGAGCGGCATCAGGTGCGGCCACCCGCGCGGGCCGTGCGTGGCGACGGTCACGACGCGCTCTCGCTCGAGGAGCTCGCGCTGCTCCTCGTCGGTCAGCTTGATCTGGCCGCGGCGGCTCACTGGGGCTCGAGGAGCAGCAGCCGCCAGGGCCCCTCGCCCGACATCGCCTGCGTCTCACCCGCGACCCAGCGCGACTGGAGGTCGTCGTAATGAGGGCTGCCGGCCTGTCCCGACTGGCCGGTGAACTGCTGCCAGCGGGAGCGCTCAGGCCGGGCGGGGTCGGCGACGATCCGCCAGCACGGCGCCCAGATGGCGGCGTACGGGTCATTGGGATCCCAGCCGACCTGGGCGACGGTCTCCTGCGCCCCGCCGACGTGCAGGGTGCGGTTGAAGATCCTCGCGAGCATGGGGTTGGCGGCGCCCAGGGCGTGCGGGAAGTGGAGCGCGTGGACGTCCCCCCAGCGCCAGCCCGCGGGATCCTGGCCGTAGCGGTCGGCCAGCTCGTCCATCGCGCCGCGCAGCGAGTCGAGCGCCAGCTCGTCCCAGTCGCGGCCGATCAGCTCCTCGTCCCCCTCGGCCCAGAGCGACAGCAGGTGCGACTGCCAGCGCCACGGTGAGCGTGACGTGGGCGATGAAGCCGTTGTCGGCACGGTCGAGCCAGCGCTCGGCGAGGTCGCGGTCGCCGATCGCCGCACGCGCGACCTCGCGGGCAAAGCGAAGCGTGAAGGCCTGGTAGATCGTCGCCGGGACCGAGTCCGGGCTCATCCGCCCGTCCCAGCTGCGCAGCCGCTCGATCGCAGCGGTCTCGCGCTGGTCGCGCGCGGTGAGGCGGACCAGGCGTTGCGCCGTCTCGACCCCGGGGATCGAGTGCTGGTCGATCTGCATGGCGGCGAATCCCTGGAGGTCGTGCTCTTCCGAGGCCTCGAGCAGGTCCTCGATCCGCCGCGCCCGGTAGCCGTCCAGGTAGTCGCTTGAGATGTGATGGGGGAAGTCGTCCGGGCTGATGCGGTTGTTGGCGGTTACTACGTAGCCGGCCTCTGGGTCGCTCACCTCCGGGAGCTCCTCGTAGGGGACCCAGCCGTCCCACTCGAACTCGCCGGTCCACCCCGGTTTCGGCAGGTCGGGGCAGCCGCCGCGGCGGATCGGCACCCGGCCCATCGTCTTGTAGCCGATCGATCCCGCCCGGTCGGCCCAGACGAGGTTGGACACGGGCATCGCCTGGTCGGCCAGCAGCTCCTGCAGCTCGGGGCCGCTGGTCGGGTCGAGGGTTCCGAAGCTCGCCGGGCTGACGCCCCGGAAGTGGAGCGCGGCCCAGCTGAGGGCCAGCGGCTCGTGCTCGTCGGCCCGCAGCGCGGCGTTGACGATCGGGCCATGGTGGGTCTGCCGGACGGTGAGCCGCTCGGGCTCGCGGCCCTTGACCGGGATCTCCTCCTCGATCAGCTCCACAGGCCGACGCTCGCCCTCGAACTCGTAGGTGTCGCCTTCGATGCGCTCGACGAAGAGGTCCAGCACGTCCGCCATCGCGTTCGTGAAGGTCCAGACGACGTCGTTGTTCTGACCGAACGTGACCCCGGGGAGCCCGGGGAGCGCCCCGCCCCGCGCGAAGCGGTCGCCGGCGTAGAGCGCCAGCTGGTAGGTGATGCCGGGCATGCTCGGCGGCAGGTGCGGGTCGCCCGCGATCAGCGCGCCCCCCGTCGCCGAGCGCGCCCCCGAGACCGCCCAGTTGTTGGACCCCGTGGCCTCGACGGTGAAGCCCAGCTCCTTGCGCAGGCGGCCGATCTGCTCGGCCAGGGCGAGGCCGTCGCCCGAATACCCCTCGCCGGGGGTCAGCACCACCGGGTGGCCCGCCGGGTAGCCGGGGTCGAGCTTGGCGGCCCGCTCCTCGCCCAGGCTGCGTGCCATCTCGGCCCTCAAGAGCTCGCGCTCCCAGTTGGTGGAGAGCCCCAGCGCGAGCATCTTCGACACCGTCAGCGAGTCGGCCGGCTGCCAGGGCTCGAACTTCATCCGCAGCAGCTGGAACTCGGCCGGAAGCGGCCTCGCCCCCGCGGCGGCGTTGATCCCGGCGCTGTAGGCGCTGAGGCCCTCGGCCACGACCGAGTCGAGGTCCGGCACCTCGCTCAGCGCCACCCGGTGCAGGCCGAGCGTCCGCATCAGCCGGTCGACGGGAAGGCCCTCGGCGCCGCCGAACACGGCGATCCGCCCGCAGGCGAGCTCGCGGTAGATGTGAAGCTGCCAGAGCCGGTCCTGCCCGAGGCAGTAGCCCTGGCCGAACCAGAGGTCGCGCCGCGTGCGCGCCCGTATGTGGGGCACCCCCCAACGGTCGCGGCTGATCTCGATCGGGCCCTCGACCCCAGAGACGGTGACGCGGCCGCTCGTCTGCGGGAGCGGGCGTTTGAAGAGCTGCCAGCGCAGGCCCGCGGCGGCCGCCCCGGACAGGGCGGCGAACCCCGCCGTGAACAGGCCCGCGCTTCGAAACACCTTGCCGCCGAAGATCACTATCGCCGGGATTATCCGGTGCCGACGCCCTCTGGCAGCCGGCCCTCCGCCGCGAGCTTCTCCAGGTGCGCCTGCATCGCGACCGCCGCCGCCGGGCGCATCGGTTCCGGCACGTCGTCCCAGGCTGCGTCGAGCAGCCGCTCGCGATCGCGATCGCCGGCGTCCAGCGCCGCGACGAGCTTCGCCTCGCGCTCCTCGCGGTGCGCGATGTACTCGGCGATCTTCGCGGCCGGGTCGGTGATCCAGGGGCCGTGGCCAGGGCAGAGCAGCGACGGCCGAAGCGCCGCGAGCCGTTCCAGGGAATCCATGTAGTCGGCGAGCGAGCCGCCCATGGAGGCCGGAGGGACGATCGAGGAGCCGTGGCCGAGGATCAGATCGCCGCAGAAGGTGACGCCGTCCTCCCGTGCGAAGCAAACGTGGTCCGAGGCGTGGCCGGGGCTGGGTAGGACGGTGAACGGCCCGATTCGCACGTTCTCCGGTCGGCCGTCCTGTTCTACCGACACTGTGTGTGGGCTAGGCAGGACGGCTTGGTCGGGCTGGGAGGCTTCGGGCGGGCGCGAACGCTCTCGTCGCCCTCGCTGATCTGTCCGTAGAGCAGCGGCGCCCCGAGCATCTCAACCCCCGCCGAGTGGTCCGCGTGCGAGTGGGTGAGCAGGACGCCCTCGATCCCACCACGCTCCTCACCCGCCGCGCGCACCGCCTCGACGTGCTCGGCGATCGCGGGGCCCGGGTCGATCACCCAGGCGGGATCGCTTCCCACCACGTACGTGTTCGTGCCCTCGAGGGTCATCGGCCCGGGGTTGGGGGCGACGATGCGCAGGATGTCGTCGTGGCCGGGCGCGGTCTCGATGGGCCGAATATAGAGTCGCACGGTATGGACGAGCCCTTCGACGTCCTCGTACTCGGTGGCGGGACCGCGGGCTGCGTACTCGCCGGCCGGCTGAGCGAGGACCCGTCCCGCTCGGTCTGCCTGCTTGAGGCCGGGCCCGACTACGGCGCCTACGCGGACGGGGACTGGCCGCACGAGATGCTCGACGCGCGCGGTGTCGCGGCGACCCACGACTGGGGCCTCGAGGACGACGTGTCCCTGCTGCGCGCCAGGATCCTCGGTGGCTGCTCGGCGCACAATGCCTGCTTTGTCGCCTGGGGCGCGCGCGAGGACTACGACGAGTGGAGCCACGATGGGGGCGAGGAATGGGCGTACCGGGCATTCGAGCCGTACCTTCGCCGGGCGGAGCTGGAGCTTCGCACGCGGGAGCCAAGCCCGGACGAGCTGTCGGCCTGGCACCGCGGCGCCCTCGAGGCAGCGATCGCGGTCGGATTCCCGCGCCTGGGGTCGTTCAGCGATCTGGACGCGGCCGAGGGGGTGGCGCCGATCCCGCTCAACGCGGTCGGGGCCGTCCGCTGGAACACCGCGTTCTCCCACCTTGACCCGTCCCGCGCCCGACCGAATCTCGCGCTTGTCGCCGAGGCCGTGGTCGATCGCGTGCTCGTCGAGGGTGAGCGCGCGGTCGGGGCCCTCGCCCGCGTCGCCGGCGAGGAGCGCGAGTTCCGCGCCGGGCGGATCGTGTTGGCGGCGGGAGCGTACGGATCGCCGGCGATCCTGATGCGAAGCGGGATCGGCCCCCCCGACCACCTCGATGAGCTGGGGATCCCGGTCGAGGTTCAGCGCCCGGGCGTGGGCGCGAACCTGATCGACCACTCCGGCGCGAACGTCTTCTTCCAGCCCAGCGAGAGCCTGATCTCGGAGCTTCGGGCCCAGGACGAGCGCGGGCTGCTGTTTCAGGGCCAGTGCGCGATCCGCGCCCGAAGCCGGGCCTGCCCGGAAGGGCTCGTCGACCTGCACCTACTCCCCTGGGCGAGCCCGATCGAACCGTGGCCGGCCCACCTGCCGGAGGGGAGCATCGAGGGCGACTTCGAGGCGCACATGACCGTATTCGCGATGAAACCGCGCTCGCGTGGGCGCGTGCGGCTTCGGTCCGCCGACCCGGGCGCCCTGCCGCTGGTCGAGCAGCGCTTCCTCTCGGATCCCGAGGGCGGCGACCTCGAGACGATCGTGGACGGGGTTCAGCGGGTGCGCGAGCTGGCGGCGACTCCGCAGCTTTCGGGGCTGGTCGAGGGCGAGGTGTTTCCCGGCCCCTCCGTCGCCGATCGCGAATCGCTCACCACCTGGGCGCGGGAGGCGGTTCGGGGCTACTTTCACCCCGTCGGGACCTGCGCGATGGGGCCCGCCGCTGAGGAGCAGGCGGTCGTCGACGGGGACGGCCGCGTCCACGGACTCCAGAGCCTTCATGTGGCCGACGCCTCGGTGATGCCGACGATCCCCCGGGCGGGTACGAACCTGACGACGGTGGCGATCGGCGAGCGGCTGGCAGAGTCGATCGGCGGAGGGCGATGAGGTGGGCGCGCGCTGGGCCACCTTCGACTGCTACGGGACCCTGATCGACTGGGAGGGCGGGTTTCGCTCGGCCTTCCGGGAGCTGTGGCCCGACGTCGACCCGCAGCGGATGCTGGAGCACTACCACTCGGTCGAGCCGCGCGTCCAGGCCGGCGGCGACCTTCCTTACCGGGAGGTGCTGGCCCGGGCGCTGGAGGCGGTCGCCGCGATCGAGGACGTCGAGCTGCCCGCGGAGCGCCGCGAGTTCCTGGCCGAGTCGCTTCCGGGGTGGCGCGCGTTCGCAGAAGCGCCCCCGGCGCTGGCGGAGCTTCGCGATCGCGGCTGGAGCCTCGCGATCCTCTCCAACACCGACCCCGACCTGCTCGCGACCTCGATCCAGACGCTGGGCGTGCCATTCGAGCTTGCGATCACCGCGGCGGAGGCCGGCTCCTACAAGCCCGCGCCGGGTCACTGGCGCACCTTCGGCGAGCTCGCCGGGGACGTCGACGCGCACGTCCACGTGGGCGCCAGCCTCTTCCACGACGTCGCCCCAGCGGCCGAGCTGGGGCTGCCGATGGTGTGGATCAACCGCCTGGGCGAGGCCTCGGAGCTGCCGCGTGCCGCGGAGCTGCCCGACCTGAACGGCCTGGCCGACGCCGTCGAGACGGCCTCCGAGTAGCCCCGCCGGCTTCCGACCTGCGGCCGTTCCGACTAAACGGTCGCTCGAGATCCGTGCCTGGAAACGGCCGGAGATCGGACATAAAGGTCGCTATTCCCTGATTTGTTCGGACTAAGACTTGACAAATACTCTCGGATGTGAAATTAGTTCGCCCGCTGTGAGCACGAGGAGGAGCGGCTCGTTGGCCTCCCTGCGGGAGGGCAACCGGAAGCGGGTGATCGACGCATTGCGTGCGCGCGGGGTGGCAAGCCGGGCCGAGGTGGCCCGGATGACCGGCCTGTCCCGCTCCACGGTCTCCACGATCGTCAGTGACCTGATCGACACCGGGCTGGCCGTCGAGCGAGACGGCCCCCCCGACGGCGAGACCCACGCCGGCCGGCCGCCGGTGATGGTCGCCTTGGACAGCTCCGCGGGGCTCGCGCTGGCGATCGACTTCGGCCACCGCCACCTGCGGGTCGCTGTCTCCGACCTGGCGCACACGGTGCTCGCCGAGGCGTGGAAGGAGCTCGACGTCGACCATTCGGCGCGCGACGGGCTGGCGGCCGCGGCGGGTTTCGTCGAACAGGTGCTGGAGGAGGCGAACGGCGACCGCGACCGGGTGATCGGCACCGTGATGGGCCTGCCCGCCCCGATCAACCTGGCCACCGGAACTCCGCAGGACTCCTCGATCCTCCCCGGCTGGGTGGGGATCGACGCCGCGGCCGAGGCGAGCGCTCAGCTCGGCCTCCCCGTCGCGGTCGAGAACGACGCCAACCTCGGCGCGTTGGCGGAGTTGGTCTGGGGCGCCGCCAAGGGGCGCACCGAGGTCGCGTACATCAAGGTCTCGTCCGGCATCGGCGGCGGCCTGATCTCGGACGGACGCCTCACCCACGGCGTCGGCGGCACTGCCGGGGAGATCGGCCACACCGTCCTGGCCGAGGGCGGCCCGGTCTGTCGCTGCGGCAACCGGGGCTGCCTGGAGACGCTGGCCTCGGCGCGCGCGGTCGCCAGCCAGCTGAGCGCGAGCCGCCACGAGGAGATCTCGACCCGCAGGCTGCTCGAGCTGTCCGAGTCGGGCGACGCCGCCGCTCGCCGGCTGATCGGCGACGCCGGACGTGCGCTCGGAGTCGCCGTCGCCAACCTCTGCAACATCGTCAACCCCGAGTGCGTCGTGATCGGCGGCGACCTCAGCCTGGCGGGCGACGTCCTCCTCGACCCGGTCCGCGAGGTCGTTCGCCGCAACGCCATCCCCAGCGCGGCCGGCGACACGGAGATCGCCGCCGGGATCCTGGGCGAGCGGGCCGAGATGCTCGGCGCCCTGGCCCTCGTCATGCACGAGTCCGAGCGCTTCGCGGTGCCGGGCGCGCTGAGCGAGGCCGCATGAAC
Source organism: uncultured Solirubrobacterales bacterium (assembly GCA_963797835.1). Lineage (GTDB taxonomy): Bacteria > Actinomycetota > Thermoleophilia > Solirubrobacterales > 70-9 > JBDTSW01. The sequence goes on from CAWCRN010000015.1 coordinate 148,721, forward strand.
TTGCAGATCAAACCCACAACCGAAGGGAGCACCCCATGAGGACGCAGACGCAGATGCGCTCGCTGCTCGTGGCCCTCGTCGCGCTCGTTGCAGCGTTGGCGATCGGCGCCTGCGGCGATGACGACGAGGGCGATTCGGGCGGCGGAGGCGAAACCGCATCCGGAGGAACGATCGCCTTCCTGTTGCCGGAAACCCAGACGGCGCGCTACGAGGCGCTGGACAAGCCGCTGTTCGAGGCCAAGGTCCAGGAGCTCTGCCCCGATTGCGACATCCTGTACCAGAACGCCGACCAGGACCCGGCGAAGCAGCAGCAGCAGGTCGAGGCCGCGGTCACCGAGGGCGTGGACGTGATGGTCCTCGACCCGGTTGACTCGACCACAGCCGGCTCGCTGGTCGATCGGGCGGCGCAGGCCGACATCCCGGTCATCTCCTACGACCGGCTGATCCTCGATACGGAGAACCTCGACTATTACGTCGCGTTCGACAGCCTCGAGGTCGGCCGCCAGCAGGGCGAGGCCCTGACGGAGCGGTTGGTCGAGGACGGCAACGACTCCGGCCCGATCGTGAAGATCAACGGCGATCCCAAGGACAACAACGCGACGCTGTTCAAGGAGGGCTCGAACGAGGTGTTCGAGGCCGAAGGCGTCGAGATCGCCCAGGAGTTCGACACGCCCGACTGGCTGCCCGAGAACGCCCAGCGCGAGATGGAGCAGGCCATCACGTCGGTCGGCAAGGAGGAGATCAAGGGCGTCTACGCCGCCAACGACGGCACGGCCGGCGGCGCGATCGCCGCGATGAAGGCCGCGGGGATCGACCCCAAGGAGGTGCCGGTCACCGGCCAGGACGCCGAGTTGACGGCGGTCCAGCGGATCATCGCCGGTGAGCAGTTCATGACCGTCTACAAGCCGATCCAGCCCCTCGCCGAGGGCGCTGCCGAGCTGGCGGTTGCGATCGCGAGCGGCGAGGAGCCGTCCGCGGACCTCGTCACGAGCGAGACCGACAACGGCTCCGAGCAGGTGCCGACGGTGGTCATCGAGACGATCGCGGTGACGGCCGACAACGTCCAGGACACGATCATCGCGGACGACGTCTATCCGGTCGATGAGATCTGCGCCGGCCAGTATGCGTCGGCGTGCAAGGACGCGGGCATCTCGTAGGGACCCGTGCGAATACCCTGACGCGCGAGGAGAGGTGAGCAATGAGCCAAACCACCACAAGTGGCGAAGCCCCTCTCTCTGAGCCTCTCCTCGCGCTGAAGGGCTACAGCAAGAGCTTCGGCGCCGTGGAGGCGCTGAAGGACGTCGACCTCGAGGTCCGGCCCGGCGAGGTGCTGGGCCTCGTGGGCGACAACGGCGCCGGCAAGTCGACCCTGATCAAGGCGATCGCCGGCGTCCAGCCCGCCGACGAGGGGGAGACCTCGTTCGCCGGCCGATCGGTTTCGCTGGATTCGCCGCAGGCGGCGACCGGCCTCGGGATCGCGACGGTCTACCAGGACCTCGCGCTCTGCGAGAACCTCGACATCGTCGCCAACCTGTTTCTCGGCCAGGAGGTGGTCGACGGCGGGCCGTTCGTGCTCGACGAGACGGCGATGGAGCAGAAGACGGACGAGCTGCTCGCGTCCCTGGGGGTGACGACGATCCGCAGCGTGCGGACCGAGGTCGAGCGCCTGAGCGGCGGCCAGCGCCAGGCGATCGCGATCGCGCGCTCGCTGCTGGGCGATCCGAAGATGGTCCTGCTCGACGAGCCGACCGCCGCGCTCGGGGTGGTGCAGACGAAGCACATCCTCGAGCTGATCGAGCGCCTGCGCGAGCGCGGCCTCGGCGTGATCGTGATCTCCCACAACCTCGCGAACGTCTTCGAGGTGGCCGACCGGGTCACCGTCCTGCGGCTCGGCCGGATCGTCGGGAACTACCAGGTGAGCGATTCGAGCCGGGAGGAGATCGTCGCCGCGATCACCGGCGCCGAGTTCGGCGGCAACGGGGAGCGGCCGACCGAGGAGACACCGCTATGAGCACCGCCGCCGGAGCGCCCCCCGCCGGCGACGTCGAGGTCCGCGAGCGCTTCTCGCCCGCGGCAATGCTGCGGCGGATGGCGCGCGGCGAGCTCGGCTCGATCCGTGTACTCGTCGGAATCGCGGTCATCTGGACGATCTTCCAGCTCGCCAACGACCGGTTTCTCAGCGCGGTAAACCTCTCCAATCTCACCCTGCAGATCGCCGCGGTCGCGACGATCTCGATCGGCGTCGTCCTGGTGCTGCTGCTGGGCGAGATCGACCTCTCGGTCGGCGCCGTCAGCGGCCTCGCCGCCGCGACGATGGCGGTCCTCAGTGTCAACGAGGGCCTGGCGCCGGGGTTGGCGATCATCGCCGGCCTCCTGGTCGGCACGACGATCGGGCTCTTCAACGGCTTCATGGTCACGACCTTCGGGATCCCGTCCTTCGTCGTGACGCTCGCCGGCCTCCTCGCGTGGCAGGGGGCGCAGCTATTCGTGCTCGGCAGCACGGGCTCGGTGAACCTGCCTGACTCCATCATCACCGACCTCACCTCCACCTTCTTCGAGCCGGCCGTCGGGTGGGCGCTCGGCATCGCGGCGATCGCCGCCTACGCGGGCAGCCTGTTCCTGCGACGCCGGGGCCGGGTGTCGGCTGGGCTCGATGCCGAGCCCGTGGCCTTGCTCGTGATCCGAGTCGCCCTGGTCGCCGCGGCGATCATCGTCGCGATCGCAATCCTCAACGCAGATCGCGGCGTTCCGCTGGCCGCCGTGATCGTCGTCGGCCTGACCGTGCTCTTCACCTTCCTCACGGAGCGGACGCGTTGGGGACGGCACGTGTTCGCCGTCGGCGGCAACGAGGAGGCCGCGCGCCGGGCAGGCATCCGGGTGACCCGAATCAAGGTCTCGGTCTTCGCGCTTGCCTCGACCCTGGCGGCGGCAGGCGGCGTTCTCGCTGCCTCCCGGCTGCTGTCGGTGAACCAGCAGTCGGGGTCAGGCGACGTGCTGCTGCTCGCGATCGCGGGCCCCGTGATCGCGGGCACCTCGCTGTTCGGCGGCCGCGGCTTCGTCTGGTCGGCGCTCCTCGGTGCGATCGTGATCGGCTCGATCGCCAACGGCATGGACCTGCTCGCGCTCGACTCCGACATCAAGTTCATGATCACCGGCGCCGTCCTGCTCCTGGCGGTCACGATCGACGCGGTGACTCGGCGACAGCGCCAGGCGTCAGGCTGAAGTCAGCCGCGCTCATCGGCTACGGCCTGGCGGGGTCGGTCTTCCACGCGCCCCTCATCGAAGCCACCCCCGGGCTGCGGGTGGCGACGATCGTCACCGCCAACCCGAGGCGCGCGGAGCAGGCAGCCGCCTCGTACCCGGGCGCGCGCGTCGAGGCGAGCGCCGACACGGTCTGGGAGGACGCAGGGCGACACGACTTCGTCGTCGTGGCCACGCCCAACGACTCGCACGCCCCGCTCGCCCTGCGGGCGATCGAGGCCGGGCTTCCGGTGGTGGTCGACAAGCCCCTGGCGCCCAGCAGCGACGCCGCGCGTGCGGTGGTCGAGCGGGCGGCCGCCGCGGGCGTCCTTCTCACCGTCTTCCACAACCGGCGCTGGGATTCCGACTTCCTCACCCTGCGCGGGTTGCTCGCCGAGGGTGAGCTGGGCGAGGTCTTCCGCTTCGAGTCGCGCTTCGAGCGCTGGCGGCCGGAGCCGCCGGGCGAGGCCTGGCGCGAGAGCTCGACCCGCGCCGAGGGCGGCGGGGTCCTGCTCGACCTGGGCACCCACCTGGTGGACCAGGCTCTGACCCTGTTCGGCCCGGCGGCCACGGTGCACGGCGAGGTCGAGCATCGCCGCGGCGGGCCCGCCGACGACGACGTCTTCCTCTCGCTGGAGCACGTGTCCGGCGTGCGCAGCCACATCTGGGCCTCGTCGGTCGCGGCGGCGAAGGGGCCGCGCATGCGGGTGCTGGGAAGCGCCGGCGCGTTCGTCGTCGACGACCTGGACGGCCAGGAGGACGCGCTCAAGGCCGGGATGCGCCCTGGCAGCGGGGCAGTGGGGTGTCGAACCCGAGGACCGGTGGGGCCGACTGGTGCGCGGCGACGAGGAGAGGCGCGTTCCGTCGGCCGACGGCGATTGGCCCGCGTTCTACCGCCGCCTGGAGGCGGCGCTGCGTGGCGACGGGGAGGTGCCGGTGGACCCCCGCGACGCGGTGGCCGTGGCCGAGATCCTCGAACGCGCCGCCGGCGAGTGAGTCCTGAGCCTAGGCGGCCTTGAGCGCGGCGGCGACCGCGTGGCGGGCCTCGTCGGGCTCGAGCACCACCAGGTCGCCGACGCCCCTCAGCGTCTCCCGGACAAGGTAGTCGACCGAGCCGTACGGCAGCTCGACGACGACGCCGCCGTCGGCAAGCTCCTCCACGACCCGGCGCTTCTCGCGCATCCACCGCGCCCGCTCCGGTGCGACCCAGACCCGGGCGACCCCCGCGGTCCCCACCTCGCCGCGGACGAGCCAGTCCTGCTCGGCGAGGCGCTCGTCGATGCCCTCCCGCGGCTCGAAGGTCTCGTCGGAGAGCTTCGCCTCCTTCATCCGGTCGAGGCGGAAGTGGCGCGTGTCCTCCTTGGCGGGGTCGTAGCAGCCCACGTACCACCCGTCTGAGCTGGAGGCGAGCTCGTAGGGCTCGACCCGGCGCTTGGTGAACTCGTCCTCGTTCTCCTTGTAGTAGTGGAGCTCGAGGATTCGGCGCTCCTCGATCGCCCGGTGGACGGTGGCGATGATCCGGGGATCGTCGCCAGCGGCCGGGGGCGATCTGGAGCCCCTCCCCGGACGGGTCGTGGCCCAGTGCCTCGACGATCTTCTCGCGGGCCGTCCCCAGGCCCGACTGCGGCAGGTGGTCTCCGAACAGGTCGATCGCCGCCACCAGCGCCTTCGCCTCCAGCGGCAGCAGGCGCGCCGGGCGGGCGAAGTTGTCGCCGTAGGTGTCGGAGTCCACCTCGATCTCGTCGCCGACGATCTCGGCGTAGAGCACGTAGGTGCCGCCGCCGAAGTTGACGACGTTCAGCACATCGATGTCCTCGCGCAGCTCGTCCATCGAGACGTTCAGCTCCTCGAGCACGCGGTCGGTGGCGAGGCTCGCCCCCTCTCGTGTGGAGGAGATCAGGAGCCCCGCCAGGCTCACCAGCCGGGCGAACCGCTCCGGGCGGATGACGGACTCGGAGCGCCCGTTGGCGCGTCCGCGGCCGTTGGAGTCCGGGGACGGGCGAGCCACGACCTCGGCGACGCCGAACTCGCCCCGGTGGCGCTTGCGCAGCAGCTCGAGCCGGGCGGTCGCATCCTTCGCCAGCTCGGCCGGCTCCAGCAGCTTGGCATGCTCGCGCCAGCTCAGCACCCACGAGACGAGCTGGCGCCCCGACGCGTACTCGGTCTCGTAGATCAGCCCGCGACCGGGCGCGCCGTCGGCCTTCGTCGCCTTGCGCACCTCGCCGTACTTGCCGGATTCGCGCTCGACCAGCCACCCGATCCGCTCGCGCAGGAACACCTTCGCCGTGCCCTCGATCGACCCCATCTGCCAGTCGGCGCGCGAGGCGTAGTCGCGGCGGTCGAAGTCCTCGGGAGGGGAGAAGTCGTGCTCGGCCTTGGTCGCGTAGGAGACCTTGCCCTCGATCCGCGAGAGCCGGAAGACCCGCACCTCCTCGCGCTCGTGGGAGTGACCGATCAAGTAGAACTGGCCGACGCGGAAGACGAGGTGGTAGGGGTCGACCTTGCGGTCGGAGACCTCGTCGCGCTGGAGCGAGTAGTAGGAGAACTCGATCGTCTTGCGCCGGGAGATGGCCGTCTCGATCTTCGCCAGGCGCTGGGAGACCTCGCGGCCCGAGGCGGGGTCGGCCATGTGGACGTCGACCGGCGCGCGGTCGCCCTTTGCGAGCGGGCTCGGCCGCCCCCAGGAGACCTGCTGCAGCGCGAGGCGAAGCGGCTCGGCGTAGGCGAACTCGCCGTCGAGCAGCCCAAGCGCGGTCCGCAGCGCCGCCAGCTCGCCGTCGGTGAACTCGATCGGCGGCAGGTAGTAGTTCTCGGGCGGCAGCGCGTAGAGCTCAGCCTCGAAGAACCCCTCCGAGGGCTTCTCGACCTGGAGCGAGATGCCCAGGCTCTCGAGCTCCGCTCGGTCGGCGTAGAACCGCCGCGCAAACGCGTCCTCGTTCATCGAGCTGTAGCCCTCGACCTCCCGCTTGATCTCGAGCGCCGAGACCGGGCGGCCGTTGGCCATGAGGAACGAGATCAGCGAAAGCTGGCGGATCAGCTTCTCGGTGTCCTTCGCCACTGCTCGATGAGCTTAGTCGCGAGACCACAGAGTCCTCCCCACTAATCCCGGTCGTTGCCGCATTTTCCGCTGCCGTAACCGCCCGCTGCGTCTGGAAGACTCCCGCCAACCGTGATCGGCGCCGGCACCATCATCAGTCCCATCATCAGGATCGTCACGACGGTGGCGATCCTCGGGGCGATCTACCTGTTCTTCCTCAAGCCCACCCTGGACACGACGGAGAGCATCTCCAACAGCGTCGGCGACTCGATCGGCCAGAGCTTCGACAGCTTCTCGCCGAACGTCCAGGACTCGATCCGCGACGCGCAGAAGCTTCAGAACCAGGCCGAGAAGGCCTCATCGGCGCAGATCCAGGCCGCGACGAAGCTCCTCAACTGCATCAACGACGCCTCCGGCGACGTCGACAAGATCTCGGCCTGTAGCTCCAAGTTCTCGCCGTAGCCCCGCCGACGGGCGGGTGGAGGCGCCCCGCGGCGCCGGCCAGGCGCAGCTGCCGCCTCGTGGGCCCCCGCCAGGGCCTCATCCGCGCCACCCGGTCAGGCCGCGCGACCCCCGAAGTAGGCGGCCGAGTCGATCCCCCGGTCGAACCGCGACCAGGCCTCGCCGGCGGGCAGCTCGCGCTCGATCCGGTCGAAGCTGCCGAGCTTGCCGCCGAGGTTGTCCATGGCGTGGACGAGCGTGGCCTCGCGGGTCGCGGGGACCACGGGCGAGCCGTTCTCGTAGCTGCCGTGGTGGGACAGGATGATGTGGAGCACCGCCTGGGCGACGGCCGGGTCGAAGCCCTCGAGCGACTCGATCGTGGAGCGGACCAGGTAGTAGCCCAGCGGGATCTCGCCCTGCGAGGCGCCCGGCGTCGGTGAGGTCGATCGCCAGCAGGTCGTCGTTGTAGGCCTGGGTCTTCCCGATGTCGTGCAGCAGCGCGCCGGTGACGGCGACGTCGCGGTCGATCCCCGGGAAGGCGGAGGCCGCGGCGCTGACGGCCTGCGCGACCGAGAGCGCGTGGTCGAGCAGGCCGTGGGCGAAGGCCTGGTGGTAGTACTTGGCCGCCGGCGCCACCCGGAAGCGCTCCCACGTTGCGGTTCCCTCCCCCAGCAGGCGATCGAGCAGCCGGGCCAGGTCCGGGTGCTGGATCGTGGCCACCAGATCGCGCATGTCGGCCTCGAGGCGCTCGGCGGGGATGCCGGGGCCCTCGGCCAGGTCGGCGTGCTCGTACTCGTCGTCGCGGGCCGGGCGCAGAGCCTGGATCGTGATCTTCGCCCCGTACTGCGGGTGAACCGAGAACGGGCCCTCGACGAAGACGACCGAACCGGGTGCGCAGACGTCGAAGCAGTCGTCGACGCCCTCCCAGAGGACGGCCTCGATCGTGCCGGTCCGGTCCGCCACCTTGAGGCGAAGGAAGTCCTCGCCGTTGCGGCGGGTGCGCCGCTCGCGCTCACGCACCGCGAAGGCCGCGGCCACGGCCTGGCCCTCGGCCAGCTCGTTGACGAAGCAGCGTCCGTTGCCGTTCGGCGAAACGCCCCCGAGCTCGGGCTGGTCGACGAGTGTCATCGGCTGATTCATCTTCGCTTTCAAAGTAGTAAGAGGGCCGGACGGCGCCCGCATCTCCCCCCGGTGCCATCTGTGCTGCGTTAGTGAACCTATGGTCGCCGGCGCGCGTCCGGATCTGACATGTCACAACCTGCGCGCCACGCGTGACACCCGACCGTCCACGATTCGCGGATGGCCGCCGTGACACGTTTGGCATCCACCCCTCGGATCGCAGACGTAGCGAGGCGCGTCGTCCGGCTCGCGGAGCGGCAGTTCGGCGTGATCTCGGCGGCCCAGTTGCTCGCATGTGGCCTGAGCAGGACCGGGATCGCGCGGTGGGTGGCCGCCGGACGCCTGCACAGGATCTCGCTCGGCGTGTATGCGGTTGGGCATCGGGCGCTCAGCGTCGAGGGACGGCTCGGGGCCGCACTGCTGGGCGCCGGGCCGGGGGCGGCGCTGAGCCACTTGACGGCGGCCTGGTGGTGGGGGCTGCTGCGCTTCGCCGGAACCCGTATCCACGTCAGCCGGGCCGGGCGGAGCGGATCGACCCCGGCGACGAGGGTCCATTGCCCCTCAAGAGTGGAGCGTGTCTGGCACCGAGGCCTGCCGGTCACCGGCATCCCTCAGACCCTCCTCGACATCTCCCCGGACTCCTCGGAGGCGGCGTTTCGCCGCGCGATCGCCATGACGGACCACCTCGGCCTCGCGAACCTGCCGGAACTGCGCGCGGAGGTGGCGGGACGCCGAGGGTGCAGGCGCCTCCACCGGGCCATCGATCAGCATATGCCGGAGCTCGCCAGGACCCTCAGTCCACTCGAGGATCGATTCCTCCTGTTCTGCGAGGCGGAGGGCCTGCCCATTCCCGAGCCCAACGGAGTGGTGGCCGGGTATCACGTTGACGCCGTGTTCCGCGAGCAGCGACTAGCGGTCGAGCTCGACGGTCGCAAGACCCACGGGACACCGGCCGCGGTCGTGCTCGATCGTCGCCGGGAGCTCGCCATTCGTGGCGCAGGCTTCAGGATCGTGCGGTACGGCGACGAGCAACTGGAGGCCCAGCCGCACGCCACCGCGACGGATCTGCGCTCCATGCTCCGTTTGACATCCACCCCTCGGATGCGAAACGCGGCGTGAGGGACGCGGAGGGCTGAGGGGCGGTCCTACTTCGCGGAGGCCACGAAGCCACGCACGTCCGAGGCGGGCTCCGAGTAGGCCTCGCCAAGGGCGGCCTCGACCGCGGTCATGTAATCCTCGGCCCACGCCGGAAACTCGTAGTCGATGGCGCGCAGGAACTCGAGGGTGGCGGCCAGGCGGATGTCGGCGATCGAGGGGCTCTGGCCGCCGATGAACGGCTGGCCGGCGAGGAAGAACTCCCTGTAGACGTCGAGCGGGCCCGCGATCGCGTCGGCGGCGTCGCGCTGCGCCTGGGCCTTCATCTCGTCGTCGGCGTCGGACGTGCCCACCTCGCCCGCGTACTGCGGGAAGCCGAGAGTCGGGTAGGTGGCCCTCGCGACCAGCGGGTAGAGCGTGCCGATCAGGTAGAACATCGCGCTGTCGATCTTCGCCCGCTCGGCCGGGTCGGTCGGGTAGAGGTGGTCGAGCCCGTGCTTGTTCGAGAGGTACTGCATGATCGCGCAGCTCTCCCACAGCGAGCCCCTCGGCAGTCCATCCTCCTCGAGCAGCGGCGTCAGCGCGGCCGGGTCCTTGGCCAGGAACTGCGGCTCGTCCGTCTTCCCCCAGACGTCCACCTCCTCGAACTCGAGCCCGGCGGCGCGGACGAAGATGCGAGCGGTCAGGTTGTTGACGCTCGGCGTAAGGATGCTCAACGTGTTGGGGGCCATGTGATCCTCCGGCTGTTGGTTCGGGAGTGGTTCTACCGCTGGTAGGGGTCCTTCGGCGATCGGTCCTCGGAGAGCGACTCGCGTGAGCGCTCGACCAACGCCTCGATCGCGTCCGCGAGATGGACCGGCGCGATGTTGTAGTCGCCCCGCCAAACCCTGATCTTGTGCGCCTCGAGCAGCACGTCGGCGTGCGTGAAGCCGCCGGGCGGCTCGAAGCGATACGACGCCAGCTCGATCAGGAGGCCGAGCGGGTCCTCGAAGTAGATCGAGTCCATGAAGCCGCGGTCCTTCACCTCGCTGTGGGAGATCCCGCGCTCGTCGAGCCGCTCCACCGCCTGCTGGAAGGTCGCCTGCGAGAGCGAGAGGGCGATGTGGTGCACGCACCCGGGATCGGTCGGGGTGCGCTCCGGGTCGGGGGTGCGCTCCTCGTTGGTGAAGATCGTGATCAGGCGCCCGTCACCGGGGTCGAAGTAGAGATGGCTCTCCGCCTCGTTGTCGAGGTTGGGCTGCTCGAAGATGAAGGGCATGCCGAGCAGGCCCTCCCAGAAGTCGATCGAGGTCTGCCGGTCGGCGCCCGGTGATCGTGATGTGGTGGACGCCCTGGGCCTGAAGCTTCTGCACGATTCCGCCGCCTTCCTAGCGCTCGACCAATCTCGACTTGTACTCGCTTCGCCGCAGTGTCCCCCACGGCACCAGCTCGACGCTCGTCTGCACCACGAGCGCCTCTCGAAGTCTCTCGCGAATCGCCTCGGCGAGGGCGGCGTCGGCGCTGGCGCCGTGGGCGAGCTCGACGCTGACGGGAAGCGGCGGCTCCTGCTTGGGGCCCGGACCCCTCGGGCGGATCAGGATCTGGCCGCTCACCTGCGGCGCGGCGGCGCTCACCACCTCGCGGACGGCGGCGGGAAAGACGTTGACGCCGCGCACGATGAGCATGTCGTCGGTCCGCCCGACGCAGCGGATTCGGGGACTGGTGCGCCCGCACGGGCAGGTGCCGGTGCGAACCTCGACGTGGTCCCGCGTTCGGAAACGAAGCAGTGGTGCCGCCCGGTGACGCAGGTGGGTGAGCACCAGCTCGCCCGCCGCCCCGTCCTCCATCGGGATCGCGGCTCCGGACTCGGGATCGATCAGCTCGGCATGGACGAAGCCGCGCGCGCCGAGGTGCATCCCGTCCTGGCGCTCGCACTCGCCCCACAGCGACACGCCGACGTCGCCGACGCCCATCGCCTCGGTCACCCGCGCGCCCCAGCCCTCCTCGAGCCTCGTGCGGAAAGCCGGCTCGCCCCCGCCGGGCTCCCCGGCCACGAGCACGCGCTCGACGCTGGAACCCCTCAGGTCGAAGTCCCGATCGGCGGCGCGCTCGATCAGGTGGGCGGCGTAGGACGGCGTCAGCACGGCCGCCTCCGGCCGCAGCAGCTCGATCGCGCGGAGCAGCCGCTCGGTGTTCCCGGTGCCCACCGGGATGTGGGTGAGGCCGATGCGCTCGAAGGCGTCGAGCGCCGCGCCCGCCGCGAACGGCCCCGCGTTGTAGGTGGAGACGATGCGCTGGCCGGGGCTTACGCCCGACGCCGCGTAGCTTCGAGCCGAGCCGGTGACCCAGTTGTCCAGGTCGCCCGCCGTGAGGGGGATGTAGCTGGGGGCGCCGGTGGTGCCGCTGGTCGAGTAGATGCGGACGATCTCTCCGGGCTCGGCGCAGAGGTGCGTGCCGATCGGGCTCTCCGGCGTGACCGTGGCCCTGATCTCCTGCTTGCCGGTGAGTGGCAGGCGCGCGACCTCCGAGAGGCCGCCCGACGCCTCGGCCGAGTCGAACCCGGCCTCGCCCAGCTTCTCGCGGTAGAACGCCGAGCGGTCGAACAGGTAGCCGAGCTGGGCGCGGTAGGCCTCGTCGTCGGCGGCGAGCTGCTCCACCCAGGGGCGGGTCTCGTCCTCCGACGCGACAGTCATCCCGGCTCGTCCTGTGGCCGGCCGTAGGTGATCGCGTGCTCCGCCTCGCCCGCCATCAGGAAGCCGATCGGCTGCTCCTGCTCCTCGGCGAGGTGGGCGAGGAGGCTGGCCGTTCGCGCGAGGATCGGGACGCCCTTCACCGCCGAGGCCGGGAAGCCCAGGTCGAGCATCACGGCGGCGATCGGCATCGAGACGTTCATCGTCAGCGGCTTGCCGCGGGCCCTCTCCACCGCCTCATGGAAGGTCCGGGCCAGCGCGACGTGCGGCCCGCTCACGCCGCGTTCGTCGGCCAGTTCGAGGATGCGGTCGGCGCGGGGATCAGCGGGGCGATGCACCGGATGGCCGAAGCCGGGCACCTTCTCCCCGGAGCCCTGGATCGCCGCCGCCATCCCCTCCGCCACGGCGCCCGGCTCCTCGCCCGCCTCGACCCGCACCTGGGCCGCTGCGAGCAGCCTGGCGCACGCCTCCGAGGTGCCGAGGATGACCGGGCCGGCGCCCAGGATCCCCGCCGCAACGGCGCCGTGGAGCGAGTCCGGCGTGGCCGCCAGCGTCATGCGCGCGGCGACGTTCGAGGGCATCATCCCGTGCTCGGCGATCGCCACCAGGAGCAGGTCCAGGAAGAAGCGCTGGTCCTCGGTGGGCTCGTCGCCGGTGAGCAGCAGGTGGAAGTACTCGGTGAACGTGAGCCGCCCCATCAGCTCGCCGGTCAGGTCGCGCCCCCGGACCTCGACCCGGTCGGGGTACGCCTGGCTGATGTGGCTGACGGGCTCGCCGGGCTTGCCGAACTGCATGGGGCCGGACGGTACGCGACTTGTGGCGATGGCGGTCAGCGGGGGTTGCGATGTCCCGCGTTAGGACCATTGGGAGCAGGGCCTTGTCAACCACGGCGACACCCCCGCACCGTGACCCTGTACGCCATCTGCCCCGGGGCGCGTCGCCGCGGTGGCCGCACTGGGACCATCGCGCGCGCGAAGCTCGATGGCACCGACGTCGACAAGGACTTCCTGGTGGACGAACGTCTGCTGCAGCTTCGGACGTTCCGACCTGGACGCCACCGGGCGGTTAGCGAGTCAATCTACGGGCGGCGAGTTCGCGCACCGCCGCGTCGACCCGATCGACCGCCTCTTGGCCCTCCAGCCATTCGAGCAGGTCGTCCATCCCCTTCGCCAGCGGAACCTGAGCTTCGAAGCCGAGGACACGCTGGGCGAGCGTGGTGTCCGCGTAGCAATGCCGGATATCGCCAGACCGATACTCGCCCGGCCGCTCCGGCTCGATACCTCGACCGAGGCCCCTTGCCAGCACCTCAGCCATCCCGGTGACCGTCGTTGGCGTACCGGTGCCCAGATTGATTGCGTGACCCGCGGCACGCTCGCTGGACAACGCCATGACGATACCTCTCACGACGTCGCTCACATGGATGAAATCGCGAGATTGCTCCCCATCTTCGAAGATCAACGGTGGCATCTCGTTCATCAAACGTGACGCGAAGATCGCCGCCACACCGGTGTAGGGGTTCGAGAGAGCTTGACCTGGCCCATACACGTTGAAAAAGCGAAGCGCGACCGTGGGGATCCCGTACGAAGCGCCGGCGATCAAACATAGTTCCTCGTGATCTCGCTTCGTGACGGCATAGATCGAGGTTGGCATGACGGGCTTCGCCTCTTGGGTCCCGGCCGGCTTCAACTCCGCTCCACAGTGCGGACAAGGGACCTCCCACTGCCGATCGAGCAGCCGTTCTTCCGCCCGTGGACCCGGCGCGACCCGCCCGTGCGTCTCGCACTCGTACTCGCCCTCGCCGTAGATCGACATCGATGAGGCGACGACCAGGCGCTCGAGTGGGACGGCCTGCGTCACCACCTGCTCGAGGAAACTTGCAGTGGCCATCGTGTTCGACCGTGTGTAGCGGTCGATCTCGTACATCGACTGGCCGACGCCGACGACAGCGGCCAGATGAACGACCTCGTCGACACCGGCCAACGCGCGCCGCGCGGCCTCCGGATCGCCGACATCCCCGTGCATGAACTGCACGTCGTCGGGGAGGAGGACCGGCTGCCCGCTGTGGACCTGCTCCTCGAGCGAATCGAGGACGACCACGTCTCTTCCCTCCTCGAGCAATTGCGAAACCAAGTGCGAGCCGATGAACCCCGCTCCACCCGTAACGAGTGTCTTCACCTACGTGTCCTCCCAGTCGTGGTTCGTCCGTCACTCGAAGTCGCTCGCATTGCCAGCGGCACCACGTCCGCCGCGAGCGCCCCCGCGCCGTTGCTGCCGCCGGGCTGGACCGCCACGGTGGGCGGTTGACCAAAGGGGGGATGGGCTCGGCCCATGAGCGTCGCCAGAACGCGTGCGGAGACGGCCCGGCGGGTCGCGTTGCGCCGGCCGACAGTTGCCCATCGCAAGGCGTGCCCAAGGACAAGCGTCAGCCAGTACGCCCCTCGGCGCAGTCGCGAGAAGTGCTTGTGGGCGTACTGCATCCGGGCATAGGCGTTTTGTGCCTCCATCTTCGGGCTCAAACCAGCCTTGCCTGCGTGATGCACGATCGTTACGAGTGGTAGGTGGCACACCGCCCAGCCACTTTGCTTGATCCGAAAGCACAGGTCGGTTTCCTCGGAGTAGATGAAGAACCGCTCGTCCAGGAGCCCCGCCCCCTCGAGCGCCTCCCGACGCGCGATCATGAACGCACCGGTGGTCCAATCGCACTCGACCTCGCGATCGTAGGTCGCGGCGTTGAGCTCGCGCTCACAACTCCAGCTCGGGCGAATTGGGGATCGCTCAGCGCCGACCGCCTGCCCAAGCGAGCGAGACACGTTCGGAAATCTCCGAATCGTTGGATAGAGCGTCCCGTCGCCTGTCAAGTGCCGCACACCAGCCAAGCCGACCTCCGGTCTCGCGTCGAGCGCCGAAACGAGGCCGGCGAGGGTACCGCCGACGATTTCGGTGTCGGGGTTGAGGAAGAGTACGTATCGAGCCTTGCAGGTCATTACCGCACGGTTGTTCGCGTGTGAGAATCCGTGGTTGACTGTGCCGACCACCCTCGCCGCAGGGAAGTCACGCTCAACCAGATCGGCAGTACCGTCCGTCGACTCGTTATCCACCACCACGACGTCCAGGCCGAGGTCGCCTGCCCGAGCAAAGACCGTAGTCAGGCATGCCGGCAGCCACTTCGCCTCATTGGTCGAAACGATGATCACCGCTAGATCATGCATTCGGAGTGGGTGCGTGCTGCGGTCTCTGTCATCTCGCGTCCCGCCCACCAACGATGAGACGACGGCCTTTCTTTCGACGCCGACGACCCCCGGCCCTCGATCTGGGCGTCGGTGGGCCCCGATGTCAGCCTCCTGCCGGCAGGCTTCGGGTAGTCGAGGGCGGCTCCCCGGCCCCGGGTATTCCAGCTCGCCGGCATGCACGGCTTGACCCGCCGAGGGCGTGACTGGTA
>CAWCRN010000016.1:0-11480 GCA_963797835.1 uncultured Solirubrobacterales bacterium
GAACGCCGGTGAGCGCACCGCCGACCCGGAGCTCTTCACCGAGGACGTCGAGATCCACTCCGCGTTGACCAAGACGGTGTGGCGCGGGATGAGCGGCGTCGAGGCGTGGGCAACCGAGATCGATGACCAGTTCGAACGCTGGGAGGTGACCATCGAGGAGATGGCGGCTACCACCGAAGACCGGGTCGCGGTTCGCGGCTGGATCAAGGCCCGTGGGCGCGGTAGCGGGCTCGATCTGGATCAGCCGGCAAGCTGGATCGTCGAGTTGCGTGATGCCAAGATCGCCTCCATTCGCAACTTCATCGGCCATGACGCCGCGCGCGAGGCAGCCGCTCAGGTTGAGGAGGACGGGTCGTGAGCGCCGACCAGCGGATGCTGGACCGGTTCGTTCGGCTGTGCGAGACGGCCAGCCCCACGGGGGACGAGCGCGCGATCGCCGACCAGGTGGCGTCCGAGCTGCGCGGGCTGGGGCTCGAGGTCCACGAGGACGACACGGCGGCGGCGGCGGAGGCCGGGTCGGGGAACCTGATCGCCCGGGTGTCCGGACGGGGGGAGGGATGGGTGATGTTCTGCGCTCACCTCGACACGGTGCCGCATGAGGGGCCGATCGAGGTCGTCTTCGACGGTGGTGTCTTTCGCTCGCGCGGAGACACGATCCTCGGCGCCGACAACAAGGCGGCTGTGACTGTGCTCATGGAGCTGGCCGCGCGTCACGCTGCCGATCCCGCCGCGGCGGGGCTCGAGCTGGTGTTCACCACCGCCGAGGAGGACGGGCTGCGCGGCGCGAAGGAGCTCGATCTCGACGGCGTCCGATCGCCCTACGGTTTCATCCTGGACCACGCCTCGCCGATCGGGGAGGTGATCACGGCTGCCCCCACCTACAAGCGGCTCCTGGCGGAGTTCGAGGGGGTCGAGGCTCACTCGGGGATCCGTCCCGAGGACGGGCGAAGCGCGATCGCAGCGGCAGCCGCGGCGATCAGTGCCATGGAGCTGGGCCGGCTGGACGACGAGACCACCGCGAATGTCGGGATCGTCCGCGGCGGCAGCGCCTCGAACGTCGTGCCGCGGCATTGCGTCGTCGACGGTGAGGCCCGTTCGATCGACGACGACCGCGCCAGCGCAACCGTGGCGGCGATGGTCGATGCCTGCACCCGGGCGGCGACGGAGCACGGCGTGGACGTCGATGTGGACGTGCGCGAGATGTTCCGGGGCTATCGGCTGGCCTCGAGCGCGGAGTCCGTGCGGATCGCCACGGCGGCGCTGGAGCGCACCGGCCACGAGCCGGTCGAGACGGCCACGGGTGGCGGCAGCGACGCCAACGCGCTCGTGCCGCGGGGCTTCGAGTGCGTGCTGCTCGCGAACGGGACGGAGGCGAACCACACGCCGGAGGAGAGCGTCGCCGCCGAGCGGATCGTCGAGATGCTCGCGGTCTGCGAGGCCATCGTCGGGCTGGCCGGGGGCGCCGATGCTGAAGCTGCGTAGGGGCACCGTCGTCGCGATGGACCCGCTGACGGTGGACGTCGCGGGCAAGGAGCGGCGCGCTTGGGCCGACGCCGGCCTCGTCGGGCCCGTCGAGCGCGGCGACGAGGTGATCGTGAACGTGGAGGGGGCGGACCTCGGGCTCGGGTCCGGGGGCTTCGACGTCGTCCACGTGAACCTCACGCGTGGCCTGGACGCGGAGGGCCCCGCCGGCGAGCACGTGATGAAGCTGAACTACACCTCGCTCCAGCACTCGGTCGAGCCGGTCGAGCCGCCGAGCGCAGACGAGAGGGCGCTCGCGGCCCCCGTGCTCGTCCTCCCGCTCCACGGCCACCTGGCCCCGGTCGCCTGGGCCGCGGGCGAGGCGATGCCGGGTCTCAGCGTCGGCTTCGTCCAGGCCGCGGGTGGCGCCCTGCCCGGGTCGCTCTCCCGCGACGTGCCAGAGCTCCGCCGGCGTGGCCTCCTGGCCGGTCACGTCACGGCCGGGTCCGCCTACGGCGGCGAGCACGAGGCGATCAGCCTGGCGGGCGGGATCGACGCGTCGGTACGCAGGCTGGGCTGGGACGCCGTCGTGGTCGGGCCCGGCCCCGGGATACTCGGCTCCGAGAGCCGCATGGGCCATGGGGGGATGGCAGCCCTCGATGCGGCCCACACGGCGGTGGCGCTCGGGCTGCCGACGCTGGTCTCCCCACGCCTCTCGAGCTCGGATCCCAGGCCCCGCCACCGTGGCCTCTCACACCACTCGCGCACGGTGCTCGGGATGCTGCTGGCGCCGGTGCGCGTGCCGGTGCCGGAGGCCTCGATCCGCGGATGGCCGCTGCTCGAGAGCGGTGCGCCCGAGGGGGGTTCGCCCAGGCGGCCCTGGATGACCTGATCGAGGTTTGCGGCGGGCGCCACGACCTCGCCGTGCAGGGGATCGACCTGGACGGCTATGCGGCAAGCGGGCTGCCGGCGAGGACGATGGGGCGGACCATCGAGGAGGATCCGCTGTTCTTCGCCGCGCCCCTCGCCGCCGGCAGGGCATTGGCCGAGGCGGTGAGCCTGGAGTGAGGCGCGTCGGCTCGAGGATCGTCTACGAGGGCCCGATCGCCACGGTCCGGATCGACTCGTTCGAGTACGACGACGGGACCGTCTCGGAGCGCGAAGTGGTCGGCCATCCCGGCGCGGTCGCAATGGTCGCGCACGACGAGGAGCGCGTCTACCTCGTCCGCCAGCCGCGTGAGGCCGTCGGCGAGCCCGCCCTGCTCGAGGTGCCTGCCGGGAAGCTGGACGTGCCCGGCGAGACGCCGCTCGAGTGCGCCCAGCGGGAGCTGGCCGAGGAGGTCTCGCTGCGGGCCGGCGAGTGGCGCGAGCTGAAGCGCTTCTACACCAGCCCCGGATTCGCGGAGGAGGAGGTGACGGTGTTCCTGGCCACCGGGCTCGAGGACGCGGGAGTTCAGCCCGACCCCGCCGAGCGAATCGAGGTGGTGACCTGGCCGCTCGCCGACCTGGACGGGGCGATCGCCGAGTGCCGCGACTCGAAGTCCCTCATCGGGCTGTTCCTGCTTCGCCAGATCAGCGAGGCTTCGTGAGATGAGCGGCTCCGGGGAAGGCAGCTTCGAGGGCGAGGGCGGCGTCGACATCCGCTACCGCACCTGGCCCCCGCAGGGCCCGCCTCGCGCCGCGGTGGTGATCTCGCACGGGGGCGGCGAGCACTCCGGCCGCTACGACCACGTCGCGCGGCGCCTGGGCGAGGCGGGTTACGAGGTCTTCGCGCTCGACCACCGCGGCCACGGGCTGTCGGGGGGCGAGCGGATGCGCTTCGACTCGCTGGACCCGCTCGCCGCCGACCTGCGCCGGATGGTGGCCATCGCCGCCGGGGCCGTGCCGGCACCGCGGCCTTTCCTGCTGGCGCACAGCATGGGCGCCGCGGTCGGCCTTCATTACGCGTGCGACCACCAGGACGAGCTGTCGGGGCTCGTCCTCTCGGGGGCGCTGGCGGCGCTGGACCAGAAGACGCCGGTGCGGATGGCGGCCCGGGCGGTCGCCCGGGTGGCGCCCGGGCGTGGGATCTTCAAGGTCGATCCCGAGACGGTCAGCCGCGACCCCGAGGTGGTGAGGGCGTACGACGAGGACCCACTCAACTTCCATGGCTCGTTCCCGGCGGCGTCGATCGTCGCGCTGGAGAAGGCCGGGATGAGCTTCCCCAGGCGCCTGCCGGCGCTGACCCTGCCCCTCCTCATCCTGCACGGGGCCGACGACCGCCTGACGCCCCCCAGCGGCAGTCGCCTCGTCGACGAGCTTGCCTCCTCGCACGACAAGACGCTGCACATCTACCCGGGCCTGCGCCACGAGATCCTGAACGAGCCCGAGCAGGACGCGATCATCGACGAGATCGTGGCCTGGCTGATCGCCCGCAGCTAGGTCGCCACGCACGCCTGCGTGCAGGGGCAGGGAGGCCGAGGCGCGGCAAGAACCACCCGGGCATGGCAGTCGCCGTCAGGCCCCCTGAGGTCAAGCCCAAGATCGAGGCCCGGTTCGAAGCGCTCGTGCTCGACTTCCTGGCATACCTCGAGTTCGAGCGCGGCCTGGCGCGCAACACCCTCGACGCATACCGGACCGACCTGCTCCAGTACGGGGTCTTCCTCGCTGGGCGCGGGGTGGGGGCGACGGAGGCCGGTCGGGCGGACGTCTCGGACTTCCTGGCCGACCTCGCGACGGGGCGGCCCAACGTGGACGGCGAGAAGCACCCGCCCTGCTCCCCGGCCACAATCAACCGCAAGACGGCGGCGCTTCGCTCGTTCTACCGGCACCTGCGGCGCGAGGAGCTGATCGCCGACGACCCGACCGCGTCGCTCAGCCCGCCCGCGCGCAGCCGCAAGCTTCCCCACGTCCTCTCCTACGCCGAGGTCAAGCGCCTGCTGGACACCGCAAAGGGTGCGGACCCGATCGCGCTTCGCGACCGGGCGCTGCTGGAGCTGATGTACGGATGCGGCCTGCGCGCGTCCGAGGCGGTCGGCCTCGAGGTCACCGACCTGGACCTGAGGCGTGGATTCGTGCGGCCCCGCGGCAAGGGGTCGAAGGAGCGGATGGTGCCCGTTGGGAGGGAGGCCGCCGCGGCCGCCTCACGGTACCTCCGCTCCGGCCGCCCCGAGCTGGTGGGCTCCAAGCAGGAGGGCAAGCTGTTCGTGAACTTTCGCGGCGGCTCGCTCACCCGCCAGGGCCTCTACAAGATCATCCAGCGCCACGCCAAGCTCGTCGGCCTCGAGGGCAAGATGAGCCCCCACACCCTGCGCCACAGCTTCGCGACGCATCTGCTGTCGGGCGGCTGCGACCTACGCTCGGTCCAGGAGATGCTCGGCCACGCCGACGTCTCGACGACTCAGCTCTACACCCACCTCTCCGGCGAGCGGATCAAGGAGGTCTACTTCAAGGCCCACCCGCGCGCGCTAGACCCGCATTGCTAAGCGGTTTCTAGCCCGCGGCAGGGCGGTCACGTCCGCCGCCTGGGCCAAGAACCCGGTTCCCGGGCGCGCGCGCTGCCGACCCCCTTAGGCGTCCACTCTCATGCGGCGCTACAGGGGAGATACTGCGCGGGCGATGTCGGAGGAGAACGTGGAAGTGGCACGCACCCTGTTCAGGGCGTTCGTGGGAAGAGACTTTGAGGCCGCTGCCGGGGTTCTCGACCCAGAAGTGGTGGTGCGCCCCGCAATCGTGGGCGGACCCGAGGGTGTCGTCTACCACGGACCGGAGGGAATGAGGCGGTTCTGGGCGGACATCGACGCCGCGTGGGCGGAGTTCCAGATCAGGCCCCAGGAGTTCCGAGATCTTGACGGCGTCGTGATCGTCCTCGGCCGAGCGGTGGCTCGCGGCAGGGCCAGCGGCATCAGCCTCAACCAGGCAGCGGCGTGGATCGTCCGAATTCGTGACCGCAGGATCATCGACTTCCGGAGCTTCAGCAGCCAACACGATGCCCTCGAAGCCGCCGGGCTGCGGGAGTAGGGCGCGGGCCCATCGAGCCGTCTCTAGTGCGTTAGGGTCGGCCAAGGATGGAGACGATCAACGGATGCACGGTCATCCCGCCGCCCGAGACCCCGGAGCCGGTCACGCTTGGCCCCGATGAGACTCGCGGGTCCTACGTAGCGATGGTCGGGACGTTCCCCCCGGGTGAGCCCGGGCCACCGCCGCATCTGCACCCCCACACCGACGAGACGTTCTACGTGGCCTCCGGCGAGGCCACGTTCCTTCTCGGTGACCACGAGATGAAGGTGGCTCCCGGCAGCACGGTCTTTGTCCCGCGCGGAACGCGCCACACCGTCTGGAACTCCGGAGAGGTCCCGATCCGCGGGGTCATCCTCGTGTCCCCGGGTGACGCCGAGCACGTCTTCGAGCCCGCCGAGTAGGCGGCTCACGCCGGCGGAGGTGCCGCGGCCAGCCCCCTCGCCAGCTAGCTAGGCGAGGAGGATGATCAGGATGATGATCAGGATCAGGGTGCCGAGTCCGATGTACATGCCGTTCCTCCCTTCCACACGTCCATGTGCCTCGCCCCGCTACCCCCGGGCGCGTGGGCGGAAACCGCTGGCGTCGCTATCCGCCGGGCCGCCTGCCTAGTTCCGGCTCGGGGTCGGCGGGGATCCGACCTCGAGAGGGGCAAGGCACAACGAGGGATTGGCCTGGCGCCCTCGGCGAATGGAACGACCCGGAGTGGGTAGGCGGGTCGCCGAAGAAACGCTTCCAAGGAAGGGACCAAACATGAGCACAGTCGCGATCGTCCTCATCGCCATCGGCGTCATCATCGTCCTGGCGCTGATCTACATGGCCAACAGGCGCAGGCACGAGCGTCAACTCGAGGATCGCCGCCATGTCGCCGCTGAACACCGCAGTGAAGCCGAGGCTCGGCGTATCCAGGCGGAGAAGGAGAAGGCCGCGGCCGACGAGCAGGCCGCCGCCGCTCGCCGGCAGGCGGCGGAGGCCGAGGAGCGCGCCCTGGCGGCGCGCGAGGCGCATTCCGAGGCGACCGCGCACAACGAGTACGCGCGGGAGATCGATCCGGACGCAGATCGGCGCGCCGAAGAGACGCCCGCGGATGCCGATCACGAGACCGCGGACACCCACAAGCGCGAGACGGTTCGACGGGAAGCCTGAGCCCCGAGCCGACCGAGGGCACGTGTGGCCGGTTCCGCTCTGTCATCACCCACATCGCGCGGCCCGTCACGCCTCAAGCGAGCGCCAAGCGTCGGCCAGTGAGCGCCAGATTCGGGCGGTTGAGAAGCGAGCGCCGCCCAGGGCGCCATCCTGACTGACTAGCCCTCGGTCACCGCAACTCGGTCAACCGCTTCCGGAGCGGTCGGCTTGACAACGTCCGACTTTAGATGTAACGTTGTCCTAATGAGTAGTACACGGGCCTATCGAATGTCTGTCAGGGCGGCTGCCGCGGAGGCGACCCGGGAGCGGATCGTCGATGCGGCGCTCGCCGCGTTCACGGACGACTGGTACGAGGACGTCACCGTTCGCGGCATCGCGAAGGACGCCGGCGTAGCCCTCCAGACCGTCAGCAACCACTTCGCGTCCAAGGCGGAGCTGTTCACGGCCGCGCTCCAGCGAGTGGCCGACGACATCGACGAGTTTCGCTGGACGCCCGAGCCCGGCGACATCGAGGTCGCGATCACCACGCTCGTCGACGACTACGAGCGAAACGGGGACGCGAACATCCGGATGCTCGCGGTGGAGGATCGGGTGCCCGAGGTCAAGTCATTCATGGAGATGGGCCGGGCAGGGCATCAGGCCTGGGTGGAGCGCATGTTCCCCGGCGCCTTGGCCGGCCTTCGGGGCAAGGCCCGAGCCCGCCGGATCGCCCAGCTCGTCGTGGTGACGGACGTGTACTCGTGGAAGCTGCTTCGCCGCGACAAGGGACTTGACAGGAACCAGACCATCACCGCCATGCGCGAGCTGGTAGCCGCGCTTCACGAGAATGCCTGAGGAGGCTGAGATGACAGAGATCCTGATGACGACCTGGGACGGGGCCGGCACGACGCCGCCCCTGATGAGCGTGGCACGCGCGCTCGTCGCCCGTGGCCACAACGTCCGCGTACTGGCCGATCCCGGGCTGCGTCCCGAGGTCGAGGCGACCGGTGCCGAGCACATCGGCTGGACCCGCGCCCCGATCCGGGAAACGCCTGGCCGCGACGGCGACTTCGTCCGTGACTGGGAGGCCGGGCCGGAGGGGTTCGCGCAGATGCGCGACCGTCTGGCCGTCGGTCCCGCGGCTCTGTTCGCCGCCGACATCCGCGACGAGCTGGAGCGCCGGCCCGCCGACTGTCTGCTGACGGAGCTGCTGCTCTTCGGCGGGCAGGTCGCGGCGGAGGGTGCCGGCGTCCCGTGCGTGGTGCTGAACCCCACGATCAACGTCGTGCCCGCCCCGGGCGTCCCTCCGTTCGGCCAGGGCTTCCTTCCGGCCGAGACCGAGGAAGAGCGTGAGCGGGATCGCGTCGCAGGCGAGTTCGGCATGGCGGTCTGGGACGAGGCGTTGCCGGCGCTGAATGCCGCGCGCGCCGAGCAGGGGCTCGAGCCCCTGGAGCATGTGCTCGACCAGGGCCGAAGCGCGGCGCTGACGCTGGTCATGACGAGCTCGGCGTTCGACTTCATGGGCGAGCTGCCGCCGAACGTGAAGCACGTCGGCCCCCGCCTGGACGACCCGTCCTGGGCGGAGGAGTGGACGCCGCCGCCGGGCGACGAGCCGCTGGTACTGGCCGGCCTCAGTTCGGACTATCAGAACCAGGAGGACCTGCTGGGGCGGATCGTCGCCGCGCTCGACGCCCTCCCGGTGCGCGGGCTGGTTACCACAGGCAAGGGCATCGATCCGGGCGAGGTCCCGGGAACCGACAACGTGCAGGTGGTGGCGTCCGCGCCGCACGCGGAAGTGCTGCGCGAGGCGGCGGCCGTGATCACGCACTGCGGTCACGGGACGACGATCAAGGCGCTCGCCGCCGGCGTCCCCGTGGTGTGCCTGCCGATGGGTCGCGACCAGCTCGACGTGGCCGCTCGGGTCGAGTATCGCGGTGCCGGAATCAGGCTGGACGCCCTCGCCGATCCCGAGGCGATCGCCGCGGCGCTCCAGGAGTTGCTGGACCAGCCGCGCTATCGCGAGGCGGCGGCGGGCATCGCGAGCGCCATCGCTGAGGAGACGGCCGAAGACCGTGTCGTCGCCGAGATCGAGGCCCTGGTGGGCCGGGCGTCACCGTTGGCTGTGGCTGAATAGAACGCGGGTCGCCCGGGAACGAGGTCATCGATGAGTGAGGACATCCAGGGCCTGGGGAGGCTGGTGGGCCAGTGGACGACCGAAGCTCGCCACCCAGCGTTTCCCGACCTCGTTGTCCACGGTGCGTCGACGTTCGAATGGCTGGAGGGCGAGCGCTTCCTGATCTCCCGGGCGCGCAACGACCACCCGGACTTCCCGGACTCCATCTCGATAATCGGCGTGGTCGACGACAGGCTCTGCATGAGCTACTTCGACTCGCGAGGGGTGCACCGGGTCTACGAGGCGGAGCTCGAGGGCGACGTGTGGCGACTCTCACGCGACGCGCCGGGCTTCGACCAACGCCTCGAGGCGACCTTCAGCGAGGACGGCGAGGCGTTGAGCGGAACCTGGGAGCTCGCCGAAGAGCCGTCGGAATGGAAGCCCGACCTCGAGATCACCTATCGCCGCAAGGGCTAGCTCCCCTCGTAGGCTTGGGGTATGCCCGAGCTGCCGGAGGTCGAGACCATTCGCCGACAGCTCGCGCCGGAGGTCGTCGGGCGGACGATCACCGACGTCGAGGTCTTCGACGAGCGCTGGACGCGGCCGGACCCGCCGAGCCGCCTCGAGCAGGCGGTCGCGGGGCGACGCGTGGAGGCGGTTGACCGCCGCGGCAAGTACCTGATCCTGCGCCTCGACGGGGGCTGGGCGCTGATCATGCACCTGCGGATGACGGGCAACCTGCTGCTCCGGGCGGCCGATGCGCCGGCGGGTGCGGCCGCCGACCTGATGCACGCCGACCGCCTCGGGCCGGAGCGCCTGTACGAGGCAGAGCCGCAGCTTCGCTTCCTGCGCGCCCGCCTCGAGCTGGACGACGGCTCGGAGCTGCTCTTCACCGACGCACGCCGGTTCGGGCACGCGGTCGCGCTCCAGGGCGCGGACGCCGACGCCTACCTTGCGGCCCGGCTGGGGATCGAGCCTCTGTCGGACGAGCTGACGCCGGACGCGCTCCTTCACCTCGCCGCCGGGCGCACCGCGCCGCTGAAGTCGTTCCTGCTCACGCAGGACCGGGTCGCGGGGATCGGCAACATCTACGCCGACGAGGCGCTTCACCGCGCCGAGCTTCACCCGCTCTCGCCGGCCGGGTCGATGCGGATCGAGCACGCGGAGGCCCTGACGGAGTCGATCGTCGAGACGCTCGAGGTGGCTCTCGACAGCGGTGGCTCGTCCATCGACGACTACCGCGATGCCCGCGGCGAGCGCGGCTCGATGCAGGACGACTTCCTCGTCCACACCCGCGAGGGCGAGGAATGCCCCAGGTGCGGGACCGAGATCCGGCGGATCGTCGTGGGTGGACGGTCCACGTACTTCTGCCCCGGCTGCCAGACGCGCCTGCGCCGGCGCCGCAAGCGGAGCGCCCGGCGGTGAGCGGGCCCCCGCCGCCCCCGGGCGGCTTCCGGATCGGGCACTGGAGCGACCCGGCCGGGCGCACCGGGTGCACCGTGGTGATCGCCCCCGAGGGCGCGCGGGGCGGGGTGGACGTGAGGGGCGGGGGCCCGGGAACGCGCGAGACGGATGTCGTGAGCCCGTTCGCCGGCACCGACCGGGTCAGCGCGGTGACCTTCGCCGGCGGCAGCGCCTACGGCCTCGCTGCCGCCGACGGCGTCATGCGCTGGCTCGAGGAGCACGGGATCGGCTATCCCACGCCCGCGGGGCTTGTCCCGATCGTGCCGGCCGCGATCGTCTACGACCTCGCCGAGGGCGACGCCGCGGCACGTCCCGACGCGCTCGCCGGCCGTGCGGCCTGCGAGGCGGCGAAGGAGGGCGTGCCCGACCGCGGGCAGGTGGGGGCCGGGTCGGGCACCGCGGCGAGCAAGCTGCTGGGCCGCGAGCAGGCGGTGGCTTCCGGCATCGGCTACGCGGCGGCGCGGGGAGCGGGCGGCGTGACGGTGGCGGCGCTGGCGGTCGCGAACCCGTTCGGCGACATCGTCGGCGCGGACGGTGCGCCGCTCGCTTTGGCCGGCTCCGAGGCCGGGGCGGTCCGGACGGCCGAGGCGATCGCGGCGATGGAGGAGCCGCCCGACCCGTTCAAGACGCAGCCCGGAAACACCACGCTTGTGTGTGTGATGACCGACGCGCCGCTCGACAAGACGGGGTGCACGCGGGTGGCGCGCTCGGCCTCCGCCGGGGTCGCCCGGGCCGTCGAGCCCGTGTTCAGCGACGTGGACGGGGACGTGGTCTTCTGCCTCGCCTCGGGCGCCGATCCGCCGGCCGACCGCTTCACGGTGCTGCAGACGCAGACGATCGCAGCGAGCGTCACCGCCGAGGCGATCCGCGACGCCGTCGTGACCGACTAGAGGAGGAGATATGGGCGTCGATGAGTTCCTGCTGCGGCGCTTCGAGGAGCCGGACGAGATACGCGAGTTTCCGCTGGGGCGCTTTGAGTTGGTGCGGATCGGCGGTATGACGATCGGCAGGGCCACGTACGAGCCCGGATGGAAGTGGAGCGAGCATGTGGGGAAGGGCGAGGGCGACCTCTGTCAGGTGGAGCATCTGGGGATCGTCATATCCGGACGGGCGGCGGTCGTCGCCGAGGACTACGACGAGGTGATGGAGCCAGGACAGATCTTCGCCGTCCCGCCGGGGCACGACTCCTGGGTCGTGGGCGACGAGCCCTACGTCTCCCTTCACTTCCTCGGCGCGGACGCATACGCCGAGTGAGATCGCCGTCCGGAGGGACGGTCATCCTGCGAAGGGGCATGCCAGGGAGCTTCAAGACCGAGGCGAT
>CAWCRN010000017.1:0-13747 GCA_963797835.1 uncultured Solirubrobacterales bacterium
ACCCTCTTATGGCGATGTTGTTCGGACGTGGAATCCCCCTCACCGCCCACGGCGCGATCGAGATGTTCGCGGCGCCGGCCGTCATGGTCGCGCCGTTCCTGCTCGGCTTCGGCGTCGGCGCGACGGCCATCTCCGTCGTCCTCGGCGTGCTGCTGCTGACGATCGCGCTCCAGGTCGAGGGGCCTCGCAGGGCCGTGCCACTCTCCGCGCACGCCGGCTTCGACTACGCGCTGGCCATCGTCGCCGTCTCCGCCGGGCTCACCATCGGCGTCACCGCGGGCGCCTGGGCGGAATCAGTCTTTTTGGTCGGTATCGGCGTCGCACAGGTGGCGTTGACCGCATCGACGCGGTTCACGGCTCCTCGCAGCGCCCACTAGAGCCGGCCTACCTCACACAGACAAAAACACATATCTCTCCTCCCTGTACCCGAGACGCCCCGCCAAGTGCGGGGCGTTTCGATTCGGGGCTTGAACAAGCGGTTTCTGCTCACGCGACGACCTCGACAGGGTCGCCCGAATCGGCCCGTGCCCAGTCCGTGCGCCAGTGCCACTCGATGCAGGGCGGGGTTTACCCGCTTTGCATGGAAAGCAGGTGAGCCCCCACCTTGACTTGCCCCGCCGCGCCTAGACCACGCCTAGCCCGGCCCGTGTGTACCGGATGTGTACCGCCGTGTCGGAGCCTTCTGGCTGTCAACCGGCACCGGAGCCTCGCCTCAGCGGAGGCCAGGCCCGAGGCCACGACACCAAGGAGGCCCGAAATGAGGGCACGCACCATCACCATCGTGATCGGCGTCGCTGCGGCTGCCGTCATGGCGCTCGGGGCGCAGCCGGCGACGGCGGACCCCAATACGACACGAGGGTGACGATCACCGCTTCGGGGCATACGGTTGCTGCTCTTATCTCGGCCGGGTGTACTCAGAACAAGTGCAGAGCTGGGCGAAAGGTGGTCCTGTTCAACCAGCGGCCGGGGGCGGATACCAGGCTCGGCAAGGACCGAAGCCACTTCGGCGCGGGGCGCATCAGTTCGCCCAGTGGGGGATTGACGGCCCGCGCTGGGAGGGCCGTCGCGTGTACGCCAAGGTGATGCCCAAGAGGCGCGATGGGTACGTGTGCCGCGCCGACCGCTCCCCAATCTACGGCGGCGGCTCGGGGTTTATTATGGCTAAGCGATTCGCGATTGTGATCGGCGTCGCTGCGGCTGGCGTGATGGCGCTCGGGGCGCAGTCGGCGACGGCGCTCCCCACGCACGACACGAGGGTGACGATCACACGCGCACCGTTGCTGCGCTTTCCACGGCAACGTGTACTCAGAAGTCCACGAGTGCAGGGCTTGGCGAAAGGTGGTCCTGTTCAACCAGCGGCCGGGGGCGGATACCAGGCTCGGCAAGGACGGAAGCTCTTTTCCGCAGACTCCTCGCTTCGGCCAGTGGGGGATGGCGGCCCGCGCTGGGAGCGCCGTCGCCCGTACGCCAAGGTGATGCCCAAGAGGCGCGATGGGTACGTGTGCCGCGCCGACCGCTCCCCAATCTACGGCGGCGGCGGGATCCTTATGGCTAAGCGATTCGCGATTGTGATCGGCGTCGCTGCGGCTGGCGTGATGGCGCTCGGGGCGCAGTCGGCGGCGGCGGTCGTCAAGTACGAGACGCAGACGACGATCACCCAGCCCTGGTCGCCGCCGCACATGAGTCTCCTCGTCTCTGTGCTGTCGGAGGCCAGGAAGTGCGAGCTTGGGCGACGGGTGGTCCTGTTCAGGCAGCGCCCCGGGGCGGATGGCAGGATCGGCACTGGCCGAACCACCGAGCCCTGGCGCGGTTCCGGCGCATGGATCTTCCACTTCCACCGCGCGCAGGTTGGGTGGCACGTGTATGCGCAGGTGAGGCGCAAGGTGCGCGATCAGTTCGTGTGCCGCCCCGACCGCTCGCGGACCGACACGGTGGAGTAGGGCGCGGCTGCTTCCGGCGCGTCCCCTCAGATGCCCGGCTGCTTTGGACGAGAAGCGACCAAAACCCGCTTCGCATGGAAAGCGCACAATCTCTCGGTCTCGGAGATACTCCGCGGGCCATGTCGCAGGAGAACGTTGAGATCGCGCGCCAAGCATTCGATGCGCTGAACCGCGACGACCCTTCCTTCCTGATGAAGCACGCTGCGCCGGATTTCGTCTTCGACTTCTCGCGGTCGAGAAGCTTCGACGGAGGGGTGTTCGGACTTGATGAGATGCCGGCCTTTCAGGAAGCCTTTGGCGGACTTTGGGAATCGATGCGCTGGGAGCCCGAGGAGTTCATCGGGGCAGCCGGGGATCGACTCGTCACCGTGCAAACGGCGTACATGCGGGGCCGGGACGACATCGTCGTTCCGACGAGAGGAGCCTGGCTCTGGCTGTTCCGTGACGGACGAGTCGCGCGAATCACCTTCTTCCAGGAGCGTCGCGAAGCTCTCGAAGCCGCCGGGCTGTCGGAGTAGGCCAGAACTATTGCTTTGGACGAAAAGCGCCTAAGCACCCCCGCGCTGCTCCGCCTAGGAGCAGGGTGTGGGAAGGATGCGAGCCCCTTCCGCAAGGCGTAGAGTCGGACTCGGACGAAACTCCCCACCGACCTGGAGGTATTGCCATGCGGTTCGCGATCATCTACCGGCCCGGCAACAACCCCGCACCTCCCGACCAGATCCCGGACCTGGTCAAAGCTGCGGGCGACTGGATGGAACGGCACGGGGACAGCTTCGAAGCGATCGAGTTCTTCGTCGGCGGGGGCGGCTTTGGGATCATCGATACCGACGAGCCTGAGGTACCTCAGCGCCTGATCGCCGAGAATCCGTTCACTCCCTTCGCCGAGATCGAGATCCGGCCTTTGATCGATCCGGCGGCGGCGCTCGGCATCCTGCAGGAGGCGTACTCGAACCGCTGAAAGGACCCGAACTGGCAGACGGGGCGACGTTCCCCGGCCGAGGGCCCTCGAAGGCCGCCAGACTGGCGGGCGTAGTCCGGAAGTACTCGCTTTGGACTGCCATGAAGAAGGGCCCCCGTTGGTGAGACGCTCAATCGTCCACCGACCAAACGCACCAAGGAGGCCCTCTTCACATGTTGCACGCTGGATTAGACCTGAGTCGACGCAAAGTTGACGTCTGCCTGCTCTCCGATGAGGGAGAGCACCTCGACCAGCTCGCCGTCCCGCCCGATCCGGAGTCGCTGAGGAGGCTCGCCCGCCGGGTCGAGGAGGTCCACCGCGAGCCCGTCTGCGGCCGTCGTCGAGTCGATGACGGGAGCCCGGATCGTCCACGACACCCTCGAGGCAGGAGGGCTGGGACGGTAGAGATCGCCGACGCCCAGAAGGTCAAGGGCCTCGCGCCGCTGGCCTGCAAGACCGACCGGATCGACTCGATGGTGCTCGGCGGCGCCCTAGCCACCGCGACCTGGTGCCGGCGATCTGGCTGCCCGACCCCGAGGTCCGCTCCGAGCGCGAGCTCGCGCGCTTCCGGCTTCACCTCGTCAAGCACAAGTCGGCGCTCAAGAACCGGATCCACTCGACCCTGATCAACTTCGGCCGGCCCTGCCCGGTCACCGACCTGTTCGGGGCCGAGGGCCGAGAGCTGCTTGAGCGCCTCGAGGTCCCCGAGCCCTGGCGCTCAAACCTCACCGCCTCGCTATCGATTGATCGACGACCTCGAGCGCCAGATCGATGCGGTCAACCGCCGGCTGCGGGCCAGCCACGCGGAGCATCCCTACATCCCGCTCTTCGATGAGCGCCCCGGGGATCGGCTGGGTCCTGGCGTTCACGATCGCCGCCGAGATCGGCGAGATCGAGCGCTTCCAAAGCCCGGCCAAGCTCACCGGCTACACCGGCCTCTGCCCGCGGGTCAACCAGTCCGGCGACTCAGACCGCCGCGGGCCCTTGACCAAGCACGGGCCCACCTACCTGCGCTGGGCACTGATCGAGGCGACGATGCACGCGCTCAAGGACCCGGCCTACGCCGAGCGCTACCAGCGCACCAAGCGCCGCCTCGGCAAGCAGCGTGGCGCCAAGGTCGCCCAGATCGACATCGCCCGCCGATTGGCCCACGCGATCTGGCACATGCTGACCCGAAACGAGACCTTCGCTCCACGAGGCGCCGCTTTTCGTCTGGCGGCCTGACCGCCCTTTTGGACTTGCGCCCGCGAGCGAAGCATCCGATTTCGCCTGATCCTCCCGCCGAGGAGGCCATAGAGACATGAGCACCGCTCCACACCCGAGACCGCGAGAGGAGGAGCGACCGACCGTTACTTGACACGAGGCCCTTCTTCATAGAGACGAAAAGCGACTGGTTCTGGTCAGCCCGGGATGATTGGTATCCCGTCCCCCGCCCGCGCCGCATCCTCGGCCTTGGCCTCAAGGTAGGCGTCGAGCAGCTTCAATCCCTCATCCTCGGCGCCCGGGGAAATGCCCCGTAGCGGTCGAGGGGGGTCGAGATATACGACCGACAGCTATCCAGTGAGCGCCCTGATCGAACGGGTGGGCAAGGGGCAAGCTCGCCCTTCCCGAATGTCAGCAGCTCTAGCCGCAGATGTTGCTGCTGTTCACGTAGAAGGCCCCGTCGGGGTCGCTGAGGGCGCTCGCGACGTCGAACCGCCCGGTCAGGCAGAGCTCCCCGGGATTGGCGACACGGGGCTTCACACGCGCCCGGAATGTTCGCGACTCGTTGGCATCGAACTGAAACCCGTACCCGGCTCCCCGGGCGGCCTCGGTGATCTCCTTCTTTCCGCGAAACCACCTGATGCGGAAGTCGTTTCCGGGGTCGGTCGAAATGTCCTTGAGCGCGACGTCCTCGATTCCGGTCGTCCCGTTGGTGACTCGCATGAAGAAGTCCTTGGCGCGGCCTCGCACCCGCACCTGCGGAGCCATAGCGAGGTAGGGGCCGTCTTTCTGCTTGGCGACCGTGACGAATACCAGGTCGGGGCCCGCGCTGGAGGGCGCGGCGAGCGCAAGCGACGCGAGCAGCGCCGCACCGGTGGCGATCCGCCTAGCCCTGTGCACGAACTCGAGTCTAGAGCGATCTCAGGGCCGGGCGAGATCTCGGCCAGGAGGGCGCCCGCGCGCGCCTCGATTGCGTCCTGGGTACTTCAAGAAGTAGCCGCTTTGGACGAAAAGCGACCATTCCGCTCGTGTATGCCTTTGCGGCGCGTCCTGCCTGCACGCATTAGCCGCAGGGCTGATAGTCGCCATTCGCGGAGAGCCCACTCCCAGCCTACGGCGCGCCGTCGTCTAGGCGAACCAGCGGTCGAGGAAAGCTCGGGCGGTTGGGAGAGTGAGCTCGCTCGCTGCACCGGCACCCCCATGCCCGAGCCCCGGCAGTCGGAGGCTTTGGCCATTGGGAATGATGCCCGCCACCTTCGCCGCTTCATCGTCATCGTCCTCGCGCTCCCCAGCGATGAGCAACGCGGGAACGGGGAAGCGCTCGAGGTCGGAGAGTCCTTCCGTCCGCAGCTCCGGCGCGAAGGCGGCGAGCAACGCTTCCGGGTCCGCCCGCAGGGTGACGGCCTGCGCCCAGGCCGGGAACTCCCTCTCGAAGGCTTCTCCGTCCTCCTGCTCGAACAGATCGACCAGGGCCCTCGTGCCGCCGCGCCGGAGCGCCGGGCCCCATCCCTCGTCGAACCACCGCCAGTCTTCCTCCGTTCCCGGCCTCGGATCCCACGCACCGATGGTGACGATCGCGGGGACGCGCTCCGGAACAGCGTCTGACGTCATCCACGCAATCCAGCCACCGAAGGACTGACCCCATATGGCGAACCGGCCGAGGCCCTCCGCATCGGCAACGGCGAGCACGTCGCTCGTCAGGGTGTCCGCGTGGTACGCGGCCGGCTCGTGAGGCTTGTCGCTTGCTCCGTGGCCGCGAAGGTCCACATTGATCAACAGGTGATCCCGTCGCAGGTCCTCTACATAGCCCGGCTCCGTCCACCAGGAACGATCACAGCACCAGCCGTGCAGCAGAATGAGCGGCCGTCCGTGCCCTACCACGTCGTAGATGATCCTCACGCCGTCGTTTGAGATCTCTGGCATACGGGCCACCCAGTATCGCGCTGCCTTGATCGGGCCTCCGCGCAACACGCCTTGGAGCGCTGCGAGCGGCCGCTGGAAGTATCTCTTTGGACGCAACGCGAACATCCCGTTTGTCTATGCCTTAGCGGCGCGTCCTGCCTAGGAGCCGTGCGCCCGTGCGCATCCATGCGACAATCGCCCCCCTGGTACTCGACCTGGTACGGGGAAGGAGACACATGTACGCATCGGTGAGACGGTACGAGGGCGTCACGGATCCCGCCGAGGCGGGGCGTCGCACCGCCGAGGGCTACGTGCCGCTGATCAAGGACGTCCCGGGGTTCGTTGCCTACCACTTCGCGGACGCGGGTGGCGGCGTAATGATCTCGATGAGCGTGTACGAGGACCAGTCCGGTGCCGAGGAGGCGAGCAAGCGGGAGGGCGAATGGGATTCTGAGAACCTCGCCGACCTGATGCCGAACCCGCCCGAGGTCACGGCAGGTGAGGTCGTCGCCCACGGGTAGAGACGCGAAACCGCTCTAGGCCTTAGCGGCGAGTCCTACCTAGGAGGCGTTTAGCCCAGCGCTGTTGGCAATCGCGGAAGTTGCGCTTTGCATGGAAAGCGCATACCTCACGGCCCCGCGCGGCAACGGTCGCGGTCACCGCTCGCTACTCGCTGGCCACCGCCTGGGCAGTCGCGGTCCGGTCCTCGCAGCTCAAGTCACCGTACTGGTGGCCGACGGTGATGTCAGCCATCGGCTTACCGCTCGCGCTCGTCTTGAACACGTGGAACCTCATCGTGTCGATGCCGTCCTCCTCGCCGACGCCTTGGGCGACGGTGTCGACGCTGCTGCCATCCGGAAGCACCGTTGCCTCGAAATCGGAGTCCGTCTCCCGCAGGAGGCTCCCTTGTAGCGCCCCGCCAGAGGTGTTCTTGAACCGGATTTCGGTGCCCTTCGAACAGAAGGCCTGGACCTTCCCGATCCCAGGCAGGTTGAGCACCGTCTCCCACTCCTGAACCGCCAAGCCCTTTATCGCTCCGAACCGCACGCTGCCGTTGCCGGAGATGGCCGCCATCGTGACCCCGCCGCCGAGCACGAGGAACACCGCCACCGTCGCCATCACGTTCGCGTAGCTCAGCTTGCCCGCAACTCGCTTCATCATCACGTCGCCTTTCGGTCGCTGTGCGTCCACCGTATCGCTCCACTCGCCGCAGGGCCCCGGCTGGGTTCAGCCATCCTGCCCCCTCAGCAGCTAACAGAACACCTGGACGCTCAGCGGCGGGATCGGAACCGACGCAAACCGGGACCCAGACCAAGCCGCCGGACTGCGGGAGTAGCTCAGAAGTACCGCTTTGGACGAGAAGCGTCTAAGTCGCTTTGCATGGAAAGCGCCTGTTTTCCGTGGGCGCTCCTGCTGTTCGACGATCAGTCGTGGAGCCACGGCGCGTACGAAACGCCCACGATCAATCCCTCGCTCGACAGAAGCCGAGCCACGGTCTGGCCCCACGGCTCCTGGCGCGCAGGGTGCAGAAGCTCAAAGCCTGCGCGTTTGAGCTCCTCGCAACCCGCTGCCACCGCGTCGGCGTCCTCGACCTCGAACTCGACGCTGGCCTGCGGAACGGTCAGCTCCGCGGGCCACGATGGTGTGCCGAAGCACGCTTCCGCAGCCTGGGATAGCGGCCAGACGCCGAAGTGCTTGCTGCCGGCGATTTCGTCGCTGTGCCAGTACTCCCCGTCCTCGTCGGCCGCGAGCGGGAGGCCGAGGGCCTCGACGTAAAGCTCGCGGCTCTTCGGCGGGTCGGGGGCGACCACGGCGAAGCCCGCGATGAAGAGGATGTTCATGGCCGTCCACCGTATCGTGACAGCGGCGCCTGGCGGCTTGAAGATTTCGGACACGTCAGCTCTCGGCCTCTCCGACACCGCCGGGTGAGCTGGGCCGGCTTCGGGAGACGTAGGCAGACCCGCCCGAAACCGCCGCGTTGGACGAAAAGCGACTAAGGCCGTGCGCCAGTTGCGCGCGTGCCACCCCCGCTCAGGCGGTTTTGGGCGGCCCCTAGCGGAAGACAAATCGCATGGGCAAGCCAAGAGCGCTTAGGCATGCGATTCCCTGGCGTTCTCTCCTCCCTGTACCCGAGACGCCCCGCACAGTGCGGGGCGTTTCGACTTGCCGGGTGGTTATCCGTTCTTCTAACGGAAGCGAGAGCGGCGTATAGGGTGGAACGGCTTGAACAGGACCGGAGTCGTGATCGTGATCGGCGCGCTTGTCGGGCTCACGCTCGGCATCCTCGTCAGCGTGACCACCGATCTCCCGCTTGCGCCCGAGATTGGACTCCTCCTCGGTGTCCTCGTGGGGTGGCTCTCCCAAAGGGAGCACGCCTAGCCGCAAATGGCCACGAGGAACGAGACCGCTGCGCCGCCCACCACCGGCCGCCGCCGCATGGTGGCCATACTCATGGTGGTCGCGGTCGTGCTGGCCAACGCCGCCTTCATCGGCCTCGGCTCGATCTTCAACTACCCGGACATCCTCCAGGAGTCCGCCGACGAGATCCTTGTGGAGTTTCGGGCCGACGAAGGCGCGATCGTCACGCTCTTCATCACGCTCGCCCTGTCCGCGGCCCTTCTCGCTCCGATCGCGATCATGCTCGGCCGCCTCGCTGCAAACGAGCGCGGACGCCTCTCGATTGGGGTCGGGATCGCCGCGGCGGTGGTCCAAGTGATCGGGCTCTTGCGGTGGCCGCTGATCGTTCCATCCCTTGCAGACAGCGACGACACGGACGCGTTCGACACCGTGCATACGGTGCTCGGGACTGTGGTTGGCGAGACCTTCGGCTACCTCCTGACGGCCCTCTGGACCGTCCTGATTATCTCCGCCCTGGGCAGGCGTCTCGCGGGGAGCTGGTTCTCGCTGCTCGGCTACGTAGCCGCAGCACTGATCGCCGTCGGAGTCTTGGTGCCGCTCGACGTCCCGGGTGCCGATTTCGCCAACTTCGTTGGCTACATCTTGTGGTCGGTCTGGATGCTCGTCTTCGCCGCGCTCATCATGCGGCGGCCGGACCGCATCGATGCAGTAGCGCAGCAGCCTGGGCCCGAGGGTAAACCCCGGTCCCCGTAGGCGAGCGGTTCCCGCTATCGATGTCCGGGCGCGTGCCCGGCGGCCTCAACGTCGGTGCGAGTAGGTATTCCAGGCTCATGGGACTGTCACCTCATGCCGATGAAAGTCGTGCCCGGAAGCGAAGGGAAGGCAGCCGTGAGGGCGAAACAGATCGGCGCAATGCGAATCGAGGTCAGACGGCTCATCTCCGGGGGCATCGAGGTTCGGCCGAGCGGGCGCCTCGATGAGGAGACCGTCGGCGAGCTGCGTCCCGTGCTCCTCGACTCGATCCACCCGCCCCCGAGGATGCTGCTCAACGTCTCCGGTCTCGAGGCCATCGATTCCGCCGGCATGGCGCTGGTGATAATGGCCCGCGTCGAGCTCGAGGCGATGGGCACCCGTTTCGTCGTCGAGAGCCCAGACCCAAGCATCACCCAGGTCCTGGTCCAAGCCGGCCTCGGCCGGTTTGTGGACATCGCCCCGCGGCGCCTCGACGCGCTGCGGGCCCTGGGCGACCCTCCCGGCTCAGTCCACGATCTGCTCGCGGACTTCCAGAGCAGCGAGGACGCGCTCGGCGACGGCGTCGCCGGTAAGCCCGACCTCCTGCCGCAGAAGCGCTGGTTTGCCGTGCGTGACGTAGCGGTCCGGTAGCCCAACGCGCAAGACCCGGGAACGCTCGCTCTGGCGGCTGGTGAAGGTGTCCTCGACATGCTCGAGGACGGCGGCGCCGAAGCCTCCCGGCAGCGCGCCCTCCTCAACCGTCACGACCAGGTCGTGCTCGGACGCGAGCCGCGTCGCCAGCTCGGTGTCCAGCGGCTTCGCGAAGCGACCGTCGGCGACCGTGGGGTGCAGGCCTTCGCGGCCCAGGATCTCGGCCGCGTCGAGCGCAACCGAGACGCCGTAGCCGTAGCCCAGGAGCGCCACCCGCTCGCCCGCGCGCAGCACCTCGCCGGTGCCGATCGCGATCTCCTCCGGGCGCTCGGGCATCGGCGCGCCCTCGGCGGCGCCGCGCGGGTAGCGCAGCGCGATTGGACCCTCGTCGTGGTCGAGCGCGGTGCGCAGCATGTGGACGAGCATCGCCTCGTTTCGGGGCGCCATCACGACGACGTTGGGGAGGCAGCGGAAGTAGGAGATGTCGTAGGCGCCGTGGTGGGTGGGGCCGTCGTCGCCGACGAGGCCGGCGCGATCCATCGCGAAGACGACGTTCAGCTTCTGGAGGCAGACGTCGTGGACGATCTGGTCGTAGGCGCGCTGGAGGAACGTGGAGTAGATCGCGCACACCGGCTTGGCGCCCTGGAGCGCCATCCCCGAGGCCAGTAGCACCGCGTCCTGCTCGGCGATGCCGACGTCGTAGTACTGCTCGGGCAGCTCCTTGGCGAGCTTGGAGAGCCCGGTCCCCCCCGCCATCGCCGCCGTGATCCCCATCACCCGCCGGTCGCGCTTGGCCTCCTCCACGAGGGCGCCCGCGAACACCTGCGTGTACTGGGGCGGGTCGGGTGGAGGCGCGGGCTTCTCCACCTTGTCCGGGGCCGAGCCCTCCTGAGACCCTGCCGCCCCCGGACGCGAAGCGGAGGAGGCGGCAGGCGCTGGCTTTCCGTTGACGATGGAGTGGGGCTTCGCGGCATGCCACTTCTCCATCCCCTCGAGGCCGCCCTCCTCGGCCGGCGCGAACCCCTTGCCCTTGACCGTCTGGATGTGGACGACCACCGGTCGGTCTGCCGCCAGCGCGTCGTCGAGCGCCTCGCGCAGCGCGGTCACGTCGTGGCCGTCGATGACGCCGACGTAGGCCAGGTCCAGCTCCTCGAACATCAGGCCCGGAGCCCAGTAGGCCTTGATCGCCGACTTCAGCTCCGGGCCGAGGCGCTCGATCCTCCTCCCCAGGCCGAGCGGGAGCTTGGTGAGCCGGGACTCGACGTCCTCGCGCGCGTGGTAGAGGCGCCGGTTGAGGCGGATGCGGTTGAAGTAGGAGTTGAGCGCTCCGACGTTCGGCGAGATCGACATCCCGTTGTCGTTCAGCACGATCACCATGGGCGTCTGCAGGCCGCCCGCGTTATGAAGCGCCTCGAACGCGACGCCGCCCGTTAGCGCGCCATCGCCGATCACCGCGACCACCTTGCCGTCCTCACCGATCCCCTTGCGCATCGCCTCCTTGAGTCCGACGCCGTAGCCGATCGAGGTCGAGGCGTGGCCGGCCCCCATGATGTCGTGCTCGGACTCGCCGATCGAGCAGAACGGGGCCAGGCCGCCGTACTGGCGGATCGTGTCGAGGCGGTCGCGCCGGCCGGTGAGGATCTTGTGCGGGTAGGCCTGGTGGCCGACATCCCAGAGGATCTTGTCGCGCGGCGACTCCAGGAGCGAGTGCAGGACGGTGGCCAGCTCGCAGGTGCCGAGGTTGGCCCCGAAGTGCCCACCGATCTCGCCGATCGTGTCGATGACCAGCTCGCGGATCTCCTGCGCGATCTGTGCGAGCTGAGCGTCGTCGAGGCCCTTGAGGTCCTCGGGCCCGTCGATGGTGGGGAGCAGCGGCTCGGCCGGCTCGTCGTCCTTGCTCATGACTGCCTCGTATGAATGAAGTCGGTGATCAACTCGAGGTCCCCTGTGTCCCCTTCGGCCTCGGCGAGCGCGGCACGCGCCTTGGCGTGGGACTCGGCGGCGAGCTCGCGCGCCCGGTCGAGCCCGAAGAGGCTGACGTAGGTGAGCTTTCCGTGTCGCTCGTCCGATCCATGGGGCTTTCCCAGCTCCTGGTCCGATCCGGTGACGTCGAGGATGTCGTCGACGATCTGGAACAGGACGCCTAGCTCGTCGGCAAAACGCCGGTAGGAGATTGTGGCAGCCTCGGGCGTCCCGGCGAGGATCAGCGGCAGTCGCACGCTGGCACCGATCAGCCTGCCGGTCTTCAGCCCATGGAGCTGCCGCAGCGCCTCCGCGTCGAGGCCCTCTCCCGCAGTGACGTCGACGTACTGGCCGCCGACCATTCCGTCCACCCCAGTCGCACCTGTGAGCTCCGCCAGCCCGGCCAGCACGCGCTTCGGCTCTCCCTCCTGCCGCTCGCAGAAGAGCCTGATGGCCTCGGCGAAGAGCCCGTCCCCGGCCAGGATCGCCACGTCCTCGCCGAACTTCACGTGCGACGTCGGCCGGCCGCGGCGCAGGTCGTCGTCGTCCATCGCCGGCAGGTCGTCGTGGATCAGCGAGTAGGTATGGATCAGCTCGATCGCAGCTGCCGCGGGCAGCACCGACTCCGGCTCCGCCCCTGCCGCCCGGGCGGTGGCGAGAGTGAGCACCGGGCGAATCCGCTTGCCGCCCGCGAGCAACGAGTAGCGCATCGCCTCGTCCAGGCCCTCCGTCGGGTCGGCCCCGGAGAAGGAGAGCCCGGTGAGGTAGTCCTCCACCAGCGAGTGCAGGTCGTCGGGGTACGCGCCGCTCATCGGCGGCGGAGCGTAGCGCCGGCTAGCGCCGCTGCTCGACCAGGAAGTAGTGGGCGGCGCCGGCGAGCCAGATCGTCGAGGTCGCGAAGTGCAGGATCGCGTCGGCCTCATTGTTGGGAAAGGCGAACAGGCCGCCCGCGACCTGGGTGTCGAACAGCGCCCAGACGCCGGTCGCGATCAGGCTCCCCGCCGCGAGCGTGATGTAGATCGCCGCGAGCCGGGGGCGGCTGGCGACCAGCAGCGCGGGGATCGCGACCAGGAACCCCGAGACCGCGTGCCAGCCGTTCATGTCCACGCCGAGCACCCGCTCGGCCGTGGCCGCATCACCGACCGCGAAGTCAGGGTTCAGGATGATCCCCGGGACGCTCCAGAAGAGCACGGCGATCGCGCCGGCGACCGTTGACCATTGGACGAACGAGAACGGCCGCTGGACCGCCAGCAAGTCCGGTTGCGGGGCGGCTGCTCCCGCGCTTAGGCTAGTCATCACTAGCTACGGTACCTAGCGAGGACTAGGTTGTCAATCCCCACCTCCAAGTCACCACGCAAGCGCATGAGCGCCGGCGACCGGCGCGAGGTGATCGAGCGCGCCGCCCTCGACGTCTTCGCCGAGCGCGGCTATCACGGGGCGTCCATCGACGAGATCGCGAGGCGCTCGGGCGTCACCCCACCGGTCATCTACGACCACTTCGACTCGAAGCTCGACCTGCACCGGCGCCTCCTGGAGCGAACGCGAGACGAGCTGCTCGCGATGTGGCGTGAGCAGCTCGGGGGCGACGAGCCGGCGTCCGAGCGCATCCCAAGGGCGCTCGACGCCTGGGCCCGCTACGTCGAGGAGCATCCCTACGCCCCGCGGATGTTCTTCGCCGAGACCACCGGCGACCCGGTAGTGCGCGGGATCCACCGCGAGGTCCAGGCCCAGGCCGCGACGGCGCTGGGCTCGATCCTCGGGGCCGAGCAGGGCACCCAGCGCATCGCGGGCTCGGCCGATACCGAGGCGCTCGAGATGGCGGCCGAGGTGATCCGCTCGGGTCTGACCGGCCTCGCGATCTGGTGGAGCGAGCACCCTCATGTGCCCCGCGAGCAGATCGTCGCGACCGCCGTCAACGCGGTCTGGATCGGATTCGAGCGGGTCAGCCGCGGGGAGGGCTACTCGGGTGGGTCGTAGGCCGAGACACAAGGTGTCTCGGCAGCAGCATGTCAGGTAGCCGAAGGCCGCCGCAAGTCATTGG
>CAWCRN010000018.1:0-6426 GCA_963797835.1 uncultured Solirubrobacterales bacterium
CCAACCGGCGCCAAACAAGGCCCGAATGCGCCGATTCCGTCACGAGCGCCTGCCGGAGGCATGCCTCGGGGGCGAGCACCCGAACCTGGCGCTCCGCAACGGAGAGTTCAACTCGGCACGAGGATCAGTGAGCGGGCGCGAGCGGGTCGTCGAGATCGGCGCGCCTGGCGCTCTCGGCGGCGCGAAAACCGAGCGTTGTCGGAAAAATCCCACGAGGTGGGACAAACCCGACAACGCTCGCCGTCTCGCCCTGCCTGGGACGCGACTAGGATCTGCGTCGCAAGCCCGCGAACAGGAGATGCCGATGCACGCACGCGTTGTCAGGTTCACCGACGTGACCCCGGAGAGGATCTCCGAGATCATCGCCCGAGTCGACGAGAGCGGGCCGCCGCCGGGGGTGGATCCGGTTGGCATGGAGCTCTTGGTCGATGAGGACCAGGGCACAGCGCTGTTCGTCGGCTACTTCCAGACAGAGGAGAAGATGCGGGAGGCAAGCGCTGTGTTCGAGCAGATGGACGCCTCGGAGACCCCTGGCGCCCGGGCCTCCATCGACCTCTGTGAGGTCAAGGTGCAGCGCAGGTTCCCAGGCACCGAGCGTTAGACCGACGCACCGACCCGCTCGTGCACCACCCGCGGGCCGTCGCCCTCGAGCGCGAACACCACTACGTCGTCCGGCTCGGAGGAGTGACCCACCGCGACGCGACCTGGCGCGACGGCGATCGCCGTCCCCCCAGGCGTGGGGCTGCTCAGGATCTCAGCGATCACAAGGCTGTTGGCCACCACGACGCATGAGCCGATGGCGTCGCTGTAGACCTCGGCCCGCGCGCGCTCCCAGCGTCGGTCCTTGGTCGGTCGAGCGAACACCGGCACAAGGAGAAGCGACACCCCATGGCCGTGAAGGGCCGCAGCGAACGCGTGTAACCGAGCCAGGTCCTCGCACACCAGGATCGCCAGCCGGGCGCCGCCTGCGTCCACGACGCACACCCGCTCGCCGCGGCTGAGGTCCTCGTCGATCGGACCGGTCAGGCGATCGGTCAGGCCCCACAGCCTCAGGTCCGGCTGGGAGAAGTTGAACGGGTGGACCTTGCGCTGACGGACGAGCACCTCGCCGGTGCGCGCGTCGAGCATCACCGCTTCGTTTGTCGGCGGTGAGGAGCCGTCCACGTTGCCGCTGCCCGCCACGACGAGGCGCAGCCGGCTGGCGTCCGCGCCCGCGCGCTCCCTGAGCGCAACCTGCCAGCGCTCGAGCAGCGCGCGGGATAGGCAGAGCTCGGGCGCCATGCCGATCGCCACGTCCTGCTCATCCCACGCCGTGATCACCTTCTCAACCCGCGCCCGCGTGGGCTCGCGATCGGCGGGATGGATCCGGTAGAAGCGCAGCCCGGAGCGCTCCTCCACCTCCCATTCCAGCTCGTCGGGCTCGCGGATCATCGGGGTGGTGGCTACGCGGAGGTTGGCTTCGCGCTCCGGCCGGGTCAGGCGGGAGCGGGCCGGCAGGGCGAGGTGATCGCAGGCGTCCCAGTCGGCTGACTTGACCCGCACCACCGAGCCGAAGGCGTCGGCGAGGTCATCGGGCAGTTGGCCGCGGCGGCCAGGGCGGGCGAAGCGGGGCAGGAGGGCGCCGGGAAACCCGCCGGAGTCGAAGCGGCCCGACTCCGCGTAGCGGAGCGTGTACTCGGCGAGGGCGGGCGGGGCGCCCACGCCGACCAGTGGGTTGGCGTGGGCGAGGGCGGCGTCGAGGCCCAGCAGGACGGCGAAAACTTGACGCCCGCCCTCGGGCGCGCCGACCGGCTCACCGTCAAGGGCCGCCTGCTCGACCCCGGCGGCGGTGGCCGCCACGTTCGCGTCTCCCATCCAGGCCTCGCCCTCGGCGCGGAACTCGGCGGGGTCGAGCCGATCGAACAGCTCGCAGAAGTGATCGGCGTAGTCCTCGCTCACACTTGACAGATAGTTGACAACCGTTTGCTACGATACGGGCATGGCCAAGCCCACCGTAGACGACTCCCGGGTACACGCGCTGGTGACGCGGATCGCAAGGCTCGACGCGGAGCCCGCCCGCGAGGCCGTGGCACTCGGCCTGGTCGACGCGCTGCTCGAAGGCGACGGCGAGACCCTCGCTGCTGCGCTTGACGCCCTCCGCGACGCCCGCGCAGGGGCCGTTGGCGATCAGGAACTGGTCGGGTGGCTCGACGCCGCGGTCGCCTTCGCGCACTGGGGGCTCGAGCGCGTGCCATCGCGGGTCGCCGTGGCCCAGGGAACGCAGTCCCACGACTTCCTGCGCGTGCTCGACGGCTCGTCGCAGCTGGGAAGCGCAGAGCTGCGCCGCCTGCTCGAGACCGACGAGACCCAGGTAAGCCGTACGGGCCGCCGGCTGCTGGAGAGCGGTCTCGTCACCCGGAGCAAGGTCGGCCGCCAGGTGTTCTGGCAACTGACCCCGCGCGGGCAGCGTGCGCTCGAGGCGGCGCCCGCTCCGCAGCGATCACCCAACTCGGAGTTCTGGCAGGAGGCCCTCCGGCGCGGCTTTGAGACAGCGTACGGCGACGAGCCCGGCGAGCCCCGCGAGGTAGATCCGACCCGCGAGCGAATCATCGAGTGCACGCTCGAGTTGCACACCAGCCGAGGCATCCAGGCGACCACATGGCCGGAGATCGCCGACCTGGCGGGTGTGCCGGTAGCGACGGTGGAGGCGCTGTTCCCCACACAGGACGACCTGGTCAGAAGCTGCGGCCAGCACTTCATGGAGAGCCTTCAGTTTCCGCCGGCCGACCGAGCGCCTGGTGTCTTCGCTGGCGCCTCGTCGGAGATCGAGCGGATCCGCCGCCTGGTCGAGATGTGCTTCGGCGCCTACGAGCGCGGAGCGGACGGCATCACAGCCGGGCGCCGCGAGCGCAAGGATGTGCCTGCGCTGAATGAGTCGATGGATGAGCTCGACAACTCGTTCGACGCGCTTGTGCTCGAGGCACTACGCCCGCACCGCCCGGACAGCTCCTCGGTCGCGGCCCTGAGAGCGCTCACCGACCTCGAGGTGTGGCGAACCCTGCGTCATCAGGGGGCCACGCCCGAGGCGGCGGTGGCGGAGGCGAGCCGCGCGGTCGAGCGCTGGATTGAGGCACAACCGGCACGCTGACAGCCGTTGCGCCAGCGCCGGGATGGTGGCCCGCCTGGGCCTGGTGACCCCGCGCTCACCGCCGCCGCGCGGGCGGAGCGGCTAGCGCGGGCCGCTTTCGATCGTCTCCCGCACCTCGCGCTCGCCTGGCTGGAGGCCGAAGCCCGTGAGGATCCAGCTGGCGCCGGCCTCCTCCCACGGGCCGGGCTCGGCGCCGGAGGGAAGCTCGATGACCAAGTCGAACGCCCCGCTTCGGCCCTCTCCGCCCCGAAGCTCGCGAACCTCCTCGCCGAGCTCCGCGAGCGCCTCGGGCCCGGGGAGCTCGATCGGGAACAGTCCGTCCCAACGGGCTGCCCGCCGCAGCGGCCGGCGGTTGGGCCAGCGGGCTGCCACCCACACCGGGATCCGAGGCGACTGGACGGGGCGCGGCTGGAACTCGCCGTCCCAGTAGGCGGCGAGCCCCGCGAGGCCCTCGTCGAGCAGCCTTGCGCGCTCGCGCGGGTCGACGACCTCGCCGAACCGCTGCAGCTCATCGTTGCGGTCGGAGCCAAGCCCCACCCCGAGCGTGAGCCGTCCCCGGCTGAGGAGGTCGAGCGTAACCGTCTCGCGCGCCAGCTTGTGAACGCGGCGCCGTGAGATCGGTGTGACCAGCGGGCCCAGGCGGATCCGCTCGGTTGCGGCGGCCACGGCGGCGAGCGCCACCCACGGGTCGGCGACCGCCAGCACCGGCGGCCGGTAGCGCACGTGGTCCCATACGAAGAACCCGTCCCAGCCGTGCTCCTCGGCGTCCGCGGCCAGGCCGGCCAGGGTGTTCGGATCGACGAGCTCGTCGAAGGGAGCGACGAAGATTCCGCGCTTGGCGCTCATCCTCGGCACGGTACCTGGCAGCCAACCTCTCGCCGCCCGCCATACTCGCCGCATGTCGGAAGCGAACGTGGCCCTGGTGCGGC
Source organism: uncultured Solirubrobacterales bacterium (assembly GCA_963797835.1). GTDB lineage: Bacteria > Actinomycetota > Thermoleophilia > Solirubrobacterales > 70-9 > JBDTSW01. The sequence goes on from CAWCRN010000018.1 coordinate 4,057, forward strand.
GGTGGTTCGCGGGCCTCGAGCGGGGTGAGTTGTCGCCAGAGCTCTGCGACGAGGAGATCCTGATCCGAAACTGGGACGAGTCGCCGATCCGTGGCCCGTATCACGGGCACGAGGGACTGCGCCAGTGGTGGGTCGATTTCGCCGACGCGTTCGAGGACGTCCACATGGAGCTCAAGGAGACGATCGACGTCGGCGACGAGCGAGTCGTGACCGCGCAGCATCTCGTCGGGCGCTTCCGCCTCACCGGCATCGAGGTGGACGGCCCCTTCGGAGCGATCGTCACGATGCGCGACGGCAAGATCCTGTCCGCGATCGGCTACGCCTCACCGGGCCTGGCGAAGAAGGCGGCGGGCTTGCGCCGGCCTCGCCCCGACCAGCACGAGACCTGAGCCTCACCCGATGGTGCTCACCCACCCCGACATGCCGCACGTCGACGGCGTCACCCACCGCGACGTAACCGCAAATGGGGTGCGGCTGCACCTCGCCGAAGCGGGCGACCCCGATGCGCCACCGCTCCTGATGGTGCACGGGTGGCCCCAGCACTGGTGGGAGTGGCGGGAGCTCATCGGGCCGATGGCCGAGAGCTACCGGGTTATCTGCCCCGACCTGCGCGGATTCGGGTGGTCGGAGGCGCCGGACGGCCCCTACACCCCGGAGGTCTTCGCCGCCGACCTCCTGGCCCTCCTCGACGAGCTCGAGCTGGAGCGGGCGCGGATCGTCGCCCACGACTGGGGCGGCCTCGCCTCGTTCATCCTCGCTCTGCGCCATTCCGAGCGGGTCGAGCGCTACCTCGCCCTCAACATCATCCACCCCTGGCCGCGGCTCAGCCCCGCCCTCGCGCTTAAGGGCGGCTGGCGCCTCTGGTACCAGCTCGCCATGGCCATCCCGGTGCTGAGCCCGGCAGCGATGCCGCACGCCCTCGGTTTTCTGAACCGCCGCATCCGCGCCGCCACCCCGAACCCCACGTGCTGGGACGGCGGCGTCCTCGAGACCTTCACCGATCGAATGCGCGACCAGTCCCGCGCGGTCGCCGCCTCCCGCCTCTACCGCTGGTCGTTCTTCGGCGGAGTCATGCGGATCGCGCTTGGGCACTACAGGGACTTGCGCCTTCGCACCCCAACCCTCCTGCTGTTCGGCACCGAGGACTTCGCGATCGACCCGGGCGCCGTTGGCGGCTTCGAGCCCTACGCCGATGACATGCGCCTGGAGCTGGTGGAGGACGTGGGCCACTACATCGCCGACGAGCAGCCAGAGCTGGTGCTCGAGCGTGCCCGGGAGTTCCTGCCCTAGCGGCCCTCCACTCCGGCAAGGAACGCCAGCAGGTCGTCGGCCAGAAGCTCGGGCTCCTCGTGGGCAGCGAAGTGGCCGCCGCGGGGCATCGCGGTCCACCGCCGCAGGTCGGGCATGATCCGCTCGGCCCATTCGCGCGGCGGGCGGACGATCTCCCGCGGGAAGTCGGCCGCAGCGGCGGGGACGTCGATCCGCTCGTCGCGGCCCAGACGCCAGCGCTCGCGCGCCTCGGCCGCGTAGAGACGCATCGACGAACCGATGGTCCCCGTGGCCCAGTAGAGCGTGAGGAGGTCGCAGAGCCGGTCCTTCGAGAAGCGGCTCTCGACGTCGCCGTCGCAGTCGCTCCACCGCAGGTACTTGTCGACGAGCCATGCGGCGAGGCCCGCCGGCGAGTCCGCCAGGCCGACGGCGAGCACGTCGGGTGCCGCGCCCTGGACGAAAAGGTGGAACCCCTCACGGGCTCGCCACCGCCTCCCCGTCTTGGCGTAGTCGATCTCCGCCTCGCTCATCGGTGGCTCCTCGAGGTTCCCCGGCAAGGGCAACACCCCGACCGCGTTCACGTGAAGCGCGGCGACGGCATCTTGGTCGTCGAACGCCATCCTCCCGGCGATCACCGAGCCCCAGTCGCCGCCCTGTACCGCGTAGCGCTCGTGGCCGAGCGCGCCCATCAGCTTGCGCATCCGGTCGGCGACGCCGCGGGCGTTGAGGGGCGGGTCCGGCGCCCTGGAGAACGCGAACCCCGGGAGCGAGGGCGCCAGGACCTCGTGCCCGGCGGCCACGAGCAGCGGGATCAGCGCCTCGAATTCGATCACCGCCCCGGGCCAGCCGTGGAGCAGCAGGATCGGGAGCCCCGGCTCACCCTCCCCCTTCACCTGCCAGCAATGGATCCCGTCCCAGACGCGGTTCGGGAGCCGGTTGAGCCGCACCTCCGTCGCCCGCCAGTCGTGGTGCTCCGCCCAGTACGCGCACAGCTCCCGCAGGTAGGCGACGTCCGCCCCGAACTCCCACCCGGGGGCGCCGGTCAGCTCCGGCCAGCGCGTGCGCCGCAGCCGCTCGCGCAGATCCTCGAGGACCTCTTCA
>CAWCRN010000019.1:0-376282 GCA_963797835.1 uncultured Solirubrobacterales bacterium
TGACGGGCTCAGGCCTTCAGCTCGACTTCCTGGCTCCAGAAGGAGACCCGGACGTCGTCCCCCATCGCACAGATGACGCCAATGGCATTCGCGGGGCCGGGCGTGAAGCCGGCCGCGTAGTAGCCGGGGTCGATGTCGAGGGTCCAATGCTTGCGCGGCTTCTTGAACTCATCGGGTGAGGTCCCCATGCCGGCGGTCTTGTTGCCTTTCTGTGCGATCGAGACGGAGACCAGGGACTGCCGCTCACCGTTCTCCCACTCGAGCGGCCCGCGGGCGCGGACGGCACCGTTGACGATCTTGAGCGGGGACTCGAACCTGGACCGCATGCTTCCCTCCTGACTTTGGCGTTACGCGATGCTCTGCCCCCATCCCCCCGCCACTATAAGCAAGGCCAGGGGGGCTTTGTCATCACAAGAGGGGACCCGCAGATCCGAACTCCCAGGGCCTCCTCCGGGGCAGTATCCCGGTCTGGCCGACGTCAGCTCGCACGAGGAGGCTTGTGTCGCTGAAGTATTCACCGGGGCCGCCGATCAGCAGCCGCGCCTCGTTTGCCTGCTCGGCGATCGTGGCGCGCTCGTCGTCGGTGAGCAGATCAAGCTCGGCCAGCCGCACCGCGTCGGCCTCGTGGCCCCGTGGCCGCGTTCCTCTCGGCGGGTGGCCTCGGCGTGTGATGGCCCTCGGCGCTGGGTACTGGCCTTCCCGGTGCGATCCACTGTGGAGATAGCAAGCGTCCAGCTCACTCGGGTGTTGCTCAGCGGCGTGGTCGTCGCGGGCAGCCTCGCCTTCTGGACGGTCGTCCCTGTGAGCTGGCTCTCCCTCACGGGTGCGCTCGTCCCGTATGGGGGAGCTCGGTTCGTGCTCGTGCTGATCGGCTGCCCGTTGACGATGGCCCTTGTCTTCATGGTCCTGAGCCGGGTGGAGTCGCATCGACGTCAGCTGTCGGGACCGCGCTCCGACGTGCCTCTCCGTAGGTGATGCTCGTCATCTCGGCGCTTATCGCACTGGTTGGCCTGGTCCTGTGGTGGTTCTTCATCGCCGACACAGCCAATCCGAGCGGACCGCTGCAACCCATCTAGCCAAGGGCCGTCACGGGCCTCGCCCGCTACCTGGCCCGGAGAAGGGCGGCCAGCTCGGAGCTACGCAGCTCTCCCGGACTTCGCGTTTGACATCGACGAAACCTCCTCCGCCCGTGCCCGTTGGTGGCAGGCCCACCGTAAGAGCCCCATCAGGATGGGAAGAACTTACGAAGAGTTAGGGAGTCGCCCGGACACCAGCTCCGATGTCGGCGAGGGCGCGATCGAGGTCCTCCGGCGCGAGGCCGCCGCGTGCGGCGATGCGGCGTCCGACGTCCTCGAGCCGCTCCCGCCGCGGGCAGGGCGCGCGGGCACCCACAGGGGCCGGCGCCGGCGCTCGCACGTCAGCGGACGCAGCTTGCTCATCGTTGCCTCATCTCTCTTGCGCCACTGTGGACGCAGGGTTGCTCTTTGCTCGATACGGGGCTTCGGCTGACTCGGCGTGGGAGTGGGGAGTGGGACGGGGCAGCGAAAAGCTGGCCCGTCCCGTTCCCATGAGAGCGTCTCCCCGGATGCGTGCTTCCGCACCGCTCTCACGTGTGATGTTGTATCGTCCTGATGGTAAATACACGAGAGCGCGCAGATGTTACAAACGAAGACACAGAACGCATATCAACCCGCGGATCCGCCGGCCTCCAGGCTCATGTCCCGCCGGTCGGATAGAACTGCGGGCATGAAGGCCGAGGAGGTTGCGCGTCCCCTACTCCCCTGGCTTGGGCGCGCCTGTCGCCAGGCGCGAGAGGAGAGAAACGTCGTTCAGGTCAGGATCGCGGCGGCGATCGAGGTAAACCAGGCGACGATCGCGCGCTTTGAGGACGGCACCGCGTGGCCGCGGCAGCCCGAGGAGCGTCCTGATGGCCTATGCGAGCCAGCTCGATATGGACGTCAGGCTGCTCTGGCTTCACGCCTTCGTCCTGTGGCTCGAAAACGATCCGGTCCTGGACAGGAAGAGTCAGGAGCAGATTCGGGCCGCGCTCAAGCGCCTGCAAAACTAGGGCGCCAAGGGGCTCCGAGTCGACGCCCCCGAGCTTGCTGATCATCGCTGGGCGCGCCACCACCGGTCGGAATCCCGCATCCGCTCCGTGCCGGCTGGGACGAGGTCTCCTATTCCGATGGCGTCGGCGCCTAGGGTGGCCACGTCGGAGCGCGAACAGGCCCAATTGCGCACGGTTTCTGCACGCGTAAAATCGGGACCGAAGCACGAACCCCCTGTTCCGCAGGGGCTTCGTAAGGGGTGAGCGACGGGACTTGAACCCCCGACCGCCTGGACCACAACCAGGAGCTCTACCAACTGAGCTACGCCCACCAGGGGACGGCGCGCAGGGCGCCGCGAGGGAAATCTAAGCGTGCCCGCCTCCGGCCAATGGCGGCCGGGTGGGAGCCGGGCGCTCGAGCGCCGCGGCTCTCCGCCCTCACTCAGGCGCTGATCAGAACGGGAACAGGCGGTACTTCACGCTCGCGTCGCCGATCACCGTCTGGTCGCTGAACGCCGAGACGCCGAAGGCGTCGTTGAGCGCGTCGGCGGCCCCTGCGGTCAGGTCGGTCCCGACCGGTCCGATCGAGAGCTTGCCGCGCTTGAACCCGATCTCCGTATCCGAGAAGTCGAGGTCGAGCAGTGCGACGGGCCCCGCTCCGTTCACCTTCCCGTAGAGCAGCCGCTCGCCCGGGACGATCACGAAATCCGTCAGCGCGACGGTGGTCCCCGGCTAAAGGGTGATCCCGCCGGCATGGCGGATCTTTCCGGCGCGCAGCGCGCTGCGAATCCGGTTGGTGATCGGGAACATAGGTGGCGCCGGTCCAGGCTGCCGTGGCACGAACCCGGGAGCGACGCCGAGCGTGCCGAGGGCCGCGAGCGTGTCCGGATCCACCGTCAGCTCGGTGGCTCCGTACGAGTTCTTGTGTGGCTTGCCGTCGGCCTCGGCCGAGGCGACGGGCGCCGTGGCACCCACCGCCGCGATCACCGTGGTCAACACCAGCAGTCTGCGAAGCATCGAAAATCCTCCTCCGTAAGAGTTCAGGGAATTGCTGTACCCCCACTACGCCCCGGGACCGCTTGGCCGGTTGTGATTTGTTCGGTAGCGGTTGCGCGAGGCAGCCGCGCTCAGCCTTCTGGCGGCGTCAGCACCTCGCCGATGACGTGGACCACGCCGTTTCCGGTCTGCACGTCGGCGGTCTCGACAGCGACGCCATTGACCAGCACACTGGTCCCGTCGACGGTGATCTTGAGGTCCTCGCCCTGCAGGGTCGGAATGGTCTGCCCGTCCTCCAGGTCAGATGAGAGGACCTCGCCCTCGGCGACGTGGTAGCTGAGGATGTCCGCGAGCTGCTGCTTGTTCGCGGGCTTCAGCAGGTCGTCGAGCTGTCCCGCGGGCAGGGCCTCGAAGGCAGCGTTCGTCGGGGCGAACACCGTGTAGGGCCCGGGGCCGCTCAAGGTCTCCGCGAGCTCGGCCGCGGTGACCGCCTCGACCAGCGTGCTCAGGTCAGGGGTTGCCTGGGCGGCGGCGACGATGGTCTCGGGCTCGCTCGCGGAGCCGGACTCCTCGGTCGTCGTCTCGGCTGCGGTCGTGCCGCTGTCGTCGTCGTCATCGCCACATCCGGCCGCGATCCCCGCGACCGCGAGGACGGCGACCCCGACCACGATCAGACTGGTGAGTCTGGATTTCATCCTGCGATACCTCCTGCTCGTTGGCGCCATGCACTACGAGCGGGCGGCACGGGTCGGTTGGGAATCTCGTCAATCTAGCGTGCCGGCCTCCGCCTGATCGGCTCCCGGCACCCAGCTCGTGCCGGCCAGGGGAACCTTGGACATCGCCGCTGCCTCGAGCGTCAGGGCGACCATGTCCTCCGGCTCCAGGTTGTGGAGGTGGGACTTGCCGCAGGCGCGAGCGAGGGTCTGCGCCTCGAGCACCATCGCGCGCAGGTAGTTGGCAAGGCGGCGGCCGCCGAGCACCGGGTCGAAGCGACTCGACAGCTCGTCGTCCTGGGTCGAGATCCCGACCGGGTCCCGGCCCTCGTGCCAGTCGTCGTAGAACCCGGCCGAGCTTCCGATCGCCTCGTACTCCCCCTCGTACGCCGGGGAGTTGTCGCCGAGCGACACGACCGCGGCCACGCCGATCGAGACGGCGTCGGCCCCAAGCGCCAGCGCCTTGGCGACGTCGGCGCCGGAGCGGATCCCGCCCGAGACGATCAGCTGGACCTTGCGGTGCATGTCGAGCTCCTGGAGCGAGCGGACCGCCTCGGGGAGCGCCGCGAGGATCGGGATGCCGACGTGCTCGATGAACACCTCCTGGCTTGCCGCCGTGCCGCCCTCCATCCCGTCGAGCACGATCACGTCGGCACCGGCCTTGACGGCGAGGGCGACGTCGAAGAAGGTCCGGGTGGCGCCGACCTTGACGTAGACCGGCTTGCGCCAGTCGGTGATCTCCCGCAGCTCGCCGATCTTGATCTCGAGGTCGTCGGGACCGGTCCAGTCGGGGTGCCTGCAGGCGCTTCGCTGGTCCACCCCCTTCGGGAGGTCGCGCATCTCGGCGACCCGGTCGGAGATCTTCTGGCCCAGCAGCATGCCGCCGCCGCCCGGCTTCGCCCCCTGCCCGACGACGACCTCGACGGCGTCGGCGCGGCGGAGGTCGTCCGGGTTCACCCCGTACCGGGAGGGCAGGATCTGGTACACGAGCTTGTCGGAGTGCTCGCGCTCCTCGGGCAGCATGCCGCCGTCGCCGGTGGTGGTGGACGTGCCGACGGCGCTCGCCCCCCGGCCGAGAGCCTCCTTGGCCGGTGCCGAGAGGGCGCCGAAGCTCATGCCGGCGATCGTGATCGGGATGTCGAGGTGGATCGGCTCGGTCGCGAAGCGGGTGCCCAGGGTGACGTCGGTGGCGCACCGCTCCCGGTAGCCCTCCAGCGGGTAGCGGGAGACGCTGGCGCCGAGGAACAGGAGGTCGTCGAAGTGGGGGACGCGGCGCTTGGCGCCGAAGCCGCGGATGTCGTAGATGCCCTCACGGGCCATCCGGTGGATCTCGTGGATGGCGTTGCGGTCGAACAGGGCCGACTCGCGAAGGCCCGGACGCCAGCGACCGGTCTCCCAGAGCGGGAACCCCTCCTGCTCGGAGAGCGAGTCGAACTCGGTCATCAGTAGGCGCCCGCGTTGTCGACCTGGAAGGTGTAGAGGTCCCGGGCCGAGCCGTAGCGGCGAAACTCGCCGGGATCGGCGTCGGAGTCCGCCCGCTCCAGCAGCTCCCCGAGCTGCGAGCGGTGCTCGTCGCGCATCTCCTTCTCGACGCAGTCGGCGCCCAGGCCGGCGACCTCGCCCCGCACGTAGACCCTGGCCTCATAGATCGAGTCCCCGAGGCCGTCGCCCGCATCGCCGCAGACGACCAGGGTCCCCTTCTGCGCCATGAAGGCTGCGACGTGGCCCACGGATTCGTGCACGACGACGTCCACGCCCTTCATCGAGATGCCGCAGCGGGCCGAGGCGCTGCCCTTGATCGACCACCAGCCCGCCCCGCCCGGACGCCGCGGCCGACTGACTCGCGTCCCCGGAGACGACGACCTCCCCCGACATGATGTTCTCGGCCACCCCTGGGCCGCAGTTGCCGAGCACCCGCACGGTGGCGAGCTTGTTCATGCCGGCGCAGTAATAGCCGACGTGCCCATCGATCTCGACCTCGGCCGGGGAGTCGAGCCCGACCGCGACCGCGTGAGCGCCGTTGGGGTTGGCCACTTGCCAGCGGGACGTCGTCTGAGGATCGAGCTCGTGCAGGCGCTGGTTCAGGTCCCGCACCGTGGTGGTCGCGAGGTCGACCGTCTCAACCGCGACTTCGGTGGGGCTCACGCGACCTTCGCCCGCTCCCACGAGTAGACCCGGCCCGGCTCGGGCTCCCAGATCCTCGCCCCCTCGGCGCCCGGGAGGACCGCGATGGCCCGGTACTCCGACGCCATCGCGACCCAGTCGTCGGTCTCGGCCATCACCGCCGGCTTGCAGGCGATCGGGTCGCGGAGCACGGCGAAGCCGTCGGCGGTGCCGACCGCGAACGTGTAGAAGCCGTCGAGATCGTCGAGACAGCGGCGAAGCGCCTGCTCGATGTCGTCCCCCTCGGACAGGCGCCAGGTCAGGTAGCCGGCCGCGACCTCGGTGTCGTTGTCGGTCTGGAAGCCGATCCCCTGGTGTCGCAGGAACGTGCGCAGGCGGTTGTGGTTGGAGAGCGAGCCGTTGTGCACGAGGCAGAGGTCGAGGCCGGTCGAGAACGGGTGGGAATGCTCGGTCGTCACCCGGCTCTCGGTGGCCATCCGGGTGTGTCCGAGCGCGTGCGTCGCCGAGACGCCCTCGAGCGCGAACCGCTTGACGAAGTCGCGGGGATCGACCGCCTCCTTGTAGATCTCGATCCGCTCGCCGACGCTCATCATCCGCAGCTCGGGGTGGCTGCTGGGAGAGCCAGGCGTGGACGTCGGCGGGGGCGCCGGGGACGACGAAGAGCGCGTGCGAGGCGCGGACCTCCGGGTCTCCCTCGGCCCCGAAGTCCTCGCGTAGCTCGCCCGCCAGCGCATCCCACGGGGCCGGCTCCTCGGCGGAGAACAGCGAGACCTTGCAGGAGCCGGCGGGCGCGGGGTCGCGGTAGAGCGCGACGCCGGCGCTGTCGGGCCCGCGATCGGCGAGCTGCGAGAGCATCGCGCTCAGGTGGGCCCCGAGCGACTCCTCGATCGAGCCCGACTTGCTGAACAGACCGGCGATCCCGCACATGGGCGCGTCACCTCAGAAGTGCTGGAGGTAGCGGTCGAGTTCCCACTGGGTGATCTGCTCGTGGGCGGCCTGCCACTCGCGGCGCTTGCAGCGGACGAAGTAGTCCAGGTAGTCCTCGTCGCCGACCGAGCCGAGCGCCTTGCGCAGCACGTCGTCGCCCTCGAGCTCGCGGGTTGCGTCGAGCAGGTTGGCGGGGAGCGTCTCGATCCCCATCTCCTCGCGCTCGGCCTCGCTCGTCTCGTACATGTTGGCCGAGGTGGGGTCGCCGGGATCGAGCCCGCGCTCGATGCCGTCGAGGCCCGCCGCGAGGATCGCGGTCGCGGCGAGGTAGGGATTGCAAGAGCCGTCGACCGTGCGGTCCTCGATCCGCCCCGCCTCCGGGATGCGGAGCATCATCGTCCGGTTGTTGTAGCCGTAGGTGACGTAGGCCGGCGCCCAGGTGGCCCCGCTCGCGGGGGCCCCGATCACCAGCCGCTTGTAGGACGAGACGGTGGGCGCCGTGAGCGCGATGTAGGCCTTGGCGTGCTCCTTCAGCCCGGCGACGAACTGGTAGGCGAGCTCGCTAGAGGCCGAGGCCCCGGGGGTCGTCGCCGGGGTCGCGCATGAACAGGTTCTCCTCGCCGTCCCAGAGGCTCATGTGGAAGTGGGCCCCGTTGCCGGTCAGGTGCGCGAACGGCTTCGGCATGAAGGTCGCGATCAGGCCGCGCTCCTGGGCCATCGCCTCGACCATGTAGCGGTAGAAGACGGCACGGTCGCAGGTGGTGAGCGCGTCCGCGTAGGCGAAGTTCTGCTCGAACTGCCCGTTCGCGTCCTCGTGGTCGGTCGCGTACATCTCCCACCCGAGCGAGTTCACGTGGCGGATCACGTCGGCGACGAAGTCGAACGAGCGGGTCAGCGCGCGGATGTCGTAGCAGGGCTGCTCGAGGGTGTCGAGGGGGTCGGCGAGCTCGATCCCGCCGTCCTCGGTCTTCCGCAGCAGGAAGTACTCGAGCTCGCAGCCGATCTTGAGCTCGAATCCGGCCTCTCGCGCGCGATCGATCTGGCGGCGCAGGATCGTGCGCGGGCAGTAGGGCCAGGGCTCACCCTCGACCGTGGCGTCGCACGCGAACCAGCCGATCTCCGGCCTCCAGGGGAGCTGGGTGAACGTCCCGACGTCCGGGATCGCGATCAGGTCGGGGTTGTCGGGCGTCTGGCCGATGTCCCCCGCGGCGAACCCGGCGAAGCCCGCCCCGTCGGCGAGCAGGCCCTCGAGCTGCGGCGCGGGGACCAGCTTGGCGCTGGGCTTCGCGTGCATGTCCACGAACTGGGCGAAGAGGAACTCGATCCCATCCTCCGCTACCGCTCGCCGGACGTCATCGGCCGTTGGGCGTGCCGCCATGCCTGGTTGTATCTCACATACGAGCGGGCCGCGCAATGGCGCTCGTACCAGCATTTCCTGGCGCGCTATGTGACCCGCCCACATACCCCCATGCGCCCCTTGCGCTTGTGTACCAATTTGTCTAGTCTGTCTCCTGACGGCCGGGTTCGGCCTCAGGCCAATGTCGTTTCTTCTCACCTGTCCCAACTGCGGCGAGCGCGAGGTCACCGACTTCGCGTATGGGGGCGAGGTTGTTCCGCGCCCGGCTCAGAAGCCGTCCGAGCGTGAGCTGAACTCCTACAACTACTTCCGCCGCAACGTGGCCGGGGTCCAGCGCGAGTGGTGGTACCACCGCTCCGGGTGCCGCGCCTGGTTCGTGGCCGACCGCGACACCACCACCAACCAGGTGCACTGGGTCGGCCTCCCCGAGCGATGAGCCGCCTCCCCCCCACCCCCGGCGAGCGCGTCGATCGCGATCGCCCTCTGACCTTCACGTTCGACGGCAAGGAGGTCCCGGCGTTCGAGGGCGACACGATCGGCTCGGCCCTCGCGGCCGACGGCCGGCGGGTCCTCTCGCGCAGCTTCAAGTACCACCGGCCCCGCGGCCTCTTCTGCTGTGCGGGCCAGTGCCCCAACTGCCTCGTCGATGTCGACGGGTGGCCCGGCGTCCGGGCCTGCACCGAGCCGGCCCGGGAGGGGTTGCGGGTGGAGCCCATGAACGCGAGGCCCTCGCTTCGGTTCGACGTCATGCGGGCGACCGACCACTTCGGCAAGCGCCTGACCCCGCCGGGCTTCTACTACAAGACGTTCATCAGGCCACGGCGCCTGTGGCCGCTCTACGAGAAGGTCCTGCGCAACGCGGCCGGGCTCGGCAGGCTCGCCCGCCGCCAGCCCGAGCGGGACTGGCGCACCGAGTACCGCCGCCGCCACGCCGACGTGCTGGTGATCGGCGGCGGCGTGGCCGGCATGGCGGCGGCGCTCCGCGCCGCGGAGCTGGGCGCCGACGTGACCCTCGTCGACGACGGGCCCGAGCTCGGCGGCGCCCTGCTCGCGAGCGGGCGCGCGGACGAGGCGAGGGCGATGGCCGAGCGCGTGCGCGCCGCCGGGGTCGAGGTGCTGGCGCCGGCGGCGGCGCTGGGGTTCTTCGACGGGATCGTCCCGGTCTGGGAGGGCAGCACCCTGCACCAGGTCCGCGCCCGCGCCCACATCGCCGCGACCGGCTCGATCGAGCAGCCGCTGATGTTCGAGGGCAACGACCTCCCCGGCGTGATGCTGTGCTCCGGCGCCGAGCGGCTGGCGGCGCTCTACGGGGTCCGGCCCGGGCGAGGTCGCCGTGGTAGCGACGACCGCCGACCGCGGCGTGGAGTCGGCGCTCGCCCTCCGCGACGCGGGTGTCACGATCGCGGCGGTCGCCGACGCCCGCCCCGGTGGGCCGAGCGAGGAGCTCGCGGCGGCGCCTCGCGGCCGGCGGGGTCGAGCTTCTGAGGGGCAAGGCCGTGGTTCGCGCCTTCGGGCGCGGGCGGGTGAAGGGCGCCGTGGTCGCCGACCTGGACGAGGGCGGTCGCTGGATCGAGGACACGCGAGCGTGGGATCGACTGCGACCTCGTCGCGGTCTCCGGCGGGACGGTGCCGGCGACGTCGCTGCTGCTCCAGGCGGGAGCGAAGGCCCGCTGGGACGACGCCTCGGCAGACCTACCTCCCGGAGGAGCCGCCGTCTGGCATCCGCGCGGCCGGCGCCGTCGCCGGCCACGCCCGAGCGCGAGGCCGCCCAGGCATCCGGCTCGCTGGCGGGCGCGGAGGCCGCGGTCGAGCTCGGGCTCGACGGTGCCGAGGATGGAGCTCGGCTCGAGGCCGATCGGGCAGCGCTGAACGGCGGGGGCGACGTGGCGCCGGCGGAGGTCGGTGCCGGCGCCGGCGTCCGGGGCCGCCCGCGGCAAGGGCCGCTGCTTCGCCTGCCTGTGCGAGGACGTGACCGCCGATGACATCTCCCACTCGCTCGAGGAGGGCTTCGACTCGCTCGAGCTGCTCAAGCGGTACACGACCGTGACCATGGGGCCCTGCCAGGGCCGGATGTGCCAGCTGCCCACGATCCGCACGGTGTCCGCGGACACGGGAGCCGCCGTGGGTGACGTCGGGCTGACCACGGCCCGGCCCCCCTGGTCGAGCGTGCCGATGGGGGTGATGGCGGGCCGGCCGTTCGAGCCTGCGAAGCGCTCCGCCGTCCACGGCCGCCACCGTGAGCTCTCCGGGAACGTGCTCTGGGCGGGCGACTGGCGACGGCCGTACGACTACGGCGACCCCGAGGGCGAGACCATGGCGGTGCACGAGCGCGCGGGCCTGATCGACGTCTCCACGCTCGGCAAGCTGATGGTCCGCGGGCCCGAGGCCGCCGCGTTCCTGAACCACCTCTACCCGAACCGCTTCGACACGCTCAAGGCCGGTCGCATCCGCTACGGGGTGCTGGGCGACGACGCCGGGAGGATCACCGACGACGGCACCATATGCCGGCTCGACGACGAGTCGTTCTACGTCACCACCACCTCCAGCGGCGCCGACGCGGTCGAGAGCTGGTTCGCGTGGTGGCTGGCCGAGTGGCGGATGCAGGTTCACCTCACCGACGTGAGCCAGGGCCTGGCCGCATTCAACCTCGCCGGGCCGCGGTCGCGCGAGATCCTGTCGGGGCTCACCGACCTGGATTGCTCCAACGAGGCGTTCTCCTACCTCGACGGCAAGCGAGCCCACGTCGCCGGGGTCCCCTGCCTGCTGCTGCGGATCGGCTTCGTGGGCGAGCTCGGGTACGAGCTCCACTGCCCGGCGGCGCTCGCCGAGCACCTCTGGGACGCGATCATGGCCGCCGGCGAGCCACACGGCATCAGGCCGTTCGGCCTCGAGCCCCAGCGCGTGCTCCGCCTCCAGAAGCTCCACATCCTGGTCGGCCAGGACACCGATGCCGAGTCGAACCCGCTCGAGGCCGCGATGCCGTGGATCGTGAAGCTCGACAAGGAGGAGGACTTCATCGGGCGCTGGGCGCTCGAGTCGGTCCAGGAGCGCGGCGAGGAGAACATGCTCGTCGGGTTCACCGTCGCCAACGGGGCGGTGCCGGCGGAAGGAGCCGCCGTGGTCGCCGACGACCGGCCCGTGGGGAGGGTCACCTCGTCGAGATTCTCGCCGCGGCTGCGACGGACGATCGGGATGGCCTGGGTGCCGGCGGAGCTGGCCTCAGACGGCGCCTCGATCACCCTCGCCGACAACGGGCGCCGGTTGACCGCACGGGTCCAGACCGCCCCGTTCTACGACCCCGACCAGGAGCGCCTGCGGGGATGAGCGTCGAGTTCCTGGCACCGGACGCGGCAGAGCCCTTCAACGGGGTCATGCCGGCCCTGCGCAGCCCGATCGAGTGGGTGCATCGCGACGCCGGTGCGCGGCTCGCGGAGCGGTCGGGCTGGCGCCTGGTGGCCGACTACGGCGACGCCGCCCGCGAGGTCGCCGCCTGTGAGCGGTCGGTCGGGGTCGCGGACCTGTCCCACCTCGGCAAGCTCGAGCTCCAGGGCGCCGCGGAGGTCGTATCGAGCATCGTCGCGAGCGTCGCCGGTGGAGCGTCCCTCGCCCTCGGGCGGGCGGCGACGCACGAGGGGGTCTGGTGGTGCCCGATCACGGCGGAGCGGGTCCTCGCCGTCACACCTCCCGAGGCGACCGCGCGAGTGCGCGACGACCTGGAGGCGGCAGCGGAGGAGTCGTTCGCCTCGGTCCACGAGCTGACCACGGCGTTCGGCTCGAACGGGGTCGTGGGGCCGCTCGCCCGCGAGGCGTTCGCCCGGAGCACGGCGCTCGACATGCGGCCCGGCGCCTTCGGGGAGGCGGCGTTCGCCCCGGTCTCCGTGGCCCGGGTCCCGGGCATGGTCCTGCGCACAGGAACCGAGAGCTTCGTGCACCTGTTCGGCGCCGGGTACGCGCACTACGTCTGGACCGTGTTCGTGGACGCGGCGGAGCACCTGGGCGGCCGGGCGGTCGGCGTCGACGCCTATGGCGAGGAGGCCCGATCCGATGCTTGACCTCTTCCGCAAGCGCCGCATGTGGCGCCGGACACCGGCCCTTCGGGACCGCTACGACGTCGTCATCGTCGGCGGCGGCTCCCACGGCCTCGCGATCGCCTACTACCTGGCGCGCGACCACGGGATCTCCGACGTGTGCGTGCTCGAGCAGAGCTACATCGGGTCGGGCGCCGCGGGCCGCAACACGACCATCCTGCGCTCCAACTACAAGACGCCCGAAGGGGCCAGGTTCTATGACGCCTCGGTGCGGCTCTACGAGGGCCTCTCCGCGGAGCTCGGCTTCAACCTCCTGTTCTCCCAGCAGGGGCACCTGACGCTCGCGCACACCGACCGGGCGATGTTCGTGATGACCGAGCGCGCCGAGGTCAACCGCCTCGGCGGGATCGACTCCCGCGTGATCGGGCCCGACGAGGTTCAGCGCCTGGCCCCGGCGATGTCGCTGCAGCCGGACGCGGTCTATCCGGTGATGGGAGCCCTGTACCACCCGCCGGGAGGGATCATCCGCCACGACGCCGTCGTGTGGGGGCTGGCGCGTGGCGCCGACGCCGGCGGAGCCGAGATCCACCCCTACACCGAGGTCACCGGGATCGAGCGCTCCAACGGGCGGGCCACCGGGGTCGAGCTGCGCGACGGGCGGACGATCGGCGCCGGCACGGTGATCAACGCGACGGCGGGCTGGAGCTCGACCGTGGCGGCGATGGCCGGGGTTGAGCTCCCGATCACGACCCACATCCTGCAGGCGTTCGTCACCGAGCCGCTGAAGCCGCTTCTCGACGTCGTGATCGTCTCCTCGCAGATGCACGTCTACATCTCGCAGACGGACCGGGGCGAGTTCCTGATAGGCGCCGAGATCGAGCCCTGGACCACCTACCGCCAGCAGGGCACCCTGAACTTCCTCCAGGAGGCATCCCGGCACACGCTGGAGCTGTTCCCGCAGCTCGAGCGTGCGCGCATGCTGCGGAGCTGGGCCGGCCTCTGCGACATAAGCCCCGACTACAGCCCGATCCTGGGCCGCACCGAGGTGGACGGCTTCCTGCTCAGCGCCGGGTGGGGCACCTACGGGTTCAAGGCCGCGCCGATCGTCGGCAAGACCATGGCGGAGCTGGTGGCCACCGAGAGCACTCCCGAGCTGATCGAGCCGTTCGCGCTGGAGCGCTTCTACCGCGACCGCCTCGTCTCCGAGGTCGGGGCGGCGGCCGTTTCACATTGACCAACCAACGAGAGGACGTAGGAGATGAAGTCAAGCCTCGAGATCGCGCAGGACGCCGAGCTCGAGCCGATCGACGAGATCGGTGAGAGGCTGGGGCTCGAGCCCGAGGAGATCGAGCCGTACGGCCGGTACAAGAGCAAGATCTCGCTCACGGCGCTGGAGCGCCTGGCGGACCGGCCCAACGGGAAGCTGGTCTGCGTCACCGGCATGACGCCGACCAAGGCGGGCGAGGGCAAGACGACGACCTCCGTGGCGCTGACCGAGGGGATGGGCTACATCGGCCGGGACCCGGTCCTCTGCCTGCGCGAGCCGTCGGTGGGCCCGGTCTTCGGCCTCAAGGGCGGGGCGGCCGGCGGCGGGTTCGCCCAGGTGGTCCCGATGGAGGACCTGAACCTCCACTTCACCGGCGACATCCACGCGATCGGCGCCGCGAACAACCTGCTGGCCGCGATCCTCGATGCCTCGATCCTGCACGGCAACCCGCATCACATCGACGCGCTGCGCGTGACCTGGAAGCGGGCGGTTGACATGAACGACCGTGCGCTCCGGCACGTGGCGCTGGGACTCGGCGGCGCCGCCAACGGCTACCCGCGCGAGACCGGGCTTCGACATCACCGCCGCGTCGGAGGTGATGGCGATCCTCGCGGTGGCCCACGACCTCCAGGACCTGCGCCGGCGGATGGGCCGGATCACCGCGGGCTACACGCGCGCGGGCGAGCCCGTGACCGCCGAGGACCTGGGGGCGGCGGGGGCGATGACCGTGCTCCTCAAGGACGCGATCAAGCCGAACCTGATCCAGACCCTCGAGGGCCAGCCGTGCCTGATGCACGCGGGCCCCTTCGCGAACATCGCGCACGGCAACTCCTCGCTGGTCGCTGACCTCCTCGGGCTGAAGCTCGGCGACTACGTGGTCACCGAGTCGGGCTTCGGCTCCGACATGGGGATGGAGAAGTTCATCGACATCGTCTGCCGCGCGGGCGGGATCGTGCCCGACGCGGTCGTCGTGGTGGCCACCGTGCGTGCCCTCGCGCACCACGGTGGCCTGGCCGACGAGGAGGGCGCGAACGGCCGCGACCGCCTGGCCGCGATCGAGGGCGGGATCGAGAACCTGCGCCGCCACCTTCAGATCGTGGGCGAGTTCGGGCTGCCGGCGGTGGTGGCCGTGAACCGCCGGCCCGAGGACACGGACGAGGAGGTCGAGCTGGTGACGAGGCTCGCCGGCGAGTCCGGAGCGTTCGCCGCAGCCGTCAGCGACGGCTTCGCACAGGGCGGCAAGGGCGTGGCCGACCTGGCTGAGGCCGTCGTCGCGGCATGTGACGAGCCGAACGAGTTCCGCTTCCTCTACGACGGCGACAGCTCGATCAAGGACAAGATCGAGGCGATCGCGAAGCGGATATACGGTGCCTCCGAGGTCGTCTACTACCTCGAGGCCGGGCACAAGCTGGAGCAGTTCGAGAGCCAGGGCCTCGGCGGCCTTCCGGTCTGCATGGCCAAGACGCCGCTGTCGCTGTCCGCGGACCCCGAGCTACTCGGCGCGCCGACCGGGTTCCAGCTGCCGGTGCGCGACGTCCGCGCGTACACCGGGGCCGGATGGCTGGTCCCGCTCTGCGGGGAGATCCAGCAGATGCCGGGGCTGGGCAAGAAGGCGGCGGCCTTCGAGGTCGACATCGATTCCGAGGGCAGGACCGTCGGCCTGTTCTGAGCGGGCCTGTAGCGTCCCGGCCGTGCCCGGGTTCGACGACCGCGCGGTGGGAGAGGTGCTGGCTGAGCTCGCCTCGCCCGGCGCGTCATCCGCTGCCGGCGTGGCGACGGCGCTGACCTGCGCCCAGGCCGCCGCGCTCGTCGAGCTGACCGCCGCCCTGGCCGCTAATCGAATCGCCTCCGAGGACACCGAGGCCGCGGCGCGACTTCAAGAGCTTGGCCGCCGTGCGGGTAGATCGCGGGAGCGTGCGCTCTCCGCCGCCAACGAGGACGTCGCCGCCTATTCCCGGGTGAAGGACGCGGACGATGCCTCCGCCCGCGCCGTGGCCCTGGAGCGTGCGAGCGAACCGCCGCTCGCCGTCGCCGAGGCGGGGGCCGAGGTGGCCGAGAGCGGTGCCGAGATCGCCGCGGCGGGCGATTGGCCGTTCACGGCCGACGCGGCGGTCGCCGCCGGGCTGGCGGCCGCGGCGGCGGCCGGCGCCCTCGAGCTCGTCTCGGCCAATCTCGGCGGGCGGGACGATCCCCGCCTTTCACGGGCCCGAGAGGCGGCCGAGCGGGCGCGGCGGGCGGCCGGCTGAGGCCACGACGTGGCCGCGATCGCCTTCGGCTTCGGCGCCGCTGTCTGCTGGGGCTTCGCAGACTTCCTCGGGGGGATTCGCACCAGGCGTCTGACCCTGGCGCTCGTTCTCGTCGTGAGCCAGCTCTGCGGCCTGGCGGCGATCGTGATCGTGGTCGGCGTGGGTGCGCTGGAGGTTCCCTCCGGGTCGGACCTCGCGGCCGCCGTGGTGGCGGGCGTGTGCCAGCTCGCCGGGATCGCGGCGCTCTACCGGGCGCTGGCGATCGGCACGATGAGCGTGATCTCGCCGGTCTCGGCAAGCGGCGCGGCTGTCCTTCCTCTGATCGTGGGCGTCACCGCAGGGGAGCGCCCGGGCGCCCTTCAGGTCGCCGGGATGGCGGCGGCGTTCGCGGGCGTCGCGCTCGCGACCCGAACCGAGGGTGGCGCAGCCGGCCCCGGCTCGTCGCGCGAGGCGCTGGCCCTGAGCGCGGTCGCCGCGCTCGGCTTCGGCGGCTTCTACGTCGGCATGGACGCGGCGGCCGACTCGACCGACCCGCTGGGCGCCCTCCTCGTCGCCCGGATCGCCGCGGCCGCGACGCTCGCGGTCGTTCTCGTCCTCGCGCGCCCGCGGCTGGGCGGAAGCGCCCCGGACCTCCCGGCGCTGGCGCTGATCGGCCTGCTCGACGTCGGCGCCAACGCCTGCTTTGCGCTCGGCACCGAGACCGGTCTGCTGAGCGTCGTCGCGGTGCTCGCCTCGCTCTACCCCGTCGCCACCGTCATCCTGGCGCGGGCCCTGCTCGGTGAGCGCCTCGCGGCGGTGCAGGGCGCCGGGGTGATCGTCGCCCTCACGGGCGTCGCCCTGATCGCCGCAGGGTGAATAGGCTGCGCCCGTGACCCGGCGCCGGCAACTCTCGGAGCAGATTCTCACGGCGAAACGCGCCAACGGGCTGACCTGGGCCGAGCTCGCCGAGGCGCTCGGGGCGCCGGTGGAGTGGTCGACCTGCGCGCTCCTCGGCCAGTTTCCGCTCTCCGAGGAGCAGGCGCGAGCCGCGGTCGATGTGCTCGGGCTCGACGATGACGCAGCCGCCGAGCTCACCGCGTCACCGATGCGTGGCGGCCTCGAGAACACCGTCCCCGCCGACCCGACCGTCTACCGCTTCTACGAGATCGTCCAGGTCTACGGCCCGGCGATCAAGGAGCTGATCCACGAGGAGTTCGGCGACGGGATCATGAGCGCGATCAACTTCGGGTTCACGATCCGCCGGATCCCAGATCCCGCGGGCGATCGGGTCGAGATCGTGCTGAACGGCAAGTTCCTGCCGTACGAGTGGCGCGAGTAACCAAGGTTGGCGTCTGAGCTGCCGCTCAGGTGCCGCGACCGAAGGCCAGCGGCAAATGCATCGGCCCTGTGTTGCCCGACGGGGGCAGCGACCTGACCGCGCCATCGAGGCGCGGCTCGCGCAGGCCCCGCGCGAGCAGCGGCAGCGCCTCGGCCATGTCGGTGCGGGCGAGGTAGTGGCCGATGCAATGGTGGATCCCGGCGCCGAAGCCGAAGTGCCGAGGGCGCTTGATGGCGATGTCGAACGGTGCCTCGTCGAAGCGCTGCGGATCCGTCCCCGCTGATTCGGTGAGCAGGTGGAGCGTCGTGCCGGCGGCGATCGGAAGGCCCTCGAACTCGAAGTCCTCGCAGGCCTCGCGTGTGACCCAGGTGATCGTCGGGTTGACGCGCATCACCTCCTCGACCGCCTGCCGGCCAAGCTCGGGGCGCTCGGCGAGCAGCTGCCACTGGTCGGGATGGTCGAGGAAGGTCTGAATCGCGAGCCCGAGTTGGTTCCGGGTGGTGTCCATGCCGCCGAAGATCAGCAGGACCAGCGCGACGCGAAGCTCGTCCGCCGAGAGGCGATCCTCGCCGTGGTGGGCTTCGACCAGCACGCTGACGAAGTCGTCGCCGGGGCGGGCGGTGCGCTCGGCGATCAGCTCGTCGGCATATCCGTACAGCCCCTCGAGCGCGGCCTCGACTCGGTCGAGCTCGGCGGCGACGTCGACGGTGAGCCCGAGCCCGAGGTCGGCTGACCAAGCGGCGATCGAGCGCCACTCGCGCTCGGGGAGGCCCAGGATGATCGCGATCACCCGGCCGGCATAGGGCTCAGCGAACTCGGACATGAACTCGCAGCGTCCAGCGGGGGCGAAGGCGGCGATCAGCTCCTCGGCCACCGCGCGAAACCGCGGGACGAGGCGGTCGATCGAGCGCGGCGCGAAGGCCGGGTTGAGCAATCGCCGGATGCGGGTGTGATCCTCGCCCTCGAGGTTGAGCAACGCGGCCGACCACCATTCGACGAACGGGCCGCGGTCGACGCCGTTGTGGACGGGCCACGTGGCGCTGCCCTGACGCAGGCGCCTGTCCTTGAGCAGCTCCCTGACCTCCTCGGCCCGCAGCACCGCGAGCCCGTAGTTCGTGCGCGCGTACCAGCTCTGAGCGCGGGCTGAGTGCACTTGGTCGGAGCGCACCGCGAAGTCCGGATCGGAGATGTCGAGATAGGGCTCTGCCATCACACGTTCGGCTGGCCTCCTAGGTCCAGGGGTAGGGGCCTCTGGAGGCGAGGTGGGTCTCGCCGCGCTCGAAGCGGCCCAGGCCAAAGTCACGAAGCCGCTCACCCCGGTCGAGCACATCGTCGGCGGCCAGGCGGCCGAGGGCCAGCATCTTGAACCCGTGCCCGGAGTCGACGATCGCGTAAACGTTATCGAGGATCCAGTCGCAGATCGGATAGTTGTCGGGGGTGTGGGCGACGATCCCGCCGCCGAGGGTCGTTCGCCAGTCCGTGGCCTTGCCGCCGAAGCGGCCGAAGGCCGCGGCGAGCCCTGAGACGAAGAACTCCTCGAACTCCGACCCCGCCGCGTGTTCGGGGTTCTCCGGGCCGTACGGGTCGAGGTCGGGATCGGCGAGCCGCTCCGGGAGGCCGCCTCCCGTGACCCCGGTGCCGGTGCGGCCCATCCGCAGGTAGATGCCCCATGGGCCCGAGTGGATCACGCGGTCGTCGCGATCGGAGCGAAGCTCGCCCTCCTGGTCGAGGTGGAGAACCGGTGGCTCGGGGCCGGCGCGGCCGGCGAGCCCGACCCCCGGCAGCTCGAACTCCCCCTCCTGGGCCTTCAGGTAGGCGATCAGCGGCTGCGGCTCTGCGCCGGGCGCCGCGACCTCGGGCCGCAGGCCGAGGAGGCGCCAGGTCCGCTCGACCCACGGGCCGGGCGCCGCGACGAGCGTCTCGCAGGACAGGGTCCCGCGGGACGTATGAAGCGCCTCGACGCCCCCGTCCCCCACTTCGAATCCAGTCACCTCCACCTCCTCCGCGATCGCCGCCCCCGCTTCGCGCGTGCGCCGGGCCAGGTGGCGGACCGTCTGCATCGGGTCTGCCCAACCGCCCCGCCGCTCGTGAAGGAGGGCCGCGACCGGGGCCTGGAAGTCGGGCCAGATGAACTCGAGGTAGGTGCGGCACTCGTCGGCACCGACGATCAGCTCCGACTCGTAGTCGGCGCCCTCGTGCTGCTCGCGGATGGCGACCAGGTCCTCCACCTGGCCCGGCGGCACGGCGGCGACGTAGCCCACCTGGCGAAAGCCGAACTCATCGGCCTCGGCCTCGAAGATGTCCACCGACGCCTTGATGATCCGCGTGATCGAGGGCGACCGGTAGTAGTTGCGAACGATCCCGCCGGCTGCCCCCGAGGCGCCCGAGCCAACGAGGCCCTTCTCCAGCACCAGGACGTCCGCGCCCTGCTCGGCGAGGCGCCACGCCGCCGACAGCCCCAGCACGCCGCCGCCGAGGACGACGTGGCCGGCGCGCCTTCCCTCTAGCTCCACGGATAGGGGCTTTGCGAGACCGGGTGCAGCTCGCCGGTGGCGAAGCGCTCGAAGCGAAACGGCTGCAGCAGAGTCGAGTGCTCGCCACGAAGCTCGCGGGCGATCTCGCGGCCAACGGCGATCATCTTGTAGCCGTGGTTCGAGTCGGCGGCGACGTAGACGTTGTCGCGCATGCGGTCGAACACCGGGAAGTTGTCGGCGCTGAAGGCGCCCGCCCCGCCCGAGCGGACCTGGACGTAGCTCCCGCGGCATCCCGCGAATCGCTCCATGCAGTGCGAGAGCGCGGCGCACCACAGATCGGGGAAGCCCGGCTCGACCGTGCCCTTCGGGTACGGGTCGAGCTCGAGCTCGTGGCCGAGCTGAAGCGGCTGCGCCCCGCCCTGAACGGACTCGCGGTCGGGCTTCACGTAGATCCCCCAGGGGCCCTCGCTGACCACGGCTCCGTCGTCGTCGTGCAGCGGGCGGTCCGAGTCCACGTGAAGGACGGGGCCCTCCGCCCCCGCGGCGGTGTCCAGGGTCGAGGGCGCGAGCGTCGACCTCGCCCTCCTGGAGGTACCAGTACGTCCACGCCGGGACATCGCGCTCGACCTCGCCGTCGGGGTGGCGCACGTCGATCCGGTCGGGGAGGCCGAGCAGGTCCCAGAGGCGGGCGATCCAGGGACCGACCGCGACCACCACCTGGTCGACCTCGACGGTCCCCGCGCTCGTCTCCACCGCGGCCACAGCCCCGGAGCCGTCGAAGCTGAACCCCGTGACCTCGACCCCCTCGGAGATCTCCGCGCCGGCGGCTCGGGCCTTGTCCGCGAGGCCCAGCATCGACTCCCGGTTGAAGGCGAAGCCGCCCGCCCACTCGTGCAGGCACACGGTCAGGCCCTCCGCGCGCCAGTCGGGGTAGAGCGATCGCATGTGCGCCCTAACCGCGCTCTCCCCGGTGTGGAGCTCGGAGCGGTAGCCGATCCGCTGCTGGCGCTCGAACACCTCGGCGAGCTCGGCCTCCTGGGCCTGAGGCCCGAGGGCGACGTAGCCCGAGCCGTGGTAGTGGAGCGCCTCGGGATCGGACTCCCAGATCTCGACGCAGTCCGCCATCAGCTCCTGCATCGCGGGCTGGAAGTAGTTGTTGCGAATGACCCCGCAGGCGATCCCGGACGCCCCCGCCGCGACCGACGCCCTGTCGACCACGAGCACCTCCTCCCCGGCCTGCGCGAGATGCCACGCGGTCGACAGCCCGTGGACGCCGGCCCCGATCACGAGGTGACGGGCGGAGTCGGGCAGGGCCGTCATCGCCGCATCCGACGGACTAGTGGTCCGGGGGCTCCCAGCCCTCCAGCACGGGGGGGCGCCAGTCCTCGCCGACGACCGGCGAGTCGGCGACCCACGGCCCGAGCTCGGGCTGCGGGAACTTTGCATGCGCCCGCTTGAGGCGGATGCCGTAGGAGTTGCCTGACTGAAGGTGGGCGATCAAGACCTTGCGGGCGATCTCGTCCTCGCGGCCCTCGGGGATCGGGAAGTGGATCCGCAGGAACGAGTTCGAGTAGCGGTCGAAGACCGCCGGCACGCCCTCCTCCACCAGAAGCTCGACGTCCTCGAGCCAGTTGAGGTCCTGGCCGGGCGTCGCCGCCTCGAGGTCGATGTCCTCGACCTCCGAGATGTCCTCCTGGTAGGGGAAGCGCTCGCCCGACAGGTACTCCGCGTCGATCGAGACGACCTTCTCGGGCTCGCGCACGTCGTCGGCGCGAGTCATGCGGAGTCCTCCGTCGAGGCTGCCGCGTGCTCGGGCAGGAAGTCGACGGGATTCTCGAGGTAGCGGTCGAGCAGCGTGCGAATCTCGTTCAGCGAGCGCTCCTCGGTGACGCCCGGGATGTAGTCGGTGCCGGCCAGGGGCACCTTGGCCATCGCGGACGCCTCGACCGTGAGCGCGGCCAGGTCCTCGGGCTCGAGGCTGTGCACGCTCGTCTTGCCGCACGCCCGGGCGAGCATCTGCACCTCGAGCGTGAGCGTGTGGAGGAAGTTGAACACGCGTTGTGCCGCCTCGTCCACGTGGAGGCGCTTTCTGAGCTCCGGGTCCTGGGTCGTGATCCCAACCGGACAGCGGCCGGTGTGGCAGTGGTAGCACTGGCCGGCCGGGACTCCCACGGTGCCCTCGTAGTCGGTGACCCCCGGGATCTCCTTGTTGCAGTTGAGCGCCATCAGCGCCGAGTGGCCGATCGCGATCGCGTCGGCGCCGAGCGCCAGGCACTTCGCGACGTCGCCGCCGTTGCGGATGCCACCGGCGACCACCAGGTCGACCTCGTCGACAAGGCCGACGTCCTCCAGCGCACGGCGCGCCTCTGGGATCGCCGCCAGCAGCGGGATGCCGGTCTCCTCGGCCGCGATGTGCGGCCCCGCCCCGGTCCCGCCCTCGGCCCCGTCCAGGTAGATGACGTCCGGGCCGCACTTGGCCGCCATCCGCACGTCGTCGTAGACGCGGGCGGCGCCCAGCTTGAGCTGGATCGGGACCTCGTAGTTGGTCGCCTCACGGGTCTCCTGGACCTTGAGCGAAAGGTCATCGGGGCCAAGCCAGTCGGGGTGGCGCGCGGGTGAGCGCTGGTCGATGCCGGCCGGCAGGGAGCGCATCTCGGCGACCTGCTCGGTCACCTTCTGGCCCATCAGGTGCCCGCCCAGGCCGACCTTGCAGCCCTGGCCGATGAAGAACTCGACCCCGTCGGCCAGCATCAGGTGGTGCGGGTTGAAGCCGTAGCGGCTCTGGATCACCTGGTAGTACCACTTGGTCGACAGGTCCCGCTCGGGCGGGATCATCCCGCCCTCGCCCGAGCACGTGGCCGAGCCGGCCATCGACGCGCCCTTCGCGAGCGCCATCTTCGCCTCGAGCGACAGGGCGCCGAAGCTCATGCCGGTGATGTAGATCGGGATGTCGAGCTCGAGCGGCTTCTTCGCGAAGCGGCTGCCGAGGACGGTCTTCGTGTCGCACTTCTCGCGGTAGCCCTCGATCACGAACCGCGTCAGCGTCCCGGGCAGGAAGATCAGGTCATCCCAGCCGGGGAGCTTCTTGAACATCGAAAAGCCCCGCATCCGGTAGCGGCCCAGCTCGGCCTTCATGTGGATGTCGTTGATGACCTCCCGCGTGAAGATCGGGCTCCGCCCGAGGACCTCCCGCTCGGCGGGCCTCTGCCCGGACGTTGCCTCGTTGTCGCTAGCCATCACGAGCCTCCCGTCTAGAGGACCAGCTTGCGCTCGCTGGGCTCGAGGTTGTCGTAGTTGTAGAGCTTCTTCCCGCACACGAACTTGCGCAGCTCGGGCGGCGATCCCAGGTCGTAGATCGAGAACTTGCGCTCGACAAGCTCGGTGTCGGAGTCCTCCCACTCCGCCTCGACGCAGTCGATTCCGAGCGAGGCGACCTTGCCGCCCACGTAAATCGTGCCGTCGTACATCGAGTCGCCCAGGCCGGGGCCGACGTCGCCGCAGATGATCTGGCGCCCACGCTGCATCATGAAGCCGGTCATCGAGGCCGCGTTGCCGAGGGCGATGATGGTGCCGCCCTTCTGGTCGATGCCGGTGCGGGCGCCGACGTCCGACTTGACGACGAGGTCACCTCCGCGCAGCGCGGCTCCGGCGAGCGAGCCGGCGTTCCCCTCGACGACGACCACCCCCGACATCATGTTCTCGGCCACCGACCAGCCCACGCGGCCCGTGATCACGACCTCCGGGCCGTCGATCAACCCGCACCCGAAGTACCCGAGGCTGCCCTCGAAGCGGAGGCGGCAGCGGGTCAGGATCGCGACCCCGAGCGAATGCCGGGCGCTCGGGTTGAGCACCGTCACGTCGGTGATCCCCTGCTCGTAGATCAGCCAGCGCAGCTCGGCGTTGATCTTGCGTGGGGTGAGCTCGGCGGCGTCGAGCGTGGCGCGCCCGTCCTCGATCTTGGACGTCTTCGGGATCGAGTCGTCGAGCTCGACGAGCCCGCGCTCGTCCATGCGTGCCTCCGGCGCCTCGCTCACCTGGTCCACACCCGCACCTCGCCCTCGTATGGGTCGTGCGTCGTGATCTCGCGATCGAGGACCTGGCGAATCGCGATCTCCTCGGAGGCGAGCGCCACGACCTCGTCGTCCTCGTAGAGCACCAGCGGCTTCGCGCCCAGCACGTCCTTGGCGACACCGAGCGAGTCCTCGGTGACGCAGATGTACGTGAACACCCCGTCGAGCTCGGTGAGGCTCCGCCGCATCGCCTCCTCCAGCGTGAGCCCCTGGCTCATGCGCTCGGCGAGGTAGACGGCGATGATCTCCGAGTCGCAGTCCGACTGGAAGCGGTGGCCCGCGCGCACGAGGCGCCGGCGCCAGTCGTGGAAGTTCGTGAGCTGCCCGTTGTGGACCACGGCGACGTCGGGGAACGGGTAGGCCCAGTACGGGTGGGCGTTGGCGATGTCCACGTCGGACTCGGTGGCCATCCGCGCGTGCCCGATCGCGTGAGTGCCCACGAACCCGCCGAGCCCGTACTCATCCGAGACGGTGTTCGCGTCGCCAAGGTCCTTGATGATCTCGAGCGAGCGGCCCAGCGAGAGCACCTCGGTGTTCCGCACCCGCTCGACGGCGTCGGCCATCAGCTTCAGATCGCCGTCGAAGCCGAAGATGACCGTCATCGTCCGCGGCGTCTCCTTCATGTCCTCGATCCGTGCCCCGGCCGCCCGCATGCGGGCCTCCACCTGGCCCCGCTGGCGAGCCACCCGCTGCTCGAGGTCCGGGTCGGCATCGCCCGGCTCTGAGAGCTTCACGTGCATGACGAACGAGTCGGCGTCGCCGCGGTAGAGCGCGTAGCCGGTTGAGTCCGGGCCCCGGTGCTTCATCGCCTGGAGCATGCGGGTCAGGTCACGCCCCACCGGGCGATCCGAGTCGCCGTTGCGGTAGATGATCCCGGCGATCCCGCACACGCCAGCGGCCTCCCTAGGGGAGGACCTCCAGGTACTCCTCGCGCTCCCAGTCGGTGACCGCCGCCAGATAGCGCTCCCACTCGTCGCGCTTGTAGTGCCGGAACACGTCGTAGAGGCGACCCGGCAGCGCGCTCTTCACGACCTCGTCTGCGTCCAGCGCCTCGAGCGCTGCCCCGAGGTGGTCTGGCACCCGCTCGAACTCGGTGCCCTCGGCCAGCAGGTCGTAGGTGTTCGCCTGCTGCGGCTCGCCGGGATCGAGCTCGCGCTTCACCCCGTCGAGCCCGGCCGTGAGCAGGGCCGCCTGGGTCAGGTACGGGTTGCACGCCGAGTCCACGCCGCGGAACTCGAACCGCCCACCGCTGGCCACGCGGACCATGCAGGTGCGGTTCTGCCATCCGTAGTTGCGGTACACCGGCGCCCAGAAGCCGAAGTCCCACATCCGCTTGTAGGAGTTCACGGTCGGCGAGCCGATGCAGACCAGGGCCCCGAAGTGGTCGAGGATCCCGCCCATGAACCGCTTCCCGATCTCGGAGAGCTGCGCCGGCCCCTCGGGGTCGTGGAAGACGTTCGTGCCCGCCTCGTCGACGAGCGTGAAGTGGTGGTGGTGCCCGTTCGCCGAGACCCCGGTGAACGGCTTCGGCATGAACGACGCGTGCAGGCCGTGCTCACGCCCGACCGCGGTGCAGATCTGACGGTAGGTGGTGATGTTGTCCGCCGTCCGCACCGCCCGGTCGAAGCGGAAGTTGAGCTCGAGCTGGCCGGGCGCGTCCTCGTGGTCGCCGTAGCTCATGTCGAGCCCCATCGCCTTGCCGTGTGAGACCACATCGAGGATCACCGGGCGCAGCTGCTCGAACTGGTTGATGTGGTAGCAGTAGGGCTTGGTCACGCCCTCCGGCGCGTCGCCGTCTGAGCCCAGCTTCAGCCACATCATCTCGGGCTCGATGCCGCACAGGAACGTGTAGCCCAGCTCCTGCTCCACGTCGTTGCGCGATCCGCTTCAGGTTCTGCCGCGGGTCGGCGTCAAGCAAGTCCCCGGTCTCGGTGTCGTAGCAGTCGCAGTACACGCGCGCCACCCGCGGATCCCACGGCAGGCGACAGAACGTGTCGAGGTCCGCCATCGCCGCCAGCTCCGACTCCTCGGGCCCGAACCCGATGTAGTTCTCCTGGCGATCGGTGAAGAGGTCCGCCGTGGCGCCGTATACGAGCTGGTAGCCGCGCTCGGCCACCTGGGGGAAGTAGCTCGCCACGACCCCCTTGCCGTTGATGTGCCCGCTGACGGACACCTGCTGGAAGAAGACGTACTCGATCCCCTCGCGCTCGATCTCGGCGGCGATCTCCTCGATCCGTTCCGCCCGGCCGGACGCGTTCCGCGCCTCGCTCGAGCGTCGCCGGCGGCGGCTCGATCCTGGGGCCGTCCAGCACCCTCTGCACCTCGCCCGTCGCCGCCGGACTCTCGACTGTCGCCACTATCGCCCTCCTTGCTCCACCATGATTCGTTGCGCCCAAATAGGCTTTCCTCGGTCGCTGTGGCGACTCGGCCCTACTATAGCCCTCGATTGGACAAAAAGGTACAAACGCCCCGGCCGTCCCTGGTCGACGCGACCGAGGCGGCGTTGCGCGAGCGACTTTCGCCTGGCCGGGCCCGTGAGGGCGACCGGCTCCCGCCCGAGAAGGAGCTGGCGGACACGCTGGGCGTCTCGCGTGGGACCCTGAGGCTCGCGCTCGAGCGTCTCGAGAGCAACGGCGAGATCTTCCGCAGGCAGGGCAGCGGCACCTTCGTCGGTCGCGTCGCGCTGGCCGCGGCGTTCAGCGAGGGGCTCGAGGTCCTCGAGTCATACGCGTCGCTCGCGCACCGGCAGGGAAAGCGCCTCGGGGTCCGCAACCTCCTGATCGAGCAGGCACGAACGCCGGGATACGTGGCCGAGGCGCTCGGGATCCGCAGGGGCACCAGAGCGCCGCTGATCCAGCGCACCCTGCTCGCGGACGGAGTGGTTGCCGCCCACATGCGGGACGTCGTCCACCCCGACGTGGCGCTGCCGCCGCCGGAGCAGCTGCGAGCGGAGCTCGAGGCCGGCCGGATGGTGCTCGACGTGCTGATCGACCAGGGCGTGCCGATCGCCTTCGCCAGCACTCAGGTGCGGCCCAGGCTCATCGAGCCGGCGAGCCGGCTCGGCGAGGCGATGGGCACGACGCGCCTCGCGGCCGCGCTCGAGCTGGTCGAGCTGATGCACCTCGCGGGCGGCGAGCCCGTGCATTACTCGATCGAGGTGTTCGCGCCGGGCTCCATCGACCTGCACGTGATCCGAGGGGTCAAGCTGGACGACGAGCCGGCTGACCAGGGCCCGTGAACGCCGGGTCCCCCGCCGCGGCCGCGACGGTGTTCTCGAGCAGGGCGGCCACCATCATCGGGCCGACGCCGCCCGGGACCGGGGAGACGGCAGCGGCCCTGCGGTGGATGGCCTCGTAGTCGACGTCGCCGATGAGGCCCAGGCCCGGGCGGTGGACGCCGACATCGATCACGGTCGCCCCCTGCCCGACGTGGGCCTCGCTGATCAGCTGCGCCCTCCCGGCGGCCGCGATCAGCACGTCCGCGCGCCGGCACTCCCCCTCGAGATCCCGGCTTCGCGAGTGGCAGACCGTCACCGTGCTGTCGCGCTGATTGAGGAGGGTCGCGACGGGCCTTCCGACCAGCTCCGAGCGGCCCACGACCACGGCCCGCCGCCCCGCGAGCTCGATCCCGTAGTGGTCGAGCAGGGCCAGGATCCCCTTCGCGGTGGCGGGAGCGGGAGCCCGCATGCCCTGGGCGAACCGAGTGGCGTTGTCCAGGGTCAATCCGTCGACGTCCTTGCGCGGGTCGATCTGCTCCAGCAGGGGCCGCGCGGCGATGCCGCGCGGCAGGGGGAGCAGGAGCAGGATCCCGCTCACCGCGGGATCGTCGTTGAGCGAGCGGAGGCAAGCCGTCAGTGAGTCCTCGGTGACGTCGGCCTCGAACCTGTGGGTGGAGAGGGAGACGCCGGTCTCCTCGCAGGCTCGGGCGACGGCCGTGAGGCACGCCCTCGAGGCCGGAGCGTCCGCGGCGACGATCGTCGCCAGCGTCGGCGCCGCCTCGCCCGCCGCGAGGCGCTCGGCGACTTGTTCGGCCACCCGCTCGCATCTGGCCCGCGCTGGGATGCGGCCGTCGAGGACCCGGGCCTCACGAGAGACCGCGGGGAGGCCCGGGATGCCGCGGACGTTCGAGAAGCCCACGCCCGCGCTCCGTCAGCCGGAGTCCGCGCCCTGCTGGGAGAAGCGCTCCGCCTCCTCCGAGCCGCCGGTGGCGTCGCCCTTGCTGTAGGAGTGCGCGCCCGCGCCCGCGAGCGAGCCGCCCTGGACGATCAGGTACTCCTCGCGGATCGGCCTGCCGGCGAAGTGGCACTCGAGGATCTCGCGGGTGCCCGCGGCGTAGCGCGCCTGCGCCGAGAGGCTCGAGCCCGACGTGTGCGGGGTCATCCCGTGGTGGGGCATCGTCCGCCAGGGATGGTCCTGGGGCGCGGGCTGCGGGAACCAGACGTCGCCGGCGTAGCCGGCGAGCTGGCCCGACTCGAGCGCCCGCACGATCGCGTCCCGGTCGCAGATCTTGCCGCGCGCGGTGTTGACGATGTAGGCGCCGCGCTTCATCCGCCCGATCATCTCGTCGTCGAAGAGGTGCTCGGTCTCGGGGTGAAGCGGGGCGTTGATCGTGACAACGTCCATCTCCGGGACCATGTCGGCGGCCGACTCGTGGAAGGTCGCGCCGAGCTCCTCCTCGACCTCGGGGGGCAGCCGGTGGCGATCGGTGTAGTGGAGGCCGACGTCGAAGGGCTTCATGCGCCGCAGCACCGCGGTCCCGATCCGCCCGGCCGCGACGGTCCCGACCTGCATCCCCTCGACGTCGTAGCTGCGCGAGACGGCGTCCGCGATGTTCCAGCCGCCGTCGAGGACGATCTGATGCATCGGGATGTAGTTGCGGACCAGGGACAGGATCATCATCACGACGTGCTCGGAGACGCTGATCGAGTTGCAGTAGGTGACCTCGGCGACCGTGACGCCCGCCTCCATCGCGGCCTGGAGGTCCGTGTGGTCGGAGCCGATCCCGGCGGTGATGATCAGCTTCAGGTTCGGCGCCTTCGCGATCCGCTCCGCGGTCATGTAGGCGGGCCAGAACGGCTGCGAGATCACGACCTCGGCGTCGGGCAGGTTGCGGTCGAGCTCGGAATCGGCCCCGTCCTTGTCGGCGGTGACGATCAGGGTATGGCCCGCGTCCTCGAGGAACTTGCGCAGGCCGAGCTCGCCGGAGACGCAGCCGAGCAGCTCGCCCGGGGTGAAGTCGATCGCCTCGGGCGTCGGGGTCGTCTGGCCGTCGGGGTAGCGCTCGAGCTTGGGGATCGCGTCGCGCGGATAGTCGGGCGGATAGCCGTCAGCCGGGTCGTCGTAGAGAACGCAGAGGATCGTCGCCATCGTGTCTCCTCCTAGCGGGCGAGCGTGGTCGCAACCACTATATCCGGGGATTGGACAAAAAGGTACAGTCTCAGCGCCGGCCGTCGGAAGCCGACGTCGAGCCAGTTCGCGAACAGCCGCCGGGCGCCGGGATGCAGCTCGCCGCCACGGCGCTCGACATCGGCGATGAACGCCGCCCCGCGCTCCTCGCCGAGGGTCTCGCGGAGCGACCGGCGGTAGGCGGGGACCTCCTCCCACTCACGCGCCATCGGGCCCGTGACCTCGAGGTGGAACTGAACCCCGTACGCGCGCTCGCCGACGCGAAACGCCTGGTTCGACGCGAGCGGCGAGCGCGCCAGCCGCGCCGCGCCCGGCGGCAGCTCGAAGGTGTCGCCATGCCACTGGAGCGAGAGGAAGCGCTCGTCGAAGCCCGCGAACAGCGGATCGTCACGCCCCTCGGCGGTGAGCTCGACCTCGAGCAGCCCGACCTCCGCCCGCTCGGCCTCGTACACGCGGGCGCCGAGCGCAGCGGCCAGGAGCTGCACGCCCAGGCAGACGCCGAGGAACGGGACTCCCGACCCGGCCGCCTCGGCCACGAGTCGTCTCTCCGCCGCCAGCCACGGGTGCTCGGCATCGTCGCCCACGCCCATCGGGCCGCCCATCGCCAGCACCCCGTCGAAGTCGCGCCAGTCCGGCAGCGGCTCTCCGCGGTCGAGCTCGACGGCCACCGGCTCGACCCCGCGCTCGCGCATCACCTCCGAGAACACGCCGGGGTGCTCGCAGGCGATGTGCTGGAGGACGAGGACGCGCACGGCGGCCGCCCTCAGCGCTCGGCCTGGCCCGCGTCCGCCCCCTCAGCCGGCGCCTGGCGGGGCCGGCGTCTCCTGCTCCTCGACGCTCTCCACGGTGCCCTTGTTGGCGTCGATCCGCACCAGGGCCAGGCGCTTGAAGAAGTCCGGGTCCGGGCCCTCCTGCCCCTTTGGGATGGACAGCGAGACGACCCAGACCGGGCGCCGGTCCAGGCCCTGGCGAAGCAGCCGGATCTGGGTGTTCTCCGGCTCGAAGTCCACCTGCTCGCTGGCGAGCGCGATCGCGTCCTCCTGCGTGAGCCGCACCTGGTCGTCCTGGCAGGCCTTGACGACGAAGAAGGTGAAGCCGAACAGGACGAGCAGCGCTGCGACCCGCGGCCACGTGGGCAGGGCGCCCTTGCGCCCCGCGTAGCCCGCGAAGCCACCGCCGCCCCCGTCGTCGCCGAGTCGGCCGGGTCCGGCTCCGGCGACGACGTCACGGATGGGAGCTGCGTGGCCGGCAGCTCAGACGGTCGGGCGGAACTCGTCCCCGAGGTTCGGTCCCGAAGACGACGATGAGGACGATGATCACGCAGACGATCGAAATTACCAGCATGGCCCGCTCGAACGCCTTGACGTGAGTCTGCTTCTCGGGGAACTCGATCTGCTTTCCGTTCATGTGCGGCCTACTCCTCCGGTGCGCCTGTCATCCCCGGTTGCGGTGGTTCGGGGGTGGGGTCGCGGCGCCCGAGCGAGTACGCGATCAGACGCCGGTTCTCGTACACGATCCAGGCGATGATGGCCAGCACCATGACGGTGATGCCGATCCAGGTGAGGAGCATGTAGGCGGTCTCGGCGCCCTGGCCCTCCTCGCCGTAGGTCGAGCCGGGGCCGAAGGTCATGAAGCCCGCGCAGTCCGCCCACTGGTCGCCGACCACGAAGTCGGCGACGTCCTCGACCCGGGCCTCCTCGGTGCCGATCTCATCGACGATGCAGTCGGGGGCGCTGTCGATTATCGCCGGCATCTAGCTCACCAACTCCCTGTGCGCGGCACGCTGCAGCGCTCCCGCGTCGGACCCTCGCCCCGTCGGGCTCGATCGACGAGGTCGTCGGCCCACTCGTGCTCGGGCATGTGGATGTCAGGCTCGTACTCCGCCATGTCGAGCCCGTCGACCTCGACCTCCGGCGGCACCCGCAGCAGGTTGAGCATCTTCAGCACCTTCGAGGCGATGTAGCCCGAGAGGAAGCCGAGCGGCAGGAACACGGCGACGCCGAGGAGCTGTCCCCAGATCGAGCTCTCGACGTTGTTGAGCCCGGTCGGATACCCGGCGGCGAAGACCCCCACCCAGAGGAGCCCGAGGAAGCCCGCGACGCCGTGGACCGCGACGGCGCCGACGGTGTCGTCCACGCGCATCTTCTCCTCGATCCAGGTCCCGGCCCAGACCACGAGCACCGCGCTCATCATCGCGATCAGGTAGCCGAGCGTCGGCGCGTAGACGTCGGCGCCGGCGGAGACGCTGATCACGCCGGCGAGGCCACCCGAGACGGTCCAGAACGGATCGCCCTTGGAGGCGAACCAGGCGCCGGTGAAGCCGCCCGCGAAGCCCATCGTGATGATCATCGCGATCGATCCGAGCGTGGTCGGGCTCAGGTAGATGTTCGCCCAGCCCGGGAACGTGGTCGAGACGATCACCAGGCAGGCGGCGTAGAAGCCGTAGAACCCGGTGAAGATCAGCATCAGCCCCATCAGGGACATGTGGACGTTGTGCGGTCTGAAGAGCCGCGTCAGCCCGTCCTTCGTGTACTTGCCTATTCGTGGCCCGAGGTTGAATAACACCCCGAGCGTGAAGGCGCCCGCGACGCCGTGCACCACCCCCGAGGCGATCGAGTCATGGAAGCCGAAGCGCAGCGTCATCCAGCCGCCGGCGCTCCAGCCCCAGGCGGCGTCGAGGATCCAGACGACCGAGCCCAGGAGGACCGCGAGGACCAGATAGGACGAGAGCCGGACCCGCTCCAGCAGGGCGCCCGACATGATCGACGCCGTCGTCCAGGAGAACAGGAGGAAGGCGAGGAAGAAGACGAGGTTGATGTTGTTGGTGAGGTTCGGGCCGAAGGTGTCCGACCACGGGATGCCGCCCTGGCAGGCGACGCTGGTGAAGTCGCTCGAGTTCGGGCCGATCGGCGGGAACCCGTTCTGGTTGCAGTTGTAGATCCACCAGCCGAAGTAGTAGAAGCTGGGGGTGACGACGGCGATCGTGAGGATGTTCTTCATCGCGGTCGCGAGCGCGTTCTTGCGGCGCGCGATCCCCGTCTCGTACGTCATGAAGCCCACGTGGATGAGCCACATGAGCACGACGGTGAAGAAGTAGAACTGCTCGCCGAGGATCACGACTGTCGAGGCCAAGGCTCTCGGCCGGCGCCGCTTCCTCGAGGTCCGTGACCTGGGCGAGCAGGAAATCCATCCCTGCCGGGAACGTATCCCCACCGGGCGCATGGTGGCAATAGGCAAAGCGCCCATACTTTCGCCCTTGCAAGTGTTCGGTCAGTCCATACGGCCCGGCGGCTCTCGGGGATAGGATGAGCGCCGAGCGGCCCGCGGGCTGCCAAGAGAACGGAGGTCTCGATGAACCTGCAGCTCGTGGACGAGGGCGAGACGGCGCGCCGGGTGCGGCGGGAGAACGAGACCCTCTACGCGGTCATCAAGACCGTGTCCTCATCGCTCGACCTCGACCGCGTGCTCCGCGGCATCGTCGACATCGCAAACGACGCCACCGGTTGCCACGCCTGCTTCATCTACTTCCTCGAGGGCGACCGCCTGGTGCTGCGCGCCGCGTCGCCTCGCTACTCGGGATTCGTGGGAGAGGTCGGGCTGAGCGTCGACGAGGGGCTCGCCGGCTGGGTCGCACGCACCAAGACCCCTGAGTTCATCCGCGAGAACGCGATGGCGGACCCGCGGATGAAGTTCGTGCCCGAGCTCGAGGAGGAGGACTTCCAGTCGATGGTCGCGGTCCCGATCCTGGCGAAGTCCGGCGACGTGATCGGGGTCGTCGTCCTCCACACCGAGGCGCCGCGCGAGTTCGACCACGACGTGCTCAACTTCCTCGTCCACACGGCCTCGCTGGTCGCCGGGGCGATCGAGAACGCCCAGCTCTATGCGGAGACCAGCCGGCGGGTGCAGGCACTCACCACCCTCGCCCAGCTGAGCCAGGCGCTGGCGGAGGTGACCCTGAAGGAGGACCTCTACGACGCGGTCGCGCGCGGCGCTCGCGAGCTGCTGCGGGCGGACGCGTGCCAGATCTACCGGCTCGATGTCGAGTCCGATGAGCTGACACTGGTGCGCTCCGATCCGGAGGGCGCGCCGGCCGCCAGCGCCCGCCCGGGCGGGACAGCCCTCGTGCTGGACCTCATGCGCCGGGCGAATGGCCGGGGACGAAACCGACGGCGGAGGGTCGCGCGCGAGCTCTGGCCCGACGTCGACGAGGACTCGCTGCTGGTGGCGCCCCTGGCGGCCCGCGACGAGCAGCTCGGCGTGCTCTGCTGCATGGCGGAGGACAGGCTGTTCACGCAGGAGGACGCCGAGCTGCTGGGCGCCGTCGCGAATCAGACGGCCGTGGGCCTGAAGAAGGCGGAGCTGATCGAGCGGCTGACGGCGGAGAACATCGTCAAGGACATGTTCGATGCGCTCGCCGCCGGCTCACTCGAGACCGCGGAGGCCAAGGCGAGCGAGACCCGCTGCGACCTCAGCCGGCCGCATCTCTTCCTGCACGCCGAGCGTGGGCCCGGCGCCGACGAGGCGGCGTCCGCATGGCCCGAGCTCGCCGCACGGCTGGAGACGCGGCTGCGGAAGCTCTGTCCGCGGGCGCTGTTCGATTCCCGTCACGACCGGGTGCGGGCCCTGGTGCCGCTGCCGAACGGCCACGGCGAGGCGCTCGAGGAGCTTCGCGCCGAGTGCGATTCGCTCGGCCGCGACGAGCGCCTCGTTGTCGGCCTCAGCGACGTCGACCGCGGCGCCTCCGGCGCCCGGCGAAGGATGCGGGAGGCGGCCGACGCCGCCCGGATCGGCCGCTCGCTGGTGGTCGATGGCGGCGCCGTGTCATACGAGCAGCTCGGCGCCTACCGCTACCTCGTGCACCTCGAGCTGGACGACGCCCCCCGCGATCGCTACCGGCAGTCGGTGGCGGCTCTCAGCGACTACGACAGCCGGCGCGGCTCTCGGCTGGTGGAGACGCTCGAGCGGTTCCTCGCCGACCGCGGCAGCGTCACCGCCAGCGCCCGGGCGCTCTACGTGCACCCGAACACCGTCCGCCAGAGGCTCGAGCGAATCGAGCGCGTGGCGGAGCTCGACCTGCCCAAGGAGGACCTGCTCTCACTGGAGCTGGCCCTGAAGCTCGCCAGGCTCCATCAGGCGCGAGCCGAGCGGGAGTAGCCGCGTAATGCCTCTACGCCGCGCGGCGTACGCGCCTGCGCGCCAGCCAGATCCAGAAGATCCCGAATCCCACCACGTTCAGCAGCACCACGAACAGCACCCACCAGGCCTTCCACAGGAAGGGGACGTCATCCCCCTCCTTCCACAGCTCGTAGCCGGTGAGGTAGGCCATGGCAGCCAGGGTCAGGACCAGGATCGGGGGCGCCGCACCCGTGAGGACGAAGAGGATCATGGGCGCCGCGATCCTACCGGCGTGGCCGAGCGATGACGATCCGGGCGAAGCTCTACACGGCCATCGTGCTCACGGTGCTGGGCCCGCTGGCGACCACGGCGGTCGCCCTGCACGGGATGGCGCAGCTCGGCGACCGCTTCGACGAGGTGCGCGCTCGCAGCGAGTCCGAGTCGATCGCCCGCGAGCTCAAGTTCCTGGTCACGGACGCCAACGGCTGGCAGACGGCGTACGGCTACGCCGGGGGCGAGTTCCGGCCGCGCTTCGTTCGCGCCGCGGGCGAGCTGCGCAGCGAGCTCGAGCTGGCCGCGGACACCTTCACCGATGAGCGGGAGAGGTCGCTGCTGGACGAGCTCGACGCCGAGTTCGAGGCGTTCATGGCCCTCGACGAGGTCGCGTGGCGAAGCCTCCAGGCCGGAGACGAGGAGCGCACGCGACGGATCCTGCTCGGCCCCGAGCTGGAGCGGTTCGAGGCGATGGCGGCGACGGCCGACGAGCTCGCCGCCTACGAGCAGGAGCAGGCGGAGGCCACCGACGCCGCCTTCGACGACGCACGCGAGGACGCCCGCCGCCGGCTGATCGCGGTGGCCCTGGGCGCCGGCGTCGTGATCATCCTGCTGTTGGTCACGGCGAGCGACGTCGCCCGCCTGGCGCTGGAGGGCGAAGCCAGCGCGCGCCGGGACCGCCGGCGCGTAGGGCAGGACGACGCCGGCTCGTGACCCGGGACG
This sequence comes from uncultured Solirubrobacterales bacterium, assembly GCA_963797835.1. Lineage (GTDB taxonomy): Bacteria > Actinomycetota > Thermoleophilia > Solirubrobacterales > 70-9 > JBDTSW01. Next base: position 35,084 of record CAWCRN010000019.1, read on the forward strand.
TCCTCCTCACGTTGAGCCTGCTCCTGGGCGCCGCGCTCGCGGCCCGGTTCCTGGCGAGCCTGCTGCGGGTGCCGGAGATCCTCCTGCTGGTCCTGTTCGGCGCGCTCCTCGGCCCCTCCGTGCTCGACGTGGTCGACGTCCCCCTGGACTCGATCGGCGCTCAGCTCCTGTTCACCCTCGGCGTCTCGCTGATCCTCTTCTACGGCGGGCTGAACCTCTCGCTCGACGTGCTGCAGCGGGTTCGGGTGGGCCTGGGGATGCTCGTCGTCCCCGGCGTGCTCTTGACCGCCCTGATCACGGGCGCCGTCGCCCATCTCGCCTTCGACCTCTCGTGGACCGCGGCGCTGCTGATGGGCGCGGTGCTCGCGCCCACCGACCCCGCGATCCTGATCCCGCTCTTCGTCCGCTCGCGCCTGCGGACCAAGGTCGCCCAGACCGTGGTCGCGGAGTCCGCCTTCAACGACCCGACCGGGGCGGTGCTCGCCCTGGCCCTGGCGGGCGTCCTGCTCACCGGCGACGACTCGATCGCGACGCCCGCGGTGGAGTTCGCGCTGGACCTCGGGATCAGCACCGTGATCGGCATCGTCGCGGGCGTGCTGCTCGCCGCGACGATCTCCAGCCGCCGGGCAGGGATCTGGCGCGAGTCGTCCGCCGCCGCGGTGCTCGCCGTGGTCACGATCGGCTACTTCTCGCTCGACTCGGCCGGGGGCAGCGGCTATCTCGGTGCCTTCCTCGCCGGGCTCATCGTCGGGCAACATGGAGCGCCTGGGGCTGGCGATGCACTCGAGGCACGAACGGGAGCTGCGCCAGTTCGCCTTCAGCACAGCCGACCTCGTGACGCTCCTCGTCTTCGTCGTCCTGGGCGCGAACATCCCCTTCGACACCCTCGGGGAGTACTTCCTGCCGGCGCTGGCGGTCCTCGGGGCGCTGCTGTTCCTGGCGCGCCCGGTGACGGTCCTCGCCTGCGTCCTTCCCGACCGGCGGGGGGCCTGGACCCGGCCCGAGCTGGCGTTCCTGTGCTGGACCCGGGAGACCGGGGTCGTTCCGGCGGCGCTGGTCGGAGTGCTCGCCGGGCTCGGGCGTGCCCGACATCGACGTCTACGCCGCCGTCGTCGCGATGGCGATCGTGGCCACCCTGCTCCTCCAGGCCCTCCCGGCCGCCTGGCTTGCGGGAAGGCTCGGGCTCCTGGACGGCAGGCCGCGAAGCACGGCCGCCGCCGACCCCGTCGCGTCCTGACGCGGGGACGCTCCCGCCCCACAGGGTTGCGGCTCTACGATCCCCTGGGTGTCGCCCTGGGGACGACGAAGGAAGGGGCCGCGTGAGCGGCTGGGACACGAGAAGCCCGGGGCCGCCCTGCGCGGCCCCCCCATCACCCTGACCTGCGAGTGCGGGGAGCGGGCAGAGCTGCCCTACGGCGAGGGGTGGCTCTGCCCGTCCTGCGGGCGTCGCTACGACACGGCCCGGATCCCTCGGGAGGACTACGAGCAGATCAGGCGCACCCAGCTTCGCTTCCGCATCCTGCCGGTGGTCTACGGGCTCTTCGTCTCAGGCGTCGCCGTGTTCTTCATCGTCACCGGCAACGAGTTCAGCGTGTTCTTCCTGCTGCCGATCTCGGTGATGGCCTGGTTCATGCTGATCCGGCCGGTCCATCGCAGGCGCTACCGGGAGGCGATCGCCGACCTCCCGCGCTGGGACCTGCGCGCCGAGTAGGGGCGTGCGTGTGAGGCGGAATCCGCCTTCCGCCTGTTAGGCTGCCCTAACCGTTAGGCCACCCTAATGAGCCGATGACCTTCTCCGAGACGATCCTCCTGGCCGCTGTCGCCGGCTTCACCATCTACTTGGGCCTGCCTCTGGCACGGCTGGAGATGAGCTCGCGGGCGCGCGTGGCGCTGGCGATGTTCTCCGTCGGCATCCTGGCGTTCCTGCTGGTCGACGTGCTCGGGCATGGCTACGAGGACACGGAGGCCGCGGTCGAGGCCTTCGGTGAGGGCGAGGGCAGCTTCGGCCACGCCCTCGCGCTGACGGTGCTGTTGCTCGGCGGGTTCACGGTCGGCTCCCTGGGGATCGGCCTGCTGGAGCGGAGGATTCGCTCGCGGGCGAATCTGCCCACCTCGTCCGGGGGCGGCGACGGAACCACAAGGCACATCACTGAGGACGCGGCCCGCCACGCGCTGCTCACCGGGTTGTTCATCGCCGCCGCGATCGGCCTCCACAACTTCGCCGAGGGCCTGGCGATCGGGGTCTCGGCCGGGACGGACGAGATCGCGCTCGCCACCGTGCTGGTGGTTGGCTTCGGGATGCACAATGCCACCGAGGGGTTCGGGATTATCGGCCCGCTGGGGGACGTGCGCCCGTCGTGGCGCTGGCTCGGCATCGCTGGCCTCATCGCGGGCCTGCCGGTGGTGATCGGCGCCAGCATCGGCTGGAGCGTCGACTCGGAGCCGCTCGAGATCGCGTTCTACGGCCTTGCCGGCGGCGCGATCCTCTTCGTGATCGGCGAGGTCTGGCACGGGGTACGCCGCTACGGGCACAGGGAGCTCGGGCTCCTGATGCTCGCGGTGGGCTTCAGCGCGGGCGTCCTCACCGATTTCGTGGTCGCCTACGCGGGCGGCTGACCGACAACCTGCCCGGGAAGCACGGCCGGTCATAGCGCTTTGGACGAGGGCGAACTTTCCGTTCGTCTATGCCTTTGCGGCGCGTCCTACCTTGCAGTGGAGGTGTGCTGGATTCACCTCGTATAGCGGGGTCAACACCCTGCACGGAACGGGCCCGCCGGCGGACGACCCCGCCTGGGCCCACGGCGCTACGCCGGCGCCTGTGCAGCGGGCTCCGCCGCCTCCTCCGGCATGGTCGGCGTCTCCTCGCGCAGGCGGATCCCCGTGCGGTCCTGCACCACGTGGCGGAAGACGTAGAGCACCAACGAGACCCCGAGCACGATCAGGCCGACCCGGGTCTTGTCCAATCCGTAGCCGTACTCGTCGGCGTAGATGAAGCCGCCCCAGATGATGAACACCATGTTGATCGCGGCCAAGAGTCCCGCGATCGGCACCCAGATGGCGGACAGGCGAATCGGGCGCGGCCAGTTCGGCCGGTCCCGGCGCAGCAGCAGGAAGCCGGTGAGCGCGAACACGTGGGCGAGGATGTAGCCCAGGTTGCCCGCCGCCAGGATCTCGATCGCGCTCGCGAAGTAGGTGATCAGGAAGAGGTTGAGCAGCGCGTCGAGCGTCATCGCCCGCGCAGGGACGTTGAAGCGGTTGAGCACCCCCAGCTGCTTGATCGTCATCCCGTCCCGGGAGATCCCGAACAGGGCACGCGAGCCGTCCATCGTCGCGGTGTTCATGGACAGCAACAGGCCCGCCACCAGGCAGAAGATCATCACGTTGCCCAGCGCGTTTCCGACGAGGGTGTCGAACACCTGCGTGTAGAAGGAGATGCCCGTCGCGTCCTCGGCGACGGCCGCCGTGCCGATCGTCCCGCCGACTCCCAGCGGCAGCAGGGCGTAGACCACCACCGAGAACGCCGCCGACGCGCGCAGCGCTCGCGGGGTGTCCGTCTCCGTGTCGTGGTACTCGGGCGCGAACGCCGCCACCGTCTCGAACCCGTAGGCCGACCACCCCATGAAGTAGAGCCAGACCAACGCCAGGCCCAGGCCGCCGCCGGCTCCGATCTCCCACTGCATGTTGTCGCTCGACCAGTCCCCGGTGATGTAGGGGAGGAACATGAGCACGAAGGCCGGGATCAGCAGCAGGCCGCCCGTCACGTAACCGAGCCAGACCGCCGGCCGCACCCCGAAGATGTTGAAGGCCCAGACCAGGAGGATCGCGATCATCCCCAGCAGGATCGGGAGGGTGAGGTCGAAGCCGCCGCCGCTCTCCGCCCAGGTCGAATCGGAGAACCACTCGGCCTGGACCAGGGTCCCGACCACCAGCCCGTTGATCGCGAGCACGCTCGACCACGCGAACCAGTAGCCGAAGGTCGCGATCGGTCCCACGAACGTGAAGTACTTGCGCCACGCCTCGTGCGCGAACAGCGAGATGCCGCCGGCCTTGTTCGGGAACATCGTCGCCAGCTCGGCGTAGATGTTGTTCTGCAGCGCGCCGAGGCAGACGGAGACGGTCCAGAGGACGAACGCACCGGTGGTGCCGAGGGCCCCGATCGAGAATCCGAGGGCGGCGATCAGGAACCCCGGGTTGGCGAGCGCGATGACGAAGCCGTCCCACCACGTCATCGCCTTGAGCAGCTGGCGTTCCTCGACCTGGGCAGTTGCCATCGGGCCTCCTCTCTCGCTGTCCCGGGCAACGTACCTATTTGTGCAGTGGCACGTCAAGGTCGGGTTCCCGCAACTTGGGGACTTGCGCTCGCGAACGATCGTGGGATCCTCGTAGCTCACGCCATGGGCACCCTGGTGCGAGACCGCCACGACCGAGCCTCGATCGCCGAGGCAGAGCGCGACGCGGGACGGCCGGTGGTGCTGGGGACGCTGGCCTGCAGCATCGATCCATCGGCCGAGCGGATGGCGATCGAGTCGGCGCTCGAGGTGGGATCGCCGCTGCTGGTCACCAACGTCGTCCACCTGCCCAACTACCCGACGACGCTGATGCTGGTCGGGCCCGACGCGGCCACCCTGCCCCACGAGGAGGCGCTCGAGGCGGTGCGGGCGACCGCCGAGCGCGCCGCCGCGCTGGGGATCCGCACGGAGCACCTCCGCGTCAGCAGCAAGCGGCCGGTCAAGGCACTGCTCGAGGTCGCCCGCGACCGGCGTGCCGGGCTGCTCGTGTTCGGCCCGGACCGCTCACAGATCCCGGCGCGCCGCTACCGCCGGGCGGCGCGCGAGATCCGCCATAAGGCGGCCTGCCTGGTCTGGATCGCGCCCGAGGCGTAGGCTTTACACGGCCACCCTCGTGCGGCAGAATCACCCTCTGTACAGATTTGTACAGTGGGCGCCAACCCGGAAGGAGACAGGAATGTCGGAGAAACAGTGGGGCGGAGAGGCGTTCTGGGGCCTGGGCTACGAGTGGGATCCCGACTGGGTCCTGACCGAGCGCCAGAAGGAGCTGCGCGCGCAGCTGATCGACCTCTGCGAGAGCGACCTGCGAGCGAACGCGAAGCGCTCCGACGACGAGCTCGCCTACCCCCGCCCCAACTTCGAGATCCTGGCCGAGAACGGCTTCCTCGGCCTGACGGTGCCCGAGGAGTACGGGGGTCTCGGCGAGAACCACGTCGCCTTCTCGATGGTCTGCGAGACGCTCGCGCGCTACGGCTGCGCGTCGACGGCGATGTGCTACGTCATGCACGTCGGCGCGGTCCAGACGATCATGCTGCGCCCGACGCCGGAGCTGGTGGACAAGTACATCCGAACGCTCGACTCCGACTGCAGGATCGGGACGCTCTCCTACTCGGACCCCCAGACCGGCTCGCACTTCTGGTACCCGTTCTCCTCGAAGGCCGAGCAGGCCAACGGCGGCTTCAAGGTCAACAAGAAGTCGTCGTGGACGACCTCCGGCGGCTTCGCCGACTTCTACGTCGTCCAGACCACGAGCCCGGACTTCTCGGGCTACGACGACCTCTCGGTGTTCGTGATCGACGGCGACGACGTGAAGGCGCACCCGTCGCTGTGGGACGCGCTCGGCCTGCGCGGCAACCAGTCGGGGCCGATCGAGGTCGAGGACGTCCAGGTCCCCGCCGAGCAGGTCGTCGGCCCCATCGGCGACGGCGCGACGTCGAACGACGAGGCGGTCGACCCCTGGTTCCTGATCGGGTCCTCGTCGGTCTGGAACGGCATCGCGCTCGGGGCGGTCGACATCGCCAAGCGCCACACGACGCGTAAGAAGCACGTCGACGTGGGGATGCGCGTCGCCGACTACCCGACGATCCAGGACTACGTCGGCGAGGCGGTGATGGACACCAACGCCTGCCGCATCTTCGTCCTCTCGGTCGCCCAGGCGATGGACCGCGCCACCGACGACAACACCAGGGTCCTCGCTCCCGGCGAGACCGCCCGCGCGGACTTCCTGCACTGGGCGTGGCAGATCAAGTTCGAGGCGGCCAAGAACGTCGCCCGGGTCGTCGACAAGATGCTCCACGCCTGCGGCGGATCCGGCTACAAGCGCGACATGGAGCTGGAGCGCTACGTCCGCGACGCCAAGGCGGGATGGGTGATGGGCCCGACCAACGAGGTCCTGCGCCAGTTCGTCGGCAAGGCGGTCCTGCACGGCTTCGACGCGCTCGACTACTGGAACCAGACCTACAATCGGCGCGTGGTCGAGAACGAGCTCAAGAAGCTCGACGCGGCCGGCAAGCGCGAGCTCGCCGAGCAGCTCGTCGAGCAGGCCGAACAGGCCGAAGGAGCCGAGCCGGCCAAGGCCTGAGCTATGGCGGTGGCCGCCCGATCGGCACTGGTGCTACCCGGCCTGAAGCCGGTCGACCGGTCGCTGGAGACCCACTGGGTTCGCCCCGGCGCCGCGACCGCGGTCCCCCTGCACCCCGACGACCGGATCACGATCGTCAACCGCGACGGGGGGCAGGTGGGCGAGCTCACCGTCGTCGACTCCGAGGGGGGCGAGGACGCGGCGGCGCTCGGCGCCCGGACCGACGTCGACGCGACGGTGCTGCGCGATCTCGTCCGCGCGGGCAGCGCCGACGGGTTCCTGGCCGAGCTCCACGCCGGCGGCCTCGTGCCCGACGACGCCCGGGCGCTGCGCCTGTTCGAGAACGAGACCCCGCGCGACGCGGCGGAGGAGTTCGTGGCCGAGCGCGAGGCGATCGCGATCGTCGCCGCCCCCGGTGGCAGGGTCGTGGAGGGCGACTGGCCCGCCTCCCCGCTGCTGATCGAGGTCCGGCGCGCGATCCCGCGTGAGCTGGAGGAGGTCGAGCTGCCGGCGCCACTCGCGGAGCCGCGGCTCGACTTTCGCGTCGACCGGGCCAGCGCGGTGGCCTACGAGGTGAAGCAGGGCGAGTACATCCAGATCATCGACGTCCAGGGCAAGCAGTGCTCGGACTTCCTCGCCTTCAACCGCGAGAAGCTCGAGGACGGCAGCGAGCGCGGGCTCGACGCGACCACGACGCGCTCCCTGATGGGGGCGGCGTATCCGCAGCCGGGCCTCTACCGCAAGAGCTTCGATCGTCGACATGGACCCGCTGGTCGAGGTGGTCCAGGACACCGTGGGCCGCCACGACAGCTTCGCGCTCGCCTGCAACGCCAAGTACTACGAGGACCTCGGCTACTTCGGGCACACGAACTGCTCGGACAACTTCAACGGACAGGTGACCCCGTACGGCGTCGCCGCGCGCAAGGGCTGGGAGGCGCTCAACTTCTTCTACAACACGGCCTTCGACGACGACAACCGGCTCATGGCCGACGAGCCCTGGTCGCGTCCCGGGGACTTCGTGCTGCTGCGCGCCGCGAACGACCTCCTCTGCGCCTCCTCAGCCTGCCCCGACGACATCGACCCGGCCAACGGCTGGGAGATCACCGACATCCACGTCCGCGTCTACCGGCCGGAGAACCGCTTCTCGCTGGCCATCGCCCACCGCGTCACCCCGGAGGCCGAGCCCGTCATGACCAAGGAAACCGGATTCCACCCGCGCACGTCGGACCTCACCCGCGACTTCGTCGAGTACAGGGGCTACTGGCTGCCGGACTGCTTCGAGGGCGAGGGCGCTATCGCCGAGTACTGGGCGTGTCGCGAGCGGGCGGCGATCATGGACCTCTCGCCGCTGCGCAAGTGGGAGGTGGTGGGACCCGACGCGGAGCTCTTGATGCAGCGTGCGATCACGCGCGACGCCCGCAAGCTCTCGGTCGGCCAGGTGACCTACACCGCTGTCTGCAACGAGACCGGGGGGATGCTGGACGACGCCACCGTCTACCGGCTCGCCGACGACAACTTCCGCTTCGTCACCGGCGACGAGTACACCGGCGTGCACCTGCGCGAGCTGGCCGAGGCGGAGTCGCTGCGGGCCTGGGTGAAGCAGTCGACCGACGAGCTCCACAACATCGCCGTCCAGGGTCCCGCGAGCCGCGAGATCCTCGCCGACGTCGTCTGGACGCCGCCGATGCAGGCGGCGCTGTCCGACCTGCGCTGGTTCCGCTTCCTGATCGGACGGGTGGGCGACTACGACGGGATCCCGATCGTCGTCTCGCGCACGGGCTACACGGGCGAGCTCGGCTACGAGGTCTGGTGCCATCCCGACGACGGCCCAGCCGTCTGGGACGCGATCTGGCGGGCCGGCGAGCACCACGGCCTGACGCCGCTCGGGCTGTCGGCGCTCGACATGCTGCGGATCGAGTCGGCCCTGATCTTCGCCAACTACGAGTTCGACGACCAGGTCGATCCGTTCGAGGCCGGGATCGGGTTCTCCGTCGTGCTCGACGGCGAGGACGATTTCGTCGGCAAGGAGGCGCTGATCGAACGCAAGGCGCATCCCCAGCGCCGGCTCGTCGGGCTCGAGCTCGAGGGCCACGAGGTCGCCGGCCACGGAGACTGCGTGCACGTCCCGGGCTCGCGCGCGTCGGTCGGGGTGATCACCAGCGGGACCCGGAGCCCCACCCTGCGCAAGAACATCGCCCTCTGCCGGATGGCGGTACAGCACGCGGAGCCGGGGACGGAGGTCGAGGTCGGCAAGCTCGACGGACAGCAGAAGCGGATCCCGGCGACGGTCGTGACGATCCCGTTCTACGACCCGGAGAAGACCCGGCCGCGGAGCTGACGCCTCCGGGGCGCGGGGCGGCTAGCCGCCCGAGATGAGGCGGGCGTACTGGCCGCCGTGGAACAGCAGCGGAACGGCGTCCGGCGCCCGGCGTGCGTACTCCACCTGCCCGAGGAACAGCGAGTGGTCGCCGCCCCAGTACGAGCGCACGATGTGGGCCACGAACTGTGCCGCCGAGCCGTCGACGAGCGGCGTCTCGTGGACGATCGCGAAGCTCGGCATGGGGGCCTCCTCCGGTGCCCGCCCCGCGAAGCGGTCGGAGAGCGCGTGCTGATCGGCCGCCAACACGCTCACCGCGAACCGCAGGCCCTCGTGCAGGAGGGAGCACATCTTGGTCCGCCGATCGACCGAGATCAGCACCAGTGGCGGCTCCAGCGACACCGACATGAAGGCGTTCGCGGTCATCCCGTGGATCTGATCGCCGACGCGCGTCGTGATGACGGTCACCCCGGTCGCGAACATGCCGAGCGTCTCGCGCAGCGCCACCGCCGGGTCGTCTCCCTCGACGTCGAGCCGCTTCTCCGTGGTGGGCTCGAGGGCGGTCTCCCCGATCCCCTCCGGCCCGGCCCCGACCCAGGCGCTGGCCTCGGCCAGGCTCAGGTCGAACTCGGGCGGGGTCCCTTGCGCCTCCGTCACGAGCAGCATTATCCACCGGCCGGGAGGGAGGCTGTCGCGCCGGCGTGAGGTACCCCCGGGAGGACTCGAACCTCCGACCCTCGGTTTAGAAAACCGACGCTCTATCCAGCTGAGCTACGGGGGCTGGTGGGGTCAGGGTAGCCCGCGCCACAGGCCGTTCCCGGCATCCAGCGCCCGCAGGCGCGACTAGACTCAGCCGGGCGTCGGGGCGTGGCGCAGCCTGGTAGCGCGCGGCCTTTGGGTGGCCGAGGTCCCCGGTTCAAATCCGGGCGCCCCGATTCCCAGGTCACGGGGCTGGCGAGCCCTCGCTCCCGCGCTCGAGCGCGCGAGGGGGCGCCGTCTTCTCTGCGCACAGGCATAGAGAACGCGCCCGGCGGCCGGCTCTCGCTCGAAGCCGCGTCACCGCGGGTCGGCCACCAGCACCTCGTCGGCCTCCTCGGGGGTGACCAGGATCGCGCCCTCGCCCGTGACGTAGGCCTCCTCGCCGTGTGAGGTGACGTCCATGCCGACCGCCTCGTCGGCCTCGCTGGCGCGCAGGCCGGTGACCGCCTTGATCGCGCTGAGGATGATGAAGGTGGCGCCGAACGCGTAGAGCGGCGACACCAGGGCAGCGAGCGCCTGATCGCCGAGCAGCGCCGACTCGCCGTAGAGGAGGCCGTCGGAGATCCCGTTCCAGTCCGCCTGGGCGACGAACCCGATCAGCAGGATGCCTGTGAAGCCGGCGATGCCGTGGGCGGCGAGGACGTCGAGCGTCTCGTCCACGCGCGTGCGCGGCCGCCACACGATCACCGCGTAGCAGGGGAACGCCGCCAGGACGCCCAGCGCCATCGACCACGCAGGGCTGACGAACGCGCCGGCCGGCGTGATCACCACGCAGCCGACGATGACCGCCGTCGCGGCGCCGACCGCCGTGATCCTACGCCCGCGGAAGTGGTCGAGCAGGAACCAGGTCGCGACCGTGCAGGCCGGGCACAGCAGCGTGTTGGCGAACGCCAGCACGCTGGCGTCGTTCGTGCCGATGCCGCTGCCGCCGTTGAATCCGAACCAGCCGAACCACAGGATCCCGGCGCCCAGCAGGACGTAGACCGTGTTGTGCGGCAGGAGGGCCTGGCGCCCGTAGTCCTTGCGGGCCCCGACCACCAGCGCCGCCGCAAGGGCGGAGAAGCCCGACCCCATCTCGACGGGGACGCCGCCCGCGAAGTCGAGCGTGCCGTTCTCGGCGAGGAAGCCGCCGCCGAACACCCAGTGCGCCATCACCGGGTAGACGGCGATCGACCAGATCGCGATGAACGCCAGGTAGGGCCCGAAGCGCATCCGCTCCACCACCGCCCCCGAGACGAGGGCGGCCGTGATGATGCAGAACGTCGCCTGGAACATGAAGAAGACCAGGTGCGGCACCGTCTGGGGGTCCTCGGTGCCGGGGACGTTCCGCGGCTCGAGGCCGACGTCCTTGAGGAAGGCGTAGTCGAAGTTGCCGATGAAGCCGCCGCCCTCGCCGAACGCGAACGAGTAGCCGACCACCGCCCAGGAGATCGTGACCACGGCGAGCGCCGCGAGGCACATCATGAACGTGTTCAGCCCGTTCTTCGAGCGCACGAGGCCTGCGTAGAAGAGGCCCAGCCCGATCGTCATGAACATGACGAGCGCGCCCGCCGTCATCGTCCAGGCGGTGTCTCCGGTATCGATCATCGTGGGATCCATCAGGCGCCCACCGGCGTCACGGCCTCATCGTCGGTCTCGCCGGTGCGGATCCGCACGGCCCGGTCGAGGTCGATCACGAAGATCTTGCCGTCGCCCACCTGGCCGGTTCGCCCGCCCTCGCAGACGGCGTCGATCGTGGGCTGCACGAAGGCGTCGCTGACCGCGATCTCGAAGCGCACCTTCTCGTAGAGGGCCATCTTCACGGTGGTTCCGCGGTAGGTCTCGACCCGCTCGAGCTCACCGCCGTGCCCCTGGACGCGACTCATCGATACCCCCCTCACCTCGGCGCGGTAGAGCGCCTCCAAGACGTCGTTCGCCTTCTCGGGGCGAACGATCCCGATCACCAGTTTCACTGCTCCTCCCCTTCCGTCGCGGCCTTGAGCGGCTGCGAGCCTATCCACGGTGGAAGGGACCGAATGCGCCTCGGTGGCCACTCCGTCCCACAAGAACCCGCAAGCAGCGGGAACTTGGTTTCGGCCCGGCGTCGGCCACCACCCTTGATCTAGGGTTGCGCGCCGATGGCCGAGGTCAAGCCCCTGCGAGCGCTCCACTACGACCTCGAACAGGTCGGCTCGCTCGGCGACGTCCTGGCACCCCCCTACGACGTGATCGGGCCGGCGGAGCGAAGCGCCCTCGTCGCGCGCTCACCCCACAACGCCGTCGAGCTCGACCTGCCTGAGGACGCGGGCGGCGGCGACCGCTACGCCCACGCCGCGCGGACGCTGAATGCCTGGCGGGACGAGGGCATCCTCGTCGCCGATGCGGAGCCGGCGCTGTGGGCGCTCGAGCAGTCCTACACCGGGCCCGACGGACAGGGCTACGCCCGCCGCGGGTTCCTGGCCCGCGTGCGGGTGAGCGAGTACGGCCCGGGCCTCGTCCGCCCGCACGAGCGCACCCAGCCCGGCCCGAAGCGCGACCGCCTCGACCTCACCCGAGCGACGAAGCACAACCTCTCTCCCATCTTCAGCCTCCACCCCGGCGACGCCTGGGGCCTGCTCGAGCCGGCGCTGGGCCAGCCGTGGGGCGAGGCAACGGACTCCGACGGCACCGTCAACCGCGTCTGGCGGGTGGCCGACCCGGAGGTGATCGAGGCCGTGGAGGCCGAGCTCGCCGACGCCGAGCTCCTGATCGCCGACGGGCACCACCGCTACGAGACGGCGCGCGTCTACGCCGACGAGGTCGGCGGCGAGGGCGACCACCGCTACACCCTGATGTGCCTGGTCTCCCTCGAGGACCCCGGGCTGACCGTGTTCGGCTACCACCGCCTGCTGGGGGGGTTCATGGGGACCGACAGGCCGGAGGTGCTGGCGAGCGCCCTGCGCGAGCATTTCGAGATCGAGGAGGTGGAGGAGGCGGAGCTGGACCCGGCCGGCGCCGAGGGCGTCGGCGTCTTCGGCTACATCGACTCCCACCTGCGCCGCTCGTTCCGTCTGCGCCTGAAGGACCCGGCGCTGCTCGGCGAGCTTCTCGCCGCCCGTTCGGAGGCCTACCGCCGCCTCGACGCCGCGATCCTCGAGGAGCTGATCCTGAAGCGGGCGCTGGGCATGTCCGCGGAGGACATCGAGGCGAAGCGCGGGATCGGCTACGCGAAGTCGGTGAAGGAGGCGCTCGAGACGATCGACGACGAAGGCGAGTACCAGGTGGCGTTTCTGCTGCGCCCGACGCCGGTCGGGCAGGTGCGAGAGGTCGCCGCCGCCGGCGAGACGATGCCGCCGAAGTCCACGTTCTTCTTTCCCAAGGTCCCGACCGGCATCGTGTTCAATCCGTTGGGCTAGACGAGCATCCCATGACCCGGATCTACACCAAGAAGGGCGACGACGGGACCACCTCCCTGTGGTACGGCGGGCGCGTGGCGAAGTCAGACGCCCGCACCGAGGCGTACGGCTCCGTGGACGAGGCCGCCTCGGCCCTCGGCGTCGCCCGCGCCCTGTGCGGCGCCGGTGAGCCCGAGATCGCGGCCCACGTGCTTCAGGATCCAGAACGACCTGTTCATCGCCGGCGCCGAGCTCGCGACCGCGCCCGAGGCGGCCGACCGCCTCGAGGACGGCGTCTCGCGCGTCACCGCCGAGATGGTCGACGAGCTGGACGGCGTGATCGACCACTACATGGACCGGGTCGACCTGCCGCCCAAGTTCGTGATCCCGGGCGGCACCGTGCTCTCGGCCGCGCTCGACGTCGCTCGCGCGACGATCCGCCGGGCCGAGCGCCGAGTCGTGGCGCTCGCCTCCGAGGAGGAGATCTCCGGCGAGGTCGTCCGCTACCTGAACCGCGCCTCCGACGCCGCCTACGCGATGGCGCGCTTCGCCGACAGCCCGGACCCGGAGCTGTTCGCGGGACGCGACGCGTCCGAGGGCGAGGATTGATGCTGATCCGGGCGACGGCCCGTCGCCGGGACGGCTACCTCCACGACGTCGAGGTCGACGGCCACTCGTTCGTGGTCGACGAGCCCATCGAAGACGGCGGGACCAACGCCGGCCCCTCCCCCACCCGCCTCGTCGCGGCCGCGCTGGCCTCGTGCACGGCGATCACGATCGAGCTGTACGCGGGGCGCAAGGGGTGGGACCTCGGGCACGTCGAGGTCGACGTCGACATGGAGTCCACCGCCTCCGGCTCGCGCTCGTTCACCGTGAGCATCAAGGTGGAGTGCGAGCTGACCGACGAGCAACTCGAGCGGCTGCGGGTGATCGCCGGCAAGTGCCCGGTGCACCGGATGCTGGCCAGCGAGACGCCCGTCTCGATCGAGGACCGCATCGAGCGCGTGTGAACGCCGGGCGCCTGGCCGAGCTGCGCTCGCGGCTGCTGGACCCGGCCGAGGCGGCCGCGATGGACGCCCATGGGCGCACCGAGGCGGCGGTGCTGGTCCCGCTTCTGGGCCTTGAGCCCGACCCCGCGATCGTCTTCACCGAGCGCCGTGACGACCTGCGCCGCCACGCGGGGGAGATCTCGTTCCCCGGCGGCCGCCGCGACGACGCCGACGCCGACCTTCTCGCCACGGCGCTGCGCGAGGCACATGAGGAGGTGGGCCTGGAGCCGGATGACGTGGAGGTGGTCGGCGCGCTCGCGCCCATGGGCACGTTCGTGACCAACTACAAGGTCCACCCGTTCGTGGGGGTCATCCCGAGCGAGTCGGAGCTCGAGCCCAACCCTGCCGAGGTTGCGGCCGTCCTCAGCTTCCGGGTCTCGGAGCTCCGCGACGCCCACGAGATGCGACGACTCGTGCGGATGGGCGTGCCGTTCCGCACCCCCACCTACGAGCTGGACGACCACCTGATCTGGGGCGCGACAGCACGGATCCTGAGCGAGCTGCTGGGGCGCCTGGAGCCCTGACGCCCTCGCTCACCGGTTCCCGGTTGCAACGCGCCCCCGGCCGGGCGTAAGGTTTCCGGGCGATGGGAGACGAGGGCCCAGACGCCCGGGGACGGCGAGGCGCAGCGCCCCCTGCGCGAGGGCGATGTGGACGCCATGGGCCTCGACAAACGGCGGCCGGTCGTCGGGGGCCAGTACGGCGCCAGCGTCACCAAGCAGGTGACGCTCTACGGCGCAGCCCTCGCGATCATGATCGCCCTCGTCGTCGGCTTCATCGTCCTCGCGGGCGAGCTGGACCAGCCGCCCGAGACGAGCGAGGACCAGGCGCCCTGGTCCAGGCCCGACGCGCCCCAGACGCAGGTCTCACCGCTCCAGTAGCGCCCGATCCCCCGCCGCGAGCATCGCTGCCCGCCAGCCCTCGGCATCTCCCGGGTCGGCGTCGACGACCTGGACCGGGATCCGCCATCGCTTCGCCGCCTCGCGCGCGATCCGCGAACCCTCGTCGAGCTGCGACGCGGTGGCGCTCCCCGCAGCCTCGTAGACGAGCCCGCGAACGGGCGTGTCCACCAGCTTCTCGAACAGAGCCTCCAGGCGGGAGCCGTTCACCTCCTCGACCGCGGAGGGCTCGCCCTCCGCCGAGCCCAGGAGCCAGTAGACGATCGCGACGCCGTCGATCTGGTCGAGCACCGTGCCCACCCTGTCCGGGTTCGCGAGAGCGGCCTCGAGCCCGGCCGCCTCGATCGAGGCCAGCCGCGACGCGTCGCGCGTGGTGCCCCGCACCTGCCAGCCGCGTTCGGCGAGGGCGGAGCCGAGCGCGCGACCGCGGCAGCCGCACGCGACGATCAGCGCGCGGGCCAAACTGCCCTACGCGGGGTCAGATCCCGCGTCCGAGCCCGGTTCGGGCCGACGTGCCTCGCCGGGGTCTGACCCCTCAGGGTGTTCCTCCTCCGTCAGCGCCGGGTGCGCCCGGGCTCTCACGGCCTCGTCCTCGGCGACCATCCGGCCGAGGTCCTCGTCGGTCATCTCGGTCGCGCCGCGACGGCGGCGCATGGCGTTCTGGGCGTCCATCATCTGCTGGACGTCGTCGAGCTCCAGCCGGGCCTCGTCCTCGAACGACCGCGTGGGCTTCCAGTCGACCAGGTCGGCGCCGCTGCCGGGGTATGCACGCCCGAGGAGGACGAGCACGACCACGACCAGCACGATCATCGCGCTCGAGACGATCATGAACTCCACGAGACCAACCTTAGACCCCCGGGTGCGCCGGAGGAAGGGTCTGAGCCCTTGAGCTCGAGCGAGTCCAGGAACAGCTGCGCCTCGGCCACCCGGTCGGATAGCCTCGCCGGCCATGAGCGTCCCCGAGCTGGCGAGCATCGACGGGTCGATCGGCCCCACCGCCGATGCCATGATCCCGCTGGCCGACGATGGCCTCTACCGGGGAGACGGGGTCTTCGAGGTGATCCGCCTCTACGCCGGCCGGCCGTACGCGCTGGACGAGCACCTCGACCGGCTCGAGCGCTCGGCCGCCACGATCGAGCTGCCGGTCGAGCGCGAGCCGCTCGAGCGGGAGATCGCGGCCCTGCTGGACCGCTTCGGCGACGGCGACGCCCAGCTCCGGCTGGTGGTGACGCGGGGAGGCAGGCGGATCGCCGCCACCGAGGAGCTGCCCGACAAGGGCGAGACGGTCTCCCTGGCGACGGTCAGCTACTCGCCGACGATCGTCCTCACCGGGGTCAAGTCGCTGTCCTACGGCGCCAACATGCAGGCGACCCGCCTGGCCCAGGGCCGGGGCGCGGACGAGGCGCTGCTGGTGCGGCCCGACGGGATCGTCCTCGAGGCCCCGACCTCCACCTTGTTCTGGGCGCCCGCGGGCGGCGGGCTGCGAACGCCCTCCCTGGGCGCCGGCATCCTCGACTCGATCACCCGCCGGCGGATCGTCGAGGAGCTCGAGGTCGAGGAGGGCGAGTATCCGCTGCGAGGACCTGCTGGGCGCCTCCGAGGCCTTCCTGGCCTCGACCGTCCGCGAGGTGCAGCCCGTCGTTCGCGTGGACTCGACCGACCTCGAGTCCGGCGGCCCCCGGACGGCCGAGGCGCGCCGGGCGTTCGACGCGGTCATCGCCCGAACGCTGGGGGCTTAGGGCCCCAGCCGGGGAACCGTTGTCGGATTCGTCCCATGAGATGGGAGTAACCCGACAACGCCCAGGGCGCATAGTCTCCCGCCTGTGTCGTTCCAGCTCACCGACGAGCAGCGGCTGATCGCCGAGACCGCGCGCGACTTCGTCGACAACGAGGTCATCCCCCGCGCCCGCGAGAGCGACCGTGCCGAGCGCTTCGACATCGACCTGGCCAGGCGCCTCGGCGACATGGGCTACCTGGGCGCGCCCGTGGCCGAGGAGAACGGCGGGCGCGGGCTCGACTACGTCTCCTACGCGCTGATCGTCGAGGAGGTCGGGCGCGGCGACTCGGCGATGCGCACGGTGGTGTCGGTGCAGACCTCGCTCGTGTGCGGCTCGATCGAGCGCTGGGGCAGCGACGAGCAGCGGGCTCGCTGGCTGCCCCGCCTGTGCGCGGGCGAGGCGTTCGGCTGCTTCGGGCTGACCGAGCCCGACACGGGCTCAGACGCGGCCTCGGTCCGCACCCGGGCCGAGAAGCTCGACGGCGGCTGGCGGATCTCGGGGCAGAAGATGTGGATCTCGCTCGGGAACGTGGCGGAGGTGGCGATGGTGTTCGCCCAGACCGACCCCTCCCTCGGCCACCGCGGCATGGCGTGCTTCCTCGTCCCGACCGAGACCGAGGGCTTCTCGACGCAGGAGATCCACGGCAAGCTCGGCCTGCGCGCCTCCGACACCGCGGCGCTCGCCCTCGATGGCGTCGAGGTGCCGGACGACGCACTGATGGGGGAGGTCGGCGACGGGTTCAAGATCGCGATGTCGGCGCTCGACGGCGGGCGCTACTCGGTCGCCGCCGGCTGCGTGGGCATCTGCCAGGGGTGCGTGGACGCCTCCGTCGCCTACGCGACGGAGCGCAGGCAGTTCGGCGTGCCGATCGCGAGCTTCCAGCTGGTGCAGGAGATGATCGCCGACATGATCGTGCGCCGCGACGCGGCCCGGCTGCTGGTCCGCCGCGCGGGCGAGCTGAAGGACGCCGGCGAGCCGAACACGGCCGAGACCTCGGTCGCGAAGCTCTACGCGAGCGAGTCGGCGGTGGAGTGCGCGAACCTGGCGATCCAGGTCCACGGCGGCTCCGGGCTACGTCGACGACCACCCCGTCGAGCGCTACCTGCGCGACGCCAGGGTGACCACCCTGTACGAGGGCACCTCGCAGATCCAGAAGCTGATCATCGCCCGCGACGCGACCGGGATCAACGCGATGACCCCGGTTCGCGCCGAGTAGGGCCCGCGTGCCCGAGCTCGTCGAGACGAGCGTCGCCGACCGCGTCGCCCTGGTTCGCCTGAACCGCCCCGAGGCCCGCAACGCCCTGTCCCCCGAGATGATGGCCGAGCTGGGGGCGAAGCTGGAGGGCGCCGACGCCGACCCGGAGGTCCGCTGCATCGTGATCGCGGGCTCCGATGAGGCCTTCGCGGCCGGCGCCGACATCCGCGCGCTCGCGGAGCGGCCGTTCCACGAGGCGCTCTTCCACCCCGCCGCAGGGTTCTGGCGACGGGTCGGCCGGGTGTCGGACGCCGATGGTGGCGGCCGTCTCCGGCTGGGCGCTCGGGGGCGGCTGCGAGCTGGCGCTCCTCTGCGACCTGATCGTGGCCTCGGAGACGGCCGTGTTCGGCCAGCCCGAGATCACCCTGGGGATCATCCCCGGAGGCGGCGGCACCCAGCGGCTCGCCCGGGTGGTGGGCAAGCAGCGGGCGATGGAGCTTGTCCTCACGGGCCGCCATTTCGACGCCCAGGAGGCGGAGCGGATGGGGCTCGTGAACCTGGTCGCGAAGAAGCGGGAGTGGCTGGACCAGGCGATGGGGCTGGCGGCGAGGATCGCGAAGCAGCCGCCACTGGCCGCGCGGCTCGGCAAGCAGGCGGTGCTTGCCGCCGACGAGACGGCGATGGCGGCCGGCCTCGAGTACGAGCGCCGCCTCTACGAGCTCGCGATGGCGAGCGAGGACCGCGTGGAGGGAACGCAGGCGTTCCTCGAGAAGCGGAAGCCGGAGTTCCGGGGGAGGTAGACAGGAGGTAGAGATGGCCAACGTTTTCGAGGCGGAGC
Source organism: uncultured Solirubrobacterales bacterium (assembly GCA_963797835.1). Classification (GTDB taxonomy): domain Bacteria; phylum Actinomycetota; class Thermoleophilia; order Solirubrobacterales; family 70-9; genus JBDTSW01. The sequence continues at coordinate 53,641 of CAWCRN010000019.1, forward strand.
TGGAGGTCGACGCGGAGGATCCGCCGGGCTTCCGCGTCCGCTACGCACAGCTCGGGGTAGATGCCGGCTGCGAGCGCCTCGGCGCCAGCATCTACGAGCTGCCCCCGGGCGAGGCGCTCTGCCCGTACCACGCGCACCTCGCCAACGAGGAGATGCTGGTCGTGCTCGCCGGCCGTCCCAGCCTGCGCACGCCGGAGGGATGGCGCGACCTGGACACCGGGGAGGTGGTGGGTTTCCCGATCGGGCTCGAGGGCAGCCACCAGGTGGCGAACTACTCGGATGAGGCCGCGCGGGTGCTCATGGTCAGCGAGATGAACGGTCCCGACATCGCCGTCTACCCCGACTCGGGCAAGATCCTGGCCCGCGAGCAACCGCCCGGCCGGCCCTCGACCGGCTACCGAAAGCTGTTCCGCGACGCGGACGAGGTCGACTACTGGGACGGCGAGCAGCCGCCGGAACCTCCGGCTAGGTGAAGGTCCGGCGCGTCGGGGTCGCCGGCGCCGGCACGATGGGCGCCGGGATCGCCCAGGTCGCGGCGCTCGGCGGGTTCGAGACACGGCTGCACGACCCCGACCCGGAGGCGCTCGAGCGCGGCACCGAGCGCCTGGGGAAGGCGCTGGCCAAGGGGGCAGCCAAGGGGCTCTGGGACGGCGCGGAGGCCGAGGCCGCCCGGGCGCGGGTCGCTCCCGCGGCCGTGCTCGGCGACCTCGCGGGCTGCGAGCTCGTGATCGAGGCCTGCCCCGAGGACCTGACCCTCAAGCGTGATCTCTTCGCCCGCCTCGCGGAGATCTGCGGGCCGGGCGCCGTCCTCGCGACCAACACCTCGTCGCTGCCGGTCGGCGAGATCGCCGGCGGCCTCCCCCACCCCGAGCGCATCTGCGGGATGCACTTCTTCAACCCGCCGGCCCTGATGAAGCTGGTCGAGGTGGTGGCCACCGACGACTCGGGGGAGGAACCCCTCGCGGCGGTCGAGGCGGTGGCGCGGGCGATGGCGCGCGAGCCCGTGCGGTGCACCGACTCTCCCGGGTTCATCGTCAACCGCTGCAACCGCCCCTTCGCGCTGGAGTCGCTTCGCATCCTCGACGAGGGCATCGCGACACACGAGGAGATCGACGCCGTGGTCCGGGAGGACGGCGGGTATCCCATGGGGCCGTTTGAATTGATGGACCTGATCGGGATCGACGTCAACCTCGAGGTCGCGCGCTCCTTCTACCGCCAGCGCCCCGAGCCCCGCTGGCAGCCGCACGAGATCCAGGAGCGGATGGTGGCCTCGGGCCGGCTGGGCCGCAAGTCCGGCCGCGGCTTCTACGAGTACGGGGAGGGCGCCCCACCCCGCGCGGCGGTGCTGCCCGCTGACGCCATCCGCCGCGAGATCCTGGAGCGAGTGGTGTCGCAGCTCGCCAACGAGGCCGCCTTCGCGGCCGGCGAGGGCGTGGCCGCCCCGGCGGAGATCGACGCTGCGATGCGGCTTGGGCTGAACCACCCCCGCGGCCCGTTCGAGTGGGTCGAGCGGCTCGGCGCCGCGCACGTCGTCGCGACCCTGGACGGCCTCCGTTCGTCGACCGGCGATGAGCGCTACGGGACCGCCCCACTGCTGCGGGAGCAGGCGCGAGCCTAGGGCGCAGGCGCGGGCTCCGCCGCCACCGCTTCCGGCGGCCGTGACACCGTCCGGGCTCGCCACGGCAGCCTGCCCTCCGCCGCAAGCCAGGAGCCCGCGAGGATCAGCGCCAGCCCCACCAGCGTCACGGCCGTGACCGCCTCGTCGAGGAGCAGCGCGCCGTAGAGCACCGCGAACCCGGGGATCAGGTAGGCGACGATCAGGGTGCGTGCCGGCCCGACCGTCGCGAAGAGCTCGTAGTAGATCGCGAAGGCGAGCCCGGTGCCCAGGACCCCGAGCGCGACCACGGCGAGCAGGGGGCCGGCGGCGGGAGCGGCCGACGGGACCGACGCGATCGCAGCCGGCGTGAGCCACACCGCGCTGCCGGTCATCACCGCCGCCGCGACGCCGAGCGGCTGGTAGTCGCCGAAGCGGTGCTTGATGATGAACCCGCCAACGGCGTACCCGAGCCCGGCCAGGACCACGGCGAGGCCGCCCAGCAACGCCAGCGCCGAGCCGTCGAGGTCGAGGCCGAGCAGCACCACCACGCCGACGAACCCGAGGATCACGCCGACGAGCCGCAGGCCGGACGACCGCTCCTCGTGGTCCACCCAGACGGCGAGCACCGCGCCGAAGATGGGCGCGGTCGTCATCAGGATCCCCGCGAGCGACGAGGTGATCTCCTGCTGGCCGGCGGCGATCAACAGGAAGGGACCGGCGACCTGGACGGCCGCCAGCACCATGATCCCGGGCAGCCTCTCGCGTAGCCCGGAGAGGGCACCGGACGCGTGCGCGAACGCCATTAGGACGATGGCGGCCAGCGCGATGCGCGTCCACGCGAGCAGTCCCGGCGCGAGATCGCGGAGCCCGATCTCGATCAGGAGGAAGCTCGCGCCCCAGATCGCGCCGAGGACGATCAGCAAAGACCAGGCGCGACGATCCATCCCTACGAGGGTACGGACGCCACAGCCTGTCGGCGATACGGAGTTCTTCTAGCCGCTATCAGGCCGGCGGATCGTGCCCGAGTTGATGCCCCCGTACGAGAACGTGGGCACGACGGGCCATTGGCGCTTCCAGCTCGCCAGCTCCGACGAAGGGAACACGCAGGCGAAGCGGGGATCGCGGGGGTGCGGATCCGCGAGCGCCTTCTCCTTGATCATCGAGTCGTACTGGTCGATCGAGTCCTCGAGGGTGTTCGAGTTGAGGATCACCTCGCGGCCGAAGAACTCGGCGGTCTTGCGCACGCCTGGGATCTTCGAGAGGTGCGGGTGCCAGGAGTCGGCGGCGACGCCGTTCTCCGACGAGAGCCACACCCCCTCGGCCGTGTTGACGCAGAGGGAGTGGTTGCCGTCGGTGTGGCCCGGGGTCCAGACCAGCGCGACGCCCTTGCCCAGCTCGACGTCGCCCTCCACGAGCACGATGTCGTCCGTGATCAGGTCCTTGATCCCGTCCTCCACGTACCACGCCCACTGCATTGGGTGCAGCGAGCCGAACGTGTCCCACTCCTTGCGCTGCGCGATCAGCTTGGCGTTCGGGAAGAGCGGCGGACGGGGGGAAGCCTCGCCCGCGATCGGCTCGGTCGTGCCGAGCACGAAGCGGAGGTCCTGGACGTGGAGGTGGTCGAAGCTCACGAAATCGACGTCCTCCGGCCGCAGCCCCGCCTTCGCCAGCGCCCCCTCGGGCTGGTTCCAGATCGTGGCCAGCACCTTGTAGGAGAGGAACTCGCCGAGGCGTTCGATCTGCTGCGCGTAATAGGGCGCCTCGGCGGCGCCCTCGGGAACGGTGGGCTCGTAGGCGAGCGTTCGCAGCCTTCCCTCGAAGTCCTCGAACTGGACGACCTGGAGGCGGTTGATGATGTTCACGTAGGGGTTCGGCCCCTTGGCGGCGCCGCCGAAGGCGAACTTGAGCGGGTAGCCGGCGGAGGCGATGTCCACGGTGCGGACGCCGGACGCTCGGTTCTCCGGCGTCGCGAACCGCGCGCGGAACTCCGCCGCCGCCTCGCGGATCGCCGCCGGGCGCTCGCCGCGCGGCCAGGTGGCGTTGGCCTCGTCGAACTCGTGGAAGGGCCGCAGCCCGATGCTCTCGATGCTTACGTCAGGTGCCTCGACCACGGCCATCTTGCACTCGCGCTCCTTGGTGGGGTTCGCGGGCAATGGTACGCTCGCCGCGCAGGGGACCGGAAGGCATGGACGTCGGCACGCGCATCCGCATCGCATTGGCCTCGGGGGTGGGGGCCCTCGCCGCGGGCGCGATCGCGCTGGCAGGGACCGTCGAGGCGGGCGACCCGCTGTTGCTTCCCGACCTGAGGACAGTGTCCCCCGGGGCGAACGCGCTGGACCTGCGCGTGGGCAACAAGGCCGGGCAGACCGTCCTGCGCGTCTCGAACGTCGTCGCCAACTCAGGCGAGGGCCCGATGGAGATCTACTCGAGCCCCGCCACCGCCACCGGCGGGCCCGGCGGCGACACCGACTGCACCGAGGGCGAATACTCCGAGCCCGTCGGCGCCGACCGCGACGCGAACCAGCGGATCTACGAGGACACCACCGGGACGCCGGCGGGTTATCAGCCGGGCGAGGACGAGGTCGCGCAGACGCCTAAGGTCGGCTGCTTCGAGTACCACGCCGCCCACGGCCACTGGCACTTCCAGGACTTCGCCCAGTTCCGGCTCGAGACCGCCGCCGGCGATCCGATCCCGGGGATCGAGCCGTCCCGGAAGATCGGGTTCTGCGTGTTCGACAACCAGCATCCGTTCCCCGGCGGAAGCAGCCCCCCCAGCCCCATCTACTCCGGCAACGGCTGCAACCAGGGCGACGACGAGAACGGCCCCGAGCAGATGGGCCTCTCAGTCGGGTGGGGTGATCTCTACAGCTACTCGCTGCCCGGCCAGCGCATAGACATAACCGGCGTGACCCGTGGCACCTACTGCCTCGTCTCGGTGGCCAACCCTCCGGACCCGCCGCAGCCGCCCCCATTCCGCTCGGAGGTAGAGGAGTCGGACGAGAACAACAACGACCGGCGGAAGCTCGTCCGGATCAACCCCGCCAAGGACAAGGCGAAGTTCCCCGGCGGGACTGCTAGGACCCGACCTCGCTCCGGCGTCGTACTGCGCGAGCGGCCGCTCGACGTCGAAGGGCCGGCCTCCGTCCTCGAACTCGATCCCGATCGTGAACAGGTTGGGGTTCGCGTCGCGTTCCCGGACGATGCGAGCGGTGGGGTCCAACACGCGCCCGGCGTGACGTGCGGTGTCGCCCTCGTCGACGAGCTGCGCGACCCGCCCGTCCAGGCCGACGAGGTAGTGCGCGCACGCCCCGCTCTCGGTCCGCGAGAACCAGTCCAGAGTCCCGCCCCAGCTGCCGACGTTGGTGTGGACGACGACGGCGAGTGGCCGGTGGCCCTCCCGTCCCGGGATCGAGTTCGGCGTGGAGTGGCGTTCGAGGAGCGGCTCGGGCGCGCCCATCCGGCTACCTGCCCGGCCCGGGTCTCCTAGGCGCTCGCCGCAGCCTTGGGCGGCGGCGCGACCTCGACCGGCTCGCCGCCCTTGCGCCAGTGAGCCTCGGGCGACGGCGGGGTGTCGCGCAGGTACCACTCGGCGTCGAGCGCGCCCATGCAGCCCGTGCCGGCCGCGGTGACCGCCTGGCGATAGGTGTGATCGACCAGGTCGCCGACCGCGAGAACACCGGCGAGGTTGGTGCGGGTGGAGTCGGGCTGGGTGACGACGTAGCCGTTCTCGTCGGTCTCGACGACGCCCTGGACGAGCTCGGAGCGGGGCACATGGCCGATGGCGACGAAGGCGCCTCCGACCTCGAGCTCCTCGGCCTCGCCGGTCTCGGCGTTCTTCAGCCGCACGCTCTGCAGCTTGCCGTCCTCGCCGGCGACGAACTCCTCCGGGACGAACGGCGTCTTGAAGCTGATGTTGTCGCGCTCGGCGGCGCGGTCGAACATGATCTTCGAGGCCCTGAACTCGGGGCGGCGATGGACGACCTTGAGGTCGTCGGCGAACTTGGAGATGAAGATCGAGTCCTCCATCGCCGAGTCGCCGCCGCCGACCACGACCACGTCCTCGCCCTTGAAGAAGGCGCCGTCGCACACGCCGCAGGTGGAGACGCCGCGCCCGGCCAGCTCCATCTCACCGGGGATGCCGAGCCGGCGTGGCTCGGCGCCCATGGCGAGGATCACGGTCTTCGCGAGGTGCTCCTCGTCGCCGATCATGACCCTGTGGACGTCGCCGTCGGTGAGCTCGAGAGACGTGGCGTCATCGGTGATGAAGCGGGTGCCGAAGCGCTCAGCCTGGGCCCGGAACTCGTTCATCATCTGGGGGCCCATGATCCCGTCGGGGTAGCCCGGATAGTTCTCGACGTCGGTGGTGTTCTGGAGCTGTCCACCCCACTGGAAGCCCTCGATCATGAGCGGCTCGAGGTTGGCGCGCGAGGTGTAGAGCGCCGCCGTGTAGCCGGCGGGGCCGCCGCCCACGATGATCACGTTCTCGATCTTCCGCTCGCTCATCTCGTTCGCTCCTCGTTCTCCCGGATGCCCACTGCCCCCCACTACATCAGGTGGGTCGGCGCGGGTGTCCGATCGCTACAGACATCATACTTTACTTTCTGAAGTAATGGAAGAGGGGGCCGGGGTCACGGAGCCCGGCAGCGACTCGGCCGCGTCGCTGCCCACGGCGGTCCGTTCGCGCTCGTCCTGCCAGCGGGCGACCGTCCGGCGCAACTGGAAGAAGGCGACGATCCCGGGCGGGATCGGCAGCCAGAAGGCGATCAGGCGGTAGACGAGGATCGCCGCGAAGACCTCGCTGCCGGGGAGGCCGAAGAGGACGAAGGTGCCGATCATCCCCGCGTCGACGGCGCCGACCCCGCCGGGAACGAAGGGGATCAGGTTCGCGACCATGCCCACGAAGAAGCCCTGGACGACCACGGAAAGGGGCACGCTGACGTCGAAGGCGTGGAACGCCGCCCAGAGGATGCCGATGTTGGCCGCCCAGAAGCCGATGGCGCCCGCGATCGCGAGGCCGCCCCGCGAGGGCTCGCGGACGAAGGCGATCGCAGTGCGGGTGCCGCTGGCGAGCGACGCCGGCACGCTCGCCAGGCGCTGGACCATCCCGGTGAAGCGGTAGCCCCTCGAGAACGCCCGCATCCTCCGCTCGAGGTCCTGGGGCAACAGGGCGATCAGCAGGAAGACCACGATCACGGCGCCCGCGATCGCGGCGGGCACGACCGTGAGGCCGGGCGGGTTGGGCCCGTTGAACACCCCGGTGCGCAGGAGGATCCCGTTGATGACCACGGTGAGCATGTAGACGGCGTAGAGCAGGACCAGGAAGGCGACCATCCGGCGGGCGCTCTGGCGCCTGGGCATCCCTGCCTTCCGAAGTGCCCAGTAGGTGAGGACGATCCCCCCGGCGCCGCCGGCCGAGAACAACCGCGTCGCCGCCAGGCCCGCCATCGTGATCTGGTAGCTCTCGCTCCAGGTCAGCCGCAGGGCGCTGTCGCTGATGACACCGCGGAACAGTGCCACGTAGGAGCCGAACGCGAGCACGTTGAACGCGAGGGCGACCGTGATCCAGACCCAGTCGGCGCGGCCGAGCTTCTCGCACCGCGTCCTCGAGGCCGAGGATGCTGGGGAACAGCAGGTAGATCCCGACCACCAGGAGCAGCACGACCAGCCCGGTCTGTGCCAGGCGCTTGGGGTCGGTGAAGAACGAGGGCTCTCCCTCGTCCTCCTCCTCTTCGTCCGAAGGCCCGGAGCCGTCCACCTGCGGTCCCGAGACCTGCCCCCCATCGTCCGGATGCTCTTCGCCGGGACGGGCCATATGGGTACCTATCCTCGCAGGCGTCACCGATCGATCCTCCCTCGGCCCTACCCGTTCGCGAGCCGCTCGAGACGCTGGAGCACCCGATTCACGCGGTGCACCGTGGGCTCGGCGAGCGGCTCGCCGCGGCGCACCGCGACCACCAGCGCGGTGCCGGCGAGCAGGTCGGTGACGTAGTGCTCCCCCAGGTAGACGAGGGCGAACCCGAGGGTGACCGCATAGGCCCAGCCGGCGGCGCCCGGCACGGTGCCGCTCTCGGCCAGGAGCAGGGCCGACATCAGCGACGTGGCGAAGTGCAGCGAGGGCATCGCCGCCCACGGGTTACCGCCCAGCGACTCGTAGAGCCTCGGCCAGACACGCGGGCCCCAGACCTGCTCGCCCACGTCCACCATCAGGCGACGGAGCTCCGGCGCCTCCTGCCCATCGGCCGCCCGGTCGAGCTCCTCGTCGACGTAGCCCTCCTCCGCGGCCCACCACGGCGGCGCGGTCGGGACCAGGAAGTAGAGGGCGCAGCCGATGTCGTAGGTGGCGGCGAGCTGGCGCGCGGCGCGGGGGAAGCGGTCCGGATCGCGCGCGAGGACGTAGAGCAGGGAGGCGTGGGGCTGGAAGAACCAGGCCCAGTGGACGGCAGATAGCACCCGGTCGAGGCTCGTGGCCTCGCCCGGGCGCGAGAGCGCCCGCTGGAGGCGGACGTTGGGCAGCTCGCCCGCCCCGAGCACGCGATCGACCAGGATCGGGTAGCGGATCCGAAGGCGGCGCCGGAGGGCCTCGGGATCGTCGTAGGGGAGCTCGTGGGCCATCGCGAAGCCCCACATCTGAAGCGTGAAGAGCGCGACGTCGCGCGCGGGCGTCCGCGGGCGCAGCACCGCCAGCGACATCGGCCCCGCGACCACGGCCGCGGTCGTGACCGCGGCGGGCACGTTCCAGCGCCGGCGCATGATCGGCACGACCACCGACGCCGCGAGCACCGCGACCGCCCCCGCGCGGACGGCCAGGCGGGCGGCAGGGCTGGGCGGCTTTCGCCGAGACGGGGACCAGCGCACGAGACGGGCGAGTATAAGAATGGGCCGATGGCACCGACGGGTCCCTTCGACGGGCAGCGCGCCGCGGTGACGGGCGCGGGCGGGTTCATCGGCGGCGCGGTCTGCACGGCGCTGGCCGCGAGGGGCGCCCGGGTCGTTGGGATCGACGTCAGCCCCGAGCTGGCACCGGCCGCGCGCGAGGCGGGCGCCGAGCCGGCGGTGGCCGACGTCACCGACCGGACGGCCATGGACGCTGTACTCGCGGGCGCCGACCTCGTCGTCCACGCCGCCGCGCTCGTGCGCGACTGGGGGACCATGGCCGACTTCGTCGCGGTCAACGCCCGCGGCAGCGCGGTGGTCCTCGACGCGGCGGAGGCGGCGGGGGCCAAGCGCTGCGTCCAGATCTCCTCCGTGGTCGTCCACGGGTACCACGACCCCTCCGAGCAGGACGAGGAGCGCTTCCGCCGCGCCTACGGGATCCCCTACATCGACACCAAGGCCTCGTCCGACCGCCTCGCCTGCCGCCGCGGAGCCGTCGCGATCCGGCCCGGAGACGTCTACGGCCCCGGCTCGGTGCCCTGGATCGTGCGGGCGCTCGAGCTGGCCCGGGCGGGACGCCTGGCCGTGCCGTCCCCCGGCGACGGCGTGATGCTTCCGGTCTACATCGACGACCTGGTCGAGGCCGTGCTGCTCGGGCTCGAGAAGGGCAAGCCGGGCCACGCCTACGCCGCGTGGGAGGGGACCCCGGTGTCGTTCCGCGACTACTTCGACCGGATCGCCGAGATCGCCGGCGGCCCTCCCTGTCGGGTCCTCCCCGCTCCGCTGCTGGAGGCCCTTGGCGCCGCGGCCGAGGCGTTCGCTCGCCTGCGCTGGCACGTCCCCCGATGTTCACCGCCCGCACCGCCACCTTCGTGGCGCGCCGCGGCACCGTCTCCACCGAGCGAATCCGCCGCGAGCTGGGCTGGGTGCCGAGGGTTGGCCTCGACGAGGGCCTGGCCCGTTCGGCGGACTGGGCGCGAGCGCAGGGTCTCGTCTGACACGCATAGAATGCTCGCGCCCTGATGAGCAATCCCAGGCCGTCACGCATGCGGGTGATCCGCTGGGCGCTCGCGCTTGCGGCGCTGGGCGGTGCCGTTCTCGCCGCCCCCGCCAGCGCGCTTCAGCTCGGCCCCGAGGCGCCCCAGTCGCCGAACACGGAGGACATGGCCACGGCCTACTGGGTGATGCTGGTGATCACCCTCGTCATCGCCCTCGCGATCAACGGCGCGCTGCTCGTCGGGCTCCTTCGCTTCCGCGCCAGGCGCGGACGGACGGCGCCGCGGATCACCGCGGGGCGCGGGGTGATCGGCCGGGTCGTGGGCGCGTTCTGTGCGATGGCGATCGCGATCTTCGTCTTCGGCATCGTGATCTCCGACAGCGCCCGGACCGTCGAGGAGAGTGGCCCCGAGGGTCTGAGCGCCGCGGCCTCGCGGTACGCGCAGGTGCCGATCAAGGGCCTGTCTGCGGCCCAGCTGGAGGCCGCCGAGGAGGCCACGCTGAGCGAGGAGCCGCCCGGCGGCGGCACCGTGTTCAAGCCGGCGGAGGGCGACCCGCTGGTCATCAGCGCGATCGCCCAGCAGTGGCTCTGGCGGTTCGAGTACCCGGGCGGCGTCCCCGGCCAGAAGACGTTCTCCTACGGCGAGCTCGTGGTGCCCGTCGATACAGCCGTCGTGCTGGACATCGACTCCACGGACGTGATCCACTCCTGGTGGGTACCGGCGCTCACCGGCCAGGTCCAGGCGATCCCGGGCAGCGTCTCACAGACCTGGTTCAAGGCCGACGAGGTGGGCACCTACGACGGCCGCGGCACGATCTTCGACGGCACCTCGTATCCGTCGCTCACCGCCAAGGTGACCGTCGTGGAGGCGGCCGAGTACGAGGCGTACGTCGAGCAGCTCGCCGCCGACATAACCGAGGCCCAGGGGATCGTCACGGAGGAGACGGCGGTCGCTGCGGATGCCGGTGCCCCGGCGACCCAGGGAGAGACGCCTTGACCCCGCCCGTCGCCACCGAGGCCCGCCCCGAGGTCGTAACCCGGCCCGACAGGCCGCCCCAGCGGAGCGCCTGGATCGAGCGCGCCACCGGCGCCGACCACAAGTCCGTCGCACTCCTCTACATGGGCGGCGCGGTCAGCTTCCTCGTGATCGCGCTCACGCAGTGGGCGCTGATGCGGGTGCAGCTGATCGTGCCCGACTCGACGATCATCGTCCCCGAGATCTTCGCGCGGCTGCTCTCGGCCTCGGGCGTCACCTTCGTGGTGCTGTTCTGCGTCCCGATGGTGCTCGGCATCGCCACATACATCGTCCCGCTCCAGATCGGCGCCAGGGGCGTCGCGTTCCCGCGGCTCAACCTGCTGTCGGCCTGGCTCTACATCGCCGGCGCGGTCGTGCTGTACACGAGCTTCGCCTATACGCCCGGCGAGGGCGGCGTGCTGGGCCTCCCGCCGCTCACCGACACCGTCTTCAGCCCCGGGCGCGGGGTCGACAACTGGATCATGGGCGTCGGGCTGGCCACCGCCGGCTTCGTGCTGTGGGCGGTCAACATGATCGTGACGCGTGCGCCGGATGCGGGCCCCGGGCATGGCCTGGCGGCGCCTGCCGCTGTTCAGCTGGGCAGCGACCGTGATCTGCTACCTCCTGCTGGTCGCGGGCCCCGTGATGATCGCGGCGCTGACGATGCTCACCATCGACCGCCACTTCGACGGCGTCTTCTACGACCCGGGCGAGGGCGGCGCGCCGCTGCTCTACGAGCACCTCGCCTACGTCTACTTCACGGCGATCTACGCCATCGTCGTCCTGTTCGGCGCGGGCGTCGCGTCCGAGGTCCTGCCGACGATGGCGCGCAAGCCGATCTTCAGCCACCGCGCCGTCGCGGCCTCGATGGTCGCGATCGGGGTGCTGGCGCCGCTGGCGTGGATGCAGAACATGTACTCGGCGCCGATCCCTGAGGGGTTCCAGTACATGGCGATGGGAGCGGCACTCGCGCTCCTGGTGCCGCTGGGCACGCTGTTCGTGGTCTGGATAGCAACGCTGTGGCGGGGGAAGATCAGCGTGAACGCGCCGCTCCTCTACACGCTCGCGGCGCTGTCGGCGATGGCGTTCGGGCTCGCGGGCGAGCTGAGCTACTCGGTGATCCCCGTCGGCTGGCAGCTCGCGAACACGACCGCCTCGCAGGGCGACACGCTCTACGTGCTCATCGGTGGCGCGGTGTTCGGCGGTTTCGCCGGCGCTCCACTACTGGCTGCCCAAGATGACCGGGCGCAGCGTCGGCGAGGGCATCCCCAAGGCGGCGCTCGCGATGATGTTCGCCGGCCTCAACCTCTACGCCCTCGCGATGTTCTTCGCCGGCCTCGAAGGCCAGCCGGTCGACATCTTCCGCTACCCCGAGGACGTCGGCCTCTCGACGCTCAACCTCATCGCGTCGCTCGCCGCGTTCGTCTTCGTGATCGGGGCCTTCGTCGAGCTGGGCAGCCTGGCCCACTCCTACAGCAGCGGCAGGGCCACCGGACACGACCCGTGGGGCGGCTCGACGCTCGAGTGGTTCGCCCTCTCGCCGCCCCCGCCGCACAACTTCGACGCGGTCCCCGACGTGCGCAGCACAGAGCCCCTGCTGGACATCCGCGACGCCGTCCGTCGCGGGACCGGCGGCGACGGGGCCTCCCTATCCTGACCTGATGCGCGCAGTCGCCACTCGTGGCGAAGCGGACGAAGCCCTCGGCCGCTTTCGCCGGCTCACAGGCGTCACGATCGCCGCCACCCTGGTCCTGGTCCTGATCGGCGGGATCGTCCGGGTCAGCGATTCCGGCCTCGGCTGCGGGGCCGCCGGAAGCGGCACCCACGGCTGGCCGCTCTGCGAGGGGGGCGTCCTGCCCGCGGGCACCTCGCAGTCGGTGATCGAGTTCTCGCACCGGGTCGCGGCCGCCGTGGTCGCCGTGCTCATCCTCGCCATGGTCTGGCTCGCGTGGCGCCACCTGCGCGACCGCCGCGGGATCTTCTGGGGCTCGGTCGCCGCCGGTGTCCTCGTCCTCGCCCAGGCCGGCCTGGGCGGACTCACCGTGGAGGAGGGGCTCCACGAGTACCTGGTGGCGGCCCACCTCGGCCTCGCGATGCTCCTGATCGGCCTGCTGATCGGCCTGCGCCGTGGCGCCAGTCCCGAGGTCGAGCCGGTCCAGGCATCCCGCGGGCTGCGCGCGGTGACCGTGCTGGCGAGCGCGCTGGTGCTCGCGACGATCGTCGCCGGCGGGCTCGTCGCAGGCACCGAGGGCGAGGGCCGCCCAAGCGAGCCGGTGCTCGGCGCGCACACGGCCTGCGGGGAGCAGTTCCCGGGCTGCGTCGGCAGCTTCATGCCGTTCGGCGAGGACCGGCTGATCGACATCCAGCTCACCCACCGCGCGTTCATGTACCTGGCGGCGATAGCCGTGCTGGCGATGACCGCGATCGCCCTGCGTCAGGGGATCCGACAGCGCGCCTTCTGGGTCGCCTCGCTGCTCCTCCTGGCCCAGATCGGGCTGGGCATCGCGAACGTCCTGGCGGGCGAGCACGCCGGCCTGATCGCCGCGCACCTGATGCTGGGCACGGCCTTGTGGAGCGTGATGGCGCTGGCCGCCACATCCCTCCTCCCCGCCTCGCTTCCCTCCGGCCAAGCCGTCGAGACCCCTCGGGCGACCAGCCCGGCGGCGGCGTGAGACCGGGATGATTACGTCCATGGAGAGCGCGACGACAACCCAGGCTCCCGCCGGCCGGCCGGCTGCACCGCTGCCGCCCGCCGCCGAGCCGGTGCGCCACCAGCCCGCACGCGCCGGCGCCCCCGCGGGCTCGCGGGCGTTCCTCGCCACGGTCCGCGACTACGTCTCGCTGACCAAGCCGCGCATCATCTCCCTGCTCCTGGTGACCACGGTCGCGACGATGTTCGTGGCCGATCCCTCCGGGCCGTCGCTCTCGGTGATCCTGTGGACGATGCTGGGCGGCTACCTGGCCGCGGGCGGAGCGGGCGCGATCAACCACTACCTCGACCGCGAGCGGGACGCCCGCATGGACCGAACGCGGGCGCGGCCGCTCGTCTCGGGCAGGATCGAGCCCTGGCACGGCCTCGTCTTCGGGATCGTGCTCGGCACCCTCGCCACCGTGCAGCTTGCGCTGACGGTGAACGTGCTGGCGGCGGGACTGGCCCTCGCGGGGCTCTTGGGCTACGTCTTCGTCTACACGGTCTGGCTCAAGCCGCTGACGCCCCAGAACATCGTCATCGGCGGCGCCGCCGGAGCCATGCCGCCGCTGGTCGGCTGGGCCGCGGCCACGGGCTCGCTCACCCTGGACGCGCTCTACCCGTTCGCCATCGTCTTCCTCTGGACGCCGCCCCACTTCTGGGCGCTGTCGCTGCTGATCAAGGACGACTACGCGCGCACCGGGGTGCCGATGCTGCCCGTCGTCAAGGGCGAGCGGGCCACGCGCCGCCAGATCCTCGCCTACAGCGTCATCCTCACCGCCGTTCACGGTGCTCCCGTGGGCCACCGGGCTCTTCGGCGCCGCCTACCTCGTCAGCGCCCTCGTCCTCGGCGGCGCGTTCGTCGCGCTTGCCGCCGTCCTGGCGCTGCGGCCGTCCCGGCGGGCGGCCCTGCGGCTCTACCTCTCCTCCCTCGCCTACCTGGCCCTGCTGTTCTGCGCGATGGCGCTCGACAGGGCCCTCTGATACAACCCGCGCGCATGGACCGGCGCCTGGCAGAGGGGAACATCAAGAGCGGCCTCGCCACCGCGGCGCTCGCGCTCGCCGTGCTGGGCCTCACCTTCTTCGCCGCGATCCTCTACATCGGCTGATGAGCGAGAACGGCCGAGCCCCTGCCGCGACCGAGCTCGTCTACGTGCCCGAGCCCTCGTGGACGCCGGCGCTCGTGGCGTTCGGGCTCGCCGGGGTCCTCGTCGGGATCTTCGCGGGCTGGGTGTGGATGGCCGCCGGGGCGATCCTGGGACTGCTCGCGCTCCGCAAGTGGATCCGGGACGTCGCCGACGACCTGCGCCGCCTGCCGCGGCGCCAGGATCCCACCACGGCGACGCTGCCGGCCACGCCGATGCGCTCCGCGCGCGGCTAGCCGGGCCGCCCGGCCCGGCCGATCGCCCGCGCGCGGCCCTAGGCGGGCGCCTGCTCGGGCGGCTCCATGCCCGAGGTCGCCCCCTCGGACGTCCAGACGCGCACGATGTCGCGCATCGAGAGGATGCCCACCAGCTCGCCCCCCTCGATGACGACGAGGTGGCGGATGTGGCGGGAGGACATCTCCGTCGCCGCCCGCTCGAGGCTCCAGTCGGGCGCCGCGGAGATGATCGTGTCGGTCATATGGGCGCCCACGTGCTCGGCGTCGGGGTCCTCGCCGCGGCCCAGCGAGTTGAGGATGTCGCGCTCGGAGACCAGGCCGGGGCCGGGCTGCTCCTCGTCGATCACGACCGCGGCGCCCACGCCCTTCTCGCTCATCCGCCGGGCCGCCTCGCGCAGGGAGTGGCCGGGCCCCACGGTCAGGATTACGCTGGACATGCCCTCACGAACTTCCACTGCTATCGCTTCCGATCGCTCCCCCGCAGCGGTCGTGCACCCGCCGCGGGCACTTAGTGCAGATCGGCTCAACCCTAGTACATGAGCCCGTGCGAGGTGCCGCAGGGCCCGCGGGCCGGACTTATAGGATCCCGCGCGTGACGAGTCCCCGAAAGCGCGCGCGCGGGCCCCTCACGGCAGGTGCGGCGTGCAGGCCCGTCGCCGTGGGCGTGATCCTCCTCGGCGCGATCGCCGCCGGCGGGTGCGACCTCCAGGAGGACGCCGACCTCGACCGCGGCCGCGAGCTGTTCATCGCCAAGTGCGGGACCTGCCACGCGCTCGCCGGAGGCGGCGCACGCACCGCCGAGATCGGCCCCGACCTCGACGCGGCCTTCCTGGCCGCCCGCGAGCAGGGGATGGACCAGGACACGATCGAGGGCGTCGTCCAGAGCCAGATCGAGAACCCGCGCCCCGCTCGCCCGACCAGCCCGACATCTACATGCCGGCCAACCTGGTCACCGGCGCCGACGCCGAGAACGTGGCCGCGTACGTCGGCAGCGTCGCGGGCGTCGAGGGCATCGAGCCGCCGACGGCACCCGGTGGCCGGGCGGGCAGGTGTTCGCCAACAACGGCTGCGGCTCCTGCCACACGCTCGAGGCGGCGGGCACGACGGGCAACGTCGGCCCCAACCTGGACCAGGTCATCCCCGGCCAGAGCCCCGCCCAGATCGAGGAGTCGATCATCGATCCGGCGGCCGAGATCGTCTCCGGCTTCGGCAACGTGATGCCGGCAACCTACGAGAGCATGATCCCGCCCGACGACCTCGAGCTGCTGATCGAGTTCCTCACCAACTGCGCCGGCAACCCCACCGCCCAGGGCTGCAGCTAGCCGCGGCTGGGGGGCTCGACCACGGCGGTCTCGGCGTCCAGGTCGACGATCACGTGCGTGACGGGCAGCGGGACCTCGCGCCTGGCGCGCTCGACCACGCCGCTCTCGAGCCAGCGCGAGCGCGCCGGCGGATGGGTCGAGATCACCAGCTCGTCGGCGGGGAACTCGCCCAGGGCGTCCTCGATCGCCGCGGCGGGCTCGTGGTGATCGCCGACGTGGCCGCGGGCGTTGATGCCCGCGTCGCGCATCGTCGCCAGCGATCCGTCGAGCCGCGCGCGGGCGTCGGCGAGCGCCCCGTCGACGTCCGAGGACCAGTGCTCCAGTGCCGAGGCCGTGAGGGCCGGGACCACGACCATCACCTCGGCCGCGCCGTCAGGGCTGCGCCGCCGGATCTCCTCCAGCAGCGCCCTGCCGCCGACCGTCTCGTTGGCCACGACCAGGATCCGGTGCACGCCGTCGTCGGTGCGGGCGACCTCAGCCGTACGCGGCAGAGTCCCGCGCGAGCCGCGAAGCGCCAGCCCAAGCCCCGCGCCCAGCTCGAACGCGAGCACGATCGCCCCGGCCAGCGGATCGATTATCAGCGCCACCGCGATCACGACCGCCGCGCAGATCCCGATGATCACGACCAGCCGGAACATCTCGGCCTCGGAGCGGAGCGGGTTGTGCATGGCTCCTCCTTTCGCGGCGGAGACCTAAATGTAGTCCCTAGGCACCGGCGCGGTACGAGCCCGGCACCTAGCCGGCCCCTGCGGCCGGCACCCACCCCCGCCGCTCCAGCAGAACCCTGATCGCCGCCGCCACCCGCGCCGGCTCGTCGCGCACCTGCTCGTAGGTGAAGCGCACCACTTCGTAGCCGTTCAGCTTCAGGTAGAGGTCGCGCTCGCGGTCGTCGGCGAACGCAGTGCGGCCCGAGTGAGCCGCGTAGCCGTCGAGCTCTACCGCGAGACGCTCCTTCCTCCACAGGAAGTCAATGAGGAAGGGGCCGAGACGGGCGTTCGCCTCGGGCTCGGGGAGCCGGTGGCGCCTGCACAGCTTGAGAAACAGGGACTCCAGCTCGGAGCGGGTGCCGTCCTGGCCGAGATCGGCAAGCGGGAGGCGGTCGAACTCGGCCTGGCGCAGGGCGCTGCGGTACACGGCCTGAGGCACCGTTCGCCGCAGGTCGAGCAGGGTCCGTGTAGGGCTCGTGACCGGGATGTTCGCCTTGAGCGTGGTTTGGCTGGTGAGGAGGGTGCTCGGGCGGTGGATGGTGATCCCCGGGCGCCTGCGGCGGCCCGCGCGGCTCGGGATCGTGACGTGTACCGGGCCGGGGATCGGCTTCAGCATCTTCCAGAGGTAAGCGGCGCTTCGGTGGCTGAGCACTGCGCCGTCGCCGCAGGCGAGCACCGCTGCCATCCAGGTGCCGGGCAGGCTGAGGCCAGGATGGCCGACCGCGTAGACGCCCCGATGGATGCGGTGCAACCGTTCGGCGCGCACGTAGGCGCTGATCGTCGCGGACGAGAGCCCGATGGCGAGGAGTTGCTCCGTCGTGATCACCCCGTGCTGCCGCCCGGCGACCCGGGAAATGAGGGCATCCCACCTCGATTGGGCGCTTTTCTTCGGCACGTACTGAAGAAAGGCGCCCCGGCCTCGAATCTCTCCCCCCTGCTTCCTCTCAATGCCCAACCACCCGGGGCGCGTGGGCGTTTGGCGGTAGCCCGCGGCGTGGGCGGCCCGCTGCCCGCGAGCGCTACAGGATGTAGACGGTCGTGAACACGATGATCCACATCACGTCCACGAAGTGCCAGTAGATGCCGGGCACCTCGACGCCCAGGTGGTCCTTCGCCGCCGGACCGAAGTGGCCGCGCCAGGCGCGGATGTTCGCGAAGGCCAGCAGGGTGAGCCCGACGAAGACGTGGGCGCCGTGGAGGCCGGTGAGGCCGTAGAAGATCGAGCCGAAGGCGGTGTCGCGGGCGCTGAAGCCGATGTGGATGTACTCGTTCAGCTGGATGAACAGGAAGGTCGCGCCCAGCAGGAAGGTGATCGCCAGGCCCATCTGCATCGCCCGCCGGTTGCCCTTGCGCGCGCCCTCGAGCGCCCAGTGCATCGTGAACGAGGAGGAGACCAGGATCGCGGTGTTGACGCCGGCCACGGCCTTCGGCAGCTCGAAGCCCTCCGGCGGCCACGGCCCGTCGCTGGCCACCACGCGCAGGAAGAAGTACGAGGCGAAGAACGCCCCGAACAGCATCGCCTCGGAGACGATGAAGATGAGGATCCCGAGGGTCTGGCGGTCGATCGAAGAGCTGGCATGAGCCTCGGGGGGCCCGTGGTGGGCGTGATCGGCGGTGGCGGTGGCGCTCTCCATCAGCCCTCCCTCCGCCGTGCCGCCTCGTCTCGCCTCGGCTCCTGCTCGGCGCCCACCGCCACCTCGGCGGGCTGCGGCTCCGGCACGGCCGCCGCCGCGACCTCGTCGCTCGCCTCCAGGTGCTCGATCGGCACGCTCGGTGATCTCCTTCACCTTGTCGACCAGGCCCTCCTCCAGCCACTTCGACTGCTCGCCCGCGAAGGTCGAGATCAGGACCTCGTCGATCCGGTAGTGCTCCACCGCGTTCTGGATCGCCGCGAAGGGCTCCGGGCTCATCGGCTGCCCGGTCGCGTCGACGTCCTGCTGTAGAGCTCCGCCAACAGGCGCGCGAGCCGGTCGCAGACCTCCTCACGCGGGATGTCGCCCGAGCGGGGGCAGATAATCGTGTAGCGGTGCGGCGCCTCGGCCGCCTTCGCCTTCAGCGCCCCGATCAGGTCGGGGCTCGCGACGGTCTGCGTCGCGACGACCAGCGTGTGCGTCACGTCCCAGCGGATCGCGTCGTCCTCGATCCGGACCGGGATGTGGGTGACGGGCACCTCGAAGCGGTCCCTGGCCCACTCGAGCAGGTCGCGGCGCATGATCCCGAAGCGCGACTCGGCCAGGGCCGAGATCAGCACCTCGGAGGGACGGAACGCCCGGACCGCGTCGTCGAGGGCGAGCGAGGGATCCGGGTCCATCACCGCGCCCACCGCCTCGATCCCGAACTCGGCGAGCACCGCCTCGGTCACCTCGACCCGGCTCTGGGCAGCCTCGCGCAGCTCGTCCCGGTCGACGATCTGCCCGGCGACCGGCTGGTTCTGCGGCGCGACCAGCGCCACGCCCTCGGCGCCCGCGTCCACCCGTTCGCGGATCGCGGTCAGAAGGCCGCGGCCGCCGGCGACCTCGTTCAGGAACGCGAGGATCGTGCCGCTCGAGGCGGCGGGTGCCCGATGTCGGTCGCGACGGGAGCGGAGGCCTGGTCGGTCACGGATCGCTCCGCTGGGGTGGGTGCCCGCCGCCGCCCGTGGCTCCGGCGACGGCCGGCGACGGCGGCTTCACCTCGGCCTCCTCGCCGCCCATGATCGCGTGGCGGGCGCCGGGCACGCCGAACTCGTACGGCCCGCCGACGACGCGCGGGATCTCGTCGAAGTTGAAGATCGGCGGCGGCGAGGAGACCTGCCACTCGATCGTCTTCGCCCGCCACGGGTTGGCCGTGGCCTTCGGCCCGTAACGCCAGGAGACGACCATGTTGTAGACGAAGACCAGCTGCGCGGCGCCGAGCAGGAACGCGAAGAGCGAGATCACCAGGTTCCAGTCGCCGAACTGGGCGGAGTAGTCGGCGACGCGCCGCGGCATCCCCTCCATCCCGATCCAGTGCATCGGGATGAACGTGCCGAGCATGCCCGACCAGCGTCAGGTAGAAGTGCACGCGCCCGAGCTTCTCGTCGTACATGCGCCCGGTCATCTTCGGGAACCAGTGGTAGATCCCGGCGAAGATCGTGAACACCGAGCCGCCGAAGAGCACGAAGTGGATGTGGGCGACGATGAAGTAGGTGTCGGAGACGTGGATGTCGATCGGCACCATGCCCAGCATCACCCCCGAGATCCCGCCGATCACGAAGGTGACGATGAAGCCGAGCGCTGAACAGCATCGCGGTCGAGTACAGGTGCAGGACCGAGTTGAACAGCGTCGCCAGCCAGGAGAAGATCTTGATCCCGGTCGGCACCGCGATCAGCAGCGTCGTGATCATCATCGGCACGCGCAGCCAGCTGAACATGCCGGAGACGAACATGTGGTGCGCCCAGACCGTGTAGGAGAGCACGACGATCCCGATCAGCGCCAGCGCCATCAACCGGTAGCCGAAGATCGGTTTGCGGGCGTGGGTCGAGATGACCTCGCTGACGATCCCGAAGCCGGGCAGCATCATGATGTAGACGGCCGGGTGCGAGTAGAACCAGAAGATGTGCTGGTAGCTGAGCACGTCGCCGCCGGTCGCTGCCTGGAAGAAGTTGGTGCCGCAGGGCGCGGTCGAACAGGACCATGAACTGGACCCCGGCGATGAACGGCGTCGCGGCGACGACCAGCAGCGAGGTCGAGAGGTTCGCCCAGACCAGCAGCGGCATGCGCCAGAAGTTCATCCCCGGCGCACGCATGGTGATGATCGTGACCAGGAAGTTGAGCGCGGTCGCCACCGATGACGCGCCGGCGAACTGCACCCCGAGGTTGAAGAACGACTGTCCCAGCGGCGCCCCGGTGGAGAGCGGCGCGTAGCCGGTCCAGCCGGCGTCGAAGGCGCCGCCGGGCACGAGGTAGCTGGCGAAGAACAGCAGGCCCGCCATCGGCAGCATCCAGAACGAGAGCGCGTTCAGGCGCGGGAACGCCATGTCCGGCGCGCCGATCATCAGCGGCAGGACGTAGTTCGCGATCCCGGCGAAGACCGGGATCACGAAGACGAAGATCATCAGCGCCGCGTGGGTGGAGAAGAGGCCGTTGAAGACGCTCGGGTCGACGATCTGCGTGCCCGGCTGGGCGAGCTCGGCGCGCATGATCATCGCCATCAGCCCGCCCACGAAGAAGAAGAAGAACGTGGTGACGATGTACTGGATGCCGATCACCTTGTGATCGGTGTTGAACTTGAAGTAGTCGCGCCAGGAGTTGGCGCCGTGCTGCGAGTGGTCGTCGGGGATCGTGGGCCTGCCGGCCGCCCAGCGGAACCAGTAGTCGAAGCCGCCGAACCCGACCAGGAAGCCGAGCGGCGCGGTGATCGCGGGCACGACCACGTGCGGGTAGCCGGTCGGCTCGGTCTGGAAGATGGCAGGCCGGAGATCGCGCGCAGGACGACGACGAGGCCGAAGCCGAAGGCTCCGCCGACGAGCATCCCGAAGCAGGCCCGGGTCAGTCCTGGTTGCTTCAGCGCAGCCGGCAAGTCCTACCTCCGCGCGAACCCTACTGGGGCCCTCGGTCTCGCCCGCGGCCCGGCTCGGCCGTCCCGCGCCTCGGCCGCGGCCTCGCTCGGCGACCCAGGCGTCGAACTCCTCCTGCGGCTCGACCACGACCAGGGCCCGCATCGTCGCGTGGCCGGGGCCGCAGAGCTCGGTGCAGATCACGCTGTAGGTGCCCTCCGTCGGGCGTGACCGAGACGGTGTCGTCGACCTCGTCTGCCCCCGGCCCCTGCGGGACCAGGTCGCGCTTGATCCGCCACTCCGGGACCCAGAACGAGTGGAGCACGTCGAGCGCGTGAGCTGAGGTCGAGCTGCTGGCCGACCGGCACGTGGAGCTCGTCCGAGGTGACGCCCTCCTCCGGGTACTCGAAGGTCCAGGCGAACTGCTGCGCGGTGACGTTGACCTGCATCCGCTCGGCGGTCGGCGCTGGCTCCTCGATGTCGTCGAGCACGACCCAGCTGTAGCCGGCGCCGAAGAGGACGATGATCGTCGGGATCACGGTCCAGGCGATCTCGAGCCGGGTGTTGCCGTGGATCGGCTCGCCGTCGGACTCGTCGCCGGGCTTGGCTTTGAATCTCCAGATGGCGTAGCCGAACATCACCATCACGATCGAGAAGACGAAGCAGCGAGAGGACGATCATCACGTCGAGCAGCGTGTCGATCGGGCCCGCCTCCTCGGAGCCGGCGTGGCCGTTCCAGTCGGGGATCAGCATCAGGACCGAGCTCACGACCGTGAGGGCGACCATGGCGGCGACGAGCTTGAGGTAGGTGCCTCGGTCACCGGCGGTGATTCTATATTCCGCCGCCGAAGGCGCCCGGCCACCTCAAATGCCGTCGGTCACGAGGAGTCGGCAGGCACGTCCAGAGGTCGTCAAGCCGGCCCTCGAGGCGGCGATGACGCCGCCGGCGACGCCCTCCCAGCTCCAGAGGCGGCCGACCGGTCCCGCAGCGCGGCGCGCGCCGGGGCGCGCTCGGCCGCCGGGCAGCGCGAACCAGGCGTCCAGCCGCTCGGCGATCGCCTCGACCGCGCCGTCGCCGAGCGGGAAGGAGACGAGCGGCGGCCGACCTCGGCGGGCAGCGCCGCCGCCAGCTCGCGGCTGACCTCGGCGATGCCCGAGTGGCCCGCGCCGACACGGGCAGCACCCCGCGGCGGCAGCCTCGGCGGCGACCATCCCGAAGGCCTCGGGAAACGTGCTCGGCAAGACGAGCGCGTCGGCGGCGGGGACCAGCAGCGACCTCGTCGTGCTCGAGCCGGCCGGCGAAGCGGACGCTGCCGGCTGCGGCCACGCTGCCCCGAGACTCGCGCGAGGCGCGGGGGGTCGGCGAGGAAGCGCCCAGCATTCGAGGCGGCCTCCTCGCCGCCCTCCAGCCCGCGGCCCCGCTCGGCGATCTCGCGCGCGTCGTCGGCGTCGCCGCGTCGAGGCCCACCACAGCCGCTAGCGCCTCCTGGTACTCGCCGAAGCCGACCACCAGCAGCCGCGCGTCTGGGTGCTGCGGCACGAGCGGCCACGCGGCGAGCAGCAGGTCGACCCCCTTGGAGACGATCAGCTTGCCGACGAAGACCGCGCGCGGGCCCTCGCCCGCCGCGAACGACTCGACGGCATCGGCCGCGGCGCGCGGGTCGCGCTCCGATGCGCTCCCCGTCGCCTCCGCGGATCGCGCTGCGAGGCGAAGCCTCGAGGTCGCGCAGGCGCTCGTCGCTTCGGCCTCGTCGCGGGCAGGGGCGAACAGTCCACGTCGACCCCCGGCGGCCCGAGCCGGTCTTCTCCTCCAGCCCCGCCAGGTCGAGCAGCCGCCCAAGGCGCTCCGCCGTATGCCTGGAGCCGACGAGCACCCCGAGGCCGCCGCGCATCCCCTCTCGGCGAAGGGGCAGGAAGCGCCGGGCTCCGGCTTGACCGTGTACTCGAGCGCCGAGCCGTGGATCTTGGCCGCGAACGGGCGCGCGCGCGAGCCCGGCTCGGGCGAGGATCGCCGGGCCCATCACCAGATGGCGGCGAGCGCCGCGTCGGTGCCGCCCGGCCGCTTCCACGACATCCGCACGGCGGCGACGTTGGCCTCGATGTAGCGATCGAGCTCCGCGTCGGTGAGCTCGGGCGAAGGTCTTGACCTCGAAGCCCTCGTAGCGGTCGCACGTAGACCGGCAGCAGGCCGCCGATGTCGGGGTTGTGGACCGTCACGACCCCCGGGACGGCCGGCTCCGCCCACCGAGTCCACCCAGTCGAGCTCGCGGACCTACGGTCCTGGCAGAGCAGGTGGACCTCGTGGCCGAGCCGGCCAGCGCCCGGGCGAGGTTGGCGTTGTAGACGTTGCTGCCGGTCCCGCGCAGCAGGTAGCCGTGGAAGATGAGGACGCGCATGGCGCGAAACCTAGGCTACGGGTTTCGCGGCGGCATCGCGGATAAGTGCCCGATGAGCAACTCGAGTACCGCATGCGCGCCCCGGCCTCGGGCCGCGAGGCGCTCGCGCCCATCGCCGAGGACGGCGTGTTACGTCGACCGCGAGACCGGCGAGGAGATGGAGCCGATACGCGACGCTGCCGCTCGCCCCCTCCGCCTCCGCCCTGCTCCGCACCCCCGAGAACCTGCGCGCCTGCCGCCGCTGCGACCAGCTGATCGGGCTCGACGTCAGCGACTGCCCCTACTGCGGCAAGCGCCTCGGCCCCGAGGGATGACCGACCCGGCCGCACGGCGGGGTGGCCCGGGGTCGCCTGCGATGGGCTGCGCTGGCCCTCGTCGCCGGAGCCCTGGCGCTGGCCGGCTGCGGCGACGACGACGAGCCGCGACCGCCGGCACGACCTCACGACCGAGAACGTCACGATCGTCGTGACGCCTCGAACTCGACCACCGAGGGTGAACCCACGACCACCTTGCCGCCGACGACTGAGGCGGCGCGGCACCGGCGGCGGCTCGACCCCGAGGAGCGACACCGAGGAGAACGACTGGCGCCGTCTCCTGGGAGCCCCGCGGAGGAGTTCGAGGAGCATGCGAGCAAGAACCCCGAGTCCTGCGGCTAGGCGCCCGCGCCCGGGCTCAGTCCTCGACCAGGTAGGCCCAGAGAGAAGCCGCGCGTCGTAGTCACAGCCGTAGGCGCTTGGTGGTGCCGATCTTCGTGTGCGGGTGACTGTCTTCGTGAGGTCCGCCGAAGCTGCTGCATCGCCCGGACGGCCGGCTCGCCTTCCAGCGGATGTTGCCGGGGAGGTCGTCGGCGAGTCCAGGCACCCACGTCTTCGTCGAGATGGCCGCGATCGAGCCTCCTTGACCTCGAGGGGTTGTTCAGGGTGAAGGACTGCTGGTGGCCAAGCACCGAGCTGAGCTTGACCTGCGGGCTCTGGGCGCGCAGGCGGAACTTCTTCTTCTTCGCCTCGGACAGCATGGCGATGCGCGCGCTCGGCCGCCGTTGAATGCCCTGTCCCTGAGGACGTCCTCGAAGAAGTTCTGCTCCTCCTTGTCGGGCCTCGCGAGGTCGACCGACCAGCCGACGATCGTCCCGTCCGCTGGGCCTTCATCAGGCCCTTCTTGCCGCTCGCGCGCACCTGGAACCCGGTCACCTCGCCGACGACCTGGCACTCCTTGCGGGCCGGAGGGTCGCCGCTGGGCGTCGGGCAGCTCGGCTTCGGCGTGTTCTTGGTCTTCCCGATCTCCTTGGCCTTGGCGCCTCCGGCCTCACCCGGGGAGCCGACCACCAGGACGCCGCCAACGCAGGCAGGCGAAGGCGCCCGCCGCGGCCAGTGCCGCGCGGCTTCGAGCCGACCCTGCCTGTGTCGTCGTCGCAGCCATGTGCTGGTGCCCCCATAGCTTAGTGGCCGGATGACCGGCGCAGGTAGATTGCCCGATGGCCGCGATCGAGGTCGATGGGCTCGAGCGCGCCTTCGACGAGGTGCGTGCGGTCCAGGGCGTCGACCTCGAGGTCGCCGAGGGCGAGATCTACGCGCTTCCTCGGCCCCAACGGCGCCGGCAAGACGACGACGGTGCGGATGCTGACGACGCTGCTGCGGCCGACCGGCGGCCGGGCGCTCGTCGCCGGCCACGACGTGGTCGACGAGGCCGCCGACGTGCGGCGCGCGATCGGCGTCGCGCTGCAGGAGGCGGCGCTCGACCCGCTGATGACCGGCCGCGAGCTGATCCGGCTGCAGGCGACGCTGCACGGTCTGCCGCGCCGAGGCCGGCGAGGGCCGCGCCGAGGCCCTGCTCGACCGGGTCGGCCTGGAGCGCGCGGCCGACCGGCGCGTCGGCACCTACTCGGGCGGCATGCGGCGCCGGCTCGACCTCGCCTCGGCGCTGGTCCACGAGCCCGAGGTGCTGTTCCTCGACGAGCCGACCACCGGCCTCGACCCGGTCAGCCGCAAGGCGATCTGGGAGGAGGTCGCGAAGCTGAACGACGAGGGCACGACGGTGTTCCTCACCACGCAGTACCTGGAGGAGGCCGACCAGCTCGCCGACCGCGTCGGGATCATCGACGCGGGCCGGATCGTCGCCGAGGACACGCCCGAGGCGCTCAAGGCGGAGATCGGCAACCCCCACCTCGAGCTCGGCCTCGCCGAGGGCGCGTCGAGCAGGCCGAGCGAGATCGTGGCGCGCTCGGCAAGCTGCTGCCGCGCAAGGACGGCGAGGGTGCTGGTCGAGGTCGCGGAGGGCGCCGCGGCGGTCGCGCGGGTGGTCCGGGCGCTCGACGAGGCCGGGATCGTGGTCGAGTCGCTCGACCTGGTCGAGCCGACGCTCGACGACGTCTTCGTCGCCAAGACCGGGCTACCACCTGGAGGGGGACGACGACGGCGAAGCGGCCGAGGCGGCCGAGGCAGCAGGAGGCGTGATCAGCGGCTCGCTGATGAACGCGCGGGTGGTCGGCGCGCTCGGGCGGCGCTCGGTGCGCCAGACCTTCCGCCGGCCGCAGCTGATGGCGCCGATCATCGTCTTCCCGACGCTGCTGCTGGCGATCCAGACCGGCGGCGCCGGGCGGCGCGGTCGACCTGCCGGGCTTCCCCGAGGTCGAACGGCTTCCTCGACTTCATGCTCGCCGGGGCGATGATCCAGTCGACGCTGCTGGCGGGCAACAGCGGCGGCATCGCGCTCGCGGTCGACATCGAGATGGGCTTCACCGACCGGCTCCTGGCGGCGCCGATCTCCCGCTTCGCGATGGTGCTCGGCCGGCTGGCGGGGACCGCGGTGCTGGGCGCGGCGGCGGCGTTCTGGTTCATCGCCATCGGCCTCATCTTCGGCGCCTCGATCTCCGAGGGCGTCGCTGGGTGCGGTGGCGATCGTGATCTTCGTCGAGCCTCACCTCGGTCGCGTTCGGGGGGATCGGCGCCGCGATCGCGCTTCGCACCGGCAGCGCCTCGATCGTCCAGGGGCTGTTCCCGCTGGTGTTCGTGATCCTCTTCCTCTCCTCCGCGTTCTTCCCGGCGAACCTGATGCTCGAGCCGGCGGCGACCGATCGCCGAGTACAACCCGCTGTCAGCTTCATCGTCGAGGGTGTGCGCGAGCTGGTGGTCTCGACGCTCTCCGCGGAGACGTTCTGGAAGGCGGCCGCGGCGCTCGCCGGGATCGCGTGGCGAGCCTCGGCCTCTCGAACCTCGCGCTTGCGCTCGCGCCTGCGGACGGGCGGCTGATGGAGGCCTCCACCGCGCGCGTCCAGCGGCGCTTCGACCTCGACGCGCTCGCTCGAGATGCTGCGGGCGCTGATCCGCCGGGCGGCGAACGAGCTGCTGCGGGTGCCGGGCGCGGCGATCCCCGGGGTGCTGGCGCCGACGATCTTCTTCCTCGGGCTCGACGGCCGTGTTCGGCAGCCTCACGCTGCTGCCCGGGCTTCGACACCGACAAGTACCAGAGCTTCATCATCCCGGTGAGCCTGATGCAGGGAGCCGGCTTCACCGGCGCGGCGACCGGGGTGAACATCGCCCGCGACATCGAGCAGGGCTGGTTCGACCGGCTGATCGCCTCGCCCGCGCCGCGGCCGGTGCTGCTGGGCGGCTTCGTGCTGTCCGCGAGCCTGCGGGCGCTGGTCCCCGCCACCGTGCTGCTGACGGTCGGGTTCGCGCTCGGCGTCGACTGGCCCGGGCTCGCCGGGGCTCCTGCTGGCGATCTTCATGGTGATGGCGATGGGCGCCGTCGCCGCCTGCTGGGGCTCGATGCTCGCGCTCCGCTTCCGGAGCCAGTCGGCGGCGCCGCTGATGCAGGCGGGGATGTTCGTCGCTGATCCTGTTCACCACCGCGTACGCGCCGCTCGGAGCTGCTGCAGCCGCTGGCTGCGGACGTCGCGTCGGTCAACCCGGTCACCCAGGTGATCGAGGCCGCCCGCCAGGGCTTCGTACCGGCGACGGTCACCTGGGCCGAGACGTGGCCCGGGCTGCTCGCGATCGCCGGCCTGCTGGTGCTGCTCGGCGCGCTCGCCCTGCGCGGCATGCGCCGCATCTCGTATTGAGCGAGCGACGACTCGGCCGACCCTCTGCCGCAGGGTCCTCGAGGACAGCTGGGCGGAGGGCGAGCGCCGCGGCGTCCCCTACGCCTACACCCGGCCGAGCCCGTCGCGCTACCCGTGGCAGTGGTACTGGGACTCCTGCTTCGCCGCGATCGTCTGGCGGCACTTCGAGCCCGAGCGCTCGCGGTCCGAGCTCGAGACGCTGCTGCGGGCGATGCGCTCAGACGGCTTCATCGGCCACGTGATCTTCTGGGACAGCCCGATCTCGCTGCGCCGTCGCTTCTACTACAACGTCGACTCGCGCTCGGCGGAGATGACCGGCACGATCCAGCCGCCGCTGCTCGCCTGGGCGTGGAGCCTCGCGGTCGGCGACCCGGCCGAGGAGCAAGCGATCGCGACCCACCACGAGTGGCTCGTCGCCAACCGCGACCTGGAGGGCGACGGCCTGCTGTGGCTGATCCAGCCGGACGAGTCCGGCCTCGACTCCTCGCCCAAGTTCGACCCCGTCTGGGGCCGGCGCTCGCACGCGCGCTGGGCGTTCCCAGCCCTGGTCGCCCGCAACCGCGGGCTCGGCTGGGACGCGCGGCGGATCCGCGACGCGGGCGGCCCGGTGCTCTGCGAGGTGATGACCAACGTGCTGTGGGGGCTGGCGCGGATGGCGCTGGGGGAGCCGTCGATCACGCCGCGCTGGTGGATCGGCTGTGGGACGAAGGCCGCGGTTTCTTCGTCGACGAGGCGCAGCCGGGAGGCCTGCGTCCGGCAGTGAGCACGTGGGCGGGACTGGCGCCGCTGGCGCTTCCGGACCTGCCGGAGGAGATCGGCGAGCGGATGGTCGAGGAGCATCTGCTGAATCCGGAGCGCTATTGGCTGCGCTATCCGCCGGCTTCCGTGTCGGCTGAGGAGCCGTCGTTCGAGCCGGGACGCGGGCCGGGGTGGAAGCGGCGCTACTGGCGCGGTCCGACCTGGGTCAACGCCGCTTGGATGCTGTGGCTCGGGCCTGCGAGCGGCTGGGCTATCAGGCCGAGGCCCGGCACATGGCCGACCGGCTCACCGAGGTCGTGCTGCGCGAGGGCCTTCGCGAGTACTACGACCCGAACACCGGCGAGGGCCTGGGCGCCAGTCGACTTCGCCTGGACGACCCTCATCCTCGAGATGGCGTAGTCCCCCCCCGGTCCGCGCGCCCGCCGCCCTCAGGTGTCCGAACGAGACCGCGGCGCGCCCCACCTGAAGGACATCGCCGACGAGCTGCCGTTCTGCGCCGCTACTTGTAGCGGTAGGTGATGCGGCCGCGGTCGAGGTCGTAGGGCGAGAGCTCGATCTTCACCCGGTCGCCCGGGAGGATGCGGATGTAGTGGCGGCGCATCTTGCCCGAGATGTGCCCGAGGACCTCGTGGTCGTTGTCGAGCTTGACCTTGAACATCGTGTTGGGCAGGGCCTCGGTGACCTCGCCCTCCATCTCGATCTTCTCTTCCTTACCGCCCATAGGCGCGCAAGAGCGTAGCGCCTCCGCCCGGCGCCGAGTCAGGGCGTGAGCTCGCACCCTGTGGCCGTATCCCCGTCCCCGCCCGGGTCGTCGTCGCATGTGTCCTCGCCGCCGCCGCCGCGGAAGTCGTCGGTGCCGCCGTCTCCCTCGAGGTAGTCGTCGCCGTCGCGGCCCACCAGGCTGTCGTCGCCCATCTGCCCGCGAAGGCTGTCGGCCTCGTCGCTGCCGCTGAGGCGGTCGTCGAACTGGGTGCCGAAGACGACCTCGAACCCGGTCACGCTGCCGTCGACGGCGCCCTCGACGGTTCCGGCGCGCAGATCGACGTCGATCGCGAGCGCGGCTCCCATGAAGCTCAGCGAGTCGATGCCGCCACCGCCCGAGAGCACGTCGGCGCCCATCCGGGGATTGGCGAAGTCGTCGCCCTGGCCCCCCCGATAGGCGTCGTCGCCGGCCGTGGACGACGCGAGGGCGCCGGTGTCGAGCTGATCGACCCCCTCGCCGCCGCGGAGGTCGTCATCGTCGCCCTCGCCGTAGAGGAAGTCGGCGCCGTCGTCGCCCTTGAGCTGGTTCGGGTCGCCGTCGCCGCGCAGCGTGTCGCCGGCCTGGCCGCCCTCGAGGTCCTCGATCGCTTCGAGGCTGTCGGTGCCCTGCCCGGTGGCCTGGCCCGTGGTGAGGTTCGCATTGATCGCGGTCACGGCGGTCGGCGCGGTGCTGAGGTTCCCGAACGCCACACGGTCGCGGCCTCCGCCTCCGTCCAGCTCGTCGTCGCCGTCGCCGAGCAGCGCGATCTCCGGGTTGGCGTCCGGGCGCAGCTCGTCGTCGCCGCCGTCCCCGTGGAGCTCGTCGTCACCGGCCCATCCCCAGAGCACGTCGGACCCGCCCCCACCGTTCATCTCGTCGTTGTTACCCAGCCCCCGGAGGTCGTCAGGCCCGCCCCCGCCGTCGAGGATGTCGATGCCCACCCCGCCGCCGAGCAAGTTGGGCCCGCCGTCGCCTGTGAGGTGATCTGGGAAGTTCCCCCCGCCGAGGTCCTCGAGTCCGGCGAGCTCGTCCGAGCCCTCGCCCGTCGCCGTGCCCGTCGCAAGGTTGGCGACGACGGCTCCGGTGGCGCCACCGAAGTAGGCCCCGTCCTGGCCGGCTCCGCCCACGATCCGGTCGTCGTCGGGGCCCCCGGCGATGGTGTCGGCTCCTTCATCGCCCTTGAGGAGGTCGTCGCCGGGCCCGCCGTCGAGGCTCTCGCTGTACACCTCCTCCGGCACCGGGTGCGGAGGGTTCGGCCCACCCGAGAGCCGATCGGCGTCGGCGCCGCCGGTGAGGTGATCGCGTCCGTTCCCACCACAGATCAGGTCCTTGCCGCCCAGCCCGTCGATCGTGTCGTTGCCGCCGCGGCCGACGATCACGTCGTCGCCCGAGGTCCCGTCGAGGTCGGGATCGTTCCCCGGCGTGCCCAGGATCGTCGCCGGCTGGCCGAAGCACTCGGGGACGCCGGCGGTCGCGGCCGCCGGCGCAAGGAGGGCGAGGCCGGTGACGCCGGCCAACACCAGGAGTTTTCGATGCGCATTCAACTTGTGCCCGCCACCGTCCGAACAGGAGATGGCTGGCGAGGTTACGCCCTTCTAGCGGGAGCTAGGGGTGGAGCTCGAAGGCGCCGATGTCGCAGCGGGGCCCCTGCGGGCGGGGCACGCCGCGCTGGTCGCGGTTCGTGCAGTTGCGCCGCGCCGGCGTTGAAGAGCGGGCTGGACTTGCCGAAGGCGAGGGTGTTCGTGTCCCCGCCGTTGTTCCTGAGCTTGCCGAGCTTCGGGTTCTTGAGCTCGATGTCGCCGGTGCCGGCGAGATAGCAATCCTGGCCCGAGTCGAGGTTGTGGCCCTGCGAGGTGGCCGGTGACGCCGCCGCAGTTGTCGCTCGAGCCCGGGTTGCCCGGCGGACCCGGGCGGCATGCTGTTCGATGTCAAACGCACGGTTGCCGGCGATGACCGTGCCCTTGAGCGTGGAGTTGGAGCCGAATAGGCCCGCCACCACACCCGTCGTCGTTGAAGCAGCGGTTGTCGACGACGGAGCTGTCGACGAGGCGCACGTCGTCGTCGAAGGCGCCACCGTCGCCGTTGGCCTCTGGGGAACCCGCGGAGTTCTTCGTGAACGTGGAGTCGAAAGCCTTGATCAGCGTCGGCGGAGGCGGCGCCGCCGTTGTAGCCGTGGTTGCCCTAGAACAGGCTCTGGCGGATGATCAGGTTCTCGCTGGTGTCGACGCCGCCGCCAGGCCCGAGGCTGTCCGGCGGGCCGACGCTGTTGTTCAGTACCGCGACCTGCTTCAGGACGAGCTTGGCGTTCGAGGTGATCGCGCCGCCGTCGCTGTCGTCGGCGTCGCCCTCTCGGAGGGTGAGCCCGGAGATGGTGACCTTGCCGCCGGGCTGCTGATCTCCAGAAGCCGGCTGTCGCCGTTGGCGTCGAGGATCGTCTTGCGGGCGCCCGGCGCCGGCGATCTTCAGGTCCTTGTCGAAGCTGACCACACCGCTGGTCAGCACGTAGTGGCCGCCCGGGACCTGAACGCGGTCCCCCGGATCGGCCTTGTCGACCGCCTTGCGCAGCGAGCCCGCGCCGGCGTCGTTGGTGTTCCGGACGTTGATCGTCGCGGCGCCTGCCGGGGCCGCCGCCGCGACGGCCACGAGCCCGAGGACCACTGGGAGCGTTCGCCTCATGCAGAGCGGCAACCGCCCACCTGTCCTGGAAGGTCGCCTTCCCGGGCCCCTCCTCAAGGAACGTCTTCACGGCCGCCTGGAGGTCCTCCGTGGCGAACAGCCCCGCGAACTGGGCGGGCGTGACCTCGTCGGCGCGGTCCACGCCGCCCTCGCAGTAGGCGCGGACGATCCGCTTCGTCGCGGCGTGTGCCCTCGTCGGGCCGGCCGCGAGGCGCTGCGCGAAGCGCATCCCCTTCTCGTGGACCGTCCCGTCGTCGACCACCCGGTTGACGACGCCCCAGCGCTCGAGGACCTCCGCGTCGTAGAGGCCGCCCGTCATCACGAACTCGCGCGCGCGGCCTGGCCCGGCCCGCTCGGCCATCCGTTGTGTGCCGCCCGCTCCGGGCGTGAGCCCCACGACCGCCTCGACCAGCCCGAACTTCGACGAGCGCTCGGCCCAGATGATGTCGCAGCCAAGGGCGATCTCCAGGCCCGCCGTGAAGCACATTCCGTGAACCAGGGCGAGCGTCGGGATCTCGAGCGCCTCGAGGCGACGGACGCCATCGATCAGCGGCTTCGCGAAGTCGCCCGCGGCCTCCGGCCCGGCGTCGAGGACGGCCTGGAAGTTCGAGACGTCGACCCCTCCGGTGAAGATGTCGCCCTCGGCCCTCCAGACGAGCGCCCTGGCGTCCGAGCCCTCGACCTGCCCGACGCAGTCGATGAACTCGGGAAAGGTCGTCGCCGTGAAGAAGTTGTACGGCGGGTTCTCGAGGGTGATGACCGCGACGTCACCGTCTCGGCTGAGGGTGATGGTCTCGCTCAAGTGGCGCCCCGAATCTGGTCCGCGACCGCCGCGATCTGCTCGGGCTCGGCGCCGCGCGGGATCCACGGCAGCTTCAGCGGGTCGTCCACGTAGCGCGGGATCACGTGGAAGTGGAAGTGGAAGACCGTCTGCCATGCCGCCGGCCGACAGGCGTTCAGGATGTTGAACCCGTCCGGCTCGAGCGTCTCCTCCATCCGCCGCGCCAGGCGCCGGGCGGCGACCATCGTCGCCTCCAGGTCCTCGTCCGTGATGTCCATCAGGTCCGCAGAGTGCGCTCGCGGCACGACCAGCGCGTGGCCGCGCGTGGCCGGGTTGATGTCCATGAAGGCGACCGTGCGCTCGTCCGAATCCACGATCTGGCCCGGGACGTCACCGGCCACGATGCCGCAGAACAGGCAATCGTTCATCGGCCAGGAGCCTATTGCGTTCGCTCGAGCGCCTTCCGCGCCAGGGCGACCGCCTGGTCCGGCCCGCTGACCTCGCCCGCGTACACGCCCGCCTCGACCTCCTCGATGAGACGGCCCAGCTCAGGCCCGGGCTCGATCCCCAGCTGTGCCGCCAGCTCGTCGCCGGGGATCGGCGAGCGCGGGGGGCCGTCGCGACGGCGGTCGAGGGCGGCGGCGATCATCTCGCGCGCCAGCTCGAGATGCGCGCGGATCATCTCCGGTGAGGCGACCGGGCCTTCGCCCCGTGCCGACAGGCGGTCGGCGACCGTGAGCAGCGTGACGTCAGCCGACACCGGCTCGGTCGCCCGGAGATAGTCGTGGACACGCCGGGGCGGCAGGGGCCGCTCGCCCGAGAGGAAGCCGAGGCGCAGGTGGTGGAGCGTCACCCCACGCAGGTACGCGGCCAGCGCCCGCGAGGCCTTCAGCCGCTCGCAGACCAGGTCCACCATGTCGGCGCCCACGTGGTCGTGCCCGATGAAGGTGATGAAGCCGCGGCTGTCGTCGCGGGTCGCGGGCTTGCCGACGTCGTGCAGGAGCGCCCCGAACCGAAGCGCCTGGCCCCTGGTGAACGAATCGGCCAGCGGCTCGGCGAGCAGCTCGCGGAGCTCTCCCGCGCGATCGCCCGCGACACGCTCGAGGTCGGCCTCCAGCTCCAGCACGCGGCGCAGGACCTCGATCGTGTGCCCATGGACGTCGAGGTGGTGGTTCGGATTCTGCTGGACGCCCTTCAGTGCCTCGACCTCGGGCAGGACCTCCGCGGCCGCGCCGAGGTCGGCGAGCAGCTCCAGTCCGGAGACAGGGTCCGGCGAGGCGACCAGCAGGCGGAGCTCGGACAGCTGGCGCTCCCCGGCGGTCTCCGCGAGGCGCGGCGCCGTCGCGCGGGCCAGCGCCGCTGTTCCCTCCTCGACTTCGAAGCCAAGCTCGGCGGCGAGGCGCGCCGCACGGAGGATGCGCAGAGGGTCGTCGCCGAACGAGCTCTCCGACGGAGCCCGCAGCACCCGCCTCGAAGGTCCTCGATCCCGCCGGTGGGGTCGAGCGGGCCGGCTCCCTCCGGCTCGATCTCGACCGCGATCGCGATCGCGTTGATGGTGAAGTCCCTCGCGCGCAGGTCGGCCTCGATGTCGTCCCCCCGAAGGCGCGCCACGTCCACGTGCCAGCCGTCCGGCGCAACCGCGCGCCACGTCGCAAACTCGGCCGAGAGCTCGAACGCGTGCCCGCCGGCTCGCGCCGCGATCGCCTTGGCCGCCTCCCCCTCTCCGCTCGCGACGGCGACGTCGACGTCCACGACCTCGCGCCCGAGCGCCGCGTCACGCACCGCGCCCGCCGACCGCCCAGGCGCCGTCGCTGCCAGCCAGCTCGCTCCAGGCGACTGACGCCGCGGGCGAGGCCGCAAGCCGGTCGTTCATCTCGCGCGCGTTCACGACACGTGGACCCGGGGCACCCGAGGCGAGATCCCGCAGGTGACCTCGTAGTTGATCGTCGCCAGACGCCGGGCCACCTCCTCGCAGAGGATCCGCTCGTCGCCCTGGGCGCCGATGAGCGTGACGGCCTCGCCCTCGTCCACCCCGCCGTCGGGGCCGAGGTCGATCGTGATGTTGTCCATCGAGACCGTGCCGACGATCGGGTAGCGGCGCCCGCCCACCAGGACCTCCCCGTTGTTCGTGAGGTCGCGGCGGACGCCGTCGCCGTAGCCCACGGGCACCACACCTACCCACGTCTCCTCGGGCGCGCGCCAGCTCTGGCCGTAGCCCGCGCTGGCCCCGCGCTCGAAGCGCTTCACCGCCGCGACGTACGAGCGAAGCTCAAGCGCGGGCTCCAGCTCGCGCGCGGCCGGATCCTCCTGGAAGGGGTCGAGGCCGTATACGGCAACGCCGCAGCGGGCCATGTCGAAGTGGGAGGCGGCGTCCCGCAGCGTGGCGGCGCTGTTGGCCGCGTGGAGCCGGAGGTCGGGGTGCTCCGAGCGCGCCGGCCCGGCCAGCTCGTTGAACCGAGCGAGCTGCTCGTCGAAGAAGCCGGACCCCGGCTCATCGGCCGTGGCGAAATGGGTCCATAGCGCCGCGAGGTCGAGATCGTCGTCGGCGGCGGTCGCGCGAAGCAGGCCCAGAACGCCGCCGGGGTCGCGCTCGCCCAGGCGCCCCATGCCGGTGTCGTACTTGACGTGGACGCGAGGGTGGATCCCGAGCGCTCGCCCGCGCGTGGCCACCAGGCCCGAGGAAGCCGCGGTCCCAGACCGCGATCTCCGACCCGGCCTCAAGCGCCAGCTCGAGCTCGTCGCGGGTGAGCGCCCCGAGGGTGAGGACCGGCTCGTGGATCCCGGCTGCGCGCAGCTCGTGCGCCTCGGTGCCCGCGGCCACCGCCAGCATGCTCGCCCCTCCCTCCACCGCCGCCGCCGCGCACGCAGGCGCGGCACCGTGGCCGTAGGCGTCGGCCTTCACCACCGCGCACAGCTCGGCCCCGCCCGTCAGCTCGCGGGCGAGGCGCGCGGCGTTGCGCTGGACGGCGCCGGTGTCGACGGTCGCCACCGCTCGCATGCGCTCGCTCATGAGTCAGCTCCTGCGGGGGCGGGCGAGGCCAGCGCCGCCGCCAGCGCCGCGACGACGTCGCCTGCGATCACCGACTCGGCCGAGCCGATCCGCGCCGCCGCGATCCGCCCGGCTCGCTGGTGCGCGTGGACCCCGGCGCAGGCGGCCTCGAACGCGCCCATGCCCCGGGCCAGCAGCGCCCCAACCGTGCCCGAGAGCACGTCCCCGGTGCCCGCCGTCGCCAGCGCCCCGGCGCCGCCGCGCGAGACCGCCACCCGCTCGCCCTCGACGATGATCGTGTCGTCACCCTTGAGCACCACGATCGCGCCGCTCGAGGCCGCGGCCTCACGCGCGCTGGCCAGCCGGTGCGCGGCCACCTCGCGTGACTCGCGCTCGAGCAGGCGGCCCAGCTCGCCCTCGTGCGGGGTAAGCACGGTCGGCTGCACGCGGGTTGTGAGCGACCCGAGGCGCCCGGCGTGAGCGTTCAGGCCATCCGCGTCGATCAGGAGCGGTGCCGCGATGCGCTCGGCAAGGGCCTGGGCCAGCGCCAGCGAGTTGCCGTCGCGGCCCAGACCCGGCCCGAGGACCACGGCAGCAGCCCGCTCGGCCGCCTCGGCGATCGCGTCGGCGTCGCCTGCCGCGAGCCGCCCCTCGGCGCCGGCGAATCCGCGCGACATCACCTCGGTCAGCTTCGTCTCGAAGATCGGCTCGAGGTCGGCCGGCACCGCCACGGTCGCATAGCCCGCGCCCGCCCGGATGGCCGCCTCGGCCGCAAGGCACACGGCCCCCGTCAGCCCGCGCGAGCCGCCGGCCACCAGCACCTCGCCCGACGTGAACTTGGTCGAGTCGGCCTCTCGCGGCGGCGCGAGCTCCAGAACGCCGTCGCCGATCAGGCCGGCGGCGGGCTCCTCCGGAGCTCCGGGCGGGATCCCGATGGGGACCACGGCCAGCTCGCCTGCGTGAGCCTTCCCCGGGCGGACCCAGTGCCCCACCTTCGCCGCGTGGAAGGCCACGGTGCGATCGGCGCGGACGGCGGCGCCCTCCACCTCCCCGGTCGAGGCGTCGACGCCGGAGGGGACGTCGGCGGCCACGACCGGGCAGCCGCACCCGTTGATCGCCTCGATCGCCGCGGCGGCGTCGCCGCGTGGGGCGCCCGAGAACCCGGTCCCGAAGATCGCGTCGACCACCGCGCCGGAGCCCGCGAGCGCGGCGGGCAACTCGTCCGCCGCCACCTGGCGGTGCGCCGTCGCCGAGCCGCTCCAGGTTCGCCGCGGCGTCGGCCGACAGCGAGTCGGCCGGCGCGAGCAGGAGGGCCTCCGCCTCGTAGCGCGAGTCACGGAGCCGGCGCGCGGCCACGAGCCCATCGCCGCCGTTGTTGCCCTTGCCGCAGACCACGCCGGATCGGGCCGTCGCCGGCGGCCTGGCCAGCCGCGACCGCGAGGGCGCTGCCCGCCGCCTCCATCAGCTCCAGCGAGGGCACGCCCTGATCCTCGATCGCCCAGGCGTCGATCGCGCGCATCCCGGCGGCGTCGTAGAGGGGTTCGAGCCAGCTCTCCATCCCTCGCGCAGGGTAGTCCGAGCGGGCCGTCAGGCGGCGTCGGCCGGGCGCGCCTGCACCACCGCGGCCGCGTGATCACGCGTGTGCGTGAGCGAGACCTCCAGCACCAGGCCACGCGCCGCCGCCGCCTCGGCGGCCGAGCCGTGCAGGCGGATCGTGGGCGCCTCCGAGCCACCCCCCTCGATCTCGATCTCGCGCGGGGGGACCGCGCCCGCCCCGAGCGCCTTCACGGCCGCCTCCTTCGCGGCGAACCGTGCGGCGAGGTGCAT
Source organism: uncultured Solirubrobacterales bacterium (assembly GCA_963797835.1). Lineage (GTDB taxonomy): Bacteria > Actinomycetota > Thermoleophilia > Solirubrobacterales > 70-9 > JBDTSW01. The sequence continues at coordinate 90,969 of CAWCRN010000019.1, forward strand.
CGCCGGGCGGCGCCGGGACGACGCGTAGGCCAGCTCGCCCTCGGTGAACAGGCGCTCGGCCAGGCGCGGCCGGCGCGCGAGCGCGCGCTCGAGGCGGTCCACCTCGAGCAGGTCGATCCCGATGCTCATCAATCACCTGCGGCGGCTTCGCCGCCTGACATGCTGCTTTCGGTGCTAAAGCACCTCATCTCACCTACTCCGAGACGCCGAGGACGATGCGGGTCTCGTCGCGATCGTCGTCGCTGGCGGTGCCGAAGATGAGGTAGTCGAGGGCGTCGGTGTAGGGCTCGATGGCGTCGTAGTCGGGCGAGCCGTCCTCGTCGCCCTTCTCGGCCACCACCAGGAAGTCCTGAAGGGCGACGTAGGCGGCGGCCTCGTGGTCGCCGCCGAGCGCATCCGACGCCGCCTGGAAGCCCTCGGAGTCGCCGAGCGCCTCCGTCGGCTCGACTGCGTCCGCCGCCGGGCTGGAGCCGCCGAGCGCGGCCACGAGGAAGCCGTCGCGAAGCGCGACCTCGATCCCCTGGCCGGTCGGGCCGGCGAGCGAGAAGCCCTCCTCGGCTTCATCGAGAATCGGTGGGTCGGCGGAGCGGCCCGAGGCCTGTTCGAGTGGCTCGCGGGCCGCCTCGATCGTGGCCGCGGCCGCCTCGCCGTCGGTGGTCTGGACGATCGCGGCCGCCTCGAACGCGGCCTCGCTCGTCCCGGAGACGTAGAACGCGAGGTTGCCGACCCAGGAGAGGATGTCGTCCTCGAGGTCGAGCCCGGTCTGCGCCTCGATCACGCCGGCGATCGCCTCCGGATCGAGGGTGGGCTCGCCCAGCTGGGAACCCAGCGAGCCGAGGCCCGAAAGCGTCTCCCGCACCGTGGCGCCCGCGTCGGCGACCGCCACCCCAAGCCAAGCCTCGGCCGGCAGCGCCTGCAGGAGCTCGGTGTCGCCCCCGATCCCGTCGCCGCCCGCGGCCGACGCGTCGAGGGTGACGGTCTCGGTGGTCGCCCCCACCGAGATCGCGAGCGGCTCCTCCAGGAGCGGCCCCAACGCCGCCCGAGCGGCGTCGATCTCGGCTCCATCGGCCTGAGACGCCTGGGCGGCGGCATCCAGAGCCGTGCCGAGGTCGAGCCACACCTCGGCGAGGGCGGACTCGTCGAGGTCGCCCACCTCCTCCGAAAACCCCTCGGCCTCGGCCAGCGACTCGCCCATCGACGCGTCGACCGCGGCCTTGAACGAGTCCTCGGTGCCGGCCACCATGAAGTCGCCCACCAGGCCGACCACCCCATCGGCCCCGGGGTCCGCGAGGTAGTCGGCTTCCTCGTACGAGCGCTCCTCGAACGCGGGGGCCGTGGAGGCGGCGGCCACATCGTCGAGGAACGTCTGTGCGGCGTCGGCGTCGGACACCTCGACGATGTACGCGGCATCCGCCATCCCGCCCGCGAACACAGACGGCTCCAGCGAGCGGACGAAGATCGCGCCCTCGGAGCCCAGCCACGGCTCGATGTCCTCAGCGAAGGTCAGCTCGGTCCCGCCGGCGGCGAGCCCCTCGTCGATCAGCTCGACGATCTGCCGGTCGGGGTCGCTCACGTCGCCCAGCTTCGAGCTCAGCTCGACGATCGCCTCGGCGCGATCGCCCTCGGGCCGGATCGTGGCCTCTCCGAACAGCGGCGCGTCCGGCGGCGCCAGCGACGCGAGCCCACTCGGCTCGTCCTCCCCGCAGCCCCCCGCGATGACGGAGAGAGCGCCGCCGAGCGCGAGCAGGGCGGCGCGGAACGTGTTCGGGGGGCCGGGCACGAGCGCGGCACTCTAGCGCTGGCGACGCTACTCGACGGTGACGGTCTTCGCCAGGTTCCGGGGCTGGTCCACGTTAAGGCCCTTCATTCGGGCGACGTGGTAGGCGAGAAGCTGAAGCGGCACGATCGCGACGATCGGCTGCAGCACCCAGTCGGTGCGCGGGACCGCGATCGTCAGGTCGGCGGCCTCGCCCGCCTTGGCCGAGCCCTCGGTGGAGATCGAGATCACGTCGGCACCCCGCGCCCGGACCTCCTCCATGTTCGAGAGCATCTTCTCGAGAGTCGGGCTGTCGGTGGCCACGCAGACCACCGGCGTGGACTCGTCGAGCAGCGCGATCGGCCCGTGCTTCATCTCGCCGGCGGCGTATGCGTCGGAGGGGATGTAGGAGATCTCCTTCATCTTGAGCGCGCCCTCGAGGCAGATCGGAAGGCCGATGTTGCGGCCGAGATAGAGGAAGAAGCGGCCCTCGTGCTCGGCGCGGGCGACCGCCTTCACCTGCTCCTCCACCGAGTCGAGCGTCTCCTGCACCTTGTGGGGCATGCCCTTCAGCTCGAAGATCAGCTCGGTGAGCCGCTCGTCGGGGAGGGTCCCGCGCTGCTGCGCGATCCAAAGGCCCAGCAGGTACATGGCCGCCACCTGCGTGGTGAACGTCTTGGTGGCGGCGACCCCGATCTCGAGCCCGGCGCGGGTGTAGAGCACGGCGTCGGCGTCGCGCGTGGCCTGGCTTCCCATGATGTTCGTCAGCGCGAGCACCGTGGCGCCGCGCTCGCGCGCGAGGCGCATCGCCGCCAGCGTGTCCGCGGTCTCGCCCGACTGGGTGATGCCGATCACCAGGTCGTCGTCGCCCACGACCGGGTCGCGGTAGCGGTACTCGGAGGCGATGTCCATCTCCACGGGTACGCGCGCCCACTGCTCGATCGCATAGCGGCCCACGAGCCCGGCGTGGTAGGAGGTGCCGCAGGCGACGATCACGATCCGCCGCATGCCGGCGATGAACTCCGGCGAGATCTCGAGCTCGGAGAGGTCGACGCGGTCCTGGGCGGGGAGCCGGTCGGCGATCGTCTCAGCCACGGCGTCGGGCTGCTCGTCGATCTCCTTGCGCATGAACGTCGCGTAGCCGCCCTTCTCCGCGGCGTCCTCGTCCCAGGTGATCTCCTGCGGCTCCCGGGCGACCTCGGTGCCCTGTGCGTCCGTGAGCACCGCCCCCTCGGGCGTGACCGTGACGATCTCGCCGTTCTCGATCGCGAGCGCGGTCCTGGTCTCGGCGAGGAAAGCGGGGATGGCCGACGCGAGGAACGTCTCCCCCTCTCCCAGGCCCACGATCAAGGGGCACTCCTGGCGGGCCGCGACGAGCGTCTCGGGCTGCTCGGCGTGCATCGCCGCGAACGCGTAGTGGCCGCGCAGCTCGTTGAAGGAGCGGCGGACCGCCTCGGTCAGGTCGCCCTCGTAGTTTCGCTCGATCAGGTGAGCGACGATCTCGGCGTCGGTCTCGGAGCTGAAGACGTGACCCTGCTCGGTCAGCTCGGCGCGCAGCTCGGTGTGGTTCTCGACGATCCCGTTGAGGACGATCTGCACGTCGTCGGAGCAGTCTCCATGGGGGTGAGCGTTCTCCTCGGTGACGCGGCCGTGAGTGGCCCAGCGAGTGTGGGCGAGCCCGATCGTCGCGGGCGGCGCCGCCACGGCGACCGCGCCGTCGCCGTCGGGCTCGATCCCGGCGGCGGCGCGCAGGTTGGCGAGGTTGCCGACGGCGCGCACCGAGTCGATCCGGCCGTCCGAGAGCAGCGAGATCCCAGCCGAGTCATACCCGCGGTACTCGAGCTTCTCGAGCCCGGCGACCAGCAGGTCCCGGCAGGGACGCCTGCCTACGTATCCGACGATTCCACACATGAGACGGGACCGGCAAAGGGTAGAGGGACGGAAGCTGGCTCCCCGGCTACGCCGTCGATTCGCGCTTGACCTGGGAGCCGCCCACGATCGCGTCCTCGCCGGAGGGGAAGCGAACCCACGCCTTGTTGCCGCCGTCGTAGTCGGGCGCCCACAGCACCAGGGTGGCCTCGTCGCGCTCGGCGGCGTCGGGCGGGCCGATCGAGACCGGCTCGGAGCCCTCCTCGGCGAGGTCGCGCCAGACCTGCACGAAGGGGTTCTCCTCCCACTCGTCGCCGATCGTGGTCGGCTCCTTGTGGCCGGGGTGGACACGCGTCTCCGGCGGCAGCTTCATCAGCCTGTCCATCACCGACGCCTTCAGATCCTCGAACCCGGTCGCGCCCGGGGCTCGCGTGCCGCCCACGGTCCCCTTGAAGAGGACGTCGGCGGTCAGGACGTCGGCGTCGCCGATCCGCAGCGCGAGGTGGTCGGCGCAGTGACCGGGGGTGTGGATCGCCTCGATCCGCAGGCCGCCGGTCTCGACCACGTCGCCGTCGTCGATCGTCTCGGCGACCTTGACCTCCAGCAGCTCCGCCGCCTTTGGGTGCGCCAGGATCGGGACGCCGAAGCGGCTCGCCAGCTCCTCGACCCCGAGCACGTGGTCCCAGTGATGGTGGGTCAGCAGGACGTGCGTGATCTCGGTGCCCTCGCGCTCGGCGCGCTCGACCAGCGGCTCGACGACCCCGTTCGCGTCGATGAAGACGCCGGTGCCGCCCGGCTCGTCGCAGACGAAGTAGGCGTTGGAGAGGAACTCCGGGGACTCGACGCGTTGCAGGATCAAGGCTCCTCCTCAGTCGTACTGGATCACGCTGCGGATCCCGTCCTGGGCCTCCATCAGCTCGAAGCCGCGGTTGACCTCGTCCAGGGTCAGGTGGTGCGAGATGAACGGGTCGACGTCGATCTTTCCCTCCATCCACAGATCGACCAGCTTCGGCACGCCCTCGCGGCCCTTCACGGTCCCGAACGACGACCCCGCCACGCGGCGGCCGGTGATCAGGAAGCGGGGGATGATGTCGAGCGTCTCGCCCTTGCCCGCGACGCCGACCATCGTCGCCAGGCCCCACGCCATCCGGGCCGACTCGACCGCCTGGCGCATCACCTTGACGTTCCCGGTCGCCTCGAACGTGTAGTCGGCGCCGAAGCCGTCGGTTTCCTCCAGCACCTTCTCGACCACGTCCTCGCCCCCGATCATCGTCTCGGTCGCGCCCTGGCCCTTCGCCAGCTCGAGGCGGTCCTCGGAGAGGTCGACTGCGATGATCCGCTCGGCGCCCTGGAGGCGGCAGCCGGCGACGGCGCCGAGCCCGACCATCCCGGCGCCGAAGACGACGCAGGTCGAGCCCTCCTTGACCTGAGCGGTGTTCATCGCCGCGCCGAGCCCCGTCGAGAGGCCGCAGGCGAACAGGCAGGCCCCCTCCATCGGCGCCTCGGGGTCGATCTTCGCGAGCGCGATCTCCGGCATCACCGTCGCCTCTGCGAAGGTCGAGGTGCCCATGAAGTGGCGGATCTCCTCGCCGTCGCGGCTGAGGCGCGTGGTGCCGTCGGGCAGGTAGCCCTTGCCCTGCTGCTCGCGGATCGCGAGGCAGAGGTTGGTCCGCGGGTCGAGGCAGTGGACGCACTTCCCGCACTGTGGCGAGAACAACGTCACCACGTGGTCGCCCGGCGCCACCGAGGTGACCCCGCCGCCGACCGCCTCGACCACACCCGCCCCTTCGTGGCCTAGCACCGTGGGCGCGTATCCCGACGGATCGACGCCCGAGGCCGTGTACAGGTCCGTGTGGCAGACACCGCAGGCTGACAAGGCGAACCAGCACCTCGTCGGGCCCCGGGTCTGCCAGGTCGAGCTCCTGCACCCGCAGGGGCTCGCCGAACTCCTCCAGTACCGCCGCGCGGATCCTCATGCTGAACCTCCTGTTCGCAGTCGGATCGGAGACTATTACTGCAGCTCGCGCTCGACGAGTGCCACCAGCCTCCCGCACACCGCCTCGCACTCGGCCTCGTCGGGGGCCTCGACCATCACCCGCACGAGCGGCTCCGTCCCGGAGGGGCGTACCAGGACCCTCCCGCGCCCCTCGAGCGCCTCGCTCTCGCGCTCCACCGCCTCCCAGAGGGCCTGGGCGCCGGCCACCGCGCCACGGTCCGCCACCTCGACGTTTCGCAGGAGCTGAGGCAGACGGGTGAACGGGCGGGCCTCGGCCAGGGAGCCGGAGCCGAGCGCGGCCGCGGTCAGCAGGGCCGCGGCGATGCCGTCCCCGGTTGGGGCGAAGTCGGTCCAGATGATGTGGCCCGACTGCTCGCCCCCCAGGTTCCAGCCCTGTTCGCGGAGCTCGGCGGAGACATGGCGGTCGCCTACGTCTGTGGTGGCGACCTCGAAGCCCGCCCGGCCCATCGCCTGGTGGAAGCCGTAGTTGGTCATCACCGTGACCGCGACCCCTCCGCCAAGGCGCCCCGTCTCGCGCAGGTGGCCCGCCGCGATCGCGATCAGCTCGTCGCCGTCGCGGATGGCCCCCGTCGAGTCCACGGCGACGACGCGGTCGCCGTCGCCGTCGAACGCGAAGCCGATGTCTGCGCCAGCCGAGACGACCCGCTCCGCCAAGGCCTCGGGATGGGTCGAGCCCACGCCGTCGTTGATGTTGCGGCCGTCGGGCTCGTCGCCGATCGTGACGACGGTGGCGCCCAGGCGCTCGAAGATCTGCGGCGCGGCGCGGTACGTCGCCCCATGGGCACAGTCCAGCGCGACGGTACGCCCCGAGAGGTCGAGGTCGAAGGTGCTGTGGAGCTCGCGCAGGTAGTCGGCCAGGGCAGCCTCCAGAGACTGGACCCGCCCGAGCGTCTCGGCCGAGTGGCTCACGCCCTCGGCGGCCGGCTCGCCCTCGAGGCGGTCGTGGACGAACCCCTCCAGGCGGGCCTCCGCCTGATTGTCCAGCTTGGCCCCGTCCGCGCCGAAGAACTTGATGCCGTTGTCGCGCCACGGATTGTGCGATGCCGAGACGACCGCGGCGAGGTCCAGCCCGTGGCGGCGGGCCAGGATCGACGCGGCCGGGGTCGGGAGGACCCCGCCGAGCAGCGCGTCCCCCCCGCCCTGCGCGATGCCTGCGGCCAGCGCCGCCTCCAGCATCGGCCCCGAGTCGCGGGTGTCGCGGACGATCAGCACCTGGGGGCGCTCGGAGGCCGCCGTCTCGGCCGCGGCATGGCCGAGTGCGGTCGCGAGCTCCGCCGTCAGCACCTCGCCCGCGACCCCACGGAAGCCGTCGGTGCCGAAGAGCTTCTTGGTTTCAGTCATGGGAGGCCGTGAAAACCGAGTGAGGCAAGGATCTCGCGCTTCGCGCTCGCAACGCGCTTTGCGCTCGGAGGGTGCCGAAGCGAGCGTAGTGAAGACCTACGTGAGCGAGGCACCCGACCGAGGACGCCGCATCGCGAAGGTTTGCAGCGGCCTCAGCGCTTCGAGAACTGCGGCCGTTTTCTGGCCTTCTTGAGCCCGGCCTTGCGGCGCTCCTTCTCGCGGGCGTCGCGAGTGAGGAAACCGCGGCGCTTCAGCTCGCCGCGCAGCTCCGGGTCGATCTCCGTCAGGGCGCGGGCGATTCCGTGCCTCACGGCCCCCGCCTGGCCGCCGACGCCGCCGCCGTGGACGCGGACGCGGACGTCAACGGTGCTCTCGTAGCCGGCGGTGACCAACGGCTGGCGGGCCATGGTCTGGTGCTGGTGGCGCGGGAAGTACTCGTCGAGCTGGCGCGAGTTGATCTCGAACGCCCCGCTGCCCGACCTGACGACCACGCGGGCGATGGCGCTCTTGCGCTTGCCCGTCGCCTGGACGCTGGTGTCGGCGGCCAGCTTGACCGCCTCGCGGGCGACCGGCTCGTCGGCCACGACGTCGCCCTCGGCCTCCGCCTCCGCGCGGGCGCGCTCCTCGGCCTCGGCCTCGGCCCGCGCCCTCTCCTCCGCCGACAGTTCGCGCTCGGGCTCGAGCGCGATCGGCTCGAGGTCGGCCCCGGGGGCCTGATCCTTCGCCTTCGGGGTTTCGGCAGCGGGCTCCTCTGCGGGTACCTGCTCTGCGGGCTGGTCTGCCTGCGGCTCCGCCGGCTCTTCGCCAGATGAGGGGTCAGACCCCTCGTCGGACTCAGGTTCGGGCGCCGTCTCGGCTTGGGTGTCTGACCCCGCGTCTGCCTCTTCGGCCTGGGGCTCCTCGGGCTGAGGCTCCTCGGCCTGCGGCTCCTCGGGCTCGGCGCCCTCGTCCTGCTGCTCTTCGTCGGCCATCAGGCGTCGACCTCCATCGGCTTGGGCTGCTGCGCCTGGTGCGGGTGTTCGGGGCCCGCATAGACGTGAAGCTTGGTGATCTGCTGGCGCGCGAGCCGGTTCTTCGGGAGCATGCCCCTGACCGCCTTGCGGATGACCTCCTCCGGCTGGCGGTCAAGCATCTCCTGGAGCGTCCGCGACTTGATGCCACCGGGGTACCCGGTGTGCCGGTAGTAGACCTTGTCGGCGCGCTTGTTGCCGGTAACCCGGATCTTTTCCGCGTTGACGACGACCACGTAGTCGCCGGTGTCGCAGTGGGGCGTGTACTCGGGCTTACGCTTGCCTCGCAGCGCATCGGCGACCTGGGTCGCGAGCCGACCCAGGGTCTTCCCCTCGGCATCGACGACGTACCAGTCGCGCTGGCGATTCTCGGGTGTGGCAACGAACGTTTTCATCGGAAGTTGCGGATGCGGCGTCGCATCGCGGAAAAGCCGCGCCCGTGGCCCCACGTCGCGCGGCCAGCGCATGATAGACACTCGGCCGCGGGCGAATGGCGTCGATGAGGACTCAGCAGATCGTGTTCGCGGCCGTCGTCACGTCGCTTGTGATCGCCGCCGGCGCGCGCGCCGGCGGTGGTGGCGTCGAGCCGGGCGATCCGCCCAAGGTCACGGACGTCCGCTGCCTCTCCGACTGCGCCGGCATCCGCAAGGCCACCTTCGGCTCGCGGATCGAGCTGACCGGGCGCCGGCTGGGCGACATGGAGTCCGTCTCCTTCGAGGAGGCCGTCGGCGGGCGCATCGAGGCTGCCGCGCTCACCGCGCGGCCGGGCTCGGTCAGCGCCAGGGTGCCGGACGGAGCGCGGACCGGCAGGCCGCACGCCGTGGACAGCACCGGCGATCACTACCCATCCCCGGTGGAACTGGTGATCGTCGACCCCGACGACATCCCGGACGACGAGGGCTTCGAACTGCGCTCGATCGAGGCCAAGCCGCGAGACGCGTTCGTGTTCGGCGAGCGCGACCCGGCCGCCAAGTACACGTTCAAGGGCGCCGAGGCCGATCTGGTGGTCGAGGTCGTGAACCTCGAGAACGACAAGGTGATCCGCACCATCGTCAGGCGGAACATGGAGCCGTACGTCGAGCACACGACCCGCTGGAACGGCAGGCGGCAAAACGGCACGGACGCCGGCAACGGCAGGTACCGCTTCAGGGTCGGGCTGCGCAGCGGCGGCGCCAGCCACTCATCGAACGAGGCGCGGTTCCAGCTCCACGACCACATCTTCCCGATCCGCGCCCGCCACAGCTACGGCGACGGGATCGGCGCCGGGCGCGGCCACCAGGGCCAGGACGTGTTCGCGAAGTGCGGCTCGAAGCTGGTCGCCGCCCGTGCCGGCAAGGTGCAGTGGAAGCAGTACCACTCGGCCGCCGGCTACTACCTGGTGATCGACACCAAGGGAACCGGCCGCGACTACGCCTACATGCACATGAAGCGGAAGGGCCGGCCCAACGAGGGCAAGTCGGTGAAGACGGGTGAGCGGATCGGCCAGGTCTCGGATACCGGCAACGCCAGCGGCTGCCACCTGCACTTCGAGATCTGGTCGGCGCCGGGCTGGTACGAGGGCGGGCACTTCACCAACCCCACCGACGATCTCAGGCGCTGGGACCGCTACAGCTGATCCGCTCGGGCGCTGGTCGGCTGCCTATCCTGCCGCCATCGCTCACGGGGCCAGACACGCGATCGGCCCGGCGCTCGCCGTGCTCGGCGCTTCGCTGGCCGCCGCCGCCCTCACCGCGCCTCCCGCCGCCGATGGCGCGGGACACCCGCGGCCAGGCGACCTGCGCTGCCTGTCGGAGTGTGCCGGGCTGCGGGCCGCCGCCGTCGGCGGCAAGGTCCGCCTGAGCGGCCACCGGCTGGGGCGAGTGAGCGAGGTCAAGTTCGTCGGCGAGGCCGGACCACTGGTCGTCGCGCCCGATCGCGCGGAGCCCAAGCAGGTGGTGGCGACGGTGCCCGCGGGGGCCGCGAGCGGGCTCGTTCGCATCGCCAACCCCACGGGCGGCACCTTCGCCTCGAAGCGAGCGCTGCGGGTAGCGGGCCCGGGCGAGGTCCCGAACGCCTTCAAGCTGCTCGACTCCCAGGTTCGCCCGCAGCATGCCTTCTTCGACCAGGCGGATCCGATTCGCGTGCGCTACCGCTTCGAGGCAGCGGAGCGAATCGGGGTGCGGGTCGAGGTGATGCGGGTCGAGGGCAAGAAGGTGGTCCGGGCGTTCCGCCGGCCCAACCGGCTTCCCTACACGCGCTACGAGCGGAGCTGGAGCGGCCTCGAGAACGACGGCGACGTCGCCGACGACGGGGCATACCGCTTCCGCGTCGGCGCCTTCGGGGAGCGCACGACGGCCGCCGGGCAGCTGAAGCTCCACGGCTACAAGTTCCCCGTCCGGGGCGGTCACGGCTACGGCGGCTACCTCCAGAGCTTCGGCGCGCCGCGAAGCGGCGGCCGTCGCCACCAGGGCCAGGACGTGTACGCCGGGTGCGGGACCAAGCTCGAGGCCGCCCGAGGCGGGAAGGTTCAGGCGAAGGCCTATGACTCGGCGCTCTACGGCCACTACGTCGTGATCGACATCGCCAAGAGCGGCGCGGACCACATGTACGCGCACATGCCCTCGCCATCCCCGTTCGGGCACGGAGACCGCGTCCACACCGGGCAGCGGATCGGCGCGGTGGGCAGGACCGGCAACGCCCGCACCACGCCCTGCCACCTCCACTTCGAGATCTGGCCGAACGGGTGGCGCAACGGCTCGCCCGTGAACCCCTTGGGGCCACTCAGGAGCTGGGACGGCTGGTCGTGAGCGAGCGCGCGGCGGCGGAGGCCCGCAGCTACGGCATCGCGGCCGGGATGCTCACGGCCGCGCTGGCCACCGCCGGCCTGCTCACATACGGGTTCTTCGCCCTCGCATCGCACTCGCTGAGCGCCGATGACTACGGCCTGATCGTGGTCATGTGGTCGGTGGTGTTCATCCTCGTCTCGGTGCTGTTTCGCCCGGTCGAGCAGCTCGCCTCGCGGACCATCGCCGAGCTGGAGACCCGCGGCGAGCACATCGGCCACGCGATGCGCGTCGCGGGGGCGATCCAGGCAGGGCTCGCCACGCTGTTCGTCGCGCTCGCCTTCGCCTTCCGGGGTCCGATCCAGGACGACCTGCTGGAGGGAAACGAGTTCCTGTTCTACGCGATGGTCGGCTCGGTGCTCGCCTTCGGCGCCAGCTTCCTCGCCCGCGGCTTCCTCGCGGGCGAGCGGAGGTTCGGGCTCTTCTCGCTCCTGCTGATCATCGACGGCGCCGGGAGGCTGGCCTTCGCCCTGGCCGTTGCGGTCGGGATCGCCGAGGGCGTGGACCCCATCGCGCTCGGCGTGATCGTGGGCCCCACCCTCAGCCTGCTCGTCGTTCCCGCCGCGGTGCGAAGCCCGCGGCCCGGGTCGCCGGCCGCGGGGGCGACGGGCAGCGAGCCCGAGGCCCCGCGCATGGACACCCCCGCGTTCACCGTCGCGCACGGGGCCGGATTCGCGGCCGCGGTGCTCCTGATCATGCTCTCCGAGCAGGTCTTCCTCTCCAGCGGGGCCCTCTTCGCCCGCGCCGAGGCCGGGGCGGCCGCCGCCGGCTTCATGTTCAACATCATGATGGTGGCCCGGGCGCCGGTGGTGCTGTTCCAGGCGGTCGCCGCCAGCCTGCTCCCCCACCTGACCCGCCTTCGCTCGAAGGGCGACGAGTCAAGCGACGACGCCTTTCGCATGTCGGTGCGGCTGACCATCCTCGTGATCGCGGGGCTCAGTGCGCTCCTGGCGCTGGTGCTGCTGGCCGCCGGGCCCGACCTGATGCAGATCGCGTTCGGCGACAAGTTCACCTACGACCGCGAGGGCCTCGTGATCGTCGCCGTCGGGATGGGCTTCTACCTATCCGCGGCCACCCTGAACCAGGCCGCGCTGGCCCAGGGCCAGGCGCGCCGGGCCGCGGCCTGCTGGGTGGCGTGCGCGATCGGGTTCATCGTCTGGAACCTCGTGGGCGAGGGCGACGTATTCCGCCAGGTCGAGGTCGGGTTCGCGGTGGGCGCGGCGGCCCTGTGCGGCCTGCTCTACCTCCTCTACCGGAGCCCGCATCCGCACGCCGAGGACCTGCTGGCCCCCGATTCCCCGCGCGAGATCGAGGCACGGCTGGCGGCCGCGGACGACGTGGCCTAACGGACGGCGCCGACCGGGTTGGCGCCGGTCGGCGTGGCTATTCCCACTCGATGGTCGCCGGCGGCTTCGACGAGACGTCGAGCGCGACCCTGTTGACGCCGGGCACCTCGTTGATGATCCGGCTCGAGACCCGCTCGAGCAGGTCGTAGGGAAGGCGCGCCCAGTCGGCCGTCATGGCGTCGTCGGAGGTGACCGCGCGGATCACGATCGGGTAGGCGTAGGTGCGCCCGTCGCCCTGGACGCCGACCGAGCGAACCACCGGCAGCACGCAGAAGGACTGCCAAAGCTCGCGGTAGAGGCCGGCCGCCCGGACCTCCTCCTGGAGGATCGCGTCGGCGTCGCGCAGGATCTCGAGGCGCTCGCGGTTGACCTCGCCGCCCACGATCCGTATGCCCAGCCCCGGGCCCGGAAACGGCTGGCGCCAGACGAGCCGGTCGGGCAGGCCGAGCTCCGCGGCGACCGCACGGACCTCGTCCTTGAACAGCATCCGCAGCGGCTCGACCAGATCGAAGTCGAGGTCCTCGGGGAGCCCGCCGACGTTGTGGTGTGACTTGATGGTCGCCGCGGCGTGGCCGTCGCCGCCGGATTCGATGACGTCCGAGTAGAGCGTTCCCTGGACCAGGAACCGGGCGTCCTCGAGCTTCTCGGCCTCCTCCTCGAAGACGCGGATGAACTCCTCGCCGATGATCTTGCGCTTCCGCTCGGGCTCGTCAACCCCGGCGAGCCGGTTGATGAACCGGTCCTCGGCACGGACGTGGACCAGGCGGGCGCCGAGCTGATCGCGGAATGCCTCCACGACCTGGTCGGCCTCGTCCTTCCGCATGAGCCCGTGGTCGACGAGAACGCAGGTGAGTTGGTCGCCGACGGCCCGGTGGACGAGCGCCGCGGCCGTCGCCGAGTCCACGCCGCCCGAAAGGCCGCAGATGACGCCGGCGTCGCCGACCTGCGCGCGTATCCGCTCGACCTGCTCCTCGATGACGGAGGCCGGAGACCAGCGCTCCTCGCAACCGGCGATGTCGCGCAGGAAGCGCTCGAGGATCTGCGTCCCGTAGGGGGTGTGAACGACCTCGGGGTGAAACTGGATCCCGTAAAGGCCGCGCTCGGGGCTCTCGAATGCGGCGACCGGCGAGCCTGGGCTCGCCGCCAGCGCCGTGAAGCCCTCGGGGGGCTCGAACACCGAGTCGCGGTGGCTCATCCAGGCCTGCTGCTCGGCGGGCAGATCGCGAAGCAGCTCTCCCCCGTCCCCCGAGAGGGTCAGCTCGGTGCGGCCGAACTCGCCCGCGTCGGCGCCCTCGACGCGGCCGCCCAGCACTTGGACCATCGCCTGCATCCCGTAGCAGATGCCCAGCACCGGCACGCCCAGGTCGAGCAGCTCTCGGCGCAGCTTTGGCGCGCCCTCGGAGTAGACGGAGGCGGGGCCACCCGAGAGCACCAGGGCTGCCGGGCGACGGTTCGTGATCCGATCCAGCTGGACGTCGTGGGGCAGCATCTCGGCGAACACCCCGCACTCGCGGATGCGGCGCGCGATCAGCTGCGAGTACTGCCCGCCGAAGTCGAGGACCAGAACCTCCTCGGGGCCGGCCGCAACGGCGCGATCCTCCGGCGTCAGCTCGCTGACGGCCGGCTCCGCGGGCAGCTCGGGATCGCCCAGGGCGATCTCGCGCGGCCGGGCGCCGGCGGAGGCCGACTGGCCAACGCCCGAGCGGCTAGTCATCCGATGCGGCGACCCCCGCGGCGACGACCGCCCGGCCGTTCGAGCCCATGCCCACCGACTGCTCCTGCTGGAGCTTCTTGCCCTCGGTCTGGAGCGCCGGGGCGACCATCACCTCGGCCCGCTGGAAGTCGCGGATGTCCTCGTAGCCGCAGGTGGCCATCGAGGTCCGAAGCGCCCCGATCAGGTTGAAGGTGCCGTCGTTCTCGTGGGCGGGGCCGTTGAGGATCTGCTCGAGGGTCCCGTCCTGCACGGTCTTCACTCGCGTGCCGCGCGGGAGCGAGGGGTGGAACGTCGCCATCCCCCAGTGGAAGCCGCGGCCCGGGGCCTCCTTGGCGCGGGCCAGGGGCGAGCCGATCATCACCGCGTCCGCGCCACAGGCGATCGCCTTCGACAGGTCGCCGCCGGTGCGCATGCCGCCGTCGGCGATCACGTTGCAGTACTCGCCGGTCTCGAGCATGTGCTGCGAGCGAGCCTCGGCGACGTCGGCGATCGCCGTCGCCTGCGGGACGCCGATGCCCAGCACCCCGCGGGTGGTGCAGGCCGCGCCGGGGCCGACACCGACCAGGACGCCGGCGGCGCCGGTGCGCATCAGGTGAAGCCCGGTGTTGTAGGAGGCGCAGCCGCCGAGGATGCACGGAACCGGGACCTCGCCGATGAATTCCTTGAGGTTGAGGGGCTCGGACTTCTGCGAGACGTGCTCGGCGGAGATCACCGTCCCCTGGATCACGAGGACGTCGAGTCCGGCCTCGAGCGCGACCTCGTAGTACTCGGTGACCTTCTGGGGAGTGAGCGAGCCGGCCGCGACGGCGCCGGCGGCCTTGATCTCCTCGACGCGCTTTGCGATCAGCTCGGGCTTGACCGGCGCCTGGTAGACCTCCTGCATCAGGGCGGTGGCCTTCTGCGGGGGCGCCTTCGCGATGCGGTCGAGCTCGGCGTCCGCGTCCTCGTAGCGCGACCAGATGCCCTCGAGGTTCAGCACTCCCAGGCCGCCCTGCGCGCCGATCAGGGCCGCCGTGGTGGGCGAGACCACGCCGTCCATCGCCGAGGCCAGGAGCGGCAGCTCGAACCGGTAGTGGCCGAGCGTCCATGAGATGTCCACGTCGTCGGGGTCGCGCGTGCGCCGCGAGGGCACGATCGCGATGTCGTCGAACCCATAGGCGCGACGCCCCTTCTTGCCGCGGCCGATCTCTACTTCCACTGCCTGAATCCTTCCCTTGCCAGGGGGGCAAATCTGCTTTCGCGACAAAGGTCGCTCATCCGAATGCCTTCCATCTGCGAAGCATCCAGGCTATGCGTGGGCGCGGACGAAAAAGCCCCGCGTTCGCGGGGCCTGAAAGCCGGAAACTGCGGGCTCTGCGGGCGGAATCCCAACGCCCCGGCGATGATAACAGCGGTCAACCGCGCCCCGCGCGACTCAGCCGACGCCCGCCGGCACCTCCAGCTCGCGAACCGCGACCTTGCCCACCAGCCGCTCGACCTCGGTGCGGTCGACGGTCCCGGCGCCGAAATGCTGCGTCGACTCGGCGCCGCACGCCACGCCGTGCACGAGGCAGTCGCGCGGCGAGGCCGCGTCGTAGCGCGCCGCCACGTACCCGGCCAGGAACGCGTCGCCCGAGCCCACCGTCGAGACGGGCTCGAGCGGGTCGATCTCGACCTCATAGCGCGTGCCCCTCGGCGCCTCGCCGGCCTTGCGGCCCAGCGGCGCACCGTTCCCCTCCTCGCCCACGATCGCTACGCAGCCGTGGGTGCGGGTGATGATGGCCTCCCCCGCTCCCATCTCGATCAGGCCCGCGAGGCCGGCGGCGAAGTCGGCGGGCCCGTCGAACTCGTGGCCCACGGCGCCCTCCGCCTCGAGCACGTTCGGGCGCCACCACGGCGGGGCCCGCCCTGAGGCCACCGCGCATCGGCTCGCCGTCGGAGTCGAGCACGCACAGAACGCCCTGATCGCGCAGCCCCGTGATGAGGCGTGCGTAGATCTCGGGGTCGAGCCCCGGCGGGATGCTCCCCGCGATGACGCAGATCGTGGCGCCCTGCGCGAGGTAGAGCAGCTTCTCCTCGAACGCCTCGATCTCCCGCTCGGAGACCTCGGGCCCGCGCTCGTTGATCTCGGTCTGCTCGCCCGAGGTCGGGTCGATCACCGCGAGGTTGGTGCGGGATTCCCCCTCGATCCGGGTGAAGTCGTTGAGGATCGACTCACCCGAGAGCAGCTCGAGGATGCGGTTGCCGGTCGCGCCGCCGGCCAGCCCGGTGGCGATCACCGGCTTGCCGAGCAGCTTCAGCGCCCGCGCGACGTTGACGCCCTTGCCGCCCGCGGACGTCGTCGACTCGACGGCCCGGTGGCGGTGGCCAAGCCGGAAGCTGGGCACAGCGACCGTGCGGTCGATGGCAGCGTTGAGCGTGACGGTGAGGATCAACTCTTCTTCAGCCTCTCTTCCCCGCGGAGACGATAGCCGGGCGCGGACATCAGGGGTGGTCCCTGCGCCGCACCAACCAGACCGCGGGGATCACGATCACCAGCACGGCCGCGAGGGCGCCGAGCGCCATCAGCCCCCAGGCGCCGGCGCGGCTGCCGGGCAGGGCGGCGTCGATCCGCTCGATCAGGCTCGCCGCGTCGGCGGAGCGGGCGGCGAGGAGCGGCACCCTGGCCTCGCGGGCGCCGTCGACCGTGACGACGACCTGCCCGAGCCGGTCGCCCTCGCTCACGGGCCCCTCGACCTCGATCGGGACCCCCTCGGGCCGCACCTCGACGTCCTCGTCCTTTCGCAGCGTGAGGGTGACGCCGCGGGCGGCGACCAGCGGCACGGTCACGTCACGATCGATGATCGCCACGCGCTCGAGCACCTCGTCCTCGCGCACCACCCGCTCCCGGGAGTAGAGCGAGAGCCCGTAACGAAGGAGCTCCAGCGTTCCCGCGTCGCGCTCGGCCTCGGAGGGAGCGCCGATCAGGGCGGACACCACGGTCGCGCCGCGCTGCGCGGCGGAGCCCACGAGCACGTACCGGGCCCCGTCCGTGTAGCCGGTCTTGACGCCGCTCACGAAGGGCAGCTCGCGGACGAGGTTGTTGCGGTTGACGATCCGCCGTACCCGCTCGCCCTCGGTGAGGGTGATCTCGGGCGTATCGACGATCTTTCGCAGGACCGGATCGGAGCGGACCTCGACGGCCAGGTCGGCGAGGTCCGAGACGGTCGTGTACTGGGTCGGGGCGTCGAAGCCGATCGGGTTCTCATACGAGGTCTCGTCGAGGCCGAGCTTCGAGGCCGCCCGGTTCATCTCCGCCACGAACGCGTCCTCGGAGCCCGCGGCGGCCACCGCGAGGGTGACGGCGGCGTCGTTGCCGCTGGCCAGCAGGAGGCCGTAGAGCAGGTCGCGCACCGAGGCCTGTTCGCCGTCACGCAGGCCCATCAGCGACTCGGCAGGGCCGGGCGTCGTAGGGGGCCGCCGTCACCACCTGGTCGAGGTCGAGGTCGCGCCGGGCCAGGTAGGCCGTCATCAGCTTGGTCGTGCTCGCCATCGGCAGCTCGCGCGTGCCGATCACGCGCCGTGAGGACGTCGCCGTCCTCCGCGTCGATCAAGACCCAGGAGGCGGCGGTCGGCTCCGGAGGGGGCTTGGCGGCGTGGGCTGGACCGGATGTCGCAGCGCCGAGGACAACAGCGATCAGCGCCGCGGCGAGCGCTCGCCGCGCGCCCGGCGCGGGTCCTCAGCGCAGCTTCAGGGTGCCCCCGGACGGCAGTGCCTGCGGGTCGATCTCGGGGTTCAGGTCCTCGAGGCGCTCCACCGGCACGCCCACCTCGGCCGCGATCCCGGCCAGCGTGTCGCCGGGCTGGACGACGTAGGTCTCGGCGGTCTGGTCCTGCGTCTGGGTTCGATCGGGGCCCTTGCCGGCCTGCTTGCCGTCGTCGCCGCCCGACGTGTCCAGCGAGCCCGAGATCACCACGAACAGGGCGATGGCGCAGGCCGCGACCGCCAGGACCGCCAGGATCCGGGCCAGCCAGTGACCGAAGCCCGCCTGCGCCGGTGGATTCATCGTGCTGCCGTCCATTCGCTGCCCCGCTCTGGAATGCGATCTGGGGGCCGCCGATGGTACGCGCTATCAGGCCTCCGTCAGGCTCCATAGCTCAGCTCGCAACGCTTCTGCCGCGGCGCCCGGGTCGCCGGCGCCGGCGATCGAGCGTGAGGCCGCCACCAGGATCGAGGCCGGGTGCGACCCGAGCGCCGGCCCGAGGTCGCCGGGGCGCCCGCCCTGGGCCCCGACGCCCGGGATCAGGAAGACCGATGCCGGCATCAGCTCCCTGAGGCGACCGAGGTGCTCGGGCCGGGTGGCCCCCACGACCGCGCCCATCCCGGACAGGCCGGACTCGCCCATCAGCCGGCCCGCCCGCTCCGCCACGAGCCCCGCGATCCGTTCGTGGAGCGGCACGTCGGGCGTCGGGAGGTCGAGCAGGTCGGCGGCGCCCGGGTTCGAGGTCCGCACGAGCGCGAACAGGCCCCGCTCCGGCCGCCTCGGCGGCGGCGATCGAGCGGCTCCAGCGCGTCGGCGCCCAGCAGGGGGTTCGCCGTGGCGGCGTCGGCGGCGAGCCCGGGCGGGTCGCCGAAGAGCGCCTCGCCGTAGGCCTCGGCGCTGACCGGCACGTCGCCGCGCTTGCCGTCGGCGACGACGAGGAGCCCCGCCTCATGAGCGGCCGACACGACTTCGGCGAGCGCCTCGTATCCGCCGGCGCCCAGGCGCTCGAAGCACGCGAGCTGAGGCTTGACCGCGACACACGCGCTCCCGGCCTCCGCGATCAACGCCTGGCAGCGGGCGCCGATGGCGGCCGCATCGCCAGGCGCGGGGTCGAGCCCCAGGCAGACCTGGCTGCGCCGCTCCTCGACGAGGGCGGCGAGCCGATCTGCGAATGGTTGCGTCAGTTCCCCTTGACCGTCTTCTTGAGGCCGGCTCCCGCCGAGAACTTCGGCACCTTGCCGCCGGGAATCGTGATCCGCTCCTGGGTGCGCGGGTTCACGCCCTGGCGCGGGCCGCGCTCGGCGACCGAGAACTTGCCGAAGCCCGTGAAGCTGATCTCTCCGCCGTTCTTGAGCGTGTCGGCGATCCCGTCGAGCACGGCCTCCACGGCGTCCGCGGCGGCCTTCTTGCTTTCGAAGCGTCCTGCGATCTGATCTACAAACTCAGCCTTGGTCAATTTCGAGTCCTCCTCGTGTGGTCATGAAGCAGGCGCGAATCTAGCAACGGACAGGGACGCCGGCGCTACATCCGATCCGGTGCGCTGACGCCGATCAGGTCCAGCGTGCGCGCGATGACGCGCTTGGTGGCGACGCAGAGAGCAAGCCGCGCCGCCTGCGTCGGGGGGTCGACGCCCGACCACCTGGCAGTCGCGGTAGAAGGCGTGGAAGTCGGCGGCGGTGGCGCCGGCGTAGGCGCACAGCCGATGCGGCGCCCGCCGCTCGGCCGCGTCGGCCACGACGCCCGGCAGCTCGAGCAGTCGCCTCACCAGCGCGGCCTCCGACGGCTCGGCGCCGGGGTCCTCCGCTCCGCCGCGGACCGCCTCGGCGATGGCCCGCTCGTCCACCGCTCCGTCCTCGCTCGTCGGGATGCCCGCCTCGGCGACGGCCTTCCGCAGGATGCTCGCGATCCGGGCGTGCGCGTACTGCACGTAGTAGACCGGGTTGTCCTGGGATTGCTTGCGGGCGAGGTCGAGGTCCAGGTCGAGCGCGGTGTCGTGGCTGCGCTGGATCATGAAGAAGCGGGCCGCATCGACCCCGATGTCGTCGATCAGCTCGTCGAGGGTCAGGAACTGGCCCTTGCGCTTGGACATCCGCGCGCGCTGGCCGCCCTCGACGATCTGCACGAGCTGCATGATCGGCGCCTCGTAGGCATCGCCGGCGCCGCAGAGCGCCTCCAGCGCCGCCCGCATCCGCGGGACGTAGCCATGGTGGTCGGAGCCGAGCGGATCGATCATCCGCTCCCATCCCCGACCGAGCTTGTCGCGGTGGTAGGCGATGTCCGCTGCGAAATAGGTGGGCTCGCCGCCCGCCCGGATGAGGACCCGGTCCTTCTCGTCGCCGAACTCGCTCGTGCGCAGCCACACTGCGCCCTCGCTGTCGTAGGCATGCCCACCCTCGCGCAGCTCGGCGACGACCTCCTCGATGGCACCGCCCTCGTGCAGGGTGCGCTCCGAGAACCACGTGTCGAAGCGCACCCCGAAGCGGTCCAGGGTCGCCGCGATCCGCTCGCGCATCCGCTCCGTCCCGGCTCGGGCGAGCGCGTCGAGGTCGTCGGCCGCCGACCCCTCGGCGGCGAGGTCGGCCGCCAGCTCCGCCACGTAGTCGCCCTCGTAGCCGTCCTCCGGGACGGCCTCGCCCTTCATGCGAGCGGCGATCGAGAGTGCGAAGCGGTCGACCTGGCCGCCGATGTCGTTCAGCAGGTACTCGCGACCCACCTCGTGACCCACCGCCTCCAGCAGGCGGGCGACCGAGTCGCCGTACGCCGCTCCGCGGCCGCCGGCCGCGGTCAGCGGGCCCGTCGGATTGGCCGAGACGAACTCGACGAGGATCCGCGCCGGGTCTTCCCGCTCCACCCGTCCGTAGCCGGAGCCCGCCTCGAGGATCGCCACCACCGCGTCGCGGTGCCAGCGATCGCTCAGGTGGAGGTTGAGGAACCCCGGCCCGGCGATCTCGAGGCGATCGGCGGATCCCGCCAGGCTCTCGGCGAGGATCGCCCGGAGCCGCTCGGCGACCTCGCGCGGATTCACGCCGACCGCTCCGGCGACCACCATCGCCGCGTTGGTCGAGTAGTCCCCCATCTCCGCCTTCGGGGGGCGCTCCAGGGTGATCCCGTTCGCCGATGCCCCCTCGGCGACCTCGGCGACGGCGGCATCGATGCTTGCGCGCAGCTCTGAGACCGGGTCCGCCATCGGCGCCGAGTCTAAGCTGCGGCCATCGTGAGGGCCCTGGTCACAGGCGGTGCCGGCTTCATCGGCTCGAACCTCGTCGACGCGCTCACGGCCCGTGGCGACGACGTCCTCGTCGCCGACGACCTGTCGAGTGGCCGCCGGGAGAACCTCGAGGCGGCGATCGCGTCGGGAACATCCCTCGTCGAGGCGGACATCGCCGACGCCGAAGCCGTCGCCGCCGTCTTCGCCCGGCACCGCCCGGAGCTGGTCTTCCACCTCGCCGCGCAGATCGACGTGCGCCGCTCGGTCGAGGACCCCGCCTACGACCTCGGGCTCAACGTCGGGGGAACGATCCACCTGCTCGAGGCCGCACGGGAAGCGGGAACCGCCCGGTTCGTGTTCGCGTCGACGGGAGGCGCCATCTACGGCGAGGGAGCCGACCGTGAGCTGCCCCTCGGCGAGGACGCGGAGCGCCGCCCCGACGCGCCGTACGGCCAGAGCAAGCTGGCTGCCGAGGGCTACCTGGGCCTCTACGAGCGGCTCTATGGCCTTCCCACGGTCGCCCTGCGCCTGGGCAACGTCTACGGGCCGCGGCAGGACCCACACGGGGAGGCGGGCGTGGTCGCGATCTTCTCGGGCGCGCTGCTCGACGGCGGCACCCCCCTCGTATTCGGCGACGGTCGCCAGACCCGCGACTACGTCTACGTCGGCGACGTCGTATCGGCCTTCCTGGCGGCGGCGGACAGCGATGCCACCGGCGCCTACAACGTCGGCACGGGCGTCGAGACCGACGTGCTGGAGCTGGGCTCGATCATCGCCGGCCTCTGCGGCACGACGTTCGAGCCGGAGATGGCGCCCGCGCGCGCGGGCGAGATACAGCGGATCGCGATCGACTCGTCGCTCGCCCGCGAGGAGCTGGGATGGCAGGCCGCCTCGACCCTGGATCAGGGGCTCGAGGCGACCGTGTCCTCGTTTCGCTCGTAGGCGAGCGCGGCGCCGATTCGCTCGACGGTCGGCGGGTGGGTCCCGAACAGGAACTCGACGTAGTCCGGGGGGTCCGGATCGGAGAGGTTCTCGGAGGCGAGCCGGCGCTGGAGGTCGATCAGGGCCTCCGGGTCGTCGGTCAGCTCCAGCGCGTACTGGTCGGCGGCGGCCTCGACCTCCTTCGAGAGCTGGTTGCCGGGGATGTTGAGCACGAAGCTCACGACCGCGATGCCCAGCGCGTAGGCGGGCAGCGCCGCCGGCGACCCGGGCGCGATGCCCCGCCGCTCGGTCAGCCCGTCCGCCAGCTCACGGACCAGGAGCAGCCCGAGCGGCGCCACGATCGCGATGAAGGTGATCCCGCGCGGGATGTCGTTGCCGGCGACATGGCCCAGCTCGTGCGCCACCACCGAGCGCAGCTCGGGGCGGTCGGCCTCGTCGATCAGGTTGTCGTACAGGACCACACGCTTGGTCGGCCCCAGGCCGCCGACGTAGGCGTTGAGCGCCGTCGAGCGACGGCTGGCGTCGACCCGGTAGACCTCGCCGATGTCGACGCCGCCCTCGCGCCCCAGCTCGAGCACCTCGGCGCGCAGCTCGCTGCCCTCCGGGAGCGGCTCGAAGCGGTTGAACAGGGGCGCGAGCACGACCGGGGCGAGCCAGGAGAAGATCGCCGCGATCGCGACCACCCCGCCGGCCGCGGGAAGCCACCATCGGCGCGGGAAGCGGCGGACCAGCGCGAGGAGCAGGGCCGCGCCGGCGCCCGCGAGAACGGCCCCGATCGCCGTCGACTTGCCGTAGTCCACGAGCCACGGCCCGAGCGACTGGGTAGAGAGGCCCACGTCGACGGCGCGCTCGTGCGCGGCGACGTCGAACGGCAGCGCCACCACGGCCATCGTCGCCGAGAGCCCCGCCCCGGCGGCGAGGCCGCCGAGCACGGGTCGCTCACCGAGCCGCTCCAGCGCCCTCCGGGCGGCGGCTGGACGACCCGTGGCCAGCACGACGAGCACGACGCCCTGGGCCCCGAGGCCGGCGAACATCAGGAGGCGCTGGCCCGAGCGGTACTCGCGCGCGCGCTCGAGCGCGGCCGGGTTGAAGTAGTCGCTCTCGTCGACTGACTCGGGCTCGACCGGCGGCTCGTCGGGGGAGAGCAGCCACACCGCGCCCTCGGCGACGACGACCATCGCGATCACGATCGCGCCGATCCGCGCCCCGCGCGAGCCGCCCAGCCGCACTATCCAGCCTGCCCGGTAGGCATCGCCCTACGATAGTCGGCTTCCCGCGCCGCCCCGCGCGGGTAGGACATGCGCCTCGCGATCCTCAGCGACATCCACTCCAACCTGCCCGCGCTGGAGGCGGTCCTCGCGGCGATCGACGACGCCGACGTCGACGAGATCTGGTGCCTGGGCGACGTCGTCGGCTACGGCGCCCAGCCGGACGAGTGCACCGAGATCGTCGCCGAACGCTGCGAGGTCTGCCTGGTCGGCAACCACGACCTCGCCGTGACCGGCGAGCTCGACATCTCGTCGTTCTCGCCCGCTGCGTCCGCAGCCGTGCGTTGGACGCAGCGCAACGCTGCCGACGCGACGATCCGCTTCCTGCGCAGGCTGGCCCCCGAGGACACGGGCCGCGAGGTCGCGCTCTACCACGCGTCGCCCAGAGACCCCATCTGGGAGTACGTGCTTTGGCCCGATCAGGCGGCCGAATGTCTCGCCCACCAGGCGGCGCGGATCAGCTTCGTCGGCCACTCGCACGTCGCGCTGTTCTTCACCCTCCCAAACGGCGGCTGGATGCCCGACGCAGCCCCCGCACTCGCCAGGGGTGCCCAGGCCGAGGACGGCAGGAAGCTGGAACTGGCGAAGGGACGCTGGCTGGTCAACCCCGGCAGCGTCGGGCAGCCCCGCGACGGCGACCCGCGGGCGGCCTGGCTGGAACTCGACACGGAAGCCTGGACCGCCCGCTACCACCGGGTCTCCTACGAGATCGACCGGGCCTCGGAGGCGATCCTCGATGCCGACCTCCCAGAGCACCTCGCGAAGCGACTCCACATCGGCCAATGAGGGGTTTTCGCGCGACTAGACTCGCGCATCCGATGTCGCGGCCGCCCGGCAGCCCGCTCGCCCTCGTCCTGGCGCTCTCGGCGCTGGGGCTCGGCGCCTGCGGGTCGGGCGACGGGGGGTCGATCCCAGAGGACGACGCCGAGGCGCTCCTGGCGACCCTGTCCGAGGTCGAGGACAGCGCCGAGGCCGGCGACTGCACCACCGCGACGACTGACGCCACTCAGCTCGTGACCGAGGTGAACCTCCTCCCCAAGGAGGTCGGAGCAGGAGACGAAGACAGACCTCCGCGACGCGGCCAACAACCTGGTCGAGCTGACCCAGGATCCAACCAAGTGCGAGGAGCCCGACGACGAGCAAACCACCGACCGAGACGGGCGCCACAGGAGCCTTCGGGTTCGAGGAAGACGGCTGATGGCGGGCACGATGATCGCCGACCGTTACGAGCTGGGCGACCGCCTGGGCTCCGGCGGCATGTCCACGGTCTACGGCGCCAACGACAAGGTGCTCGAGCGCACCGTCGCCGTCAAGGTCTTGGCCGAGCACCTCTCCGACGACGAGAAGTTCGTCGCCCGCTTTCGCCGCGAGGCACTGGCGGTGGCGAAGCTGATCCACCCGAACATCGTCCAGGTCTACGACACCGGGGTCGACGACGGGCGCCACTTCATCGTCATGGAGTTCGTCGAGGGCCGCTCCGGCGCGCAGCTGCTCCAGACCGAGGGCAGGCTGGGGGCGGCCGTGTCGGTTCAGATCGGCGTCCAGGCCTGCTCCGGCCTCGAGTACGCGCACCGCCAGGGGATCATCCACCGCGACGTGAAGCCGGGGAACCTGATGGTCATCGGAGGCCCGGCGGGCCGCCGCAACCGGGGCGGCGGGGGCCACGACCCGCCGACGGGGGAGATGACCGTCAAGCTCGCCGATTTCGGGATCGCCCGAGCCGCCGAGCAGACCCGCCTGACCCAGGTCGGCTCCGTCGTCGGCACCGCCGCCTACCTCGCGCCCGAGCAGGCGCGGGGCGAGGAGGCGGGCCCGGCGGCCGACGTCTATGCGCTCGGGGTCGTGATCTACCAGCTCCTCACCGGTCGCCTGCCCTGGGAGGGCTCGACCCTGGCCGAGCTGGCGATCCGCCGCGAGAACGAAAGCCCGCTCTCCCCCACCTCGTACGACCCGGGGGTTGCCGATGAGCTGTCGACCGCAGTGCTGCGGGCGCTCGAGGGGGACGCCACCAACCGCTACTCCACCGCCCGGGAGTTCTCGGCCGCACTTCGCTCCGGCCTCGCGGGCGTCGAGCCTCCGGTCGCCGCCGACGATGCGCCGACCCGCGTCGTCGCGGCCGGGGCGGCCACCGCCGCCACCCGCGCGCTCGAGGATCCGCCGACGCCCGTGGCCGAGCAGCGCCCCGTACGACCCCCGCCCCCGCCCGCCGCCCCGTCCGGTGACCGCCCCCGCCGCGAAGCCGAAGCGCTCGGCCTTCGGGCGGTTCATGCGGGTGCTGGGGCTACTCCTGCTGATCGGGGTTCTGGCGGCCCTGATCGCCGTCGGCGTGCTGCTCCTGACCGACGCGGGTCAGAGCACCGACGTCGGCGACGCCATCCGCGACACGATCGACGAGCAGATCGACTCGCTGCGGGACCTGATCGAGGAGAACACCCAGTAACCGCTCAGCTCGCGGTCCAGGGGGTGGCGCCGGCCAGCGTCGACTCTCGGTACGCCGCGAGGCCGCCGGCGCGGATCGCCGCACGGGCACCGTCCACGAGGGCCTCCAGGTAGGCCAGGTTGTGGACGCTCAGCAACCGCACGGCGGTCAGCTCACGCTCGCGGCACAGGTAGTGGACGTAGGCGCGAGTGTGGCGAGCGCAGGTGGGGCACGGACAGCCCGCCACGAGCGGCGCCTCGTCCTCCGCGAACTCGCCCTTGCGGAGGTCCAGACGGAAACGACCGTCCGGGTATGGCCCCAGCGCCATCGCGTGGCGCGCGAGCCGGGTGGGGACGGCGCAGTCGAAGAGGTCGATGCCGCGGGCGATGCCCTCGACCAGGTCGTCGGGCTCGCCGATGCCCAGCAGGTGCTTGGGCGCGTCGGTCGGCAGGTGGGGAAGGGTCATGTCCAGCACGCCGTACATCTCCGGCTTGTCCTTGCCGAGCGTGCCCCCGATCGAGATCCCGTCCACGCCGGCCGCCGCAACCGTCTCGGCGGACTCGCGGCGCAGGTCCTCGTGAACGCCGCCCTGGACGATCCCAAACACCGCCTGAGTCGCCGGGCCGTTTTCGCGATGCCATACGAGGCAGCGATCCAGCCACCGATGCGTGCGCTCGGTCGAGCGCGCGGTGTACTCGCGGTCGGCGTGAAAGGGGGTGCACTCGTCGAAGACCAGGGCGACGTCGGAGCCGAGGGCGGCCTGCACCGACATGGACTGCTCGGGGCCGAGGAACCGCTCGGAGCCGTCGATGTAGGAGCGGAACCGCACGCCCTCCTCCGAGATCTCGAGGACCGACCCCGAGCTCCCCGCCCTCCCCCGCCGGCCCTTGATCTCGTCGGCCACGGTCCCGTGGGCGAGCGAGAAGACCTGGAACCCGCCCGAGTCGGTGATGATCGCCCGGTCCCAGCCCATGAAGCGGTGGAGGCCGCCCAGCTTCGCGATCCGCTCCGCCCCCGGGGCGAGGAAGAGGTGGAAGGTGTTGCCCAGCACCATCTCGTAGCCGAGCTCGACGACATCGGCCGAGTCCAGGGAACGGACGCTACCGCGGGTGGCGAGCGGGATGAACGCCGGGGTCTCGACGACCCCGTGAGGCGTGCGGAGCCGCCCTGTCCGGGCGGCTCCGTCACGTGCGCCTATCTCGAATGAGATCCGATCCGGGTCGCTTCGCACGGCCCGGAGCCTATGGAGGACCTCGTCAGCCCAGCAGGGAGCGCCCGGTCATGGCTTCCGGCTGGGGGATCCCGAGCATCTCCAGGGCCGTCGGTGCCACGTCGGCGAGGACGCCGCCGTCGGCCAGGCGGAGGCCCCGGACGGTGACGACGAGCGGGACCGGGTTGGTCGAGTGCGCGGTGTTGGGCGAGCCGTCGGGCTCGAGCATGTTGTCGGCGTTGCCGTGGTCGGCGGTCACGATGCAGGCGCCCTGAGAGGCGTGCACCGCCTCCACGACCTTCGCCAGGCAGGCGTCCACGGCCTCGACGGCGGCCACTGCGGCCGGGATGTCGCCCGTGTGGCCGACCATGTCGGGGTTGGCGAAGTTGATGATCCCGAACCGGTAACCGTCGTCGCGCCAGCGGCTCGCGAACGCGTCGGCCGCGGCGGCTGCGCTCATCTCGGGCTTGTGGTCGTAGGTGGGCACGTCGCGAGGGGAATCGACCAGGCAGCGCTCCTCCCCCTCCCACTCCGCCTCGCGCCCGCCGTTGAAGAAGTAGGTGACGTGCGCGTACTTCTCGGTCTCGGCCACATGAAGCTGGCGCTCGCCGCGCTCGGCCAGGACCTGGGCGAGCGTCGTCCTGGGCCGCGCCGGCGGGAACGCGACCGGGTAGGGCCATCCCTCCTGGAACTCCGTCAGCGTCGTCAGCGCGACCCGCGGCGCCTCGCCGCGGTCGAACTCGCCGAAGTCCTCCTCGCCAAGCGCGCGGCAGAGCTGCCTCGCGCGGTCGGGGCGGAAGTTGAAATGGATGGCGGCGTCGCCGGACGCCATCCCGTCGTAGTCGCCGATCACCGTCGGCAGGACGAACTCGTCGGTCTCGCCGCGCGCGTATGCGGCTGCGATCGCCTCGGCGGCCGACGCCGCCCGCTCGCCGCGGGCATTGACGATCGCGTCGTAGGCCAGCTTCGTGCGGTCCCAGCGGCGGTCGCGGTCCATCGCGTAGTAGCGCCCCGAGACGGTGCCGATCCGCCCGGTGCCCTCCAGCCAGCCCTCCAGCTCCTCGATGAAGCCCGGCGCCGAGTCGGGCAGCGTGTCGCGGCCGTCGGTGAAGGCGTGGACGACGAGGTCGGGAACCTCCTGGCGCCGGGCGAGCTCGATCAGCGCGCGCAGATGCGCCCAGCCCGAGTGGACGCCGCCGTCGGACACAAGGCCCAGCAGGTGGAGGCGCCCGCGGGGCCCGTTCCTCGCCGCCTCGCACGCGGCGCGCAGGGCCTGGTTCTCGAAGAAGCTGCCGTCGGCGACCGCGTCGTCGAGGCGGGCGAGGTCCTGCTTGACGACGGCCCCGGCGCCGAGGTTCAGGTGGCCGACCTCGGAGTTCCCCATCTGGCCGTCCGGGAGGCCGACGTCTCGTCCCGACGCCGAGAGCTGCGTGTGCGGGTAGCGCGACCACAGCTCGTCGAAGGTGGGCGTGTCGGCAAGCGAGATCGCGTTGCCGGGCCCAGCCGGGGCGAGGCCCCAGCCGTCGAGGATCACCAGGGCAAGACCGGGAACCGGGAGCGACGCGGCGCCGTCCGGAAGGGTCATGAAGCACGTGCGGCGGCTTCGCCGCCTGACATGCCGGTTTCGGCGCTGAGGCGCCTCACGTCACGCCCGCGCGGCAGATCGCGAGAAAGTCCTCGGGGTCGAGGCTGGCGCCGCCGACGAGGCCCCCGTCCACATCCGGCTGGGCCATCAGCTCGCCCGCGTTCCCTGGCTTCATCGAGCCGCCGTAGAGGATGCGGGCGGCCTCAGCCGCGCCGGCGTCGCGCTGGGCGAGCCGCCCGCGGATGAACGCGATCGCCTCCTGCGCCTGCTCGGTCGTCGCGGTACGGCCGGTGCCGATCGCCCAGATCGGCTCGTAGGCGATGACGACCTCGCCCAAGCGCCCCTCGGCAACGCCCTCCAGGTCGGCCTCGAGCTGAGCGGCGAGGACCGCCTCCGTCTCCTCCGCGTCGCGCTGCGCCTCCGACTCACCCACGCACAGGATCGGCAACAGGCCCGCGGCGAGGGCCGCCGGGACCTTCCGGGTCAGCGCCTCGTCGGTCTCACCGAAGTACTGGCGGCGCTCGGAATGCCCCAGCACCACCGCCTCGACGCCTGCGTCGACCAGCATCGGAGGCGACACCTCGCCGGTGAACGCGCCCTCGGCCTCGAAGTGCATGTTCTGGGCGGCGATCCGGATCGGGCTGCGCCGGGTGCGGTCGACGGCCGTGGCCAGCGCCGTGTACGGGGGGCAGACGACGAGGTCGACCCCTTCGAGGCCCTCGATCGAAGGCACGAAGCGCTCGAAGAACTCAGCGGCCTCGCCCGCGTCCTTGTGCATCTTCCAGTTGGCGGCCACCAGGGGGCGGCGAGCATCAGGCATCCTGGAGTGCCTCCACGCCCGGCAGCTCCTTGCCCTCCATCAGCTCGAGCGACGCACCGCCGCCGGTGGAGAGCCAGTCGACCCCGTCCGCCAGGCCGAACGCGCCGAGGGCCGCCGCGGAGTCTCCCCCGCCCACCACCGTCGTGCCGGGCGCCTCGGCGATCGCCTCGGCAACCGCCCGTGTGCCGGCGGCGAACGGCTCCAGCTCGAACGCGCCCATCGGCCCGTTCCAGAAGACGGTCCCGGCCCGGTTGATCTCCTCCGCGTAGCGCCCGGCGGTCGCGGGGCCTATGTCGAGGCCCATCCACCCCGCCGGTACCTCCGTGCCCTCGACGGCCCGGCGCTCGGCGCCGGCGTCGAAGCCGTCGGCGATCACCAGGTCGGCAGGGAGGAGCAGCTCGCAAGGGGAGCCCTCGGCCTCCGCCAGCACCGAGCGGGCGAGCTTGACGCCCTCCTCCTCCACGAGCGAGTCGCCGGTCTCGATCCCCTGGGCACGGAAGAAGCTGAAGCACATGGCGCCACCGATCAGGATCTGGTCGGCGATCTCCAGGAAGCGCTCGAGCACCCCGATCTTGTCGGAGACCTTGGCCCCGCCGAGGACGACGCAGAGCGGGCGCTCGGGGTCGTCTCGCACCGCCGTCAGCTCGCGCACCTCCCGTTCGAGGAGCAGGCCTGCGTAGCCGGGGAGGTAGTGCGCCACGCCCTCGGTCGTGGCGTGAGCGCGGTGAGCCGCCCCGAAGGCGTCGTTCACGTAGATCTCGGCCAGCGCGGCCAGGCGGGCGGCCAGCTCTGGGTCGTTGGTGGTCTCCCCCGGCTCGAAGCGGCTGTTCTCCAGCAGCACGACGTCCCCGGGCGGATCGCCCTCGATCAGCCGCCGCACCGCCGCCCCCGCGACGCCCGGAGCGAGGTGAACGTCCACCTCGAGCAGGGCTGCCAGCCGCGGCGCCAGCAGGGCCATGGACAGCTCGGGCTCGCGGTCCTTCGGGCGCCCGAGATGCGAGACCAGGATCGGCATCGCGCCGCGTTCGCGCAGCAACTCGATCGTCGGCAGCGCCGCCCGGATCCGGGTGTCGTCGGCCACGAGGCCGTCGTCCAGGGGGACGTTGAAGTCGACGCGTACGAGGACGCGCCGGCCCTCGACGTCGGCGTCGCGGACGCTCGCCTTGCCGAACGTCCCCCGGGCCGTCCCGGCCTCGGTGGTCAAGCCCCGACTGCCGCCGGCTCCAGCACCTTGGCGGCCAGCTCGACGCAGCGGTTCGAGTAGCCCCACTCGTTGTCGTACCAGGAGACCGCCTTCACCAGGGTGCCCTCCATGACCATCGTCTGGCCGGCGTCGAAGATCGACGAGTGCGGGTCCTTGACGATGTCCGTCGAAACGATCGGATCCTCGGTGTAGGCGAGGATGCCGCTCAGCGGGCCCTCCGCGGCGTCGCGCGCTGCGGCGTTGATCTCATCGACGCTGGTCTCCCGCGAGACCACGCAGACCAGGTCCACCACGGAGCCGGTGGCCACGGGCGCCCGCACGGCGAGGCCGTTCAGCCTGCCGTCAAGCTCGGGAAGCACGAGGCCGACCGCCTTCGCGGCGCCCGTCGTGGTGGGGATCAGGTTGAGGGCGGCGGCACGCGCCCGGCGCAGGTCCTTGTGCGGCATGTCCTGGAGGCGCTGGTCGGAGGTGTAGGCATGGATCGTGGTCATCAGCCCACGCTCGATCCCGACCGCATCGTTGATCACCTTCGCGAACGGCGCCAGGCAGTTGGTCGTGCACGACGCGTTGGAGATGATGTGGTGCGAGTCGGGGTCGTAGGCGTCGTCGAAGTTGACCCCCAGCGCCACCGTCACGTCCGGGTCGGTCGCCGGGGCAGAGATGATCACCTTCTTGGCGCCGGCGTCGAGGTGCTTCTGCGCGTCCTCGCGCTTGGTGAAGATCCCGGTCGACTCGATCACGACCTCCACGCCCAGCTCGCCCCAGGGAAGCGCCGCCGGATCGCGCTCGGACAGGATCCTGATCTCTGAGCCGTCGACGACCACCGAACCGTCACCCGCCGAGACCTCGCCGGGGAAGCGCCCGAGGATCGAGTCGTACTTGAGCAGGTGCGCAAGGGTGCCGGCGTCGGCGATGTCGTTGACGGCGACGAACTCCAGATCGGTGCCGGCCTCGTGGGCCGCCCGGAACAGGTTGCGGCCGATTCGGCCGAACCCGTTGATGCCCACCTTCACGCTTGCCATCGATCCTCCTAAGGGTTGGTTCAGTCGTCAGTCGGCCCCGACGGTGATCTCTATTCGGTGCCCGTCGGGATCGCGCAGGTACGCCGAATAGTAGGTCGGCCCGTACTCCGGGCGTTGACCCGGGTCGCCCTGGTTGAGGCCGCCGGCGTTGACACCCGCCTCCCAGGCAGCCTTCACCGCGGAGATGCCGTTAGCCCCGAAGGCGACGTGACCGCCGCCCGCGCGGGCGCCGTGGCGGGCCGCGATGTAGAACACGGCCCGCACCATCCCCCAGCCGATCCGTTCGTCCGTTTCGATCTGCCGCCGCCAGCCGAGCGGGCCCAGGACCGAGTCGTAGAAGGCTCCGGACCGCTCGAGGTCGGCCACCTCGAGGCTGACGTGGTGGATCACGGGCTAGACCCTAAAGGGAGCGGTCAGGCGCGGGGCTCCCATCGGAACGCCTTGAGCGCGATGAGCAGCCCTGCCACCCCCCAGGCGGCGACGATGCCGAGGTCCAACCACGCGAACCCCGCGCCGGTGGTGGTCGGGCTCCATGCGGTGAAGAACGCCTCGAAGAAGTGACGGATCGGGAAGAGGTCGGCGAACTTGAGCACGCCCTCGGGGATCTCCGTCTCCGGGATGAACACCCCGGACAGGAAGTAGAGCGGCAGCAGCGCGAAGTTGGAGATCGGCGCCGCGGCGTCCTCGGACGGGATCGCGGCCGAGAGCGCAAAGCCGAGGCAGGAGAAGGCCGCGGCCCCTACCAGCAGGGTGACGAGAACGGCGGGCAGCCGCTCCCAGGGGATGTCGACGCCATAGAGGACACGGCCGATCACGGCCACGACGATCAGGCTGAGGACCGAGACGACGACGGCGTTGCCGACCCGGCCCGCGATGAACACCCAGGTGGGGAGCGGGGTGCCGCGCGTTCGCTTGAGGATGCCGTTCTCGCGGTCGACCGTGAGCGAGATCGCCAGGCTCTGCGTGGTCGCCGAGACGACCGCAAGCGTGATGATCGCCGGGACGTAGTAGGTGGTGGTCTTGATCCCGCCCAGCTCCTCGATCGTGTCGTTGCCGAAGATCGTCGCGAAGATCAGGAGGAACATCACCGGCAGCAGGACGGTGAAGAAAACCGACGCGGGGTTGCGCCAGAACGTCTTCTGGTCGAAGCGGAACTGGTGCCGGACCAGGGCGACGGCGCTCACTCGCCGGCCTCACCGTTGGTAGCCGCCGCGGTCAGCTCCAGGTACACGTCCTCGAGGCTCGGACGGCGAACCTCGAGGCCGATCAGCGGAGCCTCGTGCTCCAGGGACCAGGTCGTCAACCGGGACAGGACCGGGACCGGGTCCTCCACGTGCAACGACACCTCCTGGCCGTCGCCCAAGGCCCGGACCTCGGCGCCGTCGAGCGGCAGCTGGGAGAGCGCGCGCCCAGGGGGCAGCAGGAAGGTGATCTCGGCGCCGGCCGTCTCGCGGCCGCCGAGGTCCGCCGGGGTTCCCCTGGCAACGATCTCGCCAGCCGCGATCACGGCCACCCGGTCGGCGAGCTCCTGCGCCTCGTTCATGTAGTGCGTGGTGAGGAAGATCGTCTTGCCCAGGTCGCGCAGGCCGCCGATGACCTCCCATGCGCGCCGCCGCGCCTCGGGGTCGAAGCCGGTTGTCGGCTCGTCAAGGAACAGCAGATCCGGGTCGCCGATCAACGCCACGCCCACGTCGAGCCGGCGCTGCTGGCCACCCGACAGGCGCGACACCCGCTCCTCGGCCTTCTGGGTGAGCCCGACCTTCTCGATCGTCTCGTCCACCTCGCGCGGGTTCCGGTAGTAGCCGCCGAACAGCTCGATCGTCTCCCGCACGGTCAGCTCCGGATGCATCCGGCTCTGCTGGAGCACGATCCCGATCCGCTCACGCCAGGCTCGGCCGGCGTGCTCCGGGTCCTCGCCCAGCACCGCGACCTCGCCCGCGGAACGCTCGTGGTAGCCCTCGAGGATCTCCACGGTCGTCGTCTTGCCGGCGCCGTTGGGCCCCAGGAACGCGAACACCTCGCCCGCCTCGACCTCGAGATCGATGCCGCGTACTGCCTCGAAATCGCCGTAGGACTTGCGGAGCCCTTGGACGCTGATGACGGCGTCTGTCACGCGCCGGAGACTACGAGGTGCTCAGTCCAGCTCCACGTCCCGGTGCACCACCCGAAGCACCAGGTCGTCGCGCCCCACCAGGTGCTGGGCGACCCGGTCGGCGATCGTGACCGAGCGGTGGCGCCCCCCGGTGCACCCGATGGCGATGGTCAGATGGCTCTTCCCCTCGGCGACGTACGCCGGCAGCAGGAAGTCCAGGAGCGGAAGGAGCCGCTGGTAGAACTCGCTCGCCAGCTCCCCCGCCTCCACGTGCTCGACCACCTTGGGGTCACGCCCGGTCAGCGGCCGCAGGTCCTCGCGGTAGTGCGGGTTGGGGAGGAAGCGGACGTCGAGCATCAGGTCCGCGTCGCGGGGCGGGCCGTTCTTGAAACCGAAGGTGAGGATCGTGAGCGCGAGCTCGGCTGGGCCGCGGGGGCCGAGCATCTCCGTGGAGATCCGCCGCCGCAGCATCGCGCCGGTCAGCTCGGAGGTCTCCATCACGAGGTCCGCCCGCTCGCGAAGCGGGGCGAGCATCTCCCGCTCGGCGCGGATGCCGTCCACCACGCGGCCGTCCTGGGCCAGGGGGTGGCGCCTGCGCGTCTCCTTGAAGCGGTCGAGCAGGGTCTCCTCGTCGGCCTCCAGGAAGAGCACGCGGGGCTTCAGGCCACCGGCCTCCAGCTCCTCCAGCACCGCGTCGAGCTCCTGGAAGTACTCGCCGCCCCGCACGTCGGAGACCACGGCCGCACGCCGGACGCCGCTGCCCTCGTGCCGGAACAGCTCGCCCAGGGCGCCGATCATCCGAGGCGGCAGGTTGTCCACGCAGAAGTAGCCGCCGTCCTCGAAGGCGGCGATCGCCTCCGACTTGCCGGCCCCGGAGTAGCCCGTGATGACGACCAGGTCGACGTGCCGGCCGGGGCCGTCGACGGCCGCGGCCATCTCGCCCTCTCCCCCGCGCCTGCTCATCCCGCCTTGTTCAGTTGACGGTGGATGTCCCGGGCGAGCTTTCCGGGGAGCCCGGGCACGGCCTCGAGCTCCTCGCGGCTCGCCTCGACGAGGCGCTCCGGCGAGCCGAAGTGGTTCAGCAGCGCGCGCTTTCGAACCGGGCCGACGCCACGCAGCTCGTCGAGCAGGGAGTGGGTCATCGCCTGGTCGCGACGCCCCCGGTGGTGGGTGATCGCGAACCGATGTGCCTCGTCGCGAACGCGCTGGAGCAGGCGCAGCGCCTCGGAGTCGCGTGGGACCGGCAGCGGCTCCGAGCGCCCCGGCACGAACACCTCCTCGATCCGCTTCGCGAGCCCGATCACCGCGACCTCGTCCTCGCCGCGCTCGAGGAGCGGTGCCAGCGCGCGGACCCCGGCCGACAGCTGGCCCTTGCCGCCGTCGATGACGACCAGGTCGGGCACCGCCGCGAAGCTCTCGTCGCGGTCGGCGTCGTGGGGCGAGAGGTCGGCCTGCTCCTCGAGCCGTGCGAGACGGCGGCGCAGCACCTCCTCGATGGATGAGAAATCGTCGGGCCCGCCGGTCCGATCCCCTCGAATCCGGAAGCGCCGGTAGTCGGACTTCCTCGGGGCGCCGCCCTCGAAGACGACCATCGACGCGACCGTGTGCTCGCCGCCGATGTTGGAGACGTCGAAGCCCTCGATGCGCACCGGCAGCCGGCCCAGCCCCAGCTTCTCCTGGAGGTCGGCGAGCGCGTCGACCCGCTGCTGGCGGCGGCGCTCGCGACGGAGGCGGTCCTGGGCGAGGGCAAGCCTCGCGTTGCGCTCGGCAAGCTCGCGGAGGCGGCGCTTGTCGCCGCGCTCGGCCACACGGATCTCCACCGCCCCCCCGCGCTGGGCCGACAGCGCCTCGGCGATCACGCCGGCGCGTTCCCGCAGCGACTCACCGACGACGATCAGCTTCGGGACCGACGGGGCCGCGGAGTAGTACTGGGCAAGGAACTCCTCGGCGACCTCGGCCTCGTCGCGCTCGGCCTCGTTCGCCAGGTAGAAGCCGTGGCGCTCGGCCAGGATCCCATCGCGCACCTGAAACACCTGCGCGTTCGCGGCGGCGCCTTCGACCGCGACGCCGATCAGGTCGGCGCTCTCCTGCGAGTCCGAGGCGATCGAGCGCCGCTGCATCAGCGATCGCACCGCGTCGAGGCGGTCGCGGTAGATCGCTGCCCGCTCGAACTCCTCCGCGTCTGATGCCTCCTTCATCTTGCGCTCGACGTCCCGCTCGACATCGCGGTACCGGCCGGACAGGAAGCTGGAGATCGCCTCGATGTTGCGCCGGTACTCCTCACGGTCGATGTAGCCGACGCAGGGCGCCTGGCAGCGCTTGATGTAGTAGTCGAGGCACGGGACACCCGAGCGCCGGCCCGGCTCGGGCCCGTCGCAGGTGCGGTACTGGAACAGCTTGCCGAGCAGGTCCAGGGTCTCGCGGGTCCGCTTCGCGTTCGAGTAGGGGCCGAAGTAGACGCGCCCGGACCGGTGGCGCTCACGGGTGAAGTAGACGCGCGGGAACTCCTCGTCCAAGCTGATCCCGATGTATGGATACGACTTGTCGTCGCGCAGGCGGATGTTGAAGCGCGGGCGGTGGCGCTTGATGAACTGCTGCTCCGCCAGCAGCGCCTCGGCCTCGTTCTCCGTGACCAGGAAGTCGATCGACGCGACCTGCTCGGTGATGTCGCGGATCGCGGACTTGCCCGAGAAGTGTCCCGCGACGCGCTTCCGGATCGAGGTCGCCTTGCCCACGTATAGGACCTTGCCGTCCTCGTCCTTGAACAGGTAAACGCCCGGTTGATCGGGGAGCCTTCGCCTTTGCTCGGTGATGTCGGGCATCGATACAAGGTTAGGCTCCGCGCCCCCCGGCAAAGACCGCACCCGAAGGAGACCCGATGACCGATACGACGCCGCCCGAGCTGAAGACCATGCGACTGGAGGTGGACGGCGAGATCGGCACCCTCACCCTCGATCGCCCGGACTCGTTCAACGCGATGAGCCCCGAGCTGATCGGCGAGCTCGTGGTGGCCTCGGGGTGGCTGGCGGACCGCGCCCCGCTGCGGGCGCTGATCGTGACCGGGGCCGGCAAGGCGTTCTCCTCGGGCGGCGATGTCAACTGGTTCAAGAAGGGCGTGGACGACGAAGCGTTCGACCTGCCCTCCGACGTTCGCCGTGGCGCGGATGTCCTGCACCAGGCGATAGTCGATTTCCGGCGGATTCCGTATCCCGTCGTCGGCGCGATCAACGGCGTCGCGGCCGGGGCCGGCTTCTCGCTGGCGCTGATGTGCGACACGCGCATCGCCTCCGAGGAGGCGGCGTTCGTCTGCGCCTACGGGCGGATCGGCGCCTCGCCGGACGGGGGCATGACGTACTTCCTGCCGCGGATGGTCGGACCGGCCCGCGCGGTCGAGCTGCTCCTGAACGACCCGCTGCTCTCCGCTCAGCAGGCCCTGGACGAGCGGATCGTCGCCGAGGTCGTGCCGGCGGGCGAGCTGATGGCGCGCGCCCGGGAGAAGGCGGAGTCGCTGGCCGCGAAGGCGCCGCACTACGTGCGGATGTGCAAGCAGCTCGTGTCCGTCAGCCTCGACAACTCGCTCGCCGACCACCTTCAGCTCGAGCGCCACGGGATCGCCGACTCGATGGGAACCGAGGACCTGCGCGAGGGCGTGACCGCGTTCTTCGAGAAGCGCGAGGCGACCTTCGCCGGGCGCTAGCGAGGGCTAGACTCGCGGCAACCTCTCGCGACGAAAGGAACCCATCCGATGAGGAAACTCGCAGTCCTGTTCGCGCTGGTCGCCCTCGTTCCGTTCACGCTAGCCGCATGCGGCGGTGACGACGATGAGACGACCTCGGCGGAGACGACGACCGAGGAGACGACGGAGGCCGATACGGAGACCGAGGCGGACGCAGGCGGCGGCACGGTCGCGGTGTCGGCGGCGGCCGACGGCACCCTCGCCTTCGATCAGACCGAGCTGACGGCCTCGGCAGGGCCCACCACGTTCGAGTTCGAGAACCCGGCATCGCTCGGGCACGACTTCTGCCTCGAGCAGGACGGCTCCGAGGTCGGGTGCTCGGAGGAGATCTCGGAGGACTCGAGCACGCTCGACGCCGACCTCGAGACGGGCGACTACACCTACTACTGCAGCGTCCCCGGCCACCGCGAAGGCGGCATGGAGGGCACGCTGACGGTCGAGTAGAGACCGCGCCCACGTGCGAGCCCGACGGCGGCCTCGGGCCGCCGTCGCTCGTTGTCGAGGTTGGCCGAGGCCCGCCATCGGGTACGGTCATGGGGTGAATCGGAGGTGGCCGGGATGGCCCTAGCGCGCAGCGGCACGAGCCGCGAAACGGAGGAGGGGACAGGGCAGCCCGGCCCGGCCGAGGCCGAGTCTCCCCAGGCCCGTAGCCCCTTCCCCCGGTACGAGCGCATCGCGGAGGACCTGGCCGATGAGCGGACGGGCGCCCAGGCGCCTCCGGAGGAGGAGGCCCCGCGAACCGAGAGCTACGGCGAGCTCTGGACCCGCGCGTCGCGGTGGGCGCGGCGCCGCTAGGCGGCGCGGTCAGCCGACCAAGGCCCGGCCGACCGAGTCGGCCACGCAGCACGGCTTGTCGGAGCCCTCGACCTCGATCGTGAAGCGGGTGACGACGTGCCACCAGCCGCCGTCCAGCTCGTCGACGGTTATGAGCTCGGCCCGCGCGCGCACCCGTGAGCCCGCCGGCACGGGCGCCGGGAAGCGGACCTTGTCGAAACCGTAGTTCACGCCCAGCTTCACCCCGGACTGGGTGATCAGCTCCCGGCGGAAGCCATCGGTGAGCGAGAGAGTGAGGTTGCCGTGGGCGACCGTCGTGCCAAACGGGCTCTCGGCCTTCGCGCGCTCGACGTCGACATGGATCCACTGGTCGTCGCGCGAGACCTCGGCGAACTTGTCGATGTCCTCCTGCGTGATCGTGACCCAGTCGGTGGGGCCCAGCTCCTGGCCGATCAGGTCTCGGAGCTGCTCGATTGAGGTGACCTCTACCGGGGGCATTCCGCGCGGAAGGCTACTTGCGGCAGATCGCGCAGGACGTGACGGTCTGGAGGTTTCCAACCCTGCTCACGCCACCAGCCGCACCTCGAGCTGGGGCACCACCTCCCCCGCTCCGCCCGTGAGCGCCAGGATGCGGGCCACGTAGGCCTGTGTCTCCGGGTACGGCGGCACGCAGCCGCACGCCTCGACCGGGGCGGGGCCGGCGTTGTACGCGGCGAGGGCGAGGGCGGTGTCGCCGAACTGGGCGACCGGGAGCACACGGGGCTCGGCAACGCCCCGAGGTGCGAGAACGCGTTTGACGCTTGTCGCCCCCCGCACCAGCGGTCGCGAGGGTTGATCGCCCGAGGGGACGGGTGTACGGTCACCGTGGACAGGCACAAAATGGCTGTAGAGATCCGCGTCCTCGGCCGTGTCGATGCGCTCGTCGACGGTCGGTCGCTGCCACTCAGAGGAAGCAAGCAGCGAGGCGTGCTCGCGATGCTCGCGCTGTGCGCCAACCGCACGGTCGGCACCGACGCGCTGATCGATGGCCTGTGGGGCGAGCGCCCGCCCGAGAGCGCCGCCAAGAACGTCCAGCTCCACGTCTCGCGGCTCCGAAAGGCGTTGGCCTCCGACGCCGGCGGGGCGAGCATCCTCACCCACGGTCGCGGCTACGAGCTCAAGCTGTCGGAGGAGGCGGTCGACGCGGTGCGCTTCGAGCACCTCGTCGAGCGTGCCCGCCGCGAGGCCGAGCGGGGGATCGCCGACGGCACGGCCAAGGAAGCGCTCGAGCTCTGGCGCGGGGCCCCGCTCGCCGACGTCGCCGCGGAGCCGTTCGCCGGACCCGAGATCCGCCGCCTTGAGGAGCTTCACCTGCGCGCGCTCGAGCTGACGATCGACGCCGAGCTCGCTGCCGGACGCCACGGCGAGGTGATCGGTCGCCTCGAGGCGCTGCTCGCCGAGCATCCGCTCAACGAGCGCTTCCACGCCCAGCGAATGCTCGCCCTGTATCGGGCCGAGCGCCAGTCCGAGGCCCTCGAGGCCTACCGCCAGGCACACCGGACGCTGACCGACGAGATCGGGATCGAGCCCGGGCCCGAGCTGCACCGGCTCCAGGAGCAGATCCTCGCCCAGGATCCCGCCCTCGCAGCGCCGGCGCCGCCCGAGGAGCTGCCGCCCCAGCTCGAGGGCGGATCGCCGCTGCTCGCCGGGCGCGGGCGCGAGCTGGGCTGGCTGCGGGAGCGCTGGGAGGAGGCCGGGTCGGGTCGAGCTCGGCTGGCGCTCGTCTCGGGCCGCGCCGGGATCGGCAAGACCCGCCTCGTCGCCGAGCTCGCGGCCGAGCTGCACCAAAGCGGAGCGACCGTCCTCTACGCCGCGGGCTCCGGGGCGCCGGAGGCGGCGCTCGACGCGGTCCGACGCGCGGGGGAGAGTGAACGCCCGACGCTGCTCGTCGTCGACGACGCTGGCGACGCTCCGCCCGCGGTGCTCGAGGCCGCGGCGGCGCTCGCCCCGAAACCGCGCGAGGTGCCGCTGCTCATCCTCGGCCTTCACCGCGACGAGCGGGCGCTACCCGCATTGGCGGAGCTCGGGCGGGGCGCGACGTCGCAGCGCCTGGCCCTGGATCGCCTCCCGGCCGACGCGGCCGCCGAGATCGCCGCCCTCTACGCGCCCGCCGAAGGCGTCGCGATGCCGGTCGAGGACCTGATGGCCGCGAGTGACGGGGTGCCCCTTCGCGTGCACCGGGCGGCGAGCGCGTGGGCGCAGGGGCAGGCGACCGAGCGGCTCGAGGTAACCGCCGGCAGGACGGCGGGCGAGCGCGAGCTGGGCGCGGCCCAGGCGGAGCTGGCGGGAAGCGTCGCCGACCTCCAGGTGGCTCGCGAGCGCACACACCTCTACCTCGCCGAGGAGCCGGACGATCCGTCGGCGCCCGAGGTCTGCCCCTTCCGCGGCCTGGCGCCCTTCGACTCCGCCCACGCCGAGTACTTCTTCGGCCGGGAGCGGCTCGTCGCCGGCCTGGTGGCGCGCCTCGTCGGCTCCACCCGACTCGCGGTGTTCGGGCCGTCCGGCAGCGGCAAGTCCTCGGTGCTCCGCGCCGGGCTGCTGCCGGCGATGGCAAACGGGGTGCTGCCGGGCTCGGAGCGCTGGCGCCAGGTGCTGATGAGGCCGGGCGAGCACCCGCCCGCGGAGCTGGACCGCGCCCTCGCGCGCCTCGGAGCCGACCGGGGCGACGGCGACGACCCTCTCGCCGCGGCGCGCGGCTCGCTCGCACCCGACGAGCGCCTCCTCCTTGCGGTCGATCAGTTCGAGGAGCTCTTCACCGCCTGTCGCGACGAGGGCGAGCGGACCGCGTTCGCCGAGGCGCTGGTGGCCCTCGCGGACGACCCCGACCAGGGCGTAGTCGTCGTGCTCGCGATCCGCGCCGACTTCTACGGCCGCTGCGCCGAGTATCGGGCGCTGTCCGCGCAGATCAGCGCCAACAACGTACTCGTCGGGCCGATGACGCGCGAGGAGCTGCGCCGGGCGATCGAGCTCCCGGCCCGCAGGGCGGGGCTGAGGGTGGAGCCCGAGCTGGTCTCGGCGCTGATCGGAGACGTCGCCGACGAGCCGGGCGGGCTGCCCCTGCTCTCGACCGCGCTGCTGGAGCTTTGGGAGGAGCGAAGCGGACGCACCCTGCGCACCGCTACCTACGGGGCGAGCGGCGGCGTCAGCGGCGCGGTGGCGCGGCTCGCCGAGCGCGCCTACCGGCGCCTGAGCGATTCCCAGCGGGAGCGGGCGCGGGCGATCCTGCTGCGGTTGGCCGACGCCGAGGAGCCCGAGCCCGTGCGCCGGCGGGTCCCGCTCGCCGAGCTCGAGGTCGAGCGGGATGAGGACACGGCCGGCGCCCTCGCGGTGCTGACCGAGAGCCGGTTGGTAACCGTCGACGAGGGCACGGTCGAGGTCGCCCACGAGGCGCTGCTTCGCGAGTGGCCGCGCCTGCGCTCCTGGCTGGAGGAGGACGCCGAGGGACGCCGCCTGCACCAGCACCTGATCCACGCCGCCGCCGAGTGGCAGGACTCGGGGCGCGATCCCGCCGAGCTCTACCGCGGCGCCCGGCTTGCCTCGGCGCTCGAGTGGGCATCCGGACACGAGCCGGAGTTGAACGAGCTCGAGCGCCAGTTCCTCGAGGAGGGCCGGGCGGCGAGCGAGCGCGAGGCCGAGCGCCAGCGCCGCACCAACCGCCGGCTGCGGAGGCTGCTCGCCGGGGTCGGCGTCCTGCTCGCGCTCGCGGTCGTCGCCGGGGCGATCGCGCTCTCGGAGCGCGAGGGCGCCCGCAGCGCCGCCACCGCCGAGGCCGCGCAGCGGCTCGGAGCCGAGGCCCTCACCGAGGAGCGCCTCGACCAGGCGCTGCTGCTCGCCAACACGGGCGTCGCTCTGGACGACTCGGTCGCGACCCGCTCCAACCTCCTCGCGACGCTACTGCGCAGCCCCGCGGCGCTCGGGGTGCTGAACGGCGACGGCGATCCACTCACCGCTCTTGCGCTCACCCCCGACGGAGGCACCATCGCGTTCGGCGACCACGAGGGCACCGTCTCCGTCTTCGACACCCAGACGCGGAAGCGAATCGGCGACCTCGAGGCGCCCGGTGCGGTCTGGGCCCTCGCCTTCGACCCCCGGGGCGACTCGCTCGCGATTCCCGCGCAGCGGCTCGAGCCCCCCCGAAGGGGGTACCTGCAGATCGTCGACCCAAGCACTCTGCGAGTGCGCACCTCCATCTCTCTCGGCCCCTATCCCGCCGACCCCGACTTGGGGTACTACCCCACCGCCGTTTACGCCCCGGACGGGCGAAGCCTGGTGGTGAGCTATTCCACCGGCGACATCGACCCCTCGGCGCCCGTGTTCCTGCGGCGTTTCGACGCCCGCAGCGGCACGCCGATGGGACCGGCCGTCCGCGTCGCCCCCAGGTCGACCAAGATCGGGCTGATCTCGACCGCGGACGGGCGACTGCTCGTCTCGACCGAGGAGGCAACCTACGCGATCGACGCGGCCACGCTCCGCGTCGTGCGCCGCTATCCGGTGGGCGCTT
Organism: uncultured Solirubrobacterales bacterium; assembly: GCA_963797835.1. GTDB lineage: Bacteria > Actinomycetota > Thermoleophilia > Solirubrobacterales > 70-9 > JBDTSW01. The sequence goes on from CAWCRN010000019.1 coordinate 133,386, forward strand.
CGAGCACTGGCATCAGCCCCGACGGGCGCACGCTCGCGGTCGAGAGAGGGGCGGGGGGCCTTCGCCTGCTCGAGCTCGCCTCCGGGCGGGTGCGGACGCTCGCCGGGCCCGACATCGGGGACGTCGGGATCGGGGCCTTCAGCCCAGACGGGCGAACCCTGTCGACCTGGGAGGACGACGGGCACGTGATCCTGTGGGACGTGGAGAGGGGAGTCGTGACCGAGACCCTCGAGGGCCACTGTGGCCGGGGGCGCCACGTCTTCAGTCCCGACGGGCGCACCCTCTACACGGCCGGCGGGGACAGCGCGAGCATCTGGGACGTGCGCGGCGACCGCCGGCTCGTACGGCCGTTCCGCACCAACACCGACACCTACCCAAACCAGCCCTGGCCGCCCAGCCTTCGCCATCAGTCCCGACGGGCGTACCCTCGCGGTCTCGAGGTTCGACGGCCGGGTGGACCTGATCGACGCCGAGACGCTGCGCCGGACCGGCGGCTTCGAGGCTTTCGCAGGCAGGTCGGCGCTCGCGATCGAGTACTCGCCCGACGGGCGCCGGCTGGCGGTGGCCGGAGGCAGGTGGCGGCGTCGGCCTCTGGGATGCCGGGTCCGGGAAGCGAGTCGGCCCGCTCCTCACCACCCCCCGCGGCCCTGCGCGCGAGAACCCGCGCAACGTCCACGCGCTAGCCTTCGGCCCGGAAGGCCTGCTCGCCGCGGCGAGCACCGGAGGGCCGAAGGCGCACACCACGACGCCCGGCGCCGTGCGGATCTGGGACCTCGACGGGCGGGAGCCGATCCGCCGGCCGCTGCGCCTGCCGCACAGCGTGCTCGGGCTGGCCTTCAGCCCCGACGGCTCGCAGCTCGCGATCCCGTTCGGGTACGGCAACGAGGAGGGGCGCGACGGCGTCGAGGTTCGCGATATGCCCAGCGGCGGGCGGCTCGCCAGGCTGCCCTCCGACGACGAGGTCGGCTCGGTCGCCTTCTCCCCCGACGGCCGGCTGCTCGCAGGTGGCCAGCTCGACGGTGACGTCGTCGTCTGGGCGGCAGACGGCTGGCGTCAGGTCGGGCAGCCGCTGGCCCTAGGAAGGGGGCAGGCTCTGGGGCTGGCCTTCTCCCCTGACGGCCGCACGCTGGCCAGCTCCCACGACGACGGCACGGTCGTGCTCTGGGACGTCGGCTCGCAGCAGCCGATCGGCTCGCCGCTGCCGGTGCCGTTGCGTCGGACTTCATGGTGACGGCCCGCTTCACGCCCGACGGCGATCGCCTGTTCGCCGTCTCCGACGCCGGGCAGGCGATCAGCTGGGAGGTCGAGCCCGAGGCCTGGGTGCAACACGCGTGCGCCGTCGCCGGCGGCGACCTCACGCTCGAGCAGTGGGCGGAGGTCGTCCCCGAGCAGGAGTACATCTCGGTCTGCCCCTCGGGCTAGCTGACCCGACCGCGGCCCCGCGTATACCGGCAGTCGACCCGGCGTATACCGCGCTGCAGGAGCCTGTGTCCGTACATGCCCACGGATTCCTCGACCTCCCAAGCTCGCGCTCGGCCGCGGCGCGTAGACCGCGCCTGTAGGCGTGTGTACCGAGTGTGTACCGCCGTGTTTGACGCTTCAGGCCGTCAAACCGGCACCGGCGCCTGCCCCATCGGGAGACCAGGTCCGAGGCCACGACCACAAAGGAGGCCCAAGATGAGGGCTCACATCGTCACCAGCATGACCAGGCCGCGACGATACGCGTGGTGTCGCGCGCCGTTATTGATCGTCCTCGGTATTTGTGCGCTCGCGATCCCCGCGAGCGCGAGCGCGAGCGCCGACACGCTCCGAGACTGGAATCGCCACGCACTCGAGGCGCTCGGCAACCCGACCAACCCGCCCGTGCCCGGGCCCGTGCCCGGCGCCGCCCAGAGCCCGACCGTCACCTCAATACACATGGCGATGGTGCAGGGGGCGGTCTACGACGCCGTCAACTCGATCGACCGGCGGTCATCAGGCGTATCTCGCCGGACTCCCACCCGCGTCGCCGTCAGCATCGCGAAAGGCCGCGGTCGCCACCGCCGCCCACCACGTGCTCGTCGGCCTCGGTGGCGGGCTCGTGCCGGCGTTGCCTCAGGTGGTCCGCGATCGACTCGACGCCCTCTACGCCGAGACGCTCGCAGCCATTCCCAACAACGGCACGAGCAAGGAGGATGGGATTGCGGCCGGGGCCGCCGCGGCCGCGGCAATGCTTGCGGCGAGAGCGAACGACGGCAGATACGAGCCGTTCTCGTTCCCCGTCGGCGGCGACGCCGGCGAGTGGCGTCCGGCCCTGCCGGCGTTCGTCAACGACCCGTTCGCATGGGTGGCCAACGTCGAGCCGTTCGTCCTCCAGAGCTCTTCGCAGTTCCGGACGAAGGGCCCGCGCGCGCTCACGAGCGGCGCCTACACGAAGGAATACAACGAGGTGAAGGAGCTCGGGGGCCCGACGTTGGGCAGTCCCCGTTCCGCGGAGCAAGAGGCCGTGGCCCAGTTCTACACCGTCAATGTCATCGAGCTGCTCAACCGCACGTTCCGCACGATCTCCGAAGCCGAAGGGCTCAGCCTCGCCGAGGAAGCCCGACTCTTTGGGATGCTGAACCTGGCCGGGGCAGACAGCGTGATCGGCTGTTGGGATGAGAAGGAGTTCTGGAGCTTCTGGCGCCCGATCACCGCGATCCAGGAGGGGGACAACGACACCAACCCCGACACCGTCGGGCGGTCCAGATTGGACGCCACTCATCGCGACTCCCCCGTATCCCGAGCACACGTCCGGCTACAACTGCGCCAGCGGCGCGTTCATGCAGACCGCCAAGGCGTTCTTCGGCCGGAACACGATGGAGTTCAGCGTCGTCAAATTCCCGGGCAACGTGACGCCCAACCCGACGCGCGACTACGGGCAGTTCAAGGCCGTGGTCAAAGACACCATCGACGCACGCGTGTACCAGGGCATCCACTTCCGGACGGCGGATGTTCAGGGTGCCGCGCTCGGCAAGGATGTTGCCCACTGGCTCGACAAGCACTACTTCCAGCCGGTGAAGTAACCCGATACATCCCGGATGGGCCGCCCGCCAAGTGCGGCCCATCCGGGATGCCGGTCGTGAGGGCGCTAACGGAACGCGTTCCGGCCCGTGACGCCCCGATCGGGCGCCAACCTCGACGGCACCGGCGTGGCCCGGAGGTCATCAGCACGAGGGGGGTACCCCGTGGGGGATCGCGGTCGATCGGGGTCGCGGCTGAAGCCCGGGTTCTCGAGCCAGTTCGGCTTCGGCAAGGTGGCGATGGCGGGGTGAGCGTCAGGGCTAGGGTCACCCCCCGAAAGGCGCTACCCCAATACGTCGCACACCGAAAGCAAGCGGATCCAGCCGGTCAAGCGGCCGCGTAGGACTTGCCGCGTCGATGAACGGGCGGGACCGCGGACTGCTGCTGTTCATGCACGCGGAAGCCCTCGAAGAGCTGCCAAGTTCCAAAGTCCAAAGCCGACAGAAACGCGCAACTCATCCCGGCCGGCTGGTCGTGTCCCGATCATCGGGTCGTCGCGAGGAAGGACGGAAACCGCCCGGTCTGTGGCCTCGGGGAGCTTGTCATGGAGATGAAGCACTCCGAGCCAGGCCGGGAGAAGCCCCGACCCAAAGGGCTATCCCGTTCCGACGGTCAGGGGGCTTGGATACGGACGCAGCTTCCCGGCGACCGTCCTGAGATGGCCAGCCAGACGCCTCAGACGGCAAGGCGTGAGGGAAGCCCGCAGCCCATAGCCGGGCTCATAACCCGGAGGTCGCGGGTTCAAATCCCGCCCCCGCTACTCACGAAAGGCCCGCTCAGGCGGGTCTTTCGGCTGTTCGGGGGCGCCATCAGGGATGCCTGCGGGCATCAAACGGGCATCATCCGTGCCTTCAGATACCGAGGCCAAGGGCGACGGAGTTGCAGGCACCGAAGCAGCGCCCGGCTCCGACTCGCTACGTGGCGATCTCTTCATCGTCGATAACAGCGAGTCAGGCAGCCCTTGGCGGTCAGGTCGCCCGTCGCCGCGAGGGCGCTCGCGACGGTCGTCGCGGCCGCAATCGCGGCACCGAGGCATGCCCGCAGTGCCATCTGGCGCGTCCCTGCCACTGTTCAGACCTACCCGGTCGGCGCGCACGGCGCAACATTCACGCCACCAGCCGCACCTCGAGCTGGGGCACCACCTCCCCCGCTCCGCCCGTGAGCGCCAGGATGCGGGCCACGTAGGCCTGTGTCTCCGGGTACGGCGGCACGCAGCCGCACGCCTCGACCGGGGCGGGGCCGGCGTTGTACGCGGCGAGGGCGAGGGCGGTGTCGCCGAACTGGGCGAGGAGGTCGGACATCAGGTGTGCCTGGGCGTCGATCGCGGCGCCGGGGTCGAACGGGTCGCGCAGGCCGTAGGCCGCGGCGGTGCCGGGCATGAACTGGGCGATACCGCGAGCGCCCGCCGGCGAGACGGCCGTGGGGTCGAAGCCGGACTCGGCCATGAGCTGAGCCCCCAGCAGGGCGGCCGAGACGCCCCAGCGGGCCGAGGCAGCCACGATCGGGTGGCGGTACCTGGCCGGGACGAAGTCCGGGACCGCGCGAGGCGCCGAGCCGTCGCCACCGCGCCCGCCGGCGAACGCCGAGCTGGAGGCCGCCGAGCAGGGCGCCGGGCCCCTGTCGAAGCCGAAGTGCCACGGCTCCCAGGAGTACCGCTTGAGGAAGCCGAAGCGCGGGGCGTTGGCGGCGAGCCAGCCGTAGGCGGCCGCCGGAGCGAGGTCGAGCTCGGTCCCGCAGCGGTGCAGCGACGTGCCGGGCGGAGCCACCCATCGGGGGTCAGGGTTCGCCGCGAACAGGCGTGCCTGGTCGGCGTCCGAGCGGTAGGCGGAGCTGATGATGAGCGAGATGCCGTCGCGAGCCGCGGCAGCCCCGAGCCGGTCGAACGCCTCTGCCACGTCGGGGCGCATCGGCTTGCCCTGGCGCTCGGCGAGCGGGCCCGAGTAGTCGCCGGTGGCCGTGGTCGCCGGCACCGGGTCCTGCTGCGGCGGGGATGCCTGGGCGATAGCCCAGCGGTCGGGCTCGGCGTCGATCTCGACCCGGGCCCGGACCGGGAGGGCCGACCCGGCGTCCGGGAAGGCGACCTCCACCGTGGAGCGTGCAACTCCGTTTCGGTCGGCGGCCTCCTGCGCCGCCGCCCGCGCACGCGCCAGGTACTCCCCGCGCCCGATGTGCGCCGGGTTGACCGAGCCGTCGGGGAGCCGCGCCGGCGCAAGCAGCCGGGGGGTGTCGTCGCGCATCGACCGGGCCGCGGAGAGGGCCAGCAGGTCGGCGGCCCGCTGGTCGCGGGCGGTGACATTCACCGCCCCGCTGAGGGCGGTGAGGGCGAGGGCGACGACCAGGACGACGAGGCACAGGCCGGCGACCAGCGGCAGCGCCTGACCGCGCTCGGAGGCGGCGACGGGTGGAACGAGTGCTCGCGCGACGCGGGCGGCGCGTGGCCCGGCGGGCCCGCCCGGCTCCAGCCCGGCCAGCGCCCGGCGGGCTCCGACCAGCCCCAGCGGGCGGGTGGCCACGCGGAGCGGCAGCCGCCGGTCGCGGAGCTCGCGCGGCGAGCAGGGCCAGGAGGTCACGGTGGGGGGCGACGTCGGCCCTGACAAGCGCTGCCGCGGGCGCCAGCTCGGGGTCGTCGAGCGCCTGGCGCCACTCCATGGGTTCGAGGTGCGCGACGGCGAGCCCACCGGAGGCGGCGATGACCGCGGCGAGCTGGGCCCGCCACGCCTCGCCCGCCTCCAGCCCGACCCAGCAGATGCGCCCGCGCGCGGCGGGCGCGCAGCTCGCCGATCGCTGCCACCCGCTCCTCGAGCGCCCGCGCCGCTGCGGACGAAAGCAACGTCGGGCGTCGGCGGACCGACCCGCCCACCTCGACGAACGGCACGCCGGGCCCTCCCGTCCGCTCGCCTCGCGACGCGATCGAGACGGCCAGCGCCGCAGCCGTGGCTACCCCGTCGCCGGGCGAGCCGAGCTCGGTCGCGATCACTAGCCGGGCTTCACCCACGCGTCCTCCTCGACCTCGAGGCCCGACGCCAGCGGGCCCGAGCAGCGCCGGTGGCCGCACCGTGACGACCACACGCCCAGCGCTGACATCGGCCTCCACGCGGCCGTCCGCCCACCCCGGAAGCGCCCGCCGAATCGCCGGGCCCGGCGGCTCGCCGGCGGCGAGCGCCAGCGCCCCGGCCTCGACGGCCCCGTCGGCGAGGGTTGCCGTGTAGCCGACGGCGAGGAGCTGGAGCGCGATCAGCCCGGCGAGGATCAGCGCCGGAATGCCCGCCACCACCTCGACCGAGGCCTGACCGCCCTCGCAGACGGGCCGGCGCCGGCCTGCTGCCCGCTCGTGCGGGCGCTCAGCCATCTCCGCCTCCGGGCGCCAACGCCGCGCGGGCGCTGACCGGGATCGAGTCGACGCCCGGGATCAGCGACGGCACGCGGAGCCGCACCTCGAGCGGGTCGCCGCGCGCCGTGAGGCCGCGCCGGAGCGGCTCGGGAACGGCGCTGCGAGCGGCGGCAGCCGCGCCGCCGCCGACGTGGTCGGCCCGCGCGCCCGCCCGCGCCGCGTTCGCGCTCGTCCACAGGCCGAAGCCGACCACGGCGAGCTGGACCGCCAGGGCGGCCAGGAGAACCAGGAACGGCAGCACGGCGACCAGCTCCACGGACGCCTGGCCCTCGTCTCGCCGCCACTCGAACACAAGCCGAGCCTGCCGCGCACCGGCGCATGCGTGACACGCACTTCGTGCCGATTGTGCGGCGGGCCACGAACGATTCCCGACCGCCGCGGCTCCGCGGAGCCGCGCCCTAGTAGGTCTGGGACTCGACCCAGAGGCGCCAGATCGCGACGACCGCGGCCGCCATCAGACCGATCCAGACGAGGGCCCCAAGGCCGGTCTCGAGCAGCTCGTCGGCGCCGGCGATCATCAGCACGATGAGGCCGATCGCCCCGACGAGCAGCCCGCGCTGGCCATCGGTCAGCGACAGGATCGTGAGCTTCTGGGAGCGGTAGATCTGGTAGGCGGCCAGCCCGATCACGACGAGGAACGCGATCGAGATCGTCGTCAGGATCGCCTCGGCCGCGTTCCCGCCGCCGGGCACGGCGGCGACGACGAGGGCCAGGGCGGCGATGATGGCGATGTTCCGGACGTGCCTCATTTCGCGGTCATGACGATTATCCCCACAGCGTGATCCCAAAGCCGGGACGAGCGCGCGCCGCGACGGTCTTGGCCAGCGTCCCCGGTGTCGATGAATCCCTCGAGCATCGGCGTGACCTCATCCTGTGGCGTACATCGGGTTCCGTGCCCGGCGCGTGAGGAACACGGTCAACCCGGCCAGCCCGATCGCGCAGACGATCAACGGCCCGAGGGCGCCGGTGCCGAAGATCCGGGTGAATCCGTAGGTGACGGCCCCGATCCCCGCTGCCGCGGGGATGGTGAGGAGCCAGGCGGTGACGATGTTGCCGGCGACGCCCCAGCGGACCGCCGACAGCCGCTTGCCTGCCCCCGCGCCCATCACCCCGCCCGAGATGACCTGCGTGGTCGAGAGCGGGAAGCCGTAGTGAGACGAGGCGAGGATCACGGCCGCGCCTGCCCCCTGGGCGGAGAAGCCCTGCGCGGAGTCCATCTTGATGATCCGTGTGCCCACGGTCTTGATGATCCGCCATCCGCCCGAGTAGGTGCCGAGTGCGATCGCCGCCGCTGCGGAGATCACGACCCAGGTGGGCGGGTCGGAGCCCTCGGCGAGGTTGCCGTTGGCGATCAGGGCCAGGGCGATGACGCCCATCGTCTTCTGCGCGTCGTTTGTGCCGTGGGCGAGCGCCAGCATCCCACCCGAGACGATCTGCCCAAGGCGGAAGCCCCGGGTGACCGGGCCGGGGCGCTGGCGCCCAACGATCCGGTAGCAGATGACGATCGCGATCCCGCCCACCAGGAACGCGACCACCGGGGCGACCACGGCCGGGATCAGGACCTTGTCCAGGATCCCCTCGCCCATCACCGCGTCGAAACCCACGGCCGCCGTCGTCGAGCCCACGACGCCCGCGATCAGCGCGTGGGACGAGCTCGAGGGAAGGCCGTAGTACCAGGTGATCAGGTTCCACGAGATCGCCCCCACCAGCCCGGCGAAGACGACGAGCGGCGTGATCGCTCCCGCATCGACCACGTCGGAGGCGATCGTCGCTGCGACCGCGAGCGAGATGAAGGCGCCGACGAAGTTGAGGATCGCGGCGTAGGTGACCGCGACCCGCGGCGCCATCGCACGGGTGGAGATCGAGGTGGCGACCACGTTCGCCGTGTCGTGGAAGCCGTTCGTGAAGTCGAACGCGAGCGCGGTCGCGACGACGATGTAGAGGATCAGGTCCTGCTCGGCCATCGAACGGGGCGCGAGACTAGGCGCTACGCGTTCTTGATGACGATGCCCTCGATGATGTGGGCGGCCGTCTCGCAGGCATCCACGGCCCGCTCGAGCCCGGTGAAGATGTCCTTCCAGCGGATCACGACCATCGGGTCGATCCCGTTCGCGAACAGCGAGGCGACCGCGTCGCGGTAGAGGCGGTCGCCGTCGTTCTCGAGCCGGTGGATCTCGATCCAGTAGGGCTCGAGGCCCTTGAACCCGCGCAGGTGCTCCAGCGCCGCCGCCAGCTGCTCGCACGACTTGACGAGCACGTCTGCCATCGCCAGCGACTGCTCCATCGGCGCCTCGATCTTGTAGAGGCCGAGGAAGTCGGCCGTCTCGTCGATGTAGTCGACGATGTCGTCGAGCTGGGTGGCCAGGCGAGTAGATGTCCTCGCCGTCGATCGGGGTGACGAAGGTCGTCTGCACCCGCTGGACGATGTCGTGGGTGATCTTGTCGCCCTCCTGCTCGGCGAGCAGGATCTCGCGCTGCAGGCCCTTCTCGTCGGGCCATTGCTCGAGCATGTCCTTCAGCAGCTTCGAGGCCGCGCAAGCGTGTTCTGGCCGGCCTGGTTGAAGAGGTCGAAGAAGACCTTGTCCTTGGGCACCAACGACGGGAGTGGCACGGGGCCAAGCTACCAACCCGCAAGGACATCGGCGATCCGCTGCGCGGCCCGGCCATCCCACTTGTCCGGTGGGTGCGGGGATTGCCGATCCGCTTGCCTGCAGCAGGCTGGGGATCTCGCGGATGCGCTGCGGGTCGAGGCCCAGCAGGGTGTTCGTGCCGGCGCGGACGGTCACCGGCCGCTCGGTGTTGTCGCGGAGCGTGAAGCACGGCACGCCGAGGAACGTCGTCTCCTCCTGGATTCCGCCCGAGTCGGTCAGCACCGCGGCGGCGTCGGCCTCGAGCGAGAGGAAGTCCAGGTAGCCGACCGGGTCGACCAGGCGCAGGCCCGGCGGCCGGTCGGCCCCCATCATCTTGCGGGTCCGGGGGTGAACCGGGAACACCACCGGGAGCTCGGCCGCGACGGCGGCCAGGGCGTCGATCGCGTCGCGCAGCAGCGGGGTGTCCACCAGGGCCGGGCGGTGCAGGGTGACGAGCAGGTACGAGCCCGGCTCGAGCTCAAGCCCATCGGCGGCGTCGCGGCCCTCGAAGCGCTCGCGCAGGGCGACCAGGGTGTCGATCATCGTGTTGCCGACGAAGTGCATCGGCTCGTCGCCGACGCCCTCGTCGCGCAGGTTCTCGATCGCCTCGTCGGAGTGGAGGAAGAGGAGCGACGAGACGTGATCCGCCACGACGCGGTTGATCTCCTCCGGCATCGTCCGGTCGAAGCTCCGCAGCCCGGACTCGACGTGGCCGACGTGGATGCCCATGCGCTGGGCGCACAGCGCGGCGGCGAGCGTGGAGTTGACGTCGCCCGGGACCAGCACCAGGTCGGGCCGCTCGGCCGCCAGCACCGGCTCGAGGCGCTCGAGCACCTTCGCGGTCTGCTCGGCATGGCTCCCCGACCCGACGCCCAGCATGTGGTCGGGGTCGGGCACCCCAAGCTCTTCGAAGAACACGTCGGACATCGTCCGGTCGTAGTGCTGGCCGGTGTGCACGATGACGTTGTCGTGACCGCGCTCCCGCGTGGCGGCGATCACGGGCGCCATCTTCACGAAGTTGGGCCGGGTCCCGAGCACGTGGACGATGCGCATGGCGGGGCAGCCTAGGGCTCAGGCCTGATCGGTAGTCCCAGGGCCCAGGGCTCAGGCGTAGCGCAGGGCTCCTGGCACTGAGGGGAACGGAGTGGGCGGCACCAAGCCGCGCGCGGGGCGGATTCCTTTGCCATACGCATAGAAAAGCGCCATCCGCGCTGATTCGGGAGGCCGGCTACGCGCCGGCGGCCGCCGGCACGTGCCGCGCGAGGAACTCGAGCTGGTCGGCGACGGCGCGCTCGAAGTGCTCGCCGCGGTAGATCTCGAAATGGGAGATCGGGTAGGTGACGAGCTCCCCCGGGGCGCCGCGCGTGCGGCCTCGAGGGCCGGCGCGGGCGGGGTGATGTGGTCCTCCGGTGCCGACCTGGAACAGGGTCGGGCAGGCGACGCGCCCGGCGTCGCGTCCCGGCGAGTAGAGCCCGTAGGTGAGCATGATCCGGGCCGCGACCTCGTTGCGCCACTCGAACCCCTCGGGATACATCGCCACGTAGCCCCTGGCGGCGTCGTCGGCCGTCATCGCGGCCAGCGAGCCGGGCGGCCCGACGGTCGCCATGTAGCGGGGCGAGCGCCCCACGAGGGAGCGCGCCGCGTCCACCAGCCCGAGCCAGGTGAGGCCGAGCATGCGCCGCGGCTCCAGCTGGCGCAGCGTTGTGATCCCGCTCGTATGCGGGACCTGGGCGACGGCCGCCGCGAGCCGCCCGTCCCGTGCGGCGACCCAGATCACGTGCCCGCCCGAGTTCGACGATCCCCAGACCGCGATCCGCTCGGGATCGATCCCCTCGAGCTCGCGCGTGAACGCGATCGCCGCCTGCCAGTCCTCTTGCTGGCGCCCGGTGTCGACCAGCTGGCGCGGCTCGCCGCCGCTCTCGCCGAAGTGGCGGTAGTCGAAGGCGAGGGCGGCGTAGCCGGCGTCGGCGAAGCGCTCGGCGTAGGCGTCGAGTCGGCCCTCCTTCAGGGCCCCGAAGCCGTGGGCGAGGACGATGCACGGCACCGGCCCCGCCGCCTCCGCCGGGCGGTAGAGCCAGCCGGCGCATTCCTCCGAGCCCGACCGGAAGCGGACGTCCTCGCGGGTGACCGTCGCCTCAGCCTGCGAGGGCATCGATGCGCCCGGCGAGCTCGAAGTCGGCCTCCGTCAGCCCGCCCGCCGCGTGATTGGTGATCGATACCTTCACCTTGTCCCAGGAGATCTCGATGTCGGGGTGGTGGCCCATCTCCTCCGCGGGCTCGACCAGCGCATCGACGAACCTGACCGAGCCGACGAAGTCGCCGTTCGAGAAGGTCTTGGTGATCGCGTCGCCCGCGCGGCTCCAGCCCTCGAGGCCGGAGAGCCGCTCGGAGACCTCTTCGTCGCCCAGCAGGTCGGCCACGCGCTACTCCCCCGGCCCGTGGCAGACGGCCTCGACGTTGTTTCCGTCGGGGTCGTGGACGAAGGCGCCGTAGTAGTGCGGGTGATAGATGTCGCGCACTCCCGGCTGGCCGTTGTCGGTGCCGCCGGCCGCGAGGGCTGCTGCGTGGAACGCGTCGACCAGATCCCGCGAGCCCGCCTCGAAGGCGATGTGGACCGCGGCGTTCGGAGCGTCGCGCGTGGAGATCCAGAAGAACGGCTTCCGGTCGTCGGGCGAGCCGAAGCCGCAGATCTCGGGCGCCGGCTCCATCAGCAGCTCGAGCCCCAGCGGCGCCAGCGCCCCGGCGTAGAAGTCGCGGCTGCGCGCGTAGTCGGAGACGTTGACGCCGACGTGATCGAGCACGCCTTGAGCCTATTCTGATCGCGTGCGAATCGCCAGCCTGGTCCCATCGGCAACCGAGATCCTGTTCGAGCTCGGCCTCGGGGAACAGGTGGTCGCGGTAACCCACGAGTGCGACCACCCCGAGGGTGCGACGCGGCTCCCGCGGCTCACCGCCAGTGTGATCGAGCCCGGGCTCGAGCCGGCCGAGATCGACGCGCGGGTGCGGGAGGTGACCGGGCGCGGCGAGGCCCTCTACACGCTCGACGAGAAGGTGCTGGCGGGCCTCGATCCCGACCTGATCGTCACCCAGGCGCTCTGCGCCGTCTGCGCGGTCTCCTACGACGACGTGCGCGCTGTCGCCGCGCGCCTTCCGGCGCGGCCGGAGGTGATCTCGCTCGACCCGGCCACGCTCGACGAGGTGCTGGGCGACCTCGACCGAGTCGCCGCTGCCGCGGGCGAGCCCGGGCGGGCGGCGCCGGTCCGTGCGCGGCTCGAGGCGCGCCTCGACGGCATCCGCGAGGCCGTCGCCGGCGCGGAGCGCCCGCGGGTCGTCGCCCTCGAGTGGCTCGACCCGCCGTTCGTCGGCGGCCACTGGGTGCCGGAGATGGTGACGCTGGCCGGCGGCGAGGACGCGCTCGGCCAGGCCGGGCGTGAAGTCGCGCACCGCGGGCTGGGACGAGATCGCCGCGGCCCGGCCCGACGTCGCGGTCGTGATGCCCTGTGGGCTCTACGCGGACGAGGCCGCCGAGCAGTCCCTCGCGCACCGCGAGGAGCTGTCGGCACTGGGCGCCGGCCGGCTCGTCGCGGTCGATGCGGCCTCGTCGTTCTCGCGCCCGGGGCCGCGCCTGGTCGACGGCGTCCAGCTCCTGGGCCACCTGCTGCACCCCGACCGGGTCCGCGCTCCCGAGGGACTGGCGTGGCGCGAGCTGGCCTACTCGATCGCGAAGCCCGGCAGCAGAACCTGATCCGGCACGCCCGCCGCCGCGGCGGCCAGGCAGCCGGCCGCGGCGCCGGCCGACAGCAGGACCATCACCCCGATCTCGATCGCCTCCTTGTTCGGAAGCCGCGAGCGCTCGAACGCCGCGACGACCAGCGCGGCGATCGCGCCTCCGATCAGGCCGCCCACGTGGCCGCCGACGCTGATGTTGGGGATCGAGAACGTGAACACGAGGTTGATCACGACGTAGAAGCCGATCTGCATGGCCAGGTCGTCCATCCCCCGCCGGCGCGCCATCACGAACGCCGCCGACAACAGCCCGAACACCGCCCCCGAGGCGCCTACGGTGAGCTCGTTGGGATCGAGGATCAGCGCCCCCAGGGAGCCCGCAAGCAGCGAGACCACGTAGATGCCGACGAAGCGGGCGGTGCCGACCGCCGGCTCGAGCAGCGAGCCGAGGATGTAAAGCGCGAACATGTTCAAGAGCAGGTGCAGCGGGCCCGCATGGAGAAAGCCGCTGGTGACGATCCGCCACCACTCGCCGCCGACGTCGATGGCGACGGCGTTGAGGCCGCCATCGTTGATCAGCGAGCCGCCGCCGTCCAGCGAGGCCGCGCCCCCGCCGCCGAACAGCTCGGCCGCGAACGCGATCACGTTGAGGCCGATCAGGACGTAGGTCGCCGGCTCGGCGCCCTGGCCGAAGCCGCCGGCGCTCACCCGGCGCACCTGGGTGCGCTCGCGGGCGCACTCGGGGCAGCGCATGCCGACCGGCGTCGAGATCATGCAGTCGGGGCAGATCGGCCGCGCGCAGCTGGAGCAGGCGACGTTGGTCTCCCGGCCGGGGTGGCGGTAGCAGTCGGGCATTTTGAGGCCCCGAGCCTACTCAGGGGAGCCCGTCGGCCGAGGGGGAGGCCGTCAGCCGAGGTCGGCGCGGAGGATCGGCGCCGAGGTCGGCTGGTCCTCGTTGGGCGTCGGCTCCTCGGTGACCAGCACCGCGTCTGCGCCCTCGAGCGTGTCGCCCAGGGCCGCATCGGCGCTGCCGTCCTCGCGCAGGCGGAAGCTGGCGGCGGGCTCCATCGTCCCGCCGCGGCTGACCCACGCCTGGTAGACGTCGCCGCTGGCCAGGGCCGGGGCTCGCTCGACGTGGAGGATGGCGTCGCCACCGGCACCATGCTCAACGCTCGCCACGAGGGCGTCCGCCGGGACGGTGCCCACCGCCTGCGCCTGGACGGTGTCGCGGTCGTCGCCGGAGTTGCTGACGACGTAGCCGAGCGCGGCGCCCATGACCAGCACCGCGACGGCGGCGAACCCGGTGGCAGGGCGCAGCACGAACCCGCCGATGTTCCAGCGGCGGCGCGGAGGGGCGGCCTGGGCCTCCCGCTCGGCAGCGGCCTCGGCGCGGACCGTGGCCATCAGGTTCTCGCGCAGGCGCTCGGGCGGCTCCACCTGCTCGACCGACGCGGGCAACAGCTCGACCGCGGGCGCCAACCAGGTGAGGTATTCGGCGCACGCGGTGCAATCGCTCAGGTGCTCCTCGAGCTTCACCGCCTCGTCGCGGTCGAGCGCGCCGATCGCGTAGGCGGCGAGGTCGTCGCGGAGCTCATCGTGCATCGATCCCTTCCCCATCACGGCAGCACCTCTGAAGCATCGCGCACCGACATGCGCTCCGCAAGCCTTGCGCGCGCCTTCTCCAGCCCCAGGCGCATCCGCCCCTTGATCGTGCCCAGCGGCTCGCCGAGCATCTCCGCGATCTCGGAGTGGCTGAAGCCGCCGAAGTAGGCCAGTTCGATCACCTGCGATTGCTCGCTCGGGAGGCCGCGCAGGACGCCGCGGACCTTGCGTGCTGTGTCACGGCGAATCACCTCCGAGTCGGTCCGCTCCGGTGCCTGTCGGCTGTCCAGCGCCGCGTCGTCGTCCAGGTCCAGTCGCGGGGCCGGCGTAGCGGCGCGGCGCAGGGCATCGATCGCCCGGTTGCGAACGATCCCCAGCGACCACGAGCGGACGCTGCCACGCGCGCGGTCGTACCCGGCCTTGCTGCGCCAGATCGAAAGGAAGGCCTCCTGCACCACGTCCTCGGCCAGGTTGCGGTCGCCGACGATCCGGTGCGCAAGGGAGAACGCGGGCCCGCCGTGGCGGTCGTAGAAGACCTCGAAGGCGGCCTCGTCCTTGCGGTCGACGAGGGTCATCAGATCCTCGTCCGCCAGCCGTTGCATCTCGTCGCGCTTCATGCCTGGGGAACCCTCTTTCGAACAACGAGCCGCGCACGCGTGCGGATCACTATTCGTCCGCCGCACGGAGGATAGTTGCGGTGCCAAGGGCACCCGAAGGATGAGAGGTCATGGACTCTGCGAGCCCCGCACGCCTGTACGCCACCCTGGTCGGAGGCGTCCTCGTGATCGCCGGGATCATCGGCTTCTTCTACGAGTCGAGCTTCGCGACCGGGGACGACATCGTGGCCGACGAGGCCTTCGGCATCCTCGCGGTCAACGGCTGGCACAACCTGGTCCACATCGCGCTCGGCCTGCTCGGCCTCGCCTCGGCCGGCTACGCGGCGCGCACCTACGCGCTCGGAGTCGGCCTGCTCTACGTGGTGCTGGCGATCTGGGGGTTCCTCGAGACGGAGAACGGGTTCGGCGTCCTGCTCGACCTGATCCCGATCAACACCGAGGACAACGTCCTGCACCTGATCCTCGGGCTCACCGGCCTCGCCGCCGGTGCCGCGACGCCCAAGGAGTCGGCCCCAGCCGCGCCCGCGACGTAAGCGGGGCGAGCGCCTCTGGCGGGGTGCACCCGACGCATGGAAAGCGCCCATCGCGGCTTCGCCGTGGCGCCAGGTGGACTCGGAAGGACGCGACTGGCTAGCTGCGGCGCAGGTCGCGCAGGGCGCTCTCGGCGGTCCCGATCAGCCCGTGGGGGCGGCGGCTCGAGCGCCGCCTCATGCCCACGACCGCCAGGGCGCCGGCCGCCGCGGTCCCGACCGCGATCGCCGCGACGGGGCGGACCCAGTTGCGCGGGTCGCGCAGCGACTCCAGCTCGCTCTCCGACAGCTCGTCGGCCCAGCTCGAAAGCTCCGCCGCCGCCTGCTCCGTGATCGTCGCAAGGGTCGTCTCCACCCGCCCGGCCAGGCGCTCGGGGGGCTCGATCGGCCGCAGCGCGTCCTGAAGCAGCGCCTCGAGGTCGAGGTGCTTCTCGGGCTCAGTCATCGTCGGCCTCCTCGGCCTCCGGCGGCGCGTCCTCGGCCGCGATCAGCTCCTCGAGCTGCTTGATCGCGCGGTGGATCAACACCTTCGTGGCACCATCGGTCTTGCCCAGTGCGCGGGCGATCTCGCGGTTCGACATGTCGAGCGCGAAGCGCATGATCAGGGCCTCCCGACGCTCGTCGGAGAGGTCCTCGAGCCTGCGCATGACCGCCCGCAGGTCCTCCCGGCCGGCGACGATCTGCTCCGTGTCGTGCGGGTGGGCCGGCGGCTCGACGGCCTCGATGTTCGCCTCCGGGCGCCGGGACTTGTCGCGGTGATGGTTGGCGGCGAGATTGTGAGCGATCCGGATCAGCCAGGGCCGGAGGGGCCGGCCATGCGACTCGCGACGCGCGCGGTCGAAGTGCCGGTAGGCCTGTAGGAAGGTCTGCTCGGTGATGTCCTCGGCGTCGTGATGGTTTCCCACCCGGTAGTAGGAATACGAGTAGACGTCGCGCAGGTGGTCCTTGTAGAGCGCCTCGAAGGCGCGGTCGAGATCGGCCTTCTCTGCCGTCCCTGGTGCTGGGGAGCTGGGCTCGCTCATCTGCGCCCAGCGTAGAGGGGCGATGGATGGCCCGGCGTGGAACGAGAGCTCTGCGCATCACGCTGCCCGCCGGGCGCGCTCGGCGCGCCTGAGGCCGGCCACCCACTCGCCGGCGTCGATGTCGCCCGCCACCAGCGCGGCGAGCCCCTCCAGGTCCGGCGCGTCGATCCCGGACTCCCTGACGGCCTCGGCCAGGAGCGGGACGGAGTCGAGCGCCTCGGAGGCCTGTCCGATGCGGGCGGGGATCTGATCCGCGGGGACCCCGGTGCCCAGCAGCTCCCCGGCGCGGCGGTTGCGGCTGCCGGGCGCGAGCACCGTCGCGGTGAGGTCGCCGATTCCGGCGAGGCCCGCGAACGTGTCCAGCTCGGCGCCCTGGGCGAGGGCGAAGTCGACGCACTCTCGCCAGATGCCGGCGGCGGCGATCCCGGCGGCGTTCATCCCGTGCGGTTCGGCCGCGGCGGCGGCCAGCGCAGCGGCGTTCTTGGCGACGCCGGCGATCTCGACACCGACGACGTCGTCGCTGCGTTCGCAGACGAGCCCGGCGCGGTCGAACACCTCGCCCAGCTGGGCGCGGAGGTCACGATCGGTCGAGCCGAGCACGAGCGCCGCCATCCCGGCCGCGGCCTCGCGGGCGTGCGCGGGACCGCCGAGGCAGGCCAGCGCACGGGCGCGGACGCGGTCGGACACGTAACGGTTGGGAAGCGTGCCCTTCGGCTGAACGAGCCCCTTCGACAGCAGCAGGACGGCGCTTCGCGAGCCGATCCGGTCGGCGAGGGCGCCGACGGTGGCGGGCAGGCCGGCGGATGGGACGGCCAGGCACACGAGGTCACAGGCGCCGAGCTCGATCTCGCTCGTGCGGCAAACGGAGATCTCCTCGCTGGAGTCGGACCCCGGGCAGGTACGCCTCGTTCTCGCGCTTCTTGGTGATCTCCGCCGCCTTCTCGGCCGAGCGGGTGCCGAGCTGAACGTCAACGCCCCCTCGCGCAAGCAGCACGGCGACGGCGGTCCCCCAGCTCCCGGCCCCGATGACCGCGGCCTTGCGAAGAGGCGGCAGGCCGCCCAGCCACTCCCACTGGAGCTCGATGTTGGGCCAGATCCTCTCGGTCACGTTGGCCGCGAGCTGCGGGGACGGGCGCTCGGTCTGCGGGAAGGTCATGGGCCTGCCTGCGCGGAGCTTCACCTTGCGGGGCCGGATCCTGAAGCCGCGGCGGACGTGCTCGGTGCCGTGGACGGCCACGGGCAGCACCGAGGCGCCGGACTCCAGCGCCAGGCGGCCGACGCCCCGCTTCGGGGTGCTCAGCGAGCCCGAGCGGATGCCGGGTGCCCTCGGGGAAGATCACCACCGTCCCGCCGCGCTCGACGGCGAGGCGCGCCGTCTCCATGGCCGTCTCGTCGGACTGGCCGCGGCGGATCGGGAACGCTCCGAGCCGGCTCAGCACCCAGCCCACCCAGCGCTTCTCGAACAGCTCGACCTTGGCCACGAACTGGATCTGGCGGCGCCAGGGAAGGAGGGCGCCGATCACGAACGGGTCGAGGAAGCTGCGGTGGTTGGAGGCGACGATCAGGCCGCCCTTGACCCGAGCGTGCTCGCGGCCGGTGCGCTGGAGGCGGAACCAGATCAGGAACGAGGGGACGAGGACCAGCCGGACGATGAAGTAGAGGACCTTGTTGACCCCGTGGCGCCGCGCGTAAGCGTGGTAGCGCTCGAAGCGCTCGTCGGTGATGACGACATCCGTGCGCGGCGGCGCCGACCGCCGTGGCTGGTCCATGTCATTGCCTACACGCATGCGCCGGGTGCGTTACGGGCGGGGCGCCGCCTGGCGCCTGGGCGCGAAACGCCCTCTACATGGCGCCTTCCACCATCTCGGCCAGCTCCTCGCGCGTGAGCGGATCCCGCATCGCCGCCGTGATCCGGGCATGGATCGAGTCGAGGACGGCCTCGAGGCGCGAGCGATCCGGGTTCAGGTCGCCCAGCCGGCGAGGGCCGCCGCCAAGCTCCGTCAGGCGCCCGGGCAGCCCGTCCAGGTCGGTCCCGAGCGCCTCGGCGAGTGCCGCCATGGCCGCCGGCTCGCGCTCGCGCATCGCCGCCATGGTGTGCGGGAGCATCGCCGCGTTGGTCTCCGCGTGCGGGACCCCCACCCCGCGCACCAGCTCCTGGCAGACGGCGTGATGAAGCGAGAAGCCGGCCCCGTCGATCGCGTGGGCGCAGAAGAGCGATCCGAGGGCGAGGGCGGCGCGGTCGCGCTCGGCGACGGCTGGTCCAGGGACGCTGCGAGCAGCTCGATGCCGTGCAGCGCCGACAGCGTCGAGAAGGGGTTCGCAACCGGCCCGAACAGCGCGTCGGCGCCGTGGCCGAGCGAGTTCAGCGCCGTCGCCCGCAGGGGTTCCTCGGGAAGGCTCGTCATCGCGGTCGGGTCGGCGATCGCGATCGCTGGGCGGTTGAGGCGCGGCGCCGTCCGGCCCTCCGGCAGGCGGTGGAAGCGGGTCATCTCTGCCCCCGATAGCGTCGTCGGGATCGCCGCGGTCTCCCCGTCGCGGACCGCCGCGATGGCCTTCGCAGTGTCGATCACCCGGCCGCCGCCGAGGGCGACGAGCCGGTCGGAGCCGACCGCGTCGATCAGGGCCGCGGAGGTGTCGGCGACCTTGCCGGCGGGGACCTCGTGGACCGCGGAGGCCGCGTCGACCAGTTCGGCCGGCGCTTCGCCGAGCGCTCGCGAAGTGCTCAGCAGCTCGAACTCGTTCCAGCCGTTGGCCTCGAGGATCGACTTCGCCTCGTCGAACGCGCCGTCCCCGAAGCGGACCACCCGGCGCCCGTCGTGCCAGGTGAAGTCGCGCGCGTTGGGGAGCTCCGCGAGGTCGTCTCTAGCCAAGAGCCCGGGGCGGGACTCGAACCCGCAGCCTTCTGATTACAAAGCAGGCTGCTCCACCAGTTGAGCTACCCGGGCAGCTCGCCCGGAGGGTACGCGCCTAGAGCACGACCTCGCGGCCGGCGACGTGCTGGCTGACCTTGCGCTTGACGCGCTGGAGCGCGTTGTCGACGGTCTTGGTGTCGCACTCGAGGCGCTCGCCGATCACGTCGTAGGAGTGGCCGTCGAGGTAGAGGGAGAGGACGCGGCTCTCGAGGTCGGAGAGCACGCTCGACAGGCAGGCGACCAGGCTGGCCAGCTCCTCGCTCGCGATCACGCGCTCGGACGGGTCCTCGCTGACGGGCCCCGGCAGGACCTCCTCCAGCGTGGCATCGGAGTCGATCGCCGCGGCCGGCGTCTGCGCGAACGAGACGTACTGGTTGAGCGGCGCGTGCTTGTTGCGCGAGGCGGTCTTCACCGCCGTGATGATCTGGCGCGTCACGCACAGCTCGGCGAAGTTGCGGAAGCTCGACTCGCGGTCGGTGCGGTAGTCGCGGATCGCCTTGTAGAGGCCCACCAGGCCCTCCTGGATCAGGTCGTCGGAGTCGCCGCCCAGCAGGAAGTACGACGAGGCCTTGAGCCGCACGAAGCCGCGGTAGCGGCGCACGATCCGGTCGTAGGCGTCGGCGCTTCCCCGCTTGGCGAGGGCTACGAGGTACGCATCATCAAGCTCGGGTTGAGCCTTATGCCTCACCGCGGCGGCAGCCGGAGCGGCCGCGACGGCGGCGAAGTCCTGGGTGGATACGGACGGTACGGCCACGGGGTCCTCCTTGCTCGGACCTGTCGTGGCGCCGGTACCTCCCAGTAGGCGCCCTCTCTCCTTCTTTTCGGGTGATCGGCAGGCCGAAGCTCGACCTTTAGTTCACCCTTATCCGCAACTCTAGCCGCGCGTAGGTGGTTCTGTCAACCCCGTGGGGGTCTGCAAGGTTCGTTGCAGTTTCCAGAACCCGTCCGCGGGCGTTGCTAGTTCGCCTACTTGCGGCGGCTTCGCCGCCGTACACTGCTGCCGGCACACCCTGTTCCGGCCTTAGACACCTCCGCGCTGGCGGAGCGCCTCGAAAAGGAGCACCGCGGCCGCCGCGGAGACGTTCAGCGAGGCCACCCTCCCCCGCACGGGGATCGAGACCAACAGGTCGCAGCTCTCGGCCACGCGGCGGCGCAGGCCCTTGCCCTCGCCCCCGAGCACCAGCACCACCTTCCCGGTCAGGTCGGCCTGGGTGTGCGGCGCCGGCGCACCGGCCTCGGCTCCGTGGATCCATGCTCCCGCCTCCTTCGCCTCGCCGATCCAGTCGGCCAGGTTCGTCACGCGCGCGACGGGCAGGTGCTCGACTGCGCCGGCGGACGCCTTGCAGGCGGCAGGCGTGATCGACGCGGACCGGCGCGACGGTATGACCACCCCGCTGGCCCCCGCCGCCTCGGCCGAGCGGCAGATCGCTCCCAGGTTGCGCGTGTCCTGGACCTGGTCGAGCGCCACCACGAGCGCCGCCTCCGGCTCGAGGAGCGTGGCGGCGTCGGCGTAGGGATAGGGGTCGACCTCGGCGACGATCCCCTGGTGGTCGGGGGTGCCGGCGAGCCGGTTGAGCTCCGAGCGCCGGGAGGTCCTTGGACGTCCAAACCCGCCTGACCCGGCGGCGGCCGCGCCGGGCCTCGGCCACCGGACGCCGCCCGTAGACGATGTCTCCCTCGATCTCGGGACGATCAGCCACGGCGGACGAGCCGCCCTCCGCCGGGCGCGTCCCGAACCTCGTAGCCGCGCTCGGCAAGCTCGTCGCGGATGCGGTCGGCCCGTTCGTAGTCGCCGGCGGCGCGCGCCTCGTCGCGCTCGGCCAAGAGCGCCTCGGCCGCGGCATCGGGACCCTCCGACTCGGTCAGGAGCGACTCGAGGCCGAGCAACGGCAGCAGCTCGGCCACGGCATCGCGTGCGCCCGGCAGCGGCCTGCGGTTCGCCTCCGCGATCAGCTCGAACATCGCCGCGAACGCCCGGGGGGTGTTGAAGTCGTCCGCCAGGGCGTCGAGGAAGGCCTCCCGGCGCTCGGCGACGAACGGGTCCTCCTCCCCGTCGCCGTCTCCCCCCTCGGGGCTCTCCCGCAGGAAGTTGCGAACGCGCTCGACCCTCGCCGCGGCCTCCCCCAGCGCCTGGTCGGAGAACTCGAGCGGCTGGCGGTAGTGCCCCGACGCGAGGAACGCCACCACGGCCTCGGGGCCGTGGGCGTCGAGCGCCTCGGCGAGCCCGAAGATGTTGCCCTCCGACTTCGACATCTTCTCGGCGGCCAGCTCGACCATCCCGTTGTGCATCCACAGGCGCGCGAGGGGCTCGCCGCGCCCCGCCTCGGTCTGGGCGATCTCGTTCTCGTGGTGGGGGAAGACGAGGTCGCGCCCGCCGCCGTGGATCTCGAAGTCCAGGCCCAGGAGCTTCTCGGCCATGGCGGAGCACTCGATGTGCCAGCCGGGACGCCCGTCCCCCCACGGCGACGGCCAGGAGCTGTCCTCGTCCTCCTTGCGCCCCTTCCAGAGCGCGAAGTCGAGGGGGTCCTCCTTGAGCGAGGCGGTGCCGGCCTCCTCGCCCTGGTCCATCTCATCGGGGTCGCGGTTCGACAGCTTGCCGTAGCCGGGCTGGCTGCGGACGCGGAAGTAGACGTCGCCGCCCGATTCGTAGGCGTGCCCGCGCTCGATCAGTGCCTCGATCAGCGCGACGATCTCAGGCATGGTCTCCGTCGCCAGCGGTTCCGCGTCGGGGCGGCCGAGCCCGAGGCGGTCCGTGTCCTCGAGGTAGAGGCGGGTCATCTCGGCGGCGTGCTCCGCCGACCCGACTCCGAGCTCGCGCGCGGCATCGTAGATCTTGTCGTTGATGTCGGTGACGTTGATCACCAGCTTCGGCTCGTACCCGACGTGGGCGAGGAAGCGCCCGAGCAGCATGAAGATCACGAAGGGCCGCGCGTTCCCGATGTGGATGCGCGAGTACACCGTCGGCCCGCAGGCGTAGATGCCCACCTCGGGCGCGCGGCGGGGCTCGAGCGGCCGCGGCTCGCCGCTCAGCGTGTCCCGGATCCTCACCTCGCGCATGGCCCCGATGCTATTCCCGGCCGACCCCCACCGTGAGGCGGCCCCGCTATTTGCGGAAAGCTGGCCGCCGGAAGCACCGGAGGCGACCCCCGAGGCCGTTAACGTTCGCCGCGCCGATGGCGGCCCCCGGGAAGGCAAAGGCAGGCACGGGCGCCCAAGCGGGGCTGTCGCTCGCGGGACAGCGGCGCGTGCGAGCAGAGGAGGCGTTCGCGACCCTCCCCGACCGCTATCTCGGCGCCGAGCCCGGGTTCGCGGCGACGTACGAGATCCGGCTGGGTGACGTCGGGCGCACCTGGCACGTGCGGGTGTCGGGCGAGCGTTGCGAGGTGCGGCCGACGCCCACCGGCGAGACCGATGTGGTGCTCGGAACCGACGCCGGAACCTGGCTCGCCCTGCGGGAGGGGCGGCTCTCGGGCATCGACGCGTTCGCCGGGCGCCGGCTCTACGTTCGCGGCAACCTCGATCTGGCGCTGGCGTTCGAGGGCCTGTTCCGCCTGCCCGGCGATCGCCCGCCCCTGCTTCAGATCTCGCGCGTCGAGACGGGCGGGCCGGCGATCTCGACGCTGATCGCCGGCGGCGGGCCCGAGCAGGTCGTCTGCCTGCACGGGCTGGGTTCGAACAAGGCCTCGTTCTTCGAGACCATCTCAGCCCTCACCCCCGAGCACACGGTCCATGCGCTCGACCTTCCGGGGTTCGGGTCGTCGGACAAGCCGGCCCCCGCACGGTACGACGCCCCCTGGTTCGCACAGTCAGTCCGCGGCTACCTCGACGCGATGGCGATCGACCGCGCCCACCTCGTCGGGAATTCGCTGGGCGGCCGAGTCGCCCTCGAGGTGGCGCTCGCCCACCCCGACCGGGTGGCCACGGTAAGCCTGCTGGCGCCGGCCGTCGCGTTCCGGCGCAGGCGCGAGCTCGCGCTCCTGGTCCGCCTGCTGCGCCCCGAGCTCGCCGCGATCCCCCATCCGATGAGCACGGCCCAGGTGCGAGAGACCTTCTGGGGCCTGTTCGCCCGACCCGGAGCGCCTCGACCCCGCGACCGCCGACGTCGTCGCCGAGGAGTTCTGCCAGACCTACCGCACCCGCTCCGCCCGCGTCGCCTTCTACGCCGCCCTGCGCAACATCTATCTCGACGCACCCCACGGCGAGCGGGGCTTCTGGACCCGCCTCTCCGATCTCGAGCCCCCCGCCCTCTTCCTCTGGGGCGACCACGACCGCCTGGTGCCGGCGGGCTTCGCCCGGCATGTGGCCGAGGCCCTTCCCGGCGCCCGGCAGGAGATCCTCGCCGACTGCGGCCACGTGCCCCAGGTCGAGCTTCCCGAGCGCACCAACGCGAAGATCGCGGAGCTGATCGAGGCCAACTCGGCGCCGGCCGGTCGCCACCCACTCCACGCCCGCGCTCGCGGCCCGGGGCATCCTGGCAGGTGGCCGCCCTCTCGACCGCTAGCGTCGCCGGTCATCCTGGCGGCGACGGCACTGGACGGGCGCACTGCTGCCGGGCGCCACGCCGCCGCAGCCGCGCGCGGGCCGCCGCCCTAAGATGCCCGCATGGCCGACCCCTCGACCGTCGCCGACCGCGCCCGCTCGAACGGGGGCGGGGCGGCCGAGCCGAACGGCCAGGGCGGGCTGCGCGACCGGCTGGCGCCGCTCGGTGGGCTGCGGAGCGCCGGTGGGCCGCTGGGCCGGGTCGGGCGCGGCCTCCTGTCGGCCGCCAGGGACGTCGCCTCCGAGGCCGCATCCGGAACGGCCAGGCGCGTGCGCCAGCGCCTGCGCGCCGACCTCGACGATCGCGATCCGGACTGGCTGCGCGAGCGCCTGCCGATGCTGTGGCTGCTGGCCACGATCTGGTTCCGCGGCGAGGTGCGCAACCTGGGGAACATCCCCGAGAAGGGGGCGGTGCTGCTGGTCGGGCAACCACTCCGGCGGCAACGTCACGCCCGGACACCTTCATCTTCACGCTGGCCTTCTCGAGCTACTTCGGGATCGAGCGCAAGTTCCACCAGCTCGCCCACAACCTGGTGGTCACCCTCCCGGTGAGCGGCGCGCTGGTGCGCCGCGGCGGCACCGTCGCCGCCTCGCACGAGAACGCCGAGAAGGCGCTCGCGGCCGGCGCGGCGCTGCTCGTCTACCCGGGGGGCGACTGGGAGGTCCACCGCCCGAGCTGGGAGGGCGACAGGGTCGACTTCGCGGGCCGCAAGGGATTCATCCGCCTCGCGCTCGACCAGGACGTCCCGATCGTGCCGGTCGTCTCGATCGGGGGGCAGGAGACCGCGCTGTTCCTGAGCCGGGGCGACCGGATCGCCAAGGCGCTTCAGCTCGACCGCCTGTTCCGCCTGAAGGTGCTCCCGATCTCGCTGGCGGTGCCGTGGGGCCTCAACGTGGGCGACTTCCTCGGGCACGTGCCGCTGCCTGCCAAGATCACGACGGAGGTCCTGCCCGCGATCGACCTCCGCGAGCAGTTCGGCCCCGAGCCCGATGTCGACGAGGTCTACGACCACGTCACGCGCGTGATGCAGGAGGCCCTCGAGGGGCTCGCCGCCGAGCGCCGCTACCCGCTGATCGGCTGATGCGGCTCAACGAGTCGATCACGATCTCGGCCCCGCCGAAGCTGGTCTGGGACCACATCACCGACGCCTCCAACTACCTGCACTTCATGTCGGGGGTCACCCGCTGGGAGGTCGAGGGCGAGGACCACCGGCTCGCCCTCGGCAGCCGGGTCCGGATGCTGATCCGGGTCGGCTCGGCCGAGGTCGGGGGACTGATCGAGATCGTCGAGCACCAGCCCGAGCGCGACCTCGCCTGGAGCTCGGTGCTGGGCGTCGACCAGCGCGGCCGCTGGCGCCTTCGCGAGACCCCGGACGGCCGCACCCGGGTGGAGCTTCGCTACGCCTACGGCGTCGCCGGCGCCGGGATCCCGGGCTGGATCGCCGAGCTGGTGGCCTCGCCGAGCCTCGGCAGCAATCTGCGCAAGTCGCTACAGCAGCTCAAGCGCGAGGTCGAGCACGAGCGCCTGCGCGCCGAGGCGGCCCGCCGCCGCGCCGAGCGCGAGCACGCCGAGATCTGACGGCCTAGCGGCTGGACGCAGGTGCCTTCGAGCGCGTCCGTGAAGGCGATCAGGCGGATCCGAGGGGCCGTCGACGCCGGGCCCTTGAGCACGGCGCCTGTGGCCTCGAACCGCGAGCCGTGACACGGGCAGTCCCATGTCTGGTCCGCCTCGTTCCAACGGACGATGCAGGCCAGGTGGGTGCAACGGGCAGACAGTTCGTGTAGCTCGCCGTCGGGGTCGCGGTAGATCGCGGTCTTCCCCAGCCCCGAGTCGACCACCGCCCCCTGGCCCGGGGCCACGTCGACCTCCGAACCCTCCCGGCGCAGGCGGTCCGCGATGAAGTGAAACGGCGCCTCGATCGCCTGCCTGATGAATCCTGGGATCGAGCCGAGCAGGGACACCCTCAGGCCAACTCGCGCTTCAGCACCTTGCCCGTCGCGTTCCTGGGCAAGCGAGTCGAGGAACTCGACCTCGCGCGGGACCTTGTAGGAGGAGAGGTTCGACTTGACGAGCTGCTTCAGCTCGTCCTCGCTGACGTCGCCGCCCTGCGTGACCACGAAGGCCTTGAGCCGCTGGCCCCAATCATCGTCGTCGACGCCGATCACCGCCACCTCCTTGACCGAATCGTGGCCCGCGATCAGGTCCTCGACCTCGCGCGGGAACACGTTCTCACCGCCCGAGACGATCATCTCGTCGTCGCGGCCGTCGATGAACAGGCGGCCCTCCTCGTCGAAGTGGCCCACGTCGCCGGAGGACAGCAGCCCCTGGTACTCGTCCTTGCCGCCGCCGCCCGTATAGCCCTCGAAGGCCATGTCGTTGCCGACGAAGACGCGGCCGGTCTCGCCCTGGGGCACCTCGCCGTCGCCGTTCTCGTCGACGATCTTCACGACGGTGCCGCGCGGCGGCTTGCCCGCCGTCCCGGGCGCCGCGCGCAGGTCCTGCGGGCGTCGCGATCGTCGCCCACGCCACCTCGGTCGAGCCGTAGAGGTTGTAGAGGTTGTCGCCGAACTGGTCCATCCACCGCTCGGCCAGCGGGCCGGGCAGCGCCGAGCCGCTGACAGCGGTCACGCGCAGGCTGGGGAGGTCGTACTTCGCGAGCGTCTCCTCGTCGAGCTGGAGGATGCGCTGCATCATCACCGGGACGACCACGAGCGCCGTGCCTCGTGCTCGGCAACCGCCTTCAGCGTCTCCTCCGGGTCGAACTTGCGCCGGACGACGTAGGTGGAGTTGAGCGCGAGGCCGAGCTGGAAGTGGGCGAAGCCCCAGGAGTGGAACAGCGGCGCGGCGATCACGGTCGTCTCCCGCGACTGCAGCGGGATCACCGAGAACATCGCCGCCAGCGGCGCCAGGCTGTCGGGCGAGGAGCGCTGCGCGCCCTTCGGGGTCCCGGTCGTGCCGGAGGTGAGGATGATGAAGCGCGCGGAGTCGGGCGGCGAGCCCGGGGCGGCGTCGTCGCCGGCCTCGATCATGCTCGTCGATCGTCGTGTCCGGCAACTCGCCGTCGCGCCAGCCCACGAAGCGCTTGACGCCGGAGGTCGGCGTCGGCGTCGGAGAGCAGCTCGCCGAACTCCTCGTCGTACACCAGCGCGACCGGCTCCTCGCGCGCGATCACGCCCCTCGAGCTGAGGGCCGGAGAACATCGTGTTCAGGTAGAGCGCGTGGGCGCCCAGCTTGGCGACCGCCAGCGTCACGTCGACGAAGTTGCGGTGGTTGCGCGCCATCACCGCGATCCCCTGGCCGGGCCCGATCCCCTCGGCCGCGAGGGCGTTGGCGAGAGCGTTGGAGCGCAGGTGAAGGTCGCTGAAGGTCAGCTCGCCGCGCTCGTCGATGAAGGCGACCTCGTCAGGGTGGTTGATCGCCGCCCCGGCGATCCCCGCGGCGGGCGACGGCCCGTAGCGGACCAGCTCGCGGACCGTGCGAGCGAGCTTGTCCGGGCGCACCGGCCGGATCACGCCCGCGCCGTGAAGCGTCTTCAGGTTGAACGGCACGTCCGCGATCGGCCCCAGCGGGCCGAGCGTTACGCGCTTGCCGATCGAGCCCAGATCCACGCGCCGGGAGCCTATGAGGCCGCGCTCAGTCCACGTCGAGGATGGCCACGGCGATCGCCGCGATCCCCTCGCCGCGGCCGATCCAGCCCATCCCCTCGTTGGTCGTGGCCTTGACGTTCACCGGGCCGCCGAGCGTCTCGCCCAGCAGGCGCTCCATCTCGGCCCGGTGCGGGCCGATCGCCGGCCGTCTCGCAGACGACGGTGACGTCGACGTTGGCGACGGTCACCGCGGACCTGCCGAGGACGGTTCGCAGCAGGTCGAGCGAGTCGGCATCGCGCCAGCGCTCGTCGCTGGGCGGGAAGTGGTTGCCCAGGTCGCCGAGGCCCGCGGCGCCCAGCACGGCATCGATCACGGCGTGGGTGACACGTCGGCGTCGGAGTGCCCCTCCGAGCCCCACGTCGTGCTCGATCTCGACCCCCCCGAGCACCAGGCGCCGCCCGTCGACGAAGCGGTGCGAGTCGTAGCCGACGCCCACCCGCGCGCTCATCCCAGCGGCTCCATCCGTCGCTCGCGCTTCCCTCGAAGTGCGCGACCTCGCTCGATGCCCCACGAGCGCATCAGCTCCACGGTCGGACCGTACTCCCAGCCGATGTGCTCCGGGTACGTGGGCGTCGGAGGAAAGCGAGAAGGCCGCGCCGGCTTCCACCAGCATCTCGGCGAGGGCCGGCGCCGGGTAGAGCTCGCCGACGGGCTTTCTGAGGCCCGCCGTGGAGACCTCCACGGCCACGCCCGTCTCGGCCACCGCCTCGACGAACGGCTCGTAGTAGAAGCGCACGTCACGCTCCGGCAGGGGTCGCCCCGAGCCCCAGATCTTCACGAGATCGGGATGGGCCATGACGTCGAAGAGACCGGAGCGGGCCGCCTCCGCCACGGTCTCGAAGTAGCGCCTCCAGACCGTGTCGGCGTCGGCGGTCGCCTCCCAGATGTCATACACCTCGTGGTCGACCGCATCGTGGCCGAACGAAGTGGACCGACCCGATGACGTAGTCGAAGTCGTGCGCCTCGAGAGCGTGGCGGTGCCTGTCCTCGCGACCCGGGCAGGAAGTCCATCTCGATCCCGAGCCGCAGCGGCGATCGCGCGCACGAACTCGACAGTAGGCGGCGAGGTCGTCCGTGGCGCGCTCCTCCCAGAAGGGGTGGCGCCACAGATCGAGAGCGCGTCGGTGAAGCGATGGATGTGCTCGGAGACGCCCAGCTCCTCGATCCCCGCATCGGCTGCGGCCGCGAGGTAGCGATCGACGTTCTCCCGTGTGAAGTACCGCTCGGGTGGGGTGTCGTCCTCGTCGGGGCGGAGGTGCACGTGATAGTCCGTCAGCACCGGAGGTACGCTAGCGGCGTGGTCCACCTGCGGATCGTCGTCCCGAGCCATCAGAGCGGCCACGCCCTGGACCTGCTCGAGGCCACGCCCTCGGTCTGCAACCTGATCTTCCTCGAGCGCGCCGCGCGGCGGCCGGAGGGCGACGTGATCCTCTGCGACGTCGCGCGCGAGGACGCGAGCGTGATCGTGTCCGACCTGAAGGAGCTGGAGATCCACCGCGAGGGATCGATCGCGATGGAGGACATCGACTCGCTGGTGTCCGAGCACGCCGAGCGAGCCGTCCTGGCGGCCGAGGGGCAGCCGAGCGACGCCGTGATCTGGGAGGAGGTCGAGACGCGAACCTCGGAGAACACCGAGCTGTCGGCCAGCTTCCTGGCGTTCATGACCTTGGCGATGATGATCGCAGCCGTCGGAATCCTCACCGACCAGCTGATCCTGATCATCGGCGCGATGGTTGTGGGCCCGGAGTTCGGGCCGATCGCCGGGCTATCGGTGGCCTTCGTGCAGCGGCGCATGGACGTGGCCAAGCGCTCGTTGATCGCGCTCGCGGTCGGCTTTCCGGTCGGCATCACAGCGAGCTTTCTGCTCACGCTCGGCCTCGACGCTGCGAACCTGATCCCGGAGGACTTCACCCAGGAGGGTCACCCCTTCACCGACTTCATCTCGAACCCCGACCAGTTCAGCTTCATCGTCGCGTTCCTTGCCGGGTTCGCCGGTGTCCTCTCACTGACCAGCACCAAGTCGGGCGCGCTTGTGGGCGTGCTGATCTCGGTGACCACGATCCCCGCGGCGGCGAACATCGGCGTCGCCGCCGCGCTCGGCGACCGATCGGAGTGGGTCGGCGCGATGGAACAGCTGGCGCTCAACCTGTTCGCGATCTTCCTTGCCTGCATCGCGACCCTCTATCTCCAGCGCCGACTCTACATCCGCCGCCGCCGCGAGCACCTGCACCACGGCGCACGGGAGGCGGCGGGCCTCCCGCTCGGGCGCAGCCGGCGCGAGGGCAGCGCCACGTATGAACGCCCCGGGCGATGCCTAGGACGGCGACCGACCTGGCGATCCTCGTCGTCGCCTTCGCGGTGGGTAGCCTGGCGGCGGCCGCCGGCGGTGCTGCGAACGCCGGCACCGCGCTGGCGTTCGGGCAGCTCGCGTTCGCGCTCGCGCTCGTCTGGGTGCTTCTGCGCCGCTAGCTCGAGCCCAGCAGCAACTCGGCGATCCGCAGGTCGTCCGGCGTGGTCACCTTCAGGTTGGTGGCCGGCGACGGGTGGATCAGGACCTTGCCTCCCGCCTTCTCCACCAGCATCGCCTCGTCGGTCGCCGCGGCGAGGCGCTGCGGATCGGCCGCCAGGGCCTCGCGCAGCGCCTCGATCCGGAACACCTGAGGGGTCTGCGCCGCCCAGAGGTGGTCGCGGCTCTCGGTCCTCGCGATCGTCGGCCCGCCGTGCTCGAACTCCCCCGAGGCGGCCCGCGGCTCGCGGGCCCGCTTGACCGTGTCCGTCAGCGCCGTCGCGGCGATCACCCCGGCGGCGTCGGGACGGCCGGTGAGTTTCTCGACCAGCTCGTCGGCGAGGCGCGGGGGCAGAAGCGGCCTTGCTGCGTCGTGGATAGCCACGACCGGGCCATCGACCGTCGCGACGGCCGCCCGCACGGACTCGGCCCGACTGACCCCACCGGTGACCACGGTGAAGCCCACCCCTTCCGGGGCGAGGCCCTCGACCTCGGCCTCGTGGCCTGGCGGGGCGGCAACGACGATCGCGCCCACGCTCTCGGCGGCCGCGAGCGCGGCGAGGCTCCAGGCGACCATCGGGCGCCCGGCAAGCGGGACGAGCGCCTTCGGCGCCCCCGCGCCCAGGCGCTCGCCCGACCCGGCGGCCGCGATGACCGCCGTCGCCTGTGCGGCAGCGGTCATCGCGGTGCGCGCGGCCGGATGGGCCGTCTAGGCGGCGGCCCCGGCCGGCGCCTTGTCGCCGAACCGCTCCTCGAGCAGCCCGTCGATGTACTCCTCGGCGCCATCGGCGTCGGTGTCCCGCGCGTACATGAACTCGCTGGCGAGGATCTTCTTCGCCCTGGTGTACATCTGCTTCTCGCCCGTGGAGAGGCCCTTCTCCCATTCCCGGATGGCGAGGTTGCGGACCACCTCCGCGAGCTCGAAGACGTCGCCCGTCTTGATCTTCTCGCGGTTGTACTTGAACCGGCGATTCCAGTTCTTGGGCATATCCGACACCTCGCCGGTGAGAACGTCGGTAACCCGCTTCACATCGTCCTCTCCGATGACGCGACGCAGGCCGGCGCGGTGCGCGTTCTCGCAGGGAACCATGACGGTCATGTCGTTGTGGAGGATCTTGATGGTGAGGTAGTCACGCTTCTCACCCATCATGTCCCGGCCCTCCTTCTTGAGGACGACGCCCGCACCATGATGCGGATAGACGACGTTGTCCCCCTCCTCGAAGGTGCACTCGACGGGGACGAGTTCCTCGTCGAGCTCGAGCGCTTCCTCCTCTGCTACTGCTGCTTCTGGAATTGGGTACTCCCTTCTCGTTTGCTGAGGGCGGCCGCTGAGCGGCCGCGGTACTGGTTACGGATGACGGTCGACCGGGTCGACCTCTCGAAGCCTTCGCAGGCCCTCGCGGATGTCGCGCGCGCGGGTCTCCCCCACGCCGTCGACCGATGCAAGCTCTCCCTCGTCGGCGCCGATCAGCGCATCGAGGTCGCCGAAACGCTGGACCAGGCGCTGCGCGACCAGCCGCGGCAGCCTCGGAATCCGCGAGAGGGCGCGGTAGCCGCGGGGCGCGATCTCGTACTCGACCGTCGAGGTCTTGCGGTCGTAGCCGAGCAGCTCGGCGAGCCGGCCGAAGTCGAGCACCTCCTCGTGCGGCAGGGCCGCGAGCTCCTGGAGGGTCTCCTCGACCCGTTGCTCGGTGTCCTCGGAGCTGTAGTCGCGCACGAGGGCGACGCGGTCGGCCATCACCCCAACCACGCTCTCCTCGAGCTGCATCTCGATCAGCCGGCCCTCGGTGCCCAGCTCGATGATGTAGCGCTCGACCTCGGTGGCCATCCGCGTGACCATCTCCGCTCGCTGGAGGAGTGCGAGCGCGTCGTACAGCACGGCCTCACCGGCGAACTCGGCGGCGGTCAGCCTGGCCGACATCTGATCGAGGCGGGAGCGGTACTTCTCGAGCGTCGCGAGGCCCTGGTTCGCCTTCGACAGGACCGTCGGGATGTCCTGGAGGATGTACTTGATGCCCTCGGCGTAGAGCGAGACGACGTCGCGCCGGGCGGAGATCGCGATCACCAGGGCGTCGGTCTGCTTCGAGACGCGCTCGGCGGTGCGGTGGCGGGTGCCCGTCTCCATCGAGAGGATCGTCGGGTCGGGCATGAGCTGGACGTTGGCCCACGAGATCCTGGTCGCGGAGGGGTCGAGGATGATCGCCCCGTCCATCTTCGCGACCTGGTAGAGCAGGCCCGGGGTGTAGTCCACGTCGAGGCGGATGCCGCCGGAGAACAGGAACGAGATGTCGTCGGTCTCGCCGATGACCAGCAGGGCGCCGGAACGTGCGTGGATGATGTTGTCGATGCCCTCGCGGAGCTGGGTGCCGGGGGCGACCATGTCGAGGGCTCTGAGGAGGCGCGGGTCCTGCCGCGCCTCGAGCTCGTGCAGGTCGTCCGATGAGGGTGCCACGCGGGTCACTCAGCCATCGATGCGTGGCGAACGCTCATTGCCGATGATGATGGCAAAAACCCCCTGCTCACGACCATGCCGCTAATCCCGGGTGGAGAGGTCGGATTGGGCTTTGTCAAGCGGGGTGCCGGCTTTCAGGTAGGGCGCGGGATGCGGTCCGAGTCGTTGATTGGACGGTTCGGGGTGCTATGACGCCCCTAAGTGTCCAGTCGGCGCCCTCGGCCTCCGGGACCGCCGCCCTCACTGCCCAGGACGCGGCTGCGCGGTGCCGCGGCGGCCGGGTCTGGACCGCGTCCCTACGCGGCGCGGCGAATCTGGGTCTTGCCGGGCGCCTTGACGGCCCGCAGGGCGTCGCGCAGGGTCTCAGCCGTGCGCAGCCCGTCCAGCCGCTCGCCGGCCGGCGGGCCCAGCACCGGCGCAAGGCCGAACTTGGTCGCCTCGGCGACGCGCCGGTCGGCGTGGGCGACGCCTCGCAGCTCGCCGGTGAGGCCGACCTCACCGAAGCAGGCCAAGGGGCGGCCCTCCGCGTCTCGGAGCGCCTCCCCGCGGTGTGCCGACGCCAAGCGCCAGTGCCACCGCCAGGTCCGCCCCCGGCTCGTCCACGCGCACGCCCCCGGCGACGTTGACGAACACGTCCGAGCCGGCGAGGGCGGGGCCGCCGTGGCGGGCGAGGACGGCGATCACCATCGCCAGGCGGTTGCGATCGATGCCGGTAGCGATCCGCCGCGGGGGCACGATCTCCGTGGGAGCCACCAGCGCCTGGACCTCGACGAGCAGCGGCCTGCTGCCCTCCATGGAGCACAGAACGACCGACCCGGGCGCCGCGCTCGCCTCGGCGACGAACCGAGCCGAGGCGTCCTCCACCTCGACCAGCCCACCGGCTCGCATCTCGAACACGCCGACCTCGCTGGTGGCGCCGAAGCGGTTCTTGAGCGCCCGCAGGGTGCGGAAGTGGCGCTCCCGCTCACCCTCGAAGAAGAGCACGCAGTCCACAAGGTGCTCGAGCACCCGCGGCCCGGCGACCGCCCCCTCCTTCGTCACGTGTCCGACCAGGATCACCGCGCAGTCGAGCCGCTTGGCGGCCCCCATGATCGCCGTGGCAGCCTCGCGCACCTGCCCCACCGAGCCCGGCGCGCCGGTCATGCCCTCGGCGTGCATGGTCTGGATCGAGTCGATCACGCACGCCTGTGGGCGCTCGGCCTCGAGCGTGGCGAGAACCGCCTCGAGCGAGGTCTCGGCGACGGCCGGGACGGCAAGGGCCCCCTCGCCCAGTCGCTCGGCCCGCAGCCTCACCTGCGCAGCCGACTCCTCGCCCGAGACGTAGAGCACGCCGACGCCCGCGGCCGCGAGGTTCCCCAGTGCCATGCCCGTGATCGTGGACTTGCCGATCCCGGGTTCGCCGCCGAGAAGCACGAGCGAGCCGGGAACCAGCCCACCCCCGAGCACGCGGTCGAGCTCGGCGAGCCCGGTCCGAAGCCGCGCCACCTCAGGCGTCGCGACGTCCCGGAGGGCTACCGGCTTGCCGGCCCTCGCCCTGCGGGCACGCCCCGACGCTCCCTTCGCCTCCTCCGCCGGAGCCGTCTCAACGAGTGTGTTCCACTCGCCACATCCCGCGCAGCGGCCAGACCATGCGAGCGCCTCGTGCCCGCAGGACTGGCAGACGTAGGTGGACCGCCGCTTCGCCATCGCCCTCGAGCTTGTCAAGCCCGCCGGACCGCACAGTGCCCCGCGCACCGCCGGGGGGCTCGGCTCAGCAGCCGCCCTGGAACTGCCTGTCTGCGATCGACGCGATCGCGTCGTTCGCGTCGAAGCGGCCCCTGTCGGGGCCGAGCCCTCCGCTGCCGGAGTCGCGCTGGCCGTCCTTGGCCAGGATCGTGTCGTCGTCCGCCTCGCCCTCGAGTACGTCCTTCTTGGCGCCGCCCACCAGCACGCCGTGGGATCTCCACATCGCGCTGACCCCGAACATCGCCGACCACCGCAACCACTGCCACCTCGACCTGACCCCGGACGCCAGCTTCATCGAGTAGGCGGCGGCCGGCACGGCCGCAGAGCGGGCTACTCGGCGGCGGCTTCGGCAGCCGGCTCGTCGCCGGCCTCGTCGCGCGGGTCGGAGGCGTCGGGCGCCGGGACGTCGTCGGTCGGCGCCGGATCGGCCTGCTCGTCGTCGCCGCCGCGGGCGCCGACTCCCGCCGGCTCCTTCTTCTTCGCACGCGGCTTGCGGGGCTTCACCAGCTTCAGCTTCAGGGGCTGGTCGTCCTCGTCGCCGGACTCGTCGCGCTCGACCAGCACCGTCGTGCCCGGCGTGATGTCGCCCGCGCGAAGTACCTCGTCGGCGAGCGGGTCCTCGATGTAGCGCTGGATCGCACGGCGCAGCGGGCGGGCGCCCATCGCCGGGTCCCAGCCCTTCTCGGCGATCAGGTCCTTGGCCTCGTCGGCCAGGTCGAGCTGCAGCTCGTGCTCGGCGACCTGGGCGCGGACGCGGCCGATCAGGAGGTCGATGATCTCGCGGATCTCCTCCCTCGAGAGCTTGTGGAAGACGATCACCTCGTCGATCCGGTTCAGGAACTCGGGGCGGAAGACCTTCTTCAGCTCGCCCATGATCCGGCCCTTCATGTCCTCATAGGAGGCGCCGGTGTCGTCCTCGGTCACCGCGAAGCCGAACGACACGTTGCGGGCGATGTCCTTGGCCCCCACATTGGAGGTCATGATCACGATCGTGTTGCGGAAGTCCACCGTGCGTCCCTGGGCGTCGGTGAGGCGCCCGTCCTCGAGGATCTGGAGCAGGATGTTGAAGACGTCCGGGTGGGCCTTCTCGATCTCGTCGAGGAGCAGCACCGAGTAGGGCTTGCGCCGCACGGCCTCGGTGAGCTGGCCGCCCTCGTCGTAGCCGACGTAGCCGGGCGGCGAGCCGACCAGCCGCGAGACGGCGTGCTTCTCCATGTACTCGGACATGTCGATCCGGATCATCGAGTCCTCGTCGCCGAACAGGAACTCGGCGAGCGTGCGCGCAAGCTCGGTCTTGCCGACCCCCGAGGGGCCGAGGAAGATGAACGAGCCCGCGGGACGCTTGGGGTCCTTGATCCCGGCGCGCGAGCGGCGGATCGCCTTCGAGACCGCCTCGATCGCGACGTCCTGGCCGATCACCCGCTTGTGGAGCTCCTCCTCCATGCGGATGAGCTTCTTGGTCTCGGCCTCGGTGAGCTTGAAGACGGGGATCCCGGTCCACATCGAGACGATGTCGGCGATCTCCTCCTCGCCGACCTCCGGGCGTTCGCCGCCCTCGCCCTCGGTCCACTGGTCCTCGAGCTCGCGCTTGCGGTTGGTGAGCGTGCGCTCCTTGTCGCGCAGGTTCGCGGCCTTCTCGAACTCCTGGGCCTCGATCGCGGCCTCCTTCGAGCGCCGGGTCTCCTCGATCTCCTCCTCGAGGTCGCGATAGACCGGCGGCGAGGTCATCGACTTGATCCGCATCCGCGATGCGGCCTCGTCGATCAGGTCGATCGCCTTGTCGGGCAGGAAGCGGTCGGAGATGTAGCGGTCGGCCAGCTCGGCGGCGGCCTGGAGCCCGTCGTCGGTGATCTTCACCCGGTGGTGATCCTCGTAGCGCTCACGGAGCCCCTCGAGGATCTTCACGGTATCGGGCACCGGCGGCTCCTCCACCTTGATCTGCTGGAAGCGGCGCTCGAGCGCAGAGTCGCGCTCCAGGTACTTGCGGTACTCGTCGAGCGTCGTCGCGCCGATCGTCTGCAGCTCGCCGCGGGCGAGCGCGGGCTTCAGGATCGACGCGGCGTCGATCGCGCCCTCGGCGGCGCCGGCGCCGACCAGGTTGTGCAGCTCGTCGATGAAGAGGACGATGTCGCCGCGCTGGGTGATCTCTTTCATCACCTTCTTGAGGCGCTCCTCGAACTCGCCGCGGTACTTCGAGCCGGCGACGAGCGCGGCCAGGTCGAGCGTGTAGATCTGCTTGTTCCGGAGCAGCTCCGGCACCTCGCCCTTGATGATCTGGGAGGCCAGCCCCTCGACGATCGCCGTCTTGCCCACCCCGGGCTCGCCGAGCAGGACCGGGTTGTTCTTCTGGCGGCGCGAGAGGATCTGCATGATCCGCTCGATCTCGGTCGCGCGGCCGATCACCGGGTCGAGCTTGCCCTCGGATGCGAGCTTGGTGAGGTTGCGGCCGAACTGGTCGAGCAGCTTCGAGGACTTCTTGCCCTCGCCGGAGCCCGATGCCCCGCTGCCCTGGCGGCGGCCGCCGGGCCCGGAGAGCATGCGGATGACCTCGTTGCGGATCTTCTCCGAATCGGCGTCGAAGTCCAACAGGATCCTCGCGGCTACACCCTCGTTCTCACGCACGAGGCCGAGCAGGATGTGTTCGGTGCCGATGTAGTTGTGGCCGAGCGAGAGCGCCTCGCGCAGCGCCAGCTCCAGCACCTTCTTGGCGCGCGGCGTGAACGGGATCTGGCCGGAGGTGACCTCTTCGCCGGAGCCGACGATCCGGACTACCTGGGCCCGGACGCGCTCGACGGTGATGTCCAGCGACTCGAGGACGCGGGCGGCGAGCCCCTCCTCCTCGCGCAACAGCCCGAGCAGGATGTGCTCGGTCCCGATGTAGTTGTGCTTGAGCGTGCGCGCCTCTTCCTGCGCGAGGACCACGACCTGGCGGGCCCGTTCTGTGAATCGCTCGAACACCTGCTGCCTCTCCTAACTAATCAGCGTCTCGTGAGTATCGCCATCCGACTGGTCGGCTCCGGCGGGCGCGTCCTGAGGGACGCGGGCGCGCCGGGGCTCTATCCAGCTTCTTCGGCTGCGCACTGCCGACGGATTAGAACCTCCGGTTTCGTTTAACGGCGAGGCGCCGATTATATCGGGGGGTCCTCGCCTGCCTGCCGCCTCTGGACCTTGCGATCTCCCGATTTGGGGACTTCGGTGCCCCGCGGCGGCCTCGGGTTCGCCACGTTCGTCCGGTCCACGCCCTCGTACGGCGCGCGGAAACGCAACTCTGTGGAGCCGCAGCGAAGCTGGTCGCCGTCGTGCAGGCGGCGACGGCGCTCGACCCGCTCCCCGCCCACGAACGTCCCGTTGGTGGAGAGCCCGTCGTCGACCACGGCCCAGTCGTCGCCGACCCGGACGACCTCCGCGTGCACGCGCGAAACGTCGCCATCCCAGGGCAGGCCGATGTCGCAGGAAGGGCCGCGCCCGATCGTCACCTTCTCCCAGCCGTCGAGCAGCGACAGCACCTGCTGGCGCCCGTGCGCGTCCTCCCAGAACAGGAACGGGTCGCCCTGGCGCTCGGCCTCAGCGATCTCCGGCGGCTCGGCCACCCTCACATTCGACCACGCCCGCAGGCGAAGCGCAAGGTTCGTCAGCTTCGCATCGCCGGGAACAGGAGGACCTCACGCAGGGTCTTCGCCCCCGTCAGGAGCATCACGAGGCGGTCGATGCCGAGCCCGACGCCGCCGGTGGGCGGCATGCCATGCTCGAGCGCCTGGACGTAGGACTCGTCGAAGGGCTGCGCTTCCTCGTCCCCACGCCGGAGCTCCTCGGCCTGCGCCTCGAAGCGGCGGCGCTGCTCGTCGGGGTCGTTCAGCTCGGTGAAGGCGTTGGCGATCTCGAACCCGCCGGCGAACGCCTCCCAGCGCTCGACCAGCCCTTCCTCGCCGCGATGGCGCTTCGCGAACGGCGACATCTCGACCGGGTAGTCCATGATGAAGGTCGGCTGCACGAGCTTCGGCTCGACCTCCTTCGAGAGCAGTCCGTCGACGAGCTTGCCCCAGCCCTCCTTGGGGTCGGCCTCGGAGTCCATCGCCTCGGCCAGGGCCTCGCGGGTGGGGTGCTCGGCGATGTCGACCCCCGTCTCCTCAAGGATCGCCTCGCGCATCGTCACCCGCCGCCAGGGTGGCGCCAGGTCGATCCTCTGCCCCTCGCGCTCCACGACCGTCGTGCCGTTGACGGCCTCGGCCACGTGCGCGACGAGGCGCTCGAGCCGGTCGGCGGCGTCGACGTAGTCGGCGTACGCCTCGTACCACTCGAGCATCGTGAACTCGGGGTTGTGCTTGTAGGAGATGCCCTCGTTGCGGAAGTCCTTGCCCAGCTCATACACCCGCTCGAGCCCGCCAACGATCAGCCGCTTCAGGTACAGCTCGGTCGCGATCCGCAGGTAGAGATCGCGGTCGAGCGCGTTGTGGTGGGTGGTGAACGGCCGGGCCAGTGCGCCGCCGTAGAGCGGTTGCAGCACCGGGGTCTCGACCTCGAGGAAGCCCTCGCGGTCCAGCCACTCGCGTGTGGCAGTGATCACCCTCGCGCGCCTTGCGAACAGCTCCCGCGACTCCGAGTTCGCGACCAGGTCCAGCTCGCGGCGGCGATACCGGGTCTCGGTGTCCTCCAGCCCGTGGAATTTGTCGGGCGGCGGGCGCAGGCTCTTGGCGAGCAGCTGCCAGGCCTCGAGCTTCAGCGACAGCTCGCCGCGGCGCGTCTTGAACGCCGTCCCCTCGACCCCGATGATGTCGCCGAGGTCGACGCGGAGGAGAGCATCGTGGGCATCGGGGCCGAGGACGTCAGCGCGGGCATGGAGCTGGATCCGGCCGCTGCGATCGTCGAGGTCGAGGAACGCGGACTTGCCGTGGCCCCGGCGAGCCGCCAGCCGTCCCGCCAGCCGGTAGCGCTCCTCGGTATCCGCGCCGTCCGCGAGCCCGTCGTGCGCTTCGCGCACGGCCGCGATCTCGGTCCGGTCCTCGAAGGCATGCGGGAACGGCTCGACGCCGGCCTCGCGCAGGCCCTCGAGCTTGGCGCGGCGATCGGCCATCGCACCGGGCTCGTCGGCCGCGGGCTGCTCCTGATCGTCGTTAGACATGCGGCGGCGAGCCTAACGCCCGCGGCCGGCTATGCCGCTTCGATCTTGGTGATCTTGAGCTTCTTCCTGGGCCCGCGCGGCGCCTCGACGGTGACCACCTCGCCGCGCTTGTGGCCGAGCAGGGCGCGGCCGATCGGCGACTCGTTGGAGAGCTTGCCCTCGGTCACGTTCGCCTCCGCCGAGCCGACGATGTGGAACTTCTTCGAGTCGCCGGACTTCTGGTCCTTGACGTGGACCAGGACGCCGACGCCCACGGTCGAGGTGTCGATTTCGCCCTCGTCGACGACGGTGGCACGGCGAAGCCGCTCCTCGAGCTGAGCGATGCGCTGCTCCAGCAGCGCCTGCTCGTTCTTGGCGTCGTCGTACTCGGAGTTCTCGGCGATGTCGCCGAACTCCCGCGCCTCCTTGATCCGCGCGGCCACCTCACGGCGTCGTTCGGTGGACAGGTGCTCGATCTCCGCCTTCAGCTTCTCGAGCCCGTTCTGGGTGATGAGCGATTCGCGAGCCAATTTGTGCTGACCTCGTCCTCTACCTCGTGGGACCGCCACCGGCGGCCCCTCATGAAAGGCGCCCGAATCGCGACGCTTTTTGACGCTCGCGGGGTCGGGCCGGCGCGAAAGTATAGCGAGGCGCCCACATGGGCCCTCGCGGGTTAAAAACCCCTGCAATTGAGGGATTACGAGGCGGCTGACCCGCTGATCGCGGGGGCGGCTTCGAGCTCCGCGAGCATCCCTCGGACCTCGTCCACGGAGCCGGCCCGCTGATAGGCGTCGGCGGCGGGGCCCGCAAGCCCCAGCTGCTCCACGTACCAGGGGTAGAACTTCCGGAGGTTGCGCGACGCGCGCTCCGAGCCCCAGTGCTCCTCGGCGCGGTCGAGCACCCAGCTCAGCTCCGCGATGATCTCCGCGTGCGTCGGTGGCTCGTCGCGGCGGCCGGTCAGCTCCTCGAACACCCACGGCCGGCCAAGCCCGCCACGGGCGATCATCACGGCCTCCGCCCCCGACTCCGCGTAGGCCGCGCGGGCCGCTTCCGCCGAGCGCAGCCCGCCGGAGATGATCACCGGCACGTCCACAGCGTCCACCAGCTCCCGCGCGAGCGCGTAGTCGGCCCTCCCGGAGTGGTGGACGGCGGCGGAGCGCGGGTGAAAACCGACGGCGGCGATGCCAGCCTCGGATACCAGGCGCCGCGCCAGGTCGAACCCCGACCGGTCGCCGGGCTCGAGGCCCGAGCGCAGCTTCACGGTCACCGGCAGGCTCGAACCCTCGATCGCCGCGGTGGCCACGGCCAGGGCACGATCCGGATCGCGCAGCAGCGCGGCCCCCGCGCCGCTCTTGCAGATCTTCGGCACGGGGCAGCCCATGTTGATGTCGATCAGGTCGGCGCCGGCCTCGGCGGCCGCCGCTGCGGCCCCCCGCATGACGTCGGGCTCGGGGCCGAAGAGCTGGATCGACACGGGGTGTTCGTCGGGGTGAATTCGCAGCATCTCCCGCAGCGTCCGCTGGTTGCCGTGGCGGATCGCGAAGCTCGAGACCATCTCCGAGACCGCGAGGCCGGCGCCGGCGCGGCGCGCCTGCAGGCGCACGAACCAGTTGCCGATGCCGGCCAGCGGTGCGAGGACGACGCGGTTGGCGATCTCCACGTCGCCGATCCGGAACGGGGTTGTCAGCGGAGGCTGCGCCACGGCCAGGGGAGTATGGCGGCGTGGCTAGGCGTTCAAATCCCACACCATGCGCAGGCCGGTGAGGGTGAGGAGGTCGTCGGCCTCGTCGATCGTCTCGCAGAAGGGGACGATCGCCGCTGCCAGGCCGCCGGTGGCGATGAACGGCGTGCCCTCGCCCAGCTCGGCCTCGATTCGGCGAGCGATGCCGTCGATCAGGCCGGCGAACCCGTAGACGACGCCGGACTGGATCGCCGCGCTGGTGGACTTGCCGATCGCAGACGCCGGCTCGGCGAGGTCGATCCGGGGGATCCGGGCGCCGCGCTCGGTCAGCGCCGTCAGCGAGATCTCAACCCCCGGGGCGATCGCCCCACCCAGGTAGTCGCCGTCCGCAGAGACCGCGTCGAAGTTGATCCCGGTGCCGAAGTCGACCACGACGCAGGCGCTGCCGAAGCGCCTGTAGGCGGCCAACGCGTTCACCAGCCGGTCCGCGCCCACCTCGTAGGGGTTGTCGATCCGGATCGCCATCCCCGTCTTGATCCCGGGCCCCACGAGCAGGCACGGCGCCTTGAGGTACCGCTCCGCCATCGCCTCGTACTCGGTCCCGAGCGGCGGCACGACCGACGCGACGACCATCGCGTCGAGCGCCTCGAAGTCGCACCCGCTCAGCTCCACGAGGCCCTTGATCCGCTCCGCCAGCTCGTCGCCCGTCGCGCCCGCCCTGGTCTGGAAGCGCCAGTGCTCGACCAGCTCCTCCCCGGAGAAGGCTCCGATGTGGGTCTGGGTGTTGCCGACGTCGATCGCGAGAAGCACGGGGCGGATTATCGCCGCGCCGCGGCGCGCAGGTGCATAGGATCCGCCGCATGAAAGCCACGCTTTACGTCATCCCCGGCTCC
The DNA here is from genome assembly GCA_963797835.1 of uncultured Solirubrobacterales bacterium. Classification (GTDB taxonomy): domain Bacteria; phylum Actinomycetota; class Thermoleophilia; order Solirubrobacterales; family 70-9; genus JBDTSW01. The sequence goes on from CAWCRN010000019.1 coordinate 175,401, forward strand.
CACCCCGCCAGGGCGGTCGCCGGGATGCTGGACCTCAAGGGCATCCCGTTCAAGCGCGTCGACCTGATGCCGGTGATCAGCCGCGGCGTGCTGAAGGCGATGCGGTTCCCGGGTGTCACGATCCCCTCGCTGAGGCTCGACGACCGCAAGCTCACGGGCTCGCGCCAGATCTCCAAGGCCCTCGACGAGATCAGGCCGGAGCCCCCGCTCTTCCCCGCCGACCCGGAGCGGCGGGCCGCCGTCGAGGAGGCCGAGGTCTGGGGCGAGCAGATCCTCTCCGACGCCGTCCGGCGGATTCTCTGGAACGCGATCAAGCGGGACAAGCAGCCGCTCGGCACCTTCGCCGAGGGTGCGAAGCTGGGTGTCCCGACGGGCCTCGCGGTGGCCACCGCAGCACCGATCATCGCGGCCGAGCTGAGGATCCACGGCGTCACCGATGACGCGGTCCGCGCGGACCTGGCTGCATTCCCGGGATGGCTCGACCGGATCGACGAGTGGATCGCCGAGGGCGTCCTCGGCGGCGAGCCGCCAAACGCGGCGGACTTCCAGATCGCCGCCGCGCTGCGCCTGGCGATGACCCTCCAGGACCTCCGTCCCGCGATCGCCAGCCGCCCGGCCGGCGAGCTGGCGACCCGCCTGATCCCGGACTACCCGGGCGACGCCCCGCCGGTCCTCCCGGCGGAGTGGCTCGAGCCGCTGCGCGCGCCGGCGGCGGCCTGACGCCTCGAGAAGGCGCCCACCCGCTCCACGCGCTGGCCCGGGGGCAAGGCGGCCAGCGCGTCGGCGAGCCGAGTCCCGTCTGGCAGCGTCAGCTCGGGATCGAGCTCCAGGAGCGGCGCGAGCACGAACCGGCGCGAGCTGACCTCGGGGTGCGGCAACGTGAGCCTGTCCGTATCGAGCACCAGGTCGCCCAGGAGCAGGACGTCCACGTCGATCGGCCGGGGGCCGTGGCGGGGGCCACCGAACATCCGCCCGAGCTCCACCTCGACCGCCTTGCACACGGCCAGCAGATCATCGGGCTCGAGCCCGGTGCGGATCCGGATCGCGGCGTTCAGGAAGTCCGGCTGGTCCAGGATCTCGCCAACCGGCTCCGTCTCATAGAGCGAGGACACGTCCTCCACCGCGACCCCATGGCTCCCAAGCTTCTCGATCGCGCTCCGCAGGTTGGCCTCGCGCTCGCCGACGTTCGAGCCGAGGCCGAGATAGCCGGTTCGCGCCGCCAACGTCAGCGCTCGGGCCCGGCCAGGGTGGTGACCTCAGCCGCGGCGTCGGCGATGGTCACCGGAAGGGGCGGCTCCGGCTTGGCGGCGCGGACCACCGCGAGGGCGACGTCGAAGCGCTCGACCAGGCGCTCGCCGATCACCGCCGCGAGACGCTCGAGCGTCTTGTAGCTCGTCTCGGTCGCGGCAAGGACGACGAGATCGCAGACCTCCGCGTAGTCGACGGTGTCGGCCAGCTCGTCGGTCCGCACCGCATCGCAATCGAGAGCCTCGAGCGTCACGTCGATCTCGATCCGCTGCCCGACCTCACGCTCGGCCTCGGTCACCCCGTGATGGGTGTAGAGCGAGATCCCGCGCAGCTCGACCGTCACCGGCGCTCCAGCGTCCTCCATGGGAGGAACGTAGCGGGTGTGCGACAGTCCCGGCCGTGGCCGAGACCGTGGCGATCGAGAGGCGTTTCAGGGGACCGCCGGCGAGCGCGAACGGCGGGTACACCTGTGGCCTGATGGCCGGCGCGCTCGGGGCCCGCGCCGCCGAGGTCAACCTGCGCGCGCCGCCACCCCTGGACCACGAGCTTCGGATCGAGCGCGACGGCGCCGATGCGCGGCTGCTCGACGGCGACGAGCTCGTCGCCGACGGCATGGCGCTCGACGGGGTCGACCTCCAGGTGCCCGACCCTCCCCCCTTTCACGAGGCCGAGGACGCGGACATACGCTCGAGGTTCTACGACGACCACTCCTACCCCGGGTGCTTCGTGTGCGGCCCCGACCGCCAGCCCGGCGACGGCCTGCGCATCTACCCCGGACACGTCGACGCGCACAGCATGCTGGCATGCGTCTGGACGCCCGAGGCCGAGTTCGCGCGCGACGACGGGACCGTGCGCAAGGAGATCGCCTGGGCCGTGCTCGACTGCCCAAGCGGGATCGCGCTCCACTTCTACGCGCCCGACGAGGCCCGAACGGTGCTTGCCCGCCTTCGCGGGAACCTGGCGGAGCCGATCCGCACGGGCCGGCCGCACATCGTGATCGGCTGGCCGATCGACCGCGACGGTCGCAAGCACCTCTCCGGCACCGCGATCTTCGACGCCGACGGTGAGCCGCTGGCGTGGGCCGAGGCGCTGTGGATCGAGCTGAAGCAAGACGCGCGGTGAACCCGGTCAAGGAGGCGCGGCGGCTGGCGCCGGCGTCTCCTCGGTGGGGAAGATCGCTAGGCCGAACTCCACGCCCGCTCCGGATCCAGGATGGCCTCGGCCACCAGCGCGGCCTCGCGCATCTCACGCACGTCGTGGACCCTTAGCATCGCGGCCCCGGCGCGCAGCGCCAGGACGTTCGAGGCGATCGTGCCGCCAAGGCGACCGCTGACGTCGCGGCCCGTGATCTTCCCCAGGAAGCTCTTCCGTGACGTCCCCACGAGGATCGGGCGGCCGACGGCGCGCAGCTCGCCAAGGCGGCGCACCAGCTCGAGGTTGTGCTCGGCGGTCTTGCCGAAGCCGATCCCGGGATCGACCCAGATCCGCTCCTCTTCGATCCCGGCGGCCACAGCGGCGTCGACCCGCTCGGCGAGGAAGGCGCGCACGTCGTCCACGACGTCCCCGTAGGTGGGGTCCTCCTGCATCGTCCGCGGCGTGCCCTGCATGTGCATGAGCACCACCTCGCAGCCGCGGTCGGCGCAGAGGCCGGCGAGATCGGCGTCGGCGGTCAGGGCGGCGACGTCGTTGACCATCCGGGCGCCCGCGTCGAGCGCTGCCTCGGCGACGGCCGCCTTGGAGGTGTCGATCGAGACCGCGATCCCCTCCTCCGCGAGGGCCGCGACCACCGGCTCGGTACGGCGGCTCTCCTCGGCGGCCGGCACGGCCTCGGCGCCCGGGCGCGTCGATTCGCCGCCCACATCCACCCAGTCTGCACCCTGGGCGGCCAGCTCGCGCCCGTGGGCGATCGCCCGGCCGGGATCGAGGAAGAGGCCCCCGTCGGAGAACGAGTCGGGGGTGACGTTGACGATGCCCATCAGCCGAGCCACGCCCGGAGTATCACTGGCGCGGCGGGTCGGGCGTCCGGCTCACCCGAGAACGGGTCGCCTACCCGAAGATCTGGAGTCCCGCCGGCGGTGGATTCAGCGCCGGTGAGGAGGGTCGGAGCGCATCTCGGCCGAGCCGCCGGCGAACCCGGGGCGCGGCTGCGGCACCGGGCGCGGACCCTCCTGCGCCGGCTTCTTCTCCGGCTCGACGGAGGCCTCCGGCGCCGCTTCCTCCTCGGCCTCGTCGGCCCCGAAGACGTCCTCCTCGGATGCGCCCTCCAGCAGCTTCACGAACTGCTCGGCGTCGATCGTCTCGCGCTCGAGCAGGATCTTCGAGATCCGCTCCAGCTGCTCGCGGTGCTCCTCGAGGATGCTGCGGGCGGTCTGGTGCCCCTCCTCGACGATGCGGCGGATCTCGTCGTCGATCTCGCGGGCGATCTCGTCGGAGTAGTCCGGCTCGGCCGAGAACTCGCGGCCGAGGAAGGGCTGCGAGCGGTCGTGGCCGAACACGCGGGGCCCCAGGCGATCCGACATGCCGTAGCGCATGACCATCGCCTTGGCGGTCTCGGTCACCTTCTCGAGGTCGTTTGAGGCACCGGTGGTGATCTCGCTGAAGACGATCTCCTCCGCCGCGCGGCCGCCGAGCGTCATCGCCATCGTGTCGGTCAGCTCCGCCCGCGTGGTCAGGAACTTGTCCTCGGTGGGCAACGAGATCGTGTAGCCAAGCGCCTGGCCGCGGGAGATGATCGAGACCTTGTGGACGGGGTCGCAGTTCGGCAGCCTGTGGCCGACGATCGCGTGGCCCAGCTCGTGGTAGGCGGTGACCAGGCGCTCCTTCTCGGACATCACCCGGGTCTTCTTCTCCGGGCCGGCGATCACGCGCATGATCCCCTCCTCGAGCTCGACCATGGTGATCTCGCGTTTGCCGGAGCGGGCGGTCAGCAGGGCCGCCTCGTTGATCAGGTTGGCGAGGTCGGCGCCGGTGAAGCCGGGCGTCTGCCCGGCGAGGGTGTCGAGGTCGAGCTCCGTGGCCAAGGGCTTGCCGCGCGTGTGGACCTCGAGGATCTTGCGGCGGCCGAGGCGGTCCGGGCGGTCGACCACGATCTGGCGGTCGAAGCGGCCGGGCCGAAGCAGCGCCGGGTCGAGGATGTCGGGCCGGTTGGTGGCGGCGATGAGGATGATGTTGTCCTTCATCTCGAAGCCGTCCATCTCCACCAGGAGCTGGTTCAGGGTCTGCTCGCGCTCATCGTGGCCGCCGCCCATGCCGGCGCCGCGGTGGCGGCCGACGGCGTCGATCTCGTCCATGAAGATGATGCAGGGGGAGTTCTGCTTCGCCTGCTCGAAAAGGTCGCGCACGCGCGAGGCGCCGACGCCGACGAACATCTCGACGAAGTCGGACCCCGAGATCGAGAAGAACGGTACGCCTGCCTCGCCGGCGACCGCACGGGCCAGCAGCGTCTTTCCGGTTCCCGGCGGCCCGTAGAGCAGCACGCCCTTGGGGATGCGGGCTCCCAGCGCCTGGAACTTCTTCGGGTTCTCGAGGAACTCCTTGATCTCGTGCAGCTCCTGGACCGCCTCGTCGGCCCCGGCGACGTCGCGGAAGGTGATCTTCGGGGCGTCGACCGACATCCGCTTCGCCTTCGACTTGCCGAAGCTCATCACCCGCGAGCCCCCGCCTTGCATCTGGTTCATGAGGAAGATCCAGAACCCGAAGAAGAGGAGGAAGGGCAGGATGTAGGTGAGGATGTTGAGGAAGCTGGAGCCGCCCGTGGACTCGACGTCGGTCTCGATGTCGTTGCGCTGGAGGGTGTTGACCAGCGACTCCTCGGTGTTCGGCGGGTAGCCGGTGGAGTACTCCTCCTCGTTCGTCTCGACGACCTTCGCGGTCTGCGTCTTCGGCGACAGCGTGACCGACTGGATCGAGTCCGGATCGTTCTCGATCTGGGCGAGGAACTCGTTGTAGGTGGGCGGATCCTCGCGCTCGCCCGGGCTGATCAGCCGCTGGGCGAAGAAGGCGAGCACGATCACGATCAGGATCGGGAACGCGGCGCTGCGGAAGAGTCGCCTCATCATCGATTCGCTCGTGTCGTGGAGTAGTTCCTGGTTTTGGGCATGGCCAAGAGGGTTTCCGGGGCCCTGCGACTGGATTCAGCGTACCAGCGCGGATAAACCGCTCATGAACCTGTACGTAGGCGTGGGCCGAGCGTCTCAGTCGTCGTCCAGGACGGCCACGTAGCGGAGGTTGCGGTAGCGCTGGGCGTGGTCGAGGCCGTAGCCGATCGCGAACCGGTTCGGGATCTCGAAGCCGACGTAACGGATGGGAAGGTCGACCCGCCGGCGCTCGGGCTTGGTGAGGAGCGCGCAGACCTCGAGCGACGCGGGATTGCGTGCCTTCAGGTTCTTCAGCAGGTAGTGGAGCGTGAGGCCCGAGTCGATGATGTCCTCGACGAGGAGCACGTCACGGCCCTCGATCGAGGCGTCGAGGTCCTTCAGGATCCGGACCACCCCGGACGAGTCGGTCGCCGAGCCGTAGGAGGAGACCGCCATGAAGTCGACCTCGCAGTCGACCTTCAGCTCGCGCATCAGGTCGGCCAGGAAGGGCACGGCCCCCTTGAGGACCCCGATCAGAAGCAGCTCACGGCCGGCATAGTCGCGGCTGATCTCGGCGCCCAGCTCGGCGATGCGCCGCCGGAGATCCTCCTCGGCGACCAGGGTCTCACCGATGCCGTCGGCCCCTGTCATCGCGGCCTACTCTGTCAGGCGGGCGCTCAGCACAGCGACCTGCTCGGTCGCGGCACCGAGGCGGAACCGCTCGCCGACGGCGATTCCCGGGATCCAGGCGACCTCGCCGCCGACCGTGACGACGGGGACCTGACGGCGTTCGGACCGCGGCAAGCCGCAGTCGGTGAAGAGGTCGCCGAGCGTCTTCGATCCCTCCATCCCGAGCGGCTGCATGCGGTCGCCGTCCCTCCAGGTACGCACCGCGACGTCGCCCGTGAAGGTGCCGGCGTCGAGGGTGGCAAGCTCGGGGCCCGCGGGCTCGACCGGGGCCGGGTGGAGCTCGGCCCGGACCTCCCACGCCCCGAGCCGGGCGAGTCCCGGGACCGCGAGCGCCACGGGGGCCGGCGCGGCATCCTCCGGCCGAGCCGTAACGAACCCGACCGAGCCGCTCTCGCAGACCGCGCTGAGACCGGACCCCAGCTCGATCTCGCCGCCCTCCGGCCTGCGCGCGAGGCGCATGATCTCCGATGCGCGGGCCCTCCCGAGCGCGACGGGTCGCCCTGCGGCGCGCTCGGCGAGCGCCCGCAGCGCCAGGCGCTGGAGCCCGGGCTCGCGGCTGGCCAGCTCGTCGGCGGGCACCGCCACGTCGCCGGCGCCCGCGCCCATCGCCTCGAGCTCGTCCAGCACGACGCGCTCCAGCAGCGCCGCGTCCTCGGCCAGCTCGGCGCGGGTCTCGGCGATGTTCCGCTCGGCGGCGGTGCTGAGGTCGCGGAGGACCGGTAGCGCCTGGAGGCGGACGCGGTTGCGGGCGAAGGCGGGGTCGTCGTTCGACTCGTCGTCTGAGTAGCGCAGGCCGGCCGCGGCCGCGAGGCGGCGGGTGTCGGCCCGGTCGAGCCCGAGCAGCGGGCGCACCACCCGGCCGTTTCGCGGCCCGAGGCCCAGCAGGCCCCTCGCGCCGGGCGAGACGGCGAGGCGGTAGAGCACCGTCTCGACCTGGTCGGTGCGGGTGTGGCCGGTCGCGATCACGTCGGCGCCGACCATCTCCCGCAGGCGCTCGGCCGCCGCGTAGCGCGCGTCCCGAGCGGCGGCCTGAAGGTTTCCCTCGTCGAGCTGCGGGCGCTCTACGTGGAGGTCGATCCGCAGGTCGCCACACAGGTCCCGGCAGGCGCGCTCGTCGCCGGCCGCGCCGTCACGGAGGCCGTAGTTGACGTGCAGGGCGTGGATCTCGCCGGGGCCGAGCACCGAGGTCAGCGCCGCAGCCGCGCAGGCGGAATCGGCGCCCCCGGAGACCATCACCACCGCCGACGAGCCGCGCCCGACCAGCCCGCTCGCCTCAACGGCGGCGGCCAGCTCCTCCCGCGCGGAATCGCGATCGCGATGCCCCGGCTTGGCGGCGCTCTCCACGACGGCGATGTTACGGCGAGGGCCGGTCAGTTTTCCGGCTCGCGGGCGGTGGCAACGAACAGCTCCACGGGCTCCGAGAGCCCCTTCAGATCGACCCGCCCGATCGGCTCGAAGTGCAGGTAGCCCGATCCTCCGATCGCGTCGACGATGGCGGCCGTCACCATCACCTCGCCGCCGAGAGCCCTCGCCACCACTCGGTGGGTGAGGTTGACCTCGCCGCCGAAGTAGTCGCCGTCGCGATAGACCGCCTTGCCGTAGTGGAGGCCCACTCGCGGCTGCGGGCGCTCGCCGAAGAGGCCGAGGAACCCGACCGCCCACTCGGTCAGCGTGACGGGGTCTGGCGAGACGATCATCACCTCGTCGCCGATCGTCTTCACGATCAGCGCCTCGTTCGGCAGCGTCGCCTCCACGGTTTCGACGAAGCGCTCGACCAGGTCAAGCGCCTCCTCGTCGCCCTCCTCCTCGGTGTAGCGAGTGAAGCCGGTCAGGTCCACGAAGCAGAAGGCCATCTGGACGCGGCCCATCGTGCCCGGCGCCATCTCCGCCTCCATGTGTCCGACCACGTCCTGCTCCATGTAGAAGCGCAGGTAACGCTGGTGCACGTACTCCATGAGCGGCGAGGTGAGCGGGAGCAGGTCGCGAACGAGGCCCTCCATCTCCTCCGCCATCTCGAGCGAGTCGACGCCCTGCCGGATGAGGGGCTCGTGGACGAAAAGGTGGAAGAGCCGCACCTCGGCCTCCGCGATCTTGCGGATCGACTGCGCGTAGACGCGGATCAGCTGGAGCACCGCGACCAGCGGGAAGCCGGAGCGCAGGACCTCGGCGATCAGCGCCATGGCCTCGGCGTCCTCATCGGTGAGGGTGCCCTCGAGCGCGGTCGGCGTCCCCAGCAGCGACATGATCCGCTCGATCAGCTCCTCCTCCAGGCCGGAGATCTCGGCCGCGGCGTCGCGGGTCAGCGAACGCTCCGAGCCGGGGAGCAGGTCCTCGATGTAGCCGAAGGCGAGGCGGCCGTCGCGGACCGCACGGCGCAGGTCGGAGAGCGAGTGGCCGCGCTCGCGCATGCGGGCCACAACCCGTGCCTGGGCGGCCGCCGCCCGCGTCCAGCGCCCGCCCTTGACCGGTATCACCCTCTCCGAGGCCCACCGCTTCAGGGTCGAGGCCGAGACCCCCGAGATCCGCGCTGCCTCGTTCAGCGAGATGACGTCGTCGCCATCGCCGCACGCTATCCGCCGCACGGCCCGTACCGGACGAAGCCGGGACCCGGACGAAGCGACGGGGTCGCGTGGCCCCGTCGCTTGCGGGCATCACGGCCCGCTACGTCGGCCTGCGGCGCCTGCGGCGCCTTGCGGGACCTTCGCCATCTCGCCCCAGTCGCCGAGGGCGGGCGGGCAGGGGGGCCCACTGCGGCCTGTTGCCTTCTTGGTTGATCCAGCCTACGCCCGCCGGGCGCAGGTGTCAACGGCGATGTGCGGCCCGCTGGGCCGCGGCCTCTACGCGACCGCCAGGTGCGGGTAGTCGTCCGCGACGACGCGGCGGTATGGGTCGCAGACCAGCCGCATCAGCGGGACGTAGAGGAGCGCGATTCGCGACTCGCCGCGGACCTTCACTCTGCCCCGCGCGATCGCCACCGCCAGGCTCTCCTTGCCCTGGAGGTAGCGGTTCGCAACCTCCGAGGCCATCTCCAGCTCCAGCTTCGGCTTCCACGCGACGTCGTCGGAGAACGCCCACCGCAGGTGGTGCCCGGCCTCGTCGGTCGCCGCCACGTTCAACGTCATGTCCAGGTCGGGACACCGAAGGCGCACACGGATGTCGGCCGCTCGCAGCAGCGCGCCCACCTTCTCGTCGGAGTCCACGTCCGCGAGCACGCGCTCGAGGAGCGCCCGGAACTCCGAGCGCGTCGGCGCCGGCCTATCCACCGACTCCCTCCCCACAGCGACCGCGCTGCTCATGCCAGGACTATATGCCGGTTGTCACGTGGGGGCGCGTCGCGGCAGCGCTCCGCCCCGCCCACCCACGCCTAGAGGAACGCCGACCCCCGCTTCGCCAGGTTCTCGTAGAGCTTCTGCTGGATCGTCTCGCGCACCTGCTCGGAGACGTCGAACACGACCCGGCGGTCGTGCGGCGGCCTCCGGGCCGTGCTCGGAGAGGTCGATCGGCTCGCAGAACTCGATGCGCCACCGCGACGGCAGCGGCACCAGGCCCAGCAGGCCGAGCCAGGGAAAGGTGGGCGTGATCGGCACGAACGGCGCCCCGACCGCCTTCGCCAGGCTGCGGCTCTCGGCGATCTTGGGGTAGATCTCCTCCGAGCCGACGACGGCGACCGGAATGATCGGCGAGCCCGTCCGCAGCGCAACCTCGACGAAGCCGCCACGGCCGAAGCGCTGGAGCCGGTAGCGCTCGGAGAACGGCTTGCCGGTCCCCTTGACCCCCTCGGGGAAGGCCATCACAAGCTCGTCCTGGGACGAGCAGGCGCGTCGCGTTGAAGGGACCCGCGGGGACCCCTCCTACGCGGCGCATGAACGACGAGAGGTAGGGGAGCTCGAAGGCCCAGTCCAGGACCATGAAGCGCGCCCAGCGGGGGAGCGGGTGCTCCTTCATGATCGCGCCGAGGATCATCGAGGCGTCGAATGGGAACAGCGATCCGGCGTGATTCGACACCAGCAGCGCCCGCCCGTGGGCCGGGACGTTGCGCACGCCGGTCGCCTCCACGCGCCACCACACGTCGTAGAGGAACTCGAACAGCGGATAGACGGCCTCGGCGAACTCCTCGTCGAAGCCCCACTCGTCCTCGTGGTACTCGCCCTGGAGCCGGCGGCTTATCGTCTCCAGCGCTCCCTGAAGGCGCTCGGGAAGCGCCGACGCGGCACCCTCCGCCGCGTTCAGGGGATCCATTCCGCCCTCGACCCCCAGGCGCAGCCGTCGCAGGAAGTCCGCGAGCGCCTCCGGGGCGGCGGTGGCCGACGGAGACGTCATACCCGGTCCCCAGCGAGGCGGTCGACGAACGCCCCCGGGTGCAACGTCGGCCCGATCTTTCGCCCGCGGAGACTGGCGGCGAAGTCGCGCACCGCCCCCTCGGCGTCGAACGCGAACTCGTACCCGATCTCCTCACGCAGCCGGGAGTTATCGACGCCGCGGCCGTAGCGCAGGAAGCGAACACCGTCGTCCCAGAGCTTGCCGACGCCAAGGCGCCCCCCGAGGCGGGCGAGCATCGGCTCGAAGAGCGGGTGTGGGATCCCCACCGATGGCCGGCGGGCCAGCCGCAGCGTGCGGCTGAGGGAGACGGAGCCTGTCGGCCCTACGTTGACCGCTCCCCTCACGGGGTTGGCCATCGCGGCCACGAGGGCGCCGGTCGCGTCATCGATGTGGAGCAACTGGAGTCGAGGGTCGAAGCCGAGCTGGGTGGGAACGATCGGAAGCGAGAGGTATCTCGACAGCGGCGTCTCCAGGTCCGGGCCGATCTCCGGCTGGAAGCGGAGCATGCAGCAGGTGACCTGAGGGTGGCGGCGGGCGAAGTTGGAGAAGTACTCCTCGAGCTCGGAGATGTCCCGCTGGAACCGGGTGCGCAGCGGCATCCGCCGGGCGAGGTCCTCGCTGAAGAAGTACGGGGTGGCGCCCTCGCAGCCGTAGATGGCCGCCGATCCGCGGACGATCACCCGCTCCAGGGTCGGCGTGCGCTCGCAGGCGGCGAGAAGCTGGAGCGTCCCGATGACGTTGATGTCGTGGAGGGCGCGGGCCGGCTTGCCGGGCTCCGGGTACCAGAGGATGCCGCAATGGACCACGGTGTCGGCCTCGGTCCCCGGGAGTATCCGCGACAGGAGCGGGTTGCGGATGTCGGCCTCGACGAACTCGGTTCGCTCGAGATCGGCGGCCGGCGGGCGCGAGTCGATCCCGACGATGTGGTCGATGCCGGGCTCGCGCTCGAGCCGCCGGGCGAGCTCGGACCCCCAGTGGCCCGAGACCCCGGTGATCACCACCCGGCGCCCCTCCGGCGGCATCGATCTAACCCTCAGCCTTAGGCTTAGATTCGTTCGCCTGCTGGCGCAGATCCTCCTCGACCTCCGCAAGCCGGCGCTCAAGGCCCTCGAGGCGCCGCGCCAGCTCGGCTCCGGCGTCCTGCCCGCGTCTGGCCAGCTCGGCGCCCGCGGCCTGTCCGCGCCGGGTCAGCTCCCCCCTTGCCTCCTGGCCCTTGCGACTCAGGTCGCCCCGGGCCTCGCGGCTGCGGCGGGCGAGCTCGTCGACGAGCTCCCCGGCGCGCTCGCGGGTGGTCGCGGCCGACCCTGCGGTCGCCTGAAGGGTGCGCTCGATCGCGTCGCGAAGGGCATCGCCGACCCCGCGATCGCCGGTCTCTTCGCCGCTCTCGCTCAAGGCTGGAAAGCTTAGAGAGAGATGACCGATCACCTCCGCCCCACCGCCTCGATCGCGCCCGCCGCCCTGCTGCCCGGAGACCCCGGCCGCGCCCTGGCGCTCGCGCAGGACCTGCTGGAGGCGCCGCGGATGGCGAACCACGCCCGCGGGCTGTGGGGCTATACGGCGCGCACGCATGCCGGCGATGAGCTGACCATCCAGTCAACCGGCATCGGCGGCCCCAGCGTCGCGATCGTGCTCGAAGAGCTCGTGGACCTGGGGGTCGAGCGGGCGATCCGGCTCGGCACCTGCCGCGCGCTCGGCCCCGGGCTCGAGCCGGGCGCCCTGGTGGTGGCCGAGGCCGCGATGGCGGTGGGTGCAAACGGGGAGGCCGAGCGCCCCAGGGCCCTCCCCGACCGCGCGCTCACCGAGGCCCTGCGGGGCGGGAGCGAGGCGCTCGAGGGCGTGACCGTCGCGGGCACGGACCTCTACTACGACCCCGACGCCGAAGCGCGCGCCGCGCGATCGCTCGCGGCGGGTGCGCGCGTGATCGATCTGGGCACAACGGCCGCCTTCGAGGCCGGTTGCCGCCTGGGCGTGGCCGTCGCGAGCGCGCTTGTGGTCGTTCGCTCGCCCGGGGGCGAGGGGCTCGACGACGAGGAGACCGAGGCGGCGTCGCTGCGCCTGGGCCGGATCGCCTCAGTCGCTCTTGGCGCCTGACGTCGTCCGATTTCTGGCGCGCAGGGCGGCCACCTCGTCGCCGAGCTCGTCGAGGCGGTCCTCGATCTCCTCGAGCCTCGTGGACAGCGACCGGAGGCGGCGCTCGAGCCGCTCGAGGTCTGCCGCCGCGGGGACGCCCACGGCGCTCATCGCGCTGCGCTGCGCCTGGGCTGCCCGCTCCCCCGCACCCAACGCCCGTGACAGCGCCTGGCCGAACAGCGGGTTGTCCAGCAGCGCCTCGGCCAGATCGCCGAGCGCCTCCTCGCCCTTGGCGCGGAACCCGCTGCGATCCCCGGCGTCTGTCAGGCCCTCATCGGTCATCGGGTGGGCGGCCAGCGTACCGCCCCGGATGGTGCCCGCCGCGGACGGGGTGCACCCTTCAAGAAAGTCCAGCTTTGTGCCGATTGTTTGGCGAGGGTTAAGTGGGCCGTGCACCTCCGCATCAATCCGATGGTTTCGGGTACGGTTGCCACGCCTGATTGAACGTTGCAAGGCGAGATCCGAACAAGTAGCGTTTCGTGCGCTCGGGTGCAGGCGATTGCCAAGGCGTTCGGGGAGGGACGGTCGGGCAGGTAGCCAGCCGAGTGTTTGAGGATGAGACGGAACTTTCTACTGATGATCGCGCTTGCCTTCGCGGCTCTCGTAGCCGTGGCGGGAACGGCCGGCGCCCAGGGCGGGCTGATCGACGCCTCGGAGTCCGGGGTGGGCATCAACCTGCCGGGCGGCGAGGACCTGCCGCCGCTGGACGAGCTTCCCCAGTGCGCCAACCTCCGCGACGACGACGACGACGGGCGCACCGACCTCGCCGACGCCGACTGCGCCGGCCCGCTTGACAACTCCGAGGCCGCGGCCGCGCCGCCGCCCGTCCCCGAGCCGGAGCCCGAGCCGGAGCCGGAGATACCGCCCGGGCCCGGCACCGGCCCCGGCACGCGGCGACCCCGGCAGCGGCGGCAACGGCAGCGCGGGCAACGGCAGCACCGGAGGCAACGGAGGCAACGGCGGTCAGGGCTCCGACGGCGGCGGTAATCAGGGCTCCCGACGGCGGCGACGGCGAGCCGACGGACAAGCCCGCCAACCGCAACCCCGACGGCTCCCCCACCGACACCAACCCGACGCTGACGATCGCCGACTTCGGCCCGGCGCCGATGGGCGTCCCGAACTTCGTCATCGACCAGTTCTCGATCCCGCCCTTCCTGCTTCCGATCTACCAGGCCTGCGGCACCGAGTACGGGATCCCGTGGCAGGTGCTGGCCTCGATCAACCGGATCGAGACCGCGTTCGGCACCAACCTCAACGTCTCGACCGCCGGCGCCCTCGGCTGGATGCAGTTCATGCCCGCGACCTGGGAGGCCTACGGGGTCGACGCCAACTCCGACGGGCGCAAGGACCCCTACAACCCGGTCGACGCGATCTGCGCCGCCGCCCGCTACCTCAACGCCTCCGGCGGCGAGGAGGACCTGCGGACCGCGATCTTCGCCTACAACCACGCCGACTGGTACGTCGACGAGGTCCTGCTCTACGCGCGCCAGTACGGCGAGCTCCCCGACGACCTGGTCGGCTCGCTGACCGGCCTCACCGAGGGCGCCCGGTTCCCGGTCGCCGCCGACGCCCGCTACGCCGACGACATCTCCGAGCGCGAGGCCCAGAAGCGCTCGGCCCCCCGCAAGGGCGTCGCCGGCAACGCCGCCGACGTGGTCTCAACCTCAGCCACACGTCGAGGGATCAACATCTACTCGAACCAGGGCGCCCCGGTCGTCGCCGTCAACGACGGCGTCATCCGCGAGGTCGGCGAATCGAAGAAGCTCGGCAAGTACATCGTCCTCCAGGACTCCTACGGCAACCGCTTCACCTACGCCGAGCTGGGCCGCGTCTCCGAGGTCTATCCGGTGCCGAAGGAGCAGAAGCTGACGGCGGACGACTTCCGTCTGGTCAGCCCCGGCAAGGACGAGAAGCCCTCCGCCCCGGCCAGCGACGCCGCCCGCGACGAGAAGGTGCTGGCGGCATCCGACGCCGGGCGCTCCGAGCCCGCCGGGCGCGAGCAGGCAGAGCAGTCCCAGCTCGGCCCGCTCAACACCGAGGACATGCGCCAGCGCCTCTACGCCTTCCCGGAGCGTCCGCAGAACGTCGGGCGAGCCGACGTCACCGGCCAGCTCGACGAGCTTCTGGCCGACCGCTTCCCCGGCTACGAGAGCTTCAAGTCCTACCTCGGCGGGGTGATGAAGTTCGACAGCGACACGATGGAGATGGAGGCCCTGCGCGAGGGCTCCCAGGTGGTCGCCGGCACCGTCCTCGGGCGCATCGGCGACGGCGGCGAGATGGCCGACCACGTCAACTTCGCGATCCAGCCCGCCGGCCGCGGCGCCCCCAAGATCGACCCGAAGCCGATCCTCGACGGCTGGAAGCTGCTCGAGGCGACCGCGATCTACCGCGCCGCCGGCAAGAACCCGTTCGAGGGGACGGGCGTGAGCGTCGGCCAGATCCTGCTGATGTCGAAGGAGCAGCTGGAGCGCCGCGTCCTGGCCAACCCGCGCCTCGAGCTCGCGGCCTGCGACCGCGAGTACGTCGCGGGCGGTCAGATCGACCGCCGGCTGATGGCGATCATGGAGTACCTGACCGCGCGCGGCTACCGCCTGACCATCACCTCGATGCTCTGCGGGCGGGAGACCAGCATCACCAGCTCCGGCAACGTCAGCCACCACTCCTTCGGGTCCGCGATCGACATCGCCGCGATCAACGACCAGCCGGTGCTCGGCAACCAGGGGCCCGGCACGCTCAGCTACTCGCTCGTCAGGGACGTCCTGCAGCTGCAGGGCACCATGCTCCCGGACCAGGTGATCACCCTCATGGACCTCGGTGGCCCGAGCTTCGCGATGAGCGACCACGACGACCACGTCCACATCGGCTACTCGCCCGCGACCGGACCGGGCTCCGACCCGGACAAGCAGTTCGTCCAGCTCCTGAAGCCGGACCAGTGGGAGCGCCTGATCGGCCGCATCGCCGAGATCGACAACCCCGAGGTGCCCACCGGGGCGTCGAAGTTCTCGCTTCCCTCGAACAAGGGCCAGCACCGCGCCTCCGACGCCCACGTCGGCGAGTAGCCTCGCCGCCCTGAGCGCGAACCTCCTCCCCTTCGTCCAGTTCGATTTCGCGGGCCGCCTGGGCCCCGACGACGGCCGCTATCTCATCCGCTCCGCCGCGGGCGAGGCGGAGCACGTGCTGGTCGTCGGGGGCGTTGGCGGGCTCGCGATCGGGATGCGCCGGGGGCGGCGGCGCCGGGGGCGCCCGAAGCGGGCCGGCGCCGACGGGCCGTCCGAGGTGCCGATCACCCGGCTCACGGTGATCCGGCCGGGCGCCTTCGCGAGCGGCGAGGAGGCGGAGCGCTGGCTTCGCGACTCAGGCGAGGACGCCGAGGACGCCGACGAGGTGATCGCCGAGGCCCTCGGGATCGTCAACCGGGCCCTGCACGCCCACCGCCTGGCCACCCAGGACCCGCACGGGGGCGGCGTCTCGGCCGGCTACGCGCTCGCCACCCGCCTCGGCTACGGGACCGGCGACGAGCTGGCCGACGGGCGCTGGGCCGAGGCGGTCGAGGTGCCGCCGGCGCCCGGCCCGCGGGCCCGCACCGAGGCCCTGCGCCCCCAGGAGCGGATGGCCGCCGAGCTGGGCCGCCGCGAGGCACCCGACGCCTGCGAGACGCTGCTCCTCCGCGCGCGCGCCGACCTCGAGGCCGATCGGATGCGGGAGGCGGCGCTTCAGCTGCGGGTCGGGCTCGAGGCGCTGCTGGTGGAGGTGAAGGCCCAGGCCGCCCCGGCGGGCTCCGGCGCCTCGGCCCAGCTCGCCTCCGACCAGGCCGCGCGCCAGATCGAGGACCTCGAGACGCTGCGCGACCGCCGCGCGATCACCGGCGAGGCCGCCAACGAGGCGGTCGCGGGCGAGCTGTCCCCCGAGCGCGGCGCCGAGGTCGCCGAGACGCTCGCGCTGTGCGACCGCGTGCTGCGGCGCCGGCGGATCCTGGCGCGGTAGGGCCGCGGCGCCCGGGCAAGCGGCCACGGCGCCGCGATTGGGGTGTTTGGCCCGCATAGCGGGCCCAACTCACCAAACGCCCGGTTGACCCTGCGGCCCGAGCCCTTGGCACGGCGGAGACCGCTGCGGCCCGAGCCCTAGCCCGCCGGGGCGGGCTCGCCCAGCGCGGCGAGCACGGCGTCGAGCTCGGCCACCACGTCGCCGTCGAGGCGCACCGCTGCCCTGTCGTCGTACGGGGTCGCGCCCTGGGTGACGACCGCCACACGCCCCCCGGCGGCCAGCGTCAGCTCCGGGAGGGCGGCGACGGGGTAGACCTCCAGCGAGGAGCCCACGCAGAGCAGCAGCTCGGCGCCGGCGCACAGCTCCTGCGCCTCGGCCATCGCCGCCTCCGGCAGGTATTCCCCGAAGAGCACGACGTCGGGCTTCACCTTCCCCATGCAGCATCCGCACGTGGCGATCCCGTCCTCGTCGAAGAGCTCCTCGACGGCCTCGAGCGCGTAGCTCGCGCCGCATGTCGTGCAGCTCGACGTGGCGATCGAGCCGTGCACCTCCACCACCCGCTCGGATCCCGCGGCCCGGTGCAGGCGATCGATGTTCTGGGTCACGACGCCCGCGAGCATGCCGCGGCTCTCGAGCGCGGCGAGCGCCTCGTGGGCGGGGTTCGGGCGCTTTTCGCCCAGCGACGCGAAGCGCGGGCGGTAGTACTCCCAGAAGGCCGCCGTGTCCCGGTGGAAGGCGTCGATGTGGGCGACCTTCATCGGGTCGACCTTCGTCCACAGCCCCTTCCCGGGAGTGCGGAAGTCGGGGATGCCGGACGGGACGGAGATCCCCGCGCCGGTGAGCGCGACGGTGCAGGCGGACTCGCGGATCAGCTCCGCGAGCCGCGGCGCGGACGCGGCGGCGTCTACTTGCCCTGCCACTTCGGGGTCCGCTTCCCCAGGAAGGCGGAGATGCCCTCCTTGGCGTCCTCGCTCAGGAACGCCTTGGCGAACGCCGCCTTCTCGGCCTCGATCCCCTCGTCCAGGTCGCCCTCGTGCGACACCTGCTTCACCAGCTCGACCGCGACCGGCGCCTGGTCCGCGAGCTTGCGCCCCCACGCCATGGCCGTGTCGAACATCTCGTGATCGGGGACCACCCGGGTGGCGAGGCCATGTTCGAGCGCGTCGTAGGCCGAGATCGAGTCGCCGATGAGGTTCATCTCCAGCGCCTTGCCCGGGCCCACCAGGCGCGGCAGCCGCTGGGTGCCGCCGAAGCCGGGGATGATCCCGAGCTTGATCTCCGGCTGCCCGAACACCGCCGACTCGGCGGCGATCCGGAAGTCGCACGCCATCGCCAGCTCGCAGCCGCCGCCGAAGGCGAGTGCGTTCACCGCTGCCACCGTCGAGACTCGGCTCGAGCCGAGCTCGCGCAGCAGCGCGTGCCCCGTGTGGATCAGCTCAGCCCCGCCCTCGGTGTCCATCTGCGTGAACGCCTTGATGTCGGCGCCGGCCGAGAAGACCACGGGGACCGACGACGCGATCACCATCGCGCCGATCTCCGGGTCACCCTTCACCCGCTCCCAGACGGTGCCCAGGTCCCGGATCACCTGGGGCGAGATCGCGTTCATCGGCAGGTTCGTGAGCCATGCGATGGCGACGTCGCCCCGGGTCTCGAGCTTCACGGTGTCGGCCTGATCGCCCTCGTCGGGCCGCGGGTAGGGGTAGAAGCCCTGGCCGGCCTTCAGGCCCAGGCGCCCCTGCGCGACCAGGCGCCTCAGCACGAGCGGCGGCTCGAAGCGCTCGCCGTGGGCGTCCTTTGCCTTCTCGAGCTTCTCGAGCGCCACGTCCAGGCCCTCGAGGTCGGCCTTCATGAACGGCGGGAACAGGCCGCGCCGGGGGTCGAGCCCCGCGCCGGCCATCATCCCAAGGTCGATGTCGCGCGCCGAGGCGACGCCCTCCTCGAGGAGCAGGCAGGCCTCGACCAAGGCCTTGAGGCCGAACAGCTCGATCAGCTCGTCGCTGGGCTCACCGTCACCCTCGACCTGGGGCTCGCCGTCCTTGTAGAACCCGTCGCCGCCCGACTTGGCGCCCAGCTTGCCGTCGGCGACGAGCTTGCGCATGCCCTCGTGGACGTAGAAGCTGTCGCCGTAGGACTCCTTGAGGTGCTCCGCGACGTGCATCACGGTGTCGAGTCCGAGCAGGTCGGTGAGGATGAACGGGCCCATCGGGGCGAGCTGCGCCTCCGCCACCTTCGCGTCGATCTTCTGGATCGAGAGGCCCTGCTCCTCCTGGGCCCGCCACAGCTCCCCGACCGCGGAGTTGAGGATGCGGTTGACCACGAAGCCGGGGACCTCGGCGCAGGTGATCGGCTGCTTGCGGATCGCCTGGGCGAAGTTGTAGGCCGCCTGGGTCGTCTCGGCCGAGGTCTCCTCGCCCTCGACGATCTCGAGAAGCGGCATCACGGACGCCGGGTAGAAGAAGTGGAAGCCGACCACCTTGTCCGGGCGCCGGGTCGCGTCGGCCATCTCGCTGATCGACAGCGAGGAGGTGTTTGAGGAGAGGATGGCGTGCCCCGGCGTCACGGCGTCGAGCTCACGGAAGACGGTCTGCTTGATCTCCATCTTCTCCGGCGCCGCCTCGATCACGAAGTCGACGTCGCCGAAGCCGGAGTAGTCAAGGGCCCCCGTGATCCGGCCCATCACCTCTTCCAGGCGGGCGTCGGCCTGCTCCTGCGTCAGCTTCTCCTTCGCGACGAGCTTGTCGAGCTGGGACTTGGTGACCTCGCGGGCCTTCTCGAGTCCGTGGTCGACGAACTCCTGCTTGATGTCCTTGAGCACGACGGGGACGTCGGCAGAGGCGATGGCCTGGGCGATCTCGCCGCCCATGGTGCCGGCGCCGACGACGGCGGCCTTGAATACGAACAACTTGACTCCGATCTGGGGTTGCGGTTGGGCGCGGCGGGGAAGCGTATCTGCCCGCTGCGGGCCCGCGCTACGCGGGAGCGAGCGGCTTGATCGCGTGGTGGAGGCTGAAGACCTCCTCCGGGTCGTACTCGGCCTTCACCGCGGCAAGCCGGTCGTAGTTGGCCTCGCCATAGCCGGCCCGGACCCGATCCTCTCCCTCGTCGCCGACGAAGTTCAGGTAGACGCCGCCGGTCGCCCAGGGGCGCACGTCGGCGCAGATCCCGCGCGCCCAGGCGATCGCGGCCTCATCGTCCTCGGGCCGCTCCCAGAGGCCCAGCGGGTGCACCACCCAGCTCGCCGACCGGTGGGGCAGGGGCCACTTCTCGGCCCCGCGCGCCACCGCGCCGCCCCAGGGGAAGGCGAGATGCTGCGACGGCGACGGCACCACCATGTCGTGAGCACGCGAGCAGAAGACCTCGACGGCCTCGTCCGGGAACCCGGTCAGGTGCTCGGCCGACCAGTAGTTGCGGAACCCGGGCGGATCGTCGATCGCGCACTGGATCTCCGCGTACGGCATCTCCGCGATCAACTCCGCCTCGGGCTCGAGTGCGAGGATCGGCGCGAGCGCATCGCGCATCTCCGCCTCGGTGCCGGCGTAGACGGCGATCACGCCGGCGCAGAGCTCACCCTGGAGGCGGTCGGGGACGAACTCCTCGGGCGGCCCGGTGATGTATGCCAGGCCGCCCCCCAGTTCCTCGGGGGCGCCGGCGTCGAGCAGGTCGCGATAGGTGTGCGCCAGCTCGGGGCCACGGTCCGCCGGCCACAGCAGCAGCGCGAACGCGGCCGCCGGGAGCGGGCGGAGGCCGAAAACGAGCCGCGTGGCCACGCCGAAGTTGCCGCCCGCCCCATGCAGGGCCCAGAACAGCTCCGGGTTCTCGTCCTCGTTCGCGATCACCGTACGTCCGTCCGCCGTCACAAGCTCTACCTCGATCAGGCTGTCGCAGGCGAAGCCGAACTTGCGCTCCAGCCAGGTGGAGCCGCCGCCGAGACTCAGCCCCGCTACCCCGGTCGTCGAGACCCGGCCCCCGGGCGACATCAGCCCGTGCGGCTGCGTCGCC
This sequence comes from uncultured Solirubrobacterales bacterium, assembly GCA_963797835.1. Taxonomy (GTDB): domain Bacteria; phylum Actinomycetota; class Thermoleophilia; order Solirubrobacterales; family 70-9; genus JBDTSW01. The sequence continues at coordinate 195,848 of CAWCRN010000019.1, forward strand.
CGGTCGAAGTGACTCCAGGTGGCGCCCCCAGCCGCTGTCGCGGTCCTGTCGCCGGGGTCGACCTCCACGGCGTTCATCCGCCGCACGTCAACGACCAGTCCCCCGTCGGTGAGGCTGGCGCCCGCCACGCTGTGGCCGCCACCACGTACCGCCACCTCGAGCCCGTGCTCGCGGGCGTGCGCGATGGCCGCGGCGACGTCAGCGGGTGACTGGCACTGAGCGATCACGGCGGGGCGGCGGTCGATCATCGAGTTGAAGATCGATCGTGCCTCCTCGTAGCCCTCGTCCTGCGGCTCGAGAACCGCGCCCGAGAAACCCTCGCGAAGCGCTGCGGAGTCGTTACCCATGGCGTCAAGCATTACGCACTCGCGAAGTGCGCGGCCTCCTCGACCTCCTTCTTGAGCCGGAGCAGCGAGCGCTGCATCGAGCGCCGCTGCTGGGTGCGGATGAACAGCCAATTCGTGATCGGGGCGAATGGGCCGCCGCCGCGCAGCTCGTAGGCCAGCGCCTGCTCGACCAGGGTCCCCTCCCCCCTCACCTCGAAGGTCGTCGTCAGCTCGCCCTCGGTCTCCGGGTCCGAGAACCGGACCCGATGGAGCCGGCGCGGCTGGTGCTCGAGCACGGTCTCGGCTACGTCGCCCCGCCCGGCTGGGGTCGAGCGCCAGCGCAGTTCGCCGCCCACCTCCGGGTATCCCTCGCTGGTCACGACCGCGGCGAAGCCGTCGACCCAGGTCGGCCACCAGCGTGGCTCGAAGTGGTGGTCCCAGGTCTCGGCCAGCGACGCCTCGATCATCACGGCCTCCGCGACCTCCGTCACTCGTAGACCTCGCGCTTGATCAGCGTCACCGAGCGGATGACGGAGTCGAGGAACGGCTCCACCTCGGAGCGCAGCCGCTTGTACTCGCGCCGCCCCTCCCTCGTCAGCGCGTAGTAGCGCCGGGTACGCCGGTCGGGGTGCTCCCAGGAGCCCTCGATCAGCCCGCGCGACTCGAGCTCGCGCAACAGCGGATAGATCGTGTTCGGGTTCGCGGAGATCGCCCCCTCCGTGATCCGCTCGATCTCCTCGATCAGGCGGTTGCCGTACGCGGGCTCGCGTGCGATCAGGTGAAGGACGAGCAGAGGCACCACGTCGCGGCGGCGTATCTCGCCCCCGAAGACGTCCATCGAGCGGCCTCCACGCTTGCCGGGCGCGCGGCCCGCCTGCTCGCTCGCCGCCCGCTCGCGGGCGGACTTGGCCGCCCGCGTGACCGGGTCGGAGGCGGCGCGCGACCCGCCACCCGAGCCCCGTCGCTGCCGCTTGGCGCGCTCGGCCATGGGGGCGACTATAGGAGCCCGGGGCGTCGGCGCCGCGTCGCGAAGCGTGACCCACGTCATTGACAGCGCACACCTCGGGCGCGTAGGCTCGCCCGGCCATCAACCGGGAGAGCCTGCCTTGTCTCACATGACAGAGAACCAGCGGATGCAGCTGGACCGCCCCGACCTTCGCGAGCGGAACACGGGTGTGCGCGTCAGCTCGCCGCGGGCGATGGTGGTCTTCATGGTGATCGCCACCCTGATCGCCGCCGCCCTCATCTACGCGACGATCGAGGCCCTCGACGGCTGGGCGATGTACGTGGTGCTCGCAGGGATCGTGCTGACCGTGATCGGAGCGATGATCGCGGTCAGCCCGAACCGGAAGGCGTAGCGGCCTAGCAATCGAACCCGGCCGCGTTCCGCGCGGCCACCGGCTCAGACGGGGTGCAGGGCCTGACGGCCACCGATGAGGCCGGCCGGGGCTACGCGGCCGCGGGAGCGGTCTCGGACTCGCGCTCGGCGGCCGCGGTCTGCGTCTTCACGGCCTCCGGGATCGGCTCGTTCACGTCGCGGCCCATCAGGACCTCCTTGGCGATCACGAGGCGCTGGATCTGCGAGGTGCCCTCGTACAGCTGCATGATCTTCGCGTCGCGCATGAGCTTCTCGACCGGGTACTCCTTGATGAAGCCGTAGCCGCCGTACACCTGAACGGCGTCGACGGTGATCTCCATCGCCGAGTCGGCGGCGAAGCGCTTGGCGTGCGAGCAGGCGAGGGTGTTGCGGATTCCCTTGTCGAGCAGCGCCGCCGATTGCCACGTGAGCAGGCGGCCCGCCTCGACCTTGGTCGCCATGTCGGCGATCATGAACGAGACCGCCTGGTGCATCGCGATCGGGACGCCGAACTGGACGCGCTCCTTCGAGTACTCGGCGGCGAACTCGAACGCCGCGCGGCCGATGCCGACTGCCATGGCCGCGACGCCCGGGCGGGTGCGGTCGAGCGTCATCATCGCCAGCTTGAAGCCGTGGTTCTCCTCGCCGAGCAGGTGGTCGGCCGGCACCTCGGTCTCGTTGAACACGACCGTGGCCGTGTTCGAGGCCCGCTGGCCGAGCTTGTCCTCCTTCTTGTCGATCGTGACGGTGTCGTCGCGAGGGACGAGGAAGGCGGAGATGCCTCGGTGGCCTGCGTCCTTGTCGGTCTTGGCGTAGACCGTGTACCAGTCGGCGTGGCTGCCGTTGGTGATGAAGCACTTGGAGCCGTTGATGACCCACTTGTCACCCTTCTTCACGGCCGTGGTCTTCATCCCCGACACGTCCGAGCCGGCGTCCGGCTCGGTCAGGCAGAAGGAGGCCAGCTTCGGCCCCTCGGTGAGCATCCCGAGGTACTCCTTCTTGAGCTCCTCGGAGCCGCCCAGAGCCAGCGGCGTCATCGCCAGGCCGTTCGCGGCCAGCGAGGTGCCGATGCCGGAGCAGCCCCAGCCGAACTCCTCCTCGATCAGGGCGCCGGACAGGTAGTCGAGGCCCGCGCCGCCGTACTCCTCCGAGACGTGCGTGTTCATCAAGCCGACCTCCCAGGCCTTCTCGATGATCTCCTGCGGCCAGGTGCTGTCGCGGTCGTAGTCCCAGGCGACGGGCCGGATCTCCTTCTCGGCGAAGTTGTGCGCCAGCTCGCGAAGGTCCTTCTGCTCGTCGGTCAGCGTGAAGTCAACCACTGCTTTGGTGCTCCTTTGAAGCGTCGGGGCGGGCCGATTCGGTACGCGGCGGCTCGCCAGGGGAGGCCGATTGACTAGTCAGTCAGCCGCTGAAGGATAGCGCAAAGCTACCCTCCCGTTGCGATGCTGACGGCGCTCTCCAACGGCGAGGTCATCCTCGTGATCGTGCTGGCGGCGATCCCGATCGGCGCCCTGTCCTTCGCCCTCAGCGGCACCGCCTTCAAGCAGATCGGCAAGGGCGAGTTCTCCGTCGAGTTCGAGCACGACCTGCCCCAGAGGGTCACCGACTCCGACGCGGACGCATCGGGGGCCGTGCGCGACGCCGAGCTGCGCCAGTTGCTGGAGGCGAAGGCGTACCGCCAACGCACGCGGGGAGAGGAGCCGGTGGACGTCGAGGGCGAGATGGAGCGGATCCGCGCCGAGGAGGCCGCGGGCCCCGGCGCCGACGACCCAGAGCTGGTCGAGGAGGTGCGCCAGCTCGTCGTCGCCCGCAACGCGCGCCGGGAGCGCCGGGGCGAGGAGCCGCTGGACGTCGAGGCTGAGGTCGAGCGCCAGCTTCGCGAGCTGGAGAACCTGGGGCAGTAGCCGGACCCCTCGCGGGGGCCTGCGGGCGGCTGGACCTTTGATCTAGTCTGCGAAGGTGATGGCTCCCGACTCCGATACCGAGAATCGCGTCGTCGACATCGAGGAGGCGCTGGTCCGCCCGGGGACGTACTTCAACCCGCAGACCGAGGTCGTGGTCGTGGTCGACGACTCGGTGTCGATCGACCAGGAGGTCTTCAACATGGAGGCCTACGAGGGCGCCGAGTGGGTGCGGATCACCGACGAGGTCCCCATCGACGAGGGGGCGCGCGACGCGGCGATGGAGCGGTTCCAGACGCACTACCACCCCGGCCTTGAGGGATCGCTCTCGGAGACCGCGCTGGAGCTGGACGATCCTGAGGAGAACGAGGGCGAGGACGGCCAGGAAGTCGGCCGCGAGGACTAGCACGGCGCGTCGCACATGAGAGGAACTCGGAGGGGAACGGATGAGCGCATACAGCATCGTCACACGCGACGAAGCGTTTGACTTCATGGCCCAATACCCCGGGTACGGGGAGATGCGGTTCTTCACCCAGCCGATGGAGGCCGAGCAGGTGCGCCTTCACCTGGCGCTCGATGCCGGCCGGGACCGGCGGCAAGGGCTCCTACGGACACCGGCACAAGACGCAGGAGGAGATCTACTTCGTGATCTCGGGCAAGCCCCTGTTCAAGCTCGGCGACGACGTGATCGAGGTCGGGCCCCACACGGTCGTCCGCGTCGCCCCAGACACCTTCCGGTCGGTCCACAACGACGGACCGGAGGACGCTGAGCTCGTGATCTGCTCGCCGAAGGTGGACGACCCGGAATCCGAGCTCGAGACCACGCCTGACTTCTGGCCAAGTAATTGAGATGAGCGCCGTTGGGTGCCGATGCTGAGCGAGGGCACATCGACGCCGTCGTTGCCGGCCTGCGAGCCCGCGGCGCTGAACTCGTCGGCGAGCTGGAGCGCTACGAGGACAGCTACCGCGCGCGGATGCATACTCTCTGGGCGAGACCCGGGTCCAAGACAGGAGGTAGTCGTGAGTCGCCCCCGATTAGTGGATCGCCTGATACAGGCGGACCCCGGCACGTTTGCTTGCTGGCTGCTCTTGCTGGTGACGATTGTGATGCTGGGCGGCGGGATCATCCTCGATGCCATCACGGAGCAGTACTCGATTCCGGACACCGTCCCCAACACCAGCCTGCTCCTTGTGGGTGCCTACATCGTTGGAGCCATCTCCTACGGCTGGGGCCGCGCGAGCGGCCGAAGGGATGAGCGCAAGCGCACCGGGTCTCCGCTCTGATCAGTTGAGTTACCGAGGGATCGGGGGCGAGCACTTCTTGGGCTAGGCCCTCCGAGTCCACATTGGACTCCTCGGGCCTTCAGCGAGATCTCGCACAAGACCCATGACGACATGGTGCTGGAGGCGCTGGCCGAGCTCGTGTAGCTCAGGCCACCGCCACGTAGACGATGAACGCCGTGAACAGGGCGAGCCAGGCGGCCACCGGCAGCAGCTCGAACCGCCCCCGCATGCGAAGCGCCCAGTAGGCGATCACGCCGCCTGCCAACCCCAGGACCCCCGAGACCACGGCGAAGCGGCCCAGCTCCCAATCGGTGATCAACAGGCCGACCGCGATCGGCATCGTGGACTGGAAGACCATCGCCCCGGTGATGTTCCCCAGGGCCAGTGTGTCCTTGCCGTCGCGCACCCAGAAGAAGCTGTTCGCCTTCTCCGGCAGCTCGGTCGCGAGCGGCGCGAGGACGAGGGAGAGCACCAGCGGCTCGATCCCCAGCCGCGAGGCCACCTCGAGCAGCTCCTCGACGAACAGGTGGGCCCCGCCGACGATACAGGCCAGCCCGATCGCGAACTGGATCCAGATCGCGGCCGTCGGCGGCTCGTCGCCGGGGGTCCGGTCGAGGTAGAGGGGTCCGATCGTCTCGGCCTCCTGCACCTCTCCTCCCCCGCGCAGCGTGTTACGCACGTAGACGGAGTAGGCGATGACGAAGCCCACCGCCAGCGGGATCTCGAGCGCCTCGGGGGCGCCGATCCCGCACGCCACCCCGGCGGCGAAGAAGACCAGGAAGAAGAGGAGGTCGCGGTCGAGCGTCTCCGCATCGGCCTTCAGGTTCGTGCCCTGGGGCCGCCGGTGGCGGTAGATCAGGGCCGAGATCCCCACCAGGGCCATCGCGATCGTGGCGAGCAGGAACGGGGCGCCCACGATCGCCCCGATCGCGACGTCCTCCGACCCCTCGGCGCCGCCGATGATCGCCACGATCGGGATCAGCGTCTCGGGCATCGCCGTGCCGACGGCGGCAAGGAGGCTGCCGGTGGCGCCCTCGCCGATCTCGAGCCGGTGTCCGGCCCACTCGACCGCGTTGGTGAACAACATCGCGCCGGCGAGGATCACGGCGAAGCTCACCGCGAGCAGGAAGTACTCCATCGGTTCCCCCTACCCGTTACGCGTAGAGGAAGGCAAGGGCGAGGACCACGTACACGGCCAGCAGCTGCATGCCCTCGAACCAGTTGGACTCCCCCTCCTGGGTCAAGTAGGCGGCGATCAGGACCGCGATCAGGACCGCGCCCAGCTCGAAGCCGTTGAACGCGAGCGCCATCGGGCTCGGCCCCAGGACGAAGGAGAGCAGCACCAGGATCGGCGCCACGAACAGCGCCACCTGAGCCGCCGAACCGATCGCGATGTTCACGGCCAGGTCCATCTTGTCCTTCCGGGCCACCAGCACCGCGACCCAGTGCTCCGCCGCGTTGCCGACCACTGCGACGACGATCACGCCGACGAAGAACTCCGAGATCCCGATCGACTCCGATGCCTCCGAGATCGACCCGACGAGGATCTCGGAGACCAGGCCGACGGCGGCGCCGGCGATCGCGAGCATCGCGACCGACCGCTTCACGCTCCAGCCGAAGCCCTCGTGCGTCCTCCGCGTAGGGCGGGTTGAAGACGTCCTTGTGGGTGCTGAGCGAGAACACGAGGCCGCCCACGTAGGTGACCAGGAGGACGATGGCCACCCCGATCGACAGCTCCTCGAGGTCGCTGCCGTAGTCGACGATCTCGGCGTCGATCGCGGGCAGCCCGCCCCCCTCCACCAGCGCGTAGATGGCCGGCATGATCAGCGCCGCCACCGCCAGGAATAGCATCGCCGCCTGGGCGTTGGCCGCGGTCCGGTTGAACACCTGCTTGGCGCGGCCCAGCCCACCGAGGAACATGGCCAGGCCGAGCACCAGCAGGAGGTTGCCGATGATCGAGCCGATGATCGAGGCCTTCACGACCTCCTGCAGGCCCTCCGCCAGCAGGAAGATCGCGATGATCAGCTCCGCGGCGTTGCCGAAGGTGACGTTCAGGAACCCGCCGATGCCCGGTCCCGACTTGGCCGCCAGCTCCTCCGTCGCGAGGCCCATCAACGCCGCGGTGGGGATGATCCCGAGCGCGGCGCAGACGAAGATCACGGTGGCCGAGGCGTGCGTCAGCTCGAGCACGACCGTGAGGACGATGAACGGGGTCAGCAGATACGGCCAGCCCTGCGGCGACAGCAGGAACCGCAGCGGCCCGCCTCCAGCGCTCTCCTCTCCCCCGCCTTCAGCGCCGCTCGACATCGGCGGGAGCCTAACGAGGGGAGGCCCCGGCGTTACGCCGGGGCCTCCTCCCAGTTACCTATCGGCCCAGGCTCGGCGGCTACTGCAGCTCCTGCAGGCACTGCGACGCCTCGGCCGGGTCGTTGCCCGCCTCCGCGACGCAGTCGAAGTAGGCGTCGGTCTCGCCGCCGCCCGGCGCGGGTGCTCCACCCGAGCCGCCGCCGAGGTCGAGCCCGGAGCCGGAGCCGTCGAGGCCCTCGAGCCCGCCGAGCGGACCGAGGCCGCCGACGCCGAACTGGCCCAGCAGATCCTCGATCGGCTGCGCGTCGGCCGGCGCGTCGATCGTCTGCTCCTCGTTGACGGCGCTGAGCGTGAGCGAGAGGCCGAGGTCGACGCTCTCGACCGGCACGGGGGTCGTGCTCTCGACGGCCGAGGGATCGATCGTCACGTTCAGGTCCAGCTTCCGCAGGATGTTGTCGTCGGCGCCGCTGTAGACGTCGAAGCTGGCGTCGGAGATGGCCTCCGACGCCTGCTGGATCTGCTCCTCGTCGACCTGCCCGCCCGCGCTCGGGACCGACGAGGCGAGTCCCGAGAAGTCCTCGAGCATCTGCGCGACGTCGACGTTGCCGCTGACGTGGACGGCGTCCGTCCCCTCGACGTCCTCGGTCCCCTCGTTGGTGAGGTCGGTGAACCAGCCGCTCAGGTCGAAGTCACACGCCGAGGGATCGCCGCCCTGCGCCTCGATCGCCTGCTCGCAGCCCTCCTGGAAAGACGTGGCAGCACCGGTCTCCTGGGACTGGGTCTGGTCCGCCGACTGCTCCGCCGCCTCCTTGAACTGGCTGAAGGTCTCACTGCCGACCTCGTAGGTCTCGCCGCCGTACTCGACGAACGCGTTGTCCTCGGTGACGACGATGCCCGCCCTCGAAGTCGATGCTCTGGCCCGCGCCCTCACCGCTGATCGATCCGGTCAGGTCGAGCTGCGGGAATGCCGTCGGGTCGTCCTCGACGCCCTGGAACGGCCCGCTGAGCGAGGCCGTGAAGCTCCCCTGGTCACCCGCGGAAGCGTCGATGGAGAGGTCGAGCACGCCGCTAGTGACCTGCTCCTCGTTGTTGAACGTGGCCTCGATGACCTCCTGCGGGTCCTCATCGCCGCCGTCGTCGCTGCCGCATCCGGCGATCGCGGTGGGGACGGCCAGCGCGATCACGGCGGCCGCGAAGATTGAACGGGTACGGGTCAAGGGAAGCTCCAGTCCTCGTTTCAGATTGACGGAGGAGCGTAGCGAGTGGATTAGCCGAATCTCGGCCATCGCGGGCGCTCAACCCCGCGCGTGGCGCGTTTCTATGCGTATGGCAAGAAAAGCGCCAGGTCGGCCCTTTTGCCGCCCACTCCCTCCCCTCGATGCCGGGAGCCCTGCACGACGCCGGAGCCCTGGGGCTGCGGAAGACCGACCAGGCCCGAGCCCAGGCCGCGCCAGTGCGCCTGCACGTGTGAGGCATCTCACATAGCGAAGCCCTCCTCCACGTATCGTTGGATACGTGGCAGGAGAGGTCGCCTGCGCCAGCTGTGGCACCCGCAATCCCGAGCGGGCGCGCTTCTGCATGTCGTGCGGCGCCACCCTCGCGACTCGCTGCGCAAGCTGCGGGACCGAGAACCCGCCCGGGGCGAAGTTCTGCATCGAGTGCGGCAGCGACCTGGGCGCTGCGTCAAGGCCCGCGGCGGGCGCGCCGGCGACGGCCGACCGGGGGGCTCCGGCCGGCCCCGCCAGGCCCGACCTTGCGCCACCCGGGGTCACCGCGGCGCTGCCGGAGGAGCGGCGCAAGGCGACGGTGCTGTTCGCCGACCTCTCCGGGTACACGGCGGTGGCCGAGCGCATGGACCCCGAGACCGTCAAGTCGATGGTGGACCGGGCCCTGCAGCGCCTCGGCCAGGAGGTCGACCGCTACGGGGGCCGGGTCGACAAGTTCATCGGCGACAACGTGATGGCGGTGTTCGGGGCCCCGGTCGCCCACGAGGACGACCCGGAGCGGGCCGTACGCGCCGGGCTCGCGATGCAGCGTGCGATGGACGAGATCAACGCCGACATCGCGGACATCGCCGACGCCTCCTTCCTGCTGCGCGTCGGGATCAACTCGGGGGAGGTGCTCGCGGGCCAGGTCGGCCGCGACTACACGGTTATGGGCGACCCCGTCAACGTCGCCGCCCGGCTCCAGGCCGCCGCGCGGCCCGGCAGCGTGACCGTCGGCGAGATCACCCACCGCCTCACGAGCGGGGCGATCGAGTACGAGGAGCTGGCGCCGCTCGAGCTGAAGGGGAAATCCGAGCCGGTCCCCGCGTGGGAGGCTGTGCGCGTCACCGTCGCCACTCCGACGCGGATCGCCCGGGCCTCGACGCCGCTGATCGGACGCGAGGACGAGGCGACGCAGCTGCTCTCCCTGTTCGACCAGGTGCGCAGGGAGGAGCGGCCCCATCTGATCACGGTCATCGGGCAGGCGGGGGTCGGCAAGAGCCGCCTCCTGCGCGAGCTGGCGACCAGGGTCTCGGAGACCCCCGGGCAGCCGCTGATGCGGGTGGGCCACTGCCCGGCCTACGGCACCGCGCTCGCCTACTGGGCGCTCGGCGAGATCATCCGCGGGCAGTTCGAGATCGTCGACACCGACGACTCCGAGCTTGCCTGGGGCAAGCTCCGGCGGGGCGCCGAGTCGCTGCTCTCCGAGGAGGTCACCGACGAGCCGCCCGAGCGCGTGGCGGCGCTCCTCGCCCGCCCGCTCGGGAATCGAGGTGCCGGAGGAGGTCGGGGCTGGCCTGGGCCTCGATTCCGAGGACCCGCAGGCCATGCGCGACCGGATCTTCTCCGCGGTGCGCTCCCTGGTGGAGGGCGCGTGCCGCCAGAAGCCGCTGGTGCTGGCGATCGAGGACATCCACTGGGCCGACGAGGGGATGCTGGACCTGATCGAGTATCTCGCCCGCTGGGTGCGGGGCCCGCTGCTGCTCGTCTGCCTGGCGCGGGACGAGCTGCTCGACCGCCGGCCCGGCTGGGGCGGCGGGCGGCGCAACGCGACCACGATCGCGCTCGACCCGCTCGGCTCCGGAGCGCGCGCACGAGCTGGTCGGGGCGCTGTTCGGCGAAGACGGCGGCAACGGCAACCGCGAGCTGCTGCGCCAGGTCGCCGAGCGCTCCGGCGGCAACCCGCTGTTCGCCGAGGAGATGGTGAACCGGATCGTCGAGGAGGGCTCCCCCGACACACAGGTCCTGCCCGAGACCGTCCACTCCGTGCTCGCTGCGCGCCTCGACTCGCTGCGCGCCGACGAGCGCGCGGTCCTCCAGCACGCCTCCGTCGTGGGCCAGACGTTCTGGGAGGGCTCGCTGCTGTCGCTCGCCGGCGACTCCGGCGAGCTGACCGATACGCTCGCCTCGCTCCAGGACAAGGACCTGATCATCCCCACCGCCGGCAGTCGGCTCGCGGGCGAGCACGAGTACGCGTTCAAGCACGTCCTGATCCGAGATGTCGCCTACTCCACGCTTCCCAAGTCGGTGCGCGCACGCCGCCACGCCGAGGTGGGCCAGTTCATCGAGGCCCGGTCCGCCGACCGCTCCGAGGGGGTCGTCGCGATGGTCGCCGACCACTACGGGCGAGCCGCCGAGCTGGGCGCCGACGCCGGCCTCGACGAGCCGGAGCTGGAGCGGATCGGCGCGAGGGCGCTCGAGGCGCTGGAGGCGGCCGGCGACAGCGCCGCCGCGCTCTACTCGAACCAGGAGGCGCTGGGCCACTACCAGAAGGCCCTTTCGCTCTTGGGCAGCAGCGATCCCGGGGTGCGTGCCCGCATCGCGGAGAAGCTGGGGGACGTGGCCCTCCGCCTCGGGCGCGTCGACCAGGCGACCGAGGTCTGGGAGGAGTGCCTCGAGCATCACCGCGGCCAGGAGGACCTGAAGCGGGTGGGCGACCTCCACCGCAAGGTGGGGGCGGCGCTGTGGCACAAGGGCGACCGGGAGGGCTCGATCGAGCACTACCAGCGCGGGATCGACCTGCTGAAGGACGGGCCCCCTTGCCTCGAGCTCGTTCGCCTGTATGAGGAGGCCGCCTCGCTCTACATGCACACCGGCGACAACATGCTCGCGATCTACGCGTCGGAGAAGGCGCTGCGCCTCGCGGAGCGGCTGGAGGAGGCCGCCGCCGCAAGCCGCGCCCACGGGATCTTCGGCCGCGTCTTCGGGCGCATCGGCGACTCCGAGCGGGCGCGGGAGAACCTGGAGCGCTCGGTGGAGCTGGCCCGCGAGTCCGATCCCGGCGAGGCGGTCCGAGCCCTCCTCACCCTGGGCTACCACCTCGAGGTCTCGGAGGCCGACTACGCCGAGGCCGCCACCGCCTACGAGGAGGCGCTCGGCCTTGCCGAGCAGACCGGTGATCTCCCCTCCCAGGTGGAGCTTCACGCGGCACTGGCCCAGCTGGCGGGCCACCGCGGCGATTGGGACGCGGTCGAGCGCGAGACCGACGCGTCAGCCTCGCTCGCCGAGCGCGAGGGCCTCACCGGCAAGCTCTGTTTCCCCTACGTCATGCGCGGCGCCCTGCGCTGGCGCGAGGGCGACTTCGATGGCTCCACCGAGCTGCTCCGGCATGCCGCGGACCTCGCCGAGCAGGTCGGTCGCTCGGAGGTCGCCTTCCAGGCGCTGTTCTGGCTGGCCGCGTCGCTGCGCCAGCGCGGCGACTTCACCGAGGCCGACACCGAGCTGTCGCGCGCGCTCGACATCTGCGAGCGGGCCGGCCTCGTGGCCCAGTCGGTCGAGGCCATCTCGGCCCGCGCGCTGACCCTGCTCCTGGCCGGCCGCACCGACGCCGCGCGCGAGGCCGCCGAGGAGGCCGGGCGGCTGTCCGAGCGGCTTCGCTACCCGGTCGGCAAGGCGGCCGGCCTGGAGGCCGCCGGCGCCGTGGCCGAGGACAGCGACGTGGGAGCCGCGTCGCTCGCCGAGGCCCGTCAGGCCTGGCTCGACCTGGGACGCCCCCTCGACGCCGCGCGCTGCGAGTACATCCGCGGGCTGGTCCTCGCGCACGATGGCCAGATCGAGGCCTCGGCCGAGGCGCTGGAGCTGGCCGCGGAGGAGGCCGAGCGCTACGGCGTCGCGCACCTCGCGCAGCTCGCGCGCGACGCCGTGCCGAGCTCGGGCTAGGCGAGCCCCTCCTTCTCGTACTCGCGCAGGAAGCCCTCGAACAGGCGCTTGTGGCCCTGCTCGTCGTGGAGTACGGCGATCATCATGTCCTGGGTGACGGGATCAACGCCGTCGGTCTCCTCGATGATCCGGGAGTAGTGCTCGATCGCGCCGCTCTCGGCCTCGATGACGCCGCGGATCACGTGGACGATGTCCACCTGATGGTCCGGGGGCTGGAGGTAGGACTGCTCGGCGGTGAACTCGAGTGACCCCGGCACCACCCCGTACAGCTCCTTGATGCGCTCGGCGAACTGCTTGGCGTGGCCGAGCTCCTCGTCGATGTCCTCCTCGAGCGATTCGCGGACCTCCATCGCCCGCACGCCGTCTGGGTTGACCGAGTTCGCGATGTAGCTCATCACGGTCTCGATCTCCATCCAGTAAGCCTTCTCGAGGAGGCCGACGATCTGCTCGCGCTTGTCGCGGTTCTCCTCGGCCATGATGTCGAAGCTCGTCGCTGTATCGGGCATGGTCTCCTCCTTAGGCCCCCGGTTGTCCCCGTCAAGGTCAGGCATCCCTCAGCTACCCGGTAGGCCGGGCCTAGAACCCTTGCGGCGGCTTCGCCGCCTTACAGCCAGTGCCGGAGGAAGGCAAGTGTTCCGGCATAACATCCAGGGCGTGCCCACCGTGACCGTCGGCGACGGCGTCGAGATCCACTACGAGGAGTACGGCTCGGGGCCGCTCGTCGTGATCTGCTCGTACTGGTCGATGCACCCGTCGGCCCAGGAGCCGTTGATCGCCGAGCTCGCCACCGACCACCGGGTCATCCGCTACGACGACCGGGGCACCGGCGAATCGACTCGCACCGGGCCCTACGACCTCGACACCTCGGCCGCCGACCTGGCCGCCCTGATCAGCGCGCTCGGCGAGCCCGCCGTGCTCGTCGGGGTCGCCGACGGCCCCGCCCGGGCCGTCCGGGTTGGCACGAACAGCCCGGAGCTGGTCGCGGCGGTGGTCTGCAACGGCGGCGCCCCGATCGGCCGGGCCAACTTCACAGGCAGCGAGGTGATGGCGAGCTCGGACGCGGTGGTCGAGGCACTCCTGCAGCAGGTCGAGACCGACTATCGGGGCGCCCTCCGGACCCTGGTGGGCTCGACCAACAAGCAAATGGGCGAAGAGGAGCTACGCGACCGGATCGCCGCGCAGGCCGAGTATGTGCCGGTCGAGGCCGGGGCACCGCGGCTGCGGGCATGGGTCGCCGATGACCCGCTCGAACAGGCCAGGGCCATCGGGGACGGTCTATGGATCCTGGTCACCGACAGCCTCACGGGTGGCTGGTTCCCGACAGGCCGCGAGCTGGCGTCCGTGGTCGATGAGCTGCTGCCGGAGGCACGCGTCGTCGAGGTGGCCGACGGGTGGGTGAGCCGCCCCGACGAGGGCGCGGCAGTCGTCCGGCGGATCACCTCCGGATCCCGCGCCACCATCAGTTGATTCACGACCGCCACTTCACGCGCGAGGAGGCCGAGGCGCTCCTGCCGGTGCTGGGCCCGCTGCTCGAGGAGCTGCGCGAGGCCAAGGACTCCCTGACGGATGCCGAGGCCCACTCGGTGCTCGCCGAGGCCTCCGCCGGCAACGGCGGCGGCACCGAGGGGCGCCAGGTCGGCGAGGCCTTCCTGAGGGTCCGCGGGATGCTCGGCGAGCTGACCGAGCGTGGGATCGTGGTGCGCGACATCGACCGTGGGCTGATCGACTTCCCGGCCATCCTCGACGGCGGCGAGGCGTATCTGTGCTGGCGCCTTGGAGAGGACACGGTGGGCTACTGGCACGGCCTCGACGAGGGCTTCGCCGGCCGCAGGCCCCTGGACTGATGCGCCGCTGGGAGGGCCTGCGGCCGGCCGAGCGGGTAGCCGCCCTGGGCGCGGTCGCCGCCGCCGGCAGCCTGCTCTTCCCCTGGTACGGAATCGAGCTCGAGCTGTTCGGCGGCTTCTCGCAGACCGGCCTCGAGGCGTTCAGCTTCGCCCACGCCGCCATCCTCGCCACCGCCGCCGGCGCCCTTGCCGTGGTCCTGCTTTGCGGTCGCGGATACCGCCTTCCGCGCCCGCTCTCGGAGGGAGCGCTGCTCATCCTCGCCGGGGCTTGGATCGCCGTCCTCGTCGCCTACCTCGCGATCGACCGCCCCGAGGACATCGCGGGGTTCGACCAGGTTCGCCTCCGGTACGGGCTCCTCGTCGCGCTCGGCGGCGGGACGGCTATCGCGCTCGGCGGCGCCCGCCTGCGCGTGGCCGAGACACGAGCTGTGGCGGATGTGGTTTAGGCCGCGCGCGGGCGGGCATGTAGATGGTGCCGTCAGACCGCGCGCGTCGGTCAACCCCCCAACGGCGCGCGCAGTCTGACGGCGACCCCCGAGAACGGGGCGCCCCGGCAGGCGCCCCGTTTTCATGTCCAGGGCCGGGAACGCGAGACGGAGCGCACATGGCGCTCCGCCCCGGCTTGGAGGTGCCCCGCCGGGCGGCCTCGCGAGCCGCCACGGGGCTATTTGGTGCTTCGCTTGGACCGGGCCTGGGCCCGATCCACATCCGGCGGCTATTCCCGGCAGGGCCGGGCTCCACCAGTGATGCCCAACCGACTCATCGGCCCCTGTGGGCGAGCGCGGCAGATCCCCCGCCGATCTGGACGTTCGTCCTAAGCCGGCGCTCCTACTTGCCGAGTTCTTCGACGAGACGGCGGTCGTGATCGTGCGTGAGCAGCGCCACGGCGTCGGCGGGCGCGAGCCAGCGCAGCTCGTCGACCTCGCTGTTCGGGGCGAAGTCGCCGCCCCGGGGGGTCATGCGGAAGTAGCGGATCAGTTTCTCGCGCCCCTTGCGGTCGCGGTAGCGGGCCGCCTCGAGCTCCGCGCCCAGCTCGCAGCGGAGCCCGGTCTCCTCCTCGACCTCGCGCAACGCGGCCGACTCGAAGCTCTCCCCCGGCTCGAGCTTCCCCTTCGGCAACGACCAGTCGCCGTAGCGAGGGCGGTGGATCGCGGCCACCTCGACCCCGTCGCGGCCCGGGCGGACGACGAGGCCGCCCGCGGCAAGCACCTCGGGCTCCACGCCGTGGTCGGCGGTCGTCCGCGTCATGCCGGCCCTACGCCGGCGCGGGCTCGGCGGCGCCGCCGTCCGGACCTGAGGACGCCCCGCCGCCCTCCCGAGCCCTCGCCTCCTCCGACTCGCTCCTGAACAGCAGGTACTCGCGGACGATGATCTGGATCGTCGCCGCAGTAGGGATCGCCAGGATCGCGCCGATCACGCCGAACAGGGTGGAGCCGAACAGCACCGCCGTGAGGGTGATGAACGGGTCGATCTTCGTCGCGCGCTTCTGGACCTGCGGCTGGATCAGGTAGTTCTCGATCTGCTGGTAGACGATCGCGTAGACGACCCAAACGATCAGGCCGACGGGGAAGTTCACGAACAGCATCACGATCCCGATCAGGACGGCGGCGATCGTCGCACCGACGACGGGGATCAGGTCGAAGAAGAAGACCAGCAGGGCCAACGGCGCGGCGAACGGGGCGCCCAGTATCTCGAGCAGGATGAAGGCGCAAAACGCAGCCAGGCCCGCCTGGAACAGCGCCCCGCCGATGTAGTTCCCGATCGCGTTGGCCACATGCTTGGCGGCACGGTCGATCCGCTCGGCGCGGTCGCGGCGACTGGCGCCGTAACAGGTCGTCCTTCCACTTCGGCCCACCGGCGACCATGAAGATCGAGAGGACGAGGATCGTGACGCCGGCGAAGACCGAGTTGACGACGCCCACGCCGATGTCCTTCAGCACGTTGGCGGCATCGCCGATCCGGCTCGGCAACTCGCCCGCAGCCTTCTCGATCTCGGAGGTGAAGTCGTACTTCTCGTTCAGGTTGTTGAGGGTTTCGTTGTCGTTCACGAACTGGGTCACGTCTCTGGCGTACTCCGGGACGTTGTTTGCGAGGTCCTCGGCCTGGCCCACGAAGGTCGGCACCAGGGCGGCGCCGATCGCGATCGGGATGGCGACCACGATCAGGTAGGCGGTCGCGATCGCGAGGCCGCGCTTCATCCGCCGCTGCAGCAGGTTCACCGGCCCAGCCATCGCGATCGCGAGGAAGGCCGAGATCACCAGCCAGGAGATCGGCTTGCGCAGCCGGTAGACGATGTAGATCGCCAACGCGGCGAACACGACCGTGACGACTATGCGCAGGATCGCGCGGGTGCTGGGGCCCTCGTGCTCCATACCAACGTCCCATTTCGGCGCCGTGGGGCGGTTTCCTCGCCCGATCAGGCCCGCGGACGAGAGCGGGCCGGGTCATGCGACCCGGCCCGCTCGCCGTGCGTATGCCGGTGGCTACTGGACGTACCCCGCCTCCTGGAGGTAGTCGGCAGCGACGTCCTCGGGCTTTTCGCGGTCGATGCTGACGCGGGCGTTCAGCTCCTGCATAACCTCGAGCGTGAGGCTCTCCTGGACCTTCTCGATCGTGGCCCCGAAGTCCGGGCCGGCCTCGTCGACCGCCTCCTGGCTGGCGACGAACAGGACGTTGCCCGCCGGCAGCAGGCTCTGGTCGTCCTCCAGGATGGTGTACTCGTCGGACTCGGCCAGCTGGCCGTCCGTCGTGAACAGGATGGACAGGTCGGCGTCGCCCTTGTCCAGCACCTCGTAGCGGAGCTCGATGTCGACCGGCGTGAACTTGCCGAACTCGAGCCCATAGTTGTCCTCGAGCCCGGCCAGGCAGTCGACCCGTTCGCGGCACTCGGGCGAGCCGGCGAGCGTCAGATCCTCGGACACGCCCTCGAGGTCGGAGATACTCGCGACCCCCAGCTCGTCGGCCGTCGTTGTCAGCAGGCCCACGGCGTTGGCGCTCGAGAACGGGGTCGGCGGATAGGCCACAAGGCCCTCGCTCTCGAACTCCTCCGCCGAGTCCTCGTACGCCTGCTGTGGGTCGCCGGGCACGTCCTCCGGGGCGAACCCGAAGAACGAGGTCAGCGCCGTCGAGGTGTACTCCGGGTAGCCGGAGATCTCACCGGACTCGAGCGCCTTGAGCGCGATCTGCTCGGATCCGAGGTTGAGGTCCGTCTCGACCGTGTAGCCGGCGGCCTCGAGTGCCTGGGCGTAGATCTCGCCGAGGATGAACTGCTCGTCGAAGTTCTTCGACCCGATCGTCAGCTCCACCCCCTCGTTGTCGGGGTTCGCCTCGATCGCGGTCGACGCGGTCGTCTCCCCGCCGTCGGTCGATCTCGTCGTCGTCGCCGCAGGCGGCGATCGCCACCGCGAGGACGAGCGCGGCGAGCAGCGCGAACAACAGGCGCAGGCGTGGGTTGGAACTCATGGCGGAGAGCCTCCTCTCGTGGCGCCTCCCATCGGAGGCAGTGCGTCGAATCCTATGCAGAAGCCGCCGCCGCCCGCTGGAGCTCGAGGCCGCGCGGGGTGAGCAGGCGCTGGAGGCCGGCGAGGGCGAGCTCGACCGTGATCGCGAGGGTCGCGACCAGGATCGCTCCCGCCAGCACGCCCGCGTCGCCGAAGACGTTGCGGTTGATGATGAAGTCGCCGAGCGTCGTCTCGCCGGCCAGCGTCGCGATCGTGGCCGTGGCGATGATGTTGATCGCGGCCGTCCGCAGGCCGGTGAAGATCGTCGGCACCGCGAGCGGCAGCTCGACCTTGCGGATGACCTCCCAGTCGGTCATCCCCATCCCCTTCGCCGCCTCTACGGCGTTGCGATCGACCTGGCTGATGCCGACGAATGCGTTGGTGAGGATGGGCGGGATCCCGAGGACGGCCAGGGCGATGGTCACGTTCAGGAAGCCGATCCCCACGAACGCGACCAGGAACGCGATGAGCGCCAGCTCCGGGACCGCACGCCCCGCGTTGCCGATCGCGATCGAGAGCCCCTCGCCGCGACCCCGATGCCCCAGCCAGACGCCTACCGGCAGCGCCGCGAGCACCGCGACGGCGAACGCGGCGCCGCTGACCTTGAGATGGGCCAGCAGCTTGTCGAGCACCTCCTGGGGGCCGCCTACCTCGCCGCCGGTGAACTGGGAGGGCTGGCCCTCGAAGACGAACTCGAACGCGTCCCCGAAGGAGGAGAACACGTCAGCCAGCGGCACCATCTGGCTCATACCGGCCTCACCTTCCGCCACGGCGCCAGCAGCCGCTGGAAGAGCACCAGCAGCAGGTCGAAGGTGATCGCGATCAGGATCGCGGCGCCTCCGGCCATGATCACCCCGGTGCGGAAGGTGATGTTGGAGCCCCCGACGAGCTGCGTTCCGAGCCCGTCGCCCCCGGCGAAGACGGCGAGGGTGGCGAGTGCGACGGTCGAGACCGTCGCGATTCTGAGGCCGGCGATGATCTCGGGCATCGCCAGCGGCAGCTCGACCCGCCACAGGAGCTGGCGCTCCGACATCCCCATGCCGCGGCCGGCGTCCTTGGTGTCCGCCGGGACGTTCTGAAGCCCGGCGATGATGTTGCGGTAGAGGATCTGGAGCGTGTAGGCGGTGAGCGCGATGATCGCGGTGACGTTGCCGCGGCCGGTGATCGGCAGCAGCAGGAAGAAGAAGGCGATCGACGGGATCGTGTAGAGGATCCCGGTGCTCACGTTGAGGGGCGGGATCAGCCAGCGGCGGCGGTGCGAGAGCAATGCCAGCCCCATCGCGATCGCGAATCCGGCGGTGACCGAGATCAGCACCAGGACGATGTGCTCGAGCGCCGGGCTCGTGTAGCGGTCGATGTTGTCGATCGCCCAGCCGGCACAGAAGATCCCGTTCTCGGAGATGCAGTCCGAGTCGGTGCGGTCCTTGAAGAAGCTCTCGTCGATCTGGGCGAGCGGCAGCATCGTCGCCTCAGGTGAGCGGGCGCTCGGCCGCCGGGTGCTCCTCCTCCAGCGCCTCCCTCGAGCTCAGGAACTCGGAGATGATCTCGACGGAGAGCACTCCCGCGATCGCCCCGCGGGAATCGACCACGGGGCCGTACTGGGTCTCCGCCTGAAGCAGGTCCGACAGCGCGTCGCGCATCACGTCGTCGCGGTCGATGACCGGGTCCGGGCTGGTGTTCGGCCTTGCGGGGACGAGTTCGCCCGCGAGGTCGTCGTCGGACAACCAGCCCAGCGGACGCCGCTCCGAGTCGACCACCAGCGCGTGCGGGACCTCGGCTCCGGCGAGCTTGGCGCGCACCTCGGCGGTCGACTGGCCGACGTGGGCGAGCGGTGCCTCCCACAGGTCGATGTCACCGACACGCAGCAGCGCCAGGCGCTTCAGCGCACGGTCGGCTCCGACGAAGTCCTCGACGAAGTCGTCGGCGGGCGCCATCAGGAGCTCGGCGGGCGTGGCGTACTGGGCCACCTTGCCGCCCTCGCGCAGGACCGCTATCCGGTCGCCCATCTTGATCGCCTCGTCGATGTCGTGGGTGACGAACAGGATCGTCTTCCGCAGGTCTGACTGGAGTCGCAGGAACTCGTTCTGGAGCCGCTCGCGGTTGATCGGATCGACGGCGCCGAAGGGCTCGTCCATCAGCATCACGCCGGGGTCGGCGGCCAGTGCGCGGGCCACGCCCACCCGCTGCTGCTGACCACCCGAGAGCTGGGCGGGATAGCGGTCGGCGAGCTCCGGGTCGAGCCCGATCAGGCCCACGAGCTCCGCCGCGCGGGCCTCACGGCGCTCGGCCGGCCACCCCAGAAGGCGCGGGACGGTGACGACGTTCTCGGCGATCGTCTGGTGCGGGAAGAGGCCGATCTGCTGGATCACGTAGCCGATCTCGCGTCGCAGCTCCGACGGCGTGCGGTCGCGGACCGACGTGCCGCCGACGAGTATGTCGCCTTCGGTGATCTCGACCATCCGGTTGACCATTCGCATGGCGGTGGTCTTGCCGCAGCCCGAGGGACCCACGAGGACGCAGATCTCTCCCGCCTCGACCTCCAGCTCCAGGCGGTCGACGGCCGGGCGCTCGGACCCCTCATAGACCTTCGTCGCCCCCTTGAACGAAACGGGGAGCGCCTGCGCCCTGGCCCCCTGCTCGGCGGTGGCGGCTTCGGTCTCGCCCATGCCCAGCGAGACTACCCGCTCGGGTTCAGCCCCAGTACTCGACGTGCCACCACTCGTTTGCGTGCGGGGCGTACCAGCCGTGGGCCGAGCCGATCTCGTCGACGACCGAGCGCATCTCGGGCGTCGCGAGGTCGACGGCGATCCCCATCTCGTGCGTCGACGTCCCCGGCGGGTCTGCGGGCGCGCCCTGGCCGGACAGGAACAGGTCATAGAGGTATGCCTGCTGCTCGTAGGTGCGGTAGGCCGACACGGGCTCCGCCGGGGTAGAGGTCCATGCCGTAGCTGGCCATCGCCGCCTCGCGCATCGCCATCCAGGACGCGGCCGCTGCCGGGTCGAGGTGGAGATCGCCGTAAGGGGAGGGAATGACCGTGAGCCCGGGGGCGTAACCGGGCGTCGTGGCGGGCTCGGCAGGCGCCGCGGCGGCGGGCTCCGCGGCCGAGCCGGGACTGATTCCGGCTTCGGCCAGGGCGGCGGCGCCCTGCTCGACCGTCGGGATCTGGATCGTCGATCCCGCGATCACGTGCGCGTCTTCGGACAAGCCGTTGAACGCGGCCACCGTGCGCGTCGTGAAGTTGTTCGCGGCCGCGATCGACCACAGCGTCTCGCCGGGCTGCACGACATGCGCCGTCCCGGCTTGGCCGCCCGTCGAAGCCGGTGCGGGCGCGGCGGGCTCGGCCACCGTCGGGTCGCTTGGAGCGCCGGGCACGATCCCGGCCTCGGCAAGGGCCGCTGCGCCCTCCTCGACCGTCGGGATCTGGATCGTCGACCCTTCGATCACCATCGCGTCCTCCGGCAGCCCGTTGAAGGCAGCCACCGTGCGCGTCGTGAAGTTGTTCGCGGCCGCAGATCGACCAGAGCGTCTCCCCCGGCTGCACCACGTGCGGCACCGCCGCCTGTGCGCCGGGGCTCATCGCCAGCGTGGCCGCGGCGAGGCCGCAGGCGATTCCCCATCGGTTGCGTCCCATTGTGTGCCTCCCTCGAAGGCCTGGTGTTCCCCGTCGGGCATGGCGTTCGGGGGCCGCGCGCCGGCCCCTGCCGGGTTGCCAGGCGTTACGGGCGCGTGACCGGTTTGATTCAGCGGATGGGCACGAGCGAGCACCACTGGGGCCCGGCCGACCTGCACGGGTGGGAGGTCCTTCGGCCCCTGCTCGACGACGGTGGCTTCCTACCCTGGAGCGAAGGTGCGATGTCGCCGGCGGGGCTGGCCACGGTCGCGACCGAGATCTCGTTCGCGGAGCGCCGGTGCGTCGTCGAGCTGGGCTCGGGCGTCAGCACCGTGGTCCTCGCGCGACTGGCCAGGCAATTGGGGGGGAGGATCTGGGCCGTTGAACACCACCCCGGGTGGGCGGGGTGGGTTCGCCGCCAGCTCGAGCGTGACGGCCTGAACGCCGTGGCAACCGTGATCGAGGCGGAGCTGGTGGCCCACCCGCGCGGGCTGGACGGGGCGCCCTGGTACGACGAGCGGGCGCTTGGCGAGCTGCCGGCCGAGGGCATCGAGCTGTTCCTCGTAGACGGGCCGCCCGGCTACGGCGAGGGGATGGCTCGCTCGCGCTACCCCGCGCTGCCGGTACTGGGCGAGCGGCTCGCCCCGGGCGCGCTGGTCGTGCTCGACGATGCCGACCGCGCCGCCGAGCGGGAGATCCTGGATGCCTGGGAGCGCGACGAGGGATGGGCGTTCGACCGCCGCGCGGCGGAGCGCATCGCGGTGGGTAGGCGAGCGTAAGCCCCTACTCGAGCTCCAGCTCGTACTCCAGCCAGCTCTCCCCCTTGGCGCCGAGGCTGTCGTAGAGGGCCTGGGCGCGGGTGTTGTCGTGGGCCGTCACCCAGAGAAGTGCCGCCGCACCGTGCGAGCGGGCCCGCTCGGCGCATGCGGTGATCAGCGCGCGCCCGGCGCCGGTCCGGCGGGCGTCGGGGTCGACGAACAGATCCTCGAGGATCGCGACCCTGGCGCCGCGCAAGCTCGACCACTTCCAGCCGACCGCGGCGAAGCCGAGCGGCTCGGCGCCATCGGTGGCCCGGGCCACGAGCAGCATCCCCTCGGGCTCCTCGGTCGCGATCAGCGCCCGAGCCATCTCCCCCAGGCCCTCGTCGGTGGGCGAGGCCTCGTAGAAGTCGCAGTAGCCGCGCATCAGCGGCAGCAGCGCGTCGATGTCCTCGGTCCTCGCCGGCTCGACCAACATGAGGGAATGGAAGCACTTGCGACCGGGTAGCCGCGTCGCGAGGAGTCTGGGGATGAGCATCGACGGCATCGACAGCACGCACCGGCGGGCGACCGACCGGGGCGACGACCTGATCGACCAGGCGAAGCTGCGCAAGGACGCGCCCCGTTCGCCCCTGCACGTGAAGCTGCGGAGCTGGGGGGGCACGTTGCGCCGAACCGTCCGCGAGTTCCAGGCCGACGGGCTCACCGACTGGGCCGCGGCGCTCACCTACTACGCCGTGCTGGCGATCTTCCCGGCGCTGATCGCAATGGTGTCGATCCTCGGAATGGTCGGCGCCTCCGCCACCGATCCACTGCTCGACAACCTCACAGGTCTCGCGCCCGGCCCCGCCAACGAGATCCTGACCAACGCGATCGACGAGATCACCGCGAGCCGCGGCACCGCCGGCCTCGCGTTCGCGCTCGGGTTGCTCGGCGCCCTGTGGTCTGCCTCCGGGTACGTCGGCGTCTTCACCCGCGCAACCAACGTGATCTACGAGATCGAGGAGGGCCGGCCGTTCTGGAAGCTCCGGCCGCAGCAGCTCGGCCTGACCCTGCTCCTGATCGTGCTGCTCGCGGCAATGGCTCTGGGGGTCGTGGTCTCAGGACCGATCGCCGAGGAGCTGGGAAACGTGATCGGCCTTGGAGGCACAGCGGTGACGATCTGGGAGATCGCGAAGTGGCCCGTGATCGCCATGGTCGTGGTCGCGATCCTCGCGATCCTGTACTTCGCCGCGCCAAACGTGCGGCAGCCGGGCTTTCGCTGGATCACGCCCGGCGGCATCCTCGCCCTCGTCCTGTGGCTGGCGGCGTCGGGCGGCTTCGCGTTCTACGTGGCGAACTTCGGCTCCTACAACGCGACGTACGGGAGCATCGCCGGCGTCATCGTCTTCCTGGTTTGGCTATGGATCTCGAACCTCGCGCTCCTGCTCGGAGCAGAGCTAAACGCCGAGCTCGAGCGCGAGCGCGAGCTCGCGGCCGGCATCCCGGAGGACCGGACCATCGCGCTGCCCCCGCGTGCGGAGCCGTCCTGAGGCTCAGCCCGCCTCGTCCAGCGCTGCCGCCAGCTGCTGGCGGACCGTCTCGCGCCCTTCCACCCTTACCATGGGGACAGCGTGGCGGCGCTTCCTGAGCTCGATCCGGGTGCGGTAGCCGAGATCGGCTCCCGTCTCCGCACGAACGTGCGCCGAGCCGTCAAGGTCTCGGACGACGTGGTTCGCGACGTGCTCGTAGCGCTCCTGGCCGAGGGCCACGTGCTCATCGAGGATTTCCCCGGGGTGGGGAAGACCGCGCTGGCGAGGGCCCTCTCGCGCTCGATCGAGGCCGAGTACGCGAGGGTCCAGTGCACGGCCGACCTCCTTCCCGCCGACCTGATCGGGACCAACGTCTTCGCGCGGGCCGAGAGCCGCTTCGAGTTCCACCCCGGCCCGGTGTTCGCCAACGTCGTGCTGGTCGACGAGATCAACCGGGCCTCTCCGAAGACCCAGTCCGGCCTCCTCGAGTGCATGGGCGAACGTCGAGTCACGGTCGACAACGTCACGCACGAGCTGGCGCGGCCCTTCCTCGTCATCGCCACCCAGAACCCGGTCGAGTACGAGGGCACGTACCCGCTCCCCGAGGCACAGCTCGACCGGTTCATGGTGCGGCTGAGCCTGGGATACCCGGGTGCCGCCGAGGAGGCCGACATGTACGACGCGCACGCGGTCGGCGACCGGGTGCTGGACGTGGGCCCGGTGGCCGACGTCGCCACGGTGGTCGCCGCCCAGGCGGCGGCCGCGGCCGTGCACGGGTCCGAGGCCCTGCGGGGGTACGTCGTGGCGCTCTGCGAAGCGACCCGGCAGGACCCCCGGCTGGAGCTGGGCGCCAGCCCCCGGGCCGGGCTGCTTCTGTTCAGAGCGGCGAAGGCGCGCGCCGCCCTTGACGGGCGCGACCACTGCCTTCCCGACGACGTGCAGGCGCTGGCCCCGTCGGTGCTGGCCCACCGGTTGCTGCCCGCGCCCGGGGCGGCGGCCGGCGACCGCGAGGCTGCCGTCCGCGACGCGCTGGAACGCGTCCCGGCCCTGTAGGGCGATGAGCGAGGCCGAGCGCCGGCCCACGAGCGCCCCGGCGGGGCGCGCCGGGTTGCGCTCCTTGGCGCCACCCTGGTCGCGGCGGGGCTGGGCTTCGCTTCGGCGTCGCTCCTGGTTCCTGGGATCGCCCTGGCCCTCTTGGCCACCTCGGCCTGGGCATGGGTGAGCGCGAGCGCGAGCTCGGTGAGGGTCGGGCGCCTCCCCGGCCCCGAGCGGGTGATGGAGGACGAGCCGTTCCCCCTTCGCCTGCGGGTGAACCGGGGAGCGGTCCCGCTCCCCCGCGCGGAGCTCCATGACCGCCTCCTCGAACGCCCGGCTGCGATCAGCGCTCGCGGGCCCGCGATCGTCTCGGTCGCGGTTCGCTTCCCCCGCCGCGGCCGGCGCGTGCTGGGCGCTCCCCGGCTTGACCTGTGGGATCCGCTTGGGCTCTGCCGGCGTGAGGTCGAGGGCAGCGGCGCCTCGGGGGAGCTGCTCGTCCTGCCGCGGATCGAGGAGGTTCGCCGAGCGGGCGGCGGGGGAGGCCGGGAGGCCGGCCTGCTCGACGGCCTCGACCAGGGCGGGGGTGGCTCCGGGGCCGAGACCGGGGCCGTGGACCTCGAGCTGGATGGCCTGCGCCCGTACCGCCCGGGGAGCCCGGCGTCGCGGATCCACTGGCGGACGGTCGCCCGCAGCGGCGAGATGTACGAGCGCCGGTTCGTAGCCGGGGCGGACGCGGCGCCGCTCATCGTCGTCGACGCCGCGGGCGCCGGACTCGCCGGAGGCGCTCGACCGCGCGGTCAGGGCCGCGGCGTCGCTCTGCCTCCACCTGGCCCGCCGCGGAGGCTGCGCGATCCTGCTCGGCGACCGCGGGGCGCCGACCCTGGTGGATCCCCGGATGCGCGTATGGGCCGACGTCCACGCCCGGCTCGCACTGGTCGAGTCGGGCTCACCGGCCCCCGCCCCGAGGCAGGCCCGGGGCCGGGTGGCGACCTTCTGGGTGACCGGCGCGCCGGCGGGCCGGGCGGGCCGGGTGAGCGCGCGTGTCATGCCGGGCTCCTACGTGCTGAGCCCGCTGCCCGCCGCGCGGGTCCCCGTGGCGTTCACGGTGGCCGAATGCTCGGCTCAGCTCGCCTCGGCGGCGGCGCGGGGCGCGGCGGCGCCGCTGAGGGCCGCGGCGTGACCGGCGAGCGCCCAACCGGGCGGCCCTGGCCGGCGCTTGCCGCCTTCGCCGCCCTCGCCGGGTTCAGCGCCTTCCACTGGGCGAACCTGCTGGTCGACCCCCCGGTCGCGCGCGTGGCAGCCACGGTGGTGATCGCCGTCGCGACGGCGCTCGCTCTCGGCGGGCTGACGCTCGGCCGGCAGCGTGGACGCGCCACCGCCGGGCTGGCGGCGCTGGTCGCTCTGGCGGGGATCGCGGCCGGCCTCGTTGCCGCCGGCATCCCCGCGCGCCTGCTGGCGCCCGGCAACTGGGACGAGCTGCGGGAGGGCCTGCGCGACGGCGTGACCAGCCTCGGGGGCGCGACGTATCCGTACCGCGCGGGCGGCGAGTGGCCGCGCCTGGCGCTTCTGTCCGCGTTGCCGGTCGTGCTGGGCCTCGCTGCCGCGACGGCGTTCTGGCCCAGGGGTGGCCGGGGTCCGCGCGCGATCGCCCTCGCGCTCCTGGTCGGCCTCTACGGGGTCGCCGCGGTCCTCTACGCGCCCGGGCACCCGGCGCTTCACGGGGCGATCCTCCTCGCCCTGGTCGCCGCCTGGCTCTGGTGGGAGCGGCTTCGCGAGCCCCGCGCCGCCCGGGCCGCCGGCCTGGTCGTCGCCGCGGGCGTCCTCGCGCTGCCGCTCTCGAGCGCGATCGCGCGCTCGGAGCCGGTCGTCAACTACCGGAGCTGGTCGTGGACGGGGGGTGAGCCAGCCGTCTCGTTCGACTGGAACCACTCCTACGAGCCGCTCGACTGGCCGCGCGAGGGGACCCCCCTGCTGGAGATCGAGAGCGACGTCCCGCACTACTGGCGATCCGTGGTCCTGGAACGCTTCGACGGCTTCCGCTGGGTGCGCTCCAACGCCGCGGGCTCCTCGCTCGAGCTGCCGAACAAGGTGGAGGGCCAGTACAACCCCGCCCACGAGGACTGGCTCGAGACGATCCGGGTGACCGTCCGCGAGCTCCGCAGCGGGCTCGTGGTGGGCCCCGGCAGCGTGCAGAGCATCGAGGGGCTGACCGGGTCGATCGCGCCGGACGGGACCGTGTTCGCGGGCGAGATCCCGAACTCCGGGCAGAGCTACACGGTCACCTCTTATGCCCCCGATCCCTCCGCCGGCCAGCTCGAGGCCGCTGACGGGCCCTACCCGCCGGCGATCAGCCGGTACACCACCCTGGAGCTGCCCACGTCCAAGGCGGGCCTGCCGGGCCTTGGCGCGCCCGAGCCGGAGGTCCCCGGGGCCCCCCCGCTTGCGACCGAGCCGGTCGAGGTGCCCCTGCGAGGCAACCCCGCGGGTCGCGCCCATCAGCAGATCAGGCGCTCCGGCTACGGCGGCGTACAACGGCTGGCCCGGCAGCTCGTGAACGGCGCCCCCACCGGCTACGACGCGGTCCGGGCGGTCGAGCAGCACTTCCAGGAGGGGTTCACCTACTCGGAGGAGCCGGCGGCGGGCGGCCGGCCCCTGCGCTCGTTCCTGCTCGAGACCAGGACGGGCTACTGCCAGCAGTACTCGGGGGCGATGGCGCTGATGCTGCGGATGGTGGGGATCCCGGCGCGGGTGGTCTCGGGGTTCAGCCCGGGCGAACGTGACGAGGACGGGTCCTTCACCGTGCGTGACTACGACGCCCACTCCTGGGTCGAGGTCTACTTCACAGGCATCGGCTGGGTCCCGTTCGACCCGACGCCCACCGCCGCGCCCGCGAGCCTTCAGTCGAACCCCGACGCCGCGGCGGCCACGCCGGGAAGGACTGCCGACGCGCCGCGCGGGCAGCCGCGCGAGTCCGATGCCTCGCCGGGGGCTCTCGGTGGCTCCGCCGCCGGCGGGGGCGACTTCCCCTGGGCGGTCCTCCCGGCGCTCCTCGCCGCCACCGCGCTCGGGGCGGCGGTGGCGACCGGCCGGCGGCGGGCGCGCTTCAGCTCCGCCCCGCAGGCCACGCGTGTGGAGGCCCAGGTGCGTGAGCTCGCGGCGGCCGCGCGCGCGACGCGCTACCTGACGGAGGGGCGGACGACGCTGCTCGAGCTGGAGCGGCGGCTCCGCGCCGGCGGCCGAGAGAAGACCGCCGCCTACGCCGCCCGGCTTCGCGCCAACCTCTACGGGCGCTCGCCGGGCCGGCACCCCGACCTGCGCGAGCGCCGCGACGTCCGGCGCGAGCTGGCGCGCTCGCGGGGACTGCGCGAACGACTGCGGATGCTGGCCGCGCTGCCACCCGGAGGGCCCCGGATCACGTAAGTCACCTGCGGATAGGGTCACGCCCATGGCAACCAACCTGGATCCAACCGAGGCGGCCGCCCGGCTCGAGCCCACCGACACCCTCGGCATCCCGCTCGGGACGGGCCAGCCCGCCGCCTTCATGGCGGCGCTGGGCGAGCGCACCGACTGGGAGGACCTGCGTGTCTACGGCGCCCTGCTCCTCGTCGGGACGAACCTGTTGAACCATCCCAAGGTCCACTACCTCTCCGGCTTCTTCGGCCCGCTGGAGCGGATGCTGCGCGACGCCGGCGCCAACATCAGCTTCGTCCCTGCGGACTTCCGCCGCTTCGCGCCCCTGCTGGAGGAGCAGCGGCCGCGGGTGATGGCCACGGCTGCCGCCCCGCCGAGCGCCGACGGCTGGTGCAGCCTCTCCCTTCACGCCGGGGGCACGTTCTCCGAGTTGCTCCGGGCGGGCGAGGATCCGGAGCGGCTGCTGGTGGTCGAGGTCTCCGAGCGCTTCCCGGCCACCTTCGGCCTCCCTCCCGAACACCCCCACGCCCTGCACGTCGATCAGGTCGACCTGCTCGTCAGCTCCGACGCGGCGCCGTTCCCGCTCGAGGACCCTCCCGCGACGGACGTCGACCGGGCGATCGCGGGACACGCCGCCACCTTCATCCCGGACGGCGCGACGCTCCAGACCGGGATCGGCTCGGTGCCGTCAATGCTGGTGGGACTCCTCGCCGAGGGTGACCGTGGCGACTTCGGCGTGCACTCGGAGATGTTCACCACGGGCCTGATGCGGCTGCACCAGAGCGGCAAGGTGACGAACCGCAAGGGCCAGTTCGACGGCGTCTCCGTGGCGACGTTCGCCGCGGGCACGAACGAGCTGTACGAGTGGCTGCGCGGCAACCAGGACGTGGCCTTCCTGCCGGTGGAGGTGATCAACTCGCACGACCTGATCGCCCGCAACCGGCTGATGACCACGATCAACGGGGCGATGTCGATCGACATCCATGGGCAGGTGATCGCCGACACGATCGGGGGCGCTCAGTTCTCCGGCATCGGCGGGCACGAGGACTTCGTCGCCGGCCCCGCCCTGGAGCTCGAGGACCGCTCGCTCCTGTGCCTGCCGTCGACGGTGTCGATCGGCGACGAGGTTCGCTCGCGGATCGTGCCGTGGTTCGAGGCCGGAGCGGTGATCACGACGCCGCGCCACCAGGTCGACGTGATCGTCACCGAGTACGGCGCCGCGGAACTGCAGGGCAAGACGGTCCGCCAGCGGGGCGAGGCGCTCGCCGCCATCGCTCACCCCGACTTCCGCGACGGGCTGCTGGAGGCCGCCGAGCGCGCGTCCGGCGGCCGCGCCCCCTTTCCGCCGAGCTGAACCCGCGTTGCGGTTGTCGGATTCCTCCCACCTGCTGGGAAGAATCCGACAATGGTGCGGCCTACCTGACCAGCCGCCCCGCCCAGCCCGGCTTCGCCGCAACCAGCTGTACGTCCGCGATGCGCGCTTCGCTGAACCCCGCCTCCGACAGCGCCAGCCACAGCTCCCACAGCCGGCGAAAGCGCTCGTCATAACCGCGCTCGGAGAGCTCGGCCGCCGCGGCGACGAAGCGCTCGCGCCAGTGGCGGAGGGTCAACACGTAGCTGGGGCTGATGTCGTCGAGCCAGATTGTCCGCATGTCGGTGTCGCGCGCGATGTGGCGCTGGATCACCTCCAGCGAGGGGAGGCAGCCACCGGGGAAGATCAGATCGTTGGCGAAGCTACGGGCGCGCTTCTCCGCCTCGTACGCGCCGTCCTCGACCACGATCGCCTGGAGGAAGAACAGCCCGTGGGGCTCGAGCAGCTCGGAGCAGCGGCGGAAGTACCCGCCGAAGTACTGCCAGCCCACCGCCTCGATCATCTCCAGGGACACCAGCTTGTCGAAGGTGCCCTCGAGGTCGCGGTAGTCGGCGCCGAGGACGGTGACCCGGTCCTCAAGCCCGGCGGCCCGCACGCGCGCCTCGGCATGCTCGCGCTGCTCGCGGGAGATCGTTGTCGTGGTCACCCGGCAGCCGTAGCGGGAGGCCGCATGCAGAGCCATCCCGCCCCAGCCCGTGCCGATCTCCAGCAGGTGGTCGTCGCCCACGAGCTCCAGCCGGCGGCAGACCCGCTCGAGCCGGGCCTCCTGGGCGTCCTCGAGGCTCATGGCGTCGCCGGAGAACACGGCCGACGAGTACATCATCGCCTCGCGGTCGAGGAACAGCTCGAACAGGTCGTTGCCCAGGTCGTAGTGGGCCGCGATGTTGCGCGCCGCGCCGCGCCGGGTGTTGAGCACCGGCAGGTCCCGAGCGGCGGCCAGCGGCCGGGCCAGGTGAGCCAGCCGCCGGCGCAGGGGGTCGGCGCGGCCGATCTCCCGTGCCGCGAGACGACAGAGGCCGATCAGGTCGTCGGTCTCCCACAGCCCCTCCGCGTAGGACTCCCCCAGCCCGATGCTGCGGCGGCGGGCCAGCGCGGCGTACAGGCGCGGCGAGCGCACCTCCACCCGAATCCTGGGCGAGCCCGAGCCCAGCTCGACGGCCTCGCCCGACCATGTCTCGTGCAGCTCCACCGTGCCCGATCGCATCCCGCCGAGCACGCGGTGGACGAGGCTGCGTGCGAGCCGGTCGCCCGGCCGCTTACCCGGTGCCGCGCCGGACGGCGTTGAGGACGTGCGAACCGCCGGGCCGCTTGCCCGGGACACCCGCCGTGCACCTCGGACGGCCATCAGCCTGCCGCCGGGCGCGGATGGTAGGGGGCCCCCTTCAGCCTCAGCCTCGAGAGCGTTCCAGTAGATCCGGGCCAGGGTTGCGGCCGCAGCCGGCGGATGGGTGAGCATCGCCCGCGACATCTGGCTGCGGCTCAGCTCGAGCCGGCGGAGGGCCAGGTTCGCGTCGAACACGATCCGGCCGCGCTCGCTGCTCGTGATCGAGACCGAGAGCGACTCACCCGGCGCGGATAGCCGCCACCGGTACTCCTGCTCCATCGGCATGAACGGTGACACGTGCATGCGCTTCTGGAAGGTTCCCTCGAGCGCGTCGCGACCGCGCCCATCCAGGACGTAGGTCTGGCGCTCGCCCCACGGGGTGTTGGTCACCTCCGCGATCACGGCCTCGACATTACTCCCGTTCGTGCCGTGCAGGTAGAAGAAGCTGACCGGGTTGAACCCGATGCCCAGGAAGCGAGGCGTCGTGAGGAGCCTGCACAGGGCCGCCCGGGCCGAGCGCCGATGCGCTCCTCGACGAGGTCGCGCGCTGCCTCCGCGAGCGGGACGCCGGGACCGCCCGAGGTGGTCGGAGCGGCGAAAGCGCACCGGGGCCGGGCCGCCGGGCCGACCACAGCGGGTGGCGGTCGAGCACCCCGGGCAGCTCCTCGAGGTCGAGCAGCACCATCGAGACCCGGTAGCGAAAGCGAATGCTCCACAGGGTCGCGGCGGCGGTGGGCCACCCACCCGTCGTATAGAGCCGAGGCGGTCACGCCGCCAGCTCCAGCTCGGCGCGTGGGGCGACTCGCGCCCGCGCTCCAGCGCCCCCAGCGCCTCGCACGCGCGCAGCGCGCTCCAGACCCCGTCCTCGTGGAATCCCCAGCGCCAGTAGGCGCCGCAGTAGTGCGTGCGCCCGCGGCTGACCTGGTCCCACCGCGCCTGCGCCGCGACCGACTCGCGGGTGTAGACCGGGTGCGAGTAGGAGAACTGCGCTCGATCACGCGATCGGGGTTGATGTCGCCGGTGCGATTGAGGGTCACCAGGAACTCGCGGTCGGCGTCGAGCGACTGCAAGCGGTTCATGTGGTAGGTGACGGTCGTCCGGCCCGCCGGCTCCTCGGTCAGGTGATAGTTCCAGCTCGCCCAGGCGGCGCGACGGCGCGGCATGAGCGAGGCGTCGGTGTGGAGAACGGTCTCGTTCTCCTGATAGGCGATCGCACCCAGGACCTCGCGCTCGGCGTCGGTCGGGTCGGCCAGCATCGCCAAGCGCCTGGTCCGAGTGACAGGCGAAGACGACGTGGTCGAACCGCTCCCGCCCCCCGTTGTAGGACAGGTCGACCCCGCCGGGGTCGCGGCGCGACCGCGTCTACGGGCGTGGACGTCCTGACCCGGTCGGCGAACGGCGCGGTGAGTCGCCTCGACGTAACGGCGGGAGCCCCCGGTGACGGTGTGCCAGCGCGGACGGCCAAGGAACTGGAGCGACCCGTGGTTGGCGAAGAACTCGGCGATGAAGCTTGCCGGGAAACGCCCAGAGCTGCTCGGGGTCGGCCGACCAGACGGCCGACACCTGGGGCACGATCAGCCGCTCGACGAAGTATTCGGAGTAGCCGCCGGGCCTCGCAGAACTCGCGCAGCGACGGGCCCTTCCCGTTCGTGCCGATCAGGGTGCGCGCCTCGCGGAAGAACCGCCGCAGGTCGCAGCAGCATCCGGTGGAACGAGGGGTCGACGATGTGCCCGAGGTTCGCGAACAGCCCCATCGGGCGTCGCCGCCCACTCGAAGCCGCCACGGCCGTCGGAGACCGAGAAGCTCATGGTCGATGGCTGCGTTCGCTACCTCGAGCTCTGCCAGCAAGCGCCCTGAAGTTCGGGTAGTTGCGGTCGTTGAAGACGATGAATCCGGTGTCGACGCGCGAAGTCGCCCGCCCGGCGTCTCCACCTCGACCGTGTTCGAATGGCCCCCGGGCCGCGGGCCGGCCTCGAACACGGCGATCTCGTGCCCGGCGCGGTTCAGCTCGTGCGCCGCGACCAGGCCGGAGATCCCGGCGCCGATGACGGCTGTCCTCATCGCTCGGCCCCCGCGCCCGGCGCATCCCCCTGCGGTCACCCGGGCCAGCTCCGCCCAAAGCCGCCGCCGCTCCGAGTCGGACTCGCGGGTTCCGGGGAGGCGGTGCGGCGAGCGCGGACGGCGGTCGTGCCACAGCGCCCCCGGGTGCTCGTTCGCCTCCTCGCACGCCAGGAGCCACACGGCCGTGTCCGCCCCCTGGCCGCATCGCGCAGCAGGGGACCCATCAGCCGCCGGAAGCGTGGCAGCGATTCGGCCAGGCCGGGCGTGTCGGCCCAGCCGGGATGCATCGAGTGGAACCCGATCCCAGGCCCCTCGTGCTCGGCGAACAGCGTGGCGCAGATCACCTGCGCGCGCTTGGCGTGGGCGTAGAAGCGAGGGCCGTCGAAGTCGCGGCCGTCGAGCTGGAGGTCGCCGGCGTCGAGGCCCGTGGTGAGCATCCCGCCCGAGCTGACCCACACGACCCGTGACGGCGCCCCCCGCCGCAGCGAGCCGAGCAGCATCCGGGTCATCAGGAACGGGCCCGCGACCGCGGTGGCGAACGTCAGCTCGATGCCCTGGGGGCTGCGCTCGCGCTCGGCGGTGAGCACCCCCGCGTTGTGGATCAGCCCGCCGAGGGCCGGGACCTCGCCGGCGAAGCCGCGGCAGAACGAGCGCACGGACTCGAGGTCCGAGACGTCGCAGAGGTGCAGGCGGGGCACGCCCTCCCCAGCCGCCGCCACGCGATCGAGGGCGGCCTCGCCGCGTTCCCGGTTACGGGCGAGCATGTGGACCCGCGCGCCCGCCTCGACGAGCTGGCCGCAGGCGGCCTCGCCGATCCCAGAGCTTGCCCCGGTGACCAGGACGTCGCGGTCGCGGAGCGCGCCCTCGGGGACCCTGGGGCCCCACCCGCGCGATCGCAGGCGATAGCCGAGCGCGGTCAAGTACTTCGGAGGCCATCCAGGGTCAGATACGAACTCGGAGCGGGATCGGTTGAGTGGGGCCGGGTATGCTCACCGCAGCCATGGAGAGGCCACCTCGCCGCAGGGATCGTGCGCGGAGAGCGCTCTTGGCCGTGCTCGCGGCCGGCGTCGGCGCGTGCGCGCTGCCCGCGGGCGCCGCCGCCGACGAGCACGAGTACAGCTTCCGCATCCCGATCACGGTCAGCGGCTACGAGGTGAAGCAGACCGTCGTGGGGGGACCGAGGCCGCCGATCGACGGCCACATCACCAAGATGAACGCCGACATCGTCGATGCGAGCGGCGAGCAGGTGCCGATCCAGCGCCTGATGCTGCACCACATCGTCTTCCTCAACACCGGCCGCCAGGACCAGAGCTGCCCCGTCGACGACGGGATCCTGGGATTCGACGGGCTGCAGACGGCGCCCGCCGTCGAGCGGTTCTTCGCCGCGGGCGAGGAGCGGGCGCGACTGGCGATGCCCCCCGGGTACGGATACGAGCTCGGCGAGGCAGCCTCGAACCGCTGGATCGTGCTCTACATGGTCATGAATCACCTGGCGGAAACGGACTCGGCGTTCATCGAGTACAACGTCACGGTCGAGGACGGTGAGGGCCTCGCCGAGCCGCTCCAGAGCACGGTCCCGTTCTGGCTCGACGCCGAGAACTGCAAGGCCGACCCGATCTACAACATCCCCGGCACGGGCGACGGCGGCGCCACCGACGTCAACGTGCGGGACTTCACCGTGGACCCCGCCAAGCTCGGCGCAAGCGGGGGGCGGATCGTCGCCGGGGCCGGGCACGTCCACGGCGGCGCCCATGAGCTCGAGCTGAGCCAGCCCTCCTGCGGCGACCGCACCCTCGCGGAGTCGGTCCCCACCTGGGGGCGCAAGGACCATCCGTTCTACAACGTGCGTCCGATCCTGCACGAGCCCGGCCCGATCAACATGACGGCGTTCGAGACGCAGGAGGGCTTCCCGATACGGGCGGGTCAGCCGTTGCGGCTGCGCTCCGTGTACGACGACAGCCGGCCCCACACACGCGTGATGGGGATCATGATCGTCTTCATCGCGCCGGACGCAGGGGTGCCCGTCGACGTCTGTTCGGAGCCGCCGCCCACGGACGTCCACGTCTCCGATCGGCCTCCCGGCCGCAAGAAGGGACCGGTGCGCTTCGAGGTGCCGCTGACCGGGCTCGACGAGAACGGTGAGGCGGTGAAGATCTCCCATCCCCCGGGCAAGCTGAAGGACGTCAAGTCCGGGACCACGATCGGGGTCAGGGACAACTTCTTCCAGCAGAGGAACCTGCGGATCGACCGCGGCGACGAGCTCGAGTGGAGCTTCGACTCCGGCCAGCTCCACAATCTCACGCTCGCGAACGGGCCGAAGGCGATCGGCTCCCCCAACCTGAGCCGCGATGGCCAGGGCACCCCGCGCACCTTCAGCCGTCGGTTCAACCGCAGCGGCACCTATCGCCTCTTCTGCGCGCTCCATCCCGTGCAGATGTCCGAGCGCGTCGTCGTCAAGCCCTAGGCGGCGGCCGGCCGGGCCCGGACTACGATCCGCAGCCAGGAAGCCCCTTGCTGCGATCCCGGATCACCGCCGCCCGCGCGGCGCTCGAGCGCCGCGCTGAGCCCGTGCTCTCCTCGCCGTACTGGCGGGCGCTCCGGCGGGCGCTCGACGCCGGCGCGCTCGACGGCGCCGCCGCGCTCACCTACTACCTCCTGCTCTCCCTTGTGCCGTGCGTGACGCTGGTGATGGGGCTCGTCGGCGTGGTGGGCAGCGATCCCGAGACGACAAACGCGATCCTCGACGTCGTCGAGGACGGGGGCTCGGCCGAGGCGGCGGAGACGCTTCGCGGCAGCATCGAGAAGGCGCTCGAGTCGGAGCCGCGCTCCGGCACGGCGGTGGGCATCGGGGCGATCGGGACGCTGTACGTGGCGTCGCTCTACGTGGCCGCCTTCGCCCGGGCCTCCGCCGGGATCGGTGGCGGCAGCCGGCGCAGCCGGATGAGCAACCGCCCGCTCCAGGTGTTGGCCACGTTCGTCGGCGTCGTCCTGCTGGCCTTCGCCCTGTTCCTGCTGGTGATCTCGAAGCGGATCGCCGATGCGCTCGCCGAAGCGACCGGGATCAGCCTGTTCGCCGAGGAGCTGTGGCCGGTGGCGAAATGGGCCGCCATCGTCCTCTGCCTGACGGTGATCGTCGCCGGCCTCTACTCGCTCGACCCTACCCGCGAGCGGCACTGGCCCCCGCGGCCAACGGCGGGCACCCTGATCGCTGTGGCGCTCTGGCTCACGGCCACGATCGGGTTCGAGATCTACCTGCGGACGCTGGCGACCTACGACCAGACGTACGGGGCGGCGCTGGGCGGGATCATCACGCTTCTGGTCTGGGCCTGGCTCACGAACATCGTCCTGCTCTACGGCGTGGCCGTGGACCAGGAGCGCCGCGGAAATGAACCGCCCGACCAACCGGCGCCCGAGTTGCCGTAATCGGTTTCAGGTAAGGAGTGAGGAGTCGGGTCGCGCGGCGCCGTGATTCGGGCTACGCTGGCTCCAAATCACCCGGCGCCGTATGTGCGTGATCGCAGGGTCACGGCTTGGCGGCATGTGTTGGGGTGAAGTCTGCGGCGTCGTAGGCGTCGCGGGGGGTAGATGAAGAAGGCCGGAAACAGGATCGGATTGTCAAGGATGGCCCGCGCGGCCGTCGCGACGATGCTCGCCGCGGTCACCGTGGCCGTCGCGGTCCCGGCCAGCGGCGCCGGGCCATCCCCGCTTGACCCCACCTTCGGCTCAGGCGGCGTAGCGACGATCCCGGGCAGCGATCGCTACGAGTCCCAGGGCGCGCCGCTGGTCGCCGCGGACGGGCGCATCGCGGTCGCGGGGCTGGTCAAGAATTCCTCCGACCGAATCTTCCTCGGGGGGCTCACGGCCTCGGGAGCCACCGACCCCGGGTTCGGTTCGTCGGGCATCGTCAACACGAGCACGAAGGCCAGCGAGCGACGGGCGGCGACCGCCCGGCTCACGGACGGGAAGCTCCTTGTTGCGGGCCGAAGCGACTCCGGGAAGCTCCAGCTCGAGCGGTTCACTCCGGAGGGCGCGCGCGACACGAGCTTCGGCAGCAACGGGACCCTGGCGGTGACGATCGCCGGTGGCCACTCGGTGCCGGTGGCGCTGACCACGTCGGGGAACTCCACCTTCGTCGCCCTGACTCACGCCTCCCCCTCCTCGCGCAAGGGGTTCACGGTCGCCAAGCTCACCACCACGGGCCTCGACTCCAGCTTCGGCAGCGGCGGGGTCGCGCACATGAGCTTCGGCTCGACCTTCGGGCAGGCCTTCGACGTCGCCCTCACCGGCTCCGGCAAGATCCTCATGACCGGCTCGCTCGGTCAGCTGGGCACGACGGGATCGAACACCAAGCTGGTTCGCCTGCTCCCGTCCGGCGCGCGCGACAACAGCTTCGACGGCGACGGGCTGCACCAGATCGACGCGACGCAGGCCAACCGGGCCGACCATGGCGTCGCGGTGATTCCGGTGGGTGACTCGATGTACGTCGTCAGCGCGGCCGACGGCAAGACGGCCGTCGCCAAGCTGGCCTCCTCGGGGGCCCTCGACACCTCCTTCGCGGGCGACGGGATCGCCCAGGGCCTGGCGCCCAGCGGAGCCGGCTTCGTCCCCGCCGACGCCGTGCGCGACGCCCAGGGCCGGATCGTCGTCGCGGGCGAGTCGCTCGCGGGCTCCAACACGAGCTGGGCCCTGCTGCGGACGCTGGGCCAGGGCGCGAGCCCGCTCGACACCGGCTTCGGGAGCCAGGGGTACGCGGTCCTGGAGGAGTGCCGCAACACCGCAGGAAACGGGCCTTCGGGCCTCACGAGCCCCGACCCGGACACGCTTCTGGTGGCCGGCAGCTGCGGTCAGGCAGGGGCAGTCGCCGTGGCACGCCTGAGCCAGGCGCTGCCGACCGTGCCGCTCGACGCCAGCCTTCAGATCTCACCCGAGGCCGCGGCCGCCGGCCACGAGCGCATCAACGTGGGCAACCTCGACCCGAGCGCCGTGGTCGGGCAGGGACAGTCGCTCCAGGGGGCGGCGCTGCGCCGGACCGCCCTCCGCCGCACGGCGCTGAGGCGCACCGCCCTGCGCCGCACGGCGCTGAGGCGCACCGCCCTGCGCCGCACGGCGCTCGACTCGACCCTGCTGTCCGAGATCCCGCTCGTCGGTACGACCTGGCAGGAGCTGCTGGGGGCGGACGTGCCGCTCCAGACCCTCACGTTCGACGACGCCTTCCAGATCAACCCGGAGGGGGTGGGCAACCTCACGCTCGATGACATCGACCCGGAGGCCACCGCGCTCCGGCGCACCAGCCTCGCGTCGCTCGTGCTCGGCACTCGCCCGCTCGTGTCGCTGCCCGAGCCGTCGGGAGGCTGGTGCGCGTTCATCGCCGCACAGCCCTACAACTGCTCGAACGGCGCCGACCCGAGCTCCAGCACCCTGTTCGACCTGGAGATCGGCGGCGACGACCTGTCCGGCTACTACGAGACGCCGATCGCGCTGACGGCTATCGACCTCGGCGCGGGCGACGATCGAGCGCCCCTCGCCGACTACCGGCTCGCGGAGATGGACATGAACGTGAGGCCCTTCCGCGAGACCCGCGCCGCCGACGTCCAGTCGATCCTGGCCTGCGCTCCGGGCTGCTCGGGCACGCTCGCGGACCTCTCCCCCGCCGAGCTGGGCGACGCCACGGTCGGGGAGCTGGTGGCGCTGCTGCCCGTGGCGAGCCTGGATGAGCTATCGGTCGGCGAGGCGCTCGCCGCCCTGGTCCCCGCATCCGAGATCCCCTACGAGCTGACCAACGAGGTGCGCCTGCTCGACGAGGCGGAGTTCCGCGACGAGAGCCTCCAGTCCTTCGTCGTCACGTTCTCGGTCGACTGCGGAGGCCGCGGCGGCCTGCGCGCCGTGCTCGAGCTGGCCGGCGACGCCCGTCCCGTGCCGGGGAGCGCGACACTCGCGGTCGGCGCGGGGCCGCCCGCCCCGCTCGACGACCCGTCCGACGACGACGAGGGGAACCCCGTCTACGACATCGAGTCGGCGTGCGCATCCAGGTCCGGAGCGACGAGCGGCGAGCTGCGCTTCGACGTGGAGGCCGGCTCCGTGCTCGGGTTCGGCACCTCCACCATTCGGATCGAGAGCGACTTCGGAGATGCGGAGGGCGACGGCATCTCCCAGGTCGACGACAGCCGCGACCCGGGCGATGAGCTGGAGCAGTCGCTGCCGCTCACGACCGAGGAGATCCGTACCGGGCACATCGCGAGCGACACGGACATCGACACCTTCGCGTTCACCGGCGTCCCGGGCGAGACGACGATCTCGCTCGCGCACCTGCCGGCCGACTTCGACCTCGCGGTCCTCGGGCCCGATCTCGGCCCGCCGGCGACCGCGCTGCGCCGCACCGCGCTGCGCCGGACCGACCTGAGCGCGACCGCGTTGCCGGACGCGAGCGGCGAGCCCACCGACCCCGGGGTGCTGGCGCCGGACACGGTCGAGGACCTCGCCCTGCGCCGCACGGCGTTGCGCCGCACCGCCCTGCGCCGGACCTCGCTCAACCGTGGCACGGCCGACGAGGCGGCGACCTTCGAGATCCGCCCGGAGGAGGCCGGCGAGACCTTTTACGCGCAGGTGATCGGCTACAACGGCGCCTCCCACTCCGAGCCGTACGTGATCCGCCGCGTGGACCGGCCGGCCGAGCCGCCGCGCGAGTGCCCCTCGCGCTCGCTGGGCTCGTCGCTTCAGACCCCGTTCCCCGCGGCCGTCCCCGAGAACACCCAGGCGCTGTACCTGGTGCATCCGGGCCGGATGGCGGCGCGCGACGGCGCGGCCGCGACCCAGGCGATGATGACCCGCCTCGAGGTCCTCGCGGGCAACACGAACGGCGTGGTCGTTCCGGTTGGGGACGACCCGCAGGTCGATACGGACGCCGGCTTCACGGCGCTCGACGCCAACCCCTGCTCGGCGGCGCGCAACAACCGGGTCGTCGCCGACGTCAACGCCGTGGTCGATCACGTGCGCGAGATGGGCAACGGGCTGCCCGAGCTGCGGTCCATCGTGATCGTCGGCCCCGACGAGGTCCTGCCGCAGGGGCGGGTGCCCGACCACACCGAGGTCGCGAACGAGGACGAGTACGCCGAGGACGCCGCCTTCGACAGCGACGGCGACGGCGACCTCGACGACAACTCGGTCTCCGGTTCGCTCCGCGACGGCTACGTTCTCTCCGACGACCCCTACGGCGACTTCGACCCGGGGCAGCGCCTGTGGGTGCCGGACGTCGCGCTGGGGCGCCTGGTCGAGACCCCGGACCAGATCCGCGGCCAGATCGACGACTTCCTCGACTCCGACGGCGTCCTTGACCCCGGCCGTGCTTTCGTCACCGGCTACGACTTCATCACCGACGGCGCCACCGCGCAGCGCGACGCGCTCGCCGCGCGCGTCGGCGACCCGGCGACGCAGAGCCGGATCGACGAGACCTGGACCGCGGGCGACGCGGCGGCCGGGCTCGCGGCGCCCGGTGCCGGATTCCTCGCGGTCAACGCCCACTACGACCACTTCCGCCTGCTCCCGGCCGCGGCCTTCAACGGCTCCGTGCCGGACCTCTTGAGCGCCCGCCAGACGGCGCCCCCTGCCGGGAGCGCGATCTTCACCATCGGCTGCCACAGCGGCCTCAACCTCGCGATCGCGGGCACGGGCGGCAACCCCGACCCGAAGCTGGGCGACTGGGCGGAGGAGATGACCGCCCAGCGCGGCTCGGTCTACGCCGCGAACACCGGCTACGGCTACGGCGACAGCGAGGCCGTGGCCTACTCCGAGCGGCTGATGGCCGAGTACGCGGCCCACCTCGCGGCGGGCGATGTCACGACGGGCCAGGCGCTGATGTTCGCGAAGCAGGCCACGTCGGCGAACATCGGCGTCTACGACGACTACTGGCACAAGGCCGCGATGGAGGCGACCTTCTACGGCCTGCCCATGTACCGGATCGGGGACGACGGCGGCGTCGGCGCGCCGGCGCTGCCGCCCGTACCCGACGGCCCCGGCGGGCCCGGCGAGCGTTCCAGCACCGAGCTGGACTTCCCCGACCTGGGCGACCGGCTGAACATGGTCGATACCGATCGCGGCACCTACTGGCAGGTCGACGACGAGGAGCCGCTCGTCGTCCAGCACCGGCCGATCCAGCCGAAGACGACCGAGGACGTGACCCTCGAGGGCGAGGGCGAGGCGCGCGCCTTCCTGTTCGAGGAGCTGACCACGCGGGACTTCCGCCCGGTGGACCCCGTGATCGCCACGCCGACGATCGACACCTCCGAACACGAGCCCGAGCCCGAGGCGGACTCGCCGCTCTTCCCGGCCCGGCTCGCGACCGTGGCGCCCGAGGCGACGCCCGAGGGCCGGCGCGAGACGCTTACGCTGGTCGCCGGAGCGTTCCGCCAGGACACCCAGAGGCTCATGAGCAGCGCCGGCGGGCGGGTGCTGCGTTCGACCAGCGACGACTTCGAGCCGCCGACCATCCGGCGCGTCGACGGGCAGGTGAACGGCTCGGCGTTCAGCGTCCGCGTCGAGGTGGACGGCGACGACGCCCTCGGCGGCAACGTGCTCTACCTGACCGACGCCGACCTGGCCGCGGGGGGCGAGCTCACCTGGCATCGCGCGGAGCTCTCGACGATCTCCAACGGCGTCCTCGGCACCGGCGGGGTGCTGCCGTCGGGCACGAGGGTCGAGGAGGCGCTGGTCCAGGTCTACGACACCTCCTACAACCTGGCGGTCTCGAACAACAAGGTGGACGGCCACACGTTCACTCCACCCTCCGGGACGGGCGCCGAGACACCCCGGGTCGTACTCGAGCCGGGCTTGCCCCCCAGCGGCTACTACTCGTCGGGCGCGCCCACGGTGAGCCTCGAGACCGGCCCCGAGCACGCCGACGCGATCTTCGAGTACAGCGTCGACGGCGACGCGTTCCAGCGCTACGCCGGGCCGTTCCAGCTCGAGGGCGACACCGAGGGCGAGCATCTCGTGGAGTTCCGTGGGAGCGACGACTCGAGCGCCTCCCAGCGCTTCGCCGTGGACACGCAGCCGCCGACGATCCTCGCCGACCTCGACCGGACGCCGAACGGCGACGGCTGGCACAACGGGCCCGTGACCGTCAGCTTCCGTTGCGCCGACGCCGTCTCCGGGGTCGAGGACTGTCCCGAGCCCGTGACGCTCACGGACGGCAGCGGCCAGAGCGTCTCCGGCACCGCCACCGACGGCGCCGGCCACACGGCCTCGGTCACCGTGAGCGACATCAACATCGACACGGCGGCGCCCGGTACCTCCGCAACGGTGCAGGGAGCGCCCAACGCCGCAGGCTGGTTCCGCAACCCGGTCGACGTCGTGTTCGAGTGCAGCGACGCCCTCTCCGGCCTCGCCTCCTGCGGTGACGTTCCCGTGTCCGGCGCGCCCGCGTCGGCGACGCGGACGGTCGCGGTGACGGCCGAGGGCCGCGACCAGACGATCACGAGGGACGCCGCGGACGTCGCCGGCAACACGGCGACGGCGAGCGTCTCGGACCTCGACATCGACCTCACCGACCCAACCGTGGCGATCACGACGCCGAGCTCGATCATCGTCGGCCCCAACCAGCGCCTGCGCGGGACCGCGTTCGACGCCACGTCGGGGATCGCCTCGATCCGGGTGCGCTACACGTCACTCCTCGGGCGGGTCGTCGAGCGCAACGCCGACGCGATCAACTGCGCGGCGAGCGGCTCCTGCACGTGGACCGCCCCGCTGCCGGGAACGGGCATCTGGAAGGCCCGGGTGACCGCCACCGACAGCGCCGGGCGAACCGGCACCACCACCGGCCCGTTCACCATCAGGATCGACTGAACCCCGCAAGCGGCGGCTCGGCGACCACCCCGAGGCGCCCGAGCGCCTCCCGCGCCTCCCGCTCGGCCGACCGCAGTTCCGACGCTTCGGGGGTC
Organism: uncultured Solirubrobacterales bacterium; assembly: GCA_963797835.1. Classification (GTDB taxonomy): domain Bacteria; phylum Actinomycetota; class Thermoleophilia; order Solirubrobacterales; family 70-9; genus JBDTSW01. The sequence goes on from CAWCRN010000019.1 coordinate 238,527, forward strand.
CCCTCTCCGAGCTCCCCGAGCTGGGCCAGCGCCAGGGTGGCGAGCGCCTGGTCGTAGTCGGCGCCTGCCTCGCGCGCGAGCTCGGCGCTTCGGATAAAGGCCTCCGCCGCGGCGTCCGCATCCCCTGCCCCCCGCGCAGCCTGCCCCCCCAGGCGCTCGATCGCCGCGCGGATCGCCGGCGTCACGTCGACGCGGCCCACGCTTTGCTTCAGTCGCTCGAGCAGCTTCAGTGCGGCCTCGGGCTCGGACGCGGAGACGAGGCGCTCGGCCTCCCAGGCGTCGGCCTCGGCGATGAGCGACTCGGAGCCGACGGCCTCGAACTCCGCGCGCGCCTGCGCGAGCAGCTCGGCGGCGCGCTCGTAGTTTCCGCGGCGGGTCGCGATCCGCCCGAGGTTCTTGAGCGCGGTGCCGACGCCGGTGCGGTAGCGGGCGGCGCGCCAGGTGCCGAGGGCGTCGCGCAGAAGGTCCTCCGCGTCGTCGATCAGCCCCTGGTCGATCCGGATCTCGGCGATGTTGTTGAGGGCGGTGCCGCGCCCCTCGACGAAGTCGCCCGCCTTCTCGCTAGCGTCGCGGCTTCGCTCGTAGAAGTCCACCGCTTGCTCCCACTGGCCCTCGTAGTAGGCGTTGACCCCGAGGTTGTTGAGAACGCGCCCCTGCCGGGCGTGGTCGTCGAGCTGTTCGAAGATGGGCAGGGCAAGGTCGCGGTAGCGCTCGGCCCCGGGGAGCCCGAGGTCGGTGTGGGCCCAGTCCAGCAGGTAGTAGGCGTGCGCCTCGGTCGCACGGTCGCGGCTTCGCTTCGCCAGCGCCACCGCCTCGTCCAGGTACGGCAGGCACTCCCGCAGGCGACCCGCCCGCAGCCGCGTGGCGCCGTGGGCCAGCGTCAGCTGGGCGCGAAGCGACTCCCGCGCCCGGCCCGGCTTTCCCCCCTCCACGGTCTTGAGGCCGCGCGTGAACCAGCGAAGCGCCGCCGAGAGGTGGCGCGAGCTCTCCGCCACCTGGCCCTGGCGCAGGCACAGGCCGGCCTCCACGAGGGGATCGGCCGCGGCCAGCTTACGGGCCTTGGAAAAGGCCTTCGCGGCCTCGGCGTAGTCGCCCGCCAGCTCAGTTGCATCGCCGAGCGCCTCGGCGACCGCGGCGACCTGCGCAGGGTCCAGGCGGCGCAGGTGGCGCGCGGCCTCGAGCGCCCCCGTGAAGAACCCGGCGGCTTCGACCGGGGCGGCCCGCCGCACCGCCCGCTCGCCGGCGAGCCGTGCGTAGTGCCACGACTCGGCCCACCGGCCGGCCGCGTGGAAGTGGATCGCCAGCAGCTCCGAGTGCGACTCGGCCTCCTCCCCGGCCTCGGCCTCGATCGCCTCCGCCGCCCGCGCGTGCAGCTCGCGGCGCCGGCGGAAGGAGAGGGCGCCATACGCCGACCTTCGCAGCAGCTCGTGGCGAAACCGGCTGGCGTCTGGGCCCTCGGGACGCAGGAACTCGCCGAGGCCGGCCAGGGCGAGGTTGAGCGCGACGCGATCGCGCCCGACGAGCTCGGCCAGCAGCGGGATCAGCACAAGGACGCCCAGCACCGACGCCTCCCTGACCAGCAGGCGGTCGTCGCGCGGGAGGGTGTCGATGCGGGCGGTCATGAGCGCCTCGACGGTGTCCGGCAGCTCGTCCAGCGAATGGCCGGCCCTGACGGCCGCGATCAGCTCGCCGAGGAGCAGCGGATTGCCCTCGGCACGCTCGAGCAACTCCCGCCTGGTGTCCGTCGGCAGCGCGGCGTCGAGTCCGCCGCCCAGGACCAGGAGGCGGGCATCGTCGAAGCCGAGCGGCTGGAGCGGGAGCTTGACCACTCCCGGCGCGCCTTCGAGGCTCAGTCCCTCCGGCACGGCACGCCTGGTGACGATCGCCGCCAACCCGGCGCCGCCCTCTGCGACGGCGGCAGCCCGGTCCGCGGTCGAGGCCCCCCAGCCCACGCGCGGCCCGGTGGTGCGGTCGGCCGTGAACAGGTGCAGGAGCAGGTCCGAGGAAGCCTCGTCGAGCCAATGTGCGTCCTCGACGACGGTGAGGACCGGGGTCTCCGGCAGGACGAGGTCGAGCAGGTGGGCGAAGGCCGCGTTCAGGCGCTGGCGGGCGAACTCCGGCGCCAGCGAGGCCGTTTGCGGGGTCGGGTCCAGCTCGAGCCCGAGCGGGATGCCCAGGAGCGGCAGCCACGGCAGAACCTCCTCGGCGCGCGCCTCGACAAGGGCGGTCAGGAGCGCCGCCGCCTCGGAGTCGGAGGCGTCCGGGGGACACCCGAGCAGGGCTCGAAGGGGCTCACGTAGCGCCAGGTATGGGCTGTGCGCCCCGTAGGGGCCGGCCTGCACGCGGATCACCGGCATCCCGACGTCCGCGTCCAGCAGCGCGGCCACAAGGCGCGACTTGCCGATCCCGGGCTCGCCCGTCAGCTCGACGATTCGCCGTCCGCCCGACCCGGCGAAGGCGACCGCCTCCCGCAGGGCACCGAGCTCCTCGCGCCGGCCGACGAACGGGGTCTCGTGCGGCGCCCGGGCCTGACCCGTGCCGCGCGCCGGGCCAACGATCTCGGCGTGCACCGGCTCCGACTTCCCCTTGACCGAGAAGGGCTCGAGCCTGGCCCGCTCGAAGCTGTCGCGAACGCGCTCCAGGGTCGCGACGCTCGCGACCACCTGGCCCTCGCCGGCACGGCCCATGATCCTCGCCGCGAGGTTCACGGTGTCCCCCATCACCGACCAGAAGCGCCGGCGCTCGGGCCCGATGTCGACGGTGAAGGCCTGCCCTCGGTTCGCCCCCGCGCGCAGCGACAGGGCCACGGGCGTCCCCACGATCGCCCGCAGGGCGTGGAGCAGGCGGTCGGTGTCGTCCGGGGAGGCGGTCGGGGCCCCCGCGCAGAGGACGATCTTCCCGGCGTCCCGGTCGGCGTCGGTGGAGACCAGCGTCACTCCCCAATCCCGGCAGGCCCGGGCGGTCGCGGCGAACAGGTCGTTGAGCTCGACGGCGAGGGCGACTGGGCCCCGGTCGGCCAGCAGCGCGTCGGAGCCGCTGAACTGGACGAAGCCCACACCGATGGTCCGGTGCTCGCCGTGGCCCGCCCGGTGGTCGTGAAGGTGCGCCGGCAGCCCGGGTCGCGGGTCGATCCCCGTCCTGGCCACCACCGGCTCCAGGGCGTCGTTGAGGGCGACGTCGAGGAGCATGCGCCCTCCCCCGCGCGCCTCGCCGACGCTCCCATCGCCGAGCTCCTGGCGGGTGCCGGGGGAGATGATCACCTCGCCCGCCTCGGCCAGCCCCTCCATCTCCACCACCTGGCTGGCGAGGGGTCCCGCGACGATCAGCTCGCGGGGTGCGTCGCCGGCGAGGAAGAGATGACCCAGGCCCGAGGCGACCCCGGCCGAGACCGAGAGCTGAGCCCGGCGGCCGGGGAGCACCCTCAGCCCGGCGAGCTGGTCCTGGATGCCCAGCGCCACCGCGCATGCCCGGCGGGCATGTTCGTCCCCCTGGAATAGGACCAGGATCGCGTCGCCACCGAACTTGAGCAACTCCCCCGCCCCACGCTCGACCTGAGCCAGCATCGCCGCGAAGATCGCGTTGACCGCGTCCGTCAGCTGCTCGGCCCCGATCTGCCCCCGGCGGCCGAGGCGCTCGCTCAGGCTCGTGAAGCCGGAGACGTCCGCGAAGAGCAGCGAGCAGTCCAGCTCACGCCAGCGGGTCTCGGGCTCGTCCGCGAGCCAGCCGAGATGGGTAGGCGCGAGGTACGCAGCCAGCGGGTCGCGCTCCACCGAAGACCCGATCCGCGCCGTCACGCGGCGGACGCTACCAGCGTGTCAGCGCTCGTCGCCGATCTTGAGCAGCCACACCAGCCCGCTGGGCCCTGCGCCTGTTCTCGACCGAGCCGAGCTGAGTCAGCAGCCGCGCTTCGGGCCCACACAGGAGTGGGCGGCGAGGCGGCGCAGCAACCCCTCGAGCTGGGCGCGCTCGGCGGGCTCGAGCGGCTCGAGCAGCTCCAGCTCCGCCTGGTGCGCGGCGGCCTCGGCTGCCTTCAGACGCTCGGCCCCGGCCGCGGTGAGGGCGACCGCGTGCCGGCGGCGGTCGGCCGGGTCGCGCGTTCGCTCGAGCAGGCCGGCCGCCTCGAGGCCGTCCAGCATCGCGACCAGGTTCGAGGGGTGGATGCGAAGCGCGCGGGCGAGCTGGAGCTGGTTGGAGGTCCCCGCCTCGGCCAGGTGGTGAAGGACCGCGAAGTCGGCCGGCCGCAGGCCCATTCCCTCGAGCGCCTCGGTGAGCCGCGCGCGCGAGACGTGCGCGAGGCGTACGAACATCAGCCCGCAGGCCGAGGTGTCGGCGATCGGCTTCGCGGCCGTGCGCTGCTTCACGCGTGGAGCGTACCTCGTGTTCATGACAGCCCATAATAGTTTGTATCTAGAACGATTACAAGCTATCATCGTGCCTGCGAAATCCCTATCCCCCCGAATCGAGGCCAGTTGAGATGGAAAACCTTCTCCTGATCCCAACCGAAGACACGGTCGTGTTCCCGGGTTCGACCGTCACCATCGCCGCCGACGTCGGCGACGCCAGAGCGGGTGTTCCTCGTGCCGCGCCACGAGGGCGCGTTCGCCTCGGTTGGCACCGTCGCCGAGGTCATCGAGACCACGCGCCTCCCGGGCGGCCAGGTCGCGGCCACGGTGGAGGGCGTCCACCGCGCCCAAGCTGGCGCCGCGCTCGATGCCGAAGACGGAAGCCTGCGCGTCGAGGCCACCCCGCACACCGACGAGGTCCCTAAGGACGAGCGCGTTCGCGAGCTCGAGCGCGAGTACCGCGCCGTGATCGAGGAGATCCTCGACATCCGCGGCGCCGACCCGCGCATCAGGGCGTTCCTGCGCTCGGTCGCCGACCCGGGCGGCCTGGCAGACACGTCGGGCTACTCGCCCGACCTCTCCTACGAGCAGAAGCGGGAGCTGCTGGAGACGCTCGACGTCACCGAGCGGCTCGCAAAGGCGGTCGCGATGCAGCGTGAGCGCCTGGCCGAGCTTCAGATCCGCCGGCGCATCCGCGACGACGTCCAGGAGGGCGCCGAGGCCCAGCAGCGCGAGTACCTGCTGCGCAAGCAGATGGAGTCGATCCGCAAGGAGCTGGGCGAGGACGAGGGCTCCGTCGTCGAGGAGTACCGCGCCAAGATCGAGGAGGCGAACATGCCCGACGAGGCGCGCGAGCAGGCCGAGCGCGAGTTGGGCCGCCTCGAGCGCATGGGCGAGTCCTCCGGCGAGTCCTCGATGATCCGGACCTATCTCGACTGGCTGATCGCCGTGCCATGGGCCAAGTCCTCCGACGAGAAGCTCGACCCCGTGCACGCACGCGAGGTGCTGGACGCGGACCACGCCGGCCTCGAGGACGTCAAGGACCGGATCACGGAGTACATCGCCGTCCGCCGCCTGCGCGAGGAGCGCGGCGTTGAGGACGAGGGCCGGGGCGCGGGGGCGATCCTCACCCTGATCGGCCCGCCCGGGACCGGCAAGACGTCGATCGGCGAGTCGATCGCGCGCGCCACGGGGCGCGAGTTCGTTCGCATGTCGCTGGGCGGCGTGCGCGACGAGGCGGAGATCCGCGGCCACCGGCGCACCTACATCGGGGCGCTGCCGGGCCGGCTGATCCGCGCCCTGCGCGACGCCGACACGATGAACCCCGTGATCATGCTCGACGAGGTCGACAAGGTCGGCGCCGACTGGCGAGGCGACCCGTCGGCCGCCCTGCTCGAGGTCCTGGACCCCGCGCAGAACCACTCGTTCCGCGACCACTACCTCGACGTCGAGGTGGACCTCTCGCAGGTGCTGTTCATCGCCACGGCCAACATCGCGGAGACGATCCCGGCGCCGCTGCTCGACCGCATGGAGGTCGTGCGCTTCGACGGCTACACGACCGACGAGAAGGTCGCGATCGCCCGCGGCTACCTATGGCCGCGCCAGCTGAAGCGCAACGCGCTGACCGAGGGCGAGGTCGAGATCTCGGACGCGCTGATCCGCACCGTCGTCAGCGAGTACACCCGCGAGGCGGGCGTGCGAAACCTCGAGCGCGAGCTCGGGAAGATCCTGCGCAAGACCGCGACAGCGATCGCGTCGGGCACGGCGGAGGCCCCGGTTGAACTGGACCTCGACGCGGTCCGCTCGGCGCTCGGACGCCAGCGCCACTTCCAGGAGGCGGCCGAGCGCACCGCCGTGCCCGGCGTAGCCACCGGCCTGTCGGTCACCGGCGCCGGCGGCGACGTGCTGTTCATAGAGGCGACCTCGATGGCCGGCAAGGACGGGTTCGTCCTCACCGGCCAGCTCGGGGACGTGATGAAGGAGTCGGCGCGGATCGCGCTCTCATATGTCCACGGCCACGCCGAGGAGCTGGGGATCGACGAGTCGGACTTCAGCGAACGCGAGTTCCACGTGCACGTGCCCGCGGGCGCGATCCCGAAGGACGGCCCCAGCGCCGGGATCACGATGACCACGGCGCTGGCGTCCCTCCTGAGCGGGCGCCCGGTGCGGCACACGGTCGGGATGACCGGCGAGATCACGCTTCAGGGCCGGGTCCTTCCGATCGGCGGCCTCAAGCAGAAGGTTCTCGCGGCCCATGCCGCCGGCCTCACGGACGTGATCATCCCCGAGCGGAACCGGGGCGATCTCGAGGACGTCCCCGAGGACGTGCGCGAGGCGATGCGCTTTCACCCGGTGATGACCATCGCCGAGGTGCTCGAGCTGGCGCTCGAGGCCGAGCCGGCCACGCTGGCCGAGCCCGTGGCGGCGTAAGCCCGGCGTCGCCCGGGCTCCCCAGCGACTACGGCGGGACGACCATCACCGAGGCTCTCGTCAAAGCGAACTATTCGTTCGGTCGCTCAGCCCCGGGCTGCGCAGCGGCCTAAGCCTGACGGGTTCCGTCAGGGCTTCTGCCGGATTTCGATCTTTCAAACGCGCGCCTAGCAGCCGGGCCGAGGGTCGCGCGCGCCGCGGCGATCGCCAACTTCGCGGCGACCTCGGGCTGCGACACCATCGACGCGTGTGAGGCCGGTACCTCCTCAATCGTTGAGCCTGCGCGCTCAGCCATAAAGCGCTGGGTGGCGGGAGGGATCGCCTTGTCCTCGGTGCCGAGCAGATACCACGACGCGACTGACTTCCACGCGGGTGGTCCCGACTCCGCGCCGAGCGCTGCGGCGCTCCATGGGCGCAGGGCGGCTGCCATGACGCGCGCCGTGTCGTCGTCAACGTCGCCGGCGAAGACCTCGGGAAACGCGCCCTGGTCGAGATAGAGATCCACGCCCTCAGACCCGTCGGGGTTCGTAAACGGCACTTCCTGGAGCGCGGTCGGAACCAGGCTGCCTCGTTTAGCTCCAGGAGCTGCCCGATGCTTTCTCCTTCGTCCAACGCCCACCCGTTGAGATACACGAGCCCGACGACCTGGTCGTTCCCAGCCGCGGCATTCGTGATCACCGCTCCGCCGTACGAGTGACCCACGAGCACGATCGGGCCCTCGATCGTCTTCAGCAGGTCAGCGAGGTACTGCGCGTCGCCTTGTAGCCCTCGCAGCGGGTTCGCAAGACCGATTGCGCGGTAGCCTGGTCGTGCAGGATGCGAATGACGCCATCGAAGCCGGTGGCATCTCCCCAGGCACCGTGAACGAGGACGACCGTCGGCTGGGAGCCGTTGCCGGTGCTGTCCATGTTTCCTCCTTGATTGGAGACGGCCCGCCCACGAGCCAGCCTACATCGCCACCTTTCGATTGCGAGGGCTGCTTTCCGCGAGCGGTGCCCGCGTTATGCCGGCCTATAGGTTGAGCTCGGAACACTGCGCCAGGCCGGGCGCCGAGCGGGTGCGCTTGGATGGGAAGATACAGAACGATTGTTCTGTTTGTTCGATACCCTTGATCAGGTGGAGGTCACTGCCGCAGGAGGCTACGGACCGGAAGGGCTGGCGAGGCCGCACCCGGTAACCCACAACCCGCTCGTCCGCATCGGCCTCGACCTTCGCGACGAGTGGAGCGCCCGAGGCCACTTCCCCCCCGGTCCGACCCGGTTCAGCGCGCGCCGCACGTATGGGATCGTCCACGACCCGCTACCGATCCTGCTCGGTTGCTACGAACGCTACGGCCCGGTATTCACGACGCGGATCTTCCACGGCAAGCAGGTCTGGATGCTGGGCCCGGAGGCCAACCAGTACGTGCTGGTCACCCACCCCGAGAACTTCGTCTGGCGCGACGGGAGCTTTGGCGACCTGATCCCGCTGCTGGGCGACGGCCTCCTGACGATCGACGGCGGTTACCACGACCGCGCGCGGCGGATCATGATGCCCGCCTTTCACTCAGAGCAGATCAACGCCTCGCACGAGACGATGGCGCTGGAGGCAACCCGGGCGATGGAGGGCTGGCGCGACGGCCGCGTCGTGGACATCTACGACTGGATGCGCAACCTGGCGATGCGGATCGCGATGCGGGCGCTCCTGGGCCTCGACCCCGACGACGCCGGCCACGGCGCCGACGCAGCCCACCACTTCGAGCGCGCCCTCGGCTTCTACGGCACCGACGCGCCCCAGCGGGTGATGCGCGGCCCGGGGACCGCCTGGAGGCGAATGGTTCGCTCGCGGGCTGTCCTCGACGAGATCGTCTATGGCGAGATCGCCCGCCGGCGCGTCGACCCCGACGCCGAACGGCTCGACATTCTCAGCCTGCTGATCACAGCAAGCGACGAGGACGGGTCACGTCTGTCGGACACCGAGGTCCGCGACCAGCTGATGACCCTGATGTTCGCCGGCCACGACACCTCGACGTCGACCGTGACGTTCCAGCTCTACGAGCTGGCCCGCAACCCCGAGGCCCGGGAGCGCCTGTGCGAGGAGCTGGACCGTGTCCTCGGCGGCGACGCGCCCGACATGGCCACGCTCCACCGCGAGCTGCCATATCTGGACATGGTCACCGACGAGACGCTTCGGCTCTACCCGCCCGCCTGGATCGGCCCGCGGCGAGCGGTACGGTCGTTCGAGTTCGGCGGCCGCGAGGTGCCGGCCGGCGCCTACGTCAACTACTGCTCGTGGGCCAGCCACCGCCTCCCCCATGTGTTCGAGGATCCCGACGCGTTCGTCCCCGAGCGCTTCGAGCGCGAGCGGAAGACCGCTCTGCCCCGCGGTGCCTACGTCCCGTTCGGGGCCGGGTCGCGGATCTGCATCGGCAAGCGCTTCGGTCAGACCGAGGTGAAGCTGGTCACCGCGATGGTGCTCCAACGCTTCCTCCCCGAGTTGCTCCCGGGCCACGAGGTGACGGTGCGCCAGATGCCGACCCTGGGCCCCAAGGGCGGCCTGCCCATGCGGCTGCGCGCCCGGGCGTGATGCGCAGGCTCACCCGCCGGGAGGCGATCGCAGGCGGCGTGGCGGCGGCGGGGGCCGCCAGCCTCGGTCTCGTCGGCTGCGGTGGTGACGACGACCCAGCGCCGACGAGAGCGGAAGCAACGGACGCCGCCGGCGCCGACGACCGGCTCAGGGCGCGTCGACTGCGTCCTCACCCCCGAGCAGACCGAGGGGCCGTTCTACGTCGAGGAAGCGCTGGTCCGCCGCGATATCACGGAGGGCAGGCCGGGAGCCCCGCTCGAGCTGGAGCTCCAGGTGCTCGAGGCGGAGGCGTGCGAGGCAATCGGTGGCGCGACCGTCGAGGTCTGGCACGCCGACGCCGATGGTGCTTACTCGGCCTTCGGTCCGGGCGCCGGCGAGACCTTCCTGCGAGGCGCCCAGCGCACGGGCGGACGGGCTGGCCACGTTCACCACGATCTACCCCGGCTGGTACATGGGCCGCACGGTCCACATCCACGTCAAGGTCCACGTCGGCGGCGACGAGGTCCACACGGGACAGCTCTACTTCGATGACGCGACCACGGATGAGGTCTACGAGGACGACCTGTACGCGAGCCGCGGCGAACGGGACGTGCGCAACGACACCGACCCCATCTACGCCGCCGGTGGCGAGTCGAGCCTGGTGACGGTGAAGCGCGAGGGCGAGGGGTATGCCGGGACCTCACGATGGGCGTCGCGACGTAGACTGCCCGTGGCCTCCCACGAGACGATCGACGTTCACATCGACGGCGCCGCCGCGACGATCGAGCTGAACCGCCCCGACGCCCTCAACGCCTGGAATCTGCAGCTGGGCACCGACCTAACGACGCCGTGTCGAGCCTCGCGGCCGACGAGGCCGTCCGCGCCGTGATGATCACGGGCGCCGGGCGGGCGTTCTCCTCGGGCGCGGACCTGAAGGAGGAGCGCAGCGCCGACGACGGCCTGCCCGGATCTGGGCGAGCGCCTGAAGTCGCTCTACAACCCGATCATCCTCGGGATCCGCGAGATGCCGAAGCCGGTCGTCGCCGCCGTCAACGGCCCCGCGGTCGGGGTCGGCTGCGCCCTCGCCCTCGCCTGCGACCTGGTCGTGGCCGCCGAGTCCGCCTACTTCCTGCTCGCCTTCGTGAACATCGGGCTCGTGCCCGACGGCGGCTCCAGCGCGACGGTCCCCGCCCGCGCCGGACTCGCCCGGGCGGCCGAGATGGCGATGCTGGGCGAGCGGGTCGCCGCGGCGCAGGCCCTCGAGTGGGGGCTCGTCAACCGCGTCGTCGCCGACGACGAGCTGGCCGGCGAGGCCGAGCGCCCTCCGCGAGCCGGCTCGCCGCCGGCCCGACGCGCTCCTACGCGAACACGAAGCGACTCCTCAACCGCCGCCTGCTCGCCGGAGCTCGACGAGCAGCTCGACGCCGAGGCCGACGCCCAGAGCGAGCAGGGCCGCACCGCGGACTTCGTCGAGGGCGTCGCTCGCCTTCGTCGCAGAAGCGCGCCGGCGAACTTCACCGGCGAGTTGAGCATGAGCTCAGGCAACGGGGATGGGCGCCGGCTTGAGGTCGGCATCGTCGGAGCTGGCTTCGGCGGCATCGGGATGGGAGCGAAGCTCGTCGAGCAAGGCGAGTGCGACCTCGAGATCTTCGAGCGCGGCGACACGGTCGGCGGCGTGTGGCGGGCGAACACGTACCCCGGCGCGGCCTGCGACGTCCAATCCCACCTCTACTCGTTCTCGTTCGCGCCCGGCCACGAGTGGTCCCGACGCTACGCCCCCCAGCCCGAGATCCTCTCCTACCTCGAGCGCTGCACCGACCGCTTCGGGCTGCGCCCCCACATCCGCCTCAACACCACGGTCGAGGCCGCCAGCTTCGACGAGGCGAGCGGACGCTGGACGCTCACCACGGATGCGGGCGAGGAGCGCTCGTTCGACGTGCTCGTCACCGCCTGCGGCCAGCTCAAGGACCCGGCGATCCCTCGGATAGAGGGGGTCGGTGACTTCGCGGGACCGGCGTTCCATTCCGCCGAGTGGGACCACGACGTCGACCTCGCCGGCAAACGCGTCGCGGTGCTCGGCACGGGGGCGAGCGCGATCCAGTTCGTGCCCGAGGTGGCGAAGGTCGCCTCCCAGACGACGATCTACCAGCGCTCCGCGCCGTGGATCCTGCCCAAGGCCGACCGCGCCTACCCGGAGTGGGAGCGCCGGCTGTTCCGCCGCTTCCCGCTCCGCGTGGCCGCCGCCCGCCTGGGCTTCGCTGCGTTCTACGAGTTCGGCACCTACGCCTTCACGGGCACCGAGTGGGCGATGCGCCCACTCCAGAAGGTCGCGGACCGCACCAGGGAGAAGGGCCTGCCCGACCCGGATATCCGTGCCAAGGCGACACCCGACTACGCGATGGGCTGCAAGCGGGTGATGGTCTCAAACGACTGGTATCCGACGCTCATGCGGCCTGACGTCGAGCTGGTCGCCGGCGAGGTCCAGCGGATCACGTCGAATTCCGTGATCGGCCCCGACGGAGTCGGGCGTGAGGCGGACGTGATCATCTACGGCACCGGCTTTCGCTCACACGACTTCGTCGCCCCGATGGACGTCACCGGCCTTGGCGGGCGCGACCTGAACGAGGTCTGGGCGGAGCGGCCCGAGGCATACCTCGGGACGACGGTGAGCGGGTTCCCGAACATGTTCGTCCTGTACGGGCCGAACACGAACCACGGCTCGGGGTCGGTGCCGTACACCCTCGAGTGCCAGTTCCGCTACGTCCTGGACGCGATCAGGCGGCTGCGCGACGGCGGGCTTCCGCTATCTGGACCTGCGGCCCGAGACGCAGGCGGAGTGGAGGCGGGAGATGGAGGAGCGCAGCCGAGGCACCGCCTGGGTCGCGGGTGGGTGCACCAACTGGTACCTCAACGGCGAGGGCGTCAATACGAACAATTGGCCCGGGCCGTGGATCGAGTTCCGGCGGAGAACCCACCGGATCAACCCCGGCGACTACCGCGTCGCCGTCTAGGCGGCGGCCACTAGCGCTTCTTCTTGCCCAGGTTCTTCGGCGGGTTCGCCTTGCGCTCCGCCGGGGTCATCTGGCGGATCGTCAGGCTCCCGTCGGCGACCTGCTCCTCGATCAGCTTCAGCCTCTCCTCGCGGCGCTTCTGCTGGCGGGTCGCCGTGGGGCCCGTGCCGCGCTTGGGCTTCTCCTCATCGGACTTCTGCTCAGCCCCGTCGCCCTCGGCCTCGTCGTCGTCCTTCTTCGCTGCCATCTCGTGCCCCTAACCCTCCCCGTTCTCGACGAACGACTTCAGCTTGCCGGGCATGGTGTCCACCATCTGCTTTCGCAGGAGATCGACCACCGGGCCGCGGACGACCAACCCGAGCATGCGGCCCAGGTCGACGGAGAGGGCATACGTGGCTCGCACCGTCCCATCACCCTGGTCCTCAAGCGCCCAGCTGCCGGTGACGTCGGACATGTCGCCGTCCTCCTGATCCCACCGGATCGAGGTCGGCTCGTCGTAGGCGAAGCGAAGGCGGGAGCGCAGGTCGCGGACCTTCCCGTCGGTGACCGTGTCGACGAGCACCTGGCGGCCCTCGCCGTCGCGGTCGATGCACTCGGCGCGCTTGATCTGCGGCTGCCAGCGGGGCGAGCCCTCGACGTCGGCCGCCACCTCGAAGACGCGCGCGATGGGCGCCTCGATCGTCTCGCTCGCCTCTCCCTCGATCCTCCCCACTGTGGCTTCCACCCTATGCCTTTGAGAGCCCGAAAGCCACCTCGGCTTCATCCGCCACGTGGCGGGCGATCGCGAACGCGGATGTCGCTCCCGGCGACGGAGCGTTGCGCACGTGGAGCGCCCGCTCGGTGGCGGAGAACGCGAAGTCGTCGACCAGGGACCCGTCACGGCCAAGCGCCTGCGCGCGGACGCCGGCGAAGGCGGGCTCGACGTCGTCGGGGGTGAGGTCGGGCACGAGCCGCCGCGCGGCCGCGACGAAGGCGCGACGGCTGGCGGCGTGCTTGACCTCGACCGCCCCGGCTCGCCAGCTGCGGCCCGCGAGCCGCCAGGTCCCGGGCCACGCCAGCGTCGCTGCGAGGTCGCCCGGCCGCACCCGGCCGAGCCGGTACGCATCTCGGGCGCCGGCCATCAGTGCGGTCGGCCCCACGAGCACCTCGCCCGAGGCGTGCCGGGTGAGGTGGACGCCGAGGAACGGCAAGGCCGGGTCGGGCACCGGGTAGATCAGCGAGCGGACGAGCGACGCGCGGTCCCGCTTCAGCCGCAGGTAGGCGCCGCGAAACGGCACGATCCGCGGGTCGGCCTCGGCTCCTGCGGCGACCGCCAGGCGATCCGACCAGGCGCCGGCACAGAAGAGGGCGTGCCCGGCCTCGAGCTCGCCGCCCGCGTGGCGCAGCCGGATCGCCCGGGCCCCCGCCTCGACCCCCTCGACCCCGCTGGCGAGCATGACCTCCCGCCCGCCTCGCGCACGTCGGCGGCCAGCGCTTCGGCCACCGCCGCGAAGTCGGCGATCCCAGCCTCCGGGGAGTGAAGGCCGGCGACGCCGGTCGCGTGTGGCTCGAGCTCGCGGATCCCGTCCGGGTCGAGCCGGCGCATGCCGGGCACGCCGTTCGCGTGGGCGCGGCGCTCCAGTTCGCCAAGGCGCTCGAGCTCGTCCTCGCCGGTGGCGACGATCACCTTGCCGCAGCGCTCGTGCGCGATGCCGCGTTCCTCGCAGAACGCGTACATCGCCGCGATGCCCTCACGGCACAGGCGAGCCTTGAGCGACCCGGGCACGTAGTAGATGCCGCTGTGAAGGACGCCCGAGTTGTGGCCGGTCTGGTGCGCCGCGATCCGATCCTCGCGCTCCAGTACGCAGACCGAGAGCGACGGGTGGCGGCGCTGAAGCTCCCGGGCCGACGCCAGCCCGAGGATCCCGGCGCCGACCACGGCGACGTCGCAGCTGGAGGGGGCAGGGTCGCGCGCGGTCATCGCCGGAAGGCTATGCGCGATCGAGCGTCCACCCAAGCTCCCGGGCTAGCGGACGGGATCAGGACAGGATCCCGGAGATCTCCTCGACGGCCTCGCCCATGTAGATCGCCAGGCGCTGCACGTGGGGAAGCCTGTCGCGTGCGCCGGTGAAGCCGAAGTTGAGCGTGCCGGCGTAGGAGACGCAGGTGATGTTCAGCGCGTTCCCGTGCAGCAGGAGCGAGAGCGGGAACAGCGCATCCAGGCGCGACCCGTTGAAGTAGAGCGGCTCAGGCGGGCCCGGGACGTTCGAGATCCCTGCGCTGAAGGGCACCGGCGCGCGGCCCCCGAGCCCCGCGATCAGGCCTGCGATGTAGGGACCGTTGATCAACAGCGTGTACGAGATGCGCGCCTCCGGCGGCAGCTCCGACAGGTGCCGCTTCGCCTCGCGGGTCGAGCGCTTGATGGCGTCGAGGCGCTGGCGCGGGTCGGCCACATTCGTCCCCAGCTCCGCGACCATCATCCCGATCGCGGTCCCTGTGCTCTCGTCGTCGGCGTCGCGGAGGTTGACCGGGATGCCGGCTGTGAGCGGTCGGTCCGGCAGCCGGCTGTGCTCGGTCAGGTAGCGGCGCAGGGCGGTGCCGGAGAGGTAGAGGACCAGGTCGTTCATCGTGCAGTCGGCGGCCTTCGCCAGGTCCTTGATCCGCTGCAGGTCGTACTGCTGGGTTGCGAAGCGCCGCTGGCCGGCGAGGCGCCCCGTGAGCGCCGATTCGGGCGCCCGATACGGCGCCTGGAGGTCGCTGCCGTCGATGGTCGACCGGCTCAGCTGCACCGCCGCGCGTCCGAGGCCGGTCGCCGCCAGCGACGCCCCCCCGAGCCGCTCCCAGCGCTCCGGACACCACGCCGCTGCCCTCGGCCTCGCGCTGGCGCTGCGACTTCTTGCCGGCCCCGACCGTCCAGAAGGCCGGGGTCTCCTGCACGTCGGGATCGCTTGAGAGGGCGCGAAGGATCAGCCGCATCCCGCTTACGCCGTCGATCAGCGAGTGGTGCATCTTGAGGTAGATCGCGAAGCGGTTTCCCTCGAGGCCCTCGATCAGGTGGACCTCCCAAAGCGGCCGGTGCAGGTCGAGCTGATGGCTGTGCAGCCGGGAGACGAGGATGCCCAGCTCGCGCTGCCCGCCCGGGTGGGGCAGCGCGGAGTGGCGCACGTGGTACTCGAGGTCGACGTCGCGCTCCTCCCGCATCAGCGGCAGCCGCGGGCCCACGAGCGGCCCCTCGACGAGCTTCAGGTTCCACGGCTGCGGGATCGTGCGCGCCCCGCGCATGCGTTCGAGCTGCTGTTTCAGGTAGTCGGGCGGTGCGTCGTCGGGCGGCGTGAACTCGAACAGCCCGCCGACGTGCATGGGCGTGTCGCGCGACTCGAGCACGAGCCATGTCGCATCGAGTGGGGGAACCTGCTTGATCGCCACGGGTGCGCTCTCCCTTCGGCCTGCCCTGTGCAGGCTATTCCCTCGCATAGGGTGCCGCGGGGATGCCCGACTCCCCTGGCGCCATCTTCGTCCGCTTCCTGCGCTTCGGGGCGCTCGCCTGGGGAGGGCCGGCGGCCCAGATCGCGCGGCTCAAGGAGGAGTGCGTCGACCGCGACCACTGGGTCTCGGAGGAGACCTTCGGCAAGACCCTCGCCGTCTACCAGGTGTTGCCCGGCCCCGAGGCGACCGAGCTCTGCATCTACTTCGGGCGCCTGCGGGCGGGGCGGGCCGGCGCGTTCCTGGCCGGCCTGGGCTTCGTCCTCCCGGGCTTCCTGCTGATGCTGGGCCTGACGATCCTCTACGTCGAGGCCGACCTCGCGGGCAGCGTGGACGAGATCTTCTACGGCCTCGCCGCGGCCGTCGTCGCCCTGATCGCGCGCGCCCTGTTGCGCCTCGGCTCCTCGTTCCTCACCGATCTGCCGCTGGCCCTGATCGCGGTCGCCGCCTTCGCCCTCACCGTGTTCGCCTCCGTGGGCTTCGTGCTGGTCCTCGCCGGGGCCGGCATCGCCTACGAGCTGTGGACCAGCGCCGGCCGCCGCGGCGGGCGAGCCGCCGCGCTCGACCCCAGCCTGCCGGTCGTCGCGGCGGTGGTGGCCGCCGTCGCCCTGCCGCTGACCGCCGAGATCTTCCTCGAGGGCCTGAAGGCCGGGCTGCTCACGTTCGGCGGCGCCTACACCGTGGTGCCGTTCCTCCAGGAGAGCTCGGTCGAGGCGCAGGGCTGGCTCACCGAGGACCAGTTCGTCGACGGCCTCGCGCTCAGCGGCGCGCTCCCCGCCCCGCTGATCATCTTCTCGACGTTCGTGGGCTACCTGGCCGGCGGGCTCGCCGGCGGCATCGCCATGACCGTCGCGATCTTCCTCCCGGCCTTCGTCTTCCCGATCTTCCTTCACCGCCAACTCGTGGCCACCGCCGAGAACCCGCGCGTCCGGCCGTTCCTCCTGGGCGTCGCCGCCGGCGTCATCGGCCTGATCGCGGCGGTGGCGATCGATATCGGCGAGACCAGCATCCCCGACGTCCCCGCGGCCCTGATCGCGCTCGCAGCCTTCCTCGCCCTGAGCCGGTGGCACTCCCGCCTGACCGTGCTCTGGGTGATGCTGGGCTCGGGCGCCGTCGGCGCCCTGCTGCAGCTAACGGTGCTCTAGGGAGCCGGCGGTTGCAGGGTTCGGGGCACTAGGGCAACGTGGCGGCTTTACGCCGCCGCGCGCCAGCCGGCGAGGGACTCGTCGGCGGAGAGGCGCCGCAGCGCCCTAGCCTCGAGCTCCCGGGCCTCGGCCTGGGTGACCTCGGCCTCGCGGGCGGCCTCGCGCAGGCTCCGGGCCTCGCGGCCGCCGGTGCCGAAGCGGGCGATGATGATGCGCCGCTCGTCCTCGGGCAGCTTCGCCAGCGCCTCGGCGACGGTCTGCTCCTGCTGGCGCTCCAGCACCTCCTCCTCGAGGTCGGCGGTGCTCTCGGCGACCAGCTCGCCGAGCGTGGTGTCGTCCTCGCCCACGGTCTGGTCGAGGCTGGTGGTGACGCGGGTCAGGTCGCGGATCGCCATGACCTCCTCGAGCGGCAGCTCAGTCTCCTTCGCCACCTCCTCGTCGGTCGGGGTGCGGTCCAGCTTCGTTGCAAGCTCAGCCGTGACACGGTTCACCGTGCGCTCGCGCTGCGCGATGTGCGCGGGGATCCGCACCGGCCGGCCGGTGTTGTCGAGCCCGCGCTGGATCGACTGCTTGATCCAGAGGACCGCGTACGTGGAGAACTTGTAGCCACGGCGCCAGTCGAACTTCTCGGCCGCGCGGATCAGGCCCAGCATCGCCTCCTGGACGAGGTCGCCCATGTCGAGGCCGTGGCCCTGGTAGCGGCGCGCGAACTTGATCACCAGCCGCAGGTTCGAGTTGATCAGGCGCTCCTTGGCGGCGAGGTCGCCGCGCTCGATCGCCTGCGCCAGCTCGACCTCCTCCTCCTTCGTGAGCAGGGGGTACTTCATCGCCTGGTTGATGAAAAGCTGCAGGCTGTCGGTGGTGTGATCGGCCACGGCGTGCTCGCGCGTGCGGCGCTCTCGCGTGCTCGCGCTGGTGGCCTTCGTCTTGTTGTCGTGCTCGCCGCGCACGCGGCGAGCCTCGCTGCGCTCGTTCGCAGCCCCTCGATTGCGAGGCATCTTGCTCCTTCGTCGCGTGGTACTACCCCTGCCACGGTCCATTCAGCACGGACCGCGCACCTCCCCAGTGCTTCATAAAGTATAGCGCAATTGTCGGATTTGTGGGGATTCCCGGAAACCGCCATTTCAAGCGGGTCCAGCCACAGCGTGAAACGTACGTGAACCGGTTTAAGATCTTCTGAAAGCGGGTTCATCGCCGTTTCACGGGCTCCCCGTACAACGCCTCCTGTAACCAAGCAACCAACAGGAGGAACCGAAATGAACACACGACCCAAGATCCTGATCGCCGGAGCCGCGGCCCTGGCGCTCGCCGCGGGCGGCGCCGGAGTGGCGATCGCGGGCGGCGGCAGCGAGGACGCGGCCGAGGGCCCGGACGTCGCGATCAGCGGCAGCGCGCTCGACCAGGCGAGCGCCGCGGCGCTCGAGCACACCGGCCAGGGCTCAGTCTCCGGCACCGAGGTCGGCGACGAGGAGAGCTACTACGAGGTCGAGGTCACCCTCGACGACGGCTCGCAGACGGACGTCCAGCTCGACCGCGACTTCAACGTCGTGGGCGACGAGGCGGACTCCGGCGAAGACGGATGAGGCCGGCGAGTAGCGATGTGAGAGGGTGGATCCGCCTCCGTGCGGATCCACCACCTCAACTGCGGCACGCTCTGCCCGTTCGGCGAGCGCTTCATCTCTGGTGAAGGCGGTCTCGGCTCAGCCGAGATCGTTTGCCATTGCCTTCTGATCGAAGCCGGCGGCGAGCTCGTCCTCGTCGAGACGGGGTTCGGCACCGAGGACGCGCGCCACCCCTACAGGCGGCTCGGCGTCCCGTTCAACCTGGCCCTGCGGCCGAAGCCGCGGGCCGAGGAGACGGCGTTCGAGCGGATCAAGGGCCTGGGACTCGATCCCGCCGACGTCCGCCACATCACCGTCACCCACCTCGACCTCGACCACGCCGGCGGGCTGCCCGACTTCCCCGAGGCCGAGGTCCACGTGTTCGCGGCCGAGCAGCGGGCCGCGCTCGACCCCGCCCTGCGCGAGCGCGCGCGCTACCGCCGGCCGCACTTCGAGCACGGGCCGAGATGGGTCACCTATGAGTCCGGCGGCGACGAGTGGTTCGGGTTCGAGAGCATCCGGGTGATGGAGGGCGTCGACGCCGAGATCGCGATGATCCCGCTCGCGGGCCACAGCCGCGGGCACGTCGCGATCGCGATTCGCGACGGCGATCGCTGGCTCCTTCACTGCGGCGACTGCTACTTCCACCACGACGAGGTGGCCACTCCGCCCTCGTGCCCGCCGGCGCTGCGCGCGTTCCAGTCGATGATGGCGTTCGACAACGCGGCCCGCAAGCGAAACGCCGGACGCCTGCGCGAGCTGGCCGCGGCGAACGGCGACGAGGTCACCCTGTTCTGCGCGCACGACCCGGTCGACCTGCACCGGCTGCAGGGTGAGGCCGGGGCTCAGGCCGGGGGGCGGTCGCCGGATCGGCGGTTGGGGTCTTGGCACCGAGGAGAGAGCGAGGCCGGGCGTGGGTCGATACCCCCCTTGATCTGGGTGCGATCGGTGCACGGTCAGGCCGGTTCCGTGCCTGGAGCTCGACGCGAGCGAACCCAGACCGCAGCGCAGAGGCTTCCGCCGGCATCCATTGGGCGATCGTGGCTGCTATAGGCGGCATGAGCGCTCACTCAATGGTCAGCTATACCCCATGGGGTATTCCACGCCTCAGCCCGCTCCCCACGCGCCTCGGTGCCAAGCCCGCTGCCACCGACGCCCCGCCCCACGGCAGGACGCGCGGCGCGACTCTCGCCGCCGCCTAGGCCAGCGTGAGCTGCGGCGCCTCGAGGTCGAGCAGCCGGCGCTTTCGCTCGAGCCCGCCGCCGAAGCCGACCAGGCTGCCGTCGGAGCCGATCACGCGGTGGCACGGAAGCACGATCGCCAGCGGGTTGCGCCCAAGCGCCGCGCCGACCTCGCGCACCTGCGCGAGGTCGAGGCCGGCGGCGAGGGTCAGCTCCTTGTAGGAGATGGTCTCCCCGTAGGGGACCTCGGCGAGGGCGGTGAGCACGCGGCCCAGGAGCCCCTCGCTGCGGCGGCGCCAGCGGGAGCTCGAACTCGCGGCGCGCGCCGGCGAAGTACTCGCCGAGCTGCGGCGGCCGCCCGGTCGAGCAGCTCGCCGCCGTCGCCGCCCGGGCGCGCCCCGGTGAAGCCGACCTTGGTCGACGGCGCCGTCGCGCGCCTCGAGGGCGAGCGGGCCGACCGGGCTGTCGATCGTGAGCGTGGATCGCATGGTTCTCATGCTGGGTGAAACGCCGGACGGCCCGGCGGCGTGAGAGCCCGGATCGCGTGCAGGTTGAAATCGGTCATCTCCACCAGGTCGGCCACGTCCAGGCACTCGTCGGCGCCATGGATGCCGTCGTTGTAGGCGTCGAGATCGGTCGAGAACACCGGGGCGAAGCCGTAGGCGGTCGTGCCGTGCTCCCGGCGTACCCAGTGTGAGTCGGTGAATCCGGGCGAGATCAGCGGCAGGAGCCGTGCTCCGGGGAGGCGCTCGGCCACGTACTCCTCACAGGCCGCGATAGAGCGGGGTGTCGATCGGGGACTCGGTCCCTCCCTCGAGCGGCTCGAGCAGCTCGAGCTCGTAGGTGAACTCCCGTCCGAGGGCCCGATCGACGTGTGAGCGGATGTCGTCCTCGGTCTGCCCCGGGAGCAGCCGGCAGTCGCAGATCAAGTCGGCGTAGGGCGGGATCACGTTGGCGGGCTCGTGGGTGCGAAGGCCGGTCGGTGTCACGGTCATCCGGCACATCGCCGGAAGGCTGTCCGCCAGGTCGGGGTGGAGGGCTGCGCCCCACGCGATCATCTCGTCGTCGGTGCCGTCCGGGGCGCCGAGGTCGAGTCAGGGCGCGGCCGACCGCCGCGGGCATCCGCGTCGGCGTCTCGGCCGCGAGCAGGCCGCTCGATCGCCCTGGCGGTGTGGGCGAGCGGGTTCTCGGCGGCCACCGGCACCGAGGCGTGGCCGGCGCGGCCACGGATCCGGATGCGAAGCGAGGTCACCTGCTTCTCCCCGACCGCGATCGTCACCACCCGGCGGCCGCCCGCGAGCCGGAGCAACGATCCGCCGCCCTCGTTGATCGCGTAGTCGCAGCGCACGTCGGGCCGCTCGCGGACGAGCCACGACATCCCGACGTCGGCGGTGTTCCTCTCCTCGTCGGACTCCGCGACCAGGACGACGTCGCCCGCCGGCGGCTGGCCGCTTCGCGCCAGCTCCGCCAACGCCACTGCCCGTGCCGCCAACTCGCCCTTCATGTCGGCGGCGCCGCGACCGTAGAGCCTGCCGTCCCGTACCTCGCCCCCGAAGGGCGCGGTCGTCCAGCCGTCGCTGGGGGCGGGCACGACGTCGGTGTGCGCCATCAGCATCAGCGAGGGTCCCTCGCCGCGGCCCGCGACCCGGGCGATCAGGTTCAGGCGCTCGGGGTCGGGGCCGACCAGCTCGCACTCGGCGCCGGCCGCGGTCAGGTGGTCGGCGAGGAGCTCGGCCGCGGGCGTCTCGCGCCCCGGGCGGGTTCGAGGTGTCGAGGCGGATCAGCTCCTGGGCGAGGCCGACGACCTCGTCTCGTAGGTCAGGCTCCGTCATCCGCGTTCGGTGGCCAGGCGGCGCACCACGTCCACCGGGAACGCGTCCTGCATGGTCCCGTCGAGCCGCTCGGCGGGACGAGCGGCCACCAGGCAGTTGAGCACGGCCTCGTGGGCCGCCTCCCACGCGGCCAGGAAGTAGGGGTTGAGGTGGCCGTTCGCCACCTCGCCGTCGTCGGCGGTCGAGAAGGCGAGCCCGATCTCGCCCGATCCCTCCTCGGCGTAGGACCCCGCCCGGGCCAGGCCCAACAGCGGGCGCAGCGCCAGCCGCCGCAGCTGATGAGGGGCCAGGGGCGCGTCCGTGGCGCAGACGGTGATGCACGAGCCCTCGTGGCGCGGCCGCTCCGGCGCCGGGCCGAGCGAGGTGCCGAGGACGTCGAGGTCGGCGCGGGAGCCGAAGTTGCACAGCAGCAGGACGCCGACATGGTGTTCGCCTACGGTCCGCGACGC
The DNA here is from genome assembly GCA_963797835.1 of uncultured Solirubrobacterales bacterium. Lineage (GTDB taxonomy): Bacteria > Actinomycetota > Thermoleophilia > Solirubrobacterales > 70-9 > JBDTSW01. Next base: position 260,525 of record CAWCRN010000019.1, read on the forward strand.
GGTCCCGATCCCGCCCGGGAACTCGAAGCACACCATCCCGGTGCCCGCCCCCACCGTGCCCTCCTCGACCTCGGGCCCGGCGGCGCCCAGCGCGCGATCGACGTCGGCCCGGGTGACCGTGCGCGAGTCGGCCATGTCGCCGTCGTCGCACTCACCGACCACCGGGATGATCACGTCATCGGGGCCGTGTCCGGAGGCGTGGATCGCGGCGTCGACGACGGTCCCGAGCGCGTGCGTCCCGCACAGGTGGACCGGCGTCACCAGCGTTCCCCGCTCCTCGATCTCGAGCTTCCCGGTCAGCTCGCCGAAGCCGTTCACGGTGCGGGTGCCCGCGGCGGCCGGCAGCGAGGGCGGCTCGACGACGGTAACGCCGGTCGCCTGGCCGCTCTCGGCCTGCGAGTGGCCCACGAGCACGCCCGGGACGTCGGTGATCGCGTTTCGCGCCCCCGGCTCGAGCCGGCCGACCGGACCGGCGATGTCCCGCCAGCGCTCAGCGCTCACTGCTGATCGGTGCGCTGGCCGGCCGCGGCGCCGGCCTGGTCATGCAGCAGGCACGCGGCGAGCTGGTCGCGGCCGCCGGCCGGGACGAGCTTGGGATCGACCTTGTCGCAGGGCTCGAAGCGCTTCGGGCAGCGGGGATGGAACCGGCATCCCGTGGGCACGTCGGTCGCGTCGGGCAGCTCGCCGCTCAGGAGCTCGCGCTCGCCGCCGCCCCCGGGCGTCGCGATCGGGCACCGCGGTCACGAGCGCCTGGGTGTAGGGGTGCTGGGGGCGCTCGATCACGTCCGGTCACGCTGCCCTGCTCGACGACCCGGCCGAGGTACATCACCGCGATCCGGTCGCAGAGCGACCAGGCGAGGCTGAGGTCGTGGGTGATGAACAGCAGCGCCAGCTCCCGCTGCTTCTGGATGTCGAGCAGCACCCGCAGGATCTGCGCCTGCACCGAGACGTCGAGCATCGAGACCGGCTCGTCGCAGATCAGCCCGTCGGGCTCGAGCACGAGCGCGGCGGCGATCGCGGCGCGCTGGCGCTGGCCGCCGGAGAGCTGGTGCGGGTAGCGCTCCGAGAACCGCTCGGGGTCCAGCCCGACGTCCTCCAGGGCCTTCTTCACCCGCTCGGCGTGCTCGGCGCGGTCCACCCCCTGGACCACCAGGGGCTCGGCGACGATCGTTCGCACCCGCTGGCGCGGGTTGAGCGTCTGGTAGGGGTCCTGGAAGATCATCTGGAGGCGGCGGCGAAGCTCGTCGAGCTTGCCCTTGCCGTTCAGGGGCTCACCGTCGAGCGCGAGCTCGCCCGCTGGCCGGCTCCACCAGGCTGAGCATCGCCCGCGCGAGCGTCGACTTCCCGCATCCGGACTCGCCCACGACCCCGAGCACCTCGCCCTTGCGCCACTCCAGCGAGACCCCGTCGACCGCGCGCGCGGTGCCCCGCTCGACGCGGAACTGCACGCACAGGTCGCGCACCTCCATGAGCGGGGCGGCGGTCGAGCTCATCCCGCGGCCCCCGCCCTCCACGCCTGCGAGACGCCCTCCTCGGGCCAGTCGGTCCACGGCGCGAAATGGCAGGCCGCGGCGTGCGCCGCCGCCGACCTCGCGCAGTGCCGGGTCCTCCACCTTGCAGCGGTCATCCGCGTACGGGCACCTGGGCTGGAAGCGGCAGCCCGGCGGCGGCTCGCCCGGATCCGGCGGGCCGCCCGGGATCGGATCCTCGAGGCCGCGGTTGCCTCCGATCGAGGGCATCGTCTCGAGCAGCCGCTTCGTGTACGGGTGCTGCGGGTCGGAGAAGACCGTGGCGACAGGTCCCGATCTCCACGATCCGCCCGGCGTACATGATCGCGATGCGGTCGCAGGTCTCCGCCAGCACGCCGAGGTCGTGCGAGATCAGGATCAGCGCCAGGCCGAGGCGCTCGCGCAGGCTGCTCGAGCAGCTGGAGCACCTGCGCCTGCATGACGACGTCGAGCGCGGTGGTCGGCTCGTCCGCGATCACCAGCGAGGGGTTGCACGCCAGCGCCAGCGCGATCATCACCCGCTGGCGCTGCCCGCCCGAGAGCTGGTGGGCGTAGCGGCGCCCGAGCGCCTCCGTCAGCCCCACCGTGCCGAGCAGCTCCTGCGTGCGCTCCTTCACCTCGGCCGAGCTGGCCGAGGGCGAGTGGAGGCTGATCGCCTCGGCGAACTGCACCTCGACCCTCTGCACCGGGTCGAGCGCGTTCATCGCACCCTGGAAGACGAGGGAGATGTGGCGCCAGCGGACGTAGCGCATCCCGGTCTCCGTGCGGCGCTCGAGGTTGATCGGCTCGTCCGCGCCCTTGAGGTTCAGGGTCATGGCCCCCGATTGCTCGAGGCTTCCAGGCAGGAGCTTCATCAGCGCGAGCGCCGTCGTGGTCTTGCCGCACCCCGACTCGCCGGCCAGCCCCAGGGCCTCCCCGTGCTGAAGCTGAAAGTCGACCCCGTCGACGATCGGCTTGCCGTCCGCGTGGACGTGGAGATCGCTGACCTCAAGCAGCGGCCTCAAAGCTCTCCTCCAATAGCCTCGGGTTGACGTACTCCTCGAACAGGTAGCCGAGGACGGCGACGGACAGGACCAGCAGCGTGATGCAGAGGCCGGGCGGGATCACGTACCACCACGCCTCGGCGCTGGGCGCCCCCGCCGCGAACGCGTTCTCCAGCATCGTGCCCCAGGAGATCTGGGTCGGGTCGCCGAGGCCGAGGAACGCGAGCGCCGACTCGGAGAGGATCGCCACCGCCACGATCAGCACCGTGTTGGCGAAGATCAGCGGCAGCGCGTTGGGGAAGATGTGGGTGCGCAGGATGTACCAGTGGCTCGCGCCGAGGGCCCGCGCGCGCTCGACGAACGCTCGCTCGCGCAGGGTCAGCACCTGCGAGCGCACGATCCGGCCGGTGCCCGCCCACGAAGTGATCCCGATGACGAGGATGAGCACCCCCAGCGACGGCGCGAGGATGCTGGAGAGCACGATCATCAGCGGCAGGGTCGGGATCACCAGGAACCAGTTGTCGACCCCGTCGAGGATGCGGTCGGTCCAGCCGCCGAAGTACCCGCTGAGGAGGCCGACCGCCGCGCCGATCACCGCCGAGATGATCGCCGCCGCGAACCCGACCACGATCGAGATGCGCGCCCCGTACAGGAGCTGGGAGAGCACGTCGGACGCCGCTCTCCGTCGTCCCCAGCCAGTGCTCCGAGCTGGGCGGCGCGAGGGTGTCGAGGCTGGAGGCGTAGGGGTCGTCGGGCGCGATCGCCCTGCCGAAGATGGCCATGAAGATGAACAGCCCGAGCACGGCGAGCCCGAAGCGCCCGCGCCAGCTGCCGAAGATGAGCTCGTGCCGCGCGCCGGTCATGGCGCCCGCCGTCATCGCGCCTGCACCCTCGGGTCGAGGAAGAAGTAGAGGAAGTCGGCCATGAGGTTGGCGAGGATCACGCCGGCCGAGAAGACCAGGAACGTCCCCTGGAGCATCGGGAAGTCCTTGTCGGCGATGGCGTTGTAGCTCAGCTCACCGAGGCCCGGCCACGAGAACAGCGTCTCGATCGTGACGGCGCCGCCCGCCACCGCGCCGAACTGGATCGCGGCGATGGTCACCAGGGGCAGGAGCGCGTTCGGCACGGCGTGCTTGCTCACCACCCGGTGCCACGGCAGGCCGGTCGCCCGCTTGACCGTGACGAAGTCCTCGGTGAGGACGTCCACCATCGACGAGCGCATGATCAGGAAGTACTGGCCCAGGAGCAGGAACGTCATCGCCGTCACGGGCAGGACGAGGTGGTCGAGCACGTCCGCGGCCTCGGCGAACCAGTTCGAGAACTCCACCCCCGGCGTGACCTGCTGTCCCGCCGGGAAGATCGGGATCGCGACCGCGAAGACGAGGATCAGGATGATCCCGATCCAGTACTCCGGCGCCGAGTACGTGAACAGGCTGAAGCCCAGCAGGCTGTCGTCGGTTCGCTTGCCGCGTTGCGTCGCGGCCTTCACCCCCATCCACGCCCCGACGAGGGTCGCGATCAGGGTGCCGACCCCGACCAGCAGCAGCGTCCACGGGATCGCCGCCTTGATCTCGTCCCAGACCGGCTCGCGCGTGCGCTGGCTGATGCCCAGCTCCAGCGTCACGCGTGTCGCCGGCGTAGTCGGCGAACTGGCCGATCAGGGGCTTGTCGAGGCCGTACTCGGCACGCAGCTGCTCGATCTCCTCGCGGGTTCGTCTGCGGCAGGCGGGCGAGCTGCGTCGGTCGGGTCGCCCAGCCCCCGGAACAGGAAGAAGTTGAAGATCAGCACGAACACGAGCGTCAGCAGCGCCGCCCCGACCTTCCCGGCTATCCAGCGTGCGTTCACCCGGCGCCCCTCACGCTTCCATCTCCAGCGGCTCGATCTCCCGGCGCCCGCGCGCGCGGCCGAACAGGAAGGCGCGCGATCGCGACCACCGACGGCGCCGATCGCGACCACGCCGCCGGGCACCCCGGTCGTGAGCTCCTCCGACGATGCCTCGCCGGGCTCCAGGCTCAGGATCGGCTCGTAGGAGACCTGCTGGCAGAACGCGGTGCCCGTCTCGGCGGGACAGAGCCGCTCGACCCCACCCAGCGCGTCGGAGTTGTAGGCCTCGAGGTAGGGGTCGTAGGTGAGGACGATGTACGGCAGGTCCTCCTGGAGGATCGCGATCATCTCCTGGATCACCGCCTTGCGCTCCTCCTGGTGTCGAACAGCGTGGTCTGCTCCTCGAACAGCCGGTCGTACTCGGGGTTCGAGTAGAAGGCGTCCGACGACGCGCCGATCTCGTCGGTCGTCATCAGGCTCGAGCAGGAAGCTCGGGTCGTACGGGTCCCCGCCCCAGCCCCAGATGAACGAGTCGAACTCCGGCGCCGGCTTGCCGGCCTCCTTGCGGATCGTGAGCTCGGTGAGCTTGTCGGTGCTCACGATCTGGACGTTGTACTCGATCCCGACCTCCATGCGTCTGCTCGGCGATCAGCTTCGCCATCTGGATGTCCGCACGGCGACTCCGAGCGCACGTAGAGGTCGAACGAGGCGACCTCGCCGTCCTTCTCACGGATCCCGTCGTCGTTCAGCTCCCAGCCGGCATCGTCGAGGATCTGGTTCGCCATCTCCGGGTCGTACGGGTAGTCCAGCTCCGGGACCTCGTAGAACGCCTTGTAGAACGACGGCAGCAGGCCGTGGGCCACGAACGACGTCCCCTGGTTCGCGATCTCGTTGTTGCGCTCGCGGTCGATGCCGTAGGCGGTCGCCTGGCGGATCGTCTTGTCCTGGATCGCGGGGTTGAACACCGCGTCCGGGCAGTCCTCCTCCGAGCAGAGGTTGAAGGCGAGCTCGGTGAACGAGTAGGTGGGCGCGTTGACGGTCTCGATCCCCTCCTGGTTCCCGAGCCGCTCGAAGGTCGCCGGCTCGACCTCGGGGAGGAAGTCGACCTCCCCCAGGGTCAGCGCCCGCTCGGCCGCGTCCTGGCTCCCGTAGCGGATGAACTGGATCTCCTCGAACGCCGGCGGGTCGCCGCGCCACTCCGGGTTCACCTCCATGCGGGTGATCCGGCTCCGCTCGAACTCGGTGACGATGTACGGCCCGCTGCCGACCATCGGCACCTCCGGCTGATAGGAGCCGGTCAGGTCCTTGAGCGGCACCTTGCCCCAGATGTGCTCGGGGAGGATGTAGATCCAGAGGCCGCCGACCATCCGGGCGTCGGGCACCTTCGTCTCGATGATGACCGTCGTCTCGTCGGGCGTCTTGATCGACTTGACGTTTCCGGTGTAGGCGCTGAACAGGAGGCCGTGGCCGCCCAGCACCTCGAGCGACCACTTGACGTCCTCGGAGGTGATCGGCTCGCCGTCGGACCACTTCGCGCCCTTGATCAGCTCGAAGGTGATCGTCTTCTTGTCCTCGGAGACCTCCCAGCTCTCGGCGATGCCCGGGCTCGGCCCCAGCGTCTCGGGGTCGAAGTTGAGCAGCAGCTCCCACTGGAGCGCCCAGATCGTGTACTCCTCCTCGTTCACGCCGACGAAGGGGTTGAGCGTCTTCGGGTCCTGCGCCCAGCCGATGCGCAGCACGTCCTTGCCGGCGGAGCCCGGAGTCCTGCGCCGATCCGGTCGAGGCCTCGAGGCCCAGCGCACACCGCCGCCACCAGCACCGCCGTCGCGGCCAGGGTCTTCCAACGGTTCACTGCGCTCCTCCTCCTGTGTCCTCTTTGTCTCGACGGCGGCCTCGGTCACCTCGAGCGACTTTTCAGCGCCATCCAGGCGCACCGTGGCCCCAAGCGGCATCGTCGCCATGTGCTTGCCGTGCCCGACCGGGACGTTCGCGATCGCGGGAATGCCCAGCGGGCGCGATCAGCTCGTCCAGGATCTCCTCGACCGACAGCATCGACTCGGCGGCCTCGGGGACCGTCAGCGGCTTCAGGTCCACGTTCGTCCCGAACACGAACCCCGCCGCGTTCTCGAGCTTGCCCGGCCCGGATCAGGTGGTTCAGCGCCGTGTCGACCAGGTACGTCTCGGTGAACAGGTCCTCAACCATGACCACGCATCCGTCCGTCTCCACCTCGTAGGGCGTTCCGATGCTCGAGCAGAGCAGCGTCAGGCAGCCGCCCACGAGCGGCGCCTCGGCCGTCCCCTCCCGCACTGTGAGGACGTACGGGTCTTCGGGATCCTCGAACACCCGGCCGAGCGGCTCCGGCTCGAAGCGCGCGGTGGAACCATTCCTCGGTCTCCTTGGTGAGCTCCTTGCGCTTGCGGGTGAAACGCAGGAAGTTGGGTCCGTAGAAGGTGACCCACCCCGCGTGGGCGGCGAGCGCCAGGTGAAGGGCGGTGATGTCGGAGAAGCCGCAGACGATCCGTGGGTCGCCCACCGCGTCCCAGTCGAGCAGGTCGTAGAGGCGGGCGACCCCGTAGCCACCGCAGAGCGTGTGGACCATGTCGATCCCGGGCTCCGACAGCGCCCACTGGAGGTCCTCGGCGCGCTCCGCGTCGGTCCCGGCCAGATAGCCGTGCACCTTCCGGTGGTTGGGCCCGAACACGACCTCGTGGCCGCGCTTCGTGAAGTACTCGGTGGCCTGCTCGGTCTCCGAGCGGGTCTGAGGCGGGCTCGAGGGCGCGACGACGGCGATCTTGGCCTTCTCCGGCAGCGCCGGGGGCTTCGTCCTCACCGCGTCGCCTCCACTGCCTCGGCGATCAGCTCGCGCGGGGCCTGAAGCGAGCCCAGCACGAGCTCGACGTAGGCGTCGGCGACCTCATCCAGGCCGAGCGGGCCGGCGGGGTCGAACCACAGCGCGGCGCCGGTGCACTGGAGCAGGATCGCGTAGGTCGCGACGTTGGCGTGGGTGGCGTGGAGCGACCCGTCGGCGATCCCGGCGCGCGATCATCTCGCCGAAGCGCTCCTGGTAGGCGTCGCGCTGGGCGATCAGGGCCTTTCGGGGCCGCGGCGTCAGCGCCCTGATCTCGCTGTCGGTCACGAAGGCGGCCCGGCTGTGGATCCCGTGGAAGACCACGTGCTCGCGCACCGCCGCCGCAAGTCGGAGCGCAGGGTGGATCGTGCTTGGCGACCGCCTCGACGACGCGCCCGGTCAGCTCGTCCATGAAGTCGTCCTGGAGCTGGATCAGGATCGCCTCCTTGCTGGGGTACCAATGGTAGATCGCGGCGGGCTGGACCTCGGCGGCGTTCGCGATGGCCCGCATCGACGTGGCGTGGTAGCCACGGGCCGCGAACAGCTCGACGGCAGCCTCTTGGATCACCTCACGCGTCTCGGGCCCGCGGCGCGCCGACGAGCGGCCATCGCGGGTAGCGCTCGCGTTCCCCGGCTTGACGACGGCCTCAGCCAAGATGCAGCAGCTCCTTGGTCTGCTCCTGGGTTGCGACCTCGCGACCCAGCGTGCCCGCCAGGCCGACGGCCATCTCGACCAGTGCCGCGTTCGACGGCGCCAGCACGCCCTTGCTGATGTAGGACACGTCCTCGAGCCCGGTGCGGATGCCGGGAGCGCCGCGCACGAGCGCCAGCCCCAGCAGGCGCTGGTGGTGACGGCCGATACACGTGACCGTCCAGAACGTCTCGGGCGGCAGCGGCCGCAGCATGGCCTCCAGCGCCTCCGGCGACGCGTCGATGCCGCCCGGCACCCCGAACACGAGGTTGATCCGCATCGGCGACGGCAGGATCCCCTCGTCCAGCCAGCGCACCGCGCTGACCACGTGGCCGACGTCGAAGGCCTCGACCTCCAGCGCGATCTGAGCGTCGAGCGCCCGCTTGACGATGCCCTTGCCGGCGGGTGGCGGCGTGATGAAGGTCTCCTCGCCGAAGTTCATCGAGCCCGACTCGACGCCGGAGATATCGGGCTTGGCCTCGAGGCCCGTGGTGCGCTCCTCGATCGTCATGTCGTTGGCGCCGCCGGTCGAGACCATCGTCAGGACGTCCGAGCCGGCGCGAATCCGATCGATCACCTCGACGAACAGCTCCGGCCGCCCGCTCGGTGTCCCGTCGTCCTCGCGCACGTGAAGGTGTGCGACCGTGGCCCCGGCCTCGGCGGCCCCGATCGCGGAGTCCGCGATCTCCTCGGTGGTGTACGGGATGTTGGGGTTGTTCTCGCGGAAGACGTCGGCGCCGGTGATCGCGACCGTCACGACGACGGGGTCCGAGTTCCAGGCCATCAGGCTCCTCCCTTCCAAGGACGCGCGTTCGTTCTCGCTGATCGGGCGCGAGCCGCGCTGGTCGGCGTCCCAGAGCACGAGCGCGAACTCGGCCTCCACCGCGACGCCGCCGTCGGCGCCCATGATCCGCTCCCGGGTCGTGACGCTCGACGTCCCCAGCTCGCGCACGCCGCACTCCACCGTGACCGTCTTCTGCGACGGGTCGATCTCGCGGTTGAAGCTCACCGAGCAGCGCCCCACCACGTATTGGTCGGGACGGATGCCGTGCTCGCCCAGGAACGCGTCGCGCCCCTGCTCGAGGAGGACGAGGACGGCCGTGTGCCCGACGTGGCCCAGCGCGTCCAGGTCCTCCCAGCGGGTCTGCACATCGTGGGCGATCACGCAGGTTCCTCCACTAGCCCGAGCGCCCTGCGAAGGGGCTCCGATCCACGCACCAGCTCGAACGCGTACTCCCCACGGTCGGCCGTGTAGCCGCTGCCGACGACCATGCGGGCGCCGGTGCCGATGCCGTCGGCGGCCAGCGCGGCCGAGGCGAAGCTCGTGGCCATGGAGAAGAACAGGATCGTCCCGCCGTCGGCCGTCAGCAGGATCGCGCTTGGCTCGCAGCCGGTGGCGTTCACCACCACCACGGTCAGGTCCGCCGGGGGCACGCCCGCCGAGCCAAGCGTCTCGAGGGCGGCCAGCGGGTCCCGCAGGTCGGCGGCCACGGCGATGTCGCACAGACCCAGCTCGCGCACGTGCTCGACGGCCTCGGGATCGACGTCGACGGCGACCGTCGTGCCCGAGTCCATCGCGTCGCGCGCCGCCGCCAACGCGAGCTTGCCCGCGTGGCCCGCGCCCAGCACGCAGACCGTGCCGCTCGCCGGCGCGAGGTCGCGGACCTGGGTCGTCGCGGCGCAGACGTCGAAGATCTCCATGGCCCGCTCCAACGGAATGTCCTCCGGGATCGGGGCCCAGGCCGCGCGGTCGAACACGTAGCCGGTCCCGGCCACCTCGACCTGCGGCGAGTCGGGGTCGAGCCGCGTCACCTCGTCGAGCCGGAGCGGCGTCAGCGTCAGCGAGCCCAGGGTGGCGATCCGGTCGCCGACGACCGGCGGGTCGGTGTAGCCCTCGCCCACGGCGGCAACGCGTCCCTGTGAGGATCCCGCCCGAGTCGGTCTCGGGGTTGTGCATCTTGCCGCGGGCCGCGACGATCTCGCCGATCCGCGCGGCCATCCGCTCGGCGTCGCCCTGCGCGCGCTCGCGGATCTCGCGGTGCGAGGTCGAGTCGAGGCAGAGGCGCTCGACCGCCACCTCGAACTCGTAAGGGCGCACGGGCGCGGACGGGTCCAGGCGCTCGGCCGGCTGCGGGAGCGCCCCCGCGGGTTCGAGCACCCGGTCTGCACCCAGGCGCCGGCCGATCTCCCGCGCGCTCTCCTCCTTCATGAACGGTCGTTAGGGAACCTATGCGCGGCGCCGGAAGCCGTCAATGCGCCGGATGGACAAAACGCCGAGGGCTGTCCTGCCTAACTGTCGCGGTGCAACAGCAGGGCAGGACGGCTGCCGGGGTGGCAGGGGCCCACTGTGGTATGACCGGCGCGCCCGTGGCCCTCTCGATCCCAGTCGTCTGGAGCGACGCCCATCGCGACCACGAGCCCGGCGGCGAGGTCTACCTCGGTGTCCGCACGCCCGGGACGGAGGTGCCCGAGCGTGCCGAGCGGATCCGCGCTGAGCTGGAGGCCGCCGGTGCCACCGTGGTGGAGGCCACGGCCCATGCCGATGATTGCCTGGCCACCGTCCACGACCCGGCGCTCCTCGCGTACCTGAAACGTGCCTGGGACGAGTGGTTGGCGGCTGGGCTCGACCGCGACCCGGGCCAGGACCGCGTGGTCCCGTACCTCTTCGCGCACCCGGGGCTGCTCGGCGGGCACGAGGCGGTCGAGCCCGCGGCAGTGGCCGCGCGAGCCGGCCGCTTCGCCTACGACACGATGACCTTGATCGGCCCCGGCACCTGGGAGGCGGCGCGCGCGGCCGTCGACGTCGCCCTCACCGCCGCCGACCTGGCGGCGGGCGGCGAGTGGATCGCCTACGCGTGCTGCCGGCCGCCCGGCCACCACGTGACCAGGACCGCCTTCGGCGGCTCGTGCTACCTCAACAACTCGGCCGCCGCCGCCGCCCGTCTGCGCGAGGCGACCGGCGGGCCCGTCGCCGTCATCGACATCGACGCCCACCACGGCAACGGCACCCAGGAGATCTTCTACGAGGACGCCGGGGTCCTGACCGGCTCGGTCCACGTCGACCCGGGCGCCGGCTGGTTCCCTCACTACCTCGGCTTCGCGGCCGAGGCCGGCTCGGAACCCGGCGAGGGCGCAAACCGCAACCTGCCGCTGGCGCCCGGGACAGGCGACGCGCCGTGGCTGGAAGCCGTCGCGGAGCTGGTGGACTGGGCTCGCGACCGCGGCGCACGGGCGCTGGTGGTCGCGCTCGGGGTGGACGCCGCCGGCGGCGATCCCGAGAGCCCGCTCGAGGTGACCGCGGAGGGCTACCGGGCCGCGGGCGGCACCCTCGGCACGCTGGGCATCCCAACCGTCGCCGTCCAGGAGGGTGGCTACGACCTGGACGCGATCGGGGGCCTCGTCCGCGAGACCCTCGAGGGCCTCGCGAACCGCTAGCCACGCCGGGCGACGAGGGCCTACTCGGCGACGCCCGCCGCGCGCGCCGCTCGCATCCGGAACGCCAGGCTGGCGCTGCCCAGGGTGAACGCGAGATCAGATGCCGGCAGCCTGTACCCGGCCTTCGTGTGCGGCGCGTAGGTGACGGCGCCGTCGCCCTCGGCCTCGAGCCAACCCGTGTGGACCCGCTGCTCCTGGCCGACCATCCTCGGCTCGAACGCGTGAGTGGTGAGGCCGGCACGCCTACCACCCGGCGGCACCGAGGCCGTGGGAGCCGTCAGGCGAACCCCCTCGGGCCCCGCCTCGACCGCGCGCGCCGGCACCACCTCGGGCAGGTCGTCCGAGCCGCGCCACCCGAGCAGGGTGTGTGGGAGACGCTGCGCCTGGGCCGCGACCTTCGCCGAGTCGACGCGCGGCTCGGTCCCGCCCTTCGGGGCGTTCTGCGCCGGCGCGGGTTCAGCGGGCGGGGCACCGTAGACGGTCGGCTCGCCGCTGGCCGCGTCGTCAGGGAATGCGAGGACCCGCTCGACCTGGATCGTGATCGGGACCCGCTGCCAGTAGTAGACGTCGAGCATCCGGCCCGCGAGGCCGGTCCGCCTGGGGCCCAGGAACCGCTCCCACTCGGGGGTGATGGACTCGAGCCAGGCGCGGTCGGGCTTCGTCGGAAACGACGCCCGTCCCTGGACGAGCACGAAGCCGGGCCGGTCGGACAGCCCGTGCTCGCGAGCGTGGTAGGCGACGGCCACGCCGGGGTTGCGACGGATCCGCTCGAGTTTCTTCCACAGGCCCTGGGAGGTCGAGAGGGTGACGGTCCCCGCCTCGCGGTCGCGCAGGGCAAGCGGCGCCATCGGCGTGATCACAACGCCCTTGGCCGGGGTCAGGTAGGCGAACCCCGCCGCCAGGTCCGAGGCCAGGATCTCGTCGACGTCGTCGGGCCAGGGGGGCATGGGCCCAGGGTATCCAGCACCCTCAGCGCTCGGGGGCCACCTGTTCGAGCAGGGTCTCCACGCGCGCCCTGATCTCGTCGCGGATGCGCCGGACCGTCTCGACGTCCTGGCCGTCCGGATCGTCGAGCTCCCAGTCCTCGTAGCGCTTGCCTGGGTAGATCGGGCAGGCGTCGCCGCAGCCCATGGTGATCACGGCGTCGGCGGCGCGGACGAACTCGTCCGTCAGGGGCTTCGGGAACTCCCGAGACAGGTCGACCCCGACCTCCGCCATCGCCTGGATCGCGGCCGGGTTGATCTCGCTCCCGGGGTCGGAGCCCGCCGTGCGGACATTGACCCTTCCCCTGGCCAGCTTGCTCAGAAGCCCGGCGGCCATCTGGCTGCGACCGGCGTTGTGGACGCAGACGAACAGGACCTCCGGCACGTCCTTGGTGATCGTGCCCTCGGACTGCCCCAATGCCCTCAGCCTCTGCCTCGCGAACCGATGGACGAAGAGTGGCACGAAGTCCTTGAGCCGCGCGTCCCTGAGGCTCGCAAGTGACTCTGCCATGAAGCGCTCGATCGTCTCGGCGGAGAAGACGCCGCCGAACTCCTCGCGCAGCGACTCGAGCCCCCTCTCGAGGTGGTTTCGAGTGATGAGATCAACGTCCAGATCAGCCAGCTCGGTGGCCATGGATTACCTCCTCCTGCCCCGAAAGGGTGTTCCTCGCGTGCTCCGGCGGAGCATAACATTGACAATCGTGACTTGAATTGGTATTCATAGATAGATGAACGTCGATACCGGAGCGACGGCGCTCGAGCTGGCCCCGAAGCAGAAGCGGCCAAAGGGAGAGGTTTGCTGTGAACCCGTGGCCTACCCCGACATCGAACGCGAGCACGCTGAGCGGATGGGGCGCGCGGCGAAGGCGCTCGGGGACCCGATCCGGATGCAGCTGGTCGACGTCCTCAGGAAGCACGCCGGAAAGGTCTGCGTATGCGAGCTGGTTCCCCTGTTCGACCTCTCGCAGCCAACCGTCTCTCATCACCTCAAGGTCCTGCGCGAGGCCGGCATCGTGAGCTCGGAACGCCGGGGGCTCTGGGCCTACTACTACGTCAACCCCGACTCGTTGGAGGAGCTATCCGCATGGCTCAGCAGCTGAGGGACACGGGCGAGATCCGCGAATCGGTGCGTCGGCGATACGCGGCCGCCGCCACATCGGTGGCGGCCGGGCGCAAAGGCTGCTGCGCGCCCTCGAGCGAGTCGTCATGCGGGTGCGGGACGGACGTCCCCAACGCGTGTGGGGACGAATTCGGCGCCTCGCTCTACACCGGCTCCGAACGCGATGGCCTCCCCGACGCGGCCAAGCTGGCGTCGCTCGGGTGCGGCAACCCCACCGCCGTCGCCGAACTTCACGAGGGGGAGGTCGTGCTGGACCTGGGGTCGGGCGGCGGCATCGACGTCCTCCTGTCCGCGCGCCGTGTTGGCACCACCGGGAAGGCCTACGGCCTCGACATGACCGACGAGATGCTCGAGCTCGCCAGGCGGAACCAGCGCGAGGCGGGCGTCGAGAACGTTGAATTCCTCAAGGGCACGATCGAGGAGATCCCGCTTCCCGACGAGTCGGTCGATGTGGTCATCTCCAACTGCGTGATCAACCTCTCCGGCGACAAGGCGGCGGTCCTGCGCGAGTCAGCCCGGGTGCTGAGGCCGGGCGGGCGATTCGCGGTGAGCGACGTGATCGCCGACCCGGATATGGACGAGGCGACCAGGGCCGACATGCAGCAGTGGACCGGCTGCATCGCGGGCGCGCTGACCCGCGAGGGGTTCGAGGCGGATCTCGCGGCGGCGGGACTTACGGAGATCTCGATTCAGGAGACCCACCGCGTCCACGAACATGCCGGCTCGGCGATCGTCCGGGCGCGCAAGCCGGCAGGCCAATGACGGCCTCGAACGCGCTGAAGGACCCCCAACGGCTCTACCTCGATTGGGAGCACGCCCACTGGGCCGCTCAGGACGTGGACCTGAGCAGCGACGCGGAGGACTGGGCCGCGCTCCCTGACGGCGAGCGGGACCTCCTGTACTGGGTCCTGTCGTCGCTGATGGTGGCCGAGGAGCGGATCTCGACTCAGTTCTGCGGCCTCGTCCTCGCCCAGGACGACGAGGAGGAGGGCTCCTACCTCTCAACCCAGCTCGTCGACGAGAACCGCCACATGCAGTTCTACGCCCGTTTCCAGAACGAGGTGATCGCCGACCCCGCCGCGATCGCTAGCCACGTCGGACGCGCTCGAGCGGTTTTGGGCGAGCCGTTCGAGCAGATCTTCGACCGCGCCTTGGTGGAGACCCACGACCGGCTGCGGCGCGAGCCCCGCAACAGGGGCGCCAAGGTCGAGTTCGTGACGATCTACCACATGATCATCGAGGGCACCCTGGGCCTGACCGCCTCGCACTTCCTGCTCGATCTGCTGCGCGAGCGGGAGCAACTCCCCGGCTTCACCGAGGGCTACGGGCGGATCGCTGCGGACGAGCAGCGCCACATCGCCTACGGGACCTGGTTCCTGCGAGAGGCGGTGCGGGCGAATCCCGCCGCCGCCGACCTCGTCCGGGCCCAGGTCCAGGCCCAGCTTCCCGCCGTTGCGGAGTCGATCTCGCCGCCCTCCGAGGACGCGTGGGACGTTCTGGGGGTCGAGCCCGGCTCCCTGGCCGAATTCGGCCTCGGGGCACTGACGCGGCGGCTTGCGATCATCGGCGCGCCACTCTAGTGCGCACACCAGCCGGCTGTCCTGGATAGCTGTTGCACAACACAGCACGGCAGGACGGCTGCTTGCTACGCGTCTGCCGCCCGCTCGAGGATCCCCGCCATCCGCGCGGCCTGGACGCGGACGTCGTGCTCAGCCGCGGCCGCCCGCGCGGCCGGGTTCGGCGAGGGCAGCTCGGCCGCCGCGCCGAGTGCCGCCGCCAGGCCGTCGGCGTCCAGCGGATCCACCAGGACGCCCGCCTCCGGCGGGACGAACTCCGGCGGGCCGCCGACCTTGGTGGCGATCACCGAGCGCTCCATCGCCATCCCCTCCAGCGTCGCCTGGCCGAACGGCTCGATCAGGGACGGCTGGCACAAAACGTCGGAGGCGGCGACCCACCGGGGGACCTCGGCGTGCGGGATGCGGCCCGTCACCCGGATGTTGGCGCGCCCCTCGAGAGGGCCCCGAAGCGGGCCGTCGCCGACGAATGCGAGCCGGCCCCGCCCGAAGCGCTCGAACGCGTGGGCAAGGCCGATCACGTTCTTGCGTTCGATGAGCGAGCCGACGCACACGAACGCCGGGCCGTCCCCGTCCCAGCCGAGCTCACCGCGGGCGTCGGCGGCGGGCGCGGGAGCGAAGGCCTCGAGGTCGACCCCGCAATCGACGATCTCGAGCTTGCCGGCGGCGGCCGGGATCCTCTCGCTCAGCCGGTTCCCGAGCCAGCGCGAGTTGGCGATCATCGTCGCCGCCCGGCCGACAACGCTCCGCGTAGCCGTGGTCGCGCCGCGGATGGCGCCGAGGTTGGCCACGTCCTGGCCATGGGCCATGACCACGAGCGGTGCGCGGGAGGCGAGCGAGGCGGCCGCCCCAGCGGCCCCCGCCGGGAACAGGAAGTGCGCGAACACCACGTCGGGCCTGCGCCGGAGCGCGGCCGCTACCGCCGTACCGGAGAGCTTCGCGTACTTCGTCGGGGCTCCCCCGCGGCGGCTGATCGAGGCCACGTCGACCTCGTGGCCCAGCGCCTCGAGTTCGCGCTTGATCGGGACCAGGAAGCTGCCGAGGTCCGGGTTGGCCGGGCTCGGCCACATCTGGGTCACCAGCAGGATGCGCACGCGGGTGATTATCGCTCGGTGCCAGCCTGGGACGACTCCGCGGTTAGAGTCCCGACGGTGGGAGTGGAGCAGCAGCCGATCGAGCTGATCCAGACGCGGGGCCTGATCTCGAACCTGACGACCCCCGCCTTCCTTGTTGACCTCGAGGGAAACCTCATCTTCTTCAACGAGGCCGCCGGAGAGCTGCTGGGGCTGCGCTACGAGGAGGCCGGCCCGATGAGCCGGGACGAGTGGGGCACGCGGTTCGATGCTACCCATGCGGACGGCTCGCCCTTCCCGCCCGATGAGCTGCCGCTCTCCGTCGCACTGACGCAGCGGCTCCCTTCCCACGCCCGCATGGGTATCCACTCGTTGGCGGGCCAGTCGCACGAGATCGAGGTCTGCGCCTTCCCGATCGCCGGCGCCTCCGGAACGCATGGGGCCCTCGCGATCTTCTGGCTGCTCGGGCCCGGCGCCTCATGAGGCTCACCATCTGGGGGGCACGGGGCTCGGTGCCCAGCCCGGGGCCGGAGACGGTGCGCTACGGCGGCAACACCTCCTGTGCCGCCGTGACGCTCGAGGACGGGACCCTCGTCGTGCTGGACGCGGGCACCGGCATCCGCAACCTCGGGCTCGCGATCGGCGAGCCGGAGGCCCCGATCCACATCCTGCTCACCCACCTGCACCTCGACCACATCCAGGGCCTGCTGTTCTTCGCGCCCCTGTTCGACCCACGCGCCGAGGTCATGATCTGGGGCCCGACGGGCCCGGGCGGATCGCTCGAGGACCGCCTCGCCCGCTACCTCTCGGCGCCGCTCACCCCGGTCGAGGTCCGTGAGCTCCCGGCCCATGTCGACTTCCGGCTCTGCCCGGTGAGCGAGTGGGAGATCGGCTCGGCCCGGATTCGCGCCGAGGCGGTGAGCCACCGCGGACCAACGCTGGGCTTCCGGATCACCGAGGGCTCGAACTCGCTCTGCTATCTGCCCGACCACGAGCCGGCCCTCGCCGGGCCGGTCACGGAGCTCGAGCCGGAGTGGCTCTCCGGCCACCGGCTGGCCCACGGGGCCGACCTCCTCGTGCACGACTGCCAGTACACCGACGCCGAGTACCCCGGGCACGTCGGCTGGGGCCATTCATCGCTCAGCGATGCGCTGGCATTCGCGGACCGGGCGGATGCGCAGCGGACGCTGCTCTTCCACCACGATCCCCTTCACACCGACGTGCTGCTCGACGAGCTGAGGGAGACGGCTCGGGAGAGCTGGTCGGCGCGGGGCGGCGACCCCGCCACGATCGACCTCGCGACGGAGCGCCTGGAACTGGCGCTCGCCTGAGGGGACGGGCGGCTGCTTTCGTTTGGTGACGGCCTTGACGACGTTGAGCCGTCGGGAGGGCCGCCGTAACGGTGTGGACGCTAAGGGTGGCCGCCGGTACCCGGGTTGCCGATGTGGCCCGGCGGGGTGCCCCCTCCGGCCTGGCCGGGCGGAGTGCCGCCGTGGCCGGGCGGAGTGCCGCCGTGGCCCGGAGGAGTCCCGGGCGGGACACTGGAGCCGCCGCCGGGTGGCGGGGGTGGATCCGGGGGCGGTGGGGGTGGATCCGGGGGCGGGCTCGGCCCACCGCCGCCCGGGGGACCGCCGCCCGGGGGACCGCCGCCCGGGGGACCGCCGCCTGGGGAACCGGTGCCCGGGGAGCTATCCGAGCCGGGCGACGTCCCGGCGGAGGCAGCGCTCCCCGGCTTGGAGGCATCGCTCCGGGCGGCCGCGTTCGAGCCACCGGAGTTCGCCGCATCCTTCGTGCTGGCGCTTCCACCAGCCCCGTCGCCGGAGGTCGCTCGGGCGGCGTGACCTGACTCTCCTCCCCGCGCGGCATGATCGGCACCCTGAACGGAGGGGGCACCTTCCTCGGTCAGCGCCGATGACGTCGAAGCGGGCGGGGCACCGAAGATCGCGCTTGCCGCCTCGTAGGCGCCGACCCCCGCTGCGCCGGCGAGGACCGCCGCCGCCGTGAACTTCAGTGCCATCGTGCCCGCGAGGGAGGCGCCCCCCGAAGCCGCACCGCCCGCGGCCGTGGCGCCGGCCCCGCCGGCAACACCGGCGCCACCGCTCCCGCCACCGGCCCCGAAGACATCCTGAAGCACCGCTGCCGCAGCGAGGGCCGGGAGCGGTGGGGCGAGCGCGGCGAAGGCTGCCCTACGCCGGCCGATCCCCCGCTCGAAGTCCTGGCATGGCTGGCAGCTCCGCAGGTGGGAGCGCACCTTGCGCCCGCGCAGCAGTCGCCGGTCGCCCGCCGAGATGCGTTCGCGTACGAGATCACAGCTCATCTCATGGCCCTCCCGCAGCTCCTGCATGGCCGTACGGGCCTCGTAGACGAGCTGCTTCCCACCGGCCTCGGACGTGGCGAGCGCAGCGGCGATCTCGGCGTAGGTCAGGCCGCTGACCTCGCGCATCACGATGGCACCGCGCTGGCGGTCCGGCAGCACGGCGAGATCGGACACGAGCGTCCGAAGCTCCTCGCGCGTCTCCGCATCGTCGCTGATGGCCGTCTCGGGCGGGGCCTCGGTCGGAGACTCGCGAGCACGGCCTCGAATGACCGATATCGACTGGTTGTGGGCTATCTGGAAGAGCCACGGCTTGAAGGCTCCCTCGATCGGCTTCGCGCGGAGCGAGGAGAGGGCGGCGAGCATCGAGCTCTGGAGAGCGTCGCGGGCGTCCGCCTCCTGCCCCAGCAGGGCACGGCAGTATCTGTAGACGGCCTGGTGGTGGCGCTGATAGAGGGTCGCGAAGGCGTCGTCGCTCCCGGCCGCGACCATCGCCGCGAGCTTCTCGTCCCTGAGAACCCGTAGTGGGCGCCCAGGAAGCCGCTGGCTGCCGGCCGCCTCGAGCGCGAGGCCGTTGCCCATATACCTGCAATATGGTACTGCGCGTTCCGCGTTTTGTGGTACTCCCGTTAGTTGGGCGTCAACGCCTGCGGAGCAGTTCGTCGCTCGACGCAGCCGTCAAGGAGGCCTGCAGCCCGGGCTCGACGGAGTCGAGAAACAGGTCGACGAGCATGGGATCGAACTGCTCGCCCCTCGTGTACTCGAGCTCGCAGCGGGCGTTCTTCCTCGGTAGAGGCGCGCTGTACGCGCGGTCCGACCTCATCGCCGACCACGCGTCTGCGATCGCGAGCAGTCGGGACTCCAGCGGGATCTGGTCACCGGAGAGCCCATACGGATAGCCGAGCCCGTCGGGGCGTTCATGGTGGTACAGAACCCACTCGGCCTCCTGGTCGAGGCCGTATGCCCGCAGCATCAGCGCCCCGCGTTCCGGGTGCTTGTGCACCTCGGTCCATTCCGCGACCGTCAGCGTGCCGTCCTTCTCGAGGATGCGATCCGGGATCCAAAGCTTGCCGATGTCGTGCAGCAGCCCCGCGAGGCGCAGGTGGTCGACCGCCTCCGCCGAGAGTCCGAGCTCGTCCGCCATGCGAGCGGCGACCGCCGCAACCTCGTGGCCGTGTGCAGCGAGCGCGGCCTTCACCGGCGACATGGTGAGCTCGACGCCGCTCGCGCCGCCGCTGTGGTGGCAGCCGAACGCTCGCCTCGCCTGCCTGCTTTGCTGGGTCCTTACTCGTGACACTCTGTCCTCCCGTTGCGTGACGTTCCCTTGCATCACGCACCGCGCGAGCGAAAGTAAGGACCTATCTGGCGCCGAGTTACGGAAGTCGTTCGCGGCGCGCCTGGAGCGGGTGCGACGGCGAGGACGGCGACCCGCCCCGGGTTCGGGGTCGAGGGCTTCGGGCCGCTTCGGTGGACGCCTCTTCGCCCTCGCTCGCCAGGAACTGTCCGACCCGCCTGACCAGGGCCATCTTCGAGAGAATCGCGCCCGCGACATTGCCGGAGTCGACCGCGTACTCACCCGCCGCGATCCGTCGCTTCAGGTCCTCCAGGAAAACCTCCGGCATTCCGCTTTCCAGTGTACTCCTGCGCAGAGGACGGGCCACCGGCGGTGAAGGAAGCGAATTCATGAATGCACAATCACCGATATGGCGCTGCTCGGAGGCGCGGCGACCCTGCGCCGGCGCACGCCCTGACGGCCCTCGCCTCGGCATGAGATCCTTGCGGCCGTGAGCGAAGCGGACCCGATGCTCTCGTGCCCCGTCGACGAGATCCTGATGTCCGAGTGGGACAGCTGGCAGGAGGGGCCTCCCCACGCTGTGTTCAGGCGCTTGCGCGCGGAGTGCCCCATCCACTGGACCGAGCGGATCACCGAGCATCCGGACGAGGACGGCTACTGGTCCGTCACCAAGGCGGAGGACGTGCACACGGTCTCGAAGGACTGGCGCACATACTCCTCCGAGCGCGGCGGGATCACCGCGCTCACCCACTCGATCATGCCGCTCGAGCTCCAGCAGGGCATGTTCATCGCGATGGACCCGCCGAAGCACGACCGCCTGAAGGCGCTCTTCCAACGCGGGTTCACGCCGAAGCGGATCGCCGAACACGAGGACGAGATCCGAGCGATCGCGGTCCGGGTGCTTGACGGGCTCGACGGGACCGAGGAGTGCGACCTGGTGAGCGCTGTCGCCCAGCCCGTCGTCTCAAGGGTGATCGGCAGCTTCATGGGCATCCCGCCGGAGGACGACGACGTCTGGGCGCGGTTGATGAACACGGTGATCGGAGCCGGCGACGAGGACCTCAATCCCGAGGGGGTGGAGTCCGTGATGGAGCGGGACGTGCCCGAGATCTTCGAGCGCTGCAACGGGCTGATCGAGGAGCGGCGCCAGAGACCTACCGACGACCTGACGAGCGTGCTCGTCCACGCCGAGCTCGACGGCGAGGGCCTCTCCGAGCAGGAGATAGTGATGGGCTTCTTCCTGCTGATGGCGGCGGGGAACGACTCGACCAAGGCGACCTACTCGAGCGGCATGCGTGCAGTGCTCGAGAACCCCGACCAGCGGGATCTCGTGCTGGATGACCGCTCGCTCATCGGCGGCCTCGTCGAGGAGTCACTGCGGATGTTCCCGGCGTTCGCCCACTTCCGCCGCACCGCGACCCGCGACACCGAGCTGCGCGGGCAGCCGATTCGCGAGGGCGAGAAGGTGGTGATGTGGTACGTGTCCTCGAACCGGGACGAGGAGCGCTACGAGGATCCGGACCGGTTCGATCGTCACCCGGACGACCGAGCACCAGGCCTTCGGCGCGGGCGGCCGCCACTTCTGTCTCGGGACGGCGCTAGCCCGCCTCGAGCTCAGGATCCTGTTCGAGGAGACGCTCGACCGGTTTCCGCGCATGGAGCTCGCCGGACGGCCCAAGCACGCCGTCTCACCCTTCTCCAACCAGCTCACCGCCCTACCGGTCAGGCTCCGCCCCAGCTAGGCATGATCCGCCGGGTAACAACGCCACTCCGCGAAGGGAGCCATCAATGAACGAGGACTACCCCGTGCGCTTCTCGGTCGAATATCCCGATCGGCCGCTCAACCGGGCGACCACCGGCTTTCGACTCTTCACGGTGATCCCGATCTCGATCGTCCTCGCGTCGATCGGCGGCTACAGCGCGACCTACGGGGACACCGCACAGACGACGACGGTCGTGATCGGCGGTACGGGGCTTCTCTTCCTGCCGCCGCTGCTGATGATCCTGTTTCGCGAGAAGTACCCCCGCTGGTGGTTCGACTGGAACCTCGAGCTCCTTCGCTTCATCAACCGCGTCGGTGTCTACTTCGCGCTGATGGACGACCGCTATCCCTCGACCGACGAGCAGCAGTCGGTCCGGCTCGACCTCGATTACCCGGACGCGAAGCAAGGGCTCAATCGATGGCTGCCACTGGTCAAGTGGCTGCTCGCCATCCCTCACTACGTGGCGCTCCTCTTCCTGGCCCTCGGAGCCGTCTTTGCGGTGATCGCCGCCTGGTTCGCGATCCTCTTCACCGGTCGTTACCCACGCGGGCTCTTCGATTACATCGAGGGCGTGATCCGGTGGCAGAACAGGGTCGTCGGTTACACGTTCGTCCTCGTGACCGACCGCTACCCGCCGTTCCAGTTGCGCCCCTGACGGCGACGTCGGACACCGTCCGCGTAGGCTGAAGGCCACCGTGAGGCAGGATGCCTGAGCGCAGCGTCGAGACCGAGGTAGCCGTCGTCGGGGCCGGTATCGCCGGGCTCACCGCCGCGTCGGTGCTCGCCCGTGACGGACTGGACGTCGTGGTGCTCGAGGCACGCGAGCGAGTCGGCGGTCGCGTCTGGAACACGGAGATCGGCGGTGAGGCAAACGAGCGCGGCGGCCAGTGGGTCGCGCCCTACCAATCCGCCATGCACACGATGCTCGAGGAGCTCGGGATCGACCTCTTTCCGAGCTTCCGCGAGGGCGATCACGTCTACATAGACCCGTCCGGCCGGGCCCACAGCTACCAGGGTCATGACGCCCCTCTCGGCGCCGCCTCCGAGCGCGCGTACGCCGAGGCAGACGCGAAGCTCGACGCCCTCGCCAAGGAGCTCGACCCGGAGGCGCCCTGGGCCCACCCCGACGCGCGCGAGCTCGACTCGCTCACCTTCGAGGCGTGGCTTCGCCGCGAGGTCGATGACGAGGTTGCGCGTGACCTATTGCGCTCATGGCTCGCCGGAGGCTTCCTGGCCAAGCCGGCCCACACCTTCTCATTGCTTCAGAGCCTCTGGATGATTGCCGGGGCAGGCGGGACCTACGAGCTGTTCGAGCCCGATCAGTGCCTCGCCTACCGGGTGGTCGGAGGCTCACAGCTGATCCCGATCCGGCTTGCCGAGCGCCTCGGCGACCGGGTCGTGCTGGGCTCCCCGGCTCGTGACATCCGCTGGTCGGACGCAGGGGTGGAGATCGTCGCAGGCTCGGTGCTCGTGAAGGCGCGCTCGGTGGTCCTCGCCGTTCCCCCCAACCTGGTGGGCGCGATCCGCTTTCACCCGTCGCTCCCGGCCTGGCGGCTTCGGCTCGAGCAGTCCCTCTCACAGGGCAGCATCAACAAGATCCTCGCCGTCTACGAGCGCCCTTTCTGGCGCGAGGAGGGGCTCTCGGGCCAGGGGTTCGCGCCCTACGAGCTCGTGCGCGAGCTCTACGACAACTCCCCGCCGTCGGCGGCGGCCGGGGTCCTCACCACGTTCCTTGCGGGCGAGAACGCGGAGCGCGCGGAGCGGATGAGCCCCGATGCGCGGCGTACGGCGGTGCTCGAAGGCATGGCCAAGTACGTTGGCCCGCACGCCCTGAAGCCCGTCGACTTCATCGAGACGGCGTGGTCGGCCGAGGAGTGGACCCGGGGTGCCTACGGCACGAGCTTCGGCGTCGGGGGCCTGACGCGCTTCGGCGAGGACCTGCGCCGCCCCATCGGGCCGATCCACTGGGCCTGCACCGACATCGCGGGCGTCGGGCACATCCATATGGAGGGGGCGATCCGCTCCGGCGAGCGTGCGGCCGCGGAATGCCTGGCCGCCGTTCCCGCAT
Source organism: uncultured Solirubrobacterales bacterium (assembly GCA_963797835.1). GTDB lineage: Bacteria > Actinomycetota > Thermoleophilia > Solirubrobacterales > 70-9 > JBDTSW01. Next base: position 284,005 of record CAWCRN010000019.1, read on the forward strand.
AGGGCGGGCGCGCCGGGCACCCCCAGCGGAGTCAGAGCGCCGGGCTCGCGCTACCGTAGATCGATGTCGCAGAGCGTCCAACTGGTGAGCCAGGTCTGGAAGGCCTACGCCGACCAGGGGATCGAGGCGGTGCTCGAGTACTTCGCCGAGGACTGCGTCTGCGAGGACTTTCCCGACCTACCGGATCGCCGCACCTACACGGGCCGGGACGAGGTGCGCGAGTGGTACGGGGGCTTCGCGCGGATCTGGGGAGAGCTGACGATCACACCGACGGAGCTGATCGAGGTCGATCCGGACGTGGTCGTCTCGGTCGGGTCGATCCGCGGCCGCGGCAGGGGAAGCAGTGCTCCCGTCGACGTCACCGCCGCATGGGTCTCCGATCTCGCCGACGGCAAGATCGTCCGGGCGCGGGCGTTCCGTTCGAAGCGCGACGCCCTCGAAGCTGCCGGAGGCAGCGAGGGCACCGGCTGACGCTCTCAGTCAGCCAGGCGGCATCTCGGCGAACTGCGGCGCGTCGTCGCCGATCTGGTGCCACTTTGCCTTGTAGGCGACCTGCTGATGAAAGCTCGGCGTCATGTCGAGGTCGGACATCAGCCCCGCGGCGACGAAGTACACAGCGCCGAGGTCGTCATAGATGCTGGACCCGCAGTTGCTGCAGAAGTTGCGGGGCGCCAAGTGACTCTCGTAGGTCTTGACCAGGTCGTCGCCCTTGGTGAACCTGAAGTCCTCCTTGGCCACGACCACTCCTGCGAGGCTCGAGCCCGTCCAGTGCTGGCAGCGGGTGCAGTGACAGTAGCCCAGTGCCTGGGGATCCTGAACCTCGTACTCCACGCCCTCGCATAGGCAAGTGCCCTTGAGCGTTTCGGCCATTACAACCCCTCCTTGAGTTCGCGTTCGATGATCCGCGGCAACGCTACCACCGGCGGGCCCTAACGCTCGTTGCCGCGCTTGTAGTTGCCGGTGACGCGAGCCATGAGTTGCTGGGCATCGCCCTCGCCGGAGCCCTCCACCCGAGCCAGGAAACGCCTGGCGGCCGGCCCGGCCAGCGTGGTCACGAGGCGGCCGTCCCGAGCTATCCGCACGCGACCGTCCTTGGTCCGGCGCCAGCTGAATCCGAGTCCCGGGCGCATCGCAGCATGATGTCGACCCCAGGCGGTTCGTGACGCGCCAGGCGCCTGGCCCTGCGTGTATCACTACCGCGGATGAGCGAGGAAGGAAGCGCCATCGCTTTGGCCTGGGCGCAGGTCGCCGCCGTCCGCGAGGATCCGAACGCACGTCTTGCCTTGATCGTGCGGACCTATCACGGGCCGACGGGCCACGCCCCTCGCCACCTACCTTTTCGGCGGGCGGCGCTCTCGTTCATGCGCTGGCAGGCACGGCGCGGAGTGCTCAACCCGCTCGACGCCTACCCACCCGGCAGCCCGTGGTGGCGGACGATGAACGAGCGGCTCTTGCGGGATGGATGCGAGTCGGTCGCCCTCGCCGGCGGTCTCTCCGGGGAGCCGTCGTCGCGGGCCGTGCGGCTCTGGTTGGAGTTCATCGCCGAGCCGACGGCGCTCAACTGGTACCGAGCCCACAACGCGAGCATCGTGAGCGCCTACCTGGAGTATCGCGAGCTCGCTGAAGGAGAGAGCGCGCCGGAGCGCTTCTTCATGAATGTCGCGCTCGCCCGCTGCCTCTATGCCCACGCCCTCGTCGCGGCGCCGCGACTGGCGCTGGGGCGATTCGCCCCACTGGCCCGCGTGCTCGGCGACCCCAGGCTCGGGATGACCGGGGCTTTTCTTTCGCTCCGCCGCGTCCTTCCCGACCGCTATCCGCTCAGCGAGGATGTCGAGGGGTACATCGCCGATGAGCAGCGTCTCGGGCGGCTGCTCGACTACGCCGTGATCCTCCCCCGGATGCAGCGCATCTACGAGTGGTCTGCCGAGGAGCTCGGCGAGTCGCGCCTCCTCGAGCTGGTTCGGGACGGCAGCCCGATCTACGCGTGGCCTTTCGAGGAACGACACGTCTGGGATTCACCGCACATGCCACCGGTGGGGCGGCTTCTCGAACGCGCCACGAGGGCCCGGTGAATCAGGCATCCGCCTGAGGACGGACCGGCGCGGGGGGACTAGGTCATCGGAGGCGTCTGTTCGAAGGCGAAGATCGCTACCTCGTAGCGATCGACGGAAGCCGTTTCACCGGGGCGCGTCACCTCGTCGCGCAGGCGAGCGGCTTCCGCTTCGCTTGAGTCCAACGCTTCGGCGCTCTCCCAAAGGGACATGACGAGGATCGTGCCGCTTTCGCGATCGACCAAGAACATCGTGCCCTTCATGCCCTCGGTCTGCCCGTACTCGGTCGGCAGCACCTTCTTCTTCGTCTCCAGCGCGCCCTCGATTGCGTCGGGCGAGGCTCCTTCGTAGCGGGTCAGTCGAGCGAACATCTGATGCACCTTCCGGTCGTGAGTTCCAGTCCTCATGCCTACCGTACAGGCGGTAGGTCCGCCGGGAACTCCAGTTCCGATGAGCCCTCCGGAGGCAGATCCGCGCTCGCATGAACACACTCATGGAGCCGCTGCCTTCGCCTGGTCGATCGCGTATGCAGAGGTGATCAACCCGATGTGACTGAACGCCTGGGGGAAGTTACCGAGGTGTCTCCCGGTGGCGGTATCGATCTCCTCGGCGAGGAGGCCGAGATCGTTCTGGTAACCGACCACGCGGTCGAAGAGCTCCTCGGCGCGGTCCACCTCGCCCGCCTTGGCGAGGCAGGAGGCGAGCCAGAACGAGCAGATCACGAAGGTGCCTTCCTCGCCCTTGAGGCCGTCCGCGTTGAGACCCTCCTCGCTTCGGTAGCGGAGGACCAGCCCGTCCTCGGTGAGGTCGCGTGCGATCGCCTCGATCGTCGATCGCATGCGCTCGTCTGTGGCGGGCAGGAAGCCGACGATCGGCATCAGCAGTTGCGCAGCGTCGAGCTCGTCGGAGTCGAACGATTGAGCGTACGCCTGGCGCTTCTCGCTCCAGCCGCGCTCGAGCACCGCCTCGCGGATCTCCTCGCGAACCCCCGTCCACTCCTCGACCCGGGCGTGCTCGCCGAGCGACGGGGCCAGCTTCACCGCTCGGTCGAGGGCGGTCCAGCAGAGCACCTTTGAGGAGAGGTGATGTTGCGGCTCGCCCCGCATCTCCCACATCCCGGCGTCGGTCTCGCTCCAGCGCCGGGCGGCGGTGTCGGCGAGGTCCGCGGCGAACGCCTGGATCTCCGGGTGGAGCTCGCCCAGCCGCTCGCGGTAGAGGTGGAGCGCGCTGAGCAGCTCCCCGTACACGTCGAGCTGGACCTGCTCCCAGGCCCCGTTCCCGACCCGCACGGGCGCCGAATCCCGCCACCCGCGCAGGTGCGGCAGCTCCCGTTCGGAGAGGTCGTGCTCGCCGCCAACCCCGTACATGATCTGCAATGAGCCCTCGCCGGCCCGGCCGCCCGCCGAGCTGGTCATGAACGAGACGAACTCCTCTGCCTCCTCTGGGCACGTGCCGACGTAGAGCGCCTCGATGGTAAGGCTCGCGTCCCGGATCCAGGAGAACCGGTAGTCCCAGTTTCGCTCGCCCCCGGGCACTTCGGGAAGCGAGGTGGTCGGCGCCGCCACGATCGCGCCGGTCGGCCGGTAGCTCAGTCCCTTCAGGACCCGCGAGCTCGTTCGCACCAGGTCGCGGTGCGGGCCCTCGTAGATGTCGTGCTCGGCCTCCCAGGAGCGCCACGCCTCGATCGTCTCGTCGATCCGCCGGGCCACGAGCCGCGGCTCGGTCGGCGCCGGAGCATCGGCGACCTCGACCGCTGCCCAGCGAAAGGAGAAGCCGACCGAGCCGCCCTCGCTCACGGTGAACGAAGCGGTCATCGTCGAATCCGCCACCTCCACCGGAACGCCGGCGCGAACCCCGACCCTGTTGGGGCCGCCGAAGGTACGTCCGCCGTCGCCCTCCCGGCGGAACAGGGGCTTGACGAGCCCGTACTCGCTGCGAGGCGCGAGCTCCATGGCCAGCGCGACCTGGCCCGAGTCGCCCTCGACCACTCGGAGCACCTCGTGCGGCGCCTCGAGCCCGAGGTCGTGCCCGCGCTGCCCCTCCGCGAACGCCATGCAGTCCCGCAGGCGCACGACACCGGTCTCGGTCGTGAAGGTGGTCTCGACGACGAGCGTTCCCGGCAGATAGCGACGGTCCGTTGCGAACTCGCCCACCGGTCGGATCGACCAATGCCCGGCGACGGGATCGAGGATCCGGGAGAACACGGCGGGGCTGTCGTAACGCGGCAGACACAGCCACTCGATCGATCCGTCGCGCGAGACCAAGGCGGCCGAGTTGCAGTCGGCCAGCAGCCCATAGTCGGCGATCGGACGGAACTCGTCCCGCTCGCTGCCCGGCGGGGCGGGGGCAAGGCCTATGGGCCGGGTCCCTCCGCACGCTCACGCAGCGCCTTCACGATGAACTCGGCGTACCAGGCGGCCCACTCCTCGTCGCGAACCCCCCCGAGCTCCTCCCTCTCGTACACGCCGTGCGCTGCCTCTGCCTCCCGCAGGAGAGCTGTGAGCTCTTCCTTCGTCAGCGCGGTGCCAGCCACTGCGGCGAGTCTACCCCTGGACGGTCACTGCGTGGCCTAGGCGGCGGCGGCTCCTGGCGATAGCTCGGACGGCTGACGCGCGCGCTTCCGTGGATACTGCGCGGGAACGCCTTGGAGTCGCCACGGAGGATTGAATGAGTCAACCTGCCAGCCGCACCGTCACGATCGCCGTCGCCTGCCTTGCGACCGCGATGCTGATGCTCGACATCAGCGTCATCAACACCGCGCTGTCCGATATCGCCGCGGGGCTGGACACCGGCCTCAACGGCCTCCAGTGGGTGGTGGACGCGTACACGATCCCGCTCGCCGCAACGGTGTTGACGGCCGGGGCGATCGCCGACCGGGTCGGACGCCGCCGGCTCTTCCTGATCGGTGTGGCGCTCTTCACGGCATCGTCGGCGCTCTGCGGGGCGGCCGGGGGAATCGAGATGCTCGTCGGTGCGCGGGCGATCCAGGGACTCGGGGCGTCGATGATGTTCGCGACGGCGCTGGCGCTCATCTCCCAGGTGACGCCCGACCGGAAGGATCGGATGAAGGCGCTCGCGGCCTACGGCGCGGCGATCGGCGCCTCGTTTGCGCTCGGGCCGTTCATCGGCGGCGCGCTCACCGAGATCTTCGGCTGGCGGGCCATCTTCCTGGTCAACGTGCCGATCGGGGTGGCGGCGCTCTGGGTCACGTACCGCATGGGTCGCGGAGGGACGCGACCCCACGCCTCGGCGCATCGACGTTCCCGGGCAGCTCACCCTGATCGGAGGGCTCTTCCTCCTGGTGCTCGGCCTGCTGCGCGGGAACGAAGAGGGCTGGGGAAGCACCGGGATCGTCGCGTCGCTGGCCGGCGCGGCGGCTCTGCTGATCGCCTTCGTCATCGTGGAGGAGCGCTCGCGGGAGCCGATGCTTCCGCTGCGCCTGCTCAGGCAGCGCCGGTTCGCCGGAGCCCAGGTTTCGGTCTTCGCGATCGCCGCGTCCTTCTTCGCCGTCTTTCTCTACCTCACGCTCTACCTGCAGTCGGTCCTCGGCTTCTCGCCGATCGAGACGGGGCTTGTGTACCTGCCGGGAACGTTCCTGGTGTTCATCGTCTCCGGCATGACGGCACAGTTCGGAGCGAGGTACTCGGCCGCGAAGATCGCCACCCTCGGGCTCGTCCTCGTTGGGGTCGGACTGGCCCTGATGCTGCTCGCCGGGGTCAACTCGTCCTGGACGGTGCTCCTCCCCGGGCTCCTCGATCACCAGCGCCGGCACCGGCTTGTTCAACCCGACCGGCAGCGCGCTCGCGCTGAACGCGCTGCCCGACGAGCAGAGCGGCCTGGCCGCGGGCGCCAACGACACGTTCCGCCAGACGGGCGTCGCAGTCGGAATCGCGGCGCTCGGCACGCTCGTCCCAGCGAGCGCAGCGCTTGGCGGGGATCCCCAGGCGTACGTCGACGGGCTTCACCATGCCCTGATCGTGAGCGCCGCGCTGGCGATCGCCGGGGCGATCGCGACTGCCTGGCTGCTGATCCCGAGCGGCTCCCCTGCCGAGGCAGAGGTGGCGACGGAGGCCCTGTGAGCGTGTAGCGGCCGGTCGCGGCTAGTGCGGCCGCAGACTGCCGCTGGGCTGACGTCCGAAGCGCTACTCCGGTAACCCGGCGGCTCGCATCGCGTCGGCACGATCCCAGTAGGAGCACGTAGCGCGCCACCTTGCCCGCGCGCAGCGTGAACAGATCTCCGATCTCGTGCGTCGATAGGCACACCGCTCAGCTTGCCCCGCGCGGTGTGCCGAGATAGCACCAGGACGCGATCGTCGTCGAGGTCGATGATGCTCTCGGCCTCGATCCGTAGGTCGGAGAAGGCATGGAGGTACTCGGCCATCGCACGCGATAGGCCTTCGACACCTCGCCATTCACCCTCCATGTCCGGGGTGTCGGCGCCGATCCGCGAGTGCTCGACGTCGGGGTCGAAGAAGCTCGCAGGAAAGACACCACGAGCCCAGTGCTCATACATCGCGCGGACGATCTCCACATGCGCTTGCGACATCGCCGCAGTATCGCGCTCGCAGGCCAGCAAGTGCGGGTGGGGAGCGTTGTCGGGTTTGTCCCACCTGGTGGGAGCTTTCCGACAACGCACGGAGTCGCCGGGCGGGATTTGGACCGCGAGCTCCGGGTTGTGAGATGAGCTCGGCTAGGTGTCCGCGAAGGGCTCAGTCAGGTGCCGACGTAGGCCGCGAGGTGCTCGCCGGTGAGGGTGGAGCGGTCGGCGACGAGGTCGGCGGGGGTGCCCTCGAAGACGATCCGGCCGCCGTCCTGGCCGGCGCCGGGGCCGAGGTCGATGATCCAGTCGGCGTGCGCCATGACCGCCTGGTCGTGCTCGATGACGATGACCGACTTGCCGGAGTCGACGAGCCGGTCGAGCAGGCCGAGCAGCTGCTCGACGTCGGCGAGGTGGAGGCCGGTGGTCGGCTCGTCGAGTACGTAGACGCCGCCCTTCCCGGCCATTTGGGTGGCCAGCTTCAGCCGCTGCCGCTCGCCGCCGGACAGCGTGGTGAGCGGCTGGCCGAGGCTGAGGTAACCCAGTCCGACATCGGCCAGGCGGGTGAGGACCTTGTGCGCGGGCGGCGTCTTCGCCTCGCCGGCGCCGAAGAACTCCTCGGCCTCGGCCACCGGCATCGCGAGCACCTCGCTGATGTCGCGACCGCCGAACTTGTACTCCAGCACCTCCGCCTGGAAGCGCTTCCCCTCGCACTCCTCGCAGGTGGTGGCGACGCCGGCCATCATCGCCAGGTCGGTGTAGATGACGCCGGCGCCGTTGCAGTTGGGGCAGGCGCCCTCGGAGTTGGCGCTGAACAGCGCCGGCTTCACGCCGTTGGCCTTCGCGAACGCCTTGCGGATCGGGTCGAGCAGCTTGGTGTACGTCGCCGGGTTGCTCCGCCGCGAGCCGCGGATCGCGCCCTGGTCGACCGACACCACCCCGTCCCGCCCGGACACCGAGCCGTCGATCAGCGAGCTCTTGCCGGAGCCGGCGACGCCGGTGACGACCACAAGCACCCCGAGCGGGATGTCGACGTCGACGTCCTGCAGGTTGTGGGTGTCGGCGCCGCGCACCTCCAGTGCCTCCGAGGGCTCCCGCACCGAAGGCTTCAGGGAGGCGCGGTCGTCCAGGTGCCGCCCGGTGATCGTGTCGCTGGCCCGCAGGCCCTCGACGGTGCCCTCGAACACGATCTCTCCACCCTCGGTGCCGGCCCGCGGGCCGAGGTCGACGACGTGGTCGGCGATCGCGATCGTCTCCGGCTCGTGCTCCACGACGAGCACCGTGTTGCCCTTGTCCCGCAGCCGCAGCAGCAGGTCGTTCATCCGCTGGATGTCATGGGGGTGCAGGCCGATGGTGGGCTCGTCGAAGACGTAGGTGACGTCGGTGAGCGAGGATCCGAGGTGGCGGATCATCTTGGTGCGCTGCGCCTCGCCGCCCGAGAGCGTGCCCGACGTGCGGTCGAGGCTGAGGTAGCCGAGCCCGATCTCGACGAACGAGTCGAGGGTGTGCCGCAACGTCTCCAAGAGCGGCGCGACGGACGGTTCGTCCAGGTCCGCACCCACTCGGCGAGGTCGCTGATCTGCATCGCGCAGAGATCCGCGATGTTCTTCCGCTTGATCTTCGACGATCGAGCCGCCTCGCTGAGCCGGGTGCCGTCGCACTCGGGGCAGGTGGTGAACGTCACCGCCCGGTCCACGAACGCGCCGATGTGCGGCTGCATCGCGTCCCGGTCCTTGGACAGGAACGACTTCTGCATCTGCGGAATCAGGCCCGTGTACGTCAGGTTGATCCCCTCGACCTTGATCTTGGTCGGCTCCCGGTAGAGCAGGTCGTGCAGCTCCCTCTTGTTGAACTTCTTGATCGGCTTGTCCGGATCGAAGTAGCCGCAGCCTCTGAAGATGCGCCCGTACCAGCCCTCCATGCTGTAGCCGGGGATGGTGAGCGCCCCCTCGTTCAGCGACTTGCTGTCGTCGTACAGCGCGGAGAGGTCGAAGTCGGTGACCGAGCCCCGGCCCTCGCAGCGCTCGCACATGCCGCCGGTGCGGGAGAACGTCGCCTTCTTGGTCTCGGTCTTGGCGCCGCGCTGGACGGTGATCCCACCGCTGGCGGTAACCGAGGCGACGTTGAAGGAGAACGCCTGGGGCGAGCCGATGTGCGGCTTCCCGAGCCGGCTGAAGAGGATGCGCAGCAGCGCGTTGGCGTCGGTCGCGGTGCCGACGGTGGAGCGGGCGTCGGCGCCCATCCGCTCCTGGTCGACGAGGATCGCCGTCGTCAGCCCGTCGAGTACGTCGACCTCGGGCCGCGCCACCGTCGGCATGAAGCCCTGCAGGAAGGCGCTGTAGGTCTCGTTGATCAGCCGCTGCGACTCCGCGGCGATCGTGCCGAACACCAGCGAGCTCTTGCCCGAGCCGGAGACGCCGGTGAACGCCGTCAGCCGGCGCTTCGGGAGCTCGACGCTGACGTCCTTCAGGTTGTTGACGCGCGCTCCGTGCACGCGGATCAGATCGTGGCTGTCGGCAACTTGCACCGCAGGCGACTGCTTGTCCGTCCTGGTGGCCATGCTAATGCGAGCTTTGGCGCCCCGCGATCAGGTCGAGAGCGTGCGGGAGGGCCGGGGCGATTGCCTCGCCCGCCTCGGCGATACTCATGGGGCTGCCCGGGAAGTTGACGATCAGCGTGCGGTCGCGGATGCCGGCGACGGCTCGCGAGAGCATCCAGTGCTTGGTGTGGGGGCGCGACGCGGCCCGCATCGCCTCGGGGATGCCGGGCGCCTCGCGGTCGATCACCGCCCGGGTCGCCTCGGGAGTGAGGTCATTCGGCGTGAAGCCGGTCCCCCCGGTCGTCAGGACCAGCTCGCAGCCCTCCTCGTCGGCCCAGTGGCGCAGGCGCTCGGCGATCAGTTCGGGGTCGTCGCTGATCACCTCGCGCCCAGCGATCTCGGCGCCGAGGCGGGCGGCGAACTCGGCAAGCGCATCCCCGCTCTCGTCGCCTCCCTCGCCGGCCGCTCTCGAGGTCGAGATTGTGACGACCGCCGCGCGCAACCCGCTAGGCCTTACCCGCCGCGTCGCTCGCTTCGGCATCGTCGCTGCGCCAGGTGCCGCTGCGGCCCCCCGACTTCTCCAGCAGCCTGATGCGTTCGATCGTCACCCCGCGCTCGAGCCCCTTGACCATGTCATAGACGGTCAGCGCGGCGACCGCGCAGGCGGTCATCGCCTCCATATCGACCCCCGTCTGCGCCACCGTGCGCGCCTCGGCGCTGAGCACTACCAGCCCCTCGGGCGCGGAGACTCGGGCGTCGACGTCGATGAAGGTGAGGGGCAGCGGGTGGGCAAGCGGAATCAGCTCCGCGGCACGCTTGCCCGCCTGGATGCCCGCAAGGCGTGCGGTGCCGATCACGTCGCCCTTAGGGGCGTTGCCGCGCTCGACCGCGGCCGCGGTCTCGGGCGACATCCGCACCTCCGCCTCCGCGCGCGCCCGCCGTGCGCTGGTCTCCTTGCCGCCCACATCCACCATGCGCGCGGCTCCCGAGTCGTCGAGATGGGTGAGGTCTGTCAAGGCGCCGACTCCGTGGCCGTCGAGGGCGGAGTCGTCCCCTCGACCCAGCGCCCGCGCTCGCCGTCGGCGGTTGCCTCGACCTCGCGCTTCCAGATCGGTGCCTCGGCCTTGATCCGATCGATCGCCTCGCGGGCGCCCGCGAAGGCCTCGCCGCGATGGCCGGCCGAGACGGCGACGATCACGCTCGACTCACCGAGCGCAACCGGACCCACGCGGTGCTCGGCAGCCGCCGCCTCGAGCCCATGGCGATCCAGGCAGTCGCGCAGGATCGCCTCGATCCTCTCCTCCGCCATCTCCCGGTAGGCCTCGTAGTCGAGGCGGGTCACCGCGCGCGTTATGCCCTGGAAGCTGACGATCGCGCCGGCAGCGGGACGGGCTACCGAGCTCGAGAGCGCCTCGAGCGAGAGCGGCTCCTCGGTGACCCGCGCGTGCACGTCCGCCTCCCCGCTTCCGCCGCTCACCGGGGGCACCAGCACCAGCTCGTCACCCGCGGCCACGGATGTGCCGGGGTCCGCGTAATCCCGGTTGACCGCCATCGCGACCGGCATCCGGTCGAGCAGCTCGCCCAGCTCGGGCCGCTCGCCAAGCTTGGCGAGCGCATCGGCCACGGTGGCGCCGTCGGCCAGCTCGACCTCGATCGAGTCGCTTCCGGCCCGCTCGCGCAGCATCGCGAAGAGTCTCACCGTGACGATCATCGAAACGATGCTAGTGGCCCGAACCCGGCATCGGGCCCGGCCCGGCTTCGGCCGGGTGTCCCAGCCGATCGCTCCTACCCATGTACCGCATAGGCGTTTTGCATATGCGATACCGTGGCAGTCGTGGCTGAACTCAGCCTGACGGAGGCGTCGCGGGCGATCGGGGTGAGCGTCGACACCCTGCGCCGCTGGGACCGTGCCGGCAAGCTGCGGACGACGCGCGATGACCGCAACCGCCGCATGGTCCCGGCCAGCGAGGTGGAACGCCTTCGCCAGGCCCCCGCCCGTCACCGGACCGGGGATTCGTTCTCGGCGCGCAACCGCTTTCCGGGGACCGTCACCTCGGTGGAGGTGGACGGCGTCATGGCCCTGGTCGAGATCGAGGCCGGGCCCCACCGGATCACCGCGGCGATCACCCGCGACGCGGTCGAGGAGCTCGGGATCGTCGAAGGCACGCAGGCCATCGCGACCGTGAAGGCGACCTCGGTGATGGTCGAAAAGGCAGCGGGGTGAGAGGTAGAAGGGCGCTGATGACGCTGGCTGTGACCGGCTCGCTGGCCTTTGTGGGATGCGGCGACAACGACGACGATGATGGCTCCGACCAGCTGGTGGTCTCGGCGGCGTCGTCGCTGGAGCCAGCCTTCACCGACTACGCCGACACCACAGGGGTCGACGCCAAACAATCGTTCGCGGGATCGGATGAGCTCGCCGCTCAGATCCGCCAGGGCGTCAAGCCGGACGTCTACGCCGCCGCCAACACGACGCTGCCCGATGAGCTGTACGGGGAGGGTCTGCTCGAAAAGCCGGTGGTGTTCGCGACCAACTCGCTCGTCCTCGCCGTGCCGGATGGGTCCGACATCTCCTCGATCGAGGACCTGACCGCGCCCGGCACCACGATCGCGATCGGTGATCCCGAGGTCCCGGTCGGCTCCTACACCCGTGAGGTGCTGGGCAGGCTTCCACCCGAGCAGAGCGATGCGATCCTCGACAACGTGCGCTCCCAGGAGCCCGACGTCAGCAGCATCGTCGGCAAGCTGACGCAGGGCGCGGTCGATGCCGGCTTCGTCTACGTCACCGACGTGATGAGTACCGACGGGGCGCTGCAGGCAATCGAGCTGCCTTCGGCGCTGCAGCCCGACGTTGCCTATGGCGCCGCGGTGGTGGTCGGGGCGAACAACCCCGACGGGGCGCGCGAGTTCATCGACGGCCTGACCGATGGCGATGGGGCCTTGGCGCTGCAGGAGGCCGGCTTCAAACCGCCACCGGGTTGAGGCGCCGAGCGGCCTTCGGGGCGCTGCTCTTTCTCTCGCTGTGCCTCACGCTGGCCTTCCTGACGCTGCCGATCGTCGCGATCTTCGTCGACACCTCGCCCGCTGAGCTGGTCCGGAGCCTGGGCGAGCCAGACGCCCTGGACGCGCTCTGGCTGAGCCTGAAGACCTCGCTCGCCGCCCTGGCGATCATCGTAGTCGTCGGGACTCCCGCCGCCTACCTGCTGGCGACGCGAGAGTTCCGCGGCCGCTCAGTCGTGATGACGCTGATCGAGCTACCCCTGGTCCTGCCCCCAGCGGTCGCCGGGATCGCCCTGCTGGCCTGCTTCGGCCCCGAGGGCCTGTTCGGTAGCGCGCTCGAGGATGCAGGCATCGAGCTGGTGCTGCAGACGGCGGGCGTGATCGTCGCCCTCACCTTCGTCGCCGCCCCCTTCTACCTGCGCCAGGCCCAGGAGGCGTTCGCAGCGGTCGACCGCAACCTCCTGGATGCCGCACGCACGCTGGGCGCGAGCGAGGCGGGGGCCTTCGCACGGGTGGCGGTGCCCTGCGCGGGCCAGGGGATCACCGCGGGCATGGCGCTTGCCTGGGGCCGTGCCCTGGGGGAGTTCGGGGCGACCCTGATGTTCGCGGGCTCCTTTCCGGGCATCACCCAGACCGTGCCGCTGGCGATCTTCTCACGCTTCAGCAGCGACTTCACCTCCGCCCTGGCGCTCTCCGCCGTACTGGTGATCGTCTCGGCTGCGCTGCTGCTCTCGGTGAAACTGCTTGGGCGTTTCCCGCTGCTCGGTGGTGGACAGGCGTGAGCGCGCTCGAGGTCAGCGCCCGCGACCGGCTCCGCGAGTTGGAGCTCGAGGTCGAGCTGCGGATCGAGGGCCGGAGCTGCATCGCGATCGTCGGGCCCTCGGGGGCCGGAAAGTCGACCGTGTTGCGGATCGTCGCCGGGCTCAGGCACCCCGATCCGGGGCGAGTTGCCGTTGGTGGAGAGACGTGGCTGGACTCCGATCGCGGCGTCGACCTGCCCCCGGAGGAACGAGCCTGCGGCTTCATGTTCCAGGAGTACGCCCTGTTTCCTCACCTGAGCGCTTGGCGGAATGTCGCCTTCGGCATCTCCGGCCACGGCGCCGAGCGCCGCGGCCGCGCCCTGGAGCTGCTGCGGCGCTTCGGCGTGGCGGACCTGGCCGAGGCGCGCCCGGGATCGATCTCGGGAGGCGAGCGCCAGCGGGTGGCGCTGGCAAGGTCCCTGGCACGCGATCCCAGCGTTCTGCTCCTTGACGAGCCGCTGTCGGCGCTGGATACCCGCACCCGGGCACACGCTGCCCGCGAGCTGGCTTCCGCGGTCAAGGCGGCCGGCGTTCCGGCGATCGTCGTCACCCACGATTTCGCCGAAGCGGCGCTGCTCGCCGACGAGATCTGCGTGATGGACGCGGGGCGAATCGTGCAGCGTGGAACCGCCGCAGAGCTGTCCGCCCGGCCCGCGTCCGCTTTCGTCGCCGATTTCGCGGGCTCGGTCGTGCTGACCGGCACCGCACACCGCCAGCGCCAGGGGTTGACGGAGGTGCAGCTGGACGGCGGCGGGCGGGTTCGCAGCACCGACGAGGCCCACGGCCCGGTCGCCGTCAGCGTCTTTCCCTGGGAGATCGGTGTCGAGCAGGCGGACGCCACGCCGCACGGCTCTGCCCTCAACTGGCTGGCGGTGGAGGTCGTCTCGGTGACCGAGGTCGGCAATCGGGTCCGCATCGGGCTTGCCGCGCCGCAGCCGCTGGTGGCCGAGATCACGGCCGAATCGACTCGCGCGCTCGGGCTGAGGCCCGGGGTCCAGGCCGTCGCGACCTGGAAGGCCACGGCGACTCGCCTGCTACGGGCATGAGCGCGTCCCGGTCGGTTCAGCCGCCGATCTGGCTCATCGTCCGAGGCGGCTGGCGGAACCCCGGCTCGTTGACGCGGTGCTTGAGCTCCTTGCGCCAGACCGCGCCGCGGATCAGCTCCTCCAGCTCCCCGTCGCTTGCCCCCGAGCGCAACGGATCGCGCAGATCGGTTTCGTTGATCGAGAACAGGCAGGTGCGCAACTTGCCGTCCGAGGTGACGCGGATTCGGTTGCAGTCGGCGCAGAAGGGCTCGGAGACCGGGCTGATGAAGCCGATTTCGCCGCCGCCCTCGGCGAAGCGGAAGACCCTGGCCGTGGCATGCGGCTCGCGCGGCACCTCCTCGAGCCGGTGCTCGGCCTCGATGATCTCCCTGATCTCGCGGCCGGTGAGCACGGCGTCGGGCTGCCAGTTGCGGTCTGCATCGAGCGGCATGAACTCGATGAAGCGCACCTGGTAGTCGCTGGTCCTCGCCAGCTCGCAGAACCGCAGGATCTCGTCCTCGGTGAAGTCGCGCATGGCGATCGCATTGACCTTGATCGGGCGCACCTCGGGGAAGGCCGCGATCGCCTCCAGGCCACGCATCACCTGGGGAAGCGCATCACGGCGGGTGATCTTGAAGAAGGCGTCCCGAGCGAGGGAGTCGATCGAGACGTTGAAGCGGTCGACCCCGGCGCGAACCAGGGCCTCGGCGTCTCGCTCGAGCAGGTAGCCGTTGGTCGTGACCGCGATCTCCTCGAGCTGCTCGATCTTCCGGAGCATCGCCACCAGCTTGGGGAACTCGCGGCGCACCAGCGGCTCACCTCCAGTCAGCCGCAGCGCCCTGACCCCCATCTCGCCGAACACCCCCACCAGCCGCTGCATCTCTTCGAAGCTGAGGATCTCCGTGCGGTCGAGCCAGGGAAGGCCATCGGCCGGCATGCAGTACTGGCAGCGAAAGTTGCAGCGGTCGACCACCGACAGGCGCAGGTCGTCGATCAGCCTTCCGTGCCCGTCCTCGAGCGGCGCTCTTCGCGTCACGATCTCGCCCCCGCCGGCTGTTCGGGGGCCGCGGCATCGTGGATCCGACCCTTGACGGTGATCAACCTTCCGCCCTCGCGCCCGTGGCGCACGGCGGTGATCTCGCCCATGATCGAGAGGGCCGTCTCCTCCGCCGACAGAGCGCCGATGTCGAGGCCGATCGGGGCCGCCAGGCGCTCCAGGTCCGCGTCGGTCATGCCGGCCTCCAGCAGGCGCTCGCGCCGCTTCGCCTGCGCCCGGCGGCTGCCCATCGCTCCGATGTACTGCGCATCGGAGCGAAGCGCGATCTTGAGCACGGCGTCGTCCAGCTTCGGGTCATGGGTCAGCACGGCGATCGACGTGGCGCGATCGATGCCGCCCAGTTGCTCGAAGGCCTTGTCCGGCCATTCGGCGATCACCTGCTCGGCGTCAGGAAAGCGATCGGCGGTGGCGAAGCGCTTGCGCGGATCAACCACGAACGGCCGCCAGCCCGCAAGCTTGGCGAGCGCCGCGAGCTGCGCCGCGAAGTCAACCGCGCCGAAGATGATCAGCCGCGGTGGCGGGGCGATCACGTCGACGAACAGCGACGCCCCCTCATGCTCGCGCAGCTCGCTGCGCTCGGACCACATCGCCTCACGCGCCACGGCGACGGCGGCGGCGTCCAGTCCGGGATCGCCCAGTGTGCCGTCCTGAGCTTCGTCCGCGGTTACCAGCAGCTTGGCGCCGACCTCGTGCGGGCCCTCCAGCACGGTCGCCAGCGCCGCCCTGTCGCCCTCGCGCGCCAGCTCCGTGAAGCGGGCCTGGAGCCCCGGCTCCTCGTAGCGCTCGACCCAGATCGAGATCTCGCCGCCGCACGGCAGCCCGACGTCCCAGGCGTCCTCGTCGGCGATCCCGTAGTGCAGGAGCTGGGGATCGTCGCCCTCGAGGACCCCCTCGGCGACCTGGACCACCGCTCCCTCGACGCAGCCGCCCGAGACCGCCCCGATCAGCTCGCCTCTGTCGTTGACCGCCATCTTGGTTCCGGCCGGCTGCGGAGCCGACTTCCTGGTGTCAACCACGGTCGCCAGGACAACGCTGCTACCGCCCTTGACCCAGCCGTCGACGACCTCGAGCACGTCCTTCATCTCAGACCCTCCGTCCGATCATCCGGCCTCAGGCATCGGAACCCACAAGCCAATCGAGGCCCTGCTCGGATATCTGCTCCTGATCCTCACGGTACTTGAGGACCGACCCGAGCGTCCGCTCCGCCGCCGTCGCGTCGAGGCGATCGACCCCCAACAGCTCCAAGGCGGCCACCCAGTCGATCGTCTCGGCGATCCCCGGCGGCTTCTGAACTTCACTCTCGCGAAGGCGACGCACGGCCTCGGCGGCCTCGGTCGCCAGCGCCCGGGCGGTTCCCGGCACGCGACGGCGGACGATCTCCACCTCGCGCTCCGGGCCCGGATAGTCGATCCAGTGGTAGAGACAGCGGCGCTTCAACGCGTCATGGAGGTCCCGGGTGCGGTTCGAGGTCACGATCACCGCCGGGGGATGGGTCGCGCGAATGGTGCCGATCTCGGGGATGGTCACGCTGGACTCGCCCAGCATCTCGAAAAGGAAGGCCTCGAAGTCGTCATCGGCGCGATCCAGCTCATCGACCAGGAGCACCGCGGGCATCGGGCCCGAGTGCTCGATCGCCTGCAAGCAGCGGCCGCGGGGCCAGGAACTCCTCGCCGAAGAGCTCATCCTCGCTGAACTCCGCGCCCGTCGACTCCGCCGAGCGGATCCTGAGCAGCTGGCGGGGGTAGTTCCACTCGTAAAGGGCCTCGGCGGCGGCGATCCCCTCATAGCACTGCAGGCGGATCAGCCTGGTGTTGAGCGCCGTCGCCAGCGCCTTGGCTGCCTCCGTCTTGCCGACGCCCGCCTCGCCCTCGAGCAGCAGCGGCTGCGGCAGGCGCAGCGAGAGGAAGAGCGCGGTGGCCAGCCCGGGATCGGCCAGATAGTCGGCCCGGTCGAGAAGGCGCTCGAGCGTCTCGATATCCGGGACGGCCGCGGTTACGGCGGCCTCTGCGCCCGGATGCGCCGGAGTGATCATCGCGAGGCTCCCGCCGCCGCCAGGATCGCCTCGTAGTCCTCGCGCGTGTCGACATCAGGCGGGATCGACCCCGGGATCCGGACCTCAACTACGTCGCCGGCGTGGCGATCCATCAGCTTCCAGACCGCCTTGTCTCCTTGCAGCTCACCGAGCTCGTCGAACAGCGAACGGCCGAAGGCGAGGGGGTGCCCGCGCCCGTCGTCGTAGCGGCAGACGGCGAGCGTGCCATCCCCGCGGCCCGCGATCAGCGCTCGAACCGTCGCCGACGGTCACGCCCGGCTGGTCGCCGAGCAGCAGGACCAGCAGTTCGGAGCGCGGGTCCACCGCGCCGAGTCCCGCGGCGATCGACGAGGAGCAGCCCTCGCCGTAATCAGCGTTCTCCACGACCTCGGCTCCGGAGAGGTCCACCTTTCGCCGGACGTCCTCCGAGCTGCCGCCAAGCGCGACGATCAACTGGTCGAAGCCGACGGCGCGGGCAGTCCCCAGAGTGTGGTCGAGGAGGGTTCCCGAGCCGAACCTCAGCAACTGCTTGGGCTCGCCGAGGCGGCGCGAAGCGCCGGCGGCAAGCACCAGGCCGGTGGCGAAGCGCTTAGCTGACACCGGCTCCTGGGGCGCGCTCGGCGACAAACCCGTCCCGGCAGCCCTCGCTGCAGAAGTAGTAGCGCTCGCCGTTCAGCTCCACCTGGATGCTGGCCTCGCTGACGGCGACGTCCATGCCGCAGACGGGGTCAAGGGCGACCTCGGTTGACCTCGGTGCATGCGCCGCAGTCGATGGGGGCGCCTCGCCGGAGCGGTGTAGAGCGACGATCTCGGCGAGGATCGCCAGGGCGATCTCCTCGTGTGTCTCAGCTCCGATCTCCAACCCTGCCGGGGTATGGAGCTGTGCCCGCAGATCGTCGGGCAGATCGAGCGAGTCCCTGACCGCGTCGCCACGGACCGGGCTGGCGACCAATCCCACATACGGCACGCCCTCACGCAGGGCGGCGGTGAGGACGCGCTCCTCATCTTGTCCGTGCGACGCGACGACCACTGCCGCGTCGTCGGCATGAGGATCGCTGTCGCCCGCCGCTGCCTGCTCGACGGCATAGCCGAGCCGCTCACCCAGGTCCGCGAGCGCCAGCGCGATCGGGCTCTGGCCCACGACCCGGAGCGTCAGCGCCGGAAGGCGGGGCTGGAGAAAGATCTCCAGCGCCCCTCCGCTGAGGCAGGGGTTCTTGACCGTGACCGCTCCATCCTCGGCGGCCGCCTCGCCCGCGGCCTCGCCCGGCTGGATGCGAAGCAGCAGGGGCTCGCCCGTCTCCAGCGCGCGCAGCGCGTGCAGGCGAACCGAGGTCTCGGCGCAGGCGCCGCCGACGAAGCCGTGGATGGTGCCATCGCGGCGGACGATCGCCGCGTCGCCGGCCCTGACGCTGGTCGGACTCTGCGCGCGGACGACCGTGGCCTCCACGTAGGGGACCCCCCCAGCGATCAGCTCTTGCTCGGCGAACTCGGCCGTCTCTCCTCTGACCATCTGGCTCGGAACCTCCTGAAACTGAGTCTAGATGAGTGATTCCACGACACCCTGTGACTGGTCACGGGTGCGTGATGAGTTGGCTACGCGCGGGGTTGCGCCGCCTCGATCCTGTAGGTCGTCTGGGCGTCGAGCGAACCCTCGATCCCCTCCGGAAGGGGGTCGCCGCCGAATGCCCTCAGGGCGACGGCCTGAATCTTCACGCTCTCCGCGCCGTCGCGCGCGACGATCCAGCGGCCGTCGTCCCAACGAAGCGCGTCCGGTGAGTTATCGAGCATCAGAGCCGCGATCAGCTGCGCCTTGTCGCGCAGCTTGCGCGCGGTCAGGGCGACGTTCCCGCCGACCGCGTCGCTGGGGGTGCTGTTGAAGCTGTTGCCCTCCCCGAACCGGTCGGTGTCCTCGTGCACGACCTTGATGTCCTCAGGGGGGATGCCCAGCTCATCCGCGGCGATCCCGGCGAGCTCGGCCTCCTGACCCTGGGAGGCTTCGCTGAGGCTAAGCACGGCCTTGCCCGTCGGGTGCATGCGCAGGAACACCGCCCGGTAGACGCCGTCGTCAGCCACGTGGCCCGAGGATATCGCGCTTGCGCCGATCGGTCGACGGGCCGGGACGCAGACGGGGTGGCACCGCCCCGCTCACGGGGTGGTGTTGCCGCGACTGGGCCCGTACCCGCTGGGCATCGGAACGGGCCGCGGATCGGCCGGGCCGGCGCTCGGCCACGATGGCTCACGGCCGCCCTCGGTCGCGGGCGACGGCGGCGGCTTCCAGCTCGCCTCCGGCGATTCCAGGTCGGCGGCGGCGATCGCCTCGACGACCTCGTCGAGCGCCTTCAGGCTGTGTCCGCTGACGAGCGCGTCGCAGTAGGGCAGGGCCGCGGCCATGCCGCCGGCCCCCGGGTAGAAGCCGGGCGCGCTGGCGCGCGGGTTGACCCAGATGATCCGGTGCGCCAGCCGCGCAAGACGCGCCATCTCGCGCGAGACGAGCGCGGGGTCCCCTCGCTCCCAGCCGTCGGAGAGGATCACGATCACGGCGCCGTGCGCCATGCCGCGGCGTCCGTGGCGGTCGTTGAAGGTCCGGAGCGCCTGGCCTATCCGCGTCCCGCTCGACCAGTCGGGGGCGACCGCGGCCGCCCGCTGGATCGCAGCCTCGGGGTTGCGCCCGCCCAGAGCGCGGGTGAGGCGCGTCAGGCGAGTCGCGAACACGAACGCCTCGGCCGGGCTGCCCCCGCCCACCGCCGAGGTCAGCAGCTGCAGGTAGGCGCGAGCGTAGGGTTCCATCGAGCCGGAGATGTCGCAGAGCAGCACGAGTCGCCGGGGGCGAGTGCGCCGGCGCCGGCGCGCGAGGTCGATCGGGTCACCTCCGGTCCGGAGGCTGTCGCGGAGCGTGCGGCGCAGGTCGAGGCGCTCGCCGCGCCGTGCCCGCCGCCCGCGGCGCGAGCGTCGCCGCGGCGTGGACAGCTCAAGCTCCGACATCAGCCGGCGAAGTTGCGCGAGCTCGTCGGGCTCGAGCGCCGCGAAGCTCCTCTCCCGCAGACGCTCCTCGTCGCTGGCCATCGCCAGCGGGGTCTCGACCTCTCGCTCGTCGGCGTCGCCGGGCGCCGACGAGGCCAGGCCGAGGCCGCCGGGCTCGGCTGACCCCGGCTCGCGCGGGACGGCCTGCGCACCGGGGCTCGGCGGCCGCTCGCTCGGCTGCGAGGCGCCGCGGCGCGGCGCGTAAGGATCGCCGCGCTCCTCGCCGGGCTCGAGGCGCAGGTCGAACACCGCCGCGAACACGCGGTCGAAGGTGGGCAGCTGCGCGTGCGAGGAGACGAACACCGACCGCGCCGTCCAGTACAGCTCGGTGCGTGTCAGCGGCGCAACCAGGGTCAGCGCCCGCGCGAACCGCGCCGAGCGCTCCGGCGTCACAGGCACGCCGGCGACGCGCAGCCGCTGGCCAAACGCCGTCGCCAGCGCGGGGAGATCGAGCGCCTCGAGCATCTCGGCCTCGATCAGCCGCCGCTCACTGCGGCGGCTCGGCCTTGCCCTGCATCGCCGCCCAGACCCGCGCGGGAGTCAGCGGCATGTCGATGTGCTTGACGCCGTGGGACTGGTGCAGAGCATCGACGACGGCGTTGACGATCGCCGGCGGAGAGCCGCAGGTCGCCGACTCGCCGACGCCCTTGGCGCCGATCGGGTGGTGCGGGCAGGGCGTGACCGTCGCGCCCAGCTCCCAGTCGGGGCACTCGAGCGCGGTCGGGATCAGGTAGTCCATCAGCGACGCGTTCAGGCAGTTGCCCTGCTCGTCGAAGGTGATCACCTCCATCAGCGCGATCCCCACCCCCTCGGCCAGGCCGCCCATGATCTGGCCGTCGACGATCATCGGGTTGATGCGCACCCCGCAGTCGTCGACTGCGATGAACCTCCGCACCTTGACCTCGGCCGTGTCGGGGTCGACGTCCACGACGCAGATGTAGGCGCCGCACGGGTAGGTGAGGTTCGGCGGGTCGTACACCGACTGGCCGTCGAGCCCGCCCTCGAGGCCCTCGGGCAGCGGGTCCGGGCCGTAGGCCGCCTCGGCGATCTCCTCGATCATCGCGCCCTTCTCGGGGTCGCCCTTGACGTACCAGCGGCCCTTCTCCCAGACCAGGTCCTCGGGTGAGGTCTCGAGCATCCCGGCCGCGATCAGCCGCGCCCTGTCGCGCACCTTGCGGGCGGCAACGGCGGCCGCCGCGCCGGACACCGGCGTGGAGCGGCTGCCGTAGGTGCCCAGGCCGAACGGCGTGCGATCGGTGTCCCCGTGGCGAACCTCGATGTCATCGGGGGAGATGCCGAGCTCCTCGGCGACGATCTGCGCGAACGTCGTCTCGTGAGCCTGGCCCTGGGTCTGGGCGCTGATGCTGAGCACCGCCTTGCCGGACGCGTGCACGCGAAGGTCGGCGCCGTCGGCCATGCCCATGCCGAGGATGTCCATGTGCCTCCTCGGCCCGGCGCCGACGACCTCGGTGAAGAAGCAGACGCCGATCCCCATCAGCTCGCCCCTCGCCCGCTTCTCGGCCTGCTCGCGGCGCAGCTCCTCGTACCCGGCGATCCCTACCGCCTCCTGCATCGTCTTCTGATACTCGCCGGAGTCATAGGTCCAGCCGGTCTTGTTCTCGTAGGGGAACTGCTCGGGTCGAATGAAGCTGTTCATCCGCAGCTCCACCGGGTCGACGTCCATCTCGAGCGCGAGCTCCCCGACCAGGCGCTCGACGAGATAGATCGCCTCGGTCACCCGGAACGAGCAGCGGTAGGCCACGCCGCCCGGCGCCTTGTTGGTGTAGACGGCCTTGACGGTGCAGTGCGCCGCCTCGAGGTCGTAGGAGCCGGCGAAGATGTGGAAGAAGCCGGCCGGGAACTTGCTGGGCTGCGCCGTGCTGTCGAAGGCACCGTGATCGGCGATCACGTCGACGCGCACCCCGGTGATCTTGCCGTCCTTGGCGCAGATCTGGCCCCGCATCACGTAGTCGCGCGCGAACCCGGTGGACATCAGGTTCTCGGAGCGGTCCTCGACCCACTTGACCGGCTTCCCGGCCACGATCGAGCCCACGATCGCGCACACGTAGCCGGGATAGACGGGGACCTTGTTGCCGAAGCCCCCGCCGATGTCGTTGGTCATCACCCGGATCATGTGCTCGGGCAGCCCCGCCACCTGCGCGTAGACGGTGCGGTGCAGGTTGGGCGCCTGGTTGCCGTTGTAGATGTCGAGCTGGCCCGTCTCCGGGTCCATGTCCGCGATCATTCCGCAGGTCTCGAGCGGCGCCGGATGGCAGCGCGGGTAGATCATGTCCCGCGTGACCACGGTGTCGGCCTCGGCGAACACCCGGTCCGCCTCCTCCCGATCACCGGCCTCCCACTCGGGGCTGGCGAGGTTGTCGGTCTGGCCCGGCTTGTCGTCGCGGATCAGCGGGGCGTCGGGGTCCAGCGCCTTGCGGGCGTTGACGACGGCGGGCAGAGGCTCGTACTCAACGTCGATCAGCGGCAGCGCGTCGCGCGCCGCGTAATGGTCGTCGGCGACCACGAACGCGACCTCCTGGCCCTGGAAGCGGACCTTGTCGCCGGCCAGGACGGCCTGCGAGTCATAGGAGATCGTCGGCATCCAGGCCAGGCCCAGGGTCTCGAGGTCCTTGGCCGTGATCACCCGGTGCACCTTCGGATGGGCGAGCGCCGCGGAGGTGTCGATCGAGACGATGCGCGCGTGCGCGTAGGGGCTGCGCAGCACGGCACCGTGCAGCATCCCGGGCAGCACGATGTCGTCGAGGTACTTGCCCTGGCCGCGGATGAAGCGCGCGTCCTCCTTGCGCTTCATGGGGCCGTAGCCGACGGGGGTCTCTTCACTCGCGCGCGTGGCCATCCTCATCTCCTCTGCGGCTCGGCGCCCTCATGCTCGGCCGCCCAGCGAACCGCTCTGACGATGTTCGAGTATCCGGTGCAGCGGCAGATCGCGCCGGAGATCGCGGTGCGGATCTCCTCCTCCGAGGGATCGGGGTTGGCGTCGAGCAGCGCTCGGGTGGTCATGATCATCCCGGGGGTGCAGAAGCCGCACTGCAGGCCGTGCTCCTCGTGGAAGCCCTGCTGGACCGGGTCGAGCACGCCGTCGACCTCCATCGACTCGATCGTGCGGATCTCGTGGCCCTCGCACATGGCTGCGAGCACCGTGCACGACTTGACCGGCCGGCCGTCCATCTGCACTACGCAGGCCCCGCAGTTGGAGGTATCGCAGCCCCAGTGGGTCCCGGTGAGCCCCAGCGTGTCGCGAAGGAAGTGGACGAGCAGGAGGGCGGGCTCGATCTCGCGCGTGAACTTCTCACCGTTGACGGTCACCGTGACTTCCATCAGGCCTCCTGGTGTCGTGCGCGGTCCGCGGCGCGCCTAAGCGCGCGGCGCGTGAGCTCGCCGGCCAGGTGGCGCTTGTAATCGACCGGCCCTCGCCCATCGGCGCTCGGGGAGCAATCCTCGGCCGCGATCGCCCCCGCCTCGCTGAACAGCTCCTCCGAGGGCGCCTTGCCGCGCAGCAGCTCCTCGGCACGCGAGACGTGGACGGTGGTGGGGCCGACGGCGCTCAGCCCGAGGCCGGCGTCGGCGATCGCGCCACCCTCGAGCCAGATCGCCCCGGACACCGCGACGATCGCCCAGTCGCCCGCGCGACGCTCGACCTTCTCATGGGCGCTGCCGCCGCCTGCGCGCAGCGGCAGGCGAATCTCGACCAGCACCTCGGCGTCCGCGATCGCCGTCTGGTACGGGCCGATGTGGAAGTCCTCCATCGAGACGGTTCGCTCCCCGCCGGTGCCGGCGACCACCACCTGCGCCTTCAACGCCGAGCAGACGGCCGAGAGGTCCTCGGCGGCGTCGGCCTGGGCCAGTGAGCCGCCGATCGTGCCGCGGTTTCGCACGGGCGGGTCGGCGATCACCCGCTCGGCGTCGGCGAAGATCGGGAAGTGCCGCGCGAGCAGCTCGGATTCGAGCAGCTCGCGGTGACGCGTCAGCGCCCCGATCCGGACATCTCCGTCCTGCTCGCGGATGTAGGAGAGCTGGTCGAGGTCGTTGATGTCGATCAGGCAGTCAGGGTTCGCGAGGCGCAGCTTCATCATCGGCAAGAGGCTGTGCCCGCCCGCGATCACGCGGGACTCGGGCCCGTGCTTCTCGAGCAGCGCGATCGCGTCCTCGACGCTGGTCGCGCGCTCGTACTCGATCGGTCCCGGGGTCTGCACAGAAGCTCTCCCTACTCGCTCCGCGCCGGCTTGCGCCTGCGAGGCGCTCCGGCCTCTTCGCTCGGGCTGTAGGTGGCCGGGGCGCCGGCGCCGATCGCCGGGGAGGACATCGGCCCGCCGCCCCCTTTGGCCTCGAGGCGTTCGGGGCTTGAGTACATCGAGCCGGCCGCGGAGCTCGAGTAGGCCGCGTCTCGGAGCGCCTCGCCCGCCTCGCCCCGGGCGCCGAGGGGGCTCTCCCTGCCGAGGCGAGCGAGCTGGACGGCGCCCCGCGTATAGACCACGTCGATGTTCTTGACCCTGCCCCCCCGGCCCTGGCGCTCGAGCATCGCGGCGCCCGCTCCCGGGAACACGGACTCGACCAGGCCGGCGGCGTCCTCGGGCCCGGCCTTCTTCTCGAGCAGTCCCTCGAGCAGCTCGGTTCCGCCGGCGAGGTCGGCGTTGATCGCGTTGACCACGTCGTTTACCGGCTCGGTCTTGCCGAGGATCTCCCCGACCGCCCCGATCACGAGGTCGAGCCCGGCGGTGATCTTCCGCAACTCCAGGATCACCGCGACGAGATAGACCACCAGCGCGAGGATGATCAGGACCA
Organism: uncultured Solirubrobacterales bacterium; assembly: GCA_963797835.1. Lineage (GTDB taxonomy): Bacteria > Actinomycetota > Thermoleophilia > Solirubrobacterales > 70-9 > JBDTSW01. The sequence continues at coordinate 308,870 of CAWCRN010000019.1, forward strand.
CGGCGATGATCGTGACGATGGCGGCGGGCTCCATGATCGGTCAGGCGTCGTCGAGGATCGTGTCCAGGGACCCGCCGTAGTTCGCGACCACCCCGACCGTCTGGTTCACCTGGCTCTGGGTCGTGCCCAGCAGCTCGACGGCGTCGAGGTCCTTCGAGGCCGCCCTCGCCACCGGCACCAGGCTCGCGACCGCCGACTCGACCTGCTTGGCGGCGTTCAGCACGCCGCGGAGCAGGATGACGACGACCGGGACGATGACAAGCAGCAGCACGGCGTTGCCGATCCACCAGAGGGTCATCGCTTCCTCGCGTGCTCGGCGACGATCGCCGCCTTGTCGGCGACCCCGGGAAGCAGGCCGAGGATGGTCGAGAACTGGGCGTTGATCGCCTCCACGGCGGGGCGCAGGGGACGGAGGTGCTCGGACTCGACGGTGGTCAGAGCCGACCCCAGCGTGCCGAGCCCCTCGGCGATCCTGGTCAGGCGCCGACGGATCTCGATCAGTGCGAGCGCCAGCACGACCACGAGGACAACCGCCTCCGCGACGCTCAGCACGATCAGGAGCGACGTGCTCATCCCGGCTCCCCGTCGGCGTAGCCCTGCGAGAGCGCGTTCATGTAGCCGTCCTGGACGACGCCCTCCGCGCCGATCTGCCCCAGCACGGGCGCCGTCGCCTGGAGCTGCGGGATGTTTGCGGTGTTGTCAGCCACCTCCCCAGCGGAATCCAGCAGGCCATCGACGCTCGTCTCGATGTTCATCAGGTAGCGGAGCAGCAGGAGCAGCATGGCCGCCACGACCAGCGCCACTACGAGGCCAAGGCCGAGAGAGACGTACCAGAGGGTGCGCTCCGCGTCGGCCAGTGCGAGCGGCATCACCATCATCTTCCGACGGCCGCCTTTCGAATCGCTCGGGCCGCGTGAAGGATCCTGACCCCCGATTGGTTGATCTGGGCGATGCCGCTGAGCCCGTCGGTCTGCGCCTGCAGCGTTCCGACCGCCTCCTTCGCGGTGCGCGCCTGTCCTTCGATCCGCGAGGCCAGGACGAGGATCGTCACCACGATGATCACCGCCACGATCACGACCACGACCCCGAGCGACAGACCGATCCACCAAGAGGTCGTGTCGGCGGCGAGCAGCACGCTATCGGCTCCAGTCCTCCGCTGGCCCGAGCGCAATCAACGTGATCGGGTCCATTGCGCTGGCAATATACCGCCCGCCACAAGCGTGCCCGAGGCGCGGGAGCGTCACATCTGTTCGGCGAGGTTCTGGGAGAAGGTCGCGATCATCGCCTCGGTGACAGCTGCGATAACACCCTCGCCCATCTGGGCGGCCTTGCCGACGACGTTGACTTCGGAGTGAATCGCCACCTCGGTCACAGCGCCGGCCTCTTTCAGCTGGAGCTCGATCCTCGCATCGGCGTTGCCCTGGCCTCCTGCCTCCTTCGCCCTGGCGGTCAGCACCGCGCGACGGGCGGCATCGTCCCGCTCGACGATCTCGGCGGGGCCGGTGTAGGTCATCGACATCGACCCGAGCTTGATCTTGACCTCGGCGGTGACCTTCTCGTCGCTCTCCTTCTCGATCACCCTGGCGTCGGGCACACAGGGGACAACTCGTTCGAGGTCGAGCATCGTGCTCCAGACCTGATCGACCGGCTTCTCGACCGAGAATGAATTGTCGAACTCCACGATTCAAAGCTACCGTTCGTACCCGTGTCCCTGCAGGCAGGCATCCACAAGTTCGGGCCGGACAACGCCGCGCTTCGAGTGAAGACGGGCCGGCAGGGTGCGGCCGCCAAGGTGGGCCACGACCTCGTCATCGATGTCACCTCCTGGGGGGCGACGCTCGACGTCGGCGAGGATCGGGGGCATGTCAGCCTGGAGTTCAATGCCGACCCTGATTCCCTTCGGATACGCGAAGGCACCGGCGGGGTCCAGCCGCTGAGCGACGAGGACCGGGCCGACATCCAGCAGACCATCGACGGCGAGGTGCTGAAGGGGGAGTCGATCGAGTTCCGCTCCACTGCCGTCGAGGCCTCGGACGGCGGCCGGCTTCTGTCCGCGAGCGGTGAGCTCAAGATGGCGGGCAGCAGCCACCGGGTCGAGTTCGAGCTGAGCATCAGCTCTAAGGGCGAGATGAGTGGCGGCGCCACCCTCCGGCAGACCGACTGGGGGATCAAGCCTTACTCGGCGCTGTTCGGGGCCCTCAAGGTCGCGGACGAGGTCGAGGTCGTGGTCGAGGCGCGCTTGCCAACAAGCGAAAGCCCCGGTTGAGGATTCGGCAGGAACCGTCTCGGGGTCGATGGTGGTTGCGCCGCGGGTGGCCGATCAGCAAGCGCTTCTTCCGATCGCGGGAAGGACTGGGGGTTGTGGGCGTCTTAGCCGGTAGACGCACACGCGATCGCGCTCCAGCGGTCGAACACCCACAACTCCAGAGGTGCTCCTCAAATGAACACCAACTCACGGGCCAAATGGCCACTCCCCCTGATGGCAACAGCAACCGTGCTCGCCCTGCTGCTCGCGGCCCTCGTCATTCCGGCGAGTTCGAACGCGAGCTACCAGGGCGTGCGGGTCGCGATCAACGACGGCACCCTCGAGGTCAAGGGCAGCGATCGCGCCGATACCCTCGCGCTTCGGCTGGAGGCCGGCGACCCGAACCGGATCCAGGTCGACGTGGGCGATGACGGCTCGGCCGATCGCTCGTTCGCGCGCGACGATGTCGCAGCCATCGAGGTCAGGATGGGCGACGGTGACGATTCCGTTCGCGTCGACGACACGAACGGGGCGTTCACCGCCTCCGTCCCTACGACGATCACCGGTGGCGACGGTGACGACTCGCTGAACGGCGGCCTCGGCGCCGAGACGTACAAGGGCGGCAAGGGCAAGGACGGGGTCGACGGCAACGGCGGCAACGACAACGCCTCCCTGGGCGGCGGGACGGACGCCTTCCGCTGGGATCCGGGCGACGGCAGCGACGAGATCGACGGCCAGGACGGCCGCGACACGATGCTGTTCAACGGTGCCGCCGGGGGCGAGACCGTGACGATGACGGCGGCCGGAAGACGGCTCGTGTTCGTCCGCCAACCCGGCAACGTCACGATGGACACGGACGACGTCGAGATCGTCGACTTCAACGCTCTCGGCGGAGCCGACAGCATCACAGTCAACGACCTGACGGGCACGGACGTGACCCAGACCAACCTCGACCTTGCGGTCGCGCTCGGCGGCAACGCGGGCGACGCCCTCGTCGACAACGTGGTCGTCAATGCGACGAACGGTGAGGACTCGATCAACATCGACGGCAACGGGTCGGGGGCCGATGTGACCGGGCTCGCCACGGCCGTCTCGGTCACACACGCCGACCCGACCGACACTCTCTCCGTCAACACCCTCGCGGGCACCGACAGCGTGGTCGCGAACGGAGTCGCCGGAGTGCTTCAGGTGCTGGTCGACGGCGCACCCGTCTAGACCGTTTGGAGGTCGCGGGGCCCCGGCTCACGGAGCCGGGGCCCCTCCCTGTCGACGGCGAGGTCGAAGTCCCCCCAGCAAGAGAATTCGTGATCCATGCTCGCGACGTTACGCTCGGACGCTGTGATGGTCCCGGACCGGATGCTCGATCCCAACACCCTGGGCGATCACATCGATCGCCTGTTCCGCGCTGCGTGGGCATTGTCCGGCTCGCGTGCCGAAGCCGAGGACCTCGTGCAGGAGACGTTCGCCCGCGTGCTCGCCAAGCCGCGCCGGATCCGCAACGAAGACGACGTCGGCTACCTGCTTCAGGTCCTGCGGAACACCTTCATCAGCTCGCGCCGCGCGGCGGCCCGCCGGATCGCGCCGGAAGCGCTGGACGACAGGTACGAGCCGGTTGATCCGAGCGCGGCCAGCAGGCCCGAGCAGGCCGCCGAAGCGCGGGAGGTGTTCGCGGTGATCGCCGGCCTCTCCGAGCCGTTCCGCGACGCCATCGTCGCCGTCGACATGGCCGGCCTCAGCTACGCGGAGGCGGCGGAGCTCCTCGATACCAAGGAGGCGACCATCACCTCGAGGCTGTTCCGGGCGCGGGCGCAGGTCGCCCGCGGGATGAAATCGTCCCCGGAGAGCGTCGAAACGAGTAGAGGCTGAACCGATGCCCGGCGAGAACGACAAGCCGCTGACCGAAGAAGAGCTCGCGCTCGCGCGCGAGGGCGAGGCGCTGATCGCGGCCGCGGCGGCCGATGTTCACGCTCCGCATTCGTTGCGGGAGGCGATCGAGCGTGAGCGCGAGCGCGCCATGGCGCAGACGCGCGGGCCGTTTTGGCGCCGGCACCGCTGGGGTCTGGCCGCGGCGGGGACGGCTGCGGCGGCGCTTGCCGCCGTCGTGATAGCCGTCGGTACCGGCGGCGAGGAGGCGGAACCGTCGCTCGGCGAGGTCTACGCGGCCGCCGAACTCGCGCCGACCGCGGCCGCGCCGGCGACGCTCGGCGGCGAGCCGCCGGTGCTCGACGCCAAGGTCGGCAACCTGGAGTTCCCGGACTGGCAGGAGGGGTTTGGCTGGAAGGCCGTCGGGCGGCGCGATGACACGCTCTCCGGGCGCCCGGTCACGACCGTCTTCTATCGCAGCCCAGCGGGGGCGCGGCTCGGCTATGCCGTGGTGTCCGGAGACGCCCTCGGCGACGACCCACCCGGCCGCGAGGTCACGCGCGGTGGCAACACGTACGACGTCGCACAGGTGGGCGAGCGCACGATCGTTACGTGGACCCAGGAGGGCCACACCTGCGTGATCACGGCCCCTTCGGCGGTGCCGCAGGGGCGACTGGTCGGCCTGGCCGCGTCGCGGAACGTCTGATTGAGACGTGTTTAAGCATCTGATTGAATAGGTTGGGATGAAACCGGCTGGAAGGGACAGGCGACGCGAGGCGGGCAGCCGGACGCGCGCGCGGCTGATGGACGCCGCATTGGACCTGCTCGCCCAACGAGGGGAGGATGGGGTCACCCTCCGCGCGCTGACGGATGCAGCCGAGGCGAACGTGGCGGCGGTGAGTTACCACTTCGGCTCGCTGCAAGCGCTCTGCGACGCGGCGATCGAGGATGCGTTGGAGCGCTACCTAGACGCCCAACAGCAGTCGGTTGGTGCGCTAAGCCCTGAGTCCTCGCTCCAGGAGCTAGCGGCAGCCTTCTCTCGGCCGATGATCGGCGCCCTCGCCGCGGGCGGTCGTGATCTCGCGGTGATGCGCATCGTTGCGCGCAGCGGGATCGATCCTCCTCGGGAATGGGATCGACTTGACGCCCGCTTCGATCAGATCCGCGCCGACTGCCTTCGAGTGCTGAAAGCGAACGTTCCCGACGTCAAGGACAAGGAGCTCAACCTTCGCACTCGGTCCGTCGCCGGCATGTTGAACTGGCTCGTCCTCGCACCGGTCGGGGCGGAGCTGCGAGACAAGTCCGAAAGGCAGCTGGAGCGACTGCTGGTCCCGATGCTCGCCGGCGCGTTCCGCGGCACGAGCTGATTCGCGAAGCCTCCGCACCAAATAAGTCAAGCAATCGCTTGACAAGTTGGCACACTTCGTTAATATCAAGCAATCGCTTGATCGAATACTAAGGAGGAGGCCTGATGAGCAAGCTGGACACGACGACGGAAGCGGCAGCGGATACGCGACCCCCCAGCGCCGATGACCTGCCGGAGTATGCGCCGGTGCCTCGATCGGCCTTCGGCCCCGCCCTCAACGAACAGGACTACTACGTCGGCCGCGTGGAGCGAAATCTCTACTGGATGACCGACGGCACCTACCAGTCGGCGTTCCTGACGACCACCGACGGCGTCGTCCTGCTCGACGCGCCGCCCACCATCGGCCACAACATCCAGCGCGCTGTAGACGAGATCGCTGACGCCAACGGCGTCAGTAACACGGTTACCCATCTCATCTACTCCCACCACCACGCCGACCACGCCGGTGCCTCGTCGCTCTTCGATAAGGACGTCGCACGGATCGGGCACGAGGAGACACGAAACCTGCTGCTGCGCGACGGCGACCCGGCCCGACCGGCGCCGGAGGAGACCTTCCAGGACCGCCGCACCCTTGAGATCGGAGGCGAACGCATCGAGCTCGCCTGGCACGGCTCCAACCACTCGCCCGACAACATTTTCATCCACCTGCCGGACCACGACACGCTCATGCTCGTTGACATCGTCAACCCTGGCTGGGCGCCGGTCTACCTGAGCAACCTGACCGAGGACGTGCAGGGCTATATCAAGGCGCCGGACGCCGCGCTGACCTATGCGTGGAAGCACTTCATCGGTGGGCACATGGGCAGACTCGGGACGCGCGACGACATCGCGCTGCACCAGCGCTACATGGCGGACATCGCCGACAGCTCGCAGCAGGCGCTCGACACCGTCGATCCCACCCCTTACTTCGTCAAGTACGGCGACAACACGTGGGCCGCGGTCCGGGGATACCTGGACGCCGTCACCGCCGCTGCCGCGGAGCCGGTGATCGAGAAGTACACCGGCGTGCTGGCGTCGGCCGATGTCTTCACGGCCAGCACCACGTTCCACGTCATGCAGTCGCTGCGCCTCGACAAGGGCTACGGCTCGCAGGTCCACCCGTAGGCCCCGCGATCCCAACCGACGGAGGTCCCACCCAACACACACGTCGAACAAGGAGAAGTGAGATGAGCTACGACAACGAAGCAATCGTTCGGCGCGCCTACCACGCGGCGGAGGGCAACGTTCATGACGTCCCCGGGTTCGTGGGCAGCTTTACCGAGGGCGGCGTGTTCAACGACGTCGTCGGCCAGGAGAGCTATCGGGGCGAGCAACTCGGTGAGGTTGTGCTGCGCATGGGCAAGCTCCTCCCCGACGTCCATCGTGAGCTACACCGCGTCACCGTGCTCCAGGACGTGGTCGCAGTCGAGCTGTCGATTCAGGGCACGTTCCTGGGACCGCTGGAGACGCCCGCGGGGATCGTCCAGCCGACCGGAGCGAAGATCGACGTGCCGACTGCCGACTTCTGGTATCTGCGCGACGGCAAGGTCGAGACGTTCAGCTGCTACGTCGGGTACAGCATCATGTTCGCCCAGATGGGCGTGATGCCCGACTTCGCATCGGCGGTCGACGAGGTGGGCGTGGCGGAGGCCGAGAAGCTCGCGTCGCAAGGTCAAGGGGCCGAGTAAGTGCCTGCGGAGCTCGAGGACCGCTTGGCGATCCGGACGCTCGTCGATGCCTACGCGCACTGCGCCGATCGCCGGGATGCCGAGGGGCAGAAGGAGCTCTTCACCGAGGACACCCACTTCGTCGTGTACATGGACGGGGAGGGCAGCGAGCCATCACAGGAGCTCGACGGCCGCGAGGCGCTGACGCCGGTCTTCGCCGACCTGAACAGGTACGAGGCGACGACCCATTTCAACGGCCAGAGCACGATCGTGCTCGACGGGGATCGAGCGACCGGCGAGAGCTACTGCCTCGCCCACCACGTCTACACCGAGGACGGCGAGCGCAAGCTGATGATCGCCTCCCTTCGGTATGACGACACGTTCGTCAAGCGCGACGGCTCCTGGCTCTTCGCCGAACGCAAGCTCTACGTCGACTGGACCCAGACCCGAACGACGCGTCCCTAGCGCCCGGCAAGCGTCGCGTTGCCAGCTCCCGAAACCGAGAGAGCCGCCTGGCCGCGGCATGGGGAGTCTGGACGACCAGCGGCGACTCGACCGAGCGATGGGGTTTGGTACCACCGCTGGTACCACGGCGACCGGAGTCGGGCCCGCACCTCGGACGTTTCGGCACTCATACAGGCCAGACGCTCGCTGTCGATGGAGGCGAACTCATCTCACAGCCCGGGCGTTCGCGGTTGCAGCGCCCCACGTACGATCCTGGAAATGCCCCGCTCGGTCTCACCGCTTCCGGACTCCGCCGACGTGGTCATCCTCGGTGGCGGCGTGATCGGCACCAGCGCCGCCTTCCACCTGGCCGAGGCGGGCGTCGACGTCGCGCTCGTCGAGCGGGCGCAACTCGGGAGCGGCTCCACGTGCCGAGCGGCCGGCGGCGTGCGCACCCAGTTCTCTGACGCGCTGAACGTCGAGCTTGCCAAGCGGAGCCTGGACGCGTTCCGCAACTTCGGCCGGCGGCCCGGGTGGGAGATCGACCTCAAGCAGGTCGGGTACCTGTTTGTCCTCAGCCGTGAGCCCGACGTCGAGAAGTTCGAGCGCAGCGTCGCGCTTCAGAACGAATACGGACTGGCTTCCCGGATGCTTACGGCCGGCGAAGCTCGTGAGCTATGCCCACTTGTGCAGGGGGACGACATCCTCGCTGGCGCGTTCTCACCCGGCGACGGCCACGCAACCCCCGAGGGCGTGGTCCAGGGATACGCGTTCGCCGCCCGTGCCCACGGCGCGGAGATCCGCGTCAACTGCGAGGTACTCGACATCAACATCAGCAGCGCCGAGATCACCGAGGTCGTCACTGACCACGGCTCGATCCGGACGAGCACCGTGATCTGCGCCGCCGGCGCCTGGTCGCGAAGCTGCGGCGCTATGGTCGGCTTGGATCTGCCGGTCACGCCGTTGCGGCGCCAGATCCTGTTCACCGAGATGATGGACGGACTCCCCGCCCAGATCCCCATGACGATCGACTTCGAGTCGAGCTTCTACTTTCACCGCGAGGGCCCCGGCCTATTGATGGGGATGTCCGATCCGCATGAGAAGCCGGGCTTCAGCGTCGAGACAACCGACGACTGGATCCCTGGCCTGATGGAGGTGGTCCGGCGGCGGGCGCCTCGGATCGCCGACGCCGGTATCCGCGGCGGGTGGGCCGGGCTTTACGAGATGACGCCAGACCACAACGCGATCATCGGGGAGGCGACGGGCGTGTCGCGCTTCCTCTACGCGACCGGGTTCTCCGGACACGGATTCCTCCAGGCCCCCGCCGTCGGCGAGATCCTCCGCGACCTGGTTTTGCGTCGCCCGCCGTTCGTCGACATAGAACCGTTGAGCCTGGAGCGCTTCGACACGTCCGCCCTTCGCCCCGAGTACAACGTTGTATAAGCGATCTTCACCTTCCGCCCAGAACTCACGGAGCCACCAATGACGACAACCCAGCCCCAGCACGAGCTGTCCGTCTCATCGACTGAGGAACTTCGTTCGCGAGCCCGGGGGGCGCTCGAGAACTGCGGTGTCGATCTTTCCTCGCTCGGGACTGGACCGTCCGTGAGCGCGCGCTCGCCGATCACGGGCGAGGCGTTGTTCGATGTACCCGCCGCAGGACAGGCGGAGGTGGAGGCGGCGATCGCCGAGACCGAGCGTGCCTTTCGTGAGTGGCGTGGCGTACCCGCGCCCGTCCGGGGTGCGCTCGTCAAGCGTCTGGGCGCGCTACTGAGCGAACACAAGGCAGACGTCGCCGAGCTGATCACGATCGAGGCGGGGAAGATCCCCTCGGAGTCCCTCGGCGAGGTGCAGGAGACCATCGACATCTGCGACTTCGCGGTCGGGTTGTCGCGCCAGCTCGATGGGCGCACGATGCCGTCCGAGCGGCCAAGCCACCGGTTGATGGAGACGTGGCACCCGCTGGGCGTGGTCGGCCTCATTACCGCGTTCAACTTCCCGGCGGCGGTCTGGTCCTGGAACACCGCTGTCTCCTTGGTCTGCGGGGACACCACAGTGTGGAAGCCCTCGACAATGACTCCTCTCACTTCGATGGCATGCTCGGCCTTGCTGGATCGCGCCGCATCGGAGTGCGACGCGCCGGCAGCGGTGCATCGGCTCGTGATCGCTGGTGCTCGTGAGGCCGAAGCGCTGGTGGACAGCTCCGATGTCGCGCTCGTGAGCGCGACTGGATCGGAGCGCATGGGGGCGGAGATCGCGCCACGCGTGGCGGCCCGCATGGGGCGATCGTTGCTCGAGCTCGGCGGGAACAACGCCGCGGTCGTGGCACGCTCGGCCGATCTCGAGCTCGCCCGGCGGGGGATCGTCTTCGCCGCAGCGGGAACCGCCGGCCAGCGCTGCACGACCTTGCGTCGGGTGATCGCACACGACGACGTCGTCGACGAGCTCGTCGCCGCGTTGCGCGACGTGTTCGGCCGCCTGGAGATCGGCGACCCGAGTGCCTCCGGGACGTTGGTCGGTCCGCTGATCAATGAGAGTGCGTACCAGGAGATGGTCGCGGCGCTCGAGGAGGCACAGGCCGACGGTGGCGAGCTGATCGTAGGCGGCGGCCGGCGTGCGGCTGCGGGCCTCCCGAATGCCTACTACGTCGAGCCCGCCATCGTCCGCATGCCCGCCCAGACGGAGCTGGTGCGTCGCGAGACGTTCGCCCCAATCCTCTACGTGATGACCTACCGGGACTTCGAGGACGCGATCGCGCTCCACAACGGTGTTCCCCAAGGACTGTCGTCCAGCATCTTCACCGGCGATCAACGAGAGGCCGAACGCTTCCTTTCCTCCGACGGCTCCGACTGCGGGATCGCCAACGTCAACATCGGGACCTCCGGCGCTGAGATCGGCGGCGCGTTCGGCGGTGAGAAGTCCACCGGAGGAGGCCGCGAGTCCGGCTCGGATGCCTGGCGCGCCTATATGCGCCGGGCAACCAACACGATCAATTACTCAGACGAGCTTCCGCTGGCCCAGGGTGTGGAGTTTGGGTGAGGTCCGTGCCGTCTTCCTGATGCGCCGGGGATAGAGGGCGGTTGTGACGGCGACCGAGACACCGGAGCAAACGCTCGAGCGTCACTTCCGCGAGCGCGTGGCTGCGCTCAGCAGCAGAGGGGCTGGCGACGTGGAGCTCGATCAGCCGGTCCGCGACGGCACCCGGCTGACCGCACGGATGGCCGTCGCAGTGTTCGACGCGATGGTGGCAAGCAGGAATCTCGACCTGGCCGCGCGCTATCTGCGGAAGGAGGGTTCCGGCGTCTACACGATCGGATCCGCGGGCCACGAGTCAAACGCCGCCATCGCAGCGGCGCTCAGACCCACCGATCCAGCGCTCCTCCATTACCGATCGGGCGGGTTCTACTGCGCGCGGGCGCAGCAGGTCCCGGGCTCCACCCCGTTACGGGACATCCTCCTCGGCCTGGTCGCCGCCGCGGATGAGCCGATTTCCGGCGGGCGACACAAGGTGTTCGGCAACCACGCGCTCGCGGTGATCCCTCAGACCTCGACGGTTGCGTCTCATATGCCCCGTGCGATGGGGGTCGGATTCGCGATCGAGCGTGCGCAGCGGATCGATGTCAGCCCTGCGTGGCCGGCGGACGCGATCGTGGTCTGCTCGTTCGGCGATGCTTCGCTCAACCACTCGACTGCCCTGGGAGCGTTGAACGCCGCTGAGTACACCGTGCACCAGGGGCTGCGGATGCCGGTGCTGTTCTGCTGCGAGGACAACGGCCTCGGCATCAGCGTCCGCACGCCTCGCGATTGGGTGAACGCAGCTTGGTCGAATCGGCCACATCTGCGCTATTTCAGCGCCGAGGGGACAGACATCGCAGGCGCCTATGACGCGGCTCTGGCGGCAGCCGAGTACGTGCGCAGCTCGCGCCGCCCCGCGTTTCTGCACCTGCGGTGCGTTCGCTTCCTCGGTCATGCGGGCAGCGACGCCGAGATCGGTTATCGCAGCGGTGCCGAGATCGGCGAGGACCTGGAGCGCGATCCCCTCGTCCACGCCGCGCGCCTGCTCGCGGAGGCCGGGATCGCCGAGCCCAGCGAGCTGCTCGCCGGGCACGACGCAGTTGCAGCGGACGTGCGGCGCCTGGCGGACGACGCCGCCAATCAACGGCGGCTATCGAGCGCATCAGAGGTGATGGAGCCGATCGCTCGACGACGGCCGGAAACGGTCGCCTCGGACGTGAGCCGGGCGGCGAGCCCGGACGCGAGGGCGAGCGCGTTCGGAGGGAGACTTCCAGAAGAAGCAGGTCCACTGACATTGGCCGAGTCGATCAACGCGACGTTGACCGATGCACTCGCCGCCCGGCCGGAGCTACTGGTGTTCGGCGAGGACGTCGGTCATAAGGGAGGCGTCTACGGCGTCACCCGTGGACTGCAGCGCCGTTTCGGCATCACTCGCGTGTTCGACACGCTTCTCGACGAACAGACGATCCTCGGTGTCGCGCTCGGCTGTGGCGTCTCCGGCCTGCTTCCGGTTCCCGAGATCCAGTACCTGGCTTACCTGCACAATGCCGAGGATCAGCTCCGAGGCGAGGCCGCGACCCTGCCGTTCTTCTCGAATGGCCAATACCACAACCCGATGGTGCTGCGGATCGCCGGATACGGCTACCAAAAGGGCTTCGGCGGCCATTTCCACAACGACGACGCCGTGGCAATCCTCCGAGACATACCCGGGATCGTCGTGGCGTCGCCGGCGCGACCGGACGACGCGGCGGCCGTGCTCCGCGCCTGCCTGGCACGTCCGCGTCCGTTGACGGATCGACCTGTGTTTTTCTAGAGCCGATCGCGCTCTACCACACCCGTGATCTGCTTAGTTCGGGTGACGGTGGCTGGGTCGCGCCGTATCCCCCACCCAGCGAATGGCCGGCTTGCCACGCCCCGATTGGCTCGGCACGAGTACACGGTGACGGCAGCGACCTGACGATCGTCACATTCGCGAACGGCACGTACATGTCGCTGCGCGTCGCGCAGCGACTCGCCGACGATGGGATCGATGCGCGCGTGGTGGACCTACGCTGGCTTGCCCCGCTGCCGGTTGCCGACATCCTCCGAGAGGCCGAAGCGACCGGACGCGTGCTGATCGTGGATGAGACGCGCCGGAGCGGCGGGGTCTCCGAGGGCGTCGTGGGCGCGCTCGTCGACGCGAATTTCGAGGGGACGATCTCGCGGGTGACGAGCCAGGACTCGTTTGTTCCACTAGGGGAAGCCGCTGATCACGTCCTGCTGCAGGAAGCGGAGATCGAGGCCGCCGCGCGTGCACTGGTAGGTGGTCAGGCGACTGGCAGCAGGACCTCGTCGCCCACGTCCGCGTGAGGCTCGCGCGCCAGCAGCTGACCTGCTGAGGTGGCGAGGAAGGCGTTGAGCGAAACGTCTTCCTGGCGGACGATGCCGCCCGACTCCGGGAGCGAGCCCTCGGCAAGCAGTTCAACCATCCCCACCACCCCCGCGGCCGTCGTCCATGCGATGGTGGTCCGGGCGGCGCCGGCGACGATCCGCGGGCGGTACACGCGTACGAACTCCTCACGGGCCCGGCGTCCCCCGTTGGTTCCCTCGGCCGCCGCGTAGAGGACCACCAGGTCGTCCTCAACCGGAGGGTAGGCCTCCGCGAGGAGCCGCACGGCCTCATCTCGCTGCCGGCCGAGGCCAAGCTCCCGCAGCATGAACCGCATCAGGTGACGGTGACCCGGATACCGGATCGTCTTGTAATTGAGGCTGTCGACACGTCCGGCGAACGTCTCGCACATCGTCCCGAGGCCGCCAGAGGTGGTGAACGCTTCGTAGGACGCGCCGTCGATGACGATCGTCTCCAGGTCCGCGAGCGACGGCACGGTCACGAGCTCGCCTCCGCGCAGCTGCTCGCAGTCGTTCAGATACTCGTTGACGAGCCCGTCAGCAGACCAGTTGCATGCGTAGCCGACCGCATTGTTCGGCGTGCGCGGAAGGGCTCCAACGCGCAGCTGGATCCGATCGACGGTCTCGAGGCGGGCCGCAAGCGCACCGCCGACGACACAGATGAACCCAGGAGCGAGACCGCAGCGCGGCACGAAGACCGTGTTCGAGCTCCCCGCGAGCTCCTTAACGACGGCCGAGGCGTCGACGTCCTCTGACAGATCGAAATAATGCGCCCCGACGGAATGCGCCGCCGTGGCAGTGCCGGCGGTCAGGTAGTAGGGCAGGCAGCAGATGGCCGCGTCGACGTCCGCGTCCGCGAACACGTTCTCGAGCGCAGCAACATCGCTGACGTCCATGACCGACGCGCGCTCACCGGTCGCCCTGCTCTCGTCGGCGTCGACTTCCCATACCTCGAACTCGCGCTCGGCAAGCATGTCGGCAATCAGCCGCCCGACCTTGCCAAGGCCGACGACTGCGATCCGCTCGACGCGGGAGTGGAGGGCGGGCGGCGAATCCATGCCTCGGTGACTTCTACCAGTGCGGTCGGCCGACCGCCGTCCCGGCGCCAAGCGACCTAGCGCGCCCCGGTGGCCACAGGGGCGCTGTACGAGCCGTCCTCGCTGCGGGCACCGCGGGACGTCGAAAAGCGAAACCCCGGCATCTGCTGGGGCTTCGCGTAGCGGGGGCCCGATTCGTCTCTCGGTACGACGCACGGATCGTCGAGCGAGTACGCCTGGCTGCTTAGCGAGATAGTCGCGTCTCGTCCTAAGCGCTACTCCCGCAGCCCGGCGGCTTCGAGGGCCTGATCGAGGTTCTTGTACTCGCCGCCCGCCGCGATCCGCCCATCCCGAATGTTGAACGTGGCGCCAAGGTAGGAGGCGGGCACCTTCACGCCGCCGTGGCGGACGATGCCGCTGATTCGCAGTGTCGCGACGACCTGCTTGGCGCCCACGTCGATCAGCTCAAGCGGCTCGACCCTGAACTCAGCGAATATCTCGGCCCAATCCTGCAGGTAGGCCCGTATGGCATCCCTGCCCTCCATCGGACCCGGATCGTCGGGGGCCCCCTCCATCCCGTGCCACCTTGCGTCCGCCGTCCAGTGTTCGAGAAAGGCATCCAGTCCCGCCCGATCCCACGCCGCATACGCGCGTTCGATTACCGCAGCGTTTTCCGACATCACCTACTCCGCAGGCCCGCTGGCTGGACGGTTCTCCGCGTCGCGCCACATCGTGGTCACCGTCCGTGTCCCGTCCGGAGTCGTGAACGCACCGATCTGCCTGAAGCCCAAACGTTCGTAGCGATGGTTGTTCTCCGGGTTGGTCGACTCGAGATAGGTCGGCATCCCTTCGATATCCGTACTCGCAAGTCGTTCGGCCACAAGGCCCATCCCCAGCCCGCGCCCGCGATGGTCGGGATGGGTCCCAAGCAGGCTGAGGTAATAGTGCGGGCGATCCCTTGGGTGGGAGGCCTCGAACCGCTCGAGTACTTCTCCTACGTCCGGGGCGCGTGGGCCGATGAGCCGGTCGAGGAGCGGCCCCACCCGCTCCTCCTCTTCCGCGGTGAGCTCGGTGCCATCTGGGGGAATCCAGATCGACACGACGGCGCAGTCACCCACTACCCATATGCATGGGTAACGGAGGGCGCTGGTGATGAAGAACCGCCACCACACCGCGAGGTCCTCCGGATTCGGGAACGCCCAACCCCAGATCGGGTCGACTCGGAAGGCGGCCGTCAACGTCGCTGTGAGGCAGTCCAGGTCGGCATTCGTGGCGAGGCGGGTGTGCATGGCGCCTTGGCTCGACGCTGCTTGGTTCGTGGACTCCTCCGACATCGCCCACGCAGTATCCCGCGGGCCGGAGGTATGCGCTCTCTATGCAAAGCGCACATCTCGGACGTAGGCGGACTTGCTCGACTATCCGTGCGTCGTACCGAGAAACGAATCGGGCCGGTAGAGATCTGAAGCCCTCGGCCCTATGGAAGAAGCATGATCAGAGATCGCCTAAGTCCGGATCAGCGCCGCGAGCTCGTCGCACTGGTGGAGACCATCCCGTGGGGCGACATGGACGCGCACATTCGAACCGTCGAGGACGCGCTCGTTCGAGCGGTGGAAGCAACCTCGGAGGACTTCCGGCTTTGGCAGGAACAGGCCGACGACTGCGGCCTGCACGACGAGTTCGCCTTGGAGCCAGAGGACGTGGACGCGCTGACGCCCGAGTGGAGGCTCGCGTATGTCGCTCGACTGCTGCGCAGCCTGACGATGTTCTACGGGCTTCGGGTGACGGAGTTCGCTCGAAACCCCTCCCGACTAAGGGTGGATGAGAATTCAATCGCCGCGTTGGTTCACGGCATAAACGACTTGGTTCACCTGCCCACCGCCCCGCGCAGGCCCTAGCTCGACGTTGGTCATCGAATCATGCGTCCCCCTGAATCCGATACATGGCCCTAGTCGAGCGAGTGCGCCTGACGGCGTGAGCGGGGATTGCCGCTTCTCGTCCAAAGCGCCTACTCCGACAGCCCGGCGGCTTCGAGGGCTTCGTCCAAGTCGTTGTACGTGGCGACATAGGCGATTTCTCCCCCGCGAATCCTCCAGAGCCACCCGGAGCGAACCGGGCCCGGGAGTTCGATGCCACCCCGACCCACGAAGTGAGCCTTCTGCCGGGTCACCACAACGCCCCCGTCGGCTTCGATGAACTCGCTGACCTCGAGGCGCACGCTCTGCCACGGTTCCGTGAACGTCGCCCACGCCTGCTTGACCTGCTCCGGTCCCTCGTGGACCCCCCGCCATTCGCCCATGTTCATCGAGTTGTCGAGGACAAAGTCCGGGGCGGCGTCCTTCAGGCTCTCGTCCCAGTCGCCTCGATTCCATGCGTCTATCGCGGCGCGGATCATCTCGACGTTCTCCTGCGACATCGCCCCCGCAGTATCCCGCTACCGCAGGAGGTGGCTTGCGATGGGGGCACACATCGCCAAGACCGCCTCGGACAAGGCGAGGGACTAGCGCGCAGAACATCAAACACGTCGTTGAGGCCAGCCGGCGGAAGTCGCACTTAGCCGTCACCCTGTGTATGGACCTCGAACCGAAGGAGCTTCGATGACAGGGACAGCCCCACGGCCCCAGGCCCCGATCGGCCAGCAGCCGCCCCCGCAGCGCCGCGGCTGGGACTTCGTCCACGCAGCCGGCGCCGTCGGCGGCGGGATAGTCGCGCTCATCGGCGTGCTCATGGTCCTGGCCGGAATCGCGATCATCGCCCTCCATGCCTCGGCTCGCGACGACGATGGCTTCTACACGTCCGGGACGGAGGAGCTGAGAAGCCCCGGGTACGCGATCGCAACCGAGAACCTCGACCTTGGAAACACGACCGACGAAGTACCCAACGACCTTCTGGGCACGGTGCGGGTGCGGGGCGAGAGCACGGCCACGGAGCCGGTGTTCATCGCGATCGGGCCGCGCGACGACGTGGACGCGTATCTGAGCGGGGTCGAGCACTCCGTGCTCACCGACGTCGACGACCCCGAGTACCGCGAGGTCTCCGGCGGCGCTCCGGACAGCAAGCCCTCCAAGCAGCCGTTCTGGGCCGCGCAGGCGGAGGGCCCGGGCGAGCAGGTGATGGAGTGGGACGTCGAGGGCGGTGACTGGTCGGTCGTGTTCATGAACGCCGATGGCTCAAGCGACGTCGCGCTCGACGCCGGCGTCGGCATCCAGATCGAGTGGCTGATCTGGGTCGGCATCGGGCTCGCGATCTTCGGCATCGCCCTTACAGGCGGCGGAATTGCGCTGATCGTGATCATGCGCGGCGAGGCCAACAGCCCGCGCTGAGCCCGCGGCCTACGCGAACGAGCCCCTCCTTCCATCCGTGAGCGACCCGGTCGCGTCTCGCTCCTACATCTGCAGATCCGATGTCAACCAACCACTTTCCACACAAAGCGGAAGGCCTGAGCACGCCTGGGTCCGTGCGCCGCCCCGAAATCCGATCGCCGGACCGATCGTCTCTCGCTACCACCCGCGAATAGTCGAGCGCGTACGCCTGGCGGCATGACCCCGAGGCTATGCCAGCGGGCTGGGAGGCGGGACGGCGGCGCTATTTCACGATCAACTGGATCCAATTCGCGACGACCTGGGCAGCGTTCGCCCTATTCCTAGTGGCTTTGATCTCCCTTTAGGCGCCGCGCAGTCCATCAGGCGGCCAGACGTAGAAGCGTTCTGGTCATTTCTGTATCGCCTCCGCCCAAGCGCAACCAGCTGCTCTTTCTTGACTGCACAGCAGTCGCTGGACTCATGCCCTGAGGGCCGCGGAATCCGTCATCTACGATCGCCGCGATGGCCAAGATCATGGTGCTCACTGCCGGAAGCACTGGGGACGTCGAGCCATTCGCGGCGCTTGCGGCGCGCCTCGCCGGGCGCGGCCATAGTGTCACGCTCGCAGCCGATGCCGCCTTCGCGCGGTTCGCCGTCACGAACGAGGTCGAGTTCGCCCCGATCCGCGCCGACTTCCGGTCGCTCATGCCAACGCCCGAGCGCGCCCGACCCTCGCTTCGTGGCGACGTTTTTCCCGTGATCCGGGGGATGCTCGAGGACAGCTGGACAGCTGCGAAGGCGGCTCGTCCGCAGGTAATCGTCGCCCACGACAAGACGTTGGCGGCGCCTCATCTCGCGGAGAAGCTTGGGATCCCGCACCTGGCGGCCCTCACCGTCCCGATGCTGACGCCTACTCGTGAGTTTCCGCTGCCCGCAATGGTTCGCCATGATCTGGGCGGTCGGCTCAATCGAGCGAGCTACCGCCTCGTCCGGCTGCTCAAGCTCCCCTACTCCGGTTTGATTCGAGGCTGGCGCGAGGACGACCTCGCGCTGCGCGCTCGCGGAAATCCGCCAGCACCGACCAGGACTCTCTACTGCTATAGCCCCAGCCTCGTACCGACGCCGCGCGATTGGCCGCCGGATACGGTCGCCACCGGCTACTGGCTTCGTGAGGGTGGCGGCGATGGGCCGGTTGAGCCTGCGCTCAAAGCCTTCGTCGCGACGGGCGGGCCGCCCGTTTATGTCGGCTTCGGAAGCAGCGTCGGGCCCGACCCGGGCCAGCTGAGCACAGTGGTGAGCGAGGCATTGCGCGAGGCCGGCGCGCGGGCCGTGATCGCGACAGGCTGGGGTGGACTGGTGGACTTACCTGCAGGTGCAGACCGCATCGTGATCGACCACGCACCACATCGCTGGCTGTTCCCGCGTGTTGCAGCCGTCGTCCATCACGGAGGCGCGGGCACGACGGCGGCGGGATTACTGGCCGGTCGGCCCACCGTCGTCTGTCCGTTTCAAGGCGACCAACACTTCTGGGGTGCGGCGGTGCAGCGTGCGGGTGCCGGCCCCGAGCCCCTGCCCGCGAAGAAGCTGACCGCAGAGAAGCTCGCCGCTGCGATCCGCGTGGCCATCGAGGATCAGTCCATGCGCGATCGCGCCCTCGAGCTTTCGGAGCGGATCACTGGGGAGGACGGAACGGAGCGAGCCGCGGAGCAAATCGAGGCCTCGCTCCGGAGCTAGACGCCCTTCCTCGAAGTCAGCGTTTCGGCTCTCCCGCTTCCCATGCAAAGCGGAAGTCTCAGCACGCCTGAATTCGTGCGTCGCCACGAGATCGAGCTACCCGAGGGCGGAAAGCTCCACCCAGGACGTCGCCCTTGAGCTTCGGGTCGTCCAGGTAGAGCATCCGCACATATCTCCGAGGCGACGGGAGGGCTTCCCGTGGATTCTGCGGTGTCTCCGAATACTCGGGCACGCGCGAACCATTCGGACGCACGGGAAAGCCGAAGAGAGCCTCGGCGATCCAGGCTTCCACTGCGTACGGGCGAGGCCCTAGAGCGGGCCCGCCCGCACCATGTCACGCTCGCCCTCTCCTCCTACGGCACGCCCGTCACTCGCTCGCAGTTCGCAGCGGTGTCCGTGCCCCCGCCGCCGTGGCAGCCGTCCCGCCCGTTGCCGCTGTCCACGGCACCGGTGTCGGTGAGGTTGTCACCGTGCATGCTGTCGTCGCCGGCGTTCGCGAGAATGAGGTCGTTCCCGCTGGCGCCGCTCGGGCTTCCGGACAGGGGGTTGTGGTCGCCGATGATCTGGGTGTCGGCACCCGTCCCGCCCCCGATGACGTCGTTCCCGCCGTCGCCGCTGACCGTGCCACCGCTGGCGTGGTCCCCGACAACCCAGAGCGTCTCGCCTTCGCCGCCGTCGATGGCATCGTCGCCGGCGCTCCCGGTCGCGCTCTCACCCGCAACGTGGTCGCCTGTGAGGTAGGAGTCTGCCCCACGGCCGCCGCTGATGCCGTCGTTGCCTGCCTCGCCGCTTGCGGTCACTGCTCCCGCGTTGTCGCCGACGCCGGACTCGTCGGCACCGGGTCCGCCCGCGATCAGGTCGTTGCCGCCATTGCCGCCCGCCGACGCGAACGTCGAGCCATTGTCCCCGATCATGCTGTCGATTCCGTCTCCGCCGGCGATCATGTCGTCGCCGCCTGGACCCGCGGCCTGGCCGTTGATCGAGCGGTTGTCGCCGGTGATCCTGTCGTCGCCCTCGCCGCCGCGGAGCAGGTCGTCTCCCCCGCACGCCGACACGTCCCCGTCGAAGGACCTCATGTCCCCCGCGATCGCGTCGTCCCCGGTCCCGGCGTTCACAGAGTCGTGACCCGAGCCCCCGGTGAGGGTGTCGTCGCCGCCGAGGCTGCAGATGCGGTCATCGCCGCCCGCCCCATCGATCGCATCCGCGCCCGCCGAGCCGATGATCACGTCGTTGCCCGAGGTCCCGGTGATCTCGCCGGTCCCCGTGATCGTCGCCCGCTCGCCGAAGCAACCGGGGTCCTTCGTCGTCATCGCGTCCGCCGCGGTGTTACCCAACACCGCGATCGCGAGCGCGGTGGCTGCGGCCAGAGCGCTTCGCCTCCGCATGTACTTGCCGTTCCCGAACATCGCCTACCTCCTGGGTAGCTTTGGTTTCGGGAGCGACGATCCCCCAGGCCGGTATAGGCACGGTCTGGGAGCGGTATATGACGCCCGCGGACCCGATCCGGCGTCAGTCGCTTGCCGCGAAGGCGATCGCGTCGGCGAGGGTCAGCACCCTGCCCCCGGCGCGAGCGGAGTCGAATGGGTCGCCCGATGCCGCGAGCACGGCGTCCGCATACTCCTGGCGCTCGCCCTCCCACACGCCAACCGGTCCGCGCGCCTCCTCGGCCTCGATCGCGCCCCACAACCGCCCGGCGCGAGCCTCGCGCCCGTCCTGTGCCGCGACGCGGGCGAGCAGCCCGAGCGCGTAGAGCGTGTTCTGGCGATCGCCGACCTCCGCAAGGGGCACCAGCGCGTCTCGCGCAAGCTGCTCGCCCTTCGCCGTGCCGCCGCGTTCGAGCTCGAGGTCGGCGAGCTCGAGCAGCGCCACCCCGTGCCACCAGGTGAACTCCGAGCCGGCCGCGAGCTCGGCGCTCCGCGCCAGGAGCTCCGCGGCGGCCTCGTGATCGCCATCGGCCCGCGCGATCCCGGCGAAGAGGTCGGCCGCGATCGCCCGCCCCCGCAGGAAGCCCGTCTCCTCCATGAGGCGCGAGGCCTCCTCGCCCAGCTCGCGCGCCCGGTCGATCTCGCCTCGGTTCAGGGCGCCGCGCGCAAGTCGCTCGAGCACCATTCCCTCGCCGCGGCGATCGCCGTTTCGCCGGTACTGATCGAGCGAGATCTCGTAGGTCTCGCGAGCCTTCACGGGGTCGCCGGCCATCTCCGAGGCGGCACCCAGGACGCGCAGGCCGAGCGCACGCAGGTCCGGCTCCAGCGATTCCGGCGCCTGTGCGAGGAGCGCTCCGAGCCGCGCTGCGCCCTCCGCGGGCGCGTTCGTTACCCAGTAGTTCTCCAGCGCCGCGGCCAGCCGCAGGCCGGCCTCGGCCTCGCCGGAGTCAAGCGCCCGATCCAGCGCCGTGCGCACGTTGTCGCGGTCGCGTGACGATCAGGTCGTGTCGCATCGCTCCCTCCGACTCGTCGGTGAGCCCTGCGGAGACGGCGACCTCGAGGTAGTGCTCGAGGTGGCGCCGCCGGAGCTCGCGAGCGTCGCCGAGTCGCTCGGCGGCGAACTCGCGGATCGTCTCGAGCATGAAGAAGCGGCCGCTCTGCGATCGCCCCAGCAGGTTCTGCTCGCTCAGTGCCTCGAGCGAATCGAGGCTGGTCCCGCACACGGCAAGCGCCGCGGCCGCGTCGAAGCTACCGGCGAACACCGATAGGCGCGCGAAGTGCTCGGCCGCCTCCGGATCCAGCAGCTCGTAGCTCCACTCGATCGTGGCCCGCAGCGTCACATGCCGGTCTGGGGCATCGACCGGCCCCTCCGTGAGTACGCGCGAGACGCTCCTCGAGGCGATCGAGCATCTCAGGGGGCGCCAGCTCGCGCGTGCGCGCGGCGGCGAGCTCGATCGCGAGCGGTAATGCATCCACGCGCTCGCAGATCGTGCGCACCGCTGCGAGCGGCTCGGCGCGGACCGCGCGAGCGACGAAGAGCTCGACCGCGTCGTCAAGCTGCCAGCGGCGGGACCGCGAACTCGCGCTCGGCGCGAAGCCGAAGCGGCGTCCGGCTGGTCGCGAGCAGCGTGAGGCCTGGACACGCGGCGAGGAGCGCCGAGATCGCAGGGGCGCAGTCGACGACCTGCTCGAGGTTGTCGAGCAGGATCAGCATGCGGCGCTCGTCGATGTGCTCCGCGAGCGGCCCCGGCGCCCCGAGGGTCTGCGCGACCGTCGGCAGCACGAGATCGGCTTCGGTCACGGCGGCGAGTTGCGCCCACCACACGCCGTCGTCGAACTGGTCGCGGCACTGTGCGGTCGCTTCGAGCGCAAGGCGGGTCTTGCCGGCGCCGCCGGCGCCCGTCAGTGTCACGAGGCGATGCTCGAGCAGCAGCTCATGGATCGTGCCCAGCTCGGCGCGGCGGCCGACCAGTCGCGAGGGCGGCGCGGGCAGGTTTGAGGCGTTGAGCGATCGCAGCGGAGGGAAGACCGCGGTGCCCAGCTGGAACAGCTTCTCGCGCCCTCGCAGGTC
The DNA here is from genome assembly GCA_963797835.1 of uncultured Solirubrobacterales bacterium. Lineage (GTDB taxonomy): Bacteria > Actinomycetota > Thermoleophilia > Solirubrobacterales > 70-9 > JBDTSW01. The sequence goes on from CAWCRN010000019.1 coordinate 331,402, forward strand.
CCGGAGCCTGTGCAGGCCGAGCGGCACGCATTCGAACGCGTCGCCGAGCAGCGCCCGGGTTCGCTCGGAGAGCACCACCTGTCCTCCGTGAGCGACCGCGCAGATCCGCGCGGTGCGATTGACGTCGATGCCCACGTAGTCGTCGCCATGGACCTCAGGCTCGCCGGTGTGGATCGCCATGCGGACCGACACGGGCCCGCCAGCGAGCGCCTCCTGGGCGTCGCGCGCGGCGGCAGCCGCGTCGCGGGCGGCCGTGAAGGCGAAGAACAGGGCGTCGCCCTCGCTGCCAAACCCGACGCCGTTGCGGCGCGCGGCCGCGCCTCGCAGCAGGCGGTTGTGCTCGCCCAGCAGGTCGGCATACCGGCGCCCGTCCTCCTGAAGCAGGCGGGTCGAGCCCTCGATGTCGGTGAACAGCATCGAGACCGTTCCCTGCGGGAGCCCCTGCCCCTCGGGCGGCGCTGCCAGCGCAGGGTCGTGGCGGAGGATGGCCTCGTGAAGCTCACGAAGCTCGGGCCCGGGCTCGAGGCCCAGCTCCTCGACCAGGATCTCGCGGGCGGCACGGAAGGCCTCGACCGCATCCGCCTGGCGGCCGCTTCGGTACAGCGCGAGCATGCGCTGAGCGTGGAGTCCCTCGCGCAAGGGGTTATCGGCGAGCAGTGGCTCGAGCTCCGTGAGCGCCTGGGCGTGACGGCCCTGTCGCAGGTCGCCCTCGATGGCTGCCTCGAGGGCGCCGATCCGAAGCTCGTCCAGGCGCCTGATTTCGGCGGCGGCGAACGGCTCGTCCGCGAGGTCCGCGAGCGCCGGTCCGCGCCACAGCCTGAGGGCCGCCCGGGCGTCGGCGTCCGGGGCCCGAAGCGCCCGTTCGAACCGTTCGGCATCAACGGCGTCCGGCGCGACCTGAAGCTCATACGCGCGGCCGTGCGTGACGATCGAGCCTTCGCCCAGCAGCTTTCGAAGCTGCGAGACGTACAGCTGGACCATCTTGGCCGCGCTGGCCGGCGGATGCTCACCCCACAAGCCCTCGGCCAGCCGGTCGAGGCTCAGCGCCTGGTTGGCGTTCAGCGCCAGCATCGCGAGAACCGCACGCTGCTTGGTCGCTCCGAGCGCCACCGGCTCGGCGCCGACGGTGGCCTCGACCGGGCCGAGCACTCCGATTTGAATCGACGGCATCGGGACCCTCTTGCGCGAGCCTAACGCGCGCAAGGCCCCCGTCCTAGCCGCGCGCCTCGGCGACGGCACGTATGTGTGTGGAAGCCGGGGCGGCGGAAGCCCACAATGGATCCGCTGCGTGGCTCATCTGCCGGACAGCTTCATCCATCTGGACGGCGGCGGCCGGCCATGGCGCTAGATCAGGATCGGAGATCTCGGCCAGCAGTGCCTCGATGAGCGCCATCGCCTCGGATCCTACGAAGTGACTCCCTCGTCGCCCTGCCAGCCTGTTGAGCGTGGCCGAGGTCGCGGTGTCGTCGAGCGTGGCCCTCGCCTAGCGGCTACCACGTGGGACCCCCTGAGGATGACGCCCGGCCCAGGGAGACCGCCTTAGCGGACGAAACCCGCTTGACAAGCGGGCCCCAGAGGCACCGCTACGGGATTCGAACCCCGTTTGTGTTCGTGTGGGCGTGTCACGATTGATGCCCGATTGATGCCCGCGGCTAGTACCCGCGGCCAGCCGCGAAGCACGAAAGCCCGCTCACAGAGCGGGCTTTCGCTAGTAGCGGGGGCGGGATTTGAACCCGCGACCTCCGGGTTTGAGATCGAGCTCGCGCGTCGTCCTCGCCTGCGATCAGGCGTGGCCAGGCGACACCCGATGTCCTGAGTTGCGCTGAGTTGCGCTCAGATTGATGCCCGAATTGATGCCCGCCGGAAATAGACGCTTTGCATGGAAAGCAGCATGAACCGCCCCCCGCGATCGGCCTTGGGCGGAAGGACGGTTTGGCTCGAGCCGTTGAGGTAGTGGCTGACAAAGTTTGGCTCCAGCCGTTGAAGTAGCGGATGACCGCAAGCCAAAGAGGAGGAGACAGAATGAGACCCAAGCTCGCAGCCCTCGGAGCCTTGGTTCTGGGGACGCTGCTGGCGCTGGCCCTGACGGCCAGCTCAGCTCCGGCCGGGGACGCCCCGAACCAGGGCAATCCGGACAAGGTGTTCACGGTCGACAATCCGAATGTCTCGTGTGAGAACCCGGTGCCGGGCAAGAAGGTCGAAGGGGACTTCGGGCAGAAGATTCACGTCTCCGCGGACAGCCCGATCGACTTCGTGACCATCAAGTCGGGTAAAGACGCGTACGAGGTTTGGTCCGAGTTCGACACATTCTCGGGCAAGATCAAGATCTCGAAGGACGTTTCGAACTACGTCGTGTGGACCTGCCCGAGGCCGCCGACGACGACAACGTCAACGTCGACGTCAACCACGACGTCAACCACGACGACCTACTAGTCAGATTCGCCGAGGGCCCGCCCCCGGAAGCCCCGGGGCGGGCCTTCCTCGGGCCAGCAAGGCACGCGGACCTCGTAGGCACGGCGCCGCGACGGGATGGCCCTGCCGCCTCTTCGAAAGCTGGCACGAGCCCTCGAAGCAATCGGCTGCGGACGTAGCCAGAACTAGCTGCTTCGGACGAAAAGCGAACATCCCGTTCGTCCATGCGCTTGCGGCGCGTCCTGCCCATAGCCACAACGCTTGACAGCAGGTGTGGAATAGATAAAGGCGCGGTCGATCAAAGGAGGAGACGATGGCTGATGCCGCACTGTTCATCGGATGGGGCCAGGTGGTGCGCGGACGCGAGAAGCGCGCGGTGCAGGTGTTCAACGAGAGCGTCGAGTACTGGGGAGGGCTCCAGGGCGACGGCAAGATCGAGGACTTCGAGGTGGTCCTGCTGACGCCGCACGGCGGCGACCTGGGGGGCTTCGCGCTGCTGCGCGGCAGCGAGGACCAGGTGAGTGCGCTGCGCGACGACGAGGAGTTCCAGCGGCGCGTCGCGCGGGCCGACCTGATCATCGACTCCCAGGGCGTCGTCGACGCTGCGATCGGCGAGGGGATCGCCCGCGGCATGGCCCAGTACCAGGCTGAGGTCGACGACCTGGACTAGCCCCCTGCTCAACATATCCGGAGGCGGTGTATGCCTTAGCGGCGCGTGGTACCTAGCACTCATTAGCTGCGGTGCTGATGGCCGTCGCCATTCGCGGAGAAGCTGCACTTTGCATGGAAAGCGCAATTGTCCTGATGGCGCGCTCGTCGACGTTCCACCGGGTGTAAGTCGCCCAAATAGACTCGCCGTGTCAGCTACAACAACTCGGTCCCGGCGACGCTTGCGGCGCCTGGGCATAGATTGGAGGTAAGCAATGCGCAGGAAGTCATTGCTCGCGGTTGCGGTCTGTACCGCCGCCCTCGCGGGTGCAAGTGCAAGCGCCGCTTTCGCGGGTGAGGTTAAGGGCCCTCCGGGGAAACCAAGTACTGAGACGTCGCCCCCGATCCCGGGTACGTCGGGCCCGACTGCAGCGCCCGCCCATGCGAACTCGGTGTGCGCCTTCTCCGGGCTGAATGACATGATCGTGGGCCAGGGGCCAACCAACAGGATCGTCCAGACTCCCGGCCACTTCATGCTCGCGGGGCTTACGCCTCCCGGCGTTCCCGGTCACGGAACCGGCATTCCCGGGTTCTTCGAGAACGGCTGCAGGGGCGGCAGCAACTGAGACACCCCGGTTGGCCCCGGCCCGGCGTCGGGGCCAACCTTCATCCGCTAAATCCCGAGGGCTGCGGGGGTAAGGGCTTCGGACGAATGGCGGTGCGCGTGCGAGTCGTTCTGGTCGTCTAGTAGCTCCTACTTGGTTACTCCACGGCCCAAACTGCCGCTTTGCATGGAAAGCACAGAGCTCGGGGAAGCCCACCGGACCTGACCCGATGTGAGGTTCGACCTCCGGTCGGGTATTGGTCGTCCCGGAACCGAGCCGGGCGAAGCCCGGGAGAGGAGTCGCTATGAGTAGCCGTAGCGCAGTGTTCATCGCAAGCCTCGCGGTCGCGCTGGCCGTGGCGGGGGTGGCCACAGCGAAGGAGGGGGGCCGGCACCTCGCGACCGCGATGACCGGGGCCGAGGAGGCACCCGGGCCCGGCGATGACGACGCAACCGGCCAGGCCGACCTGCGGCTTAACCAGGGCCAGAGGCGAATCTGCTTCGACCTGAGCTGGGAGGACATCGATGGGACGGTCGTCGCCGCCCACATCCACGAAGCGCCCGAGGGTGCGCCGGGACCGATCGTCGTACCGTTGTTCGAGGGCACCTTCGGTGGCACAGACTCGCTTAGCGATTGCGTGCAGGTCGAGCGCAGCTTGGTCAAGGACATCCGCAAGCACCCATCCGACTACTACGTGAACGTCCACAGCACACCGGGATTCGAGGCCGGGGCGATTCGCGGCCAGCTGAGCAAGTAGCTCAGAGAGGCCGAGCGGGCAGCTGGGGGCATTCAGAGCCCCTGGCGGCTCGCTAGGAGATAGCCGCTTAGGACGAGAAGCGGTCATTACGCATGGAACGAGATTGGGCGATGGTCTAATCCGGGCCGCGCTGGCCCAAGAACCCACTCGGCCGCGTCAGCACCCCGAGCAGGATGCAGATGATCGCCACGACTCCTGCCCACGCCTGGTGGTTGGCAAAAAGGTCGATCGCTACGAACACGATCGCGGCGATTCCGAACGAGAACGAGAGCCACGACTGGCGATTGCCGAGGTGATCACGTACGCCTTCGGCATTGAATCTTGGTCCTTCGGACCCAGACATCGATTCTCCTCAATCGCGGGCGCGCCGATCCTACCCTGACGGCGAGATACCGGACAGGCGCGATCGCGGAGCGGTTGCCGGCGCGGCCTAGACAGAACCATCCGCTTTGGACGAGAAGCGTCTAGGCCGCTTCGCATGGGAAGGCGGCACAAATCGCCAGGCGCTCCTGGCGCAGGAGAGCCCCTCCCGGCGGTAGGCTCCCGTCGTGTTGCGCCAAGGGGATGGCGAGCCGCTGATCCTGCTGCATGGCTTATTCCAAGCTGATCGGGTCTGGCGCCACGTCATCCCGCCTTTGGCCGAAAACTTTGACGTGATTGCGCCGATGGGGATCGGGCACGGCGGACGGGTTCCCGACAAAAGGCCGGCGATCTTCGGGGACTGGGTCGATGACGGCGAGCGGGTGCTCGACGAGTTGGGGCTGGACAGGCCTCACCTAGCCGGCAGCTCGTCGGGCGGTTGGGCAGCGATCGAGTTGGCGCGGCGTGGCCGTGCGAGGACCGTGTGTGCACTTTCTCCGGCGGGTGCCTGGGACCGCGACTGGGATGACAGGCACCGGCTCAAAGAAGAACTGTCTACGGCGATGCGCGAAACGCGCCGTTCCCGTCGGATGTTGCCTCTTCTTGCCTACTCCAGCCGGTTTCGGCGCTGGGGCATGAGCGATGTCGCCATCCATGGGGACCGGTTGAGCAGAGCCGATTTCATCGACTCCGCCGACAACGTCCTCGGCTGCACGATTCTCGAGGACACGTTCGAAGACACGACACAGTTGGAACCGCTCGATCCCGTGCCGTGCCCGATCACCCTGGCATGGGCACGCGAGGACCGGACCTTTCCCATCGATGTCTATGGCGCTCGCGCCCAGCAGATGATCCCCCGGGCACGGTTCGTCGTGCTCGATGATGTCGGGCACGTGCCGATGTTCGACGACCCGCAGCTGGTCGCCGACACGATTCTCGCGGCGACGAAGGCAAACGGGGATTAGAAATTCATGGCGCTTCGGACGAGAAGCGGCTAGGCCGCTTTGCATGGAAAGCGATTACATCCGCGCGATACTGCGGGACGATGTCGCAGGAGAACGTCGAGCTGGCGCGTCGCGGAATGCGAAGCGCCAAAGAGTTCGTCGGACTGCTCGACGACTACGTCGTCAGGGATAACCGGGAGTACCCGCTGATCGACGTCCCGGACGTGGAAATGGGCCGCGGGCAGCTGGAGGAGTTCATGCGGCACTACTGGGGGACGTTCGAGGACTACTCGCTTGATGCCACGGAGTTGATTGACGCGGGACAGAGCGTGGTTTTGGTCCTCCATGAGCAAGCCCGAGGCCGACGGAGTGGTGCGGCACTCGAGCGCGACTGGGCGCATGTGTGGACGTTCAGAAAGGGTCGGATCATCCGTATGGAAGCGTTTCGCACGCGCGAGGAGGCCCTCGAAGCCGCCGGGCTGCGAGGATAGCTCGCGCCACCCCCCGGCTCAACTCGTCGATGCGATACCTCGTTCGGGGCGAAGGACAGAGACGACCTCGAAGACCTCGACTCGCGGCTCGCCCTCGACTCGGTAGGCCGCGGGGATCGTCCCGGCGAGATCCGACTCGCGGAAGTCGCGCATCGAGTCCTCGTCTTCCCACACGTAGATCCCGCCGTACTCGCCGGTCTCGGGCTCCCGGATGTAGAGCTTCTGCCGTAGTCCAGACAGTGCCTCGTACTGCGGCGCTCGCTGGGCGATGGTCTTGGCGGCCTCCTCATCAGAGAGGCCCGTCTTGTATTTGACGACCTGCACGATCATTCGCCTCGACCTCCTGCGGTTTGTGGATCCACTGAGGCGAGCTTAGACCGTGGTACTGAGCGCCATTTTGGCGAGCCGTGAGGCCCTCGAAGCCGCCGGGCTGTCGGAGTAGCCGCTTTGGACGAGAAGCGGTACTCCGCTGACGGTCATGCGTGGACCCGCACCAGCGCGAACGTGACGGTGCTAGCTAGGGGAGAAGGCGATATGGCCTAGACGATGCCCCCTGCTCATCCACTACTTGCCACCTAAACGGGGGACAAGCGCGACTAGGATGGCGCTCCGCTTTCACGCCGGAAGCGGGACAACGCAGAGGAGGTCTCACGCCATGTACGTCGCCGAATTCACCTTGCACGCCAAGCCCGGCCATTTCGAGCAGGTCGCGGAGATTTACTCCGAGTTCGCCGCCGGGTTCCTCAGCGAGCATCCCGCACTCGAGACGGTGCTGATCCTCGGTGACGAGGCGGGCGGTGTGGTGCGCGGCGTGGGGGTGTGGACGGATCGGGAGGCCGCAGACGACGTCAACAGCGACCCCGAGTTCGCTTCCTTCAACGACACGATCGGGCCGCTGCTGTCGAGTCCATCAGAGCGGGTGGAGCTGCAGCTCCTGCACTACTACTCGCGGTAGCGCACTTCGGGTCGCGCGGAGCCGTTCGCCTAAGAGCGCGTGGTCGGTCGGGCCGTAAGGACGGTCGAACCCATCAACGGCGGTAGGCGTTGAACTCCTCCGCCACGCGCATGGTCATCAGCATCCCGGCTTCGGCAAGTAGGAGCCGTCTGGCTGAACCTGGGCCGGATCAAACCCTCCGCAGTACGCCTCCGTGTCACTGATTGCCTGACAGTCCGCTGCTGTCGCTGAGTTATCGGCGGCCAGTGGACAGAAGGTCTCCTCTGAGGCTGCGGCCGCGGCTTCGGCTGCGGCCGCGGCCTCAGCAGCCGCCGCCATCTCGGCCTCAGCTTTGGCGCGACCGGCATCCCCGCCACGTCGTTCACCCGCTGAAGCACCTTGGTGGCGGCCGGACTCAATTCCCTCGCTTAGCCCCCGTTTCTCGGCGTGACTGTAAGCGGCCCGCTTGCTGGCGGCGAGGGCATGCACGTACGGCTTGCTCTCTCCGCAGCGTCGAATGCGTCCGGGGCAGCGCCCGTCCCGAGAGCCCACCCGCCGAGAACCGAGCAGGCGACGAGGCCAAGCACGAGCACCACCGCGATGATCCGGTGCCGACTCACGCGTCTCGGAGCCGACGATCTGAGTACACGGAAGCGCCGTCATCACTCACCTGTCGGAAACGGTGGTCCGGCGGGTGCGCCTGGCGCTGCACCAGGAAAGCCTGCAGGAATCGGCTCGCCCGACTGCTGAGGCAAGCCGCGTAGGTCGCGTCGTCCGCTATCGCACCGTCGCAAACAATCGGCTCGGCTGGAACTGGCGCGGGCTCTGCGGGTGCGGCAGCTTCGGCCTGTGCGACTAACTCGGTCTCCGCAGCCCCTCCCCCTGGGACGCCCCATCCGCTCGCCCCGCCTTCTCACCCTCGCTATGCCCGTACGAAGCCCTTTTGCCAGACCGCGCCTGCGAGCCGCGGAGTAGGCCGAGTCATGCGCCGTTTCCTGTGCCTTGACCAGCGCGCGCGCTGAGCACGTTGCGTCTGTGTCTCGGTAGTGGCCCTGGACTCGCCGATGAGGTACCCACCCGCGCCCACCGCAGCGACTAGAGAGAGCCGCACCCACGGCTCCGAACATGGCTGATCGACCCATTGCGGTCCCCTAGTCCCCGACGCACTGGCCGGTGTCGGCGTCATAGCCGACACAGCTCAAAGTGCGCTCCTCGAGCGGCAAGACGTAGCCGGGCTCGCCATGCGGCACTCCGGCACGTAAGTCAGGCTCGGGCTCAGCCGCGGCTGGCCGCAGCGGCCTCTGCGGCCTCGATTGCGGCGAGTTCCTTATCGGCCGAAGTTCCCCCAGTCTGCTGGCCCACGGTCGTCCCGTTCTCCGTCCCGGCGCCACGTCCCTCAGCCAAGCCCTTCGCGCGTCCCCGTGCCTCGCTCGAGGCGAAGGCACGTTGCTCCGCCGCCGCCAGCGCTTGGGCCTCAGCCTGCTGGTGCGCGTATGCAGCCTCAGAGTCGGTCACCGCCTCCGAGTCGCCGATGAGGTAGCCGCCGAGCGCTGCCGCCGCAATCGCGATTGCGGCCAGCGCAGCGGAGGCGACATGGCGCCACCCTCATTGGCTGACCTTGATCGTCTCGGGAGCGTCGAGCCCGGCCTCCACGTACGCATGGCGGTACGCGAGCCGGTAGGCATCGGCGTAGGTCTCGTCGTAGCCCTCGTCACGCCCCTCTTGGAAGCCGGCGGCGTAGCCCTCCTCGGCTCCGATCGCCGTTCCCTTCTTCTGACCGGCGATCTCACCCGCCGCGCGGGCGGCTGCGAGATCCTCGCCGCTCGACTCGCCGTAGAAGTAGGCGCCGATCCCCGCTGCGGCGGCAACTAGCAGGACCAGGAGCGCTAGCAGGATCGTCGTCCTACGAGCAGCTCCCGGCGGGCGTTACGTCAGCTGTCATTGGTTCCTCCATGCTGTCTTGGGGTCGTAGGTCAATCGCCGTAGCTGACCGACTGGGCGACGTGGCTTGCGATGCTCTCGGCGACGGCCACTCGGCCCGCCGGCGAGGACGCCCCAACCGCCGCCGCTCCCGTCATTGATCAGGTAGTCCACGCAGGGTCGGCCGCTGCAGTCAGGAAGGGCGCTGCTCTGCGAGAAGTTGTATTTCGTTGCCTCACCGAACACCGGGTGTGAAACGGTGCCGACGGCGTCGTAGCTGCCCCCGAGGTCGGGGACGTCAAACGGCGTCCGATCGATGAGGAGAAGCGTCCCGTCCGGGCCGCGCCAGCTCGTCCGAAGCAGCGCTCCGCTCGTGAGATGGCTCTCGGCCGACGCAGACCAGCCACCTCCGGTGGGAACGTCGGCGACGTAGCCATATCCGGGTCCGATGGCGAGTACGGGGCGTACCCCGCGACGTATGAGCTTCCGGGCGCGGCTCCCGCCGACGGGACCGGGGTGCCGGAGCGCGTCCTGTTCGCTGAGCTCTCGCTCTAGTTGGCGATCTGCTCGTTCTGCCGGGCGATTTGAGCCCCCTCCTTCCTCGCCTCCTTGATCGCGTGCTGCTGGGCGAGCTCGTCGCCGGCCCGATCGCAGCAGCCAGCCGACAGCGCGAGGGCAGAGAACACGACGACCAGCGCGAATGCGCTGACGCCCCGCAGCCGCTTACGTTCTCTCTTTGGGGTTGCCATCGCTATGAAACGTGGAAGATGTCGCCTCGCAGTTGACTCGTGCGGTGGTGGGCGTGAATCCCCGCTTGTCCGGGTCCCACTCGATGACGAGTAGCGGCGCTGACCGTGACAGGGAGAGGATCGCGCAGCTGAACGTCTACGCCCGTCCAACGGATATCCCCTGCGGCGCAGTACGGGCGGCACGTGTTCTACCGTACCTACCGCGAGCCTCGGCTGTGGACTGGCCCCAGTCCTCCCGGGGGCGAAGCTCGTTCATGCGGAGCAGCGCACTTCCGCCGGCGAGCGCGCCCGAGCTGGCTCCGGCGGGCGTCGCCGCCGTGCCGCCAGAAGATGAGAGCCCGGCTGTGGATGCAGCCGGCGCCAACAGAGCGAGGGAAGCTGTCGCATGAGAGCGAGGCGGAGAGACTTCATGTTCATCGTCCTTCGTTTCGAGGTGGCGGTCATCTGGCGGAGGCTGGGCATGGCCTGTCGCGAAAGGTCATGTCGGCGAGGGCGCGGTCGAGGTCCTCAGGCGCGAGGCCGCCGCGTGCGGCGATCCGGCGTCCGACGTCCTCGAGCCGCTCCCGCCGTGGGCAGGGCGCGGGCGCCCACAGGCGCCGGCGCCGGCGCTCGCACGTCATCGGGCGCCGCCGTTCTGCTCGGCCTCTGCGCCGCTCGCTCGCCCTTGTCGAGGGCGTCTAGGTTTCGTGCTCACTCGGGCGTGCGAGTGGGGAGTGGGACGGGCCAGCGAAAAGCCAGCCCGTCCCGTTCCCCATCGATGAGAGCGTCTCCCCGGGCGTGCTTCCGCACCGCTCTCACGTCTGATGTTGTATCGTGTTGGTTGTAACTACACGACAGGGTGCATTTGTTACAGACGAAGATACGAAACGCATATGAGCCCAGGATCTGCCGGCCTCCGAGGTCATGTCGCGCCGGTCGGATAGAACTGCGGGCATGAAGGCCGAGGAGGTTCCGCGTCCCCTACTGCCCTGGCTGGGGCGCGCCTGTCGCCAGGCGCGAGAGGACCGAAACGTCGTCCAGGTCAAGATCGCGGCGGCGATCGAGGTAAACCAGGCGACGATCGCGCGATTTGAGGACGGCATCGCGTGGCCGCGGCAGCCCGAGGAGGTGCTGATGGCCTACGCGAGCGAGCTCGATATGGACGTGCGGCTGCTCTGGCTTCACGCCTTCGTCCTGTGGCTCGAGCACGACCCGGTCTTGGACGAGGAGAGTCAGGAGCAGATTCGGGCCGCGCTCAAACGCCTGCAGATCTAGGGCGGCGCAGCGCGCTCGCCCGCCCAGATGGCGGGGGCGGGATTTGAACCCGCGACCTCCGGGTTATGAGATCGGCCGGACCGGTTGCCTGGAGTGCGTTCGTGCCTTCCGAGTGCCTCTGAGTTACCCGGAGTTGCGCCGACTTTTTCTCACTTTGGTACCCGCTTGGTACCCGCTCTTGAATTCTGGAGCCTTGCCGGCACGATGCGCGCGAGCTCGCGCCACGGGCCCTCAAGTCGCTCGCCGTCGACGAAGAAGGTCGGGGTTCCACGGGCTCCGGCCCGGCGACCGCCTTCGATGTCGGCGCGAACCCGTTCGCGAAATCTGCGCTCATCAAGGGCCGCTTCCGCCTCGTCTTTCTCCAGCCCCAGTTGATTCGCGACCGCGATCAGATCCTGGCGCGAGAAGCTTTCGCGGCCCGCGAGCAGAAGCGCATGCGCCTCCCAGAACTTCCCATGCGAAGCCGCGAGTTCGGAGAGCTCGGCCGCGAGATCGGCTCCGGGATGAAGCTCGGGATCGGGCAGGTGGCGCCACACCAAACGAAGCCCGTCGAAGCGGTCGAGAAGCGACAGCACCGGGCGGTTCGCGGCGTAGCAGAAGCGGCAGCCGAAGTCCCCATACTCGACAAGGGTGAGCGCCGGTGAGGCGGCGCCAAGGACGTGGTCCTTCTCGCTGACCTCAGCAAGCAACTGCGGGGACGACGTCGTCACGCGCTCGCTAGAGGCGCCGGTCACTTCGATGCGGCGGGGGTAACCGCCTGCTGCCCGCGGATGTGGCCGTGAACGAGCTGCACGACCATCGCTCCCTCGCCAACGGCGGCGGCGCATCGCTTTGTCGACCCCGCGCGAACGTCCCCGGCCGCGTAGACGCCGGGCACGCTCGTTTCGAGCAGGTCGTCGCTGTCGACGGCGGCGCCGGTGAGGATGAAGCCGTCCTCGTCGCGCTGGACCGCGGTGTCGAGCCACTCGGTGCATGGCCGCGCACCGAGAAAGAGGAACAGGAACGAGAACGGCAGGCGCTCTCCGGTCGTCAGCGTCACCGCGTCAATTTGGCCCCCGTCCCCATGCAGCTCCGCGATCTCGCTGCGATCACGCACCGCCACGCCGTAGCGCGCGAGCTCGCGCACGAGATAGTCCGACATCGTCTCGTGAAGATCCTCGCGCCGGTGCAGCAGGGTTACGAGTGCGCCTCCGCGTGCAAGCCAGACCGCGGCCTGGCCGGCCGAGTTTCCGCCGCCCACCACGGCGACGCGCGATGCCCCACAGAGCTCCTGCTCTGGCGGGCCCGCGGCATAGAAGACGCTGAGGCCCTCGTAATCAGAAAGCCCATCGACCGGCAGCCGCCGATACTCGGCGCCGGTCGCCAGCAGGACCGCCCGAGCTGCGATCTCCTGCCCCTCTTCGAGACGGACGAGATGCCGTCCGACTCCCGGCTCGAGCGCGACAGCCTGGTACGGGGTCGCCGGCCGAGCGCCGAACTTGCGCGCCTGCACGACCGCGCGGCCGGTCAGCTCGGTGCCGCTGATCCCAGCCGGAAAGCCGAGGTAGTTCTCAATCCGGCGCGACTCACCCGCCTGCCCGCCGAGCGCCTTGCTGTCAACGACCAGCGTGTCAAGGCCCTCCGAGGCGCCGTAGACGGCGGCACCGAGGCCCGCCGGCCCGGCGCCGACGACAAGCAGGTCGACCTCTTCGCGCGGCGCAAGCTCGCGGCCGATACCGAGCGCGCGAGACAGCTCTCCCGAGGATGGCCCCCGCATCTCCTGGCCGCCCGGCAGTCGCACGAGCGGCAGGCTCGAGGCATCGAGCCCGGCGACCAGCGCCGCGGCTTCCGAGTCATCTCCTCGCTCCGAGTCGCGCCAGGTCAACGGGAGCCGGTTGTTGCGAGCGAACTCCACCAGCCGCCTGGTCGCCGCTGACGAATGGGGCCCGACGATCTCCAGTCCAAGCCCTGCCACCTGCTGCAGCGCCTCCCGCCGGGCGATGAACGTCCCGAGCAACAGCTCGCTGAGCGGCCCGTCGTCGAACAGCAGCTCCCGCAGCGCGTCCCTGTCGACGGCGATGTAGCGCAGGGGCTGCATGACCTCTGCGGTCAAGAAGGCGCTCTGCCCCGACAGCAGGTTCAGCTCGCCGAGGAAGTTCGAGCGTCCCTGCCGCACGATCTCGTTGCCGGCGCCGTCGAGCAACGCGACCTCGCCCTCGAGAATCGCGACGAACGGGTAGCTCTCATCGCCGACCTGGAAGAGGACATCGCCTACGTCGGCGCTGCACTCTTCCCCGCGCTCGCCGATCTTTGCGAGCTGCGTGGGCGACAGCGCCGGGCTTTCAGGGACCCTCAGTGGGCTTGATTCATTCATCGGGCGGAGAGGCTGGATTGGCTGCGGTCTGCGTCAGTGACGTGATGAAGAAGCTCTGCACCTTGTCGAGTGGCTGGGTGCTTCGGTTTGCGCGGCTGAGGATAAGGGCGCCCTCGAGAGCCGCGAGGAGTACGGAGGCATCGTCCTCTGCGGTTGACTTCGGGATGCCGAATCTGACCAAGGCGGCGCGCACCGAGTCACGCCACTGACCGAATAGAGCGCGGGCCTCTTGCCGTAGCCGGTCGTCTCCGCTGGCATCTATGACGGTCGCGGCGATGGGACATCCCATCGTGAAGTTGCTCTTGACGAGCACTTCGTGCCAAGGGGCGAAGATTGCCCCGATTGCATCGCCCAGCGTGGCCGCTTCGACGAGCCCCGACTCGGTGGCTGCCAGCACCTCGGCGCCGGCCAGGTTGAGGGCCTCGGTGATGAGCTGCGTCTTCCCGCCCGGGAAGTAGCGCTGGAGGGACCCGCGAGGGCCGTCGGCATGGGCAACGATCTGGCGCAGGCCGACACCGTGAACACCGCGCTCGCGAACCAGCGTGGCCGCGCTGCGCACGATGCGGTCACGGGCGGGCTGCTGCTTGCCGCTTCCCCTTGTCCGCGAGCTCTCTTGCCGAGCGTCCATGAGAACAGTCTATCCGGGCGCGATGACGGTCGTCATCGGACCCTGCTATCGTCCGCCGAGCTGCCGATGACAGTCGTCATCGGTTGCTCTGCTCTACCGATCGACCACTCCAAAGGAGCCCACATTGAGCTACTCGCCCATCTCCCCGCTCTTTCGAGTGTGCGACGGGGTGCGGATTCGGTTTGCTGACAACCAGGCGGACTCGTCGGCGGTGACCGTGTTGATGTTGAGCCCGTGGCCGGAAAGCCTCTGGGCGTTCCGAAGGATCTGGGACCGAGTGTCGGAGGCGGCGCGCGTGGTCGCGATCGACCTACCGGGCTTTGGCCACTCTGACGGTCGCCCGGAGCTGATCGCACCGGATGCGATGGGCACGTTCCTTACGCGCCTCATCGAGGAATGGGGCCTGGGCGCCCCGCACGTGGTCGGTCCGGACGTGGGCACCGCCGCCGCGTTGTTCTTGGCGGCCAACGCTCCAGACCGCGTCACGAGCTTGACCATCGGTGGAGGCGCGGTGCGTGACCCCATCGAGGCCGGCGGCGCGCTCAAGGATGTCATCGAGGCCCCGAGCCTCGACGACGTCCGGCAGCTGGACGCCCGAACCAACATCGGGTTCGCCGTCGAGCCCGCGGCCGGTGCCGATAGCGAGCCCGACGTCCATGAGGACTACGTAAGCGCGTACGACCTCGGGCGCTTTGCCGAGTCCGCTCGCTTTGTCCGCCACTACCCCGAGCAGAATCCGGTGCTGCGCGGCCTGTTGCCTTCGATCACCACGCCGGCTCAGGTCATCGCCGGACGCGAGGACGACCTGGTGCCTTGGTCCAACAACGAGTACCTCGCCGACCTGCTGCCCAACAGCGAGATCCACCCGCTGGATGCCGGCCACTTCGCGTGGGAGGAGGCGTCCGATGAGTACGGCCGCCTCATCGTGGAGTGGGTCACCGGCGGCTTCCAGCGGCCATAACCCAAGCTCCGGAACGAAGGGAGTCCGATGACCGAAAGCGCCTACGAGTCAACTGGTGGCGTCGCCGTCGTGACGCTCTCCAATCCGCCGGCGAACCTGTTCACGGTCGAGGTGGGCGAGGACATTCGATCCGGCATCGAGCGGGCCCGCGGGGAGGGAGCCCGTGCGATGGTCATCCAGGCCGACGGCGCGGTCTTCTCCGGCGGAGCCGACGTCTCGCTCTTCAAGGACCGCTCGCTCGAGGAAGCACGCGATCTGATGATCGGCTTCATGCCGATCCTCGCCGGGCTCGAGGACGCACCCTTTCCCGTGATCGCGGCGGTACACGGGCTGTGCTTCGCCGCCGGCCTGGAGCTCGCGCTCGCCTGTGACCTGATCATCGCCGCCGAGGGCACCCAATTCGCGCAGGTCGAAGCGCTGATCGGGGCCACGACATTCGGCGGCGGCATCTACCGGCTCTCGGAGCGATGCGGGCCGGCCCGAGCCCGAGAGATCACCTTCGGCGCCGATTCCTACAGCGCCGAAACCTTCGAACGCTGGAACATAATCAACCGCGTCGTCGCCGGCGACCAGCTCCGGGGCAGAGCGCTCGAATGGGCGCAGAGCCTGGCCAAGGGGCCGACCGCGGCTCACGCGGCGACCAAGAAGCTCCTCCGTCACGCCCTTGCCAACGGGACACGCTCAGCCGATGGCTACATGAGCGAGGTGGTTCCGCCGCTCTTCGTCGGCCACGACATGCCCAATGCCGTCGACTACCTGCTTACGCACGGCGTCCAGAAGTTCCGCGAGAACCACGACGAGATCGTCTTCACCGGTGAGTGAAGAGCCAGCGGTTACCGTCGAGCGGCGCGACAAGGTCCTGCTGATAGGCCTGAACCGACCGGCGAAGCGCAACGCCTTCAACCTGGCGATGATCGACCAGCTCGCCGCCGCCTATCACGAGCTCGAGGCCAACGACGAGATCCGCTGCGGGGTGCTGTTTGGGCACGGAGATCACTTCACCGGCGGGCTTGACCTGGCGGAGGTTGGACCGCTCGTTCGGGAGGGACGTCTCGACGAGTCGTTCTCCGGTCCCGGGCGGCGCGACCCGTGGCGCAAGGACAACGTCTGGACGACGCCACTTGTGGCTGCAGTCCAAGGCTGGGTGATGACGCTTGCGATCGAGCTCCTTCTGGCAGCGGACATCCGCATCGCTGCCTCCGATGCCCGCTTTGCGCAGCTCGAGATCAGGCGTGGGATCTACGCCTTCGGTGGTGCGACGATCCGGCTCCCGCGTGACGCCGGGTGGGGAAACGCGATGCGATGGCTGCTGACCGGCGAGGAGTACGACGCCGCGGAGGCACAGCGGATCGGCCTGGTCCAGGAGGTCGTCGAGCCTGGCCGCCAGCTCGACCGAGCGATCGAGCTGGCGGAGATGATCGCCGAGAAGTCAGGGCCGTTGGGCGTGAAGACGACGCTTGCCTCGGCGCATCGCGCTCGGATCGAGGGCGAGGCAGCCGCCTTCGCGCGCCTGGAACCCGATATGGCCGAGCTCTTCGATACCGAGGACGGCCGCGAAGGGCTCCAGTCATTCCTCGAGCGCCGCGACGCAAGGTTCGTCGGGCGCTGAGCATCAGCCGGTACGAAATTTGGGAGCAAGGGACCTTCGGGTCTTCGACCCGAACGCCGGCAGAACCCGAGGGTTTTCGGTTCGTTCTCGTGCCTGAGATGGATCGAAAGCGGGCCAATCAGGCCCACGGGTACCAAGTTTGGTACCCGCTTGGTACCCGCAGACTTTGCCCCTCCAACAGAAAAACCCCGCAATAGCGGGGCTTTTCCATAGCGGGGGCGGATTTGAACCCGCGACCTCCGGGGTTATGAGATCGAGCTCGTGCGTGCTGTCGCTCACGCTAGCCGTCGGGCGCCGGACGCTGACGACCGACGCGGGCGCCGGCTCCGCGATAATCGCATCGCCGCGCGCGCTGTGACGAACCCGGCGGGTTCACGGGCCGTGCGGCATTCGCGACACGGCGAGGCCGCGGACTTAGGATGCGGCTCACGACAATCGGCGAACGTAGGAGGGAACGCGCGATGGGCGAGACACTCGATTCGACCACCCTGTACCTCGGGCCCTGGTACGAGCGCTCTCCCTACTTCGACGCGACCGTGCGCGCCGGGTGCACGGCCTACGACATCTACAACCACACCTACCTGCCCGCGTACTACGACGATCCGGTCACCGAGTACTGGCACTTGCTCGAGCACGTGACGCTGTGGGACGTCGGCGTCGAGCACATCGTCCAGATCAAGGGCCCCGACGCGCTTGCGTTCACGAACCTCCTGACCTGCCGCGACCTCACCAAGTGCGCGGTCGGACAGTGCAAGTACGCACCGCTGATCGAGGCCGACGGCGGGATCGTGAACGACCCGGTCCTGCTGCGGGTGGCTGACGACAGCTTCTGGCTCGCGCTGGCCGACAGCGACGCCGGGCTCTGGGCAAGGGGGGTCGCGTGGGGGTCGGGCATGGACGTCGAGATCACCGATCCGCCCGTCCACCCGCTCCAGGTGCAGGGCCCGAAGGCGAAGGACGTCGTCAGTGCGCTGTTCGGCGAGGACGTGCTTGAGATGCCCTATTACCACTGCGCTCACGCGGACCTCGACGGGATCCCGGTGGTCTTGGGCCGCACCGGGTGGACGGGCGAGATCGGGTACGAGATCTACCTCTGCGACCCGGATCGCGGCGACGAGCTCTGGGACCGGGTGATGGAGGCGGGCCGGCCCCACGACATCCGCCCGATCGCCCCGTGCGAGGCGCGCCGGATCGAGGCCGGGATCTTCAATTACCGCTCCGACATGACCATCGACAACAATCCGTTCGAAGTCACGGGCCTCGAGCGCCTCGTCGAGGATCAGGACGCCGACTACATCGGGAAGGCCGCGTTGGAGCGGATCCGCGCCGAGGGCGTGAGCCGCAAGCTCGTCGGCATGGAGATCGATGGCGACCCGCTCGACTGGGAGCTCACCCGCACATGGCCAGCCGCGAACAACGGCAGTCGGGTCGGCCACGCGACGATCGCCATCCGCTCACCGGGCCTCGAGAAGAACATCGGCTACGTGTGGGTCCCGATCGAGCTCGCCGAGCCCGGCAACGAGCTCGAGCTCGAGCTGCCCGACGGGAGCAGGCGAACCGCGACGACTGCGGCGCTCCCGTTCATCGACCCGAAGAAGCGCAAGCCGGCGGCCTGAGCCGAAGCGTCCTCGAGAGATCGAGCGCTCGGACGACGAGGTGCCAGGAGACCGTCACACCTCCTGGGTTGTGTCCCCTTCGTTGTCCCTGGCCCGAAACGCGTTTCCTCACACGCGGACCGTCCCACGAAATAGCCGAGGGTAAAGCGAGATGCAATTGATGCCCGGGTGCTCCGGCATTGGTGGCAGCGTCCTCGCGACCGGTCTAGTTCAAGGGCTGGCGCGAAGTGGACACCAACTTGTTCGACGCGTTCGTCCGGCTGATCAAGGCTGAGGGCTACCGGGCCAGGTATCCGGCGCCGTATCGGCCCGACTATGTAATGACGAACCACTACCTCGAGCTCAATGGCTGGTGCTACTGGTTCATCCACCCGAACATGCTCAACCGGGAGCGGGCCGAGCATCGGAAGCACGAGCCGATCCCCGATTAGGCGAGCGGGGCCGCGCGGAAAACAACTCCGCGCGGCCCCGCGTCAGGTACGTCCCTTCCTGTCGGCCTAGGTGACTCGACCGAGCGCCTACCCGGTCGTGATCTGGGCCAGGGGCGCGTAGCCGGTCCAGCCCGAGGTCGGGGCCATACCGCTGATCGGACGCAGCGGTCTCGTTCCAGATGAGGTCGTCTCGGGTTCAGCTCGCCTCCGGCATATGGCGAATTGCCATAGGTCCAGAGCGCCGACGTTGAGCGAGTCATACCCGCATCCGGGGTCCCACCATCGGGTCCGGCAGGCGCAGGGCGCCGAGCGGGTGGTAGCCGGAGTTGGTCGTGTTGAACGTGACCGTCCAGATCACCTCATCGTTGGCCGGAATGGTTACTCCGGGTCCCCGAAGTCGAAGGTGATCAGCTGGGAGAGCGAATTGACGCAGAAGCCGCCGGCATTGCGGAACTTGCCTGCGTCCGCGCCCGTGCAGTTCGGATCCGCCGACGGCCGGTAGGGAATCGGGTCGGTGTTCGTCGCCGTGCCGAGCTCAGCGCCGACCGACCCATCCCCGTTCACCGCGTAGAGGTGAGCCGTGATGCCCGTCCGGGGATCGTCAAACGTCTCCCCAGGGGTCGTCACGCAGTTCCCGGTGTTCCAGTGCCCGCTATCGCTGCATCCGTAGCTCTGAAAGTCCACGGTCAGCGACTTGATGTTGGCGGCCGCCGCTCACCGAGACTCCGTTTCCGAACTCACTCGTCCCGGGGTGCGCCTCGAACCCGAACGAGGGCGGCGGGGCGCACCTGGAGAAGTCCTGCGGCAGGTTGTTGTAGCCGAAGGTGCCATCGCCGGCGCCAGCGTCACAAATCGGCCCCCGGTTCGGCTTCACGAAGCAGGTCGGGCTGGTGCCGCACAGGCTCGGGTCGGCGACGTGAAGAACGATCTTCTGGCTAGTCGGAACGGCGCCATTCCACGTCCGCGGTGCCCATCGTCCGTCGATCTCGTTGTCCTCGTCGAACCAGATGTTGGTCGCGTTGCCGCCTGGTCGTCCGAACGAGAAGTTGTAAGGGGACTTGCCGGACCTGTTCTTGGTCCAGTCAATCTCCTCAGTCTCGCCACCATTCGCGGTCACGTCGACCGCTGGCACATCGGTGGCGCCGGTTGGGTAGACGCAGTACTTGATCAGGCCCGGCACTCCGCCGACTGAGTCCTGGTCGTTCGAGACGAGCTCGTACGTGGTGACGCCGCCGTCGGTCTCGGCGCTAGCCCGGACGTCGTTGTCGGTCGGGAGGCCCCCGCCGCCGTTCGGACAGGAGGCGGAGGTGGCTCCGTCGCCAGGCTTCGCCGCCGAGGCCGGGCTCGCGGCGAGTGCAACGCCGAAGCCGATCACCGCCAGGAAGGCGGGCAGTTTTCGCATGATGGTCATTTGGATTTGCTCCTTTTCGTGATTTGGGTACGTGATTTCGGGTCGTTTACTCGGGCAGGATTGCCCGCGTCTGCTCCCTGATCAGGGCGCAGACGCCGACACTCCGTCTCGATCGCGAGGCGCTCTGGCTCCCGGTGACCCCTGGATGCGTGCCTCGTCAACGCTCTTGCGTCTGAGGTTGTATCATAGCGATTGTAAATATGCAAGTAGGTGTAGATGTTTCAAACGAAGATACGAAACGCATATCACCGCGGATCTGCAAGCCTCCAAGCTCATGTCGCGCCGGTCGGATAGAACTGCGGGCATGAAGGCCGAGGAGGTTCCGCGTCCCCTACTGCCCTGGCTGGGGCGCGCCTGTCGCCAGGCGCGAGAGGACCGGAACGTCGTTCAGGTCAAGATCGCGGCGGCGATCGAGGTAAACCAGGCGACGATCGCGCGATTTGAGGACGGCATCGCGTGGCCGCGGCAGCCCGAGGAGGTGCTGATGGCCTACGCGAGCGAGCTCGATATGGACGTGCGGCTGCTCTGGCTTCACGCCTTCGTCCTGTGGCTCGAACACGATCCGGTCTTGGACAAGGAGAGTCAGGAGCAGATTCGGGCCGCGCTCAAGCGGCTGCAGATCTAGGGCGGCACCGCGCTCGCCCGCCGCCAATCACGCTTGCGCCCGCTTCGGACCGAAAACCGCACCTTGCCATCGGGGCGGACGATCTGCCGTACGCGCGAGGATATCCCCGGTTTATGTGGCGATGGCGCCGATCCCGATTGTGGGCGTGATCCTGGCGCTCAAGGGCGTGCTCGACTGGTTCTGCGACACCGTGCGATCGCGGAGTGGCGACCGAGCCTCTGCGGGCCTTTCTTTCGATAGCGGGGGCCCGATTCGTTTCTCGGTACGACGCACGGATCGTCGAGCGAGTACGCCTGGCTGCTTAATGAGATAGTCGCTTCCGTCCAAAGCGGAACTAACGCAGACCGAGCCCAGGTTCCGCGTTCGAGACGCTCGCAACAACGCGAGGAGGCGGACGGTCAGCGTGTGCCGTCGCTACCCCTCGGGTGGGCCGTAGCCGACCTCGACGCGGATCCCGTCTGGATCGAACACGAACAGCTCGTAGTAGCCCTCGATGTCGCGATCGTCTTCGGGCGGGAAGTGGATCCGGGCGCCGATCTCGAGGCAGCGCCGGTAGGCCGCGTCGACTTCCTCTCGACTGTCGACGTAGAAGGCCAGGTGCTCGATGCCGACGTCGTAGTAATGGTGCTCGCCGCCATCCGCGGGTCGGAGCCCGAGGTACTGATCGCCCCAGCGAAGGTAAACGACCTCCTCGGTTCCTCGATATGTCGGATACCGGACGCTTTCTGCCCAGCCCAGCGGCCCGAGCAGCTCGAGATAAAACGCGAGCGACCGCTCAACGTCGGCGACCGCCAAATCAACGTGGTGTATTCCTCGCGCTGGCATCGTCCAGTAGGCGCTAGCTCGCCGGCTCCCGCAAGCCGGCGGCTTCGAGGGCCTTTCCAAGATCCTTACCCCACTCGAACCGCGCTATTCTGCCCCCTTGGAGGCCCCAGCTATGGGCCTCTTCCTGCACCAACTCGCTTTCGCTTCCTCGGCTGCGCGTGTACCAGCTAACGGAGGCAACCACGACGTCGCCACCGTCGAAGAGCTCGTGGAGCTCGTGCCGGGAGTTCTCCCATACCTCGGCGAAACCGCGCATCGCTCGTACGACTGCGTCGGGTCCCCGGCGAACGCCCGGTTCGACTGCATATGGGGGATTGACGTATTCGACGTCCGGGGTGGCCAGGTTGAGGAGCCACTTTTCAGGATCTCGATCGATCAGTCCCTCGTCGTAGATCCGACGCACCATCTCCACGTTCTCCTGCGACATCGCCCGCCCAGTATCTCCCAGAATGTGCCGCTTTCTCTTTGATTGACGTGTCGTTGTCAAGGCAGCGCCGGCGCCACCTCCCACGACCTTCGGCTCCCAGTCATCGTTGAGTCGAGCTCATTTCTCTTTCGGCGCTCTGAGGCGCAGATCGTTCGTGGGAGCTGCCCGCGGCGTCTCAATTCCATGCCGGGCCGTCAGGCGGCCAGAAAGCGGGAGGAGCTTGCCGGGGCAGTTGGGTGACGGAAGGGTTGGTCTCGCGAGAGCATGTGCCAAGCCGTGATCAAGAGCTTTCGCGCGACCGCCGATTTCGCCGGGTTCTTGCCGTGGCGAGCGGCGATCCGCAGATAGTGCTCATGGAAGGGATTCGACGAGCGCCAGGCCTGGTTGGCGGCCTCGACCGCCGCCCAGCGAAGAGTCCGGGATCCGGCCTTCGAGAGCGATCCGGTCGCCGAGCGCTCGCCCGACTGGTTGATCCGCGGGGCGAGGCCGGCATAGCCGACTAGCTTCGAGGCCGACGAGAAGCGCGAGACCTCGCCGATCTCCGAGGCGAAGGTGAGGCTGATCAGCGGCCCGACGCCCGGGATCGTCTGCAGCAGCCCCGCTCGGGGATCAGAGCCCGCGATCGGACTGAGCTCGCGGTCGATCGGAGAGATGCGGCGGTCGAGGTGGTCGATCTCAGCTAGGTGCTCGGCGATCGACGCCCGCCAGACTTCGGGGACGCCGCGGCGGATGAGCAGCTCGATCACGTCGGGCTGCCGCAGTCGGCGCAGGGAGATCCGCAGGCCGAACTGGGTCAGCAGGCCGAAGATCCGGTTGCGATGGGAGGTGCGCGCCTTGACGAGGTGCGCCCGCCGTCGCAGCAGCTCGCGCAGGGCCCGGTCCTCGGGCGATGGGATCCAGAGCGCCGGGACCAGGTCGCGCCGGCGAAGCTCGGCGAGGACCCGGGCGTCGACCTTGTCGGTCTTGCAGGCGAGCGGGGCGACGTCGCGGACCTTGCGCGCATGGGCGACCTGGACCTCCCAGCCCGCGAGCTCGAGCTGGTCGCGAACCCAGACGGCGCCGCTCATCATCTCGACGCAGGCCTTGACCTCGGTGCCGTGCTTGAGGACCAGCCTCGCGAGGCCATCCTGGTCGGCCGGAATCAGGCCCTCGCTTGCGATTGCTCCTGCCTCGGTCATGGCGCAGAACGCGGCGCGCCCATAGGCCCAATCGATTCCGACATAGTTCATGCCGGGTCTCCTCTCGCTCCGAACAGCAGTGACAACCGCCGTTCTAGTGAGCGTGGCGGAGGCCCTTTTTAGTTCGGGGTCAGCGGCGCCCCGTTATGACATTCCATGCAAAGCGGCTATCCGCAGATAAACCGGAGGGGCTCCCACTGCCCCCGCTGCGGGTCACAGTCTGAAAATGGGAGCGAGAGGCCTATTCCGACAGCCCGGCGGCTTCGAGGGCTTCGGCGCGGATGCCGTACTCGTAGCAGTACACGGTCTTGCCCGTTGTGCACTTCCCAATGCGCATAGTCATGGTCCTCAACCTCGATCCCGCTCCCCATGACCTCGGCCCCATTCGAGTAGGATGGAGAAGACATCCTCCCGAGTTCCCCCTCAGTTCCTGGATCTCGAGGCCGTAAGTTCCCTCCTGAAATGTCTCGCGCCAGCGTTCGCGGCGTCTCAGGGCGGCGTCCCAAGAGAGCAAGAGGGTTTGGTGCTCCTCCTGGGGATCCACTTGACGGCGGGATCGAGCGTGTCGAGCCACGTCTCGACGTCAGTAGTGAAGCGTTCGATGGTTCTGCGGACGACCGCGAGCCCTCCGACATCGCCCGCGCCCAGCACGCCAGACCACTGCCAGGCGTCCATCCCTTCCACGGATAACCGGGAGGGGCTCGCGCACCCCGCGATCCTGGTACCAGTTAGCGCATGAGTGGAAAGCTGCTTATGCAAGACGACTAGCCGCTTTTCGTCCGAAGCGGCACTACCTAGAACTAGTCGGGCAGCCCGGCGGCTTCGAGGGTCGCAGAACGATCCAAGAAGTCTTCCTGCCGTACAACCAAGTTTTCGAAGCGTGAACAACTGGAAGACGGGCTGGCTGAACGCAATGCCGCTACCGGTACCGTGACATGTCTGCTGAGCAGTAACGAGGACCTTGCTCCCAAGAGTTCTTCCGGGTCAAACCGGATGTCATCGAACGCATCGCGCCAATATCGCCACAACTCGTGCATCCCATCGTGACCGTGGAAGGCCGCATCCAGGTCGGGGGGCGTCAGTTCGAAGAGTGGGCCGATACTCGCTCGCGGCATCCCAGCCCGAAAGGACCGATTAGTAATCGCGAAGGTTGGCCGCAGCGTAGACCTGCTGTATGCGACGGGCGATGAGCAATCGCCGGAGCCGCGAGCGTGGCGAAAGGCGCATCACGTTACGGGCAAGAACGGGAAGGACCGGGAAAGCGGATCGCAAGTAGCTCCTCGGGCTTCCGATGTTGACCTGCGTTGTCGCCGGGGGGAGGCAGCGTGATTCGGACTCCTCGCAAGGACTCGACGTTCTCCTGCGACATCGCCTACTCCGAGAGCCCGGCGGCTTCGAGCGCTTGGTCCCTGACGCCGAAGTACGGGCTGGAATGGTCATTCGCCCAGCCCTGAATCGCGCCACGACTGCGAACGGCATCTCCGTCTGTACGCCGCTCCCCTTGCCAATCAGTCTTGTGGTGCCGAGCGCCAGCACCCGGTCGCCCAGGTCCCGGACGTCCGGGCAGTCGACGGTCAAGGCGTCGAAGTGCTCGGTGACGTCGGCGAAGAACCCCTCCACGCCCTCAAGCCCGGCGTAGGTTCCCTGGAGTTCGGCGAGCCGGTGGTCGAACTGTATTTCGGGATCCAGGTGCCGCAGGGCGGCCGGTATGTCGAAGCGGCTGAACGCCTCGACGCTCTCCATGAATCGATCGACGTTCTCCTGCGACATCGCACGCGCAGTATCCCGCGAGCCGGAGGTATGCGCTTTCCATGCAAAGCGCACATCTCGGGCACGCCTGAGTCGTGCGTCACAGCGGCAGACGTGTACCTGGCGGTATTTGAACCCGCGACCTCCGGGTTATGAGATCGAGCTAGCGCGTTGTGCGCGCCTGCGATCAGGCTTGGTCAGGCGACGGACGACCGCCTGAGTTGCCCTCACTTGCGCTCAGATTGATGCCCGGATTGATGCCCGCCACAACGACTTGAGCACACTTCTTCCCTTGGCCCGGCGAATGAGCCGAGATAACCCATAAGCGGCAAGCGGATCACCCTCTGAGGGGCGGTGATCACCGCCACCGCCGAGGCGAGCCGGCCGCCACAACCCGCCCTACCGATGTGAGAGGCTAGATTGGCGCAGATCGCGCCCTCGTGGCCACGGATGGACGCAGACAGCTCGGGACCGTGCTGGGGGAGCCCCCGAGCGCCTCCCTGCCCGAGGGCGTGGTCACCTTCCTGCTCACCGACATCGAGGGCTCCTCGCGCCTTTGGGAGGAGGACCCCACCGCGATGCGGGCCGCGATCTCGGTTCACGACGAGCTACTCGAGCGCTCGGTCGCCGCAACCGGCGGTCAGCGGCCACTGGAGCAGGGCGAGGGCGACAGCGCCGTCGTCGCCTTCTCGGAGGCCTCCCGGGCCCTGTTGTGCGCGCTCGAACTCCAGCGCCAACTCCAGACAGCGGAGTGGCCCGATGGCTGCGAGCTTCGGGTGCGGATCGGGCTCCACAGCGGCGAGCCGATGCTTCGCGACCCCCGAAACTACGTCGGCCCGGCGCTCAACCGCTGCGCGCGGCTGCGCGCTATCGCCCACGGCGGCCAGACGCTCGTCTCGCGCGCCACCCATGAGCTCGTCGCCGATGCCCTCCCCGAGGGGACGGGCCTGAGGGCACTGGGCGCGCTGCGCCTCCGCGACCTGGCCCGCGCCGAGGAGGTCTTCGAGCTCACCCACCCCGCGCTTCCCTCGGGCTTCCCGCCCCCGCGCTCTCTCGACGCGCTGCCCAACAACCTCCCGGTCCAGCTCTCGAGCTTCATCGGGCGCAAGCGCGAGCTTCGCGAGGTAGGGCGTCTGCTCTCAGACCATCGCCTGATAACCCTGACCGGGGCGGGGGGCTGCGGCAAGACCCGCCTCGCCGTCCAGGCCGCCTCCGAGACCTTGGAGCGCTTTCCCGACGGCGCCTGGTGGGTGGAGCTCGCCCCGCTTGCCGACGAGCGCCTGGTCGGCGCGGCGATCGCCGAGGCCCTGGGAATCCGTCCGCTGCCGGGGATGACCGAGCTTCAGGCCGCCGGCGCCCACCTCGCCTCCCGCCAAGCCCTTGTCATCCTCGATAACTGCGAGCACCTTGCGCAGGCGTGCGCCAAGGCCGCCGAGGCGCTCCTCGGGGCCGCCCCCCAGGTCGCGGTCCTGGCGACCAGCCGCGCCCCGCTCGCCGTCTCGGGCGAGACCGAGTGGCGGGTGCCGTCGCTGTCGCTGCCCGGGACTGGAGACGGAGAGCAAGAGGAGGCCCTTGCCGGGTCGGCCGAGGCCAACGGCGCCTCCGACGCCGTGGCGCTGTTCACAGAGCGGGCCGGCGCGCGCTCCGAGCTCGGCCTGAGCGCCGAGGACGCCGCTTCGGTAGCCACCATCTGCAACGAGCTCGACGGCCTACCGCTGGCGATCGAGCTCGCCGCCGCCCGGGTGCGGATCCTCTCCGTGAAACAGATCGCCGACGGGCTTTCCGATCGCTTTCGCCTGCTCAGCGGCGGGCCGCGGACGGCGACTCCCCGCCTCAAGACCATCCGCGCTTCGGTCGACTGGAGTCATGAGCTTCTCTCCGACCAGGAGCGAGTGCTCCTTCGCCGCCTGGCCGTCTTCGCGGGCGGCGTCACTCTCGAGGCGGTCGATGAGGTCTGCGTCGACGACGGGCTCGAGCGCGAGGCCGTGCTCGACCTGCTCGCTTCGCTGGTCGACCAATCGCTGGTACTCGCCGAGGAGCGCGACTCCGCCGTCCGCTACCGCCTGCTCGAGACCGTGCGCCAGTACGGGCTGGAGCGGCTGGCCGAGGCCGGCGAGGAGGAGACCCTGCGCGCCCGCCACCGCGACGCCTTCCTGGCGCTGGCGGAGGAGGCCGGCCCGCAGCTCGAGACCGGTGCCCAGCGCGAGTGGCTCGACCTGCTCGACCCCGAGGCCGCCAACCTGGCGGCGGCGATCGACTACGCGCTGGCGAGCGATCCACCGCTGGCCCTGCGTTTCTGCGCGGCACTCCGTGGGTGGTGGCGTGCGCGAGGTCGCTTCGCCGAGGCGGAGCTGGCGCATTCGAGCTCACTCGAGGCCTGCGGTAACGCGGAGCCCGCGCTGCGCGCACGCGCCTTCGAAAGTCGCGCCGACATCGCCCTCTGGGTGGGTCAGTTCGACGCGGCGGAGGCGCACGCGACCGAGGCGCTGGCGCTTGCGGAGGAGGTCGGCGACCAGGGGACGGCGGCGCGAGCGCGGCGCGATCTCGGCAACGCGCTGGCCTTCACAAACCCGCCCGCGGCGAGAGCAGAGCTCGTACGCGCGGTCGAGCTCGCCCGGGCCGCGGGCGACGACCGGGCGCTCGTTCTGGCCAAGCAGTCAGCCGTCCTCGCGTACATGTTCCAGGGTGAACACGCGCAGGCCACCAGCGCCAACGAGGAGGTCGCCGCGCTGGCCGACAGGCTGGGCGACCCGCTCCAGATAGCCCGGCGCTGGGCGTGGGGCGCCGTGATGGCTCAGTTCGATGGTCGCTTCGCCGAGGCCCGCGACGCGCTCGAGCGGCTGCGAGCGGCAGTGGCGGACACCGGGGAGCCGGTGTTCGAGGCACATGCGGACGCCATCGAGGGGCTCGTCGATGCTTGGCAGGGCGAGCCCGAGCGCCCGCTCGAGCGCCTACCGGGGCGGCTCGAACGCGCACTGAGGCTCGGCGCCGGCAATCCCGTGCCCTACCTGCTGCTCGCGATCGCGTTTGCCGAGGTGGCCGCCGGCCGGCCCGAGCGGGCTCGCGACCAGCTCGAGGGCCTCGTGGCGCTCGTCGCGCAACGCGGCCCCACGTTGACGCCGTGGGCGCTCAGCCTGCTGGCGGAGGCGCGGCGCCTGCTTGCGGACGCCGACGCCGAGGCGACCGCGCTCGAGGCGCAGGCGAGTGCCGAGCGCCTTGGGGGCAACCGCCTCTTTGAGACGCGGGCCCGCCTCACCCTCGGCCGCCTGGCCGCCGCGCGCGAGGACTGGTCGGGTGCCCAGCAGCATGCCCTCGCCCACCTCGACGCCTGCGTCGAGGGCGGTCACGCGACCTACGTACCGGGGTGTCTGGACGCGCTCGCCGAGGTCGCGGCGGGACTCGGCGCCGACGAGGACGCGGTGCGGATGTTCGCGGCCGCCGAGCGCGCCCGCGCCGAGATCGGCGCCGTCCGTGTCCCGGCCGAGGATGAACACTGGGCCACGATCGACCGAGAGCTGCGCGAGGCACTTGGCGACGACGCCTACGAGGCCGCGAGCGCCCAGGGCGCCGAGCTCAGCACCGACGACGCGCTCGAATGGGCGCGCCGGGCGCGCGGTCCGCGCCGGCGCCCGCGGGGCGGCTGGGCCTCGCTCACCCCGACCGAGGCCAAGGTCGCCGAGCTCGCCGCCGAGGGCCTCACCAACCCCGAGATCGGCGAGCGGATGTTCGTCTCCAGGGCGACGGTCAAGACCCACCTCGCCCACATCTTTAGGAAGCTCGACGTCCACAATCGCGCCGAGCTCGCAGCCCACGTCGTCCGGCGGGACGCCGCGAGCTGAGCCCACCCGTCTAGCTCAGGCGCGGCGTGGAAATAGCCTCGGCTTGGAAGCGCGAAACTTCGCTTCGTCAAGCCTTGGGCTCAGTATTTCGAATCCCCGTACCGGTGCCTCGGAAACCCGCGTATCCGCGTGGGTTTCCCGCTACGGAACCGGCGCGGTAGATGAAGTTCCGCGCCCCGATTGGTCCAGCGCCAGCGGTCGCAGGTAGCCTCGGTCGTCGTGGATGCGCCGAGCGCTGAGCGCCTGTCCCACGGGGTCGACATGGCCGCGCGCGCGAATCAGTTCTCCGGCGTGGTCTCGGTGCGCCTCGGCCCCGACCTCGGGTTCGAGCTTCCTCTCCCGGCAACGCCGAAATAGCCCATATGGCCGATGTTCTCGGACCTCACCACTCCTAGCGTGGGCTCATCCAACAAGCCACACCACGGAAGGAGCAACCATGTCCACACGCAAAGCAACCATGCTCGCCGGCCTCGCGCTCGCGCTCGTGGCCCTCAGCCCCGCCTCGGCGACGGCGGCGGCAGGGGGCACCGATCGGCCGATGAAGGGCACCGCCTCGGGGACGGTCAGCGTCAACGTTCAGACGCTGGCGATCTCGGCCGACCTCGCGGGAGTCTCCACCCATCTCGGCAAGTACACCGCCCACGTGGAAGCGAACGGGACGTTGACTCCACAGGGGACCATCGCCACCGGCCCGATCACCCTGGTGGCCTCGAACGGCGACCAGCTGACCGGGATCTTCACACTGAACGGCCCGGCGCCCACCCCCAACGTCCATACGGCCGAGGTCGTGGTCACGTTCACCGGCGGCACCGGCCGGTTCGCCGACGCGAGCGGAACCGTGAGGTCGACCCCCGAGCTCACCCCCTTCGCGTTCGACGGCGTGACGTTGCTCGAACGTAGCGAAGGCCCGGTAAGGGGGCGGATCAGCTACTAGAGATCCTCGAGTCTGCAGGGAGAGGGGCCCTCGCGATGAGGGCCCCTCTGCTGTTGGGCTGTACACGGCCCGCTCGTAGAGATCGAAGAACGTCCAAGAGATTCTCGACAACTTCGAGTTCCGAAACCAGATCCCGCGCGTTCGTCGGCTCAAGCAGCGCGTCGAATCGGCGCAGCACCACCATCGGCAGGATCACGTCGCGGTACTTCCCGCGAACATAGAGATCGCGCAGAACGTCGTCGGCGATCCCCCAAATGAAGCTGACGATCTTGTTGTGTTCTGCGCTGTTCATCCGGTCGAGTGGTGACGATTCTTGGATCTGACGCGGGCTCGCTGACAAATTGATGCCCAATTGATGCCCGGTCGCCGCCGCCGAGTTCGGACCAGAATGCCGAAAGGCCCGCCGGAGCGGGCCTTTCGTGAGTAGCGGGGGCGGGATTTGAACCCGCGACCTCAGGGTTATGAGCCCGACTGAAGCTCTACAGCTCAGCCGCAGCCGGTGTTGTTGCCGCAGGACGAGCAGGTGTAACACGAGCCCGTGCGCTGCATCATCCCGCCGCACTGCTCGCAGGCGGGGCCGAGCTCCTTGCCGGCCATCGCGGCCGGGCGGACCGGCGGGGTGTCGGTGAGGGCCTCCGCGGCGGGTACGACCTTCGTCTGGACCGTCACCTCGGCGCCCTTGGAGTGCCCGTTGCCCCCGTTCGAGTGGCCGTTACCGGGGCCGGCCGAGTCCTCGCTGAAGAGCTGGTCCTCCTCCTTGCGCGCGCGCACGTCGGGCGTCAGGATGCCCAGGTCCTCGAGGTCGTCCAGGTCGTCGATGAAGCGGCTCGCGACCCAGCGCATGATGTAGTCGGGCATCGACTTGGCGAACGGGATCTCGGGGTTGCCCGTGATCCCCTCCGGCTCGAAGCGCATGTAGGAGAACTTCTTCACGAAGGTCTCCAGCGGCACCCCGTACTGGAGCCCGATCGAGACCGCGGTCGCGAAGGCGTTCATCATGCCCTTGATCGTCGAGCCCTCCTTGCCGATGTCGGTGAGGAAGATCTCGCCGACCGAACCGTCCTCGTACTTGCCGGCCGTGATGTAGCCCTCGTGGCCCGCGATCGAGAACTTGTGGGTGATCGACTCGCGCTCCTGCGGCATCTTGCGCCGGACGGGCGTCGGGTCGGCGGCCTCCGCCTCCGCGGCGAGCGCCTCATCGCGCTTGTCGCCGGCGTCGGTGCGAAGCGCCTGCGCCGTCTTCGACCCGTCGCGGTAGATCGCGAGCGCCTTCAACCCGAGCTTCCAGCCCTGGGTGTAGGCGTCGGCGATGTCCTCGATGGTCGCCGACTCGGGCAGGTTCACCGTCTTCGAGATCGCGCCGGACAGGAATGGCTGCGTCGCCGACATCATCTTGATGTGGCCCATGTGCGAGATCGCCCGCTCGCCGACCGCCACGTCGAACACCTCGAGGTGCTCGTCCTTCAGGCCGGGCGCGCCGACGATCGTCGCGTTCTGGTTGATGTGAGCCTCGATCTGGTCGATCTCGGCGTCGGAGTAGCCGAGCGTGCGCAGCGCCATGGGCACCGTGCGGTTGACGATCGTCATCTGCCCGCCGCCGACCAGCTCCTTGAATTTGACGAGCGAGAAGTCGGGCTCGATGCCGGTCGTGTCGCAGTCCATCAGGAACGAGATCGTCCCCGTCGGCGCCAGCACCGTCGCCTGCGCGTTGCGATAGCCGTGCTCCTCACCCAGCTCGACCGCCTCGTCCCAGGCGCGCCGTGACGCCGCGAGCAGCTCCGCGTCGGGGCTCTCGTCGGCGATCTCATAGGCAGCGTCGCGGTGCATCCGCATCACGCCGTTGTGCGCATCGCGGTTCTTGTCGTACTCGTCGTAGGCGCCGATAGCCGCGGCGATCTCGGCCGACTTGCGGTAGCCGCGCCCGGTCATCAGCGCCGTGATCGCGGCCGCCACCGAGCGGCCCTCGTCGGAGTCGTACGGGAGCCCGTTCGACATCAGGTAGGCGCCGAGGTTGGCGTAGCCCAGGCCGAGCTGGCGGAACGCCCGCGCGTTCCGGCCGATCTCCTCGGTCGGGTAGCTCGAAGGGGAGACCACGATCTCCTGCGCCAGGAACACGACGTCGACGGCGTGCTCGAACTCACCGGTGTCGAACGAGCCATCCTCGCGGCGGAACCGCATCAGGTTGAGCGACGCCAGGTTGCACGCCGAGTCGTCGACGTGCATGTACTCGGAGCACGGGTTGGACGCGTTGATCCGGCCCGACTCCGGGCAGGTGTGCCAGCGGTTGATGGTCGTGTCGTATTGCATGCCCGGATCGGCGCAGCGCCAGGCGGCGTCGGAGAGCTGGCGCAGGAGGTCGCGGGCGTCGACGGACTTGGTCGCCGTTCCGTCCTTGCGGGCGAGGAGGTCCCAGCTCTCGCCGGCTTCGACCGCCTCCATGAACTCGTCCGTGACGCGGACCGAGTTGTTCGCGTTCTGGTACTGGATCGAGGTGAAGCCTTCGCCGTCGATCGACATGTCGAACCCGGCATCGCGCAGGGCCGCCGCCTTCTCCTCCTCCTTGGCCTTGCACCAGACGAAGTCCTCGATGTCGGGATGGTCGACGTCGAGCACGACCATCTTCGCCGCCCGGCGCGTCTTGCCGCCCGACTTGATCGTCCCGGCCCAGGCGTCGGCGCCGCGCATGAACGAGACGGGTCCGGAGGCGAGCCCACCCTTGGAGAGGTGCTCGACGGAGCCGCGGATGTTGGAGAGGTTGATCCCGGACCCGGAGCCGCCGCGGAAGATCTGGCCCTCCTTGGTGTTCCAGTCGAGGATCGACTCGATCGTGTCCTCGACGCTCAGGATGAAGCAGGCCGAGCACTGCGGGTGCTCCTCGAAGCCGACGTTGAACCAGACCGGGCTGTTGAAGGCGGCCTTCTGGTGGAGGAGGATGTGGGTCAGCTCGGCCTCGAAGGCGTCGCCGTCCTCCTCGGTCGCGAAGTAGCCGCGTTCGCGACCCCACCCGCGGATGGTCCCGGCGACGCGGGAGATCATCTGCTTCACCGAGGTCTCGCGCCCGTCGGAGCCGAGCCGGCCGCGAAAGTACTTCTGGGCGACGATGTTCGTCGCGTTCTGCGACCACGTCTTCGGGAACTCGACGCCGCGCTGCTCGAAGGCCGGTTTCTCCGGATCGCCGATCAAGGCGTCGCGGATCTCCCACTCGACCTCGTCGAACGGGTGGACGCCGGGCGTCGTGAACCGCCGCTCGATCGTGAGGCCTCCCGGCGTCGTTCCGGCGGCCCCTGCAGCGCTTTTACTCATCGAAATCTCTCCTCGTCCTGGCTTTGAAGGTGGACTATCCATGCTCGCGCCCGACCCGGACGGAACCGGCCGGATCCGACGGCCCAATTTCCGGGGTGAAGTCGGGGAGCGTTCCGGCGAACTGGAGGTAGGCCCCTCGGTCCAGGACGCGCAGCCGCTCGAGGCAGATCTGGCCGATCCGGACGGCCGTGATCACCCCGGCTGCGGCGGTCGCCTCGCCCTCCACCGCGGCGACGATGCCGTGGATCTGCTGGGCCGAGACCTCGCGCTTGTGGGCGGCGCGTACCAGGGCTCCGCGGAGCTTCTCGGCGTCGAACGGCTGGCGCCGGCCGTCGCGCTTTCGCACGTACAGCCGGTCGACAGAGATCCGCTCGAAGGTGGTGAACCGCTCGCCGCAGCCCGAGCACTCACGACGGCGGCGAACGGCGCGTCCGTCCTCTGCGTGGCGGGACTCGACGACACGGGTTGGCGAGTGGCAATGCGGGCAATCCATGAACCAGTCATTCTACTACTACCTCTAGTGTTCTTGTCCTTCCAAACCCCCACATATAGCGTTTGCGGCGGCTCCGCGGAGCCGGGGCGCGGCCGGTGATGGGGAGACGGCCGCTGCGGTACTCTCGCGGGCGATGGGTGAGCAACGAATAGACGGGCCACGGGAGCGCCTCGAACGCGCCACGGAGCGCATGGGCGAGCGCCGCGACGCAGCCGTCGAGCGCATGGGCGAGCGCCGCGACGCGGCCGTCGAGCGCATGGGCGAGCGCCGCGACGCGGCCGTCGAGGCGATGACAACCGCCCGCGAGAACGCGGCGGAGGCGGTCGCGAGCGCGAAGGAGAACACCGCCGATGCCGTGGCCTCGGCCAAGGCCAGCGCCGCCGAGGCGATCGCCAGGGTGAAGCCGCGCCTACGCGGGGTGTCGCACGAGTGGGCCTTCTTCGTCTCGCTGGGCCTCGGCGTGGCGCTGATCGTCGCGGCCGAGGGGGCGAAGGCGACGGTGGCGGTCGCGATCTACGCCGCGAGCCTCTCCGCCCTGTTCGGGGTCAGCGCCCTGTACCACCGGGTCACCTGGCAGCGGCCCGAGGTACGCCAGTGGATGCGCCGCCTCGATCACACGATGATCTTCCTCCTGATCGCCGGGACCATCACGCCGTTCGCCCTGCTCGTCCTCGAGGGCGGGTTCGCGAAGGCGCTCCTGATCGGCGTCTGGGGCGCCGCGCTCGGCGGGATCGTCGTCGAGCTGATCTGGGTCGACGCTCCGAAGTGGCTTGCGTCGATCGTCTACGTCGGGGTCGGCCTGATCGGCGCCGTCGCCTACCCGGAGATCGTCTCCGAGGCGGGGCTGGGCGCAGGCATCCTGATCGCCGCCGGCGGCGCGCTCTACCTCGCCGGCGCCGTGATCTACGCGATGGAGCGGCCCAACCCCCGTCCCGCCGTCTTCGGCTACCACGAGATCTTCCACGTGCTGGTGATCGCCGCCGCCGCGGCGCACTTCGCCGCGATCGCCTTCTTCGCGCTCCCGGCGGCGTGAGGCCGGACGCGGGCCGCGTCACCGGCGTCGGCGGCGTCTTTCGCCGCGCTCGGGACCCGGCTGCGCTGCGCGCCTTCTACGTCGAGCAGCTCGGTGTGCCGCTCAATGAAGGGACCGCGATGCTGCGAGACGAGGGCGGCATCACCGTCGTCGCGTTCTTCGACGAGGAGAGCGAGTACTTGGGCCCCGGGCGCCCCGACGCGATGTTCAACTTCCGCGTCGACGACCTGGACGCCCTGCTCGCGAAGCTGCGGGCCGAGGGCGCCGAGGTCGACGAGGAGAAGGGCGTCGAGGAGATGGAGGGGGTGGGCCGCTTCGCCTGGGTGACCGACCCCGAGGGCAACCGGGTCGAGCTCTGGGAGCCTGCGCCCGCCCCAAACGGCTGAGCCGTCCTGGATAGCCCACACGCTGTGTAGGCAGGGCAGGACGGCACCGAGGCTGATGCGCGAATCAGCCGACAGCGACCGCCCCGCCAGGAGGACTGGCGGCGATGGCCGCGTCGATCGCGGCGGGGGAGAGGACGTGTTCGGTGACCATCGCCGCGGCCCCGATCACGCCAGCGCGATCCGCGAGCTGGCTCCGGACCACGCGCAGGTGCCGGGTGGCGAGCGGGAGCGAGCGCTGGTAGACGACCTCACGGATCCCGGCGAGAAGCTGCTCGTGGGCCTGCGCCACGTCGCCGCCGACGACGAGCACCGACGGGTTGTAGAGATTGACGGAGGCCGCGAGGACCTCACCGATCAACCGGCCCGACTCGCGGACGAGCGAGACGGCGGCCGGCTCCCCGGCGCGGGCGAGATCAACGACGGCGCGCGCATCGGGCGCGTCAAGCCCGGCGTCGCGCAGGCGGCCGGCCATCGCGCCCCCGCCGGCCAGCGCCTCGAGGCAGCCGACGTTCCCGCAGGAGCACCGGACGTGCTCGGCCTCGTCCCCGGCCGCCACGCGGATGTGCCCGATGTCGCCCGCGGCCCCGTCGGCGCCGCGATGGATCCGCCCGTCGATGACGACGCCACAGCCGATGCCGGTGCCCACCTTGACGAACAGGAGGTGCTCGACCGACCGCCAGTGGGTCCAGTGTTCGCCCAGGCCCATGATGTTGACGTCGTTGTCGACGAGCACCGGCACGCCGTACCGGTCGGCGAATCGCTCCGGCACCGGGTAGCCGTCCCATCCGGGCATGATCGGCGGGTTACGCGGCCTGCCCGTCGCATGTTCGACCGGGCCCGGGACCCCGATCCCGATTCCGCGGACCGACTCGTCGCCGCGGTCGATCTCTCGGAGCAGGACGTGGAAGCGCTCGTCGGCCCAGTCGAGCACGAGCTCGGGGCCGGCGGCGATCTCGATGTCACCGCGCTCCTCGGCGAGGACCGTGCCGCCGAGGTTCGTCACGGCGAGCCGCGAGTGGGTGGCTCCGAGGTCCGCGGCGAGGACGACGCCCGCGTCGTCGTTGAACTCCAGCATCGACGGCGGCCGCCCGCCGGTCGACTCGCCACCGTCGAGCTCGCGCAGGAGCCCCTGCGCCTGAAGCTGCCCCAGGCGCTGGGAGATGGTCGACCGGGCGAGGCCCGTCAGGGCGGCGAGGTCCGCCCTAGTCGTGCCGTCCGCGTGGCGGATCAGCTGCAGCATCGTCCCTGGGCCCAGGGGCTGCGGGGGTTGCGCGCGGTGCTCCGAGGCCATCGCGCCCAGTGAACCAGCCCCATCGACGCAAGTCAAGGGCGAAGTCCCCGCATGGACAAGGGAAAATCCGGGCTTCAGATCGCACGACGCCGTACTTTTGCTTGACAGCCCACCAAAAGGTGTATAGGTTCGCGCCATGGAGGAGGGCGGACCGCTGGTCGCCGAATCGCGTCAGGTCGAGACACCGGCGCGACCGTTGCGCGCCGGTGTGATCGGCGCCGGGTTCATCGGCAGGGTCCATGCGCGGTCGGCGCGGGCCGCCGGCGCCTCTCTCGCCGGAGTCGTGGCCTCCTCGCCCGAGCGGAGCGCGGAGGTCAGCCGTGAGCTCGGCGCGGAGGCGACCTTCGCGGGGCCGGACGAACTGATCGCCTCCGACGAGGTCGATGTGGTCCACATCTGCGCCCCGAACGACCTCCACCTGAGCCTAGCCGTCGCCGCGCTCGCTGCCGGCAAGCACGTCGTCTGCGAGAAGCCTGTCGCCCTTGACGCCGCCGGTGCCCTCAAACTGATCCGCGCCGCCGAGGCGGCCGGGCGGGTGGCGACCGTGCCCTTCGCCTACCGGTACTACCCGATCGTCCGGGAGGCCCGCGCGCGTGTGCGGTCTGGGGGGATCGGCGACGCGCGACTGGTCCACGGTACGTACCTGCAGGACTGGCTCCTCGGTCCCGACGACGACAACTGGCGGGTCGATGCGGCGAGAGGCGGGCCGTCTCGCGCCTTCGCCGACATCGGCGCGCACTGGTGCGACCTCGTCGAGTTCGTCACGGGCCAGCGGCTGGTGGCGCTGACGGCGCGGACGATGATCGCCCTGCCCCAGCGCCGCCGCGGCAACGGGCACTCCTTCGCACAGGGCGGCGGCGGCGTCGATTCCCGGCGCGTCGAGACCGAGGACGTCGCGATGCTCCTCTTCGAGACGGATGCCGGGGCGCTGGGCTCCCTGGTCGTC
Source organism: uncultured Solirubrobacterales bacterium (assembly GCA_963797835.1). Classification (GTDB taxonomy): domain Bacteria; phylum Actinomycetota; class Thermoleophilia; order Solirubrobacterales; family 70-9; genus JBDTSW01. The sequence continues at coordinate 368,514 of CAWCRN010000019.1, forward strand.
TCGCAGGTATCGGCCGGGCGCAAGAACCGGCTGTGGTTCGAGGTCTCGGGCACCGACGAGGCCGTGGTCTTCGACCAGGAGAACCCCGAGGCGCTCTGGGTGGGGAGCCGCGACCGGGCGGTCTCCGTCCCGCGGGATCACAACACGCTCGCCCCCGACGCAGCCGCGTACGTGACGCTGCCCGGTGGCCATCCCCAGGGCTTCGACTCCTGTTTCGACGCGTTCGTCGCGGACACCTACGCGGCGATCGGCGGCGCGCGCCCCGACGGGCTGCCGACCCTGGAGGACGGGCTGCGGGCGACCCGCATCACCGAGGCCGTCCTGCGCTCGGCCGAGTCCAGGCAGTGGGTGGAGGTGGAGGCTTGAAGCTCGGCTTCCTCACGGCGTGCATGCCCGAGCGGCCGCTCGAGGAGATCGCCCAGGTCGCCGCCGATCAGGGCTACGAGACCCTCGAGCTGGCAGCGTGGCCGCGGCTCGGCGACCGGCCGTTCACCGCGAGCCACATCGCCGCCGACGCCCTCGACGACGCCGAGGTGGACCGCGTGAACGCGGCGCTCTCCGAGCACGGGCTCGCGTGCTCCGCGCTCGCCTACTACGACAACAACCTCCACCCCGACCCCGAGGAGCGAGAGGCAATCCACGCCCATGTCAAGGCCTGCGTCGATGCCGCCGCCGCCCTCGGGGGCGTCCCCGTGGGGACGTTCATCGGGCGCGACCCCGCCCGCAGCGTCGCCGAGAACCTCCGCGAGGCCGAGCGGGTCTTCCCGCCGCTCGTCTCCTACGCCGGCGAGCGCGGAGTCAAGCTGATGATCGAGAACTGCGTGATGGAGGGCTGGCACCCCGACGGGTACCCCGGCAACCTCGCCTACTCGCCGGAGCTGTGGGAGTGGATGTTCGACCTGGGCCTCTGGCTCAACTTCGACCCCTCGCACCTCCTGTGGCTGGGGATCGAGCCGGTTGCCGCGCTCCGCCCCTACGTCGACAAGGTTGCCCACGCCCACGCGAAGGACGCCGAGACCTTCCCGGAGCGCCGCAACCAGTACGGGTTCTTCGGCCGCACCTCCACCCGCGAGGAGGACCCATGGGAGATGGGCTGGTGGCGCTACCGAATCCCGGGTCTGGGGCAGGTGGACTTCCGCAGCTACGTCGACGCGCTTTACGAGGGCGGGTTCGACGGCGTGCTCTCCGTCGAGCACGAGGACCCGGTGTGGGGCGGGACCCCGGAGAAGGTCGAGGCCGGCCTGCGGATCGCACATCGCACCCTCCGCCCGCTGGTGGTGGAGTGATGGAGGCGACGCCGCTGCTCGAGATCCGAGGCCTGGAGAAGGAGTACCCGGGCGTCCGGGCGCTCCAGGGCGTCGACTTCGACGTGCGCGGGGGCGAGGTCCATTGCGTGGTCGGTCCGAACGGCGCCGGCAAGTCGACCCTGATCAAGTGCGTCTCGGGCGCAGTCGAGCCGACCACCGGCGAGGTCTTGCTGGCCGGCGAGCCGCTGGTCGCCGGCAAGCCCTCGGATGCGATCGACCGCGGCGTCGCGACGATCTATCAGGAGCTCGACCTCGTGGAGGACCTGTCGGTCGCTCAGAACGTGTTCCTCGGGCACGAGCCGCGCCGTGCGCGCCTGCTCGACCTGGGCGTGATGCGAACGGAGACCGCCGCGATCCTGAAGCGGCTCGACCACGAGGGGATCTCGCCGCGCGCGTTCGTCCGCGACCTGCGCCCCGCCGCCCGCCAGGTGGTGTCCATCGCCCGGGCGCTGTCGCGGCGGGTGCGCCTGCTGATCATGGACGAGCCCTCCGCCATCCTCGACGACGGGGAGATCGAGACGATGTTCGGCGTCGTCCGGCGCCTGACGGCTGAGGGCGTGGGCGTGATCTACATCTCCCACCGCCTCGACGAGATCAGGCGCCTGGGCGACAGGGTCACCGTCCTCACCGACGGGCGCACCGTGGCCTCCGGGCTGCCGGCATCGACCTCCGTCGACGAGCTCGTGGAGCTGATGGTCGGGCGCAAGGTCGGCCAGATGTACCCGGACCGGGCCCCGGGCACCGACACGGTCCTGCTCGAGGTCCGTGGGCTCACCCGCCTGCCCGACGTTCGCGACGTCTCGTTCGACGTCCATGCCGGCGAGGTGCTCGGCATCGGCGGGCTCGTGGGGGCCGGCCGCAGCGAGCTGCTTCGGGCCCTGTACGGCGTCGACGGCCGAGACGCGGGCGAGGTCCGGGTCGCGGGAGAGCCGCTTCAGGCCGGACGGCCCGACAAGGCGATCGCCGCCGGCCTCGGGCTCGCCCCCGAGGACCGCAAGTCCCAGGGCCTCCTCATGGAGTGGAGCCTGGCGAAGAACGTGAGCCTGGCCGACCTCGGCCGCTTCCTCCGGCGGCGGCTCCTGAGCCCACGCGCCGAGCGGGAGGCCACGGGCCGCCAGCTCGAGGCGCTCAACACCGTGCCGGCCGACGTCGAGCGCGTCGTCGCAGAGCTCTCCGGCGGCAACCAGCAGAAGGTCGTTCTGGCCCGCTGGCTCCTGCGCGAATGCCGGGTGCTTCTTCTGGACGAGCCGACGCGAGGCGTGGACGTGGCGACCAGGGCCGAGCTCTACAGGGTGATCGCCGACCTTGCGGAGCGCGGGATCGGCGTCGTCGTCGTCTCGTCGGAGCTCGACGAGCTCGCCGGCATCTGCACCCGCGTCCTCGTGATGCAGGAGGGGACGCTCGTGGCGGAGGTCGCGGGCGAGGAGACCAGCGAGCTCGACCTGCTTCGGCATGCCGTCACGGCATCCGGGCAGGCCGAGTACCGAGACGAGATCGCCCGGGAGGCCCAATGACCGGTTCCAGTTCACGTTTGTCGATCCCGAGCCTTGGTTCCGGGCGCCTGCGGACTCAGGAATACGCACTGGTCGGAGTCATCGCGATCCTGCTGGTGATCGGGGCGATCCTCGAAGGCGGGAACTTTGCATCGGTCGACAACCTCCGCGCGATCCTCACCCAGGCGAGCGTGGTCGGGGTGGTCGCGGTGGGGATGACGTTCGTGATCGCCACCTCGGGCATCGACCTCTCGGTGGGCTCGATGCTGGCGGCGGCGGGCATCGCCGGCGGCCTGCTCGTCGACTCGGGGTCGGCCGCCTTCATCCTCGGCGCGCTCGCATTCGGACTCGTGCTGGGCGGCTTCAACGGCGTCGCGATCGCCTACGGGCGAGTCGTCCCCTTCATCGCGACCCTCGCGATGTTCGCGATGGCCCGGGGGCTCGCCCTGCTCATGAGCGACAAGCTCCCGATCAGCCTGTTCAGTGCCGACGGCGTCCGCTGGTTCGGCACCGGCGAGATCGTCACGATCCCGGTCTCCATCCTGATCTTCCTGTTGATCACGGCCCTCGGCTGGGTCGGGCTCAACCGGACACGGTATGGGCGCTACGTGGTGGCCGTGGGCGGGAACCGGGAGGCGGCGCGCATCGCCGGCGTCCCCGTCCAGCGGATCATCTTCAGCGTCTACTGCCTCACCGGGCTCCTCGCGGGCCTCGCGGCGATCCTGCTCTCCGCCCGTCTTGCCAGCGCGTCGCCCGTGAGCGGCAATCTGCTCGAGCTCGACGCGATCGGCGCCGTCGTCATCGGCGGCACGAGCCTCGCAGGGGGCCGCGCGACCATCGTCGGGACGTTCCTCGGCGTGATCGTGTTCGCGATCATCTTCAACCTGCTCACCCAGCTCAATCTGGCCACCGAGTGGCAGCAGATCGTGAAGGGGGTGATCATCCTCGCGGCCGTCCTGATCCAGCGCCCGGAGCGCATCTGAGCCGCGAACCCAGTACCTCGCCCCGGGACATCCCGGGGAGACCAAAAGGACCACACGAACCTCAGGAGGAGATCTCGAAGATGTCGTTCAGGCGACTACTCATGTGTTCAATGCTGGCCTTGGTGCTGGCGCTAGGCGTCGCGGCGTGCGGCGGCGATGACGATGACGACGGCGGTGGATCGGACACCAGCGCCTCGTCCGAGGAGAGCGGAGGCTCGGGCGACACCGTGACGATCGCGGCCAGCGTGCCGCCGACCGATCACGGTTGGCTCGGCGCGATCTCGAAGAACGCGCAGGAGGCCGCGGATCAGTTCGACGACGTCGAGTTCGAGCTGGTCGAGGCCGCCGACCCCGACTCGCAGGCGTCGCAGATCGAGACGCTGATCAACGAGGAGCCCGACGCCCTGGTCGTTCTCCCACACGATGGCGAGGCGCTGACGCCCGTCGCCGAGAAGGCGATGGAGGCCGGCATCGCCGTCGTCAACGTCGACCGCCTGTTCTCGACGCCGGAGGCCGCCCGGGCGACGATCCTGGGCGACAACTACGACATCGGCGTCCAGGCAGGCGAGTACATCGCCGAGGAGCTCGACTGTCAGGGCAACGTCGTCGAGATCCAGGGCCTTGCGGGCATCTCGGTCACCGACGACCGGAGCAAGGGGTTCGAGGACACCATCAATGAGCTCTGCGGCAACGGCATCGAGATCGTCGCCCAGCAGCCCGGCGACTTCAACCCGGACACCGGGCTCGAGGTCATGGAGGCGATCCTGCAGTCCGAGGACCAGATCGACGCGGTGTACACGCACGACGACGACATGGCCGAGGGCGTCGTCGCCGCGATCCAGAACGCCGGCCGCGAGGACGAGATGTTCCTCACGGGCGTCGGCGGATCGTGCAACGCGTTCGACGCGATCGAGGAGGGCGGCCTGTACCGGTCGACCTACCTCTACAACCCGACGATGGCCGGCTCCGCCGTGAACATGGCGCGCCTGATCGCCCTCGACGAGGGCTTCTCGGACCTCACCGAGCCCGAGGTCCCCTCGCAGGTGATCGTGCCTCCGACGGAGGTGACCGAGGAGAACGTAGGCGACCTGCGCGACTACTGCTTCAACTAGCGGTCGCGCGGACCTGAAGGCGGCCCGCCGGCGCACGCTTGCGCCGGCGGGCTGTCCCGCGGTCTCAGGTGAGCCGTCCTGGATAGCTGTTGCACAGCAACACCAGGGCAGGACACCTGGTGTCTAGGCCGCGGCCACCAGCGACTGCTGCTCGGTGGCGACCAGCTCGGCGAGGATCTCCCGCACCACCTCGGCGACGGCCTCGTCGATCAGCTCGCCGTCGGCGCTGAAGGCCTCCGCCGCGTAGGGCACCGGCAGCTCGCGATCGACCACCCGCGCGTGCAGCGAGCCGAGCACCCGCCTCAGGTCGGCCTGGGCCCAGACGGCGCCGAAGGTGCTGGTCGAGGCGCCGACGACCGCGACGGGCTTGCCACTCGAGCGGGTTGCCGGCGACAGGCCGGGAGACCCAGTCGATCGCGTTCTTGAGCTGGCCCGGAATCGAGTGGTTGTACTCGGGGGTCGAGAACAGGACGGCGTCGGCGTCGCGAAGCTGCGCCTTCAGCCGCGCGACCGCCGCGGGCTCGCCCGCGTCCTCCGCGTCCTCGGAGTAGGGCGGGATCTCGGCCAGCCCCTCGTACAGCTCCAGCTCCGCCGCGGGCGGCAGCAGCTCCGATGCCGCCCGCAGCAGGCTGGTGTTGTGGGAGTCCCGGCGAAGGCTGCCGGATATGCCCAGGACCTTCATCGCCCTAGGCCTCGTCGGGCACCAGCTCGAGGTTGCCCACCAGCTTGATCTTGTTGCCGAGCACGAACCCGCCCTTCGGCAGCGCCGCGTTCCAGTCGATGCCGTACTCGCGGCGGTCGAGGGTGGTCTCGAGCTCGAGACCCACCCGTGGGGCCCCGCTCGGGTCGGCCTCGAGGTACTCCAGCGCGCCCGTCGCGCGGATCGGCTTGGTGACGCCGCGGATCGTGAGCTCGCCGTCCAGGGCGAGGGTCCCGTCCTGGGCGACCTCGAGCCGATCCGAGGAGAACTCGATCCTCGGGTTGTTGGCCGCGTCGAAGAAGTCCGGGCTCTGGAGGTGCCCGGCCAGGTTCTCGTCGCGGACGTCGACGCTCGCCACCTCGGCGGACCCAGCGAGGCGGGGGCTGCCGTTCGTGTTGTCGAGGCGCACGTCGTACTCACGGAACGCGCCGCGGAAGGTGGAGATCATGTGCTTGACCTCGAACCCCACCCTGGAGTGGATCGGGTCGAGCTTGAACGTCCCGGTGGGGATCGCCGTGCTCTGGGTTTCGGTCGCTGTGCTCATCGTGCTCTCTCCTTGGTGGTAGGTTGACGTGGAAATAGTTGACATGGCAAGCACTGTAGCACAGATTGATTGACAAGGAAACTGTTGCGCCGTATACTATTTGACCATGGAGCTCTCGAACGAACATCTGGGCGCCTGGCGGGCAGTCGTCACGAGCCACGCCGCGGTGACCGAGCGCGTCCAGAGGGCCTTTGCCGCGGCCGATCTGCCCCCGCTCAGCTGGTTCGAGCTCCTGTGGGCCGTGGGCCGGAGCCCAGATGGGGACGCTCCCCGTATGAGCGATCTCGCCGAGCGGATGACGCTGAGCCGCGGCGGGATCACAAAGCTGGTCGACCGCCTCGAGGGTGCGGGGTACATCGAGCGGATCTCCTGCGCAACGGACCGCCGCAGCTTCACGGCCGAGCTGACGCCGGCGGGCGAGAGCGCCCTCGAGGAGATGCGGGGCGTCTACGCGGCCGAGGTCGAGCGCCACCTGCGGAATCTGACCGCTGACCAGGCCGAGGCGATCACGCAAATGCTCGAGAAAGTGACCGCCAGCACGTGCGATGCCGCAGGCGCCGAGCTGGCCACGGACGAGCCCGTCGCGGAGGCAGCCTAGCCCGCGTGCGCGGCGGCGTGGCTCACCTTCGCCGCCTCGATCAGCGCCAGGACCTCGGCCTCGCGCCCCTCGCGCACGAGCTCGACCGGGTCGGGGTCGCCGTTGACGATGCCCTCGAAGAACTCCTTGCGGTCCTGGTAGGTGGGGAGGTTCGCCTTCGCCCAGCCGCGCGCGTCGTTGAGCATGATCGCGAGGCGGGCGTAGGGCTCCCCGAAGCTCTCGGAGATCTCGCGCTTCATCCGCTTCGCGAGCGCGGGTGAGGCGCCGGCGGTCGAGATCGCGATCGCGAGCGGTCCCGTCCGTACGATCGCGGGAAGGATGAAGTTGCAGAGCGGTGGCACGTCGACCACGTTGACCAGCATCGCCCGGCGCTCGGCCCCCTCGTAGACCGAGACATTGACGTCGGTGTCGTTGGTGGCGGCGATCGCCAGGAACTTGCCCTGGAGGTCCTCCTCGCCGAAGGCGCGGCGCTCCCAAGCGATCGAGCCCTCGGCCACGAGCGCCGCCAGCTCGGGCACGGCGTCGGGGGCGATGAGCGTGACGTCGGCGTCGCACGCGAGCAGGCCCTCGACCTTCTCGAGGCCGATCTCGCCGCCGCCCACGACCAGGCAGTTTCGCCCCGAGAGGCGCAGGCACGCGATGTAGAGGGGGGTGTCCAGCATGCCCCGAACACAGGACTGATCGCAGATCCCCTTGCGCAGCTGGCAGACGCACTCTTTCCCTGCAAAGGCCTGGGCTGGCATGGTGAGAGAGGTTAGTGAGAAGCCGAGGCCCGCTCCCCGCCGGCTCGAAACGCCGCTTGAACGTGAACGCCCGCGGGGTCGGCCCGTGCGTCCGAAGGTGGAGCAGTCGCTCCTCCGCCTCAGGGACGGTGGGAACGTGGCCGGCGGCCACCCACCACAGGCACATGAAGGTCTCGATCTGCTCGAACCACTCGCGCCGGCGACGCATCACCGCCAGGTGATCGCCGGAGTAGACGAAGCCCAAAGGTGCTCGATCGACTTCCAGACCGACATGTTCACGATCAGCGAG
>CAWCRN010000020.1:0-23073 GCA_963797835.1 uncultured Solirubrobacterales bacterium
CCGGCCTGCTGGTCATCGTGCTCCGTGACCGGCTCGGTGGGCGGCGCGACGCCGACGGCGGGGATTCGGCAAGCTCCGGGCGATGAGCTCCAGCCGAGGACGCCGGATCGCCGCGGCGGCCGGCGCCGCGGCGGCCGCCGGCGGGGCCGCCTGGCTCGCCTCTCGCGCCCAGCGTGCGCGCGCGGCCGACGAGCCGCTGGCGACCGGCGCTCGCACCGGGCCGCGCACACACCGTGACGAGCGCCGACGGGACCGAGATCCACGTCGAGGAGTTCGGCGCCGCCGACGGCCCGGCTGTGGTGCTCGTCCACGCCTGGATGTGCTCGCACCGACCTGTGGCACCGCCAGATCACAGCCCTCGAGGGCGAGGCGCGGGTGATCACGTTCGACCTTCGCGGCCACGGCCGCAGCGGCTTCGCCCCCACCCTCGACTACTCGATCGAGGCCTTCGCCGACGACCTCGAGGCCGTCCTGGCTGACCGCCTCGCGGGCGGCGAGACAGGCCGTCCTGGCGGGCCACTCGATGGGCGCCATGACGATCGCCGCCTGGGCCCACGCGCACCCCGAGTCGGTGCCCGCGCGCTGCGCCGGCGTGGTGATGATCGGCACCGGGCTCTGGAGACCTCGTGACCGAGAACCTCGTGATCCGGACGTCGGGCCGGTTCAACGGGGCCAAGGAGTGGATCGAGGTCGCCCTGCTCTCGACCGAGATCCCGTTCGACAGCTCACCCGAACCTGTGCTCCGGGCCGTCGTGCGCCTCGTGGCGATGGGGCCCGATGCCCGGGACGACGACGTTGCCCTCGTGTCGCGGATGGTCCGTGCCTGCCCGCGCCGGGTGCGCGGACTGTCCGGCGGCACCCTGTCGAGGATGAACGTCTACGACGGGCTCGCCAACCTCGACGTCCCGGCCACGGTGATCGCGGGGACCGCCGACCGGATGACGCCTCCGGTCGACTCGCACAAGCTGGCGGCCGAGCTGCCGCGAGCGCCCGAGGTGATCGAGGTGCCCCGGGTCGGGCCACATGGTGCCGCTCGAGGCCGACGAGGTCGTCTACTGCCGAGCTTGGCCGCCTACTCGAAGGCGCGAAGCCGGGCCTGGCGCCGGCGGCGCCGCCCGAAGGCCGCCGCGGGCTGAGCCTCAGCCGCTCGCGACGGGCTCGCCGGCGAACGCTTCCCGCGCCGCCCCGATCCGGTGCGGCTCGAGCTCGCCGAGCTGGCGCCTGGCCCTCGCGGCCAGCTCGCCCGGGTCGGCCACAGACAAGATCGGCGGCGGAAGGTGGCCTCGAGGACCTGCCACAGCGAGAGGCCGTGGGAGATCCCCAGGTGAAGCCCCTCGGAGCTCGACCACGCGGCTCAGCGGCGAGTACCCGAACAGCCTGCCGTTGGGCTTCAGGCGCCCCAGCTTCTCCGCCGTCCATGCGAACGAGCGCTTGACCGGGTCGGGCCGGACCCCGAGCTCCTTCATCACGTCGAGCAGCGCCTGGTGGTCCTCGGCGATCTCCCGGGACAAGGCGCTCGAGCAGCTCGCCCAGCGCGCCCTCGCGATTGCTGCCCGCCACCCGCTTCGCCAGCTCGCCGAAGGCGGTGGCCGCCGCGAGGTGGTCCTGGAGGTAGATCGCTCTCAGCTTGCTGTCCATACCCGCACGGTAACGCCCCGGCCCGGTACATTCGCACGGCTCAGGACGGCTCGAGCAGGTTGCGCTCGAGCGCGTAGCGGACCAGCTCCGAGCGCTTGTTCATCCCCAGCTTCTGCTGGATATGGGAGCGATGGGACTCGACCGTGCGCACGCTGAGGTAGAGCTCGTCGGCGATCTCGCCGTTGGTGTGGCCCAGCGCGATCAGCTGCAGGATCTCGAACTCGCGCTCGGAGAGGTCGTCGGGCGGGCGGGCTGTCGCAGTCGCGCTCCGCGCGAGGCTACCGGGCACGTCGCTCGAACGCTGCGGTCACGCTCATGAGGCTGTGCGCGGCCCCGCCGGCTTCTCACCGGGCGGCCGATACCAGGACCGCAGGCTCGGCCTCCCAGCGCTCGGGCTCGCGGATTCCGGGGACGGCCAGGAACCCGAAGCAGGCCACGGCGGCGAGGACGCCCGCGCCGATCAGGGTCGCCTCGACCCCGATGGCCTCGGCGACCGGGCCGGCGAGCGCGAACGAGATGGGAGTGAGGCCGATCGAGACGAGCCAGTCGAGCGCGCTGACCCGGGCGAGGAACTCGGTTGGGACGTAGCGGTGGATCATGGTCACCCAGATCACGTTGCCGACGGTGAACGCGAAGCCGGAGACGAAGCCGATCAGGACCGCCTCCCAGGCCGCCGCCGCCAGCGCGTATCCGACCAGACAGAACACGGAGACCCCCAGCCGACGTAGGCCCAGAGGACGAAGCGGCGAGCCATGCCTCGCTGGCCGAGCATCAGCCCGGAGACGATCGCGCCCACGCCGGAGGCGCCAAGGATGACGCCGAGCACGTCCGCATCGCCGCCGAGCTCGTTTCGCACCACGAACGGCAGGAGGACCTCGATCGGGCCCAGGAAGAGAAGCAGAGTCAGCGCCGCCGACAGCAGCGTCGCCCACAGCCAGGGCTGCGAGCGGACGAAGCGCGCACCCTCCCGGACGTCCTCGAAGACCGCGATCCGGTGTCCTCGCTAGCGACGGGGAGCGGCGCGCATGAGCGCCACGCAGGCCATCGAGACCAGGAAGGTGGCGGCGTCGACCGTGAAGGCCGCGCCGGTGCCAGCCCGGCGACCAGGACACCGCCGACGGAGGGGCCGAGGAACCGGAACGCCACGGGCTCGGCGAGCTGCTGAAGGAGTTCGCCTCCCATCAGGCGCTGCGGGACCACGTCGGGGACGACGGCCTGGAAGTTCGGGGCGAAGATCGCCTCGCCGATCCCGTAGAGGACGGTGATCGCGATCAGGTGCCGAGCTCGATGTCGCCGGTGAGGGCGAGCACGGCGATGGCGGCGATGGCGACGGCCCGGATCGCGTCGCCGGCCATCATCAGGCGGCGGCGGTCGAAGCGATCGCCGAGGACGCCGCCGATCGCAGGAAGGCGACCATCGGCAGCGTCCAGGCCACCCCGACGACGGAGAGCGCGGTGGGAACGTTGGAGAGGTCGTAGACCTGCCAGGCGAGCGCGACGATGTAGATCCCGTCGCCGAAGAGCGAGACCGTGGTGCCGCCGAAGAGCAGCGCGAAGTCGCGGATCCGCAGCGGTCGCAGGATCCGAATTCCGCCCTCGGTCCCGCGCGGCGCGGGCGGCTCGATGGGGCGGCACCTGATCCATCCCCCGATGGTGGCAGCGCCACGTAATGCCCGGCCCCGCGGCGCGACTAATCTGTGTAACCGGAGATCGGAGGACGAGTTGGAGAAGCTCGAGAAGACCGAGCAGGAGTGGCGCGAGGAGCTCAGCCCCGAGGAGTACGAGGTGCTTCGCAAGAAGGGGACCGAGCGCGCGTTCACGGGCACGTACTGGGACAACAAGGACGACGGCATGTACCGCTGCAAGGGCTGCGGGCAGGAGCTGTTCAGCTCCGACACCAAGTTCGACTCGGGCACCGGGTGGCCGAGCTTCTTCGACCCGGCAGACAACGACGCGGTCGAGACGCGTCCCGACAACTCCCTGTTCATGCGCCGGACCGAGGTCGTGTGCTCGCGCTGCGGCGGCCACCTCGGCCACGTGTTCGACGACGGCCCTAACCCCACCGGCCTGCGCTACTGCATCAACTCCTGCTCGCTGGACTTCGACAAGTCCGAGTGGTCGGGAGCCGGTCGTGACCGAGCCGCCGCCGCGCGGCTCGGACTCGATCAGCCCGACCGCCCACTACACGGGGTAGGTGTGGGCCCGAAACGGGCTCTCGACGCCGGAGCTCGAGACCGCGGCCGGGCGGCTGTCGTACGCCTCGGCCCTGCCTGCGACGCTGGTCTCCCGCCTGGTCGGCGGGCCGACGCTGGAGCAGTTCCTGCTCGCCCGCCACCGGCTGATCGACCACCTGCTCGAGGAGGCGATCGCCGCGGGCCGGGTGGCGCAGGTGCTGGAGATCGCGGCGGGGATGTCGCCGCGCGGGTGGCGCTTCTCGCGCCACCACGGCGACGCCATCACCTACGTCGAGGCCGACCTGCCGGCGATGGCCGATCGCAAGCGCTCGGCGCTCGAGCGCGCGGGCTCGCTCGCCGAGCACCACCGCGTGGTCGAGATCGACGCGCTCGCCGACGAGGGGCCCCTCAGCGTCCCCGCGGTGGCCGGCGAGCTCGACCGCGACCGCGGCCTGGCCGTGATCACCGAGGGCCTGATCAGCTACCTCGACCGCGACGGCGTCGTGGGCCTGTGGGGGCGCATGGCCGCGACGCTCGGTGATTTCCCAACGGCGTCTACCTCTCCGACATCCACCTCGCGGGCGAGAACCAGGGACTCGCAACGACCGCGTTCATGCGCGCGCTCGGGCTCTTCGTCCGCGGCCACGTGGAGCTCCACTTCGCCGACGAGGCGGAGGCCGAGGAGGCGCTTCACGAGGCGGGCTTCGCCGAGGCGACGCTCCACCGCCCGCTCGACTTCGCCGATCGGATCGAGGTGTCGGGCCGCGGCGCCGAGATGGTCAGGGTGATCGAGGCCAGCCCGGGCGGGGTGCAGGGCTAAGGGCGATGAGGGGCGGCGGGGTGGAGCTGCCCGGCCCCATCCCGGGGCAGCTGTCCTGCCTAGCCCACACGGAGGCCAGGGCAGGACGGCTGGGTGCGTGGCTGGCGCGCCTAGGCGGGGATGGTCGCCGGGGCGCCCGCGTCGACGAGCGCCTGCGGCAGGGCGACGGAGCCGTCCTCGAGCTGCCCGTTCTCGATCAGGGCGATCAGGGTGCGGCCGACCGCGACGGCGGTCCCGTTCAGCGTGTTGAGGAACTCCGGTGGCGCCTCGGCCTCGGGCCGGAACCGGGCATCGAGGCGCCGGGCCTGGTAGTCGGTCGTGTTCGAGCAGGAGGTGAGCTCGCGGTAGCGGTCCTGGCTCGGGATCCAGCCCTCGACGTCGAACTTGCGGGCCGCGGGGGCGCCGAGGTCGCCGACCGGGATGTCGACGACGCGGTAGGGGAGCTCGAGCGCGGCCATGATCGTCTCCTGGATCGCCAGGATCCGCTCGTGCTCGGCCTCGGCCTCCGAGGGGGGACGAACGAGAACATCTCGACCTTGTCGAACTGGTGGACGCGGAAGATGCCGCGGGTGTCCTTGCCGGCCGCGCCCGCCTCGCGCCGGAAGCAGGTGGAGATGCCGGCGTAGCGGCGGGGGAGCGAGGCGGCGTCGAGGATGGTGTCCGCGTGCAGCGCCGCCAATGACACCTCGGAGGTCCCGACCAGGTAGAGGTCGTCGCGCTCGATCGCGTAGATCTGGTCGCGCTCGGCGGGGAAGAAGCCGGTGCCGTAGAGCGGGCCCTCGCGGACGAGGACGGGCGGCACCACCGGCTCGTAGCCCTCGGCCCGCACCAGGTCGACGACGAACCGCACCAGCGCCAACTCGACCATGACGAGGTCGCCCATCAGATAGGCGAAGCGCGATCCCGACGCCTCGGCGGCCTTCTCCATCTCGACCCAGCCGTGCTCCTGCGCCAGCTCCAGGTGGTCGCGTGGCTCGAAGCCGAAGCTCGGGCGCTCCCCCACCTCCCGAAGGACGACGGCGTCCTCGTCGGACTCGCCGTCCGGGGCGTCGGGGCTGGGGAGGTTGGGGAGCTTGGCCGCGAGCTCGTCGCGGGCCGTTTCGACCTCGTCGAGCTCCGCCGAGAGGGACTTGACCTCGGCCGCGACCTCCTTCATCTCGGCGATCAGGGCGTCGGCGTCGCCGCCCGAGCGCTTCGCCTCGGCGATCTGGTCCGAGGCCGCGTTCTGGCGGGCCCGAAGCTCCTCGACACGGGGAAGCAGCTCGCGGCGGCGGGCGTCGAGGTCGAGCAGGCGGTCGAGGTCGTCGGCCGCGCCGCGGCGGGCGAGCGCCTCCCTGGCGGCCCCGGGGTCCTCGCGGATGCGGCGGAGGTCGAGCGAGGCCGCTTCCCTCCGCGCTAGTTGGCGCCGGGGGTCGCCTCGGCCTCTTCCGCGGAGGCGGCGTCGAGGCTCTGGGGTGACGGCGGCCGGTCGACCTCGCCGCCGGCGTACTCGGCGACGAACTCGGCCACCGCGTCGGCATGCTCGCCGACGACGATGTTCTGCGGCATGATCGCGCCGGAGAACCCGCCGTTGCGGATCGCGTAGAGGACGTCCTCCTCGGTCTCGATCCGCTCGTCAAGGTTCGGCCCCTGGGTGCGTAGGGCGCGGTTGGCGGAGCCGACGGTGCCGGCCGCGCTGAGGGTGTGGCAGCCGCCGCAGCGCTCGGCGAACAGGACCGCCCCTGTGTGCTGCGGATCCTCCTCCGGGACCTGGATGCCCTCGCTGCCGCACGCCCCCAGCGCCAGGGCGGCGACGAGCACTGTTGCGATGGCTAGGGGGCCGGCACGCGCGCGGCATCATACTTTCCGCCCCGATGGCAGCGCCCTCCTCCGACGAGTTCCGCCGCGCGATGGCGCACCTCCCCACCGGGGTCACGGTCGTCAGCGCGCCCGGCCCGGACGGGCCCCTGGGCGCGACGGCCAACGCGGTCGCCTCGCTGTCGCTCGCGCCGCCCCTGATGCTGGCGTCGCTCGACGTCACCTCGCGCACGCTCGGCGCCGTCCGCGAGACCGGCCGGTTCGGGGTCAGCGTCCTGGCTGGGGAGCACGAGCCGGTCGCGCGGGCGTTCGCGACCAAGGCGCCGCATGCCGAGAAGTGGGCCGACGTGCCGTGGACGGACCGCGCCGGCGTCCCGATCGTGGACGGGGTGCCGCTGTGGATCGCCTGCGAGCTGGCCGACACCCACGACGCCGGCGACCACGTGATCCTGATCGGCTCTGCGATCGAGGTCGGCGGCGAGGGTGGCGAGGCGCTCGTCTTCCACCGGGGCGCCTACCGGCCGCTCTGACTATCCCTGGACCACCTGGCGGCCGTCGACGGCGACGACCTGGCCGTCGCCCGGCACGAGGATTCGGATGCGGGGGGCGCGCGGCGCGCGGGCCTTCTCCCACTTGCCGTCATTGCAGCGGTACTTCTCCTTGGTGCCGTCGCCGATGTCGATCGTGATCGTGGTGCCGTCGGGATAGAAGATGATCGTTCCGTCGAGGCCCTCGATCCTGCAGCAGGCCTTGTGCCCGTCGTTGTTGTGCGGCTTGCTGTCGAGCGCCGAGGCCGGGGCCGCCACGGCGAGCGTGACGCCGACGCCGGCGAGCGCGATCAAGGCTCGCGGCCCTGCGCAGGCGCCTGCCGGTCGCTGAGGGTGTGCGGTCTGTGCTCTGGTTCATTCTCGGTCTCCCAATTGGAGTGGTTCGGTGCGAGCCGATTGTCGGCGCCGCCGGCCCGGCCGGCCAGGGGCCCATGGCGTGGACCTCGCCCCCCGATCGGGTGACCCATCGAATCCCTAGGTGGCGCCGGCGGCTAGATCAGCGGCGTCGTTCCGGCGGCGCGCAGCGCGAGGAAGACGATGATCAGCGCCGAGACGGCCATGATGCCCGTCTCGCGGCGGACGATCGCGAGCGCGATCGCGGCCTGGCGCGCCTTCGGCAGCGAGTCGAAGTCGAGGCCCTCGAGCTCGCGCTCGGCGGCGCCGGAGCGGATCGCCTCGGCCGTCAGCGAGACGGCGATCGGCAGCACCCCGTAGAGGTAGTGGAGGTCCGCGGCCTCCTGCCCGAGCAGGAGCAGCACGGCGCCCAGCATCACCTGCACGACCACCGCGACCTGCGCGAAGCGCAGCGCGTACCAGAACCCCACCGCCGGCTCGTTGCGGATCCAGGCGAGGCCGCCCCAGACGCCGGCGACGACGTTGGCTGCGATCACGGTGACGCCGACTACGAGATGGACCGTGTCCATCGCCGGATATCCGTGTTGAGCGGTCGGGTTTTCCCCTTGTTCATGCGGAAAATCACTATGTGGCAGGTGCGCACAAAGTCGTACCCTATGGACAGTGCTGCGCAGCTACCTCCCAGTCATCGTCTTCGCCGGACTCGGGGTTCTCGTCGGCGGAGCGCTGGTGATGCTGAACAGCCTGGTCGGCCCGAGCAGGCCGAGCAAGGTCAAGTCCGAGCCGTACGAGTCCGGCGTGCCGACCGAGGTCTCGCGCACCTTCCGCTTCGGGGTTTCGTTCTACCTCGTCGCGATGCTCTTCATCCTCTTCGACATCGAGGTCGTGTTCCTGTATCCGGTCGGGGTGATCCTGAACGCCGCCGACTCGGTGTTCGTGCTGGCCGAGATCCTGATCTTCGTCGCCCTGCTCCTGGTGGCGCTGATCTACGTGTGGAGGAAGGGCGCCCTCGATTGGAAGTGAGGCGCGAGAAGGTCCGCGGCCTCGCACCGCTCGACCAGCCGCGCTCGGCGGAGGAGCTGCGTGTCCGCCAGCTCCGCGCCCGCGACCTGCTGCGCGGCGACCTCTCCGACGAGGACCTCGAGCGCTTCGTCGAGGAGTCGGTCCACACCACCCGGCTCGAGAAGGTCCTGAACTGGGGCCGCGCGAACGCGATGTTCCCCGCCACCTTCGGGCTCGCCTGCTGCGCGATCGAGATGATGTCGATCGTCTCGCCCCGCTACGACATCGCCCGCTTCGGGGCCGAGGCGATGCGCGCCTCGCCCCGCCAGGCCGACTTCCTGATCCTCTCCGGCCGGGTCTCGATCAAGATGGCGCCGGTCGTCCGCCGCCTCTACGACCAGATGCTGGAGCCCAAGTGGGTGATCTCGATGGGCGCCTGCTCCTCCTCGGGCGGCATGTTCTCCAACTACGCCGTCGTCCAGGGCGCCGACAAGTTCATGCCCGTCGACATCCACGTGCCCGGCTGCCCGCCCCGCCCCGAGGCCCTGATCTACGGGTTCAACAAGCTCCAGCGCAAGATCCTCGGCAACCCAGACCCGGGCTGGCGCTCCCGCTACAACGCGGCTGGCACCGAGGAGTGGGCCCGCGACGTCGCGATCACGACCGGCGGCGTCGAGGAGTACGAGCGGGCGCGCGAGATCGCGCGGGAGGCCGGCGAGCCGAACGGGGGCGGCCATGCCTGATGCTCCCGGACTGGAGCTGATCGCCCAGGAGCTGAACGAGGCCCACGCCGGCTCGGTCCTCGAGACCTACCACGACCGCGGGCAGGCCTGCCTGATCGTCGACCCGGAGCAGGTGCCGGCCGTGTTGGGCTGGCTGCGCGACACGCCGGGCCAGGAGTACGGCTTCCTCGCCAGCCTCCACGCCGCCGACTACCTCCCCGCCGAGCCCCGCTTCGGCGTCCACTACGAGCTGCTCAACATGGCGCGGGTCGAGCGGCTGCGCGTGCGCGCCGCGCTCGCCGACCCAGGTGGCGACGAGCTGCCCGAGATCGACTCGGTGGTGGAGATGTTCCCGACGGCCGAGTTCCAGGAGCGCGAGGTCTACGACTTCTTCGGGATCGTCTTCCGCGGCCACCCCGACCTGCGCCGGATCCTGATGCCGGAGGAGTACGTGGGCTGGCCCCAACGCCGCGACTTCCCGATCGGGGGCGAGCCGGTGATCTTCACCTACAACGAGCACGAGGTCCCGCGGTGGTACGAGTGAGCACGCCCCCCGCTCGACAGGGGACGGCGCCGGCCCCAGGCCGCGACCGGGTGGCCCACACCGAGGCGACCGTGATCGGCACCTCGCCGATCGAGCGCACCGCGCTCGAGGAGCCGGGCGCCCGAGGCCGAGCTGATGACGATCAACATGGGCCCGCACCACCCGGCGACCCACGGCGTGCTGCGGCTGCTGGTCAGCCTCGAGGGCGAGATCGTCCGCGACCTGAAGCCGATCATCGGCTACGTCCACACCGGGATCGAGAAGTCCTGCGAGGACCAGAGCTACTGGAAGGTCATCCCGTTCGTCGAGCGGATGGACTACATCTCCTACTACTCCCAGATGCAGGCCTACTGCGGCGCGGTCGAGCGATTGGTGGAGCTGGAGATCCCCGAGCGCGCCAAGTACCTGCGCGTGATCCACCTCGAGCTGAACCGCATCCACTCGCACCTGGTCTGGCTCGGTACGACGGCGCTCGACCTCGGGCGCGATGTCGATGTTCTTCTACTGCTTCCGCGAGCGCGACCGGATCCTCGACCTGTTCGAGATGTCCTCGGGCCAGCGCATGCACACCCGCTACTTCCAGATCGGGGGCGTCTTCGAGGACATCCCGGTCGGCTTCGCCGACAAGGTGAGGGCGTTCTGCGGCGAGATGCCGTCGCGGATCGACCAGTACGAGGCGCTCCTCACCCGCAACGAGATCTTCCTCCAGCGAACCAAGGGGATCGGGATCGTCGAGCGCCAGCGCCTGCTGGACCTGGGCGTCACCGGGCCGCTGCTGCGCGCTGCCGGCGAGCCGTGGGACCTGCGCAAGGCCGAGCCCGTACCTCTCCTACGCCGACCACGAGTTCAGCATCCCGGTCGGGACCGTCGGCGACGGCTGGGACCGCTACCGGGTTCGGGTCCAGGAGATGCGCGAGTCGGTGCGGATCATCGAGCAGGCGCTCGAGGGGCTGCCCGAGGGCCCGTTCATCGCCGACGACCGCAAGTACGTGCTGCCGCCCCGCAGCGAGCTGTCGACCTCGATGGAGTCGCTGATCCACCACTTCAAGCTCGTCACCGAGGGCTTCCGGGTCGCCCCCGGCGAGGTCTACCACGCGATCGAGGGACCGCGGGGTGAGCTGGGATGCTTCGTCGTCGCCGACGGCTCCTCGAAGCCCGCCCGCGTCCACTTCCGCGACTCGTCCTTCGTCAACCTCCAGTGCCTGCGCGACATGTGCATCGACGAGTACGTCGCCGACATGATCCAGAACCTGGCGATGCTCGACCCGATCCTGGGAGGGACTGACCGATGAGCCAGGAGAACGGGCACCGCCTGCGCCCCACGGATGACCTCACCGCCGAGCAGCGCGAGCGGCTGATCGCGTCGATGAGGCCCGAGGACGCCGACCGCGTCCCCGAGCTCCACGAGGTCGACGTGCCGCCCGAGCTCCAGGAACAGATCGAGGCGGCGATGTCGCGCTACCCGCAGCTTCGCTCGGCCTCGATCCCGGCGCTGTGGGCGGTGCAGCGCCACTACGGCTGGTGCTCGCCGGAGGGGATCCGCCAGGCGGCGGCGGTGATGGGGCTGACGCCCGCCTACCTCCAGTCGGTCGCGAGCTTCTACGACCTCTTCCACCTCGAGCCGTCCGGTCGCCACCGGGTGCTCGTCTGCCACAACATCTCGTGCTGGCTGAACGGCGGCGACGAGCTGCTCGGCGCATTCTGCGAGGCGACGGGCGTTGACGCCGAGGCCGCCGGGCACGGCGGCGCCACCTCGTCCGACGGCGAGTTCTACGTGCAGGGCTTCGAGTGCCTCGGCGCCTGCGACATGGCGCCGATGGCCTCGATCGACGAGGTCTACTACGGGCCGCTCGAGCCGGCCGAGGCGGCGCAGGCGGTGGAGCAGGTTCGGGCTGGCGGCGAGCCGCTCGCGGAGAAGGCGCTGGCGAAGCTGCCTGCCGCGGGCGGCCCCGAGCCCGAGCCCGATCCGAGGGTCGCGGAGGTGGAGAGCGGTGGCTAGCGAGACCCGCATGCTCTTCCGGCACGTCGACGATCCCGAGCTGCCGACACTCGAGGGCTACCGCCGCCTCGGCGGGTACACGGCGCTCGGCGAAGGCGTTCCGCGAGCTCGAGCCCGAGGAGCTGCTGACCGAGCTCGAGGCGTCGGGCCTGCGCGGACGCGGCGGCGCCGGCTTCTCGATGGGAAAGAAGGCCGGCTTCCTGCCCCGAAGCGAGATCGAGAAGTACCTCTGCTGCAACGCCGACGAGTCCGAGCCCGGCACCTTCAAGGACCGCGAGCTGATGCAGAAGAACCCGCACCAGCTCATCGAGGGCTGCCTGATCGCCTGCATGGCGGCCGGCGCCCGCTACGCCTTCATCTTCATCCGCGGCGAGTACTGGGAAGTCGCTGATGTGCTCGACGCCGCCGTCGCCGAGGCCTACGACGCCGGCTTCGCCGGCGAGAACATCCTCGGCACGGGCGCCGCCATCGACGTCGTCGTCCATCGCGGGGCCGGCGCCTACATCTGCGGCGAGGAGACCGCCCTGCTGGACTCGCTCGAGGGCAAGCGCGGCAACCCGCGGCTGAAGCCGCCGTTCCCCGCGATCCAGGGCCTCTACGGCGGGCCGACGCTGATCAACAACGTCGAGACCCTCGCCAACGTCCCCCACATCGTCAACAACGGAGCCGACTGGTTCAAGGGCTTCGGCACCGAGCAGTCGCCGGGGACGAAGGTCGTCTCGGTCTCGGGGTGCGTGCAGCGCCCGGGGAACTACGAGATCGAGCTGGGCATCCCGTCGCGCGACCTGATCGAGGGGCTGGCCGGCGGCCCCGGCCCGGGGCGCTCGGTCAAGGCGTGGTTTCCCGGGGGCTCATCGGCGCCGCTCCTGACCGACGCGGAGCTGGACCTCCCCTACACGTTCGAGGACATGGCGGACGCGGGCTCGATGCTGGGCTCGGGAGCGATCATCGTCGCCGACGACACGGTCTCGATCCCCGAGCTGGCGCTGCGCACCGCGCGCTTCTACCACCACGAGTCGTGCGGGAAGTGCACCCCGTGTCGCGAGGGCACGAACTGGACCGTGAAGATGCTCGAGCGCGTCGTCCGCGGCGATGCGACCCCGATGGACCTCGACATCGTCGCCTCGGTCCAGGAGAACATCATCGGCAACTGCCTCTGCGTGCTCGGCGACTCGATGGCGATGCCCGTGGGCTCGATGGTCGCGAAGTTCCGCGGCGAGTTCGAGGAGGCGATCGAGCGCGCCGCGTCGCCGGGCCGGGCCGATTGCGGTCGCGCGGCCGAGGACCGGCGGTGGGGGTCTAGGGCCGAGCGGCCCGATGTGACCCTGGTCGTGGACGGGATCGAGGTCACGGCTCCCGACGGCACGATGCTGGTCGACGCCGCCAAGCACGGCGACATCGAGATCCCCGTGTTCTGCTACGAGCCGAAGCTGGGCGAGCCGGTCGGTGCCTGCCGCATGTGCCTCGTCGAGGTCGAGGGCATCCCGAAGCTCCAGACCGCCTGCTCGACGCCGATCCGCGACGGCATGGTCGTCTACACGCAGACCGACCGGGTGAAGGAGGCCCAGAACGCGGTCGTCGAGTTCCTGCTCGTCAACCACCCGCTCGACTGCCCGGTCTGCGACAAGGGCGGCGAGTGCCCGCTCCAGGACATCGCGATGGGCTGGGGCCCGGGCCGAAGCCGCGTCATCGACCCCAAGCGCCACTTCCAGAAGCCGATGCCGCTGTCGCCGCTGGTGCGGATCGACCGCGAGCGCTGCATCCTCTGCTACCGCTGCGTGCGCTTCAGCCAGGAGGTCGCCGAGGACGAGCAGCTCCAGCTCCTCGAGCGCGGGGCGGCGACCTACGTCGGCACCTTCGACGACCGCCCCTACATCGCCCCCTTCCACGGCAACATCATCGAGCTGTGCCCCGTGGGGGCGCTGACCTCGGAGGCCTACCGGTTCCGCGCCCGCCCCTGGGACATCGAGGACGCGGGCTCGGTCTGCACCCTCTGCCCGAGCCAGTGCAACGTGAAGTTCACCGTCCGCGACGAGCGCGTGGCCAGGGTGCTCGCCCGCGACAACCACGACGTCGACGACGGCTGGCTCTGCGACAAGGGCCGCTTCGGCTTCCAGATGATGGCCGCGGAGGATCGGATCACCGCGCCGATGATCCGCCGCGGCGGGATCCTGGCGCCCGCCACCTGGGACGAGGCGCTCGACGCGGCTGCCGCCGGCCTTCGCGACGCGGGACGGGCGAGCGCCGCCGTTGCGGCGGGCGGCACCTCCAACGAGGAGGGGTACCTGATCCAGCGCATCGTGCGCGGGGCGCTTGGCTCGCCGAACGTCGACTCCCGCCCCTCCGGCCACCTCGCCCGCGGGCAGGCGCTCGGGCTGTCCCGCCCGGAGCTGGCGGCGGCTGTGTCCGACCTAGACCGGGCCGACTCGATCCTCGTCCTCGGGACCGACCTCCTGCACTCGATGCCGATCCTCGACCTGCGCGTCCGCAAGGCGATGCGCCGATCGGGCGCACGCGCCGGGGTCGCGACGGAGCGCCCGACCGCGCTCGACGGCGGCGCCGACGAGGTCGCCCGCTACGCACCGGGCGACGCCGCCGCGTTCCTGTGGACGCTCGCGGCTGAGCTGGGCGACACCGACGCGCCGGTCACGGAGGGCTACCGCCAGCCCGCGGCCGAGGTGGCCGGCGTGCTGCGGCCCGAGGAGACGGTGGTGATCTGGGGCGAGCGGATCGGCCGCCACGGACCCGAGGCGCTCGACGCGCTGCTCGCGCTGCGCCCGGGCGCTCAAGCTCGACGCCGACGGTGCCGGCCTGATCGAGGTGCCCGACGAGGCGAACGCCCGCGGCCTGCGCGAGGCGGGGATGCTCCCGGCGCCGGCCCGGGCCTCTCCGAGGCGCCCGCGGGACTGGACGCCGCCGGAATCCGGGAGGGCCTCGCCGGCGACGACCTCGGCGCGCTGATCCTGGCCAACGCCAACCCGGCCCGCGACTTCCCCGCGAGCGACCGCTGGGCCGAGGCCCTCGCAGCACTCCTTCGTCGTCGCGATCGCGATGTTCGAGGACGAGTCAGCGAAGCACGCCGACGTGATCTTCCCGGCCGAATCGCACGCCGAGAAGGAGGGGACCGTCGATCCACCCCGACGGCCGGATCCAGCGAGTCCGGCCCTCCGTCCCCCACCCCGGCAGCATCCGCCCGGGCTGGCAGGTGCTCGCCGAGCTGGCTGCCCGCCTGGGAGACGAGACCGGCATCGACTCGGCCTCCGAGGCGCTCGAGGCGCTCGCCTCCGAGGTCCCGTTCTACGCGGGGCTGACGCTGGACGAGATCGGCGGCCGCGGCGTCCGCTGGCAGGAGCGCGATGCGGCATCCGAGTTCCCGCAGCCAGAAGTACCGCCACCGGGGTCAGATCCCCGGAGGGGGTCTGACCCCACGGGCGTAGCTACGGGGTCTGACCCCACGGATGACTCCACGGACCGCAGAGGGTCTGACCCCTCAGGTCTGCGCCTCGGCACATATCGGGATCTCTGGGCCACCGAGGTCACCGAACGGAACCCGGCGCTGCGTTTCCTCGCGCCGAAGCAACTCGTTGAGATCGCGCCGGCGGACGCCGAGCGCCTCGGGCTGGCGCAGGGCGAGGAGGTCGAGGTGCGCTCGAACGGGACCAGCGTGCGGGCGCGGGTCGCGATCCGCGGGCGGGTGCGGCCCGGGAGCGTGTTCATGATCGAGGCGACGGTCGAGGGGAACGCGAACGTGCTGTCGCCGGCGGAGTCGATCGAGGTCGTGAAGGCGGGGGGCGCCGCGTGATCCTGCCCGTTCGCCGACGTCGGCGCCACCGAGGCGATCTGGGTGATGGTCGTGAAGTCGCTGATCATCTTCGCGCTCGTGTTCGCGATCGTCCCGCTGCTGACCGTCGTCGAGCGCAAGGTCCTCGGCCGGTTCCAGTCCCGCTACGGGCCCAACCGGATTGGCCCCTTCGGACTGATGCAGCCCGTGGCCGACGCGATCAAGCTGATCGGCAAGGAGGGATACACGCCGAAGAACGCGCTGCCGCTCCTCTACGCGATGGGTCCGGCGCTGGTCGTCTTCTCAGGGGTCACGGTTCTGGCGCTGCTGCCGTGGGGAAACGTGCAGGAGATCGGGGGCGAGAAGGTCGGCCTTTACGGGATCGACGTCTCGATCGGGATCCTCTACTTCTTCGCGTTCGGCTCGTTCGCGTTCTACGGCCTGCTGCTGGGCGGCTGGGCGTCGGGCTCTAAGTACAGCTTCCTGGGCGCGATGCGCTCGGCGGCGCAGCTCATCTCGTACGAGATCTCGATGGGGCTCGCGCTGCTCGGCGCGATCATGATGGCCGGCACCCTGTCGCTGACCGAGATCGTCGAGGCCCAGGACGAGGCCTGGTACATCGTCCCCCAGGCGCTTGGGTTCCTCGTGTTCATGATCGCGGGTTTCGCCGAAGCCAACCGTGCGCCGTTCGACCTTCCCGAGGCCGATGCCGAGCTCGTCGCCGGCTACCAGACCGAGTACGGCGGGATGCGGTTCGGCTCGTTCATGCTCGCCGAGTACATCGAGATGTTCGTGATCTCGGGGATCGCCGTCACCTTCTTCCTCGGCGGCTGGATGGGCCCCGGGCCGGCCTGGCTCGACCCGATCTGGTTCCTCCTGAAGACCCTCGCGCTGGTGTTCGTCTTCATCTGGGTCCGGGCCACGCTGCCCCGCCTCCGCTACGACCAGCTGATGAGCCTGGGCTGGAAGGTGCTGCTCCCCCTGGCGACCCTCAACGTGCTGGTTACGGCGATACTGGTGACCGTCCTATGAGCGAGAACGGTGCATCGGAGTTCCCCTACCTCAAGGGCGAGGATGAGGTCGTGGCCGTCCAGCGCGGGCCCGAGCCCGGCGGGCCCGCCGGCGCCTACCGCGCCTTCGGCGAGACCCTGCGCGGGCTGAAGACGACGATGGGGCGGCTGCTCGAGGGCCCGGTCACGATCCAGTACCCGGAGGAGAAGACCCCGGTCTACCCGCGCTTTCGCGGCCGGCACAAGCTTCATCGCTTCGAGGACACCGGCCTCGAGAAGTGCGTCGGGTGCTCCCTGTGCGCCGCGGCGTGCCCCGCCGACTGCATCCGCGTCGTCGCCGCCGAGAACGACCCCGCCGACCGCGTCTCCGCCGGGGAGCGCTACGCCGCCGTCTACGAGATCAACCTCGCCCGCTGCATCTTCTGCGGCTACTGCGAGGTCGCCTGCCCGTTCGACGCGATCACGATGGGGCACGAGTACGAGCTGGCCGACTACAACCGCGAGGACCTGATCTTCACCAAGGAGATGCTGCTCGCCGAGTCGGTCGAGCGAACCCCGCTACGTACCGAGGGCGAGTAGCGCTCATCGTCCAAAGCGCCTATCTCCAAGGCAACTGTCCTGCCTAGGTGTTGCGAGGGACCAGTAGGGCAGGACAGTCCCAATCCGCGGTCGGGTGTCCTGCCCTACCTACAGAGTGTGGGTGTAAAGCAGGACACTTGCCGCGACTGGGTCCGGGCTGGTTCCTCAGTGATCCTCGTCCCGGCACGCGCTCTCCATGAGAAGCGACATGATCGGGCCGCGCAGCAGGCCCGCTTCAGGGCCGCTGTCATCCTTGACTCATGGCCCAAACCCGCACCGCGGACCCCTGGCGCGACACCGAGGTGATCGATTTCCGCGCCGCCCGCTTTGGCCAGGGCGTGACCGGCGTCGTGGCCCTGGCCGGCGTCGTTTTCGGCTGGCCACTCGCCTGGGCGCTGATGGCGGCGCAACTCGCGATCGGGGTCACCCTCGGACGGCGGTGGTGCATCCCCTGCGTCGTCTACTTCGTCTGGGTCCAGCCCCGGATCGGCGAGGGCGAGGTCGAGGACGCGCGGCCGCCACGGCTGGCGAACATGATTGGGATCGCGGTCCTCGGCTCGGCCGCGGCGCTGTGGTGGGCGGGCGCCGAGACCGCGGGAACCGCGGTCGCCGGGCTCGTCGCCTTCCTCGCCCTGCTCTCCGCGTCGACCGGGTTCTGCGCCGGCTGCGAGATCTACCGGCTTGGCGCCCGCCTGCGCGGGATCTCGCCCACCCACAACGACCGGATCGACCTCGCCGACCTGCCGGCGCTCGACGGTGCCGCGCGCGCCCACGTCGAGTTCACGCACCCGCTCTGCTCGGAGTGCCTCGCCTGGGAGCGGCGGCTGTCCGAGCGTCCCGAGCCCCTCGTCAGCATCGACGTCCGCGAACGCCCGGACCTCGCCCGCAAGTACGGGATCGCGATCGTGCCCGCCGTGTTCGCCGTGGGCGCCGACGGCGCCGTCGTCGAGCGGCTGGCGTAGCGGCGCCGGCCCGACTAGGTACCCAGCATCCGCTCGAGCGCGGCCCGGTGGTACGGCCAGGGGTCGCCGCGGCTGGCGCGGCCGGAGGGGTCGAACTCGCGGACGAGCGCAAGGCCGGAGACGGTATTCATCGCCACGGCCAGGCGGCGGTCGAAGTCGGGCTCGGCGCCCAGGTCGCCCGCCACCTCGCGCGCGACCTCGGCCGTCGCCTTGTAGATCCTCCGCTCGACCGGGATCAGCCGCTCGCGCAACTCCTCGTCGTCGGCGGCCGCGACCCACAGCTTGGCAGCGACGGTGAAGAGCGGGCTGGAGAAGTCCTCCCACAGCAGGTCGAGCAGCGCCCGCGTCCGGCTGGCGCGGTCTCCCGACAGCTCGCGCGCGCGCTCCCCGTAGCGGGAGACCCGCTGCTCGGCGAGGTGCTCGAAGGCGCTCGCCACCAGGTCGACGCGGTGGGGGAAGTGGTGGCTCTGCGCGCCCTGCGAGACCCCGGCGCGCTCGGTCACCGCCCTGATCGTGGTGGCCGCGTACCCGACGTCGATCAGGCTCTCGATCGTGGCGTCGAGCAGGCGCCCGCGAGTCTCCGCGCGACGTTCGGACTGGGTTCGCCGTTGGCTAGGGACTGTCTCGGTGGCCATCTCGTTCCTCCGGTCGCGGCTCGGGCACGCGACTCTAACAAACCGGGCACTTGTTCTGTATCTTTCGATGACACTTCCCTCATGAGGGGTCTGACCCCGGTTTCACCTGGATCAGGCGCCGTTCGGCCGCGAATGGGGTCAGACCCCTGTCACGAAAGGATCAACTTCGGATGACGATGATGACCGCCCCCGCAGGCAGCGAGTGGATGACCGACGAGCGCCGGGCCTTCGTCGAGGCGATCCGCGACTTCACCAAGCGCGAGCTGGGCACCCGCGAGCAGCGCGCCGCGGCGACCAACGACTACAGCGAGGCGCACTCGGACGAGATTTACTCGAAGCTCGCCGAGCTCGGCTGGCTTGGCGCCTCCGTATCGGAGGAGTACGGCGGCTCGGGCGGCTCGATCGTCGACGCCTGCCTCTTCCTCGAGGAGACCTCGCGCGGGATGGTGCCGATGGCCGGCTTCCCGGTGAGCCTGATCGTCGCCGGCGCCTACGAGCGGTTCGGGACCGAGGAGCAGAAGGCCGAGATCCTGGGCGGGGTCTGCGGCGGCCGGGTCGAGGCGATCGCGATGTCCGAGCCCGAGGCCGGCTCCGACGTGGGCAACCTCCAGTGCCGGGCCGAGCGCCAGAACGGCGGTTTCGTCCTGAACGGGCAGAAGACCTGGATCTCCGCGGCGCACATCGCCGACCACATCCTCGTCGTCGCCCGTACGGACCGCGACGGCTCCAAGCACGAGGGCGTGACGATGCTGTCCGTGCCGACCGACTCCGAGGGACTCGAGATCAGCGGCATCGAGACGATGGGCGGCAAGGAGGTGAACGACGTCTACCTCACCGACTGCTACGTGCCGGAGGAGCGGGTGCTCGGGCAGGTGGACGGCGGCTGGATGCAACTGATGGCCGGGCTCAACGTCGAGCGCCTGATCACCGCCGCGACCGTCCTCGGCCTCGGCCAGCGCGCCTTCGACGACGCGCTCGCATACATCAAGGAGCGCAAGCAGTTCGGCCGCCCGATCGGCTCGTTCCAGGCGCTGCGCCACCGGATCGCCGACCTCGGCACCGAGCTGGAGTGCGCCCGGCTGCTGGTCTACGACGTCGCCCTGAAGACCGAGGCCGCGCCCGACCAGATGCTCCCGCGCGAGGCCTCGATGGTGAAGCTGAAGGCGACCGAGGTGGCGAAGAAGGTCGCGCTGGAGGGCATGCAGATGATGGGGGGCTACGGGTACTCGACCGAGTACGACATGGAGCGGCTCGTCCGGATGACGCTCGTCTCCACCATCTACGCCGGCACCAGCGAGATCCAGCGCGAGATCATCTCGAAGACGTACGGGCTCTAGCCGAGCCGGCGATGATCCCGCCGCCCGAGCCCCCCGTACAGTTGTGGGGATGGCAGCTGCGATCGAGAGCGCCTGATGTTCGGCGGGTGGGAGATCCTCGTCCTGGTCGTGATCGTCGCGATCTTCTTCGGCTACAGGTATCTGCCCCGGCTCGGCCGATCGGCTGGCGAGGGCGCGCGGCAGCTGAAGGAGGGGGCCGAGAAGCAGGCCACGGCGGCGAAGGCATACGTCGACGAGCGCAAGCCCGACGCGGGCGAGGTCGGCCGCACCGCGGGCAAGCACGTGCGCGAGTACCGCGAGCTGAAGGACGAGGTGATGGGCACCCCCAAGAAGGATCCCGAGTCCGAGGAGAAGTGACCGGCGAGCGTTGTCGGGTTTGTCCCACCTGGTGGGCTTTATCCGACAACGCCCGGTCATGACCGGCTTCGACCTCCGCGAGTAGGCTCATCGACATCAAGCGCGTCAACGTCGGCAAGCCGCAGTTCGTCTACGACGACGAAGACCCCGAGGGCTTCCGGTCGGGGATGGATCGCTTCGGGCCCCGGCTGGGCGCCAAGCAGACCGGCACCAGCGTCTACGAGCTGGCGCCCGGCCAGGCGCTCTGTCCTTACCACTACGAGTACGCGGAGGAGGAGTGGCTGCTGGTCTTGGAGGGCAACCCGACCGTTCGCGACCCCGACGGCGAGCACCGGCTGGACCCATTGGACCTCGTCTTCTTCGAGCGCGGGCCGGCGGGGGCGCACCGGGTGCAGAACGACAGCGAGGAAACCGCGCGGGTGATGATGTACTCGACGGTCCTCCACCCCGCCGCGACGGTCTACCCCGACAGCGACAAGATCGCGGTTTGGACCGGTAACAAGGACGACGACCTGATCGTGCGCCGCTCGAGCGGCGTCGAGTACTTCGAAGGCGAGGGCCCGAAGACCTAGTCCGGACGCTAGTTTCAGACGCCTCTTGCGGGCTCTGGCGCGCGGGTGGCCCCGACGGCGCCGCGAATAGGATGCGAGGCCATGGAGGAGGTCGCCTTCTTCATCGGCGCCATCGGCGCCCTGGGTGGCGCAATCGCGGTCATCGCCCTTCGCAACCCCTTCTACAGCGTGCTCGCCCTGGTCGTCCACCTCGTGGCGCTCGCCGGGCTCTTCCTGATGCTCCACGCCGAGTTCGTGGCGGCGGCGCAGGTCGTGGTCTACGCCGGCGCGGTGATGGTCCTGTACGTGTTCGTCGCCGCCTATGTGGGAGGGGTCGAGGAGCCGATCTGGGAGCCGATCCCAGGTCAGCGGTTCCTGGCGCCGCTGCTGGCGATCGCGCTCTTCGTCGAGCTGTCGATCGCGATCCTCGGCACCGCGCTCACGTCGCTCGAGAGCGAGGGCCCGACGATCCCCGCGGGCTTCGGCTCGCCGGCGGCGATCGGCGAGCTGATGCTGGAGAGGTTCCTGGTCGTGTTCGAGGCCTCGTCGCTCCTGTTGCTGGTCGCCGCCATCGGCGCGATCGTCCTGGCCGGGCGGCGCCAACCGGGGCCCGGCGACGAGGGAAGCGAAGCTGAGTACGTCGCCGGTGGTGGCTCCTGATGGACATCACCTGGTACCTCGTCCTCTCGGCGCTCCTGTTCGCGATCGGCGCCGGCGGCGTGCTGATCCGCCGCAGCCCGCTGGTGATCCTGCTGTGCCTGGAGCTGATGCTGAACGCCGGCAACCTGGCGCTGCTCGCCTTCGCCCGCGCCAACGGCGACCAGGACGGCCAGATCTTCGCGTTGGTCGTGATGGTGGTGGCCGCCTGTGAGGTGGTCGTCGGACTTGGCCTGATCGTGGCGATGTTCCGCCGCCGCCTGCCGCTCAACGTGGACGACATGAGGGGTCTGAAGGGTTGAGCGCGACCACCTACGGCTGGCTCATCCTCGCCTTCCCGCTCGCGGGCAGCCTCATCGTCGCGCTCGGCTGGCGCGTCCTGCCGGCGAGGACCGTGGGCTGGATCGCCACGAGCGCGATCGGCCTCGCGTTCCTCAGCTCGATCGGCGCCCTGGTCGCCCTGCTCGACCACCCGGCCGAGGAGCGCCAGCTCGTCTCGTCGCTCTACGACTACGCGTCGGCCGCCGGGCTCGACATCCAGCTCAACATCCTGGTCGATCCGCTTGCGGTCCTCATGTGCCTGATCGTCAGCGGCGTCTCGGCGCTGATCCACCTCTACTCGACCGCGTACATGAAGTCCGACGAGGGGCTCGGGCGCTTCTTCAGCTACCTCAACTTCTTCGTCTTCTCGATGCTCCTCCTGATCCTGGCGGGCAACTTCGTCCTCCTGACCGTCGGTTGGGCGTTCGTCGGCTTCGCGTCCTACGCGCTGATCAGCTTCTGGTACCGGCGCTCGACCGCGACGACGGCCGGGATGAAGGCGTTCGTGATCAACGTGATCGGCGACATCGGCCTGGTGCTCGCCGCCTTCCTGCTGTTCCGCGAGCTGGGCACGTTCGACTACCTGGAGGTGTTCGAGGAGGCCCCGAGCACCTTCAGCCCCAATGAGGGGACCGTGGTCGCGATCTGCCTGCTGCTCTGCGTCGGCGCCTTCGCGAAGTCCGCCCAGCTCCCGCTCCACACCTGGCTCCCGGACGCGATGGAGGGCCCCACCCCGGTCTCGGCCCTCATCCACGCGGCCACGATGGTCACGGCCGGCGTCTACCTCATCGCCCGGGCCCATCCCCTGTTCGAGCTCGCCCCGACCGCCGCGGACATCGCCGCCTTCGTCGGGCTCGCGACCCTGGTGTTCGCGGCGACCGTCGCCCTCGTCGTCACCGACCTGAAGCGGATCATCGCCTACTCGACCATGTCCCAGATCGGGTACATGATCACGGCCGTCTCGATCGGCGCCTACACGGCCGGGCTCTTCCACCTGATGACCCACGCGTTCTTCAAGGCGCTCCTGTTCATGGCGGCGGGCTCGGTGATCGCCGCGATGGCGGGCCGTCAGGACATCGACAGGATGTCGGGCTTCCGCCGGGCGCTGCCGTTCACCTCGCTGGTGCTGATCGTCGGCTGCCTCGCGCTGGCCGGCTTCCCCGGGATGTCGGGCTTCTTCTCGAAGGACGAGATCATCGGCGTGGCGTTCGACCGGGGCGGGATGTACGCGTGGATCGGCGTCGTGATGTACGGCGCAGCCTTCCTCACCGCCTTCTACGCGTTCC
>CAWCRN010000021.1:0-53584 GCA_963797835.1 uncultured Solirubrobacterales bacterium
AAGGTCGCGGGTTCGAATCCCGCCCCCGCTACTCAAGAAAGGCCCGCTCAGGCGGGCCTTTCTTTTTGATGCCGGTCAGCGGGATTGGTTGTTAGCGGGCATCAATATGTGTTGCCACGCCCTTCAAAAGCAAACTGCTGCTTTGCATGGAAAGCAGCGGTTTCCGCGCGATACTACGTGGGCGATGTCGCAGCAGAACTTAGCTGGGGGGAAAGGCGAGACGGATGTGAGCCTGCGGTTGGCCCAACGAGCAGCACCGCAGCGGGGAAGCTCTCGCGCCGCACTCGCAGCATTCGGCCTGGGCGTGGGCCTCGTGGCAACCCTCGCCTCGCTTTTATTCGCCCCCGCGGCGGGCGCCGCGGCCGGTACCTGGGAGCGAGCCTGGGGCAAGAACGTGAACGGCGGCGGAGTTTTCGGCATATGCACGCTCCCGGCGAGCTGTCTGGCGGGCACGAGCGGCGGCCTGGGCGGCGAGCTGACCTTCCCAAGGGGCGTCGCCACTGACTCGAGCGGCAACATCTATGTCGCCGACCAGAGCAACCACCGGATCCAGAAGTTCGACTCGTCGGGCACCTGGGAGCGGGCCTGGGGCCAGAACGTGATCCAGAGCGGCCATTCCGGCGACCTGGGCAACGTGTTCGAGGTCTGCACGGTCGCCGCCGACTGCCAGGCAGGCGTTCCCGGTGGGGGAGGCACTACCGGCGGGCTCGGCGGCGAGCTGAACTTCCCCAGTGACGTCGCCATCGATTCGGCCGACAACGTCTACGTCGCCGACCAGACCAACACCCGGATCCAGAAGTTCAACTCGTCCGGCGCCTGGGAACGCGCTTGGGGCAAGAACGTGAACGGCGGAAACGGGGTGTTCGGGGTCTGCACCGTGGCCTCGAGCTGTTTCAGGGGCACCGTCGGCGGTTTGGGCGGCGAGCTGAACTCCCCGAGGGGACTCTCGATCGATTCGGCCGACAACGTCTACGTCGCCGACCAGATCAACCACCGGATCCAGAAGTTCAACTCCTCGGGCACCTGGGAGCGGGCTTGGGGCAAGGACGTGATCCAGAGCGGCGACGCCGGCGATCTGGGAACTGTTTTCGAGGTCTGCACGGTCGCGGCCGACTGCCAGACGGGCACCACAGGCGGGCTCGGCGGGGAGATGAACTCGCCTCTGGGCACCGCGATCGACTCGGGCAACAACGTTTACGTCGCCGACGCCAACAACAACCGGATCCAGAAGTTCAACTCCTCGGGCACCTGGGAGCGCGCGTGGGGCAAGGACGTGAACGGTGGCGGGGTGTTCGGCGTCTGTACGACGGCCTCGAGCTGCCTGGCGGGCACCGCCGGCAATCGCGGCGGCGAGATGAACTTCCCCGCCGATGACGCGATCGGCTCGGGCGACAACCTCTACGTGGCGGACCTGGTCAACCACCGGATCCAGAAGTTCAACTCGTCCGGCGCCTGGGAGCGCGCTTGGGGCAAGAACGTGAACGGCGGAAACGGGGTGTTCGGCGTCTGCACGGTCGCCTTGAGTTGCACTACCGGCCTCCAAGGCGGGCTGGGTGGGGAGATGTCCAGCCCCGCCGGGGTCGACACCGACTCGGGCGGCAACGTATACGTCGCCGACGCCAACCACCGAATCCAGAAGTTCGACCCGACCAAGCCCACCATCTCCACCGTTGCGACCGCCAGCGTTGCACTCGGCGCCTCGATCTCGGACCAGGCCACCCTCTCCGGCGGAAACAGCCCCGGCGGCACGATCACGTTCACGGCATACGGGCCGAACGACGCCACTTGTGCCAACACACCCGCCTACACCAGCTCAGCGGTAGCGGTGACCGGCAACGGCACCTACAACAACTCGCCGGCCTTCACCCCAGGGACGCCGGGTACCTACCGGTGGCGTGCCTCCTACTCCGGGGATACCAACAACGCCGCCGTCTCCACCCCCTGCAACGACACGAACGAGACGTCCTTCGTGAAGACAGTGCCCACCCTCACGACCTCCGCGACCGCCAACGTCACGATCGGCGCCTCGATCTCAGACCAGGCGACGCTCTCAGGCGGATCCAGCCCCGGGGGCACGATCACCTTCAGGGCCTACGGCCCGAACGATGCCACCTGCGCCAACACACCCGCATACACCAGCGACGAGATCACCGTCTCCGGAAACGGCAACTACAACAACTCGCCCACCTTCACCCCGACGAGCGCGGGCACCTACCGCTGGACGGCCTTCTACTCCGGCGATACCAACAACGCCGGTGTCATCACCCCGTGCAACGACTCGAATGAGACCTCGGTGGTGGCCCAGGCAACCCCGACCATCACCACTTCCGCGACCGCCAACGCGACGATCGGCGCCTCGATCTCGGACCAGGCGACCCTCTCAGGCGGGTCCAGCCCCGGCGGTTCGATCACCTTCACTGCCTACGGCCCCGGCGATGCGACCTGTGCCAACACACCCGCGTACACCTCCAACCCCATAGCCGTTACGGGCGCCGGCAACTACAACAACTCGCCGGCCTTTACGCCGGTGACTGCCGGCACCTACCGCTGGCGGGCCTCCTACTCCGGGGATACCAACAACGCCGCCGTCTCCACACCCTGCAACGACTCGAATGAGACCTCGGTGGTGGCCCAGGCAACCCCGACCATCACCACTTCCGCGACCGCCAACGCGACGATCGGCGCCTCGATCTCGGACCAGGCGACCCTCTCAGGCGGGTCCAGCCCCGGCGGTTCGATCACGTTCACGGCATACGGGCCGAACGACGCCACCTGCGCCAACACACCCGCCTACACCAGCTCAGCGGTAGCGGTGACCGGCAACGGCACCTACAACAACTCGCCGGCCTTCACCCCAGGGACGCCGGGTACCTACCGGTGGCGGGCCTCCTACTCCGGGGATACCAACAACGCCGCCGTCTCCACCCCCTGCAACGACTCGAATGAAACGTCCATCGTCGCCCAGGCAACCCCGACCATCACCACTTCCGCGACCGCCAACGTCACGATCGGCGCCTCGATCTCGGACCAGGCGACGCTCTCAGGCGGATCCAGCCCCGGGGGCACGATCACCTTCAGGGCCTACGGCCCGAACGACGCCACCTGCGCCAACACACCCGCCTACACCAGCTCCGCGGTCGCAGTCAGCGGCAACGGCAACTACAACAACTCGCCCACCTTCACCCCGACGAGCGCGGGCACCTACCGCTGGCGGGCCTCCTACTCCGGCGATACCAACAATGCGGCCGTCTCCACCCCCTGCAACGACTCGGGGTCGACCTCGACGGTGAGCGCTGCAATCACCACGCCCCCCGTCATTCCCCCGAACACCTTCACCGTCGCCGCCACCCGGCTCAACAAGAAGAAAGGCACGGCGACGCTGATCGTGAACGCGCCAGGCCCCGGCGACCTGGAAGCCTCAGGCCCAGGCGCGAGCGTCGCCGCCGCCGCTCACATCGCCAAGGTCGTTCCCGCCGCCGGACCCGTGAAGCTGACGATCAAGGCGACCGGAAAGAAGAAAAGGAAGCTCAATCGCACCGGCAAGGTGAAGCTCAACATGACCATCACCTTCACGCCGACCGGCGGCAGCCCCAACTCACAGGCCGCGACGGTCAAACTGGTCAAGAGGCACTAGATCCCGCGTGGCGGGAGGGCCTCGAATTTCGAGTCTCTTTGGAGCCCCAATCCGGCCAATTGCCTGAGGTTGCAGTGCTCCTCCTGCGTGAAAGCGGGAGCGCGGCGGCGGGCATCAAAGCGGGCATCAATCTGAGGACATCTCAGAGGACCCCGGACGGCTGTACAGGCTTGAGCCTGTGCCTGAAGAGGCGAGCGGCCCTTATGCGCTCGATCTCATAACCCGAAGGTCGCGGGTTCGAATCCCGCCCCCGCTACCTCACGAAAGGCCCGGAAATCCCGGGCCTTTCGTACGTCCGCAGGGCGCGCGGAGTGTGATTGTGGCTGGGCGTGTAGCGGCTGAGCCTCTTATCCGCGATGCGCGCACTCGCCGCCGCTAGCGCCGCTGGTCGGCCAGGGCTTGCGCGAAGCGCCGGAGATCGAGCGGCCCAACGGGGAGCGGCTCTGTCGCCTGCCGGTGGGGCCGCAGCCCGTCGAGCGTGATTGCGAGGAAGCGCCGGTAGAGGTCGGGCTCGACCTCGCGACCGAAGTCGATCAGGGTATTAAGCATGAGGTTGATAAGCGGGAGGTCGGTCGGCGCGAGGTCGCTTCGTACCACGCCCGCCTCGACGGCCCGTCGCACGAGCTTCGTCGTCACCCTGGCGACCTCCTGGCGCGCAGCGGCGAGCCGCTCGCCTCCGCGCCCGGCCGCGAACATGACGTCCCTGAGCCCGCGGTCGGAGGCCATGATCGCGAGCGCGCGCTCGAAGAACCCCGAGAGCCCGAGCCAGGGGTCGGGCTCCTCCAGGCACTCCCTGGCGATCGCCTCGACGTCGCCGAGGCGGTCGACCATCAGCTCCTCTATCAGCGCGTGCTTGTTGGCGAAGCGGCGGTAGGCCGTCCCCGTGCCGACGCCGGCGTGGCGCGCGATCTCGTCGAGCGTCACGTCGAGGCCTCGGGCGGCGAACACCTCGCGCGCGGCGTCGAGCAGCCGCTGTCGGTTGCGCTCGGCGTCGGCGCGCAGCGGGGCGGGCTCAGGGTTCGTCATCGGACACATGGTAGAGAACCGGAGATCGTATCTCCAGTTGTGTGCTACCGTAACCGGAGAACTGCTCTCCGGATAGAAAGGTTGCCCTCATGTCCTCTTCCGCAGATACCCATCACGACCGCCGCTGGCTGATCCTCGCCGTGATCGGAATCGCGCAATTGATGGTCGTGCTCGACGTGACCATCGTGAATATCGCGCTCCCGTCCGCCCAGCAGGACCTAGGCTTCTCCGACGACGATCGTCAGTGGGTGATCACGGCGTACGCGCTGGCGTTCGGCAGCCTGCTGCTGCTGGGCGGCCGCATCGCCGACCTGTTCGGCCGCAAGCGGACGTTCGTCGTCGGCCTGCTCGGCTTCGCCGGCGCGTCGGCCCTGGGCGGCGCTGCGCAGAGCTTCGACCTGCTCGTCGGTGCGCGCGCGCTGCAAGGTGTCTTCGGCGCCCTGCTGGCGCCGGCCGCCCTGTCGCTGCTGACCACGACGTTCACCGATCCGGCCGAACGCGGGAAGGCCTTCGGCATCTACGCGGCGATCGCCGGCATGGGCGGCGCGATCGGCCTGCTGCTCGGAGGCGCGCTGACCGAGGCGCTCGACTGGCGCTGGTGCCTGTATGTGTCGATCGCCTTCGCCATCCCGGCCGCGATCGCCGGTACGCGCCTGCTGCATCACGTCCCCGCCACCGCCCGGCCGCGGCTCGACCTCCCGGGCGCGCTGACCGCGTCGGCCGGCCTGTTCGCGCTCGTGTTTGGCCTGGCGCGCGCAGCGTCCGACGGCTGGGGCGATCCCGTCACCGTCGGCTTCCTGATCGGCAGCGCTGTCCTGCTGGCCGCGTTCGTCGCCCTGCAGCGCCGGGTCGCACACCCGCTGCTACCGCTGCGGGTGGTCACCGACCGCGACCGTGGCGCCTCCTTCCTCGCGATCGGAACGGCCAGCGCCGGTCTCTTCGGCCTCTTCCTGTTCCTGACGTTCTACCTGCAGCAGACCAAGGACATGACGCCGCTCGAAACCGGGCTCGCATTTCTGCCGCTGAGCTTCTCGATCGCGCCCACCGTGGCGATCGTGAGCACTCGGGTGCTGCCCCGCACCGGTCCACGCCCGCTCGTTCCCGCCGGGATGGCCATCGCCGCTCTGGGCATGGTGCTCCTGACGCGCATCGGTGTCGACACGGCGTACGCATCGCACGTCCTCCCGTCACTGATCCTGATCGGCATCGGCTTCGGGCTGACCCTGGCGCCGTCGTTCGCAACCGCCACCTTCGGCGTCCCGGCGCGGGACAGCGGCGTCGCCTCGGCGATGGTCAACACCTCGCAGCAGATCGGCGGCTCGATCGGCACCGCCCTGCTGAGCACGCTGGCCGCCTCCGCCGCGACCGACTACCTGTCGGGTCGCGTGCCGGGTCCCGAGGTGCTGCAGCAGGCGGCCGTAGACGGATACACCACCGCGTTCTGGTGGGCGGCGGCCATCTTCGCCATAGGCGCGCTGGTCTGCGGCAGCCTCCTGCGCCCCGGCGCGCGGCCCGAGCCGCTGGAGCCAGAGCCCGCGTCGGAGGCCCGGCCGGACGCCGAGCCCGAGCAGGTGCCAGAGGCGGCGGTGGCCTGATCCGCTCGGGGTGGCGGCCCGGTCACAGATCGGGCCGCCATCTCGTCTGAGAGATCGGAGAACGATGAAAGGAGACACCATGAACAGCGAAAGGGGAGAGGTCCTCGAGCAGGTCTCGATGTGGACCGTCGGCCTGGGCATCCTGACCATTGCCCTGGCCCCGCTCTCCATTTCCATCCTCGCGCTGACCGCCGCGGCGCTGCTCCCGCTGCTGGTGCCGGTGATAGCCCTGGCGCTGGTCGCGGCGATTGTCGCCGGGCCCGTCATCCTGGTCCGAGGCGGCGTGCGCATCCTGCGCGGCAGGCGCCGCAACGCGGCCGCGCAGGCCACCGAATCCGCGGAGGGACGAGCTCCCGTCGCGCCCGCCTGGGCCGGCTCGGGATTTCGTCGCGGTCATGGCACCCAGTAACGCTGAGACGGCGGACGCTGAGGCCACGTCACTCAAGTCCGGAACGGACGCCGCGCCGCAGCCGTCCGCCGAGCGGCGCAAGGTTCGCTTCCCCAGCGGCAACACGACGTGCGCCGCCTGGCACTACCCGGGGACCAACGGAGCGTGCGTGATCATGGCCGGCGGGCTCGCCGTCACCAAGGAGCCGGGCACGGATCTGTTCGCCAAGCGGTTCAACGACGCCGGGTTCGCGGTGCTCGCTTTCGACTACCGCCATCTCGGGGAGAGCGGTGGTCAGCCGCGCCAGATCGCGCGCATCGGAGCGCAGCACGCCGACTGGCAGGCCGCGATCGCGTTCGCCCGCACCCTGCCCGGCGTGGACGCCCGCAGACTCGCGATCTGGGGTTTCTCCGCGTCAGGCGGCCACATCATTCCGGTAGCGGCGCGCAACTCGGATCTGGCGGCGGCGATCGCCCAGACGCCGCTCGTCGACGGCCCGGCCGTCACGCCCAACGCGATGCGCCATCAGACCCCGCTCGGGTTCCTGCGGTTCACCGGCCGTGCGCTCTTGGATGCTGCCGGCGGCCTCGTCGGACGCGCCCCGCTGCTGGTGCCCCTCGCCGGGGAGCCCGGGACCGTCACATCCCTCACGTCGCCCGACGCCCTCAACGGCAGCAAGGCGCTCAATCCCGATGACAAGTACCCCCATTGGCAGCAGGAGGTCGCCGCTCGCTCCGCGCTGCGCGTCGGCTTCTACCGGCCCGGCCGCCACGCGTCGCGCGTGCAGTGCCCCCTGCTGGTGCTCGCCTACGACGATGATGGCGTTGCGCCTGCCGGCCCTACCGTGCGCGCCGCCCAGCGAGCTCCCCGCGGAGAGGTCGTCCGCCTGCCCGGTGGCCACTACGAGCCCTTCATGGGTGGCCGCGACCACGCCGCCGAGGCACAGCTGTCCTTCCTGCGCCGGCACCTGCTCGATGGCTCGCAGGCGAGCGCGCGATGACCAGCCGGATCGAGCTGTCCGCCGGGACGATCGAATACGAGGACACCGGCGGCGAGGGCCCCGCGATCGTGCTGCTGCCCGGCCTCATGATGGACGCCTTTTCCGCGTGAATCGGCAGCGCGCTTCGGCCACCGCAATGACTCCAACCATGATTCCCGTACCGGGCGTTCGTTGCGGGCATCAATTTGGGCATCAATCTGAGGACAACTCAAAAGAACTCAGGCGAAGTGAGCGGCCTTGACCCACCTCTGAGCAGGCGAGGGCCATCGTGCGGTCGATCTCATAACCCGAAGGTCGCGGGTTCGAATCCCGCCCCCGCTACCTCTCACGAATGGCCCGCTCGCGCGGGCCATTCGTCTGTTCGGCCGGACGATTCTGGCCCTCGCCACGTCCGAATCGGCGTAAGCTGAAACTGCTTGAACGGGTTTGTCTCACGCGGCTTCGCCCGTCGTCGGCGGACTCCCGAGGAGCTGGCGAATCGTCTGCCCGCGGGCCAGTACGCGGAAGCCGGCTTTCCGGTGCTGACGGCCGGGCCGACGCCGGGCATCGCACCGGACGAGTGGAGCTTCCGGATCGACGGCATGGTCGGCCAGGAGCGGGAGTGGAGCTGGGAGGAGTTCCACAGGCTCGCCTGGGAGACGATTCCCTGCGACATCCACTGCGTCACGAAGTGGTCGAAGCTCGGCACCAACTTCGGCGGGGTGTCGATGGACGTCCTGCTGGAGGAGGCCGAGCCGCTTGACGCGTACTCGATGGTCTACTCCTACGGCGGTTACACGACCAACCTGGCGATCGAGGACCTCACCGACGGGAAGGCGTGGGTCGTGACCGAGCACGAGGGAGAGCCGCTTCCCCGCGAGCACGGCGGCCCTGCCCGGCTGCTGGTCCCGCACCTCTACTTCTGGAAGAGCGCGAAGTGGGTGCAGGGACTCCGGGTGATGGACCACGACGAGCCCGGGTTCTGGGAAAGCAACGGCTACCACAACCGCGGCGATCCCTGGAAGGAAGAGCGCTATTGGACGGACTGACGGCGGAGCCGCTCACACCCGTCGCGCAGAAGGCCCCGGGCCGCTGGCAGATCGGGACCGTCACCTCGATCAAGTTGGAGACCCCTAGGGTCAAGTCGTTTCGAATCGAGCTGCCCATATGGATGCCCCACCTCCCCGGGCAGCACTACGACGTTCGTCTCACCGCTCCCGACGGCTACCGCGCCCAGCGCTCGTACTCGATCGCCTCATCGCCGCTCGACGAGGGCGAGATCGAGCTGACCATCGACCGCCTCGATGACGGCGAGGTTTCTCCCTACTTCCACGACGTGGTGGTCGAGGGGGACCAGGTCGAGGTCCGGGGGCCGTTCGCGTCCTACTTCGTCTGGCGGGGCGAGAAGCCGGTGCTACTGGTCGGCGGGGGCTCTGGGGTGGTTCCGTTGATGGCGATTCTTCGCCACCGCCGGCGGACGATGCCCGAGTTGCCGATGCGCCTGGTCTACTCAGTGCGCAACTCCGAGGACGTCATCTACTCGGATGAGCTGGGGGACGAGACGTTGCTCACCTTCACCCGCGAGCCTCCAGGGGGATGGAGTGGGCACAGCGGGCGGATCGATCCGGGGATCATCGACACGGCGGGAATCGAGGGCGGCGTCGCCTTTGTCTGTGGCTCGAACGGGTTCGTCGAGGCGGCCTCCCAGCTCCTGCTGCAGGCCGGTCACGAGCCTCAGCAGATCCGCACCGAGCGCTTCGGCCCCACCGGCTGAGCGACGGGCGCGATCCGGGCCGTGGGCGAAAGCAGGGCGTTCGTGTTTTCGGAGGAGGCCCAGACGATGGCGGCTAGGGCAAGCGCGCCTCGACGACGACCTCGACCTCGTCCGCGACCTTGAGGGCTCCGAACAGCGCCGAGTACGGCTTGATCCCCCAGTCGGTCTGCCGGAGGGTGGCGCCGCCACTGACTTCGCCCTTCGAGCTGACGCTCAGCTCGATCTCGACCCGGTGGCTGCTGCCGGCCATGTTGAGGTCACCGCTCGCGGACAGACGCCGGCCGCCGTCTGAGGTCCCGACCTCACTGGAGCGGAACTCGATCGGCGCCCCCTTCAGCACCTCGTCGTCGATGGTCTGCTGGATCTCGACCCGGTCCTCGTCGCTCAGCGGCTGGACCCCACCGGTGCCTTCGCGTATCCGAAGGGACTCAGGGTCGGCATTGAGCTCCAGGCTGACATGCCTCCGATCCTCGCCGACGTCGAGCGTCGCCCCCCAGGAGGTGACATCGATGACGAGGTCGTGGCCCGCCTTGGCGGCTGCACCCTGTCGGCCCGTCTTCACTCGAAGCGCGGCGTTGTCCGGCCCGAACTTGTGGATGCCTGCCTGCAGGGACACGGGCACGAACGGTAGCTTTGAATCGTGGAGTTCAACAATTCATTCTCGGTCGAGAAACCGGTCGATCAAGTCTGGAGCACGATGGTCGACCTCGAGCGCGTGATCCCCGCCGTGCCGGGGGCCTCGATCCTGGAGAAGACCGGCGACGACGCGGTCAAGGCCGAGGTCAAGATCAAGCTCGGATCGATGTCGATGAACTACTCGGGCCCAGCGGAGGTCGTCGAGAGGGACGACGCCGCGCACCGGGCGGTGATGACCGCGGAGGCCAAGGAGGCGGGCGGCCAGGGCAACGCGGACGCCAGGGTGACGATGGAGCTGAGCGAGCAGGGCGATGGGACCGAGGTGTCGCTGCACTCGGTGGTCAACGTGACCGGCAAGGCCGCGCAGATGGGGGAGGGAGTGATCTCCGCGGTCACGGAGGGCATGATCAAGGAGTTCTCCGAGAACCTCGCGAAGCTCTGATCCGGGCCCCGAGCCTGGGGCGGCTTCAGGTCAGTTGTAAGATCCCGCCACGAAGCCGACTCGAGGATGGCTTCACGGGAATAGGAGTGGTAACGGATTGCTGATCGGCGCTGATACGACGTCCTGGTACATCGGCCTCGGCCTCGGGGCGGTTGTGGTCGTCGTCGCGGTGATCATCGTCGTCACCATCCTCGTGCTCGCCAACCGGATCGCCGGCCAGGCCGAGACCGCCGTCGGAGCGGTCGACGTGGTCAAGGACCAGACGGACGAGCTCTCGGGCGTCGCCACGATCAACGACTCGGGAGTGCGGATCCTGCATGCGGCCCGGGCGCTGCGGAAGACGGCTGTGGGGCACTGATGACGGTGATGCTCGCCCTGGCGGACTCCGAGCGGACGCTCTGGTACGTGACGCTGGCGGTGGGCCTGGTCGTGGCACTTGTCGTGGCCGGGATGCTGTTGCTGCTGCTCCACCTCCTGCGCCGGATCCAGACCGCCGTCGGCGGCCTGCTGGACTCGGCGGGGAAGGTCGCCGAGAACACGGCCAGCATCCCGCAGCTCGAGGCCACCGCCCCGGTGCTGTCGCAAATCGCCTCGGAGGGCGTCGTGCAGGACGGCTACATGAACGCGCTCTCCCAGGGCTACAACGAGGAGGCTGAGTGAGCACCACCACCCTCTACATCCTCAGCGTCGCCGAGGCCGTCGTGCTCGTGGTGGTGTTGGCGCTGGCCCTGATCGAGATCCGCCGGCGGCTGCTCGACATCGCCAAGGGCCTCGGGACCCTCGGGGATGCACTGACGACTGTCGAGGAGGAGCACCTGCGCCCCCTGCGCCCGGCCGTGGAGGCGATCAACGCCCAGTTCGACGGCATCATCGCCCTGATGCCTGGCGTCGCCAAGAAGGCGGCGATCGTGGCCAAGCACTCGGAGAACGGCAAGTGACGCTCCTCTGGATCGGCAACATCGTGCTGATCGCGGTGCTCGTCCCCGTCGTCGTCTACCTGCTGCGCGGCGTCCTCGACGCCGCCAAGGCCGTGACGCCGACCGTCGACGCGCTGGTCCCCGTCGCCGAGGCGGCCTCCAAGGATCTGGACGCGGTGGAGCTGCTGAACACGACGCAGAAGCAGGTCACCGCGGTCGTCGGTGTCGTCGCGGACTACGGCGGATCCCTCGACAAGATCCTCGAGGACGCCTGATGGAGCCTGCGGTCGCAGTCCTGCTCCTCGGTGTCGTCCTGGTGGTCCTGGCGCTGGTCTTCTACCTCGTCTCGGTGATCCTGGAGCTGCGCAAGATCACCGCCGGCCTTGACGCGGTGATCGGCGCGGTCGGCGGGATCGTCAGCAAGAGCGAGCCCGTCAACGGCGTGGTGGTCGCGATCAACAAGGACCTCTCGGCCGGGACCGAACTGCTCGAGGGCCTGCTCGACAAGAAGGCGGGTCAGGACGACGCCGCCGGCCTGATCGAGTCGGTCTACCCGGGCGCGGGCGCCTCGGTTCTGGAGCGCCAGGGGCGCAGCGGCGAGGTCAAGAACATCGACGAGGTCTACACGCGGGGGGCGGTGCAGCTCGTGCGCCTCGGCGGCGCGAGCCCGATCGGGGCGGGAGCCAGCACGGGCCCCGCGATGCGCGACGCGGAGTACTCGAGCGCGGCTTGCGCGCAACCTCTACCACAGGCCCTCGGGTCCGACCGGCGAGAGGCCGATGAAGCCGAAGGACAGGCGGACGTCACCGGCGATCGGGGTCGACGCTCCCGAGGCGGACACGGCGCCGGCGAAGGACGGCTAGTTGCAGACCCCCGGGCCGATCGAGTACGAGCGGGCGACGAGCGTTCAGAACGCG
Source organism: uncultured Solirubrobacterales bacterium (assembly GCA_963797835.1). GTDB lineage: Bacteria > Actinomycetota > Thermoleophilia > Solirubrobacterales > 70-9 > JBDTSW01. The sequence goes on from CAWCRN010000021.1 coordinate 12,309, forward strand.
ATCGAACTGCTGGAGAAGTACGGCCCCGAGACCCGCATCCTTGCGGGCGGCCACAGCCTGTTGCCGATGATGAAGCTGCGCCTCGCCAACCCCGAGCGCCTGATCGACATCAACGAGATCGAGGACCTCTCCTACATCGACGAGCAGGACGGCCAGATCCGGATCGGCGCGATGACCCGCCACCGCGAGCTGCTCGAATCCGAGCTTCTCGCCCAGCGCTACCCGGTCTTCGCGGACGCCGAGACGGTCATCGCCGACCCCGTGGTCCGCAACCGCGGCACGATCGGCGGCTCGCTCGCCCAGGCCGACGCCGCCGAGGACCTCTCGGCCGTCTGCTCGGCCCTGAAGGCGACCGTCGTGATCGCAGGCAAGGACGGCGAGCGCACCGTCGGCATGGACGAGTTCCACATCGGTCCCTACATGACGGTGATCCAGGACGCCGAGATCCTGACCGAGGTGCGGATCCCGGTGAAGCCCGGCGCGGGCAGCGCCCACGAGAAGATCGAGCGGCGCGCCGGCGACTGGGCGATCGTCGCGGTCTCCGCCGCGCTCTGGGTGGACGGGGGAACGATCTCCGACGCTGGCGTGGCGCTCAGCGCCGTCGGCCCGACGACGATCCACGCGACGCGCTCGGAGGAGGCCCTGAAGGGCAAGAAGCCCTCGGAAGAGCTCTTCGCCGAGGCCGGAAAGCTCGCCTCGGAGGACTGCAGGCCCAGCGCCGACGGCCGCGGCCCCGTGGACTACAAGCGCCATCTCGCGGGCGAGCTGACGAAGCGGGCGCTGCGGCGCGCCGCCGAACGCGCATTGAACCAGGAGGCCTGAATGGAAGTCACCGTCAAGGTCAACGGCAAGGACTACACGGAGGACATCGAGCCGGCCCTGCTGCTGGTCCACTTCCTGCGCGACACGCTCGGGCTCACCGGGACCCACTGGGGCTGCGACACGTCCAACTGCGGCGCCTGCGTGGTCCAGCTCGACGGGCGCCCCGTCAAGTCCTGCACGACGCTCGCCGCGAGCTGCCAGGGCCACGAGGTGCGCACCATCGAGTCGATGGAGGTGGACGGGAAGCTGGACCCGGTCCAGCAGGGGTTCCACGAGGAGCACGGCCTCCAGTGCGGTTTCTGCACACCCGGGATGATCATGACCACGCGGGCCCTGCTCGACGAGAACCCCGATCCCTCCGAGGAGGAGATCCGCACCGCGATCTCAGGCGCGATCTGCCGCTGCACCGGCTACTCGAACATCGTCAGGGCCGTCCGCTGGGCGGCCGAGCACGACAGCGCCGAAGCGAGGAGGTAGACAATGGCGACCACCGCTGCGAAGGAGACGCCGCTCGGCTACGGCAACATGAAGCGCAAGGAGGACGCGCGCTTCATCCGCGGCCAGGGCACCTACCTCGACGACATCGTGCTGCCCGGGATGCTCCACGGCGCGATCCTGCGCAGCCCCTACGCGCACGCCAAGATCCTCTCGATCGACACCTCGAAGGCGCTGGAGCACCCCAAGGTGCTGCGGGTCATCACCGCCAAGGACCTCGAGACGCTCGGCCTGGCCTGGATGCCGACTATCTCGTACGACTCCCAGGCGGTTCTCGCCGGCGACAAGGTCCGCTTCCAGGGCCAGGAGGTCGCGTTCGTTGTCGCCGAGGATCGCTACGCGGCCCGCGACGCGCTGCCCCTGATCGACGTCGAGTACGAGCCGCTGCCCGCGATCGTCAACGCGCGCAAGGCGCTCGACGACGACGCGCCGTTGATCCGCGACGACAAGCCCGACCAGAAGGACAATCTAGCCAGCGCGCTCTGGGAGGCCGGCGACGCGGAGGAGTGCAACCGCGTCTTCGCCGAGGCGGACGTCGTGGTCGAGCGGGACATGATCTACCCGCGCTGCCACCCGGCCCCGCTGGAGACCTGCGGGATGATCGCGGACATGAACCCGGAGACGGGTCAGCTCGACATCTACAACGGCAACCAGGCCCCCAACCTCCACCGCACGGTCTACGCGCAGGTCGCCGGGCTGCCCGAGCAGATGATTCGGATCATGACCAACGACATCGGCGGCGGCTTCGGGAACAAGGTCCCGGTTTATCCCGGCTACGTCTGCGCGATCGTCGGCTCGATCGTCTCGGGCAAGCCGGTCAAGTGGGTCGAGGACCGCTCCGAGAACCTGATGTCCACGGGCTTCGCGCGCGACTACGTGATGAGCGGCCGCATCTGCGCCAAGGACGGCAAGATCACCGGCGCCCAGGTCGACGTGATCGCCGACCACGGCGCCTTCGACAGCACGGCGCAGCCATCGAAGTTCCCGGCGGGGTTCTTCCACGTCTTCGCCGGGTCATACGACCTGGAGGCCGCGCACTGCTCGGTCAAGGCCGTGTACACGAACAAGGCGCCCGGCGGCGTGGCATACCGCTGTTCGTTCCGGGTCACCGAGGCGATCTACCTGATCGAGCGCCTGGTGGGCGAGCTGGCGCTGGAGATGAAGGTCGACCCGACCGAGCTGCGCATCAAGAGCTTCATCCAGCCTGAGCAGTTCCCCTACGAGAACAAGACGGGCTGGACGTACGACTCGGGCGAGTACGAGAAGACGATGCAGGAGGCGATGAGGATCGCCGGCTACGACGAGCTGCGCAAGGAGCAGGCCGAGAAGCGCAAGAACGGGGAGCTGATGGGGATCGGCGTCTCGTTCTTCACCGAGGTCGTCGGCGCGGGGCCGAAGAAGCACATGGACGTCCTCGGCCAGGGCATGGCTGACGGCGCCGACCTGCGCGTGCACGCAGACGGCAGGGCGGTGCTCAGCATCAGCTGCCAGACCCAGGGCCAGGCCCACGAGACCACGTTCGCCCAGATCGCCGCCGAGGAGCTCGGCATCTCGCCGGACAAGATCCAGGTCCGCCACGGCGACACCGACCGCACCCCGTACGGGCTCGGCACCTACGGCAGTCGTTCGACGCCGGTCTCAGGAGCCGCGGCGGCCGTCGCCGCGCGCCGCGTGCGAGACAAGGCGCGGCTGATCGCGGCCGGCATGCTCGAGACCTCGCCCGACGATCTCGTTTGGGAGAAGGGCCGCTGGTACGTGAAGGGCGATCCCGAGAAGGGGGCGACGATCGACCAGATCGCCGAGGCCGCCTACGGCGAGGCTCCGCTGCCCGAGGGCCTGGAGGGAGGCCTGGAAGGCCAGTCCGTCTACGACCCGCCCAACCTGACCTACCCGTGCGGCGCCTACATCTGCGTCGTCGACATCGATCCGGGCACCGCCGAGGTGAAGGTCCGCCGCTTCATCGCGGTTGACGACTGCGGCGTGCGGATCAACCCGATGATCGTCGACGGCCAGATCATGGGCGGCCTCGCCGAGGGAGTCGGCATCGCCCTGATGCAGGTGATCACCTTCGACGATCAGGGCAACTGCCTGAACGGGTCGATGATGGACTACCTGATCCCGACCGCGCTCGAATGCCCCGACTGGGAGCTCGGAGCGACCGTGACCCCCTGCCCGCACCACCCGATCGGAGCCAAGGGCGTCGGCGAGTCGGCGACCAACGGCTCGCCGCCGGCGATCGTGAACGCGGTCTGCGACGCGCTGTACGACAGCCATGGCGTGGCCCACGTCGACATGCCGCTCAGCCCGGCTCGGGTCTGGGCGGCGATGCAGGGCAGGGCCGAGCCGCCGCAGTAGGCGACGTGCTGGAGCTGGACCGAATCGACCTCCCGGGCCTGGCGGCGGCGCTGGGACAGCGCCTGCGGGCCGCCGGGGTGCCCGTTACGCCCGAGCGCTCGGCGCGCTTCGCGCGCTCTGTGGCCCTCGTCGCGCCACAGCGGCGCAGCGACCTCTACTGGACCGCGCGCGCGGTATTCGTCTCCTCGCAGGCGCAGCTGCCTACCTTCGACCGCGTTTTCGCGGCGGTCTTCGATCCGGCGCTGGAGCCGGACGAGGAGCGCGGCGACCCGTACACGCCCACCCTCAGCGGCTCGCAGTCCAGCGAGCGCCCGCCCGATCCGCGCGCGCGCTCCGTTCCCGGAGAGAGCGAGAACGAGCGCTCCGGCGGCATGCGGGGCACCACATCGGAGCCCAGCTCCGACGAGGACCGGGAGCGCGAGATCGAGGTGCCTCTGGCGATGGCGAGCGAGGAGGAGCGGCTGGGCTCGAAGCGCTTCGAGGAGCTGGAGCCACACGAGCTGGAGCGGATCCGGCAGATGATGAGCGAGCTGGAGCTCGCGGCGCCCCGCCGGCTCTCCAGGCGGAGGCGCCGCGCGCGCCGCGGAGAGCAGCTCGACCTGCGCCGCACCCTTCGCGACAGCCTCCGGACCGGAGGCGACCCGATGACCCTGGCGAGGCGGCGCCGGCGCACACGCCCGCGCAAGATGGTGCTGATCTGCGACGTCTCGGGCTCGATGGAGCCCTACGCGCGCGCCTACCTGCATCTGCTGACCTCCGCGGTCGCGAGCGGCGCGCCCGCCGAGGCTTTCGTGTTCGCGACCCGCCTGACCCGGCTCACCCGGGCCCTCGGGGGGCGCAATCCCGAACTGGCGATCCAGCGGGCCACCGAGGCCGCGCCGGACTGGTCCAGCGGCACGCGGATCGGGGAAGCACTGCGGACCTTCAACGACAGCTACGGCCGCCGAGGGATGGCGCGCGGCGCGGTCGTCGTCATCCTCTCGGACGGCTGGGAGCGCGCCGACACCGCGCTGGTCGGCCGCGAGATGGAGCGCCTGGCGAGGCTGGCCCACCGCATCGTCTGGGTCAACCCCCGCGCCGGCGCCCCCGGGTTCACGCCGTCGGCTGGCGGCATGGTGGCCGCGCTGCCGCACTGCGACGCGCTCGTCAGCGGCGACTGCCTGGATGCGCTCGACGAGGTCGCGGAGGCGATGGCCGGCGAGCATTCGCCCGCCCAGCGACCGAGTTGGCGGCCCCCGGCCCCTGCCGAGAGTGGGGAGCCGTCGTGGGCCAGCGCCGAGCCGGCCGAGGCGCAGAAGCCCGTTCCGATGCCGAGCGGCTACAGCCCCAAGCGGGGCAGGACGACGTCGTGAGAACATCCACGTCAGGAGGCGGCCATTGACCGATGCGAACGAGAGGACCTGCGCTTTCCCCGGTTGTGAGGTCGTAATCGGCCCTCATCCCGAGCACGGCGGCCCGTCGGCCGGCTACTGCGACGATCCGGATCACAACGCACACAGCGTCTACTGGGCGCTGAAGCGCGGCGAGGGTCACGCCTCGCCCGACACCGCCGCCAGGCTTGACCTGCCGGCCTTCCAGAAGGGGTCTGACAATGGCTGAAGCCGTCTATCGCGCTGCCTTCATCCGCATGCACCCGACCGGCAAGGTCGTGCTCAGCCTCAGCGAGGCCTCCAGGAGCAAGGAGAAGACGGAGGAGCTCGCGGGCATAGTCGCCGCCGAGCTCGGCATCCCGCCCGAGGACGTAAAGGTCGTGCACGAGGACGACGACCGCTTCGGCGAGGGCAACAGCTTCAACGCCGAGCCCAGCGACGAGGTCGCCGACGCCGTGGCGACGACGGCGCGCAAGCTCCGGGACAAGGCGCAGATAGTGGCCGGAGCGATGCTCGAGGTGCCTCCGGACTCCATGAAGTACGAGAACGGCCACTGGACCATCGCAGGCGGCGATCCGGAGGGAGTCAGGATCCAGGCGGTGGCCGCGCGGACCTTCGGTGGCTTCGAGATGCCCGACGGGCTCGACGGCTCGCTCGACGCCCAGACGACCTACCGGCTCGGGGCGGCGCCGCCTGCGGCCTGAGCGGTCGCCCGCGCCCGAGGGCCGCGAGGGGGTCGGAGTACCCTGGAAATCGACGTGATTCGCTTGTTCGAACCGACGGAAAGGTGCTGATGGAGAGCGGGACCGCGTACGTCGAGGCGACGGTCGTGCGGGCGCAGAGCCCGACCAGCGTCAGGGCCGGCGACTCAGCGCGCGTCGAGCCCCGACGGCACCATCGACGGCTTCGTCGGCGGCGCCTGCGCCGAGGCCTCGGTGCGGCTCTACGCCCTGCGCTCGCTCCAGTCGGGCGACCCGGTGCTGCTGCGGATCCTGCCCAGCGGCGACGAGGGCGAGCCGGCGGTCGAGGACGGAGCGGTGACGGTCAAGAACCCCTGTCTAAGCGGCGGGGCCCTGGAGATCTTCCTGAAGCCGCACCTGCCCGCCGCGACCCTACGCGTCGTCGGGACCACCCCGATCGCCCAGGCTCTGGCGGCCCTGGGCCGCAGGCTCGGCTACTCCGTCGAGCAGGGCCCGGCCGAGGGCACCGAGCCCAGCGCCGACGACGCGGCTGTGCTCGTCGCCTCCCACGGGCGCGACGAGGAGCGCATCCTCACCACCGCGCTTCGCGACGAGGTCGCCTACGTCGGTCTGGTCGCGAGCCAGAGGCGCGGCGACGCCGTGAAGCAGTCCCTCGACCTTTCTGACGAGCAGCGCGACCGGCTGCGCACGCCGGCCGGCCTCGAGATCGGGGCCGAGACCCCGGAGGAGATCGCCCTCTCGATCCTCGCGGAGGTCGTGGCCCTGCGGCCCTCTGACGCCGCGGCGCGGCGCCTGCTGCCCGGCGAGCCCGAGCTCTCCGAGGCGACTCAGCCCGCTGCCGCAAGCGCCGAAACCGGGGACGCCGCCGAGCCTGGGCCCGCCGCCCCGGTCGAGGTCGCCGTGGACCCGGTCTGCGGGATGGAGGTGGCGCTGAGCCCTGCGAGCATCCAGCTCGAGCGCGACGGCGAGCGCTTCTACTTCTGCTCCGAGGGCTGCCGCGACAGCTTCGCGGCCGAGGGAGCGCACGGTGCCGCGGTCCGCTGACGGGTCGCCCCGCGCCTTCGTGACCGGGCTGGTGCTCGCGGCCGGCGGCTCGCGCCGCCTGGGCGAGCCCAAGCAGCTCCTCCCGTACGGACCGGGGACGCTGCTGGACCACACGCTCTCGACGGCCCGCGACTGCGGCTTCGACCAGCTGATCGTCGCCCTGGGGGGCAGTGCCGGCGAGGTGCGCCGCCGGGTTGACCTGTCGGACGCCGAGACGGTGGAGAACCCCGACTTCGGGGAGGGCTGCTCGTCCTCGATCGCCGCTGCTCTGGGCGCCGTTGACGAGCGCGCGGAGGTCCTGGTGCTGATGCTCGGGGACCAGCCGGGGGTCACAGCCGAGACCGTCGATGCCCTCCTGGCCGGGCGTCCCGAGGGGGCCATCTTCACCGTCTGCCGCTACGAGGACGGACGCGGGCACCCGCTCGCCTTCGGCCGTGGTCTGTTCGGCGAGCTGGGCCAGCTCAACGGCGACAAGGCCGTCTGGAAGCTGATGGACCGCCACGAGGACGATGTTGTCGAGGTCCCGATCCGGGGTCCCATTCCGTCCGACGTCGACACCCGCGAGGACTACGAGGCCGTGCTCGCCGCGGCGGGGATGACGACGGCGTGAGCGCGCCCGTTCAGGCGACGGCCGATTCCGCGATCGGCGCCGCCATCCCGGACATCGAGGCGCTCGAGCGCCGTCTGGACGGGGCCGACTACCTGGCCGACGACGGGCTGGCCACCGCGCTCTTCCTCTCGCTGCGGCTGCCCCAGCCGCTGCTGCTGGAGGGCGAGGCGGGCGTCGGCAAGACGGAGGCCGCCAAGTCACTGGCGGCCGCGCTGGACACCCCGCTGATCCGCCTGCAGTGCTACGAGGGGATCGATGCCTCGGAGGCGCTGTACGAGTGGAACTACCCGCGCCAGCTCCTGCGTATCCGCTCCACGGAGTCCGCCGGGGCAGAGCTGCGCGAGGAGGACCTGTTCAGCCGTGAGTTTCTGACGGCGCGCCCGCTGTTGCGGGCGATCGAGCACACAGGGCCGCTTCCCGCCGTGCTGCTGGTCGACGAGCTGGACCGCGCCGACGACGATTTCGAGGCGTTCCTGTTCGAGCTGCTCGCGGAGTCCGCCGTCACGATCCCCGAGATCGGCACGATCACCGCCGAGCAACCCCCCGCGGTGATCCTGACCTCGAACCGCACGCGCGACCTGCACGACGCGCTGAAGCGCCGCTGCCTGTATCACTGGATCGATTACCCGAGCCCCGAGCGCGAGGTCGAGATCGTGCGCCGGCGCGTGCCCGGGACCGCGGAGGAGCTCGCGGCCGAGGCGGCCGAGGCCGTGCGGCGCCTGCGCCAGAGCGATGTCCAGAAGCCGCCCGGTATCGCCGAGACGATCGATTGGGTGGCCGCTCTCGAGCTGCTCGGGGTGGAGCACCTCGATTCGGCCGCGGCGTCGAGGACGCTCGGCTCGGTGCTGAAGTACCGCGACGATCAGGAGCAGATCGCCGAGCGAGGACTGGATTGGCTGGTCGGATCAGATGCCTGAGGAGGAGAGCGCATGAACGATGTGATGGACACCGTCGACGGCTGGGTCGACGACGGCAGCCGAGTCGCGCTGGCGACCGTCGTCGACACGAAGAAGTCCGCGCCCCAGCCGCCGGGGACGAAGATGGCGGTCAACGACGCCGGCAAGCTGATGGGCGCGGTCTCCGGAGGTTGCGTCGAGGGGCAGGTGGTCCAGGTCGGCGAGGGGATCCTTGACGGCGCGGGGCCCCAGCTCCTGCACTACGGGATCGCCGACGAGGACGCCTGGGATGTGGGCCTGCCGTGCGGAGGCGAGATCTCGATCTGGGTGGAGGAGTACCGCCGCTCCGGTCTGGACGGCAGCTTCGCCCGGCTCGGCCGGGATCGGGCGAGGGCGGCCCTGGCCACGGTGCTGGAGGGCTCCGAAGGCGTAGGGTCCAAGCTCCTGGTCCGCGAGGACGAGAGCGTCAAGGGGAGCCTCGGCGACGAGGACCTGGACGCCGCCGCCATTGAGATCTGCTTGGAGGCGATGTGGTCTGAGGCCAGCGGCCTGCACGAGATCGACGGCGCCAACGTGTTCGTCGACACGGTCGCCCCGCCGCCCCGCCTGATCATCTTCGGGGCGGTCGACTTCGCGGCTCAGCTCACCGCCGCGGCGAAGGTGGCCGGCTGGCGCGCCTTCGTGGTCGATCCCCGCAAGCGCTTCGCCACAGTGGACCGCTTCCCGGAGGCCGAGCGGGTGATCGCCGCGTGGCCCGACCAGGCCATCCCTGAGCTGGGTGGCATCGATCGCGCCACCTCGATCGCCGTACTCACCCACGACCCCAAGCTCGACGACGCTGTGCTGAAGATCGCGCTGCGCTCCGAGGCCCCGTACGTCGGGGCGATGGGCAGCCGCCGGGCCCAGGAGAAGCGGCGGGCGCGCCTGCTCGAGGCCGGCATTACCGATCAGGAGCTGGAGCGCCTCTCGGCGCCGATCGGTCTGGACATCGGAGCGCTGTCAGCCGCTGAGACCGCCCTCTCGATCCTGGGCGAGATCATCGCCGTGCGCCGCGGGCGCGAGGGCGGCCGGCTGATCACCGTCAAGGGCCGGATCCATGATGCCGCCGCCCCCGAACAGCCGGCGGGGGCGAGATCGTGACGCGACGAGCGCCGCTCGAGGACGGGCACGGAAGGCTGATCGACGACCTGCGCCTGTCGGTGGTCGACCGCTGCAACTTTCGCTGTCAGTACTGCATGCCGGCCGACGGCCTTCCCTGGCTCGACCGCTCGGAAATCCTCAGCTTCGAGGAGATGCAGCGGCTGGTGGGGGTGTTCGGCGAGATGGGAGTCAGGGCGCTGCGGCTGACTGGAGGTGAGCCGCTGGTGCGCCGCGAGTTCCCCAAGCTGGTGGCGATGCTCCGGAAGATCGAGCAACTCGAGGAGATCGCGGTCACGACCAACGGCTACCTGCTCGAGCGAGACGCCGAGGCCCTGGTTCGCGCTGGGGTCGACCGCTTCAACGTCTCGATCGACTCCCTCGCTCGGGACGCGTTCTTCAAGATCACCCGCCGTGATGCGCTTCCCCAGGTGATGCGAGGCCTTCAGGCGATCGCGGCCTTCCCCGAGGTGCGCCCGATCAAGGTCAATGCGATCGCCATGCGCGACTTCACCGAGGACGAGATCCTGCGATTCTGCGAGCTGGCGAGGACCAGCGACTACCAGGTGCGCTTCATCGAGTTCATGCCGCTCGATGCAGACCGCAACTGGCAGCCCGACGCCGTGCTCACCGGCCGGGAGATCAGGGAGATCATCGAGGCCGAGCACCGGCTCGAGGAGGTGCCTCGCGAGCCGCATGCCACGGCCAGGGTCTTCCGATTCGTCGAGGGCGGCGGCGAGATCGGCTTCATCAGCCCGGTCTCCGAGCCCTTCTGCGCCGACTGCAACCGCATCCGCGTCACCTCGGACGGCAAGTTGCGCACCTGCCTGTTCTCGATTCACGAAACCGATCTGCGCGATCCATTGCGCTCGGGGGCAAGCGACGGGGAGCTGGAGGAGCTGATCCGCGGCGCGGTCTGGCGCAAGGAGCTCAAGCACCGCGTCAACGAGCCGGGGTTCCGCCAGCCGCCTCGGACGATGAGCCAGATCGGCGGCTGAACCGACCGCGACCCGCTCAGGCCCGCAGCAGGCGAGTCGCCGTCGCCTTCCAGGTCGCAACGGCCTGGACCCCGGGCCTCAGCCTGAGCGCACGGGTCGATTCGGCCGTGATCTCGGCCACCAGCGGCTGCGGCGCGGCGAGCCCGACGCGGACCCGATTGCCGACCTCGGTCACCGAGACGACCTCCACTGCCAGCCAGTTGAGGGCAGAGCCGTGCGGCGTGGCGCCCGCCTGTTCGAGACCGATCTCCCAGGGAAAGACGCTGACGGCGACCGGGCCCTGGGCCTCGTCGGTGCTGCGAACCCGCCCGCCGCCGTCCAGCTGCACCTCCGTCAACCCCTGGCGCTGGCGGTGTGCGGTGCCAGTCAGCACGACCGAGCCCGCGAAATCGGCGACGAAAGCGGACGCGGGGCGGGCGGACAGCTCTGCGGCGGTTCCACGCTGCACGATTCGCCCCACGTCCATCACGCAGATCTCGTCGGCCAGCAGCGCCGCTTCCGCGAAATCGTGCGTGACGACGATCGCCGGAACGCCGGCCGCTTTGACCGCGGAAGCCAGCTCGCGGGCAGCGTGTGCCCGGGTGCGGGTATCCAGCGCCGACAGGGGCTCGTCAAGGAGCAGAACACTGGGATCGCGTGCCAGGGACCTTGCCAGCGCCACCCGCTGGCGCTCGCCTCCCGAGATCGATCCCGGGCGCGCCTCGGCCAGGTCCGCCACGCCGAAGCGCCGCAGCAGCTCCAGGGCGCGGCCGCGGCGCTCGGCGCGGTGGCCGGAGATGCCGAAGGCGACATTCCGCCAAGCGCTCAGGTGAGGAAATAGGGCGTATTCCTGGAACATGAAGCCGCAGGCTCGTTCTTCCGGGGGCAGGTCGACGCCGCGATCGGAGTCCAGCCACGTCTCTCCACCAACGGCGACTCGCCCGGGATCGGGGTGCCTGAGCCCGGCGACGATCCGCAAGACGGTTGACTTCCCGGCCCCCGAGGGCCCGACGATCGCGATGCAGCTCCGGCCCTCGATCCGCAGCTCGACCTCGAGCTCCAACTCGCGGAGCCGGTCGCGGGCGCTGACCTCGAGCGCGCTCACGCCTGTCCACCCCCGAGCAGCGGGGAACGCCCAAGCAGTTTCACCGACAGCAGCAGCGCAGCCGAGACGATCACCAGTACGGCGGAGAGCGCCAGGGCGGAGGTGAAGTCGCTGCTGAAGCGTGAGAAGATCGCCAGCGGCACGGTCTGGGTGATGCCCGGAAAGGAGCCCGCGAACATCAGGGTCGCCCCGAACTCCCCCAGGGCACGTCCCCAGGCAAGCGCCATGCCCGCGGTGATCCCCTGGCCCGCGCAGGGCACCGCCACCCGTGCGAAGGCCCCCGCCTCGCTCACGCCCAGCGTGCGCGCGGCATCCAGCAGGTTGCGGTCGACCGCTGCGAACGCCTCTTGGGCCTGGCGCAGGTAGAAGGGGGCGGCGACGAAGGTGAGGGCGACGATCACGCCCGCCGTCTGCAGCACCAGCGCGATGCCCGCATCCTCGAGCGCGCTACCGAACAGGCCCTTGGGGCCGAAGCAGGCCAGCAGGGCGATCCCGGCGACAGCGGGGGGCAGGACCAGGGGTAGCTCGATCAGCGTCATCACGACTGAGCGGCCGCGGAACTCTCGCGTCGCCAGCAGGTAGGCGGCGGGAGTCCCGACGACTACGATGATCGCCAGGGCGGCGAGCGAGGTCTTCAGGCTCAGCCAGAGCGCGTCCAGGGCGTCTGGCTCGCCCAGGCTCCGGACCAGCTCAGCGGGCGAGGTGTCGATGAAGATCGCGACGATCGGCAGCGTCAGGAAGGCCAGCGCGAGGCACAGCGAGAGGAAGAGCAGCGCCCCGAAGGCCGCTCGGCGCCTCAACCCGGTGGCGGTTTGAAGCCGGCTTCCTCCAGCGCCAAGGCCCCATCGCCATCGGTCAGCCCGTCGATGAACTCGCGTGCCCCGTCGGGGTTGTTCGCCCCGACCACCACCGCGGCGCCATAGGCAACGTCGGGCTGCAGCGCCGGAGCCAGCTCGATTGCCTGCAGCGCTCCGTCGGTACTCGTCACGTCGGTGACATAGACGAAGCCGGCATCGACCGCGCCCTGCGTCAGCTTGCCGACGATACTGCCGACGTCGGGCTCCTGGGAGCGCACGTTGTCGAGGATCGCCTCGCTCTGCTCGGGCGGAAGCCTGCCCAGCACCTCGCGGGTGTAGGAGCCGACCGGGACCTCGGGATCACCGATCGCGATCGTGGTGCCGGGCGCGGTCAGGTTCTCGATCGAGGAGATGTCGGACCCATCCGGCACGGCGAGGACGAGCGAGTTGGTCGCGAACACCACCGGCTTTTCGAGCAGGCCCTCCCCGTACAGCTCATCCGGCAGCGTCGTGTTGGCGGCGGCGTAGACGTCCGGCTCGATGCCCTGGCGGATCTGTGCGGCGAGCTCATCCGATCCCGCGAACGATTGCTTGGCGTCGACCCCTGTGGCGTCGACGTAGTCGGTGAAGGCTGCCTCCAGCGACGACGCAGCCGAGACCACCAGCTGGTCGGAGCCATCGTCGTCGTCGTGTCGCCGCATCCCGCAAGGGCCAGCGAGCCGGTCGCAGCCAGCGTCATCAGGGCCGTCCTACCTTTCACCCCGCTGCCTTTTCGATCATCACCGAAGTCGCCTTTACGGTCGCGATGGCCTCCGTGCCTTCGACGATCCCGAGCTCCTCGACCGCATCGCGGGTGATCGCCGCGGTGATCCGGTGGGGCCCGGCCTCGATCTCGACCAGGGCCATGACGCCGTCCACCTCCACCGAGGTGACGGTCCCCGGGAAGCGGTTGCGCGCCGAGAACGAATCCCCGGTCCGGTGACGGGCGGGGGCCCGGCGAAGGCGTTCCACCTCGCTGGCCGGGACCATGCGGCGGTTGCGGTCATCGCGTGTCGTCCGCAGCTTGCCGGCACGGTCCCAGCGGCGCAGGGTGTCGACGCTCACCCCGATCGCCTGCGACGCCTCTGTCAGGCTGAGTTCAGCCACGGCTGCCACAGCATCGCATATGCAAAACGCCTATGCGGTACATGGGTAGGAATGGTCGGCTGGGATACCGGCCGGAGCCGCGCCGGGGCCCGATGGCGGATGATCTAGGGTCAATGCGAGGAGACCGTCGGTGCCAGAGAAGCTGATCGAGCCGCTGGAGGCGCGCCGGCTCGTGCTCGAGCGGGCGACCCCGCTGGGGGCCGAGCCGGTCCCTCTGCGCGCTGCGCTGGGCCGGGTCCTGGCCGCGGATGTCGAGAGCCCCCATCCGGTGCCGGGTTTCGACAACTCATCGATGGACGGGTTCGCTGTGCGGGCGGTGGACACGCGGGGGGCAAGCGCCGCGGCCCCGGTCGCGCTGCGCCTCGCCGATGAGTCGCGCGCCGGCCGGCCTGCTCAGTCATCGCTCGATCGGGGACAGGCGATCGCCATCTCGACCGGTGCGATGGTGCCCGACGGCGCCGATTCGGTGGTTCGGGTCGAGGACACCAGCACGCGCAACGGCCGTATCGAGGTCTCGGTCGAGGTCGAACCGGGCAACAACGTGCGCCGCTCGGGGGATGACATCAAGCCGGGAGCGCCCGTCCTGCGCCGGGGCACGACGATCGGCGCCGCCGAGCTGGGGGTGCTTGCCTCGGTGGGCACCGGCGAGGTCAGCTGTGCCCGCCGTCCCCGCACCCGGGTTCTGACGACCGGCGACGAGCTGCTGGAGCCGGGTGACGCGATGCGTCCCGGTGGCGTTCGCAATTCGAATGCCTACTCGATCCCGGCTTTGGCCCTCGGCGCCGGGGCCGAGGTCGTCGCCGTCGAGACCGTCCGCGACGATCCAGCCGCCACCCAGACCGCGATCGAGGCGGCTCTCCAGGGAGACGTCGCGGTGATCTCGGGCGGCGTCTCGGTCGGAGAGCACGACCTCGTCAAGGCGGCCCTCGACGCGCTCGGCGTCGAGCAGGTCTTCTGGCGCGTTGCCCTCAAGCCGGGGAAGCCGACCTGGTTCGGGATGGCGCCGGGCGGCGCGCTGGTCTTCGGCCTGCCCGGCAACCCGGTGTCCGCGATGGTCACCTTCCTCCTCTTCGTCCGTCCGGCGATCCGCGCCCTGCTCGGGGCCGGGCAGAGGGCAGAGCGAGTGTTCGCGATTCTCGACGAGAACCTGCCCAAGCCGCCCGGGCGCGCCCACGCGGTGCGCTGCTCGCTGGAGCTCCGCGACGACGGCTGGCACGCACGCCCCACGGGCGATCAGGACTCCCACGTGCTCACCTCGATGCTCGGCGCAGACGCGCTCGCGATCGTGCCCACCGAGGGGGACGCTCCGCTCGCGGGGGAGCGAGTCGAGATCGAGCTGCTGCCGGGTTCGGAGCACTAGCATCGCTTCAATGACCGTCACGGTGCGACTCTTCGCGATGCTGCGCGAGCGGGTCGGAAGCGACTCGATCGAGGTCGAGCTGGCCGATGGCGCCACCGTGGCCGATGCGCTCGCCAAACTTGGCGAGCGGCCCGAGCTGGGCGGGCTGCTCGACCGGATGCCGGTCGCGATGGCGGTCAACCGGGATTACGCGGATCCCGGCACATCCCTGGCCGCGGGTGACGAGCTGGCACTGGTGACCCCGGTGAGCGGCGGAAGCGGGGAGGCGGACGTGCACGCGCGGGTCACCGAGGAGCCGCTCTCGCTCGAGGCGCTCTCGAGCTCGGTCGCCCGCCCCGCCGCTGGCGCGATCGTCAGCTTCCAGGGCATGACGCGCGCGGTGACCCGCCTCGACTACGAGGCCTACCGGGAGATGGCGGAGGAGAGGATCGATGCGATCCTGCGCGACTGCCTGGATCGCCACGGACTCGAGGCGGCGGCTGCGGAGCACCGCGTGGGTCCGGTTGCGCTCGGTGAGTCGAGCGTGATCGTCGCCGTCTCGGCCGGCCATCGCGGCGAGGCCTTCGCGGGAGCCCGCGAGGCGATCGATCGGATCAAGGCCGAGGCACCGATCTGGAAGCGCGAGGTCGAGGGGACCGCCGACGGCGAGCGCGGGCGCTGGGTCGAGGGGACGACTCCGCCCTCGACGGCCACGGAGTCGGCGCCTTGACAGACCTCACCCATCTCGACGACTCGGGAGCCGCACGCATGGTGGATGTGGGCGGCAAGGAGACCAGCGCACGGCGGGCGACGCGCGGAGGCGGAGGTGCGGATGTCGCCCGAGACCGCGGCGGCGGTCGAGCGCGGCAACGCTCCGAAGGGCGACGTGATCGGCACCGCACGCCTGGCGGGCATCCAGGCGGGCAAGCGTGCCGCGGAGCTGATTCCGCTTGCCCACCCGCTGCCCCTCACCTTCATCGACGTCGACGTCCGAATCTCCGCGCCCGAGGGGCTGGTAGTGCTCAGCGCCGAGGCGCGCACGGTGGCGCAGACGGGGGTCGATATGGAGGCGATGACCGCCTGCGCGGTCGCCGCGCTGACCGTCTATGACATGGTCAAGGGGCTCGAGCGCGGGGTGACGATCGAACGCGTCAGGCTGCTGGAGAAGTCGGGGGGCCGCAGCGGCACCTGGCGCAGCGACGATGCCGAAGCGAGCGACGCGGCGAGTAAGGCCTAGCGGGTTGCGCGCGGCGGTCGTAACAATCTCGACCTCGAGAGCGGCCGGCGAGGGAGGCGACGAGAGCGGGGATGCGCTTGCCGAGTTCGCCGCCCGCCTCGGCGCCGAGATCGCCGGGCGCGAGGTGATCAGAGACGACCGCGAACTGATCGCCGAGCGCCTGCGCCACTGGGCCGACGAGGAGGGCTGCGAGCTGGTCCTGACGACCGGGGGGACCGGCTTCACGCCGAATGACCTCACTCCCGAGGCGACCCGGGCGGTGATCGACCGCGAGGCGCCCGGCATTCCCGAGGCGATGCGGGCCGCGTCGCGCCCCCACACCAAGCACTGGATGCTCTCGCGAGCCGTCGCCGGCATCCGCGACCGCACACTGATCGTCAACTTTCCGGGCAGCCCCATGAGCATCGCCGAGGCGGGCGAGGCAATCGCCCCGGCCCTCCCCCACGCTCTCGACCTGATCGCCGGGCGCCAAAGCTCGCATTAGCTCAGTCGGCAGCAGGCATCGACCTACAGGAGTAGCGTGGGGTCATGTCCGACAGGTGGCCGCCTCTCAGCTACGGCCCGTGGAGGGAGACCTGCGACACGCTCCACGCGCACACGCAGGTGCTCGGAAAGCTCGCGGTCGAGCTTGCGCCGGCCGAGCCGCAGCTACAGCACGCCGCCCTGCGGCTCAGCGCGCGCGGCTGGGAGACGCTTGCGCTGCCGGCGCCCAACGGCTCCGGCGCGATCGTCGCAGCCCTTGACCTGCGCACGCACGAGGCCGTGGTCGAGCACAGCGGCGGTCACGAGACGCGGATTTCGCTCACGCCCAACCGGCCCGTGGCGGAGGTGACGCGCGAGGTGCTCGAGGCCGTCGCGCGTCTGGCCGGTGCCGTCGAGATCAATCCAAAGCCCCAGGAGGTGCCGTGGGAGGTTCCGCTGGACGAGGACCACGAGCACGCGACGTATGACCCCGACGCGGTGGCGACCTACTTTGACGCCGCCACCCACGCGGCGCTCGTCCTGGCCGAAGCTCGGGCGCCGTTTCGCGGACGCTCGACCCCGGTCAACGCCTGGTGGGGGACCTTCGACCTCGCGGTCGGCTTCTTCTCGGGGCGGCCGGCCGATCCGCCCTCGGACGACTTCATCATGCGCAACGGAGGCGATGCCCAGCAGGTCGGGATCGGGTGGTGGCCCGGGGATCCGAACCATGACCGCGCCTCCTTTTTCTGCCTTGCGTACCCGGCGCCGGATGGGTTCGCGGACGGGGACGTGAGCCCGGCTGAGGCGCGCTGGGACGCGCAGCTCGGCGAGTACGTCCTGGAGTGGGAGGACATCCGCGAGAGCCCCGATCCGCATGCCCTCGCGTTGGAATTCGCCCGGTCGGCTTTCCGTCACGCCTGTGCGGTCTGCGACTGGGACCCGGCGCTGGCTGCTACCGCGGAGGGTGTTCCGCCCCCGATCAGGTGACGCTGAGGCAGTCCGGCTCCTGAGATGGGCGCTGTTACCGACCTCATCGCCGGTGTCCCGGTGTCCGATCTCGACGCCGGCGTCGATTGGTACACACGCTTCTTCGGCCGACCCCCGGACATGCGTGTAGGAGAGGAGGTGCTCTGGGATGTCGTCGAAGGCGCCACGCTCTTCATCGAGCCGAACCCGGCCCAGGCGGGCGCGGGCCGCATCACCCTCGCCGTGACCGGCCTCGACGAACTCCTCGAGGGCCTCGCCGCTCGGGGAATCGAGCACGAACCCGTCGAGACCTACTCGAACGGCGTGCGCCACGTGAAGATCCCCGACCCGGATGGGAACGCGATCGCGTTTGCCGAGCCGCCGGACGCCGCGAGCGCATCGCCCCGACCGGCCGGAACAAGCGGTTAGTCGCTTCGCCGACGATGAGCAGCGCCAGCAGCGCCGTGACCACGCGCGAGTAGCCGGCGGCCGCGCGGGGCGCACGGGTCGGCCTGATCATGCAAAGGTGCGGGGCCCTGCCGACGACAAGCACGAGGAGAAGGCTGATGGGCACGATCACCACGACGGATGGCACCGAGATCTTCTACAAGGACTGGGGCTCGGGCCAACCGGTCGTTTTCAGCCATGGCTGGCCGCTTTCGGGCGACGACTGGGACACCCAAATGCTGTTCTTCCTACAGCAGGGCTACCGGGTGATCGCCCATGACCGGCGTGGGCACGGACGCTCCACGCAGACCAGCGACGGTCACGATATGGACCACTACGCCGACGACCTCGCTGCGCTGACTTCCGATCTCGATCTCCAAGACGCCGTCCACGTTGGACACTCCACCGGTGGCGGCGAAGTCGTGCGCTACATCGCCCGACACGGTGAGAGCCGCGTGGCGAAAGCGGTATTGATCAGTGCGGTGCCGCCGCTCATGGTGCAGACCGACGCCAACCCTGGCGGGCTGCCGAAGAGCGCGTTCGACGACCTCCAGGCCCAGCTGGCCGCGAACCGGTCCGAGTTCTACCGGGCCCTGCCGTCGGGACCCTTCTATGGCTTTAACCGGGCCGGCGTGGAATCGTCGGAAGCGATCATCGAAAACTGGTGGCGCCAGGGAATGATGGGCGGGGCGAAGGCACACCACGAGGGCATCGTGGCCTTCTCCCAGACCGATTTCACCGAGGACCTCAAGAGGATCACGGTGCCGGTCCTGGTGATGCATGGCGACGACGACCAGATCGTTCCCTACGCCGACTCCGGACCGCTGTCCGCGGAGCTCGTGCAGAACGGGACGCTGAAGACGTACAAAGGATTCCCGCACGGCATGCCGACCACCGAGGCCGACACGATCAACGCTGACCTGCTCGCCTTCATGCAGTCCTGACCGGCCCGGCGGCTGGGCCTCGACCGTGGCTCTGCTCTCTATGCACTCGAGCAGGACGGGGTCTCATCCGAGCACTCCGGCGCGCGGTCCGCGGAACCGCGGCTCCCTTGCGCGAGGAGCGGCACCACGCCGCCAACGCGCGGTTGCTCGCCTTGGGGGCGAGCCGGTCGGGCTAGCGGGCTTCTACCCGAACGAATTCGTGCTCGGCGTCGCCCGGCGAGATGAGGATTAGCCCACGCACGGCCCGTCCCCAGAGTTCCAGACGGTATGGGCCGTCCCCCGGGGGACGAAGACCAGGCCATGGATCACTTCTTCGGCTGCTCGCGCTCGGCGATGCCGGGTGGCACCACCTCGCCACGATCGATCTTCCCCGACAGTCGCTGTTTCTCTTCCAGGCTCCCCGGCGTCAGTACACCCGACCCCGCTGCCCTCGCGATCGGGTCGCCACCCGGTCCGCGAAGGACGTACGCACAGCCGACGGCGATCAACGCGCCGGCGATCGGGCCCGCGACATAGACCCAGTAGCTGGTGAAGTCGCCACTGACCAGCGCCGGTCCGAACGAGCGCGCCGGGTTCATCGAGACGCCGCTCACCGGCGCTGCCCAGAGGCCCGCCAGCGCGATGTAGCCGCCGACGCCGAGCGCCGCGATCGCGCCGACGTTCTGGGCCGCCGAGGCGGTCCCGAGGATGACGCTGGCGAGACCGAGGGTGAGGACGACCTCCATCAGAAACGCCTGCCAGTTCTCATAGCCGGCACCGGGCAGCGTGGCACCGAGGTGCTGGATGTTCCCGAACACCGCGTCAAGGAACAGGCACGCGAGCGTCGCCGCAACGAGCTGGACGATGATGTAGCCCGGTACGCGCTTCCAGGGGAAGTCCCCACGCAGGGCGAACGCCAGCGAGACGGCCGGGTTCAGGTGGGCTCCGGAGACCGCGCCCATGAAGAGGATGATCGCCATGACCATCAGGCCCGGCGCGACGACGGCCGCCGCCAGGCTGATCTGGCCCTCGCCGACCAGGATCCCGCCGCCGGCCGCGACGAGCACCAGAAAGAACGTTCCGAGCAGCTCTGAGAACAGCCGCCGCCACTCGTGCCGAGGATCGTCGAAGTCCCTGCGGTCCCCGAACTCCAACATGAGCCGATGCGTCAGGCGCGGGGAGAAGGGCGAGCCCTCGATGGATGCGTCGTCGATCGGTCCGACCTCGCGAGGCGAGTCGGTCATAGGCGCGAATCCTCCCACTTCTCGGTGCGGGAAAGTTCGAGCGTGCGAATGTCACAGCCTGACGCGGCCGGCTCCGTCCCCGCATTCTCAACGAGCACAACGCGCTTAGTCGAGATCAGTCTCAGCCTGGATGCGCCCGGACTTGGCCGCGTCGGCCAGGGCGCCATAGTCGAGCTCGTTCTGGTCCGCATAGCGCTCCGAGAACTCGGCGATCGCCCGATCGAACGTGTCGCCCTTGCCGAGGTAGGACCCGATCGCGATCTCGTCGCCGGACCGTGCGTGAGCTCGGGCCAACGTCCAGCCGCAGACCCGCCCGTAGATCGCCAGCCCTTCCGGCGGCAGGGTGTCGACGTCGACCGATCGCTTCCCGTCCCAGAGCTGGCGCACGTAGAAGTCCCGCTCCAGGCCGTCGAACCCGAGCGCCGGGAGCCACCCCAGGAGAATGTCGCTCGAGGCCTGCATCAGCCACTGGCCCTCGACCACCCGCTCGCCGTGGTTTCCGAACTCGCTCTTCCCGACGTGGGGCTCTAGCACCGAGGCCTCGGCCTCCTTGGCCTGCAGGAAGAGCGGATCCTGCCCGTCGCGGCCCATCATCAGCGCCACCCAAGCCCGCGTCCCGACGCTGCCGACCCCGACCACCTTGCGCGCCATCTCGACGAAACGGTAGCTGTCGAAGAGGTGGCGACGGTCTCCTTTCAGGCTCTCGCGGTAACGGCCGAGCATCTCGAGGATCCGCTCCTCGCCCTCCTGGACCTGATCCTCGGAGACGAGCTCCCGGGCGGGGACCAGCAGCGGCGGATCGCTGACGATCCGCGGCTCGCCGTCGACCACCCGGACGAGGCGATCGAAGGCCTTCATGCTGTTCTTCTTTCCGGCCTTAGCGACGCCCTTCCGCGCCACCTTCATCTGCTTGTGGGTGGCGACCTTGGCCAGGTCGGCAAGGACGGTGTCCACGTCGAGACGCGCATACCAGACGTCGAGGTTCCGCATCGCGGCGAACTCGCGCATCGCCTCGCGGTAATGGCGGACCGTGCTGAGGACCGCGGCGCGGGTCTCCTTCGGGGTGAAGTCGCGATCGCGCCCGGCGATCGCGAAGCTCGCCGCGAGCCGCTTGACGTCCCACTCCCACGGCCCCGGAAGGGTCTCGTCGAAGTCGTTGACGTCCAACACCAGACGGCGATCCGGTGCGGCGAAGACACCGAAGTTCGAGAGGTGGGCATCGCCGCATGCCTGGACGCGCAACCCGGACTCGGGTGTCTTCGCGAGGTCCATCGCCATGATCGCCGCCGCGCCCCGAAAGAACGTGAACGGCGAGGCCAGCATCCGCCCGTAGCGGATCGGAACGAGTTCTTGGACCCGGCTCGTGGCCTGGTCCTCGAGCACCTTGACCGGATCTCGCCGGCGCGCTGCCGGCTTCCATTCCCCGTGGCTCGAGCGCGGGACCTTCTCCCGCGCCGCCTTGCCGGCGGCCGCGCGCTCATCCGCCGAGACAGCCGCAGCTACGGGCGGGGATTTGCTGGGCGCGGAGGGCATGATCTCCCTGGGTCGTTGGCGAGGGCGGCGTCCTTTCCGCGCAGGTTACGCCTGGTGGTCTGAATCAGGCTGGCAGGCGTGCTGTGCGCTTTGGCATGGAAACTGCGCGAGGACCTGCGCGGGACCGGCGTCGGTGTGACGCTCATCGCCCCGTCCGAGGTCGATTCCCCGTACTTCGAGAACAACCTGGGCTCGCGCGAGCGCATCCCGCGGGCGGTCGCGCTGCTCGGCGGCGGTGTCACACGCGAGCCTCTCGCTCGGCGTGGCGCCGGTCGACCGGTGGAAAGCGCGCCGGAACTCGCGGGCGGCGCTGAGATCGAGTCGGACGTCGGCACAATCTCCCAGTACACGAACGCAAAGGCGACTCGCGTTCAGACCTACCTCGATCTCAAGGAAGCCCTCGAACCAACGGGCCGATCGAAGCAGGCGTTCACATATCGCGTCAAGTGCTGGACCCGACGATGTAGCGGGGACGCTGGGAAGGCTCAGGGACGCATGGGCCCTAGCGCTTGAGCTCGATCTCCACGAACACGGTCTCGTCTTCGCCCCCGTGGATGACGTCGTGCTCGGTGCCCGCCCTTCCGAGGTACGGCTGGCCCGCCACCTGGTCCATCCGGCGCGCAGATCCGTCGAGGTCGACCACCTCGAACGTTCCGCCGGTGACCGGCACCACGATGTAGTCGAACTGGTGGCGGTGTTGGCCGGTGGCCTCGGGACCGCGAAAGGTCCACGTCGTGACCCGGACCCGCTCGTCGTCGATGCCAACAGCGTGATGCGCCGGTCTCAACGGGGTTCCCCGGCACCCGCCGCGGCGAGCGCCTCGTCGCGACTCTCGAACACCTCGACCTTCGCCACCTGCTCGCCTCCTGTAGTTCCTCTACTCCGCTTCTCTGACGCGCTCGGCCTCGGCGTCGAGGGCGGCGTCCTCGGCAGCCGCCGCGGCGTCGGCCTCGGCCTGGGCGCGGCGGTACTTGCGTCCGCCCGGCAGGCGGTTGGTGAGGCGGGTGACGCTCTCGAGCTGGCCCGCGACGGGAATCAGCAGCTCGCGCAGCTCCTCGACCGCCGCGTGCATCTCGGTGACCTCCTTGTCGATGTGCTCGGTGCGCTCGCGGATCGCGTGCAGGGTCTCGGTGACGTCGGGAAGCGTCTCGGTGTTCGAGGCCATGCGCTTCACGTGCTCGGTCATGCCCCGGATGTCGTCCGCCATCCCGGCCAGGCCCGCGAGCGGGCGCAGGGCACCGGAAAGGCCGCCGCCCAGGTCCGTGAGGAGCCCGCCGGCGCCCGCCGGCGCCCGCCCCTCCCCGTCGGTGGCCGGCGCCTGCGAATCGCCCGTCTCGGGAGCTTCCTCGCTCACTTGCGCCTCGAGTAACGCGACAGCTCCTTGCCGAACGCGTCCTGGACCTCGCGGGTCATCGTCTGCTGGAAGGTGGCCAAGAGCGCCCGCGAGGCTATCGGGCGCAGCCGCTCGATGCCTCGTCCTGTTCGGGCCTCCAGAAGCCCGCCGACGAGGGCGTGCGCGGCACGATCTCCATCGCCGAGAGCGGCGCCGCCGCGGATCGCGAGGACGTCGTGACCGTGGCCCCTGAACCAGCCCGATGCCGCCGAGGAGGCCGAGTGGTTCCAGGCGATCTCGTGCAGGGCGGCGGCCTGGTCCTGGAGGACATGCGCCCGGCCGGCGAGCCCGGCACCTACGAGACCGGCCCGACGCCCCCCGGCCTGCTGGTCATCGTGCTCCGCGACCGGCTCGGTGGGCGGCGCGACGCCGACGGCGGGGATTCGGCAAGCTCCGGCCGATGAGCTCCAGTCGAGGACGCCGGATCGCCGCGGCGGCCGGCGCCGCGGCGGCCGCCGGCGGGGCCGCCTGGCTCGCCTCTCGCGCCCAGCGTGCCCGCTCGGCCGAGGAGCCGCTGGCGCCGGGGCTCACGCCGGGCCGCGTACACAGAGTGGCGAGCGCCGACGGGACCGAGATCCACGTCGAGGAGTTCGGCATCGCCGACGGCCCGGCTCTGGTGCTCGTCCACGCCTGGATGTGCTCGCACGAGCTGTGGCACCGCCAGATCACCGCCCTCGAGGGCGAGGCGCGGCTGATCACGTTCGACCTTCGCGGCCACGGCCGCAGCGGCTTCGCCCCCACCCTCGACTACTCGATCCAGGCCTACGCCGATGACCTCGAGGCCGTCCTGGCGGACCGCCTCGCGGACGGCGAGAAGGCCGTACTGGCGGGACACTCGATGGGCGCCATGACGATCGCCGCCTGGGCCCACGCGCACCCCGAGTCGGTGCCCGCGCGCTGCTCCGGCGTGGCGATGATCGGTACCGGGCTGGGAGACCTCGTCACCGAGAACCTCGTGATGAGGACGCCAGGCGGGTTCACCGGCGCCAGGGAGCGGATCGAGATGGCGCTGCTATCGACCGAGATCCCCTTCGACGGCGCGCCCGAGCCGGCGCTCCGAGCCTTCGTTCGCTGGGTGGCGATGGGGCCGGGCGCCCGGGACGACGACGTCGCCCTTGTCGCCCGCATGGTCCGGGCCTGCCCGCGGCGGGTGCGCGGTCTCTCCGGGGGGACCCTGTCGCGGATGAACGTCTACGACGGGCTCGCGAACCTCGACGTCCCGGCGGCGGTGATCGCGGGGGCGGCCGATCGGATGACGCCCCCGGTCCACTCGCACAAGCTGGCGGCAGAGCTCCCGCACCCTCCCGAGGTGATCGAGGTCCCCGGGTCGGGCCACATGGTGCCGCTCGAGGCCGACGGGGTCGTCACGGCCGAGCTGCGGCGACTGTTGGCCGAGGCCAAGCCTCGCGGGCGGCGGCGCCGCTCGAAGGCCGCGTCGGGCTGAGCCTCAGCCGCTCGCCACGGGCTCCGCGGCGAACGCCTCGCGTGCCGCGGCGATCCGGTGTGGCTCGAGCTCGTCGAGCTGTCGCCGGGCCCGCGCGGCCAGCTCACCCGGGTCGGCGACGCCGATCTCGGAGCGGCTCGTGGCCTCGAGCGCCTGCCACAGGGAGAGGCTGTGCGAGATCCCGAGGTGGAGGCCCTCCAGCTCGATCGCGCGGCTGAGTGGCGAATAGCTCAGGAGCCTCCCGTTCGGCTTCAACCGCCCCAGCTTCTCCGCCGTCCATGCGAACGAGCGCTTGACCGGGTCGGGCCGGACCCCGAGCTCCTTCATCACGTCGAGCAGCGCCTCGTGGTCCTCGGCGATCTCCCGGGCAAGGCGCTCGAGCAGCTCGCCCAGCGCGCTCTCGCGATTGCTGCCCGCCACCCGCTTCGCCAGCTCGCCGAAGGCGGTGGCCGCCGCGAGGTGGTCCTGGAGGTAGATCGCTCTCAGCTTGCTGTCCATACCCGCACGGTAACGCGCGCCGCGCTCAGGACGGCTCGAGCAGGTTGCGCTCGAGCGCGTAGCGGACCAACTCGGAGCGCTTGTTCATCCCAAGCTTCTGCTGGATATGCGAGCGATGGGACTCGACCGTGCGCACGCTGAGGTAGAGCTCGTCGGCGATCTCGCCGTTGGTGTGGCCCAACGCGATCAGCTGCAGGATCTCGAACTCGCGCTCGGAGAGATCGTCGGGCACGGCCGCGAGGCTACCGGGCACGCTCGCCGGGACGTAGAGCTGTCGGGGGGCCGCTCACCGGGCGGCCGATACCAGGACCGCAGGCTCGGCCTCCCAGCGTTCGGGGTCGCGGATGCCGGGCACGGCCAGGAACGCGAAGCAGGCCACGGTGGCGAGCACGCCCGCGCCGATCAGCGTCGCCTCGACCCCGATCGCCTCAGCGACCGGGCCCGCGAGCGCGAAGGAGATGGGCGTGAGGCCGATCGAGACGAGCCAGTCGAGCGCGCTCACACGAGCGAGCAACTCGGTTGGGACGTACCGGTGGATCATCGTCACCCAGATCACGTTGCCGACGGTGAACGCGAGGCCGGAGACGAACCCGATCATCACCGCCTGCCAGGCCGTGGCCGCCAGCGCGTATCCGGCGAGACAGAACACGGAGACGCCCCAGCCCACGTAGGCCCAGAGGACGAAGTGGCGACCGATGCCTCGCTGGCCGAGCATCACCCCCGAGACGATCGCGCCGACGCCGGAGGCGCCAAGGATGACGCCGAGCACGTCCGCGTCGCCGCCGAGCTCGTTGCGCACCACGTAGGGCAGGAGGACCTCCATCGGCCCGAGGAAGAGGAGGAGGGTGAGGGCCGCCGACAGCATGGTCGCCCACAGCCACGTGTGCGAGCGGACGAAGCGCGCACCTTCCCGGATGTCTTCGAGGACACTCGCTCCGGTGTCCTCCTTGGCGGCGGGCAACGGGCGCATGAGCGCCACGCACCCGAACGAGACCGCGAATGTCGCGGCGTCCACGGTGAAGGCCGCTCCGGTGCCGAGAACCGCCACGAGCACGCCGCCGACGGCGGGGCCGAGGAACCGGAACGCCACCGGCTCGGCGAGTTGCTGGAGCGAGTTGGCCTGCACGATCAGCCCCTGCGGGACCACGTCGGGCACGACGGCCTGGAAGTTCGGGGCGAAGATCGCCTCGCCGATCCCGTAGAGGACGGTGATCGCGATCAGGTGCCAGAGCTCGATGGCGCCGGTGAGAGCGAGCACGGCGATCGCGGCGATGGCGACGGCCCGGATCGCGTCGCCGGCCATCATCAGGCGGCGGCGGTCGAAGCGATCACCGAGGACGCCGCCGATCAGGAGGAAGACGACCATCGGCAGCGTCCAGGCCACCCCGACGGCGGAGAGCGCGGTGGGAACGTTGGAGAGGTCGTAGACCTGCCAGGCGAGCGCAACGACGTAGATCCCGTCGCCGAAGAGCGAGACCGTGGTGCCGCCGAAGAGCAGCGCGAAGTCGCGGATCCGCAGCGGTCGCAGGATCCGAATTCCGCGCTCGGTCCCACGCGGAGCGGGCGGCTCGATCGGGGCAGGCACCTGATCCATCCCCCGATGGTGGCAGCGCGCACGTAATGCCCGGCCCCGCGGCGCGACTAATCTGTGTAACCGGAGATCTGGAGGACGAGTTGGAGAAGCTCGAGAAGACCGAACAGGAGTGGCGCGAGGAGCTCAGCGCCGACGAGTACGAGGTGCTTCGCAAGAAGGGCACCGAGCGCGCCTTCACGGGCGCGTACTGGGACAACAAGGACGACGGCATGTACCGCTGCAAGGGCTGCGGGCAGGAGCTGTTCAGCTCCGACACGAAGTTCGACTCGGGCACCGGGTGGCCGAGCTTCTTCGACCCTGCAGACAACGACGCCGTGGAAACGCGTCCCGACAACTCCCTGTTCATGCGCCGGACCGAGGTCGTGTGCTCGCGCTGCGGCGGCCACCTCGGCCACGTGTTCGACGACGGGCCGAACCCCACCGGCCTGCGCTACTGCATCAACTCCTGCTCGCTGGACTTCGACAAGTCCTAGTGGTCGGGAGCCGGTCGTGACCGAGCCGCCATCGCGCGGCTCGGACTCGATCAGCCCAACCGCCCACTACACGGGATATGTGTGGGCCCGAAACGGGCTCTCGACACCGGAGCTTGAGACCGCGGCCGGGCGGTTGTCGTACGCCTCGGCCCTGCCTGCGACGTTGATCTCCCGCCTGGTCGGCGGGCCGACGCTGGAGCAGTTCCTCCTCGCCCGCCACAAGCTGATCGACCACCTGCTCGAGGAGGCGATCGCCGCGGGACGGGTGGGGCAGGTGCTGGAGATCGCGGCGGGGATGTCGCCACGCGGGTGGCGCTTCTCGCGCCGCCACGGCGACGCCATCACCTACGTCGAGGCCGACCTGCCGGCGATGGCCGCTCGCAAGCGCTCGGCGCTCGAGCGCGCGGGCTCGCTCTCAGAGCACCACCGCGTCGCCGAGATCGACGCGCTCACCGACGAGGGGGCCCTGAGCGTCCCCGCGGTCGCCGGCGAGCTCGACCGCGACCGCGGCCTGGCCGTGATCACCGAGGGCCTGATCAGCTACCTCGACCGCGACGGCGTGCTGGGGCTGTGGGGGCGCATCGCCGCCACGCTCGGTGATTTCGCCAACGGCGTCTACCTCTCCGACATCCACCTGGCGGGCGAGAACCAGGGAGTCGCCACGACCGCGTTCACGCGCGCGCTCGGGCTGTTCGTGCGCGGCCACGTGGAGCTCCACTTCGCCGACGAGGCGGAGGCCGAGGAGGCGCTTCACGGGGCGGGCTTCGCCGAGGCCACGCTCCACCGCCCGCTCGACTTCGCCGATCGGATCGAGGTGTCGGGCCGCGGCGCCGAGCTGGTCAGGGTGCTCGAGGCCAGCCCGGGCGGGGTGCAGGGCTCCGAGCAATGAGGGTGGCGGGGCGGGCCGCCCGGCCCCATCCCGGGGCAGCTGTCCTGGATAGCCCACACGGTGTGTGGGCAGGGCAGGACGGCTGGGTGCGGGGCTGGCCGCCTCAGGCGGGGATGGTCGCCGGGGCGCCCGCGTCGACGAGCGCCTGCGGCAGGGCGACTGAGCCGTCCTCGCGCTGCCCGTTCTCGATCAGGGCGATCAGGGTGCGGCCGACCGCGACGGCGGTCCCGTTCAGCGTGTTGAGGAACTCCGGTGGCGCCTCGGCCTCGGGCCGGAACCGGGCATCGAGGCGCCGGGCCTGGTAGTCGGTCGTGTTCGAGCAGGAGGTGAGCTCGCGGTAGCGGTCCTGGCTCGGGATCCAGCCCTCGACGTCGAACTTGCGGGCCGCGGGAGCGCCGAGGTCACCGACCGGGATGTCGACGACGCGGTAGGGGATCTCGAGCGCGGCCATGATCGTCTCCTGGATCGCCAGGATCCGCTCGTGCTCGGCCTCGGCCTCCGAGGGGGGCACGAACGAGAACATCTCGACCTTGTCGAACTGGTGGACGCGGAAGATGCCGCGGGTGTCCTTGCCGGCGGCGCCCGCCTCGCGCCGGAAGCAGGTGGAGATGCCGGCGTAGCGGCGGGGGAGCGAGGCGGCGTCGAGGATGGTGTCCGCGTGCAGCGCCGCCAATGACACCTCGGAGGTCCCGACCAGGTAGAGGTCGTCGCGCTCGATCGCGTAGATCTGGTCGCGCTCGGCGGGGAAGAACCCGGTGCCGTAGAGCGGGCCCTCACGGACGAGGACGGGCGGCACGACCGGCTCGTAGCCCTCGGCTCGCACCAGGTCGACGACGAACCGCACCAACGCCAACTCGACCATGACGAGGTCGCCGATCAGATAGGCGAAGCGCGATCCCGACGCCTCGGCGGCCTTCTCCATCTCCACCCAGCCGTGCTCCTGCGCCAGCTCCAGGTGGTCGCGTGGCTCGAAGCCGAAGCTCGGGCGCTCCCCCACCTCCCGAAGGACGACGGCGTCCTCGTCGGACTCGCCGTCGGGGGCGTCGGGGCTGGGGAGGTTGGGGAGTTTGGCCGCGAGCTCGTCGCGGGCCGTTTCGACCTCGTCGAGCTCCGCCGAGAGTGACTTGACCTCGGCCGCGACCTCCTTCATCTCGGCGATCAGGGCGTCGGCGTCGCCGCCCGAGCGCTTCGCCTTGGCGATCTGGTCCGAGGCCGCGTTCTGGCGGGCCCGAAGCTCCTCGACGCGGGGAAGCAGCTCGCGGCGGCGGGCGTCGAGGTCGAGCAGGCGGTCGAGGTCGTCGGCCGCGCCGCGGCGGGCGAGCGCCTCCCTGGCGGCCCCGGGGTCCTCGCGGATGCGGCGGAGGTCGAGCGAGGCCGCTTCCCTCCGCGCTAGTTGGCGCCGGAGGTCGCCTCGGCCTCTTCCGCGGAGGCGGCGTCGAGGCTCTGGGGTGACGGCGGCCGGTCGACCTCGCCGCCGGCGTTCTCGGCGACGAACTCGGCCACCGCGTCGGCATGCTCGCCGACGACGATGTTCTGCGGCATGATCGCGCCGGAGAACCCACCGTTGCGGATCGCGTAGAGGACGTCCTC
This sequence comes from uncultured Solirubrobacterales bacterium, assembly GCA_963797835.1. Taxonomy (GTDB): domain Bacteria; phylum Actinomycetota; class Thermoleophilia; order Solirubrobacterales; family 70-9; genus JBDTSW01. The sequence goes on from CAWCRN010000021.1 coordinate 41,796, forward strand.
CTCGGTCTCGATCCGCTCGTCCAGGTTCGGCCCCTGCGTGCGTAGGGCGCGGTTGGCGGAGCCGACGGTGCCGGCCGCGCTGAGGGTGTGGCAGCCGCCGCAGCGCTCGGCGAACAGGACCGCCCCTGTGTGCTGCGGATCCTCCTCCGGGACCTGGATGCCCTCGCTGCCGCACGCCCCCAGCGCCAGGGCGGCGACGAGCACTGTTGCGATGGCTAGGGGGCGCACGCGCGCGGCATCATACTTTCCGCCCCGATGGCAGCGCCCTCCTCCGACGAGTTCCGCCGCGCGATGGCGCACCTCCCCACCGGGGTCACGGTCGTCAGCGCGCCCGGCCCGGACGGGCCCCTGGGCGCGACGGCCAACGCGGTCGCCTCGCTGTCGCTCGCGCCGCCCCTGATGCTGGCGTCGCTCGACGTCACCTCGCGCACGCTCGGCGCCGTCCGCGAGACCGGCCGGTTCGGGGTCAGCGTCCTGGCTGGGGAGCACGAGCCGGTCGCGCGGGCGTTCGCGACCAAGGCGCCGCATGCCGAGAAGTGGGCCGACGTGCCGTGGACGGACCGCGGCGGCGTCCCGATCGTGGACGGGGTGCCGCTGTGGATCGCCTGCGAGCTGGCCGACACCCACGACGCCGGCGACCACGTGGTCCTGATCGGCTCTGCGATCGAGGTCGGCGGCGAGGGTGGCGAGGCCCTCGTCTTCCACCAGGGCGCCTACCGGCCGCTCTGACTATCCCTGGACCACCTGGCGGCCGTCGACGGCGACGACCTGGCCGTCGCCCGGCACGAGGATTCGGATGCGGGGGGCGCGCGGCGCGCGGGCCTTCTCCCACTTGCCGTCATTGCAGCGGTACTTCTCCTTGGTGCCGTCGCCGATGTCGATCGTGATCGTGGTGCCGTCGGGATAGAAGATGATCGTTCCGTCGATGCCCTCGATCCTGCAGCTGGCCTTGTGCCCGTCGTTGTTGTGCGGCTTGCTGTCGAGCGCCGAGGCCGGGGCCGCCACGGCTAGCGTGACGCCGACGCCGGTGAGCGCGATCAAGGCTCGCGCCCTGCGCAGGTGCCTGCCGGTCGCTGAGGGTGTGCGGTCTGTGCTCTGGTTCATTCTCGGTCTCCCATTGGAGTGGTTCGGTGCGAGCCGATTGTCGGCGCCGCCGGCCCGGCCGGCCAGGGGCCCATGGCGTGGACCTCGCCCCCCGACCGGGTGACGCATCCAATCCCTAAGTGGCGCCGGCGGCTAGATCAGCGGCGTCGTTCCGGCCGCGCGCAGCGCGAGGAAGACGATGATCAGCGCCGAGACCGCCATGATGCCCGTCTCGCGGCGGACGATCGCGAGCGCGATCGCGGCCTGGCGCGCCTTCGGCAGCGAGTCGAAGTCGAGCCCCTCGAGCTCGCGCTCGGCGGCGCCGGAGCGGATCGCCTCGGCCGTCAGCGAGACGGCGATCGGCAGTACCCCGTAGAGGTAGTGGAGGTCCGCCGCCTCCTGCCCGAGCAGGAGCAGCACGGCGCCCAGCATCACCTGCACGACCACCGCGACCTGCGCGAAGCGCAGCGCGTACCAGAACCCCACCGCCGGCTCGTTGCGGATCCAGGCGAGGCCGCCCCAGACGCCGGCGACGACGTTGGCTGCGATCACGGTGACGCCGACTACGAGATGGACCGTGTCCATCGCCGGATATCCGTGTTGAGCGGTCGGGTTTTCCCCTTGTTCATGCGGAAAATCACTATGTGGCAGGTGCGCACAAAGTCGTACCCTATGGACAGTGCTGCGCAGCTACCTCCCAGTCATCGTCTTCGCCGGACTCGGGGTTCTCGTCGGCGGAGCGCTCGTGATGCTGAACAGCCTGGTCGGCCCGAGCCGGCCGAGCAAGGTCAAGTCCGAGCCGTACGAGTCGGGCGTGCCGACCGAGGTCTCGCGCACCTTCCGCTTCGGGGTTTCGTTCTACCTCGTCGCGATGCTCTTCATCCTCTTCGACATCGAGGTCGTGTTCCTGTATCCGGTCGGGGTGATCCTGAACGGCGCCGACTCGGTGTTCGTGCTGGCCGAGATCCTGATCTTCGTCGCCCTGCTCCTGGTGGCGCTGATCTACGTGTGGAGGAAGGGCGCCCTCGATTGGAAGTGAGGCGCGAGAAGGTCCGCGGCCTCGCACCGCTCGACCAGCCGCGCTCGGCGGAGGAGCTGCGTGTCCGCCAGCTCCGCGCCCGCGACCTGCTGCGCGGCGACCTCTCCGACGAAGACCTGGAGCGCTTCGTCGAGGAGTCGGTCCACACCACCCGGCTTGAGAAGGTCTTGAACTGGGGCCGCGCGAACGCGATGTTCCCCTTCACCTTCGGGCTCGCATGCTGCGGGATCGAGATGATGTCGATCGTCTCGCCCCGCTACGACATCGCCCGCTTCGGGGCCGAAGCGATGCGCGCTTCCCCCCGCCAGGCCGACTTCCTGATCCTCTCCGGCCGGGTCTCGATCAAGATGGCGCCGGTCGTCCGCCGCCTCTATGACCAGATGCTGGAGCCCAAGTGGGTGATCTCGATGGGCGCCTGCGCCTCCTCGGGCGGCATGTTCTCCAACTACGCCGTCGTCCAGGGCGCCGACAAGTTCATGCCCGTCGACATGCATGTGCCCGGCTGCCCGCCCCGCCCCGAGGCCCTGCTGTACGGGTTCAACAAGCTCCAGCGCAAGATCCTCGGCAACCCAGACCCGGGCTGGCGCTCCCGCTACAACGCGGCTGGCACCGAGGAGTGGGCCCGCGACGTCGCGATCACGACCGGCGGCGTCGAGGAATACGAGCGGGCGCGCGAGATCGCGCGGGAGGCCGGCGAGCCGAACGGGGGCGGCCATGCCTGATGCTCCCGGATTGGAGCTGATCGCCCAGGAGCTGAACGAGGCCCACGCCGGCTCGGTCCTCGAGACCTACCACGACCGCGGGCAGGCCTGCCTGATCGTCGACCCGGAGCAGGTGCCGGCCGTGTTGGGCTGGCTGCGCGACACGCCGGGCCAGGAGTACGGCTTCCTCGCCAGCGTCCACGGTGCCGACTACCTCCCCGCCGAGCCCCGCTTCGGCGTCCACTACGAGCTGCTCAACATGGCGCGGGTCGAGCGGCTGCGGGTGCGCGCCGCGCTCGCCGACCCAGGTGGCGACGAGCTGCCCGAGATCGACTCGGTGGTGGAGATGTTCCCGACGGCCGAGTTCCAGGAGCGCGAGGTCTACGACTTCTTCGGGATCGTCTTCCGCGGCCACCCCGACCTGCGCCGGATCCTGATGCCGGAGGAGTACGTCGGCTGGCCCCAACGCCGCGACTTCCCAATCGGGGGCGAGCCGGTGATCTTCACCTACAACGAGCACGAGGTCCCGCGGTGGTACGAGTGAGCACGCCACCCGCTCGACAGGGGACGGCGCCGGCCCCGGCCGCGACCGGCGTGGCACACACCGAGGCGACCGTGATCGGCACCTCGCCGATCGAGCGCACCGCGCTCGAGGACGCTCGGGCGCCCGAGGCCGAGCTGATGACGATCAACATGGGCCCGCACCACCCGGCGACCCACGGCGTGCTGCGGCTCCTGGTCAGCCTCGAGGGCGAGATCGTCCGCGACCTGAAGCCGATCATCGGCTACGTCCACACCGGGATCGAGAAGTCCTGCGAGGACAAGAGCTACTGGAAGGTCATCCCGTTCGTCGAGCGGATGGACTACCTCTCCTACTACTCCCAGATGCAGGCCTACTGCGGCGCGGTCGAGCGATTGGTGGAGCTGGAGATCCCCGAGCGCGCCAAGTACCTGCGCGTGATCCACCTCGAGCTGAACCGCATCCACTCGCACCTGGTCTGGCTCGGTACGACGGCGCTCGACCTCGGCGCGATGTCGATGTTCTTCTACTGCTTCCGCGAGCGCGACCGGATCCTCGACCTGTTCGAGATGTCCTCGGGCCAGCGGATGCACACCCGCTACTTCCAGATCGGCGGCGTCTTCGAGGACATCCCGGTCGGCTTCGCCGACAAGGTGAGGGCGTTCTGCGGCGAGATGCCGTCGCGGATCGACCAGTACGAGGCACTGCTCACCCGCAACGAGATCTTCCTCCAGCGAACCAAGGGGATCGGGATCGTCGAGCGCCAGCGCCTGTTGGAGCTGGGCGTCACCGGGCCGCTGCTGCGCGCTGCCGGCGAGCCGTGGGACCTGCGCAAGGCAGAGCCCGACCTCTCCTACGCCGACCACGAGTTCAGCATCCCGGTCGGGACCGTCGGCGACGGCTGGGACCGCTACCGGGTTCGGGTCCAGGAGATGCGCGAGTCGGTGCGGATCATCGAGCAGGCGCTCGAGGGCCTGCCCGAGGGCCCGTTCATCGCCGACGACCGCAAGTACGTGCTGCCGCCGCGCAGCGAGCTGTCGACCTCGATGGAGTCGCTGATCCACCACTTCAAGCTCGTCACCGAGGGCTTCCGGGTCGCCCCCGGCGAGGTCTACCACGCGATCGAGGGACCGCGGGGTGAGCTCGGATGCTTCGTCGTCGCCGACGGCTCCGCGAAGCCCGCCCGCGTCCACTTCCGCGACTCGTCCTTCGTCAACCTCCAGTGCCTGCGCGACATGTGCATCGACGAGTACGTCGCCGACATGATCCAGAACCTGGCGATGCTCGACCCGATCCTGGGAGGGACTGACCGATGAGCCAGGAGAACGGGCACCGCCTGCGCCCCACGGATGACCTCACCGCCGAGCAGCGCGAGCGGCTGATCGCGTCGATGAGGCCCGAGGACGCCGAGCGCGTCCCCGAGCTGCACGAGGTCGACGTCCCCGCCGAGCTGCAGGAGCAGATCGAGGCGGCGATGTCGCGCTACCCGCAGCTGCGCTCGGCCTCGATCCCGGCGCTGTGGGCGGTCCAGCGCCACTACGGCTGGTGCTCGCCGGAGGGCATCCGCCAGGCGGCGGCGGTGATGGGGCTGACGCCCGCCTACCTCCAGTCGGTCGCGAGCTTCTACGACCTCTTCCACCTCGAGCCGCCGGGCGCCACCGGGTGCTCGTCTGCCACAACATCTCCTGCTGGATGAACGGCGCCGACGAGCTGCTCGACGCGTTCTGCGAGGCGGCCGGGCGTCGACGCCGAGGCCGCCGGGCACGGCGGCGCCAGCTCGGCCGACGGCGAGTTCTACGTGCAGGGCTTCGAGTGCCTCGGCGCCTGCGACATGGCGCCGATGGCCTCGATCGACGAGGTCTACTACGGGCCGCTCGAGCCCGCCGAGGCGGCGCAGGCGATCGGAGCAGCTTCGGGCTGGCGACGAGCCGCTCGCCGGAGAAGGCGCTGGCGAAGCCGCCCGCCGCCGGCGGCCCCGAGCCCGAGCCCGACCCGAGGGTCGCGGAGGTGGAGAGCGGTGGCTAGCGAGACCCGCATGCTCTTCCGGCACGTCGACGACCCGAGCTGCCGACGCTCGAGGGCTACCGCCGCCTCGGCGGCTACGCGGCGCTCGCGAAGGCCTTCCGCGAGCTCGAGCCCGAGGAGCTGCTGAGCAGCTCGAGGCCTCGGGCCTGCGCGGACGCGGCGGCGCCGGCTTCTCGATGGGAAAGAAGGCCGGCTTCCTCCCCCGCGGCGAGATGGAGAAGTACCTCTGCTGCAACGCCGACGAGTCCGAGCCGGGCACGTTCAAGGACCGCGAGCTGATGCAGAAGAACCCGCACCAGCTCGATCGAGGGCTGCCTGATCGCGCCGCTCGCGGCCGGCGCCCGCTACGCGTTCATCTTCATCCGCGGCGAGTACTGGGAGGTCGCCGACATCCTCGACGCCGCGGTCGCCGAGGCCTACGACGCGGGGTTCGCCGGCGAGAACATCCTCGGCACCGGCGGCGACATCGACATCGTCGTCCACCGCGGCGCCGGCGCCTACATCTGCGGCGAGGAGACGGCGCTGCTCGACTCGCTCGAGGGCAAGCGCGGCAACCCGCGGCTGAAGCCGCCGTTCCCCGCGATCCAGGGCCTCTACGGCGGGCCGACGCTGATCAACAACGTCGAGACGCTGGCGAACGTCCCGCACATCGTCAACAACGGCGCCGACTGGTTCAAGGGCTTCGGCACCGAGCAGTCGCCCGGGACGAAGGTCGTCTCGGTCTCGGGCTGCGTCCAGCGGCCCGGCAACTACGAGATCGAGCTGGGGATCCCCTCGCGCGAGCTGATCGAGGGGCTCGCCGGCGGCCCCGGCCCGGGGCGCGAGGTGAAGGCTGGTTCCCCGGCGGCTCCTCGGCGCCGCGTGCTGACCGACGCGGAGCTCGACCTCCCCTACACCTTCGAGGCGATGGCCGAGGCCGGCTCGATGCTGGGCTCGGGCGCGATCATCGTCGCCGACGACACGGTCTCGATCCCCGAGCTGGCGCTGCGGACCGCGCGCTTCTACCACCACGAGTCGTGCGGGAAGTGCACCCCCTGCCGCGAGGGCACCAACTGGACCGTGAAGATGCTCGAGCGGGTCGTCAGCGGCGAGGCGACCCCGATGGACCTCGACATCATCTCCTCGGTCCAGGAGAACATCATCGGCAACTGCCTCTGCGTCCTCGGCGACGCGATGGCGATGCCGGTGGGCTCGATGGTCGCGAAGTTCCGCGGCGAGTTCGAGGAGGCGATCGAGGCGCGCCCGCGAGTCGGCCGCGGCCGCGTGGCGGTAGCCGGCGAGTGACGTCAGCGCGAGCGGCCCGATGTCACCCTCGTCGTCGACGGCGATCGAGGTCCGGCTCCCGAGGGCGCGATGCTGGTCGACGCCGCCAAGCGCGGCGACGTCGAGATCCCGGTCTTCTGTTACGAGCCGAAGCTCGGCGAGCCGGTCGGCGCCTGCCGCATGTGCCTGGTCGAGGTCGAGGGGATCCCGAAGCTGCAGACCGCCTGCTCGACGCCGGTGCGCGACGGGATGGTCGTCTACACCCAGACCGACCGCGTCAAGGAGGCCCAGAACGCGGTCGTCGAGTTCCTGCTCGTCAACCACCCGCTCGACTGCCCGGTCTGCGACAAGGGCGGCGAGTGCCCGCTGCAGGACATCGCGATGGGCTGGGGCCCGGGCCGCAGCCGCTTCAGCGACCCCAAGCGCCACTTCCAGAAGCCGATCCCGCTCTCGCCGCTGGTGCGGATCGACCGCGAGCGCTGCATCCTCTGCTACCGCTGCGTGCGCTTCAGCCAGGAGGTCGCCGAGGACGAGCAGCTGCAGCTGCTCGAGCGCGGGGCCGCGACCTACGTCGGCACCTTCGACGACCGCCCCTACATCGCCCCCTTCCACGGCAACATCATCGAGCTCTGCCCGGTCGGCGCGCTGACCTCCGAGGCCTACCGCTTCCGCGCCCGGCCCTGGGACATCGAGGACGCGGGCTCGGTCTGCACCCTGTGCCCGAGCCAGTGCAACGTCAAGTTCACCGTCCGCGACGAGCAGGTCCAGCGGGTGCTCGCCCGCGACAACCACGACGTCGACGACGGCTGGCTCTGCGACAAGGGCCGCTTCGGCTTCCAGATGATGGCCGCCCCGGACCGGATCACCGCGCCGATGGTCCGCCGCGGCGGCGAACCTCGAGCCCGCGAGCTGGGAGGAGGCGCTCGACGCGGCCGCGGCCGGCCTGCGCGCCGCGGGCGGGCGCAGCGCCGCGATCGTCGGCGGCGGCACCTCGAACGAGGAGGGCTACCTCGTCCAGCGGATCGTGCGCGGCGCGCTCGGCTCGCCGCAACGTCGACTCGCGCCCCGCCGGCGGGCCCGCCCGCGAGCTGGCGCTCGGCGCTGTCGGAGCCCGGAGCTCGGCCGCGGCTATGTCCGAATCGACGGCGCCGACGCGGTGCTCGTCGTCGGCGACCGACCCGATGCACTCGATGCCGATCCTCGACCTGCGCCTGCGCAAGGCGGCGCGCCGCAACGGCGTCCGCCTCGCGATCGCCAGCGAGCGCCCGACGTCCCTCGACGGCGGCGCCGAGGAATCCGTCCGCTACGCCCCCGGCGACGCCGCCGCCTTCCTCCGGGCCCTCGCCGCCGAGCTGGGCGACGCCGACGCGCCGGTCACGGAGGCCTACCGCGAGCCGCGCAGCGGAGGCCGCCGGCGTGCTGCGGCCCGAGCAAGACGGTCGTCATCTGGGGCGAGCGCATCGGCCGCCCGGGCCCGAGGCGCTCGACCGCCCTGCTCGCGATGCGCCCGCGGCGCTCAAGCTCGGCGCCGACGGCGCCGGCCTGATCGAGGTCCCCGACGCCGCAAACGCCCGCGGCCTGCGCGAGGCCGGCTGCACCCCCGGCGCCGGCCCGGGCTTCGCCGAGGCGCCGGACGGCAGGGACGCCGCCGCAATCCGCGACGCGCCTCGCCGGCGACGAGCTCGACGCACTGATCCTGGTCGAACGCCAACCCCGTCCGCGACTACCCCGGCGAGCGACCGCTGGGAGGAAGCCCTCGCCCGCACTCGCTTCGTCGTCGCCTTCTCGATGTTCGAGGACGAGTCGGCGAAGCACGCCGACGTCGTCTTCCCCGCCGAGTCCCACGCCGAGAAGGAGGGCACCGTCACCCACCCCGACGGCCGCCTCCAGCGCGTGCGCCCCTCCGTCCCCCACCCCGGCAGTCCGGCCCGCCTGGCAGGTCCTCGCCGAGCTCGCCGCCCGCCTCGGCGAAGAGACCGGCATCGACTCGGCCGAGGAGGCGCTCGAGGCACTGGCGACCGAAGTGCCCTTCTACGCCGGGATCACTCTGGACGAGATCGGCGGCCGCGGCATCCGCTGGCAGGAGCGGAGGCGGCTTCGGAGTTCCCGCAGCCGGGGCACCGCGACCGGGGCAGATCCCCGGACCGGGTCTGACCCCGGGCGTAGCGACGGGGCTGACCCTACAGCTGACTCCAGGACCGCGAGGGTCTGACCCTCAGGCTCCGCCTCGGCACCTACCGCGACCTCTGGGCCGGCGAGGTCACCGAGCGGAACCCGGCGCTGCGGTTCCTGGCGCCGAAGCAGACCGTCGAGTCGCGCCCTCCGACGCCGAGCGCCTCGGGCTGGCGCAGGGCGACGAGGTCGACGTCCGCTCGAACGGGACCAGCTGCGCGCCCGGGTGATGGTCCGCGAGCGGATGCGGCCCGGGGGCGCGTTCATGATCGAGGGGACCGCCGAGGAGAACGCGAACGCGCTCTCGCCGGCCGAGTCGATCGAGGTCGAGAAGGCGGGGGGTGCCGCGAATGACCCTGCCGCTCGCCGACGGCGGCGCCGCCGAGGCGACCTGGGTGCTGATCGTGAAGTCGCTGGTGATCTTCGCTCGTGTTCGCGATCGTGCCGGTGCTGACCGTGGTCGAGCGCAAGGTGCTGGGCCGCTTCCAGCCCCGCTACGGGCCGAACCGGATCGGCCCCTTCGGGCTGATGCAGCCCGCTCGCCGACGCGATCAAGCTGATCGGCAAGGAGGGGTACACGCCGAGAACGCGCTGCCGCTGCTGTGGGCGCTGGGGCCGGTGCTGGTCGTCTTCTCCGGGGTCACGTCCTGGCGATCCTGCCGTGGGGAAACGTGCAGGAGATCGGCGGCGGACGGTCGGCCTCTACGGGATCGACGTCTCGATCGGGATCCTGTACTTCTTCGCCTTCGGCTCGTTCGCGTTCTACGGCCTGCTGCTCGGCGGCTGGGCCTCGGGCTCGAAGTACAGCTTCCTCGGCGCGATGCGCTCCGCGGCGCAGCTGATCTCGTACGAGATCTCGATGGGCCTCGCGCTGCTCGGCGCGATCATGATGGCCGGGACGCTCTCGCTGACCGGGATCGTCGAGGCGCAGGACCAGGTCTGGTACATCGTCCCCCAGGTGATCGGCTTCCTGATCTTCATGGTGGCGGGCTTCGCCGAGGCGAACCGGGCGCCGTTCGACCTGCCCGAGGCCGACGCCGAGCTTGTCGCCGGCTACCAGACCGAGTACGGGGGGATGCGCTTCGGCTCGTTCATGCTCGCCGAGTACATCGAGATGCTGGTGATCTCGGGGATCGCGGCGACCTTCTTCCTCGGCGGCTGGATGGGCCCCGGGCCGGGCTGGCTCGACCCGATCTGGATGCTGCCGAAGATCCTCGCGCTCGTCTTCGTCTTCATCTGGATCCGGGCGACGCTGCCGCGCCTTCGCTACGACCAGCTGATGAGCCTCGGCTGGAAGGTGCTGCTGCCCCTGGCGACCCTGGAACGTGCTGGTAACCGCCATCCTGGTGACCGTCCTATGAGCGAGAACGGCACGGAGTTCCCCTACCTCAAGGGCGAGAATCGAGGTCGTCGCCGTCCAGCGCGGGCCCGAGCCGGGCGGGCCCGAGGCGCCTACCGCGCCTTCGGCGAGACGCTGCGCGGGCTGAAGACGACGATGGGGCGCCTCTTCGAGGGCCCGGTCACGGTCCAGTACCCGGAGGAGAAGACCCCGGTCTACCCCCGCTTTCGCGGCCGCCACAAGCTCCACCGCTTCGAGGACACCGGCCTCGAGAAGTGCGTCGGCTGCTCGCTCTGCGCCGCGGCCTGCCCCGCCGACTGCATCCGCGTCGTCGCCGCCGAGAACGACCCCGCCGACCGCGTCTCCGCCGGCGAGCGCTACGCCGCCGTCTACGAGATCAACATGGCCCGCTGCATCTTCTGCGGCTACTGCGAGGTCGCCTGCCCGTTCGACGCGATCACGATGGGCCACGAGTACGAGCTGGCCGACTACAACCGCGACGACCTGATCTTCACCAAGGAGATGCTGCTCGCCGAGCCGATCCAGCAGACTCCGCTACGCCGCGAGGGCGAGTAGCGCTCATCGTCCAAAGCGCCTATCTCCAAGGCAACTGTCCTGCCTAGGTGTTGCGAGGGACCAGTAGGGCAGGACAGTCCCAATCCGCGGTCGGGTGTCCTGCCCTACCTACAGAGTCTGGGTGTAAAGCAGGACACTTGCCGCGACTGGGTCCGGGCTGGTTCCTCAGTGATCCTCGTCCCGGCACGCGCTCTCCATGAGAAGCGACATGATCGGGCCGCGCAGCAGGCCCGCTTCAGGGCCGCTGTCATCCTTCACTCATGGCCCAAACCCGGACCGCGGACCCCTGGCGCGACACCGAGGTGATCGATTTCCGCGCCGCCCGCTTTGGCCAGGGCGTGACCGGCGTCGTGGCCCTGGCCGGCGTCGTTTTCGGCTGGCCGCTCGCCTGGGCGCTGATGGCGGCGCAACTCGCGATCGGGGTCACCCTCGGACGGCGGTGGTGCATCCCCTGCGTCGTCTACTTCGTCTGGCTCCAGCCCCGGATCGGCGAGGGCGAGGTCGAGGACGCGCGGCCGCCACGGCTGGCGAACATGATTGGGATCGCGTTCCTCGGCTCGGCCGCGGCGCTGTGGTGGGCGGGCGCCGAGACCGCGGGAACCGCGGTCGCCGGGCTCGTCGCCTTCCTCGCCCTGCTCTCCGCGTCGACCGGGTTCTGCGCCGGCTGCGAGATCTACCGGCTTGGCGCCCGCCTGCGCGGGGATCTCGCCCACCCACAACGACCGGATCGACCTCGCCGACCTGCCGCCGCTCGACGGTGCCGCGCGCGCCCACGTCGAGTTCACGCACCCGCTCTGCTCGGAGTGCCTCGCCTGGGAGCGGCGGCTGTCCGAGCGTCCCGAGCCCCTCGTCAGCATCGACGTCCGCGAACGCCCCGACCTCGCCCACAAGTACGGGATCGCGATCGTGCCCGCCGTGTTCGCCGTGGGCGCCGACGGCGCCGTCGTCGAGCAGCTGTGCTGGCGTAGCGGCGCCGGCCCGACTAGGTACCCAGCATCCGCTCGAGCGCGGCCCGGTGGTACGGCCAGGGGTCGCCGCGGCTGGCGCGGCCGGAGGGGTCGAACTCGCGGA